>NZ_SLZN01000015.1 GCF_004346035.1 Acidomonas methanolica | reverse complement strand
CTGATTTCACTCAGAAAACCCAGAGAAACCTCAGCCCCCCTCGTCGGTAGCGGGCTTTTACGAGCACTCACACCAAAGCGTCAATGGAAAAAATGCATGTGCCGGATTTTTTTCAGCCGACCTCATGATACGCCCGGAACCACGCCACGAAACGAGCGACGCCTTCCTCCAGCGAAACCTGCGGTTTCCAGCCCGTCAGCGCCTCGATCGCACTTACGTCGGACCATGTCGCCTCCACATCGGCGCGCGGGCGCGGCTTCTCCTGAATGCGCGCCACGCGGCCGAGTTCCGATTCGAGCAATGCGATCAGGCGGCGCACCGGGGCCGGATTGTCACTGCCGAGATTGAGAATCCGCGCTTGCTGCGGCGGCAAATCCAGCACGCCGACGATTCCCCGCACGATATCATCGACATAGGTGAAATCCCGCACGAGCCCGTCGCCTTCGTACAGCGTCAACAACTCGCCCGTCGCGATCGCCTGCGCGAAATGATAATATGCCATGTCCGGCCGGCCCCACGGCCCGTAAGCGGTGAAGAACCGCAAACCCGTCTGAGGCACCCCATAAAGATGGGCATAAGCATGAGCGGTGAGTTCGCCCGTGCGCTTGGTGACGGCATAGAGGGAACTGGGCTGGTCCACCGCATCCGATTCGCGAAAGGGCAGCGTGGCGTTCAGGCCGTAGACCGAAGACGACGACGCATACACCACGTGCTTCAGATGCGGCAGCGCGCGCGCCGCTTCCAGCAACACCACATGGGCCATGACATTCGCGGTCACGTAGGCGCAGGGATCGAGCAATGAATGCCGCACGCCGGCCTGGGCCGCGAGATGCACGATATGGGAGATCTCGCGCCGCTCCTCGAACAGCGCCGCGACTCCGGCCGTATCGCTCAGATCCAGCCGCCGGAATGTGAAGCCCGTCCGCGGAGCAAGCCGCGCGAGCCGCGCCTCCTTCAGCGCCGGATCGTAATAGTCATTGAGATTATCGACGCCGAGCACATCATGTCCGGCGGCAAGCAGCGATTCCGCGACGTGATATCCGACGAACCCCGCCGCGCCTGTGACGAGAACCGTCATGTCACGCCGTCAATGCCCGGCCGGCAACGCGGAAGAGATCACGCGGTCGCCCACCTCGATCCCAAGCGTGCGCGCCGTGCCTCCGGCAAGTTCCAGCGTCGTGGCGACCGGCCCGTGGCTGCTGATGACCGCCTCGCTCAGCGGAACGGCATCCTCCGCGATCGCGTGAATGCGATTGTCGCCGTCGATGAAGAGCATATCGAGCGGCACAAGCGTATTACGCATCCACATGTCCGATTCCTGCGGCATGGGCCAGAGGAAGAGCATCCCGCCATCGGCGGGCACGGCCTTGCGGAACATCTCTCCGACCTCCTGCTGCCGCGCCGTCCTGGCCAGTTCGACCGAGAAGACATGATTCTTGCCGTCCCGCGTCACGATCGTCAGGGGCGCGCGCGGCAATACCGCCTGCGGACCCTCGGCCCAAACCGGAGCGGGCGCCCAGAGCGCCATCAGGCCGATCACCGCACGCAGCGTTCTCATGCTGTCTCCTCAGACGAGAAAAGGATTGCTCTGCCGCTCGCGACCGATCGTCGTCGGCATCCCGTGCCCGGGCAGAACGGTCGTATCATCAGGCAGAGTCAGAAGCACCGTGCGGATTCCGTCAAGCAACGCCTGGGGATCGCCATAGGGGAAATCCGTGCGCCCGACCGTTCCGGCGAAGAGCGTGTCCCCCACGATCGCCAGCCTGTCCTCCGGGCTGAGAAACACCACATGGCCGGGCGCATGACCGGGAAGATGCGCGACGCGAATCCGCCGCCCCAGCAGTTCGAGCCCCTCGCCATCGTCGAGAAACCGATCCGGATGCGCGTTTTTCAGCCCGACAAGGCCGAACCCCGCCGCCTGCGTCTCGATCGCCTCCAGCAGGAACTGATCCCGCCTGTCCGGCCCGAGCAGCGGAACGCGCGCGCCCTGACGCTCGGACAGGCGGTCCCGCAACTCATCCGCGCCGCCGGCGTGGTCGAGATGCCCGTGAGTCAGGAGAATCGCCTCCACCTGGGCATCCCCCAGCGCCGCCAGAATGTCCTCGACATCCCCGCCGGGATCGACCACGACCGCCTTGCCCGTGGCAGGGTCGTCCAGAAGAACGCAGTTCTGACGCAGGGGCGTCACCTGAACCGTTCGAGCCCGCATCTCCTCCACGCCTCCCCAATTGCCTCACGCCCGGCGCCGGGCGATACCGCGCGCGCAGGCGAGGCGCAAGCCGCCGGTTGACCATCCCCACCTGCAAGGACAGAATCGGCCGCATACCGGCCGTCCATTCCATACTCCCACATAATGAAGGAAGCATCCCGCCATGAGCCGCATCATCCGCACCGAACCCGGCCCGATTCTCTCCAAGGTCGTCGAATATCACGGTTTCATCTACACGATGGGCGTCGTCGCACGCGAACTGGACGCCGATTTCAAAACGCAGACGGCCGACGTGCTCGCCCAGCTCGACGCCCTTCTGGAGCAGCACGGCACCGACAATACCCGCCTGCTCCAGGCCCAGATCTGGGTGAAGGACATCAACGATCGGACCGCGCTCAACGAATTGTGGACGGCATGGCTGCCCGAAGGCCAGGCCCCGGCCCGCGCCTGCGTTCAGGCCGTGATGGCGGACCCGCGCGTGCTGGTCGAGATCATGGTTGTCGCAACGCGATGACACGCGTCAAAGGTTTTTGAGCAACAAACCCGTTGCTCAAAAACAACATCGAAAACCAAAAAAGGGTTGCGCCAGCATCTTGTCAGGGTTGCATGAACCCTGTTAGCTTTCCGTAATGTAAAGGCCATTCGGAACAGGAACACCATTCGTGATGCAGAGAAGTCGCCTGAAATCGTCGCGTGGACCCGTTTTCGCTTCTCTGACTCTCTGCTCCATGGTTCTGGGTCTTCTCGCTCCGAAGGCTGAGGCACGGCACCACAGCGCGCATCATCGCGCCGTCGCCCAGCATGGCCATGCGACGCACCATTATCGCCGCGTGGCCTCGGCCCGGCATTCCGGCGGTCATGTCATTCAATGCGTCGCCTTCGCCAAATCGGCCTCCGATGTCGTCCTCAGGGGCAATGCCGCCGACTGGTGGTATAACGCGCGCGGCGTCTATGCGCGCGGCCAAGCCCCCGAGCCGGGATCGGTGCTGAATTTCCGCGCCATCCGCCGGATGCCACTCGGTCACGTCGCGGTGGTCAGGGAAGTCGAAAACAGCCGTTCGATCATCATCGATCATTCTCATTGGGGTCAGCGCGGCATCGCGCGCCATGTGCGCGTGGTCGACGTGTCCCCCAACAACGACTGGTCGGCGGTCCGCATCGCTCTCAGCGATCATGGCCGTTTCGGCAGTATCTACCCGACTTATGGGTTCATCTACGCCCGTCCGGATGACGGCATGATGCTCGCCAACAATACCCGGACCCAGGCGCACGCCCGCTACGCCGCCGCCCATCGTCATTCCGCCGCCGACGAATTCGACGCGCTGCGTCATCCGCTGACCTCGACCGAAGTCGCCGAGGCGCCGGAAGAGGCCCTGCCGATCGACGCGCCGAATCGTTCGATCCGCTGAGCACTCATCCGGCGAAGGCCGCTTCGCCGGAAAGACTCTAGGGACGCGCCTCTCGATGATAGGGATGTCCCGAGAGGATGCTCTGGGCGCGATAAAGCTGTTCCGCCAGCAGACTCCTGACCAGCATATGCGGCCAGGTCAGCCGCCCCAGTGAAAGTGTGGCGTCCGCACGGGCGATGACGCTCGCCTCCAGCCCCTCCGCGCCGCCAATGACGAAGCAGAGCGGCCTGCCGCCGCCGAGCCAGCGTTCGAGCAGACCCGCGAATGCCGCGCTGTCCGGCCGCGCGCCCCCTTCGTCGAGCGCGACAACGAAGCTTGATGCCCCGCACGCCGCCAGAATCGCCTGAGCGTCCTTGCGCCGCACCTCGGCGACGGAGCCCTTCGCATCGGGAATCTCGACCAGCTCCAGCCGGGGCCGCAGACGCACGGCATAACGCTCGAACAATTCCCGCTCCGGGCCGCTTTTCATGCGCCCGACAGCGACCAGCTTCATGTCAGAGCGTCGTCACCGAGTCATCGTCGGAGTCGAGATCCGCGCCCCACATGCGCTCCAGCGCATAAAGCATGCGGCTTTCCGGCTTGAAAAGATGCACGACGACATCGCCGATATCAATCAACACCCAGTCCGAGCCGTTGGCGCCCTCGATCAGCACGCGCTTGATCCCGGCATCCTCGGCCAGCTTGCGTTCGAGGTGCTGGGCCATGGCGCTGATCTGACGGTCCACCAGGCCGGTGGCGATCACCATGCGGTCGGCGAAGCTGGCGCGGCCGGTGAGGTCGAGCACGACGATATCCTCGGCCTTGTCATCGGCAAGGCTCGCCGTGACGACGGCGACGACGGCGTCCAGCGCGTCGCGCGCGGCCGCTTCGCGCGTGACCTTCTGTCCGCGTTTGGGCCCCGCGACGGCGGCCTTCTTCCGCGGTGTGCCGGGTGCCTTCGCGGCCTCGGCGAGAACGGGGGCGGGCTGGACCGCCCGGGACGCACGCCGGGTCGGCGGCGTCGGCGAATCGGATGGCGACTTTCTGGGGATGGTTCGAACTCCTGCTGGAAGGGTGGCTCGCAATGCAGCGGTTATGCCCGAATCGCGCAATGCAGTCGCCGATATACCGTTCTGTGGGGCAGGAAGAAAAGTCCAGGATTTTCCGCCGCGCCATGCGAGAATCGGCGCTTCCCGCGCCGGCCGCCGCCAGCGACGCAGGGCATGGGCCGCCTGCCCGTCCAGCGCCCGTATGGTGCTGCCCGGCCGCGGCACCACGGCGATCGCGACCATCGCCGCAATCCGCTTCCAGTCCCGCCAGTGATGAAACGATGCGAGGTTGTCGGCGCCCATCAGCCAGACGAAACGCACTTCCGGAAAGATCAGCCGCAACCGCGCGATCGTATCCGCCGTATAGCGCGTGCCCAGCCGCGCCTCGATATCCGTCGCAACGATGCGCCGCCCGTCCGCGATCCGCTCCGCGCTGGCCAGCCGATCGGCGAAAATCGCCATGCCTTTCGCCGGCTTCAGCGGATTTCCCGGCGAGACCATCAGCCAGACCTGATCGAGCCCGAGATGACGCAACGCATAGCGCGCGAGTTGCAAATGCCCGTCATGGGCCGGGTTGAACGACCCGCCCAGCAGCCCGATGGTGACACGTCGCCCGTCCCCGAAACGCGGGAGCGGCCCGAAGCGCGGGAACGGCGACAAGGTCAGCCGCGCACCTGCCCGGCCCCCCGGACGTCATAGCGAAAGGTCGTCAGTTGTTCGAGGCCGACCGGGCCGCGCGCGTGCAGCTTGCCTGTCGCGATGCCGATCTCCGCGCCGAAGCCGAACTCCCCGCCGTCGCAGAACTGCGTCGAGGCGTTCCACATCACCACCGCGCTGTCCGTCCCGTTCAGGAAACGCTCGGCCACGGCGGCGTCCTCGGTGATGATCGCCTCGGTATGGTTGCTGCTGAAGCGCGCAATATGCGCCAGCGCGCCCTCGACGCCGTCCACCACGGCGATGGAGAGCTTCGCGTCCAGCCATTCCGTCGCAAAATCCTGTGCCGTCGCGGGCGGCAATTCCGGCAGGATCGCCCGCGCACGGTCATCGGCGACGAACCCGCACCCTCTTTCGCGCAGATCCGCCACCAGCACGGGCAGCAGCGCAGGCGCGATCGCCCGGTCGATCAGCAACGTCTCCGTCGCGCCGCAGATCCCCGTGCGGCGCATCTTCGCATCGGCCAGCACGCGCCGCGCCATCTCCGGGTCGGCCGCGCCGTCCACATAGGTATGGCAGAGCCCTTCGGCATGGGCGAGCACCGGCACGCGAGCCTCCCGCAAGACCCGCTCGACCAGCGATTTGCCGCCGCGCGGGATGATGAGATCAATGCCCCCCACCGCCGCCAGCATCGCCCCGACATGCGCCCGATCCGCATCCGGTGCGATCTGCACGCAGGCTTCCGGCAGTCCCGCGACGCGCAATCCCGCCTCGATCGCCGCCTGAATCGCCCGCGCCGAGTGCAGGCTTTCCGAGCCACCGCGCAGGATCACGGCATTACCCGACTTGATACACAGCCCGGCCGCATCCGCCCCGACATTCGGGCGGCTCTCATAGATCATGCCGATCACGCCGATCGGCACCGCGACCCGGCGTAGCTTCAACCCGTTGGGGCGCTCCCACGCCGCCAGCACGCGCCCCACCGGATCGGGCAAATCGGCAATGTCCTCCAACCCCCTGGCCATCGCCTCGATGCGGGCCGGCGTGAGCGTCAGCCGGTCCCGGAACGCGGCGGAGGCGGTCGACGCCGCCAGATCCGCCGCGTTGGCCGCCAGAATCTCTTCCTCCCGCGCCCTCAACGCCGCCGCCGCCGCCCGCAACGCCTCGTCCCGTCGCGCGCGCGGCGCCGTGGCCAGCGCCCGCGCCGCCGCCCGCGCCGGAGCGATCAGGGCATCAATCCCGGTGCTCTCTCTCTCGGCGCTCAACGTCTGACTCTGGCTGCCCATGGCTTCCTCCCCGGTCTGCGGGTCGATAATCCAGCATTCCCGACGCCGGAACGCAACTGCGGACCGTACGCAGGGCCGAGCCCCGCGTATCCTGCGCCTGTTCCGCTTCCCGATCGAGCAGCGCCCGCTTGCGTGCGATTCCCCAGCGATATCCCGCCAGCGCGCCGTCCGCCCGGACGACCCTGTGACACGGAATGACGACGGCCAGGGCGTTCGCGCCGCAAGCCCGCGCCACCGCGCGTACCGCCGACGGTGCGCCGAGTGCCTGCGCGATCTCCGCGTAGCTGGCGGTCGCGCCGGGCGGCAGCGTCGTCAACACCTGCCAGACCCGCTGCTGAAACGCCGTCCCGCGCACATCCAAAGGCAAATCGAACCCGAGCCGGGGCATGTCCACGAACTGCGCCACCTTCACAACGAGCGCGCCGAATTCCGGATCGCCGCCGACCAGCCGCGCCGCCGGGAAACGATCCTGAAGATCCCTGACCAACGCATCGGGATCGTCGCCGAGAAAGATCGCGCAGACGCCCTTTCCCGTAGCGGCGACGAGAAGGACGCCGAGCGACGAGTCGCCGCGCGCGAAACGGATCACCTCCCCCTTGCCGCCCGCGCGATAGCTGCGCGGCGTCATGCCGAGCATCGCCTCCGCCTGCGCGTAGAAACGACTTCCCGATCCGAAACCGGCATCATAAACCGCATCCACCACCTGTTCCGCCCCGGGAAGACTGTCCCGCAACCTGCGGCCGCGATGCGCCGCCGCATAGCCGCGTGGCGTCAGCCCGGTCATGCTCTTGAAAAGACGATGGAAATAAGTCGGACTCAACCCCGCCTCGCGGGCCAGAACCGCCAGCGGCGGCACGTTCTCGGCGGATTCGATCGCCCGGCAGGCCGATGCGACCAGCCGCGCCTGCGGGTGCCCGGACGCGCAAAGCTCCGGTCGGCAGCGTTTGCACGGGCGGAAGCCGGCTGCCTCCGCCCCCGCGCTGCCGGCATAGAATTCCACATTCTCCGGACGGGCCCGCCGCGCCGGACAGCTTGGACGGCAATAAATCCCCGTCGTGCGCACGGCGTAACAGAACGTCCCGTCGGCCGAGCGATCACGAGCGACCACCGCCGTCCAACGCGGATCGCCGGTCGTCTCGCGCGCCGTTTCGCAGATCGTCATCTCGCCCTCCCTGATGGTCGCGCGATCACTCTACAAAAATCGCCGCCCGGCAGACGTCCCGAAACTTGCGCTCAAACTTTCCCCGAATGACTCAGCGCGACGACGATCCACGCCGCCCCTGTTTCACACGTTGAATCGGAACAGCAGCACATCGCCGTCCTGCACGACATAGTCCCGGCCCTCGATGCGCAGCTTGCCCGCCTCTTTCGCGCCCGCCTCGCCGCCGAAAGCGATGTAATCGTCATAGGCAACCGTCTCGGCCGCGATGAATCCCCGCTCGAAATCATTGTGGATCACCGCCGCCGCCTGCGGCGCCTTCGTGCCCGCCGTGATCGTCCAGGCGCGCGTTTCCTTCGGCCCGACGGTGAAATAGGTGCGCAGCCCCAGCAGCGCATACCCGGCGGCGATCACACGATCGAGGCCGGAATCATGCAGCCCCAACCCTTCGAGGAACTCGGCCCGCTCCTCCATCGGAAGTTGCGACACCTCGGCCTCGATCGCCGCCGAGACGATGACCACGGCCGCGCCCTGCGCCGCAGCCATGGCTTTCACCGCCTCGGAATGGCGGTTGCCGGTGGAGGCCGCGCCTTCCTCGACATTGCAGACATACAGCACGGGCTTGGTCGTCATGAGCTGAAGGCGACGGACGACCTCGTCCTCCCCCGCCGGGATCGCAGTGCGCGCGGCGCGCCCTTCGCGCAGGGCGGCGATCAGCGGCCCGATCACGGCGAGCTGGGCCTGGGCCTCGCGGTCATTGCCCCGCGCGCGCTTCGTCAGGGCCGGCTCGCGCTTTTCGAGGCTTTCGAGATCGGCCAGCATCAGCTCGGTCTCGATGATCTCCGCATCGCGGACCGGGTCGACACCGCCCTCGACATGGGTGATGTCGTCATCCTCGAAGCAGCGCAGCACGTGGATGATCGCATCCACCTCGCGGATATTGGCGAGGAACTGGTTGCCGAGCCCCTCCCCCTTCGACGCGCCGCGCACGAGGCCCGCGATATCCACGAATTCGAGACTCGTCGGCAGGATCTTCTGCGACTTGCCGATCTCCGCCAGCTTCCGGAGCCGGGCGTCCGGCACCGCCACGCGGCCGATATTCGGCTCGATGGTGCAGAAAGGGTAATTGGCCGCCTGCGCCGCCGCCGTCTCGGTCAGCGCGTTGAACAGCGTCGATTTCCCGACATTCGGCAGACCGACGATGCCGCAATTGAACCCCATCAGCGTTTCTCCCCGCGTCTCGCCGCCCGTTTTGTCATGCCCTGCTCGTCAGGGCCAGTTTCGTCATGAAGGCCTCGGGCTCGCCCCCGGCCAGACATGGCGCGCAGTCCGCCACCGCATCGAGCAGCCTCTCCAGCTCATCCTGTTCGCATTTGGCGAAATCGCCCAGCACATGGCCGGTGACACGCTCCTTCGCCCCCGGATGGCCGATGCCGAGGCGCACACGCTGGTAATTAGGATCGCCCAGGCATTTATCCATCGAGCGCAAGCCGTTATGGCCCGCCGCGCCGCCGCCGCGCTTCACGCGCACCTTGCAAAAGGCGAGATCCAGCTCGTCATGGAAGGCCGTGATATCGGCCACCGGAATCTTGAAGAAATGGGCGGCCTGCTGCACGCTCTCGCCGGAAAGATTCATATAGGTCATCGGCTTGAGGAGCAGAATCTTCTGTCCGCCGATGGAGCCCTCCGCCGTCTCGCCCCTGAACCGGCTGCGCCATGGCGAGAAACCGTGGCGCGCGGCGATCCGATCGACCGCCATGAACCCGATATTGTGGCGCTGCCGCCGCATCCCGGGCTCGGGATTCCCCAGCCCGACCCAGAGCAGCAGCGCCGCCATAGCAGTCCGGTCTTACTTCTTCTTGCCGCCCGCGGCTTCCGCCGCCGCCGCGGCCTTGGCCTCTTCCTCGGCGACCATCTCGGCATCGACGGTCGGCGGCGCGACGGTCGCGATCACGAAGTTCGGGATCTGGATCGTCGGCACGACATGCTCCGTACCCGTCAGATCGTCCCAGCGCACATTGTCATGAATGTCGAGGGTGGACACGTCGACCGTGAAGCTCTCGGGAATGTGGTCCACATCGGCCAGCACCTCGATCGAGTGCCGCACGACGTTCAGCACGCCGCCCCGCTTGATGCCGGGGGCCTTGTCCTCGCCGACGACATGCACGGCGACCGTGACATGCACGCGCTCGCCAGCCGCAAGGCGCTGGAAGTCGATATGGATCGGCGTGTCGCTCACCGGATGAAGCTGCACCTCGCGCATGACGGCGCGGATGGCCTGACCGTCGAGCGGCAGGCTATAGAGGCGCGAACGCCAACCGCCGCGATGCATTTCCTTCATGATCACGCGGGGGTCGATCTGAATGAGGGCAGGCTCCTGCTTGCCGCCATAGATCACGCCGGGAACGAGACCGGCACGCCTCACCGCGCGCGCTGCCCCCTTACCAGCCTTCGCGCGCGTCGAGACTTCGAGAGTCGTCAGTTGGGTCACTTCATGCTCCTGAAACGGTTGCGCGCCAGCCTCCAGGGGTGCCGACGCGAAGCGCGCGCCATAGCGGAAAACGGACGGGCGCGCAAGGCGTTCCTCGCGTCCGCCATGCCCCGGACTGCATGTCGGGCTTCCCCGGAACAAGCGGACGAGCCCGCTGGCGGAACCGGGTCGGAGGGGATTATTCCTCGTAAACCGTCATGGTCCATTCCGGCGACGCCGGGGTGAGATAGAGCGGCACCGCGTTCGCCAGACGCACGTTCGGCGCCATTCCCATGGCTGAACGGAGCGAGCGGAACACCCCGCCATGGGCGACGATCAGCGGCAAACCCTCGCCCGCCTCCAGCGCACGATTCACGGCGCGCACCACGCGCATGCGCAGATCGGCGAACCGCTCCGCACCCTCGGGTGTGAATTCCCCCGCGATCCAGGGATCGTACCACGTGCCCATCGGCTCGCCTTCCTGCACGCCGAAACACACCTCGATGAGATCGTCGTCGGTCGTCAGAGGCAGCACCACCCCGCTCGCCCGCGCGATGGCGTCCCGCGCTTCCTCCGCCGTCCGCAGCGCACGGGACAGCGGGGACGAGACGATGCGCGCGATCGGCGTCGCCCCGTCGCGCCAGTGCCGCGCCACGCGCTGCGCGGCGGCGACGGCCTGCGCCTCCCCCGTGGCGTTGAGCGGCACGTCCGTCCGTCCTTGCGACAGATCACGCGCGTTCCAGTCGGTCTGACCGTGACGCAGATACCAATAGGGGCGGGCAAGCAGCATGCGGGAACGCTCCGGAAGGATTTAGTCGAACAGCGAGGAGACCGAACTTTCATCCGCGACCGCGCTCATCGCGCGCGCAAGCAGATTGGCCGTGCTGATCTGACGGATATTGGGCACGGACTCCATTCCCGGCCGCGCGGGAATCGAATCCGTCAGCGTGAGCATGGTCAGCGGCGAGGCGGCGATCCGCTCCAGCGCATTGCCGGTCAGCACGCCGTGGGTGACATAGGCCTCCACCCCCGCCGCGCCGTTTTTCACCAGAGCGTCCGCCGCGTTGCAGAGCGATCCGCCGCTATCGACGATATCATCCACCAGAATGCAATATCGTCCCGTCACATCGCCGATGACGTTCATCACTTCCGAGACACCCGCCCGCTCGCGCCGCTTGTCGATGATGGCGAGATCCGTGTTGTCCAGCCGCGTGGCGAGCTGACGCGCGCGGATCACCCCCCCGACATCGGGCGAGACGATCATGATATCCCGCTCCGGATGCCGCGCCAGGATATCGCGCTTGAACAACGGGGCGGCATAGAGATTATCGACGGGAATATCGAAGAAGCCCTGGATCTGCATCGCATGCAGATCCATCGTCAGAATGCGGTTCGCCCCGGCCTCGACCAGCAGATTCGCCACCAGCTTGGCGCTGATCGGGGTGCGCGGCCCGGATTTGCGGTCCTGCCGCGCATAGCCGAAATATGGCATCACCGCCGTGATGCGCCGCGCCGAGCCGCGCCGCAGCGCGTCGAGCATGATGAGCAGCTCCATGAGATTGTCGTTCGTCGGCGCGCAGGTGCTCTGGATGACGAACACATCCTCGCCGCGCACGTTCTCATGGATTTCGACGAAGATCTCCGCATCGGCGAAGCGGCGCACCGACGCGTTGCAGAGCGGCAGGTGCAATTCCTGCGCCACCTCGTTCGCCAGGGCCGGATTGCTGTTACAGGCTACGATCTTCATCGGACGGGCTCCGGTGCGGGAGGCTGGGCCACGTGGAGGCGGCCATGATCTGGCGGCCTTCTAGCAACCCTGCCCCCCGGAGTCACCGCCCGCGTGATGCGATTGTGAAGGCGTTGTTGCAGCCCGGCCATGCTCTGACGCGTTGTCATGGTCATGACCCCTGCGGCGCGGGCTTGTGATCGCGTCCCGAATAGCCGGAAATGATCTGCCGCACGCCCCCGGCGGCTTCCGCCGCCGCGACCGCCGCCACATCGCCCCAGGCGTGATCGAGCGAATGGGCGTCGATCTCATGCAACTGCGTGGCGGCGCCCGCTTCCTTCCCGTCCGCCGCCACGACATGCCAGGCCAGTTCGATCCGCTGCTGGGGATGGCCCGTCGTCCCGGCCGGTTCGTCGGCGAGGGTGACGACGCAGCGCACGGTGTAGTCCGCCCCCTTCGGTTCCCTGGCCAGCATGTCCCTCGGGTCGGGGAAGGAGGTCACGAAAGCCTGCGCCAGCGCGACATTCCCATCCCCCGGCGCGCCGGTGACTCCGGCGAACCAGACCCGCGCCGGACGACGCATCAGACTGTTCGGGTCCGCCGCCATCATCGCGGCCTGAATCCCCGTCAGCGTCGCCGCGACCTGCGGCGCCACCGCCTGCGCATTTGCCGCCAGCACGGCGGGATCTCCCGCGATCCAGGGCGCCGCGGGCAAGAGCGGGCCGTCCGCATGGCCCCGCTCCTGGCCTTTGGGCGTGATGACGACAAAATGCGGGATCACGTTCTCGCCCTGCCGCGTCGCGGTCAGTTTCAGCCACCAGTCGCCGGGACGAACGGCCTGCGCCTCGGCGGGGACCGACTGGCCGAGCATGGCCTGCGCCATGTCGTGCGACCAGAGGGCCGCCGCCCTGTCGTTCAATAGCGCGCCGGTCGGCGCGGGCACGGCCAGCCGGGCAGGCGGCGCGTTGCTCCTCACCAGCCGCCGCGCCTCGTTCCCCGGATCGGCGAAGGGATGCGGCATGTCGAAACACCCGCCCAACGTCAGCGCCCACGGCAGAAGCAGGAGCAGGGGAAGGCCCCGCCGCGTCATCCGTCTTGCCCGGCTCCTTTTCATCTCCATCGCGCGCGAATCGCAGAAATCTGATGGCCGATCACCCCGCCGCCGGCCAGAACCCGCCGCCGGTGGCTGAAGAACCGGCCGGGATCGCGCAGCGTGTCCAGCCCCACCGCGCCGATCCGCCTCAGCCCCGCGCGCCGCAGACGCCCGAGCACATAGCCGGGCAGATCGAAGAGAAAGTGACCGTGCCGCGTCGCCGGGCCGAAACAGGACGCGCCCTGAGGATCAAGCGCCAGCGCCGCCCGGCGCATGTCCTCTCCCACCTCATACACCGACGGGCCGATGCAGGGCCCGACCACCGCCGCGATCTCCCGCGCGCCAAGGTCGCGCATCGCCGCGACCGTCGCCTCCAGTACGCCGCCGCATGCGCCGCGCCAGCCCGCATGCGCCGCGCCGACCACCAGACCCTCCCCTCGGCCCCCTTCCGCCGCGAACAGCACCGGGGCGCAATCCGCCGTCACCACCCCGATGGCCAGCGCCGGATCATCCGTCACCAGCGCGTCGCCCTGCGGTCCGCGCCCGCTGCGCCAGTGCGCCGCGCCCCGGCGAAGCACCACGACATCGGCCGAATGCACCTGCGTCAGCCCGAGCAGCGCCCCGGGCTCCACGCCCAGCGCGGCCGCGACGCGCGCCCGGTTCGCCGCCACGTCCTCCACCCGGTCCTGTGAGGAAATGGAGCAGTTCAGGCTGGCATAAGGCCCCTGCGACACCCCACCGCGCCGGGTGAAGAACCCGTGCGCCACATCGCCCAGCGCCTCCCCGCGCATGAACCATCCCCGGGGCCCCTCAGCCATGAGCGGCCGCCAGACGCGGATGCCGCACCGCCCAGATCATCAGCCCGATCCCGACGAAGGCCATGGGAATGCACAGAACCTGCCCCATCGTCGTACCGAAGGGCAGGAAGCCGAGAAAACTGTCCGGCTCGCGGAAGAATTCGCAGAAGCTGCGCGCCACGGCGTACCCGAACAGGAACAGCCCGGCGCCGAAGCCCGGCCGCTCCCGCACCCAGGGCCGGCTGACGGCGAAGAGCGTCACGCAGAGCAGCAGCACGCCCTCCGTCAGCGCCTCGTACAGTTCCGAAGGATGACGGGGAATCGGCCCTCCGCGCGGGAACACCATGGCCCATGGCAGATCCGCCGGGGCGGGACGCCCCCACAACTCGCCATTCACGAAATTCGCGCACCGCCCGATCCCCAGCCCCAGCGGCACGATCGCCGTGATCCGGTCGGAAAACGCCAGGAAATTCAGCTTCTGCGCCCGGCTGAACAGCACCAGCGCCACGATGACGCCCAGCGCCCCGCCATGGAAGGACATGCCGCCCTGCCACACGCGCAGGATTTCCAGCGGATGCGTCAGATAGAAATCCGGACGATAGAAGAGGACATAGCCCAGCCTCCCGCCCAGAACGACGCCGAGAATGGCCCAGGAGGCGAAGTCGTCCACCTGGACCTGCGTCGCCACCACGGGCTTCAGCGTGCACAGCCGTCGCGCGATCAGCCATCCGGCGACCAGCGAAACGATATAGGCCAGCGCATACCAGCGGATGCCAAACGGCCCGAGATGGATGGCGACAGGATCGAATTGCGGAAAGGGCAGTAAAAACGCGGCGGTCATGCGTTCAATCCCGGATAGCGGAAAAACGGATCATCGGTGGCGAGATACTCCCGCACATAGGCGGCGACTCCCTCCTCAAGCGAGGTGAAGGGCCGCTCGTACCCGGCGGCGCGCAGGCGCGTCAGATCGGCGCAGGTGAAGCACTGGTACTGGCCCCGCAACGCCTCGGGCATGTCGATGAACTCCACCGCGCGCGGGCGTCCCGCCGCGTCGCAGACCGCATGGGCCAGGTCGAGATAGCTCCGCGCCGTCCCCGTCCCGAGATTGAACAGGCCGGAAACACGCGGGTGCTCATAGAGCCAGAGCAACACATCCACCACGTCGCCGACCCAGACGAAATCCCGCTTCTGCTCGCCATCGGGAATATCCGCCCGGTCAGAGCGGAACAGCCGGGCGGGTTCTCCCCGCGCCACCTCGTCATACTTAACTTTCACGACGGAGATCATCCCGCCCTTGTGATATTCGTTCGGCCCATAGACGTTGAAGAATTTCAGCCCGGCCCATTGCGGCGGCATCGCCTCCGCCCGGCCGAGCGCGGACAGCACATGCTGGTCGAAGACCTGCTTGGACCAGCCATAGAGATTGAGCGGCCGGAGCGCGTCGAGTCCGTCCGGCGCGTCGGAGAACTGCTCCGGACGGTCCGCCGCGCCGTAGGTCGCCGCCGAGGAGGCGTAGATGAACCGCACCCCCCTCTCCGCGCACCAGCGCATCAGCTTTTCGGACAGATCGACATTCGTGCGCCAGACCAGATCGCCGTCCCGCGCGGTGGTCGCGCTGATCGCACCCATGTGAAACACCGCCCGCACATCGGGCGCCGCCGCGAGCAACGCGTCCAGATCCTCCGGCGCCACCAGCCTGTCGGGCGCGGCGCGGGCGAGATTGCGCCATTTCCCGCCGTCGCGCAGGCGGTCGACCACGGCGGTGCGTTCGCCCCGCGCCTTCAGCGCCGCGTGAAGACAGGACCCGATGAACCCGGCGCCGCCGGTGACGATAATCATAGACGCTGTATAGGATGCGTTCGCGTTTGCTCCAAGCGCGCGCTTCGCGATGCGCGCGCGGGATTTCGGAAACCTCTCCCCTGATACTGGACCCGGGGACAGGATCGCGCCTATGACAACCCGCAGGGACGCGACGCGCGCACTCCGCCCGCGCCGCCACACAGGGAGAACGTCACCATGCCGGACCGGCCCCGTTTCTTTGACGATCTCGCAGGAGTAGCCGGGGGCGCGTTCTCCGCCCTCTCCGGGCTGCGCGAGGAGCTCCACGCCATCGTCCGATCCCGCGTCGATGAAACGCTGGCCGCGCTCGATCTCGTGCGCCGCGAGGAGCTCGACGTGGTCCGCGACGTGGCGGCCCGCGCCCGGCTCGAACTCGACGCCGCCGAAGCCCGCCTCGCCCGGCTGGAGGAGCGCGTGACGGCACTCGAAATCGGCACGCCGGAGTAGGTGGCCCGCCGCTTGGCAATTTCTCCGCGCGATACTTGCGGAGCGGCAATGACTTACCTAACGTGGTGCCGTGCGCTTTGCCGCACGTCGCTACAGACATCAGGCGCGCCGCCCGGCGTCATGATGCCGGGCCTGCGTCCACGGTTCAGGGAGTATGACATGCCCGCCGTTTCCTCCTCATCCCCCTCGATCCAGGAAGCCAATCCGCTTGATCTGATGGAACAGATCGTCAATGGCTATGAATGGGCCTTCGACCGACGCAACGACCACGAAATGGCGGCCGAAGCGCCCGGCAAATGGTGCGATTACGGGCTCTATTTCTCATGGTCGCAGGAAATCGCGGCCATGCAGTTCACCTGCACCTTCGACCTGAAGACCCCGGCCAATCGCAGGCGCTCGCTCTATGAGCTCATCGCCCTCGCCAATGACCGGCTCTGGATCGGCCATTTCAGCCTCGATCTCGATTTCGGCATGCTCGTCTTCCGTCACGCCGTTCTCCTGCGCGGCGGCACGATGCTGGCGGCGGAAAGCATGGAGGACATGATCGACATCGCGCTCACCGAATGCGAGCGCTTCTATCCCGCCTTCCAGTTCACGCTCTGGGGCGGCAAGACGCCCGCCGAGGCGCTGGAGGCCGCCATGCTCGATTGCGCGGGGGAGGCCTAGGCGGACGGCATGAGCGAGACTCTCCTCCCCCAGGTCCTTCTCGTCGGATGCGGGAACATGGGCGGCGCGCTCTGGTCGGGGTGGGAACGGTCGGATATCGCGCCCTCGGTCATTCTGGACCGGCACTGTGCATCGCCCGCGCCGCCTCACCGGGTCGCCCGCACGCCCGAGGAGATTCCGGCCGGGTTCCGCCCGGAATTCGTCGTGCTCGCGGTCAAGCCGGGAGGAGCGGAGCAGGCCGTCGCCGCCGTCGCCCCCTGGCTGGAAGGCGCGACACTCCTCTCCGTCATGGCAGGACGCCGCTGCGGGGGGCTGCGTGCCGCCGCCCGGGCCGCCGGGCACGACGCGCCGGTCATCCGCGCCATGCCCAACATGCCGTCATCCATCGGACGCGGCGTGACCGGCGTCTATGCCGAGCCGGAGATCGGCCTCGTCCGGACCATGCAGGCCGAAGCATTGATGCGCGCGGTCGGCCAGGTCGCCTGGGTGGAGCGGGAAGAGCAACTCGATCTCGTCACCGCTCTCTCGGGTTCCGGCCCGGCCTATGTCTATCTGCTGGCCGAGCTGCTGGAACAGATCGGCGTCACGCACGGCCTGCCGCCCGACACGGCCCGATTGCTCGCGCGCGGCACGGTTGCGGGCGCGGGCGCGGTCCTCGACGCCTCGGCGACCGATGCCGCCACATTGCGCCGGAACGTCACCAGCCCGAACGGCACGACGGCTGCGGCGTTGAACGTCCTGATGCAGCCGGACGCATGGCCGGACAGCCTCGCCCGTGCCATCGCCGCCGCCACCGCGCGCGCCGCGGAACTCGCTCGCTAGATCGGAACCCTCTTTGATCGGAATCCCGGCGTGACCCAACCGTCCTTCGATTTTTCCTCCGAACCGGATCAGGAAGCCTTCGACACGGCCCTCCTCCAGAGTGCGATGACCCTGGCCGCCCGGGACGGATGGAGCCGGCTTTCTCTCGTCGAGGCCGCGCGCGAGGCGGGACTGCCGGTCGACGCAGTGCGTGCGCGTTTTCCCTTCCGTCACAGCGTGTTGTTCCATCTCGGCCGAATCGCCGACGATTCCGCCCTGCGCGACGACGGCATGGGCAGTTCGGTCCGTGAGCGACTTTTCGACATGCTGATGCGTCGCCTCGACGTGTTTCAGCAATATCGCGAGGGCGTGCGCGCCGCGCTGCATGCGCTGCCTTTCGATCTCCCTTTGGCCGCGCTGCTGGCCGGCACGACGATGAACGCCCTGCGCTGGCTGGCCGAGGCCGCGGGGCTCGATCTCGATGGTCCGGCGGGGCTCCTGCGCCTCCACGCGCTGGCCGCCCTCTGGGCCGGCACGCTGCGCGCCTGGGAGAAGGACGAAAGCGACGACCTCGCCGCGACCATGTCCGCGCTGGATCGCGGACTCGACCGCGCCGAGCGGCTGGGGATGCTGAAGCCCTCGCGTGCCGACCATCCCACCGCATCCGCCCCGCTTCCCGATCTTGCGATGAAGTGACGTGACGCGCATGACCGTCACAAGGCCGCTTTACGCACGCGCCGCACATCTCTAAAAGCCATTCCCACAGTTGGGGCGTAGCCAAGCGGCAAGGCAGCGGATTTTGATTCCGCCATGCGGAGGTTCGAATCCTCCCGCCCCAGCCAAGCTGTAGAACTCCCGAAACTCCACCGCCTGAACGAAGGCTCCCGCGCGCGCATTCGTAGCGCCGCGGGCGAACTGCGCCTCGCGGCAGCATCATGCCGGCGTGAACATCGGGAACGGCATCCCCCCTCCGGCGGCATCCCTGAAATCGCATTCCAGACCGTCAGACTTTCCCCGGAACCGCGCGCCATATTATTTCTATTGCGTTATAATATTCATGATGTATCATTCTGATTGCGAATCGTTTCTGACCTTGGCCAGGGAGCGTTTTTGATTGAAACCAGTCATTTCATCCTCCCGCTCCGCAACGGCCGCCGGGCATCGCAGAAATGCCCTGTTGCTCTCCTTCGTCGTGGGGCCGGCCATCATTATGGCCTCCCCGTCCGACGCCCAAACGCACAGAAGGCCCCATAATAGCGGGACGGCGAAAGGCCACGCCAGGACAGCGCCGGCCGCCACGGCGAA
The DNA here is from genome assembly GCF_004346035.1 of Acidomonas methanolica. Lineage (GTDB taxonomy): Bacteria > Pseudomonadota > Alphaproteobacteria > Acetobacterales > Acetobacteraceae > Acidomonas > Acidomonas methanolica. Next base: position 53,385 of record NZ_SLZN01000015.1, on the reverse strand, counting down.
CCCGACGGCGCAGGCCCGAAATCACCCTCCCGCGCGGAAAAAGAGCGTCGCCGGCGGCTCGGAATCCATGGATGTGATCGCGACGCGGCGGACGGTGTCACAGAACAGTGAAACGACCATCGGCATCAGGGAACTCGCCCAGCAGGTTTCCGGCCAGAACGTGCTGAAGGCGGTCGGCCAGCTTCCGGGCGTCAGCTACAGTTCCACCGACCCGCTGGGCGTGGATACCTGGGGAGCGAGCGTCTACATGCGCGGCTTCTTCATGGACCAGCTTGCCATGTCGATCGACGGCGTTCCCCTGAACGACCAGACCTATAACAACCCCAATGGTCTGAACATCAACAACGCCTGGATGTCCGAAGACATCACACGCGTCAGCGTTTCACAGGGCGGCGGCGCGCTCGACCAGGCGTCGAACACCAATCTCGGCGGTTCGATGCAGTTCTTCACCTCCGACCCCAGGAAGAAAGCGGGCGCCACCGTTTCACAGGGATTCGGCAGCTATGCGATGAAACGCACCTATGTCCGGCTTGACAGCGGGGAACTCAACAGCACCGGCACGCGCTTCTATGTCGCCTATGGACGTTCCTACGAAAAGAAATTCGATTCCTCCACGCCGGGCTTCATGCAGTCCGTCAACGCCAAGCTCGTCCAGCCCATCCGCGAGCAGAGCAGGATGACGGCGTTCTTTTCATGGAACGATGCGGCGGTGTACGGTTACTCGGACAGGACGCTCGGCCAATACAAGCTCAACGGCTGGCGCACGGAATGGCTGGCGCCGAACTATCCGCTCGCCTTCCAATATGCGGAGGGGAATTATCCCGCCAACTGGAGCAATCTGCAAAGCGGGAGCTATACGCAGATCTATGACGGCGGCCAGAACACGACCGACGATCTCGGCGGCCTCAATTTCGACATCACACTGACCGACCGCCTGAAATGGCAGACCATTCTCTATGCTCACCGCGATATTTCCTTCGGCACCTACAACGCGCCGGGAATTTGCTCGCCCGGCACCAGCGCCGCCGGAACCTGTCCGGCCGACGGTTCCGGAAACTATAATTACGTCTCGGGCCAGGTGCCGCTGTCGGAAGAAGTCTGGCCGAGTCATGAGATGCGGGAGGGTTTCACCACCTCCCTCGATTACAAGATGCATCGCCATGATATTTCGGCGGGAATATGGTACCAACACAATGTCTACAGCCTGAGCAATGTGTATTACAACGAGCCACAACTCGGACAGGGAGAGCCCGTCCCGACCGTCGGCCCGTACGATATCTACGGGAAAGCATTCGCCACCGCCTGGGCCTACGCCTATCACACCAACAGCTTCCAGTTCCATCTTCAGGACCGCTGGCGCATTCTGGACACACTGACCGCAACCTACGGCTTCAAGTCGATATTGCAGCAAACGTCCGGCGGCAACACGTATTACAATACCAATTCAGATTATTCGGCACAGACGAATCAGGGGCCTTATGGCTCGATCACAGTCGGCGAAGGGTTCCTCCCCGCCGTCAATCTCGACTGGCACTTCCTGCCGCACCATGAACTTTATTTCGACTTCGCGGAGAACTATCGCCCCTTCATCGGCGGCGCGCACGGAAGCGCCTCCCCCTGGGGCGTCCAGAACCAGCAACTCTTCGACGCCTTCAAGAAGAACACGGTTCCGGAGCGGACATTCGCCTATGTGCTGGGCTACCGCTATGCGTCTCACTTCCTGACGGCTGGTATCGACGGCTATCACGTCGACGATCACAACCGCCTGCTTTCACTGTCCTCGGGCTCCATCGGCAGCGGCGCGAGCGGCGCCACGACTCTCAACACCCATCGGGCGACGATGTGGGGCATGGACGCGGTTGCGACGATCGTGCCGATCCGCGGCCTCTCCTTCACGAATTCCGTCAGCTACAATCATTTTGTCTATGATTCGAACGCGCAACTCTGCTGGGGCGACACGGTCGATCCCGACGGCAACCCGATCGCCGCGGGATGCGGCAGCCTCAGGGGCAAGAAGCTGACGGGCTATCCGTCGGTGATGTACAAGATGAACCTGACCTATTCGTGGCGCCACGCCTCGACCTGGCTGGACGTGAATTATTACGCCAAACGCCCGTTCACCCAGATGAACGACCTCTACGTACCGTCCTACTGGCTGGCCAATCTGGGCGCCAGCTACATCTTCGGCGATGTCGGGCCCCTGAAGGGCGTCAAGGCGACGTTCATGGTCTATAACCTCTTCAACGCGAAATATATTGCGATGATGGGCGAAAACGGCTTCGCTGCGATCGGCGATTACCAATCCACGGAACGCGGCTCCCCGCGTGAATATTTCGGCACGATCAAGGCATCCTATTGATGCGCGACAACCCACGAGGCATGATGGCCATACTTCACGACTGTGGAATGTTTCGAATGAACGATGAACAGGGAGAGCGTCCAGGTGCTTGATACCGGCGTTACCTCATTCCACGCCGTGGCGGAAGGCGTGCTCGGCGCGTTGCTGCTGACCAGCGGTCTCGGCAAGGCATTCAGCCAGCGGGATCTTCTCGGCACCATCGCGGCCTATCGGATTCTGCCGCGCAACGCGCCCTATCCCGTCTTCGCGGCGGCGGCGTGGCTTCTGACGGCCGGCGAGATCCTGCTCGGGCTAGGCCTGCTGTCCGGCTGCTTTGGCGCAGGCTGGGGCGGCTGCGCGCTGTTCACGCTGTTCACCCTCGCCATCGTGACGAACCTCCTGCGCGGACGGCGCCACATCAAATGCGGCTGTGGCCTGAACGGCAGCGAGGAGCGCCTGTCCTGGACCGTCGCGGGGCGCGCCGCCCTGCTCGCCGTGGTCGCAGGCCTTCTCGATCTGACGGCCTGGCACCACCCCGATCACGCCGCCTTCGTGCCTCGCATGGCCGGCGCGGCGCTCTGGCTGATCGTTCTGGCCGCCTTGCGGCTGCGGGCGCATCGTTTCGTTGAGGAAATGACCTGAATGTTTCTTGCGCTTCTGATTTCGCAATGCGTGCTGGTGGTGATCCTGCTGGGATTCGGCGTCGTGCTGCTGGCGCTCGCGCGCCAGGTCGGCGTGCTGCACGAACGCCTCATGCCGCTCGACACGAGCGACAAGGAGCCGGCGGTGAAGCCCGGCCATGCCTTGCCGCGCATGACGCTGCAAGGCATCGGCGGCCCGCCCGTGCGGATCGGCGAGCCGCTTGCCCCCGGACGCCGGCAGTTGCTGCTGTTCGTCGCCCCGGATTGCCCGATCTGCAAGCGGGTTCTGCCCTCGGCGCTGGATCTCGGCGAATCGGGCGCGGCGGAGCTGGTCGTGGTGGGGGACGGCCCGGCGCCCGAACTCGCGGAATTCGCCAAGACCCAGATTCGCGGCCGCGCGCCGCTCACAGCCGCGGCGGAGCTGGGGCTCGTGTTGCAGATCGATCGCCTTCCCTATGCCGCCGTCATCGACGATCGCGGCACGCTGGCGGCGCGCGGCCTCGTGAATAACGGCGCGCATCTCGAAGCCCTGCTTCGGGATGCCGCATGACTATCGTAACGGCCCGCGCATGGCGGGGTCAGGTTTGAGGAAACAGGAAAGGGCCATCTCGATGCATCGTCAGTACCGGAAGAATTTCGTCGTGCCGCTCCTCACCGCGGTCCTGCCCTGTCTGGCCGGACTTGCGACACCGGCCCGCGCGGCGGACACGCTCGAACCGGAGCAGGAATATACCGAGAAACTGCCTCCCACCATGGGCGAACACTGGGCGCTCGTCACCACGAACGGCTCCTTCACCCTTTATGACGGCGACAAGGCGAAGATTCTCGGCACATTGCCGGGCGACTTCGAGGCCAACCTCGCCATCGCGCCGGATCGCAAGACCTATTACGTCACGACCACCATGTGGACACGCGGCGATCATGGCGATCGCGAGGATTTCCTCCAGGCCTATGACGCCTCCACCCTGGCTCTCACCAAGGAAATCTCGATCCCGGCCCGGGCGCTGTCGGTGTTCAAGAATCAGGATCTCGGCCTGAGCAATGACGGGCATTGGGCCTATATCTTCGACATGACGCCCACGACGCGCGTCACGGTTGTCGATCTGCACGCCGGGAAGGTCGCCACGAATGTCGATATTCCGGGCTGTGCGCTGGAGTTCGAATGGGCGAAGGGCGGCTTCTCCTCGCTGTGCGGCGATGGCGGCCTCGCCAATGTGTCGTTCAACGGCGGCACGCCGAAGGTCACGCACACGCCGCGCTTCTTCGACGCCGACGAAGCGCCGGTCTTCGAGCAGAGCCCGGTCGATCCCGTCAGCGGCACCGCCTATTTCATCACCTATGACGGCAAGGTCTTCGAAACGAAGCTCGGTCCGGACGCGAAGCCGGAGTCTCCCTGGGATCTCGACGAGGCGGCCGGAATGAAAGCCGCTGGCCGGGGCGTGCAGGAGCTGGGCTGGCGGCCGGGCGGATCGGAACCGTTCGCCGTCCATGCGGGGACGCACAAACTCTACGTCCTGATGCATGTCGGTCATTACTGGACGCACAAAGATCCCGGACAGGAGATCTGGGTCTTCGACACCCAGACGCACAAGCGCGTCGCGCGACTTCCCCTCCCCATGCCCGTCGCGGCGATTTCCGTCACCCAGGACGCCTCGCCGCTGATCTACGCGGTCAGCCATGTGAAACACGCGCCCGGCAAGCTGCTGATCCTCGACGCCGGGAGCGGCAAGGTGAAGCACGAGGTCGACGCTTCAGCCCTGCCCATGACGGTCGTCGCCGGGATGTGATGATGGCCGCGATGATAGCTCCCCCGCCCTCCTCTCTTCTTGCCGGTGAAATCGCCCTCTATGCCGCGACGGCGGCGCTGGGAGGGGTGATGCTGATGCTGCGCCGGAGGTTGCGCGCTTTCGGCCGGCGGGTGATTCCGGCGGGCGCGCTGACCACCTCCGGCGGACCGCCCCGGGGAGCCGTGCTCGGCACGCTGACGGCGAACGCGCTCGACGGACAGGCGCGCTCGCTCGCCTCCTGGCCCATGCCGTTGCTTCTGCTCTTCGTATCGGACAGCTGCCCGATCAGCCGCAAGCTGATTCCGATCGCGCGCACTCTCGCGCGCGCCGAGAAGCTGACGCTGGTGCTCGCGGGCGAGGAGGACGCCGGACGGCAGGAACGTTTCGCCGCGCGCATCGGCCAGCCGAAGGACGCCTTCCTCAATGACGGCGAGCTGGGCCGAATCCTCGGCGTGGACAAGCTGCCCTACGCCTTCCTGCTTGACGGGAAAGACGGGACGCTGGTCGCGCGCGGGCTCGTCAACAGTCGCGAACATCTCGAAAGCCTCGTGATCTCCGGAGAACTCAAGGTCGCGTCGCTGCAATCCTATCTGTCGGAGCCGCCGACCCGCTCCGCCGCCTGATCCGCCCTTCTTGAGAAAGGTACCCTGCAAGATGAAATCTCCTTCCCCTTTCGATTTGTTCAGCGAAAGCGTCACACGTGGCCTGGCCCGGTTCTCTTCCCGCCGGAGCGTGCTCGGCGCGGTGGGGGCCACGGCGGTCGCGCAGAGTGTCCCGGCGCTCCCGGTCGCCCGCGCGGCGGAGAAACCCCTGACGGAATTCGAACTCAAGTCCCAGACGAAGGACCCGACGCGCTGCGATTACTGGCGCCATTGCGCCATTGACGGCGTGATCTGCGGCTGTTGCGGCGGCGGCATTCATTCCTGCCCGCCCGGTTCGCAACCTTCGCCCGTTTCATGGATCGGCACCTGTCGCAATCCGGATGACGGCAAGTCCTATGTCATCGCCTATCGCGACTGCTGCGGCCGGACGACCTGCTCGGCTCCGGACGAGTGCGAATGCAACACGGCGGATCGGGCGTTGCCGATCTATCGCCCGCAGAACAGCAATGACATCATCTGGTGCTTCGGCACGGCGTCCCAGCGTTATCATTGTTCGACGGCCGCGCTGATCGGCTCGGCGGATTGATGCGGAATCGCACGCGCCTCCACGCCCTGCTCGGCGTCGTCGCGGTCGCAGGCGTCCTCGTGACGCCGACACCGGACGTTCGCGCGGCCATTCCGCCCGGAGAGGCGACGCATTGGGCCTCCGCACGCACCGGCTATCTTCTCGGGTGCGGCGGCTGCCATGGCGAGCACGGCCATAGCAGCCCCGCCATCGTGCCAGACCTGACCGGGCAGATCGGCTACTTCCTCTGCACGCCGGAAGGACGGGCCTATCTCGTGCGCCTGCCCAACGTGGCCTTCGCGCATCTGCCGTCCGACCAGCTCGCGGCGCTCGTCAATTACATGGTGTTCAATCTCGGCGGAAGCAGCGCGCCGAAGGATGCGCGGCCCTATGACGCAGCCGAGGTGGATCGCCTGCGGCGCGAGCCCTTCCGCATGACGGATTTCATCGCCTACCGCCAGAAAGTCGTCGCCGGCGTGGTGCGTGCCTGCCCCCAGGCGGCGCATTTCTCATCCTTCGCGCCCGACGATCCTTACGTCATGACGCTGAAACATTAAACGGCGCCAGCACATGAAGCCCGCGCGATCATGGCGACAAATACTGGTTGAACCACGCCACCGACCGCGCCGCCGCGTCTTCCGCATGCTGGGGATTGCGAATCCCATGCCCCTCGCCCGGATAGATCACCAGTCGGGTCGGGACGCCCAACGTACGAAGCGCATGGTAGAATTCGAGGCTCTGCGCAGGCGGACACTCCTCGTCATTCGCGCCGACATAGATGAAGGTCGGCGTACGCACATGCTTGATGAAGACGATGGGCGAGGATTTCGCATACGCCGCCGGATCGTCATAGACCGTCGCGCCGAAGAAGGGCGGCATCCAGCCGTCGATCCCGTTCTGCCCATAATAGGACTGCCAGTTCGCTATTCCGCCTCCGGCGACGGCGGCCTTGAAGCGGTCGGTCTGGGTGACGGCCCACATCGTCATGAACCCGCCATAGGAATATCCGGTCACGCCGAGGCGTGAGTCATCGACGGGCGCGATCTTCTCCACCGCGTCCACGCCGCGCAGGATGTCACGCAGGTCGCCATGGCCGAAATCCCGGCGATTGGCGTGGGTGAACGCCTCGCCCTGCCCGTAGCTGCCGCGCGGATTGGGCAGGAAAAGATCATACCCCGCATCGAGCACAGATTTGTTGAATGACCGCGCCCTGAGATAGCGCGGGGTCACGGCGCTGGACGGGCCGCCGTGAATATCGACGATCATCGGCACCTTGCCGTTCCGCTCCACACCCGGCTTGCGCGTGACGGGCGACAGCAGCCAGCCCTGCACGTCAAATCCGTCACTGCGCCAGGCGACACTCCGCGCGACGGCGTTGGCGGGCATCGCGTCATTGTCATGCGTGAGCACCGTCCAGGCGCCCGGCGCGCCGACGACGAGGGCGGGCGCCCGGGTGAAGCTCTGCCGCACCGCGGCCATCCGCGCGCCGGCGCAGGAGAAATTGGGCTCGCCCCCGCCCGTGGACAGAAGATCGTCCTCCGCGTCCAGCAGCTTCGGCGCACCCCGGCCCACCGTCCAGAACGCCGTCCGCGCACCCGCGATCCCCGCGCCTACCAGATCGGACCCGCACCAGGACAACCCCGTCACCGTCGCGGGCAGGCCACGCGTGAGATCGCGCGGCGTCGCGCCGGGCGCCTCAAGGTCGAGGCTGAAGACGTCGCCGCCGAAGAAGCCGAAATCGCTCATCAACCCGCCGATAAAGGCGACCGACCGCCCGTCCGGCGCAACGCGCGGCTCCCCGAGCTGCTTGTCCAACGGCGGCGCGTAAAGCTCGGTCGCCGCGCCGTTCGCGAAACCGTAAAGCCGCGCCCGCCACCAATTCTCGTCGCCGTTGCCATGCGCCGCGGTACCGACGAAACGCGGCACAACGCCGCCCGGCCGCCAGTCATATTCGTAAACGTAAAGATCCGCGGGCGACTGCCAGTCCAGCCGCCCGTTCCGCACGAGCGCGATGCGCTGCTCATCCACCTGCGCGTCGATTTCCCCCGTCTGCGGCGCGCCCGCTTCCAGCGCGCCGGGATCGCGCCTGGCCCCGGCGATGGCCAGCACCGCGAGCGTTCCGTCCGGACCGAACCGGAGATCCTGCACCGCTCCGTCGAAGCTCAGAAGCGTCGTGAGCGCCCCGCCGAACGCGTCGACCTGCATGATCCGCCGCAGACTGTCCCCATGCTTGCGCAACACGAAAGCCACATGCGTCCCGTCCCGGCTCCAGGCGGGCGACGTCGCGTCGCACTCAGGGCAATCCGGTGTCGCGACCGTCACCGCCCTTCCGCCCGACACCGCCCTCAGCACCAGATGCCTGATCACGCGACGCCCAGGAACGGCGCTTTCATTCCCCTCCAGCGCGGCCAGCACATGCCCGTCCGGCGACAGGCTGACCGCGGAAAAATCGCGCAGGAGCGGCGCATCGGCCCGCGCGGTCAAGGGAAAAAGCAGCAGGGGGGAAAGCAGCAGAGCGGGGAGGAGAGACAGGTGCGGGGACAGGCGAATCATGAATCCTCGGATGCGCTTCACTGGGCGATGACATCAATGGGCGATGACTGGCGGCATCGGGCGCGGCCCGCGCGTCTCGGGTACGAAACGCCGCCAGAGACGCAGCCCGAACCGCCCCACCGCGTCCATGTAGAGATAGATCACCGGCGTTGTATAGAGGGTCAGCAACTGACTGACCGCCATGCCGCCGATAATGGCGATTCCGAGCGGACGCCGCAGCTCCGACCCGTATCCATGACTCACCACCAGCGGAATCGCGCCGAAGGCGGCCGCCAGCGTCGTCATGAGGATCGGGCGGAAGCGCGTCAGGCTGGCGAGATGAATGGCGTCCCTGGGGGCAAGACCAAGATCCTTCTCGGCATGAAGCGCGAAGTCGATCACCAGAATGGCATTCTTCTTCACCATGCCAGTCAGCAGGATCATGGCGATCATGGCGATCATGCTGAACTGCTCGCCACAGACCCAGAGGGCGAGAATTCCTCCTATGCCGGCGGAAGGCAATGTGGAGAGAATCGTGACGGGATGGATCAGGCTCTCATAGAGAATGCCCAGCACGATATACATCGTCGCGATGGCCGCCACGAAAGCCAGCAACTCGTTGATCAGGAGGTCCTTCGTGTCTCCTGCCAGACCGGAGAGCCTGCCGGTCACGCCCAGCGGCGCTCCGGTGCGCGCCAGTGTCGCATTGATGAATTTCGCCGCGTCGTCATAGGTCTTGCCCGGCGCGACATCGAAACTGATCGCCGCCGAGATATAGCCGTCGCGATGATCGATCTCCGTCGGCGTGGGCCGCATCTCCAGAGTCGACACGTTGAGCAGCGGCACCATGGTCTCCACGCTCGACGCGACCGCCGCGCCGTTCGACCCGTTGCCGGTGATCTGATTGGCGATCGCATTCCGCAGAGACGCGGCACTCAACGCCGCAATGCCGGTCAGGCTGGCGGAATTCTTCGTCACGACACGGATCTGGTTGGACCGCGCGGCGCCCGACGGCGTGCCGGCCGCCGTGGAAATCCACAGACTCCGCAACGACTCCGGCGACTGGCGATAGGGCGGCGCGACCACCATCACCACGGGATGGGTGGAGATCTCGGTGTGGATTCGCGAGACGATGGTCTGGCCATAAGCGTCATACAAGGCGTTGGCGACAAGCTGGGGCGTGACGAGATAGCGCGCGGCCAGATCGCGGTCGAAGCGCACGTGAACCGCAGCCCCATGCCCCTCGAAATTCGTCGTCACGTCGGTGATGACCGACCTGTCCTTGCGGAGCGCCGTCACGAGCCTCGGGATATACGCATAAAGCTCCTGCTCGTCCTGACCGTGCAGGACATAGCGATACGTGCCGGTCCGACGCTGTCCGCCACCGCCATTCGGATCGCCGGCCGAGAAAAGCGAGAACCTGACCCCGGGAAGATCCGCCACCATTTTCTTGATGCGCTCGGCGACGACCTTGTCCGGCGGGCGCAGCCATTTGTCACGCAGGACAGCGAAAACCTCCGCGTCCGAATCGGAATTGTTCCAGCTCTCGATCCCGACGATATCCGGATCGCTCATCATCGCCGCGTCCACCTGCCGCAAGCGTGTGGAGATCACCTTGAAGGAGGACACCTCATCGACGCCGAGCGACCCCAGCAGCAGGGAGATGTCCTCCGCCGGCACACCCGCCTTGGGCATGAGCACGATAGCCGTCACCAGCACGACGAGACTCAGCGGCAGGGTCAATGCGATGAGCACATGGTTCCGCAATCCCCAGCTCAGCGTGCGATCGTAGACGCGGTGCACCCGCGCCAGCGCCCCGTCGATCACATGGGCGACCGCAGCGGAAACGCGACCGCGTTTTTCATGCCCGTCATCGATCTCCAGCCAGTTGGCGCACATCATCGGCGTGAGCGTGAGCGACAGGAAAAGAGAGATGGCGATTGTCCCCACAATCGTCATGGAAAATTCGAAGAAGATCGCCCCGACCTCCCCCGGCAGAAACATGAGCGGCATCAGAACGGCGGCGAGGGAGGCGGTGATGGACAGGATGGTGAAGCCGATTTCGCCAGAACCCTTCAGCGCGGCCTCCCGCCGACTCATGCCCTGTTCCATATGGCGGGCGATGTTCTCCACCACGACGATAGCGTCATCCACCACGAACCCGACCGCGATCGTCAGCGCCATCAGCGAGAGAATATCGAGCGAGAAGCCGCACATTTTCATCAGGGCGATCGCGCCGACGAGGGCGATCGGCACGGTGACGGCCGGGATGACGGTGGAGCGCGCACGGCGCAGGAAAGCGAAGATGACGCCGATCACCAGAATGATCGAGATCAGGAGCGTCACCTGCGTATCGGCCAGGGACGCGCGGATGGAGTTGGACAGGTCCATCATGACATGCAGTTCCACGCCGGGCGGCAAGGCGGCGCGCAGGAAGTCCATATGCTTCCTCAACCCGTCCACGATGGCGACCGTATTCGCCTTGGGCTGGGCATGAACCAGCAGCGTGATCGCCCGATGCGTGTTGTAATACCCCCCCGCGTAAGGGTTCTGGACACCGTCATACACCGTCGCGACATCCGCCAGCCGCACCGGCGCATTCTGCCGATACCCGATGATCAGATCGCGATACTGCTCGGCCCTGTCCGCCTGGTCGTTCACCGCGAGCGTCAGGCGCTGACCGCCCGCGTCGATGAACCCCTTGGGCGTATTGGCATTGGCGGAGGCCAGCGCCTGACGCACATCCTCGAAGCCGATGCCCCATTTGAACAGCGCATGGGGATTGATCTCAACCCGGACCGCCGGGTGGGAGGCGCCGAACACCTCGACCTGCCCGACGCCGGAAACCTCCGAGAGCAGCGGCTTCACCCGCGTTTCCGCAATGTCGAACACCTTGGCGATCGGCAGGACCCTGGACGTCAGGGAGACGATATAGACGGGACTGGCCGTGGGATCTTCCTTGAACGCCTCGGGATCGGACTGCAACATGCCGTTCGGCAGGTCGGTCCGGGCCGCGCGCAGGGCCGCCTGCACGTCGCGGAGCGCGCCGTCGATGTTGCGGGAAGCGACGAAATCGATCCGGATAAATCCTTCGCCGCTGTCGCTCTCCGATTCCATCAGCTTGACGCCGGCGATGCTCGTCAGATGGCGTTCGAGCACGGAGACGATGTTCGTGGCCATCTGCTGCGGCGTGGCGCCCGGTTCCCTGACGCTGACGCTGATGGTGGAGGCGCCGACATTCGGCATGTCCGCCACCGGCATATGTGGATAACAGACCGCGCCTGCTGCCAGGAGCGACAGGGCCAGCAGCGTAGTCATGACGGGACGCAGGATGAAGAAGCGACACAGGTTCATGCCGCCACCATAGCGTATTCGGCGGCGTAACTTGTCATGACGATAGCGACATGTTTTGTCAGAATTTCCGATTGACGATGATCATGATCTCTCGTCCAGCGGCGTGAACGCGCCGGGGCGGCCGGTCGGCTGGCGCGTGTAATAGAGTTCCGCGAGCCGAATCGGCAGCATGTCCATGAAGCGCGAGCCCAGCACCAGCCAGAGAGGAAACACCACCCGCCGCTTTCGTCTCTCCACGCCTCTCAGGATGGAGCGCACGGCCGCCTCCGTGCTGACGAGGCCGGGCATGGGGAAACGATGGCCCGCCACCATCGGGGTATCGACGAATCCGCAGCAGACACTGGTGAGGTGAATGCCCGCCCGTCGGGAATACGCGCCGCTGGCGACCATGAAACGATCCACCGCCGCCTTGGCCGCGCAATAGGAGGGCGTGCCGGGATAGCTCACCACCCCGGCCACCGACGCGATGACGCAGATGCGTCCCCGATCGCCCCGGCCATCACGCGGTTGCCGGCGCATGATGTCGAGAGCGGGCAGAATCGTGTTGAGCGCGCCGTCCAGATCGACGGCGAACATCCGGCGGACCTGCGCGGCGCTTTCGAATGCGGCGCCGTCGGTGTCCGGCGCATCCACGCCTCCCGTAACGCCCGCGCAGGCAAAGACCCGATCAAGCCGGGGATGCGCGGCCTCGCCGATCCACGCCGCCATTGCCTCGGCGCATGTCACGTCCAGCGCGCGGATTTCCGTCGCCGCCCCTTTCGCGCGACAGGCTGAGGCCACCGCCTCCAGCCGCGGAAGATCCCGGCCGCCCAGATGCAGGACGACGCCCGGCGCCGCCAGGCTCAAGGCCAGGCCACGCCCGATTCCGGAGGATGCGCCCGTGATGAGAACGGTGCGGGACGACATGTTTCCTCCCGTCACGGGGAAGCGGCCGGACAGCCCGGCTGCGCCTGGTCGTCGTATTCCAGCGCCGCCACCAGCTCTTCCGCGCGGCGCACGGCGTCGGGCAGAGAATCCGCATCCACCGGGCGCGCCAGGAGAAAACCCTGGACCACATCGCACCCCACGCGCCGCAGGAGGCGCGCCTGTTCCATCGTTTCGACACCTTCGGCGATCGTCGTGAGGCCGAGACGGTGAGCAAGATCTATCATGCCCGAGACGAGGGCGGCGTCACGCGTATTGTCCTCGATTCCCGCGATGAAGCTGCGGTCGATCTTGATGATGTCCAGCGGCAGTTCCCGCAGATGCGTCAGGGAGGCATGCCCGGTACCGAAATCGTCGAATCCTATGGAGAAGCCGCGCCGCGCGAATTCATGCAGGCGGTGCAACATCATCCCGCCCTCCGCGCCCCGGAGCAGAAGCGTTTCGCTCACCTCGACGATCATGTCGCGCGGGCTCGCGCCTATTGCTTCCAGCGACCGGGCCAGATCGACCGCGAGATTGCCCAGCGCCAGATCGGCGGGGCCCAGATTGATCGCGACCTTTCCCATGTAACTCCCCTCCCGCCGCCAGCGCGCCAGATCGGCCAGCACGATGCCGCGAATCCGGTGCCCGAGTTCGAGCATCAGGGAAAAATCCTGGAAAATATCGAGAAAGGCCGCAGGCGTGAGGAGGCCGCGAATCGGATGGTTCCAGCGCACCAGCGCCTCGCACCCCGTCTCCCGGTCCGCCGTCAGAGGAATGAGCGGCTGATAGTGAACGGTGAATTCATTGGTCGCCATCGCCCGGCGAACGGAAGCGAGCAGCGTCTGGCGGATCCGGATCGTCTCCTCGAATACGGCGGAAAATCCAACAACACGGCGGCCGCCGGCCGTTTTCGCGGCATGGGCCGCGAGTTCCGCCCGGCGCAGAAGACGCTCGGCGTATTCTCCCTCCTTCTCGGCCACGACATATCCGATGCTCACCGACACATCGACGCCCACATCCACCACCACCACAAGACGGCTCAGCGAATTCCTCAGACGCTCCATCTCGGCCCGCAAGGGCATTTCGGCGATCGGGGAAGCATAGAACAGGGCAAAAGCATCGTTTCCGCAGCGCCCCGTGACCGCATCGGCCCCTCCGGCCACGAGAACCCGCAGGGCCATGGCTTTCAGCAATTCTTCCGCGAGATCCGGCCCGTAATATTTCGTCGTGTCACGAAACCTGTCGAGGTCGGCCAGAACGAGGATGAACCGCGTGCGGTCCCCTCGCGCCGCCTCGAGAAGCTGATCGACGCGTTGCAGGAAACCTTCCCGGTCGAGAAGGCCTATAATCGGCTCAGGTTGCATCTGCCGCTCCATCGCCTGTCCCGCGACCCGGCTCGTCGTGACGTCGACGCCTCGAACCAGAGACTCGGCGCGGTCCTCTTGTCCGTCACGTCGCGGGACGATCATATGTGACCCTGCGGCCTTCGACCAGAACAGGTTCGCAGCCGCTCGACCTGCCATGCCCGCGGCCCCGGGGAGGAGGAAAGCGCACCCTCTCGCGCCTCTGCGCCGCAGATCATGCTACGGCGACTGTCATAAGCGGAATATTTATTCTGCATTGCGTATCTTCGACCCCCATCTCCATGAGATGCCTGTGTCTATATATGAAGAAAGTTACCATACGGTAAACGCCCGACCCTGATTTTTACGCCGCCTCCCGATCCGCACTTTCGCGGAACGGCGTGACGGATGGCGGATTATTGGCTATGCCTGCTCCCCGGCGTCCGCCAGCCGGTGACGGTCAGATCAGGCTTCGACGCCGGAGACGAGCGAGAGGACAAGACGTTGCCGCAGGACAGATCCGCCCCATGACGGTTTCTTCCATCAAGATCGCGCGACGCGGCGTATGCCTCGTCATTTCGGCCCCCTCGGGCGCCGGGAAATCGACAATCGCGAACGCCCTGCGCGCCGCCGATCCTCTGCTCACCCATTCCGTCTCCGTCACCACCCGCGCCCCCCGCCCGGGCGAGCGCGATGGCGTTCATTATCATTTCCGCGATCTGGACAGTTTCCGCGCCATGGCGGCGGCGGGCGAACTGATCGAATGGGCCGAAGTGTTCGGTCGCGGCTACGGCACCCCCCGCGCGCCCGTCGAGACCGCCCTCGCAGACGGGATGGATATGGTCTTCGACATCGACTGGCAGGGCCATCGGCAACTTCGCGACGCCCTGCCCGGCGATGTGGTCAGCCTCTTCGTCCTCCCGCCCTCCGTCGCCGAACTCGAACGCCGCCTGCGCGGCCGCGCCTCGGACGACCCGGCGGAAATCGAGCGCCGTATGGCCGCCGCACTCAGCGAAATCTCGCATTGGGCGGAGTTCGACCACGTCATCGTCAATGCCGAGCTCGACCGCGCCATCGGCGAGGCACGCGCCATTCTCGTCGCCAGCCGCCTCAAAACGACACGCCAGACCGGTCTCGCGGAGATGGTGGCCGGCTTCGCGCCCGCGACATCCCCGACGCCGTCGGGCATGAAATAACTGGCGCGCCCTGCTGGATTCGAACCAGCGACCCACAGCTTAGAAGGCTGTTGCTCTATCCAACTGAGCTAAGGGCGCAGCGCCGCGAACGGCACTGGTCGGGGCGCCCGGATTCGAACCGGGGGCCTCTTGTACCCAAAACAAGCGCGCTACCAGGCTGCGCCACGCCCCGAACGGGCGGACCCTATCGCATCGCAGCCGAAAGCGAAACACGCGACGGAAAAAAACGCCACGGCAAAACCCATGCAACAAGGCGATCGGCGGAAATCCGTCGCCAGACTGACGCTTGCGCGGGAAACGGCGCTGCCCTTCTCCGGTCAGGCCGACTGGCGCGCCAGCGGCGGCACGAAGAGCGGGGCCGTATCCCACGGAAACAGCACCCAGGTATCCTGCGACACCTCCATCACATACTGATCCGTGTGCGGCCGACCGGAGGGCTTGGCATAAAGACAGGCGAAGTGGGCCTTGGGCAATGCTTCGCGGACAATTTTCGCCGTCTCGCCCGAATCCACCAGATCGTCGATGATCAGGAATCCCTCCCCGTCCTCCGCCGCCGTGGCGGGCTTCACGATGACCGGCTCGGACTGCTCCTCGGCGCTTTCCCCCGCATAGCTCACGACGGAGATGGATTCGATCAGCCGGCAATCGAGTTCCCTCGCGATGATCGCGGCCGGGATGAGGCCGCCGCGCGTCACGGCGACGATGCCCTTGAACGGGCCGCGCGGCATGAGCGCCGAGGCGAGAGTGCGGGCGTCGCGATGCAACTGGTCCCAGGTGACGGTGGCGTAATTGGCGGCCATCAGAACAGTTTTCCTCCATCCGCGACACACTGGTCGGGGCAAATCAATATCATTCCGCCGCCCGGCTCTGTCATGCCGAGGACGATCACGTCGGTTGGGGACGAAGGCGGGAGCGGCGGATTGACCACGGCACAGACCCGGCTGCCCGGAAGCGCATCCGGACGATAGCGGGCGGCAGGCCGCACGACGGCGCGACGCAGTCCGAAACCCGCGCCGAAAGTGATCCATAATTGCCAGAACGCACTCCCCGCCTCGACGCGGGCAACGCTTCCGACCCGAATATCAGGCCCCGCCGCTCGCCACGTCGTGGACGAAAGCGAGTCGGGCCGATTCATGACTGCGCCATCCATCGCGGGATGCTGCCCAAAGAGACAGTTTTTTGCAATTCCCCGGCATTCCGTCGGCCGCACCCTGCCCCTATACTCCGGCGGTCATGGCCGATTCATCGAACGCCCCTCTCACGGATACGACCGAATTCATTCCTTCACCGGATTCGCTGCGCGGGTTGAAAGGGCTGAGGCCGCTGCTTTTCGCGCGCGCCATGTCGGCGCTCTCGTCGCAGGTGCTGGCCGTCGCGGTGGGCTGGCAGATCTATGCGCTGACCCATAGCGTGGCGGCGCTGGGCCTCGTCGGCCTCACCCAGTTCCTGCCGATGCTGGCGCTGGTGTTCGCCTCCGGCCATGTGGCGGACCAGTTCAACCGCCAGCGCATCGTGCAGATCTGCCAGAGCATCGAGGTGCTGGCGGCGCTCCTCATGAGCCTCGCCTCCTTTACCAATCATCTCGCCCCGGCCGCGATCTACGTATTGGTGGCGCTGTACGGCGCGCTGCGATCCTTCGAGCAGCCCGCGCAGCAAACTTTCCTGCCCGCCATCGCCTCGGCCGCGCAGTTCCCGCGCGCCGCCGCCCTCTCCTCCTCGCTGTTCCAGGCCGCGTGCATCATCGGCCCGTCGCTGGGCGGTCTGCTCTACGGCCTGGGCGCGGGGTTCTGCTATCTGATCTGCGGGATCGGCTTCGGCAGCGCCCTTTGCGCCACCAGCATGCTGCGGCTGCCGCGGGCCCAGACGAGCCGTTCGCCCATGAGTCTGGAGTCCGTCTTCGGCGGAATCGCCTTCCTGCGGCGGCGACGCGATCTGCTGGGCGCGATCTCGCTCGATCTCTTCGCCGTGCTGCTCGGCGGGGCGACGGCGATGTTGCCGGTCTATGCCAGCGATATTCTCCATCTCGGGCCGGTCGGCCTCGGAATCCTGCGGTCGGCGCCGGGGGCGGGCGCGCTGTGCATCTCCATCTATCTCGCACGCCATCCGCTCAAGGGGCGCTGCGGGCCGATCATGTTCCTCTCGGTCGCGGTGTTCGGCGTCGCCACCATCGTCTTCGGCGTCGCCCATACGCTCTGGCTGTCCGTGACCGCATTGGCGATCCTTGGGGCGGCGGATGTCGTCAGCGTCGTGGTGCGTGGCGCGCTGACCCAGCTCGCCACGCCGGACGCGATGCGCGGGCGCGTCTCGGCGGTGAACATGCTCTTCATCGGCTCCAGCAACCAGCTCGGCGAGTTCGAGAGCGGCATGCTGGCCAGCCTGACCGGGCCGGAAGCGGCTGTCGTGTTGGGTGGCGTCGGCACGCTCGTCGTCACGGGAGTGTGGATCGCGCTTTTCCCGCGCCTGTGGCATCTCGACCGTCTGGAAGACGTGAAGCCCGAGGAATAAACCGCATTGCGAAGAAAAACAGGGCCTGGCTCCCGAAGTAGGACTCGAACCTACGACCCAGCGATTAACAGTCGCTTGCTCTACCAACTGAGCTATTCGGGACCGGCGACGCCGCTTCTAGCGAAACCGATCGCGAGGGTAAACCCCCCTTTCGCATTTTTGGAACATTCCCGGCCATGTCACTGACACATCGCGGAAAAATGCGACGCGGCTGGATGGTCGGCGGCGCGGCGCTCGCGGTTTTCGCCCTCGTCGAAGGACCGTTTCTGATGCGCCCCCGCCACGGGAAGCTGGCGAGCGACGGGCGCCGACGCGAACTGAAGCTGATCTGGCCGGATGCGGACACGAATACGCTGCTGCATCTCGCCCGGATGACCACTTTCGATCGTTACGGGCTGGACGTCACGGTCATCAACGCGGCCAATGGCGATTCCGCGCTGGACGCTCTGACGAACGGCTCGGTCGATGCCGCAGCCGTGCCGTTGCTTGATCTCCTCCCCCGGCTGCACGCCACGCCCACCCCCGAGTTGCCCGGGCTGGTGCTCTGCGGGCTGGGCGGCGGCAGCTTCCGCCTTCTGGCGGCCACTCGCGGTACCGAAATCCATCGCGTCGTCGATCTGGCGGGGAAATCCATCGGCGTTCAGCGCCTCGACGGGCTGGACCAGCGATTCGCGGCGATCCGTCTGCGACGGCGCGGCATCAATCCGGTGACGGGCGTCCGCTGGGTCGTTCTTCAGGAGGCCGATTTCGACGACGCCCTGCGTAACGGACGCGTGGACGCACTGGTCGCGCATGATCCGCTGGCCTGGGAGGTCATGCAGGCGACCAAGGGAATGAGCACGACCGTCATCAGCAGTCTCACCGGCGCCGATCGCGAGCGCACCAATCTCGTGCTGACCCTCTCTGCCGCGCGGCTCGCCGCCGATCCGGACCTCGCCGCCATGCTCATCCTCGCCATGCAGGAGGCCGCTGCGGCCTGGCCGGAACAGAAGGCCGCTCTCGCCTCGATGCTTTCCGACCTCCCCGATCCGGTGCCCCAGCCCGAGAAGATGCTCGCGCAGGAAGTCCCGCCGCATATCGTGACGGGCCACGACCTGATCGTCGAAATGGCTGAATCCATCGACGAGATGAAGCTGATCGGGTCCATTCCCGATGGCGAGCGTTCATCGGTCCTCGCCCACCGGCTTTGCCACCGCACGCCGGGCGCGGGCTAGCGCCTGTCGGGAGGCCGGATCACCTGCCTGCCGACAGGAGTCTTCCGGCGAGCCGCCTCATTAAACGATCGGACGACGTCCTGCCTCTTCTTCAGACAAGGAAGAGGCTCCTTGCGCCCGCTCGATATCCTCCCGCGCCCGTGTCGCCAGCCGGTCCACCCGCTCGTTTTCGGCATGGCCGCTATGGCCGCGCACCCAATGCCAGTCGACCGTGTGGCGCTTCTCCGCCGCCAGCACGCGCTGCCAGAGATCCATGTTCGCGACCGGATCGCCCGCCGCGTTGCGCCAGTTGCGGCGCACCCAGCCCGTGTGCCAGCGCGTGACGCCGTTCCGCAGATATTCGCTGTCCGTATGAAGATCGACGCGGCACGGTTTTTTCAACGCCTCCAGCGCCTCCGCGGCGGCGGTGAGTTCCATGCGGTTATTGGTGGTCGCACGCTCGCCGCCGGACAATTCCCGCTCATGCCCGCCGAAACGCAGCAACGCCGCCCAGCCGCCGGGACCGGGATTGGGCTTGCAGCCGCCATCCGTCCAGATCGCGACATAAGGCAGGCCATCAAGGCCGGGCTGCGCCTCGTCCTCAGAGTCCATCGCGCCGCTCCCATGCCGCAAGCCGCCTCTCATAGGCGAGCGGGTCCTTGCGCGTAACCACCGCATCCGGCGGCGTATTCACCCAGTCATAGAGTCGCGTCAGCAGGAAGCGCAGCGCCGCACCGCGACAAAGCAGGAGCATCGCGCCACGCTCCGCCGCATCGAGGGGACGGACGGATTCGTATCCGGCGAGCACGGCGCGCATGAGAACCGGATCGAGCGTCGCCTCATCCGGAAAGCACCAGGCGTTGAGACAGATCGCCACATCATAGGCGAACGCGTCCGTGCATGCGAAATAGAAGTCAATGACGCCCGATAGCCGCCCGTCGCGAAAGAAGGCATTATCCGGGAAGAGATCGGCGTGAATCTGACCGGCAGGCAAGTCCCGCGGCCAAGCCGCCTCCACCGCCGCGATCGCGGCGCTGACGCGATCGGTCAACCCCGCTTGCAGCGCGTCTCCCGCGCCGTGACAGGCGTCCAGCAGCGATCCCCAGGCGCGATGTCCGAATTCATTCTCCCGCGCGGGGCTGAAATCGCCTCCCGCCGCGTGCAGCCGTGCCAGCGTCGCGCCGAGCTGATGACACGATTCGGCGTCGATGACCGTGACGGGCCGCCCCGGCAGGAAGGTGGTGAGCGCCGCCGGACGGCCGCCGAGACGACCGAGCAGCGTTCCGTCCCGCATGGCGACGGGAGTGGGACACACGACGCCGCGCGCGGCCAGATGGCGCATATAGCCGAGGAACCAAGGCAGATCGGCCTCGCGCACCCGGCGTTCGTAGAGCGTGAGAATGTAACGCCCGCTCGCCGTGTCCAGCAGGTAATTGCTGTTCTCCACGCCCTCGGCGATCCCCTCACACGCGAGGGCCGCGCCGATATCGTACTGCGTCAGGAACGCGGCCAGCGCCGCGTCGTCGAACGTCGTGTAGACCGCCATGATGATCCGGGGCGCGGTGTTTCAGGGGCCGAGCGGGCTGGGCAGGCGGAAGGTGACGCTCTCTTCCTTGACGATCCGCTCCTCGATCCGCAGCGTGTAACGCTCCGAGAGCGCCTTGACCATTTCCTGAACCAGCGCCTCGGGCGCCGACGCGCCGGCGGTGATGCCGATGGTCTCCACGCCGTCGAGCACGTTCCAGTCCAGATCGGCGAGCTTCGGCACCAGGAGGGCGCGCTTCGCCCCGGAGCGCTCGGCGACCTCGCGCAGACGCTGGGAGTTGGAGGAATTGGGCGAACCGATGACGATGACCAGATCACTCTCCGGCGCGATGGCCTTCACCGCCTCCTGGCGATTGGTCGTCGCGTAGCAGATATCCTCGCGCTTCGGCCCCTCGATATCGGGGAAACGCTCGCGCAGGATCGCCACGATCTCCGCCGTGTCATCGACCGAGAGCGTCGTCTGAGTGATGAAGGCGAGGCGATGGGGATCGTCCGGCTGCACCCGGCGCGCCTCGTCGGCGTCCTGGATCAGCGTCATCGCGCCGGCCGGCAACTGGCCCATCGTGCCGACGACTTCCGGATGCCCGGCATGGCCGATCATCAGAATGTGACGACTGTCCGGCCCCCCCTCGGCGAAATGGCGTTCCGCCTCACGATGCACCTTGGAGACCAGCGGGCAGGTGGCGTCGAGATAAAGCAGGTTGCGGCGCTGGGCCTCGACGGGAACGGATTTCGGCACGCCATGGGCGGAGAACACCACATGCCCGTCCGGCGGCACCTCGTCGAGTTCCTCGACGAAGATCGCACCCTTGCGCTCCAGATCCTCGACGACGGTGCGGTTATGCACGATTTCATGGCGGACATAGACCGGCGCGCCGAAACGCTTGATGGCCTCCTCCACCACACGGATGGCGCGGTCCACACCGGCGCAGAAGCCGCGCGGCCCGGCGAGCAGAACGCGGAGCGTCCCCTTTCCCGAGCCGGAGGGAACCTCGTTCTGGCGGGCTGGGTCGAGTGTGAGCGTGTCGGCCATGGTGTTCCCCAATCAGACGGCAGGCAGTATAGCGATCTGGCGCGCGACGCACGCGAAGCAGACTCTTTTGACACATGGCGCAGCGAAATGCACCGTCCCAGAGGGCGTTACGCAACCCGACGCCGCCGCGCAACCCCCGTCATCGTTCCGCGATGGCGGACCCGGCCTCTCCTGGATACAGAAGGTTCGAGAATCAAGCCCATGTCCCGCCTCCGCATGATCGCCCGTTTCGCTCCCTTTTTCCTGACCGCCCCGCTGGCGCTGACCGCCTGCGAGGAGCAGCAGAGCGCCTTCGCCCCCGCCTGTCCCCACATGGACATGCTCGGCGACGCGTCGGACCTCTTCGCCTATGACGGGCGCGGCCTGGATGTGGGCGATCTCGTCGCCCATGCCAGCCTGACCGGCATGACCGGCGCCTGCGAGGCGGGCCCCACCGGCGCGCACCACCAGAAGACCGTCCGCACGCGAATCTCCCTCGCCATGACCATCCAGCGCGGGCCCGCCGCCGCAAGCGAGGCGCTCGACCTGCCCTATTTCGTCGCGGTCGTGCGCAACGGGAAGATTCTCGACAAGAAGGTGTTTCACGCGACCGCCGCCTTCGAGCCGAACACCTCGCTCACGGCGCTGAACACGCCGATCCGCATCATCGATCTCCCGGCTTCGGACAGCATCGAGGACACGGACTATCACATGGTGGTCGGCTTCCAGCTCACCCGCGCGCAGCTTCAGTACAACCGCACCCACTTGCCGCAGGCGCATTTTCGTGAACGTCTGAATTGAGACAGTGCAAAAAACGATTCTGTATGGCATTTAAAAAAATAAACGTGTATTTTGAGTTGATATAGGGGATTCGGTGTATATTAACGGTGAAAAATCGCGCTTTATCTCTGCTGCCACTCACGGCTCCGCTTATGGCCGCCCTCGCCGCCACGCCGGGCCGGTCCGCGACCACTGACCGAAGCGCCATCACAAACCGCGTCGAAACCGTCACCGTTCGCCAGCCGCCGCGCCCCACGGTGCAGACCTATCCGCACGCCGGCGTCATTGACCAGCCGCGCCGGGTGACGTCAGGGCAGAACACCGTCCCCAGTGGACGACAGGGTCCATGGGGCGCGTTCACGCGCGGCGACGGCGAGGCGGCGGGGTTCGGCCCCGTCGGGATTTACGGTGACGCGCCATGGGCGGAGGACTGGAGCTTCCTCCGCGACCGCTCCCTTGCGAAAGATCCGTTCGATCCGCTGAAATTCATCGCGCTGAATAAGGCGCGCACGATCTGGCTGACCCTTTCAGGCGAGACGCGCCTGCGCAACTGGTATGAGGGCCGGCCCTATCTGGGCACGCGGGGAACGCCCGGCGCGGGGCGGTTCGCCGTCCGCAATCTCTATGGCGCGGATCTGCATCTCGGCGCGCATGTCCGGCTGTTCGGCCAACTGATCAACGGCGATGCCGCCGGATGGGCAGGCTACGGCTACAACGGCACCTACCGCAAGCGACTCGACCTGCAACAGGGCTTCGTCGAAGTCACCGGCGGGATGCTCGGCGCACGCACGGGGCTGCTCGTCGGCCGCCAGCAATTCCTCGATGCGCCCTCCTACGTGCTCTACAACCGCAACACCCCCAACGTGCCGCTTTCCTGGAACGGCGTGCGCGGCTATGCGATCTGGCAGCGAGTGCGCGTGGACCTCTACGATTTCGTCGGCACGAACATCAACGAGTCGAAGATGTTCCACGATGACGAAGACTGGGGAACACGGCTGCACGGGCTGGACATGACCTTCGCCCCCGGGCCGATCCGGCTGGGGCGGGAGGAGCTGAAGACCTATCTGGACCTGTTCGCCATCGGCTTCCGCCTCGCCGGGGCCGGGGCCGCCGTACCTTACCGTGCCTCCACTCTGTCCGGCAGCACGACGCGGCAGAATGGCGGCTTCCGCTGGTATGGCGGTTCCCCGTCTTTCGAATTCTCGGTCGGCGGACTTTATCAGTCGGGCACCTTCCAGGATGCAAAAAGCGGCGCGATCCGCGACGTGGCGGCCTATTCGGTCAACACGACGGCCGGCTACCGCAATCCCCGCTCTCACTGGCACCCTTTCATCGGCGGACAGTTCAACCTGTATTCAGGCGGCGACTCGCGAAGCAGGACCGGGACGATCGGCACCTATATCGCGCCGTTCAACCCCCAGACGAACTATCTCGACACCACGGCCTACATCGCGCCCAGCAATCTCATCACCGTCTCTCCCGTCCTGCGCGTCACGCCGCTGAGCTATCTGAGCTTTCAGCTCAAGTCGCCCTTCCTCTGGCGCGACGACGTGAACGATCGCATCTACAGCTCCAGCGGCGCGTACGGGTTCACGCCCTCCGGCGGATTCGTCGGCGTCATCCCGCAAACCGCGCTCACGCTCCAGTTCGGGCAGCATCTCTCCTGGACACAATATGCCGCGCGCTTCATCGCCTCGAACGGCATGAGCCGCGCAGGGGCACAAAGCGGAAACTACTATCAGTCGAACGTCGTGTTTCGTTTCTGAACATCCGGCGGCTCAGGCGAAAGATCCGGCGGCCGGCGAGGCTCAGGGCGATCATGGCAGCCAGGGACAGCATCATCCCGCGATGCAACAGGGTGTCGTCGAGCCGATACGCGAGCGCCGCACCCCAGACAAGGGAGCGCAAGGCGAAGAACACGGCCCAGACCACCGTATAACCGCGCAGGAAGCCCGCCAGCCCCGGCGCGTCAGGCAGCGCCCTGCCCGCCCGTTGTTCCGCCAGTTCCCTCAGGAGCGGAACGCGTCCTCCCGCGCCGAGAAGAAAGACGGCGGCGCAGATCATGTTCTGCACGCCTGCCCGCGCCGCCTCCGGCTGATCGGCCATGAGCACCCCCACGGCGGTCACAGCCACAGCCAGCCCGTTCATCAGACGCCAGGCCCGCGAGACGCGCCCCCTCTGCCGCAGCGCGCCGAACGCCGCCAGCCCGGCCGTGGCGAGAAGGCACCAGAGCGGCGGCACGACCGGCGCCAGCAGCCAGGCTGCCGCGAGCGGAAGAATTTCAGACAGGAGGACACGAGCGTTCATGGAAGCCCCTCTAACTTACAATGTAAGTCATCGCGCGCGGCAACGTGCTTTGCAAGCAGAAACTTACATTGTAAGTTAGAGGCATGACCCGCCGCTCTCCACCGCCCGACATCCGCCGGGCCATGCTCGACGCCGCCCATGCCCTTCTCGACGAAGGCGGGATGTCCGCCCTCGGATTGCGCGCCATCACCCGGCGCGCGGGTGTTTCGGCGACCTCGGGCGATCCGTATTTCGGCAATCACGCGGGCGTGCTGGCTGCACTGGCCGCTGAAGGCTACGACGCACTCGCCGAGGCTCTGGACCGGGCGGGAGCGGACGCGCGCGCACGCGGCTTGGCCTATCTGCGCTTCGCTCTCGCCCGCCCGGCGATGTTCGAGCTGATGTTCCGCAATGACCGGCTCGACAGATCGAATCCCGCCTTGCGCGCCGCGACGGAACGCGCCTTCGCGGCGCTGGGCATGCTCGCCGCCGAAGGGTCGGAGCACGAACGGGCCTTGCGCGCGACGGCCGCCTGGGGCGCGGTCCATGGTCTTGCGACGCTGGCGGTGGACGGCCGTCTGGAACGGTTGCGCGAGATGGCCGACGCGCCCGATCTCCTGACGCTGGTCTCCGAGGCGCTGGGCATGTGGCGCCTGGGCTGATCCCCGCTACATCAAGACGCCAGACCGCTCCCCCGCCGCGCGGATCGCGAGCGCCGGGCGGTCGATCACACGGATGCGGGTGATATGCTTGACCTCGATCAGCCCGTCGCGCCGCAGCATGTTGAGCATGCGGCTCACCGTCTCGATCGTCAGGCCGAGATAATCGGCGATGTCCGTCCGCGTCATGGGCAATGTGATCTCCGGCTGACCGCCGCAATCCTCCACGCGCTGCATGATGAAGCTGGCGAGACGTTCCAGGGCCGTCTTGCGGCCGAGAAGCACCATATGCTCCTGCGCCAGAATCAACTCGCGGGCGGCTTCCAGGAGGAGCCGCTGCTCAAGAGCGGGAAACTGCGCGATGAGCAGCTTCATCCCGACATGGGTGAAGCGGCAGAGATGCACCTCGGTCAGCGCCTCGGCCGTGAAGGCATAGCGTTCCTGCGCCGCCAGCCCGAGGAAGCTCCCTTGCCGCGCGAATCCCGTGATCTGCCGCCGGCCATCCGCCATCAGGGTGAACAGCTTCACCTGGCCGCCGGTCACGATGAAGAATTCATCCGCCGGCTCATCCTGCGCGATGAATGCCTGGCCGGGCTGGACCACCATATGCTGGGAGTGGACGGCCAGCCGGGCCAGATCCTCGTCCTCGACGACCGAACAGACACTTTGCTTACGGGCCCCGCACTGGGCGCATTCGCGCAACAATGCGGCGGCGTCATGGGGACGCCCCAGCATGTTTCATCCCTTCATTTCATTCCGGACGCGCCCCCGTAACCGGTCACGCCCGTCCTGACTCACGGCCGCCCATGCGTCGATACTTAAGCTCATTTAATTTCTTATAGGGCGCGCGTTTGACCTAGGTCAAAGCAATACGCGCCGGGGCATGCTGATTGAGGACGTACCCAGTGTTTCACGGACAGTCATCAATGAATATCTCGCTCAAGCGTCTTCTCTCCGCGGCAACGGGCGCCGGCCTCGCAGTCATGCTGGCGGCGACGGGCGCTCCCGCCCGCGCCCAGTCCTCCCGGCCGATCGTGAACATGCAGGCGGCGCCGACGCCCCATCCGGTCCTGCCGCCGTCCGGCGGCTCGTCCTGCGGGCTCTTCCAGACCTGCGCCAACACGCGGATCGGGCTCGGAAAGGGCGACTTCATCGTCCGCCTCTCGGCGATCGGCGTGCTACCGGAAAATCTCGACAGCAAGATCTGGCTGAACGGCCAGCATCTGCCGGGGCATGTCGGCACGACGAACGGCGTTTCGCCCGAACTGACGTTCGAATATTTCCTGACGGATAATATCTCGGTCGATCTGATCGCGGCCAGCACACGGCACGAAGTGTCGCTCGACGGAACGCCGCTGGGCAAGATCGACGTCGCCAGCACATGGGTTCTCCCGCCCACCGTCACCTTCGCCTGGCATTTCCGGCCGCACAAGCGCTTCAACCCCTATGTCGGCGTCGGCGCGACGATGGCGTGGTTCTACAACACGCAGCCGGCGGGCGGCATCGTCCAGAAGGCGAATTTCGGCTTCACGGGCGGCCCGGCCGTCGATATCGGCTTCGACTATCAGGTGGTCGGCAACTGGTTCTTCAATGTGGACGCCAAGCAGATGTTCCTCCGGGCGCATGCCTGGGCGAATGACAGCGGATCGGGCGCTTACGTCCGGGCGCATGATTCGCTCGACCCGACGGTGGTCGGGATGGGTATCGGATACCGCTTCTGATCCTTCTGCGGATCAGACGGCGAAGGGGTCGGAAGCGCTCGCTTCCGGCCCTTTTTTTTGTCCGGAACCGTGCTTTCCGCCTCGCATTGACGCGGTGTCTCGGTCTGACATTGTGCTCTTTGGAGTCCTGCTGCGGAGAAGAGTGGGGAAAGCCATGGTTCCGCCATGATGAGGAGGCAGAAAACCCGCATGATGTCCGAATCAGCACCGCCGCCGCCCGATGCCGCCGCCTTGCGCGAAGCGGCGGTGGCGCATCTGGCGCGTTTCGCCACCACGCGGCGGGGGCTGGAGCAGGTGCTGGATCGCCGGCTCCGCCGCTGGGCCGAACGGGCGACGCGGGCGGGGATGGAGAGCGACGCAGCCGCGGAGGCTCTTGCCGGGCTCCAGCCGGTCATCAGGACGATCCTGAAGGAAATGGCGGAACTCGGCGCCGTGGATGACGCCGCCTTCGCACGCTCCCGCGCGCTGGGCCTGACGCGGACGGGCCGTTCGCGCCGGGCCGTGACGGCGCATCTGATGCAAAAGGGCGTCGAGGCGCCGGTCCTGGCCGATGCGCTCGACGACGCGCTGGGGGACCGGCATGGCGAGGCGGCCCGGGATCATGAGATCGGCGCGGCGCTGATGCTGGCGCGGAAGCGGCGGCTGGGGCCGTTCGCGCCGGACGCGGCGGATGACGCGGCGCGGGAGAAGACGCTGGGCGTGTTCGCACGCAATGGATTCTCCCGCGACGTGGCGGAAAAGGTGCTGGCGATGGACCCGACGGAGGCGGAAGAATGGGTGAACGCACTTCGCACGCTGTAATGCTGCGCCTTGCCCTCGCGCTCTCCGGCGTGCTGAGCCTCGCCGCCTGCGGAGGCACGCCGCGCTACGAATATCCGCGCTCGGCCTTCAACGGCAGGCTGCAATGCGCGCCCTATGCGCGATCGAAGACCGGCGTGGCGCTCTCCGGCTCCGCCTATCGCTGGTGGAGCGAGGCCGCCGGACGCTACCGCCGGACGAGGAGTCCGGCCGCCGGGGAAATCCTGGTATTCCGCTCCACCGGGCGATTGCCGGACGGGCATGTCTCCATCGTCCGCCGTGTCGTGGCGTCGCGGGAGATCCTCGTCGAGCACGCGAACTGGGAGCCGGGCCGGATCGACCGGGGCGTGCCGGTCGTCGATGTGTCGCCGGAGAATGACTGGTCGCTCGTTCGCGTCTATTGGACGCCTATCCATACGCTCGGACGGCGGAACTATCCGACCTACGGCTTCATCGTCCCGCGCGGGCTGGACGATGTCGCGGCCCTCGACATGGAATCGACGAACGGGGAGTCGGGGGAAAGCTTGCAAGACGCGCGCCGTCGCGCCATGTGAGAGGATGATCCCGGGCCGGAATGCCCGCCGCCGCTGTTTAAGGAGTGTCTTGTTATGGGTAGCATGAGCCCCCTGCATTGGCTGATCGTGCTCGCCGTGGTGCTGATCCTGTTCGGCGGCGGCAGTAAGATCAGCGGCCTGATGGGTGATTTCGCCAAGGGAATCAAGGCGTTCAAGAAGAACATGGCCGATGACGAATCGCTGGAGCAGAGCAACGCCTCCTCCGCGCCGACGGGTCACATCCAGCCGCCCCAGGGCTATGCCCAGCAGCCGAATTATACGGCCCAGCCCGCAACGCCGGCCGCGCCCCCGTCCGGCACGCCCCATCCGTAAGGCCGGATGGGCATGAGCGATCACGACTCCGCCTGGACACAGGCGGCGCGCGATATCGTACGCGCCGGGCGGCGGATGGACCAGCGCGGCTGGGTGCCCGCCACGGCGGGGAACATCAGCCGCCGCCTGCCCGACGGTCGCATCGCGATCACCCGCTCCGGCGGCCACAAGGGCTTCCTCGACGAGTCGGACGTGATCGAAGTGACGCCGGATGGAACCCCCGCCCTCACCGGGACGCGCGCCTCGGCGGAAACGCTGCTGCACACCCAGCTGTACGCACATGATCCCATGATCGGCGCGGTGGTGCATGGCCATTCCGTGGCCTCCACCGTGCTCTCCATGATGCGCCGCGCGCCCTTCCTCCGGCTGGAGGGTTACGAGGTGCTGAAGGTGTTCGAGGGGCAGACGACGCACGAGACCAGCGTGGACGTGCCGCTCTTCGACAACGACCAGGACATCGCGCGCCTGGCGGGCGTCGTCGCGCCGCATCTGGGCAACATGCCCGCGGGCTATGTGATCCGGGGGCATGGCGTGTATGTCTGGGGCAAGGACATGGACACGGCGCTGGCGCGGCAGGAAGGACTGGAATTCCTGTTGTCCTGCGAACTGGCGAAAGCGGGCGTGAACGAGGGGAAGGGCTGAACCATGAGCCGCCTGATCATCTATCCGGACGACGCGCCGGACACGAAACTGCTCGACACCGGGGTGCCCTCCGCGATCGCGGAGGCCCTGCGCCCGCTGGGCGTCCGCTTCGAACGCTGGGACGCGCCGGTCACGCCGTCGAAAGAAGCCGGGGCCGAGGCGGTTCTGGACGCCTATCGCCCCTATCTCGACGGGCTGATGGGCGAGACGGGCGCGGGCTCCGCCGACGTGGTGCGGCTGAATGCGCAGACGCCGGATCTTCCGGCGATTCGCGAGAAATTCCTCTCCGAGCACACGCATGACGAGGACGAGGTGCGCTTCTTCGTCCATGGCCGGGGCACGTTCGTGCTACATCTCGGCGGCAGGGTCTATTCCGTGCTCTGCACGCAGGGCGATCTGATCTCCGTTCCGGCCGGCGTGCCGCACTGGTTCGACGCCGGGCTGTCGCCTGACGTCGTCGCGCTGCGGGTGTTCACGGACATGACGGGATGGATCGCGCACTATACCGGCGACGGGATCGCGCGGCGTTTCCCGGCGGAGCTTCCGGCATGAGCGCCATCCGCCTCATCCTGCTGGATATCGAAGGCACGACGCTTCCCATCGCGTTCGTGCGTGACGTGCTGTTTCCCTATGCCGCGCGGGCCCTGCCGGATCTGTTGCGGACGAAGGCGGAGGATGCGCGCGTCAAGGTCGCGCTGGGCGACATCGCCCGCGAATTCCCCGCCCGCGCCCCGCTCGACGTGATCCGCGACTGGATGGCGCGGGATGAAAAGACCGCGCCGCTCAAGACCCTTCAGGGCATCGCCTGGGAGGCGGGCTTCCATGACGGCGACCTGCGCGCGACGCTCTATCCCGATGTGCTGCCGATCCTGCGCGGCTGGCATGACGCCGGGATGCGGCTGGCGGTCTATTCCTCCGGCGCGGCCCAGGCCCAGCGCCTGCTTTACGGCCATACGCAGGAAGGCGACGCGACCGGCTTCTTCGAGGCGTTCTACGATCTCGGCATCGGCGGAAAGAAGATCGCCGAGAGCTATGCGGAGATCGCGCAGCGCGCCGGTGTCCTGCCCGGGGCGATCCTGTTCCTGTCCGACGTGGCGGGGGAACTCGAGGCCGCGCGCGCCGCGGGATGTCAGATCTGCCAGATCGTGCGTCCGGAAGACGGAACGGTCGCCGCCCCGGGCGTGCCGCACGCCGCCGATCTTCGCGAAGCCGCCGCGGCCTTCACCCCCACCCTTGCCGTTCCGGCGACCGCATGACGGTTCATACGGGCTGGACGATCCCGGAAGAGGCGCGCGGCACGGCGGCGGCGCTGGGCAATTTCGACGGCGTTCATCGCGGCCATGTCCATCTGCTGCATACGCTGCATGCGGCGCGCCCCGACCTGCCCCTCGCCGCCGTCACCTTCGAGCCGCATCCGCGCGAATTCTTCCGCCCGCAGGACCCGCCGCTCCGCCTCACCCTGCCGGACATGCGGGCGCGCTATCTTGCCGAAAACGGCGCGCGGCATGTGTTCCAGCTTCCGTTCGATCATGATTTCTCCTGGCTCTCGCCCGAGAACTTCATCGAGGAGGTGCTGCATCGGGGGCTGGGCGTGCGCCATGTCGCGTGCGGGCCGGATTTCGCCTTCGGGCATCGGCGCAGCGGCGATGTCGCCTTTCTCGAACGCCATCTGGAGCCGTTCGGCATCGGGCTGACGATCGTCCCCCCTCTGGCTGATATTGGTGGGCCGTTTTCGTCCTCGCGCGTCCGCAGACTCCTCCAGGCGGGCTATCTGGAGCGCGCCGAAGAGGAGCTGGGCCGCCCCTGGACCATTCCCGGCACGGTGGCACATGGCGACAAGCGCGGCCGATTGCTCGGCTTCCCGACGGCGAATATTCCGCTCGGCTCCCATATCGAGCCCGCGCGCGGGGTGTATGCGGCCACGGTGCGGATGCCGGATGGCGTGATCCGCAAGGGCGTCGCCAATATCGGGCGGCGTCCCACCATCAATGACGGACAAGAAAGCCGTCTCGAACTGCATATCTTCGATTTCGACGGCGATCTTTATGGCCAGAGGCTCGAAGTCTCCCTCCACACGATGCTCCGCGAGGAACAGCGCTTCAGCGGGCTGGACGCGCTGAAAGAACAGATTGCCCGGGACGCGGCGGTCGCGCGGCAGGTTCTGGACGGCCGGTAAGGCTGTTCTCCGTCTCCGGACGAAGACGTCTCACTCCAGCCGGAACCCCACCGGCAGGCGGAGAGTGGCGGCGCGCGGCCCGTTATTGACGCAGCGCGCCTCGCGGGCGGCGGCGAGCGCCGCGTCATCGAGCGCATCGCTGCCGCTGCTGACGGCCAGCGATGCGTCCGTCACCGCCCCGCCAGGCGCGACGGTCAGCAGGATGCCCACCACGCCGGATTGATGCAGAAGGCGCGCTTCCGGCGGATAGGGCGGCGTCTGAATCCCGCAGGACGGCGCGATGACGGCGGGCGCGGCGGCGGAAGGACCGGCGGCGGGCGACGCGGCGGCGGGAACGGATGCCGGAGTGGGCACGGTCCTCGTCGACGCCGACGCGCTGGTGGAATGCGATATGACGGAGCGGCGTCCGGCCGAAAGATGCGCCAGGGGCATGGGCACCGGAAGAGCCTCCGGCGTGGTGAGTGGCGCGGGGATTTCGGCGGCGTCCGACGGCAGGGCGGGGGCTGCGGGCGGCGCGAAGGACCGCAGCGACGGCTCCGGCGCGCGTTCGAAGATGACGGGAGCTTGCGGCTCGGCCGGGCGCGGCAGGTGGGCCGGGCTGCGCAGCAATGACAGCACGCCCAGATGAGCGGCCAGCGCAACGGCCAGCGCGATGAGCAGCAGGCGCGAGGACCGGTCCGCGCGAGGCGGAGCCGGCGCCATCAGGGGAACTATGGGGCGCGCGTGATCCATGACCCGCAGGAATGTGCCTCGCGCGCGGGTTTGACAAGACAGGATATTGGGCGGAGAAGGCGGCCATGGCCGGTCGCGTCGCCCTTTCCTCCCGCCGCGTCGCGCTCCGCCCGCGCCTGTGGGTGGGGGTGCTGCTGCTCGGGCTGCTGGGACAGCTCGTGATCATGGGCGCGGCGCGCCCCGGCGAAATGCCGCGCGCCACGCTCGAACGGCTGACGGGACTCGTCATCACCACCGCGCCGGTCATGACGACCGGCTGCGACATGATGGCGGATCATGACCGGGACTCGCATCAGGCGCCCCGGCCCGGGCATGACGCGGATGCAGGCTGCTTCCTTTGCCCGCTGCTGACGCTCGGCCCGGTCGTCTTCCATGCCGCGCCCGTCTTGCCCGCCCCCTCGACGCTGGTGCTGCATGTGCAGCGCAAGGCCGCGCCCCCCCGTGCGCCGCCCGCGCCCTGGACGCCTGTCCTCGCGCGGGGACCGCCCTCCGTCTCTTCGTGAACAAACTGCCGCCGCGCGAGAACCGCGCGGCGGTCCGGCGTCATTCACACCGAAGAGACCTCAATCATGAAGTTCGCTCCGAAAAGGCGCGGCATGACGCGCGCCCTCCTGCTCGCCGCCTGCGCCGTTCATTTGCCCCCTTCTCGCGCCGCCGGCGCATCGCCGGTCATCACCCTGCCGGAAGTCGATGTCTATGCGGCGGACGCGCCCTCGCTGACCGACAGGAGCCTGATGGCGACGCGCGTCTCGTCGAAAGACCTGCGACAGTTGAGCCGCGGCACCGCCGACACGACCGGGCTGTTTTCCCGTGTGCCGGGATTCAGCATGTGGAATGCGGGCGGCATTTCCGCCCTGCCCGTCATCAACGGCATGGCCGACGACAATGTGGCGACGATGGTGGACGGCGTGCGCATCCAGCCCGCCTGCCCGAACCACATGAACCCCGCCCTGTCCTATATCACGCCGGACATGGTGGCGAATGCGACGGTGATCGCCGGGATCACGCCCGTCAGCCTCGGGGGCGACAGCCTCGGCGGCACGGTGAGCGTGGAGCGGCGCGATCCGCAATTCGCGCGGCGCGGCAAGGTTCTCGTCACCGGCTGGGCGCGCGGCGCCTATCACAGCAATGGCGGCGGCTGGGAGGGATCGGCCAGTGCTACGGTCGCGAACGATACCTGGAGCCTGAACTACAGCGCCTCCTATCAGGCGCGCGGCGATTACCATATGGGCGGCGGCGAAGGCGTCGTGCGCTCCTCGCTCTACAAGAACGTCTCGCACAGCGTCACGCTGGGGTATCACAAGGGCAACCATCTCCTCGCCGTCACGGCCGGGCAGTCGGACACGCCCTATGAAGGGTTCCCGAACGCCTGGATGGACATGACCAATAACCGCTCCACCTTCGTGAACGGCAAATATACCGGCGCGTTCGACTGGGGCACGCTGGAAGCGCGCGGCTACTGGCAGCGGGTCGATCACGTGATGAACGATCTCGCCGACAAGGGCGGCCATAGCTGGGACACCGGCATGCCCATGAATGACAGGAACCGGATCGCGGGATACCAGATCAAGGCGACGATCCCGTTCGGCCGTCACGACACCCTGCGAATCGGCGACAGCTTCGATCACCAGTGGCTGGCGGACTGGTGGCCGCCGCTGCCGGGCTCGATGATGATGGGGCCGAACACCTACCAGAACATCGACGACGGACGACGCGACCGGCTCGGCAATTTCGTCGAGTGGGAAGCGCATCCCGCGCCGCATGTGCAAACGCTGCTGGGCGTCCGCAGCGACGTGGTGATGATGAATACCGGCAATGTGCAGCCCTATGACTACGTCGCGCGGGGGATGAGTGGCATGTCCACGGGCATGTCAGGCATGAGTGGCATGGGTGGCATGTCGGGCATGGCCGTCACGGATTCGAACGCCGCCGACGCCTTCAATGCCCAGAACCATCACCATACCTATGTGAATTTCGACCTGACCGCCCTCATGCACTGGGATGCGACGGATCGCCTGTCGATCGAAGGGGGGTACGCCCGCAAGTCGCGCGCGCCGAACCTCTTCGAACTCTACAGCTGGGGCCGTTCGGAGATGGCCAGCACCATGATCGGCTGGTTCGGGGACGGAAACGGCTATGTCGGCAACAACCACCTGCAATCGGCCATCGCCCATAACGTCTCCGTGACGGCGGACTGGCACGATCAGGCCAGGAAGCTGTGGGAGCTGAAGGTCCAGCCCTATTTCATCTATACGGAGAACTACATCAACGTGAACCGGCTGAAGACCTTCTCCGACGGCTTCGCGCTGCTGCAATTCGCCAATCACAACGCCCAGAGCTATGGCGTCAACGCCTCGGGCCATTATACCGCCTGGTCCTCGCCGAAATGGGGCACGGGCGTGATCAGCGCCAAGGTGGACTGGGTGCGGGCTCAGGATCTGGTGACGCATACGAGCCTGTATCACCAGATGCCGACCAACGGCTTCGTCGCGCTGGACGAGACCTACGGCAACTGGTCGGGCCGCGCGGAGGTCATCCTGGTCAAGCGCAAGAGCACGGTGGATGTGCTCCGCTCCGAGCCGCGCACGCCCGGCTATGCGCTGCTCAACCTCACCGCCTCCTACAGGTGGAAGAAGGCGGTGTTCCAGCTCGGGCTGGACAATGTGCTGAACCAGGCCGCCTACCTGCCCCTCGGCGGCGTGGCGCTCGGCAATTACATCTATGCGGGCAGAAAGGGCGCGCTCCTGCCGGTCGGGCTCATGGGGCGTTCGGTCAACGCCTCGGTGACGATGACGTTCTGAGCGGCGAAGGCGGTTCCCGTCGCGGCTGTTCGAAGGGCGACCGCCCTTCGGCGGGCGCGGGGCGGTTCCACCGGCTGGCCGCCAGACCCGGCTCTCTTGTCTCTTCATGCCCCCGCGTGCAGAGTCGGCGGCGATACGGTGCATGTGACAGCCGAATGCCGAAGGAAATGGCGGGGAAATGATGGAAGAGTTCGCGCCCTGCGGAAATCAGGATCTCACGGGCGACGTGCATCAGGGCGCGCCGGACGTCCATCTCCATCGTGACGTCCTTTATATCCCCAAGGGATTCTGGCCCAATCGGAAAGACTCCGCGCTCTATGACCGGGCAGGGCGCCTCATTCTGGGAAGCGCCCAGTTCGCGGGCCATCCCGCGGCGCTGAAATTCGGCACGCCGCTGACGCGCCCGCTCAACCCGGTTTTCCTCCCTCGCAGTGGGCGCGCGGTCTTCGGCGGCGTCATCGCCGATCACTTCGGGCATTTCATCACGGAATGTCTCAATGCGCTCTGGTATTACCGCAAGAGGGAGCGTCCTGACGATCCGGTCGTGTTTCTCACGAACAAATCCGTCGATGAAATCTTTTCCAATCCATGGATGAGCAGGCTTCTGAACCATGCCGGCATCGGGCGGGACCAGGTCGTCATCCCGGAATTCGAAACCGTGTTCGAGGAGCTTGTGATTCCCGGACAGGCGTTGAGTGAAGACGATTTCATTTTTTCCGAATTCGCCACCTTCTGTGCGGAAATGGGGGACGCCGCCCCGGAGTCCCTCTGGGACCGGGAGGTCTACTGGCTGTCCAAATCGGCCCTCACATCCGGAAATTACGCGTTTGAAGGCGAAAAGGAGATCGAATCCGTTCTGGAGCGTCATGGAGTCGGCATTCTGACGCCGGAGACCATGGATCTGGACAGTCAGCTCTCTCTCCACAGATCAGGCCGCCTCATCACCGGCATGGTCGGCTCCGCCTTCCACACGACGATCTTCAGCCGCTCGACCCATGGTCTCTGTTTTTCGCCGGACGTCCAGGTCCGCCGCACCTATCATCTGATGGATGCGGTTCATGACGCCCGGATCGACTATCTCTGGATGAAAAACGCGCGTCGCGGCGACGGGCGCGACCATTTCAACGCATCGTTTCATCTCGACGATCCCGTGCGGGTCGGGGAAGCGATCCTGCGGGAGATCGACCGCAAGATCGCCCGGAGCGCCGGGGCGGCGACCACGGCCTTCCCGCGTCCAGCGTCGCGCCCGAAGCCGTTCCGCGCCTATTCGCTCCGCAGCGCCTCGAACCAGGACATCCGCATCGACATGTTCGACGGACGTCTGCATGTCACGACCTGCGATTTCCGCTGGCATGCGCCCGTCTTGCTGCTGGTCAGCGGTTCGCGAGCGTTTCTGGCGACCGATCATCCTGACAGCCCGGCGATGTCCATACAGGGCGAACCCATTCCGTCTCCCGTCCTGTCTTTCGATCTGGTGCCAGTCGCACAGGGCATGGTCGCCTTGCGGCACCCGGTGAAAGGCACGTATCTCTGCCTGCCTCCCGCCGAGACAGGGGGCACCGCCCATGTCAACGCCGAGAGACTCGACGTGTGGGAAAGGATTCACCTCACCCCCGACGCGCCGTTGACGGCGCGGCACCAGAAGCTGATCGCCGATTTGTCCGCCGCTCTGGCCGGAGACAGCGTCGACGATGCGGCCGCGGCCAGCGCCGTGGCGCGGTTCGGCGCTCTTCAGGTCGATTGAACGACAGGGCGGAGCGCCGAAACTCGGCTCCGAACGTCCAGGCGGAACACGACCGGAGCGCGGTTTACATTGACATTCGCCGCACGTGGCGGTAGGAGGCGCGCCATTGCCGGGAACGTGGACGTACCGGCCGTGGCCGAAGGCGGGTTCTGCGCCCCGGGGCCGCGGTTTCGGGTGCGCGCCCGTCGCTCTCAATCCGGAGAGTGGCCTACCGGTGCCACAGACGCATCGCCATGCAGCATCGGGCGGAGCGGATTCGTAAGGTGTGTTCTTGCAATGAGCAAGCGCCAGGAAAGCAAGTACAAGATCAATCGCCGTCTGGGCGTGAATTTGTGGGGCCGTGCGAAGTCCCCGGTCAACCGCCGCGAATATGGCCCCGGCCAGCATGGCCAGCGCCGCAAGCAGAAGCCGTCCGACTTCTCGGTCCAGCTCATGGCCAAGCAGAAGCTGAAGGGCTATTACGGCAATATCAGCGAGAAGCAGTTCCGCAAATATTACGAGGAAGCCGTCCGCCGCAAGGGCGACACCTCGGAGAACCTGATCGACCTGCTGGAGCGCCGCCTCGACGCGGTGATCTACCGCATGAAGTTCGCGATCACGCCGTTCGCCGCCCGCCAGTTCGTCAGCCATGGCCATGTCACGGTCAATGGCCACAAGGTCAACATCCCGTCCTTCCTCGTGCGGGACGGCGACGTGATCGAGGTCCGCGAGAAGTCCAAGCAGCTCGCCGTCGTCCTCGACGCCGCGCAGAGCGGCGAGCGTGACGTTCCGGAATACATGGAAGTCGATCATCGGCACATGAAGGGCAAGTACCTGCGCACCGCGCGTCTGTCGGACGTGCCCTATCCGGTGCAGATGGAACCGAACCTCGTGGTCGAGTTCTACTCGCGCTGATATCGCCTCGGGGGGCTGCCGCCCCCCGACCCCTTCGCCAAAGGCCGGCGGTTTTCGGCGGCCGATGAGTATAGGGAGCAGGGAGCACGACTCCCTGACGGCCATGCGGGGCGGCGCCCCGCATTTTGTCTTTCCGGGAGATGATGACGAATGTCCGACACCGCACGGATCACGGGCGAGATCGCGCGGCGGCGGACATTCGCGATCATCTCCCATCCGGACGCCGGCAAGACCACGCTGACCGAGCGTATCCTGCGCGCGGGCGGCGCGATCCAGATGGCGGGCAACGTGCGCGCCAAGGGCGAGCGCCGGCGCACGCGCTCGGACTGGATGGGCATCGAGCGCGATCGCGGCATCTCGGTCGTCACCTCGGTCATGACGTTCGAATATGGCGGTTGCGTCTTCAACCTTCTCGACACGCCGGGCCATGAGGATTTCTCCGAGGACACGTATCGCACGCTGACGGCCGTCGATTGCGCCGTCATGGTGATCGACGCGGCGAAGGGCATCGAGGACCGCACGCGCAAGCTCTTCGAGATCTGCCGCCTGCGCGACATCCCGATCGTCACCTTCATCAACAAGATGGACCGCGAGGCGCAGGACTGCTTCGCCCTGCTCGACGAGATTTCCTCGACCCTGGCGCTCGACACCTCGCCCGCCACATGGCCGGTGGGGCGCGCGGCGCAGTTCGCGGGAACCTACGACCTGCGGACGAAGGCGCTGCATGGCGCGGCGGCGGAGTTGCCGCAATCGGATGCGCGGATGGTCCAGCTTTCCGAGGAGTTGGAACTCGTGCAGGCGGCACTGCCGGAATTCGAGCGCGAGTCCTTCGATGCCGGGCATCTGACACCCGTCTTCTTCGGCAGCGCGATGAAAGAGATCGGCGTGACCGATCTGCTGGACGCGCTGGTGGCCTATGGTCCGGCCCCGCGCGCGCAGCCCTCGGAGTCACGCGCCGTCAGGGCGGACGAGGATCAGGTGACGGCGCTGATCTTCAAGATCCAGGCGAATATGGACCCGAATCACCGCGACCGCATGGCTTTCGCGCGCGTCTGCTCCGGGCGGCTGACGCGCGGGATGCGGCTGAAACACGTGCGGACGGGCAAGCCGTTCGCGCTGCACACGCCGCAATTCTTCTTCGCGCGGGACCGCCAGCTGGCCGAGGAGGCGTTCGGCGGCGACGTGGTGGGCATTCCGAATCACGGCACGCTGCGCATCGGCGACACGCTGACGGAAAACGAGGATCTGCGCTTCACCGGCGTGCCGCATTTCGCGCCGGAAATCCTGCGCCGCGTGCGGCTGGACGACGCCATGAAGGCCAAGAAGTTGCGCCAGGCGTTGGTCGAACTGGCCGAGGAAGGCGTGGTGCAGCTGTTCCGCCCGCAGGACGGGCTGCCCCCCATCGTCGGCGTGGTCGGCACGCTCCAGCTCGACGTGCTGCAATCGCGGCTTCAGGGCGAATACGGCGTGGCGATCGGTTTCGAATCCACGCCCTTTTCGCTGGCGCGCTGGATCACGGGGGACAGGGCGAAGATCGAGGCGTTCTGCATGGCCAACCGCTCCGCCATGGCGGACGATCTGGACGGCGATCCGGTCTTTCTCGCAAGCTCCGCCTTCATGATGCGGCGGACGACGGAGATGACGCCCGATCTCGCGTTCCACGCCATCAAGCAGATCGGCGTCACGCAAGGCTGATCCCCTTCTGGCCGGTCGCGGGCGACGCCCCGCATGCCGCAACCCGGCCGAGGCTCATTTCCGTTGCCCGAATGTTTCAGCTAGACTTCCGTCCTCAACGGCAAGGGGCGCATCGTGACGGAAACAAGGGTCGGGATCGGCGTGACGACCTATAATCGCGCGGCGTTCCTTGAGACGCTGATCCCGGTGCTCCGGTCCTACACGGCACGGCCCGTCGAGTATTTCGTGGCGGATGACGGCTCGACGGACGATACGCCGGCCCTGCTGACCCGGCTCGACATTCCGCATGTCAGCGCGTCGAATCGCGGCATCGCCTGGAACAAGAACCGCGCGCTGTTCCAGTTGCGCTGCGTCCGGCAATGCGATGTGGTGATCCTGATCGAGGACGATACGATCCCGACGCAAGCGCGGTGGGAGGAACCCTGGATCGAAGCCGCATTGCGCTACGGGCACGTCAATGTCTGGCCGGATCACTGGGACGCCGCCGCTCATGACGGGACAGGCACGGTGGAAAATCCGTTCGTTTCCTCGCTGCTCACCGGGCAGTGCAGCGCGTTTTCCGGCGCGGCGCTGGATCTGGTGGGCTTCATGGACACGCGGTTCCGCAAATACGGGTTCGAGCATATCGAACACACGCGGCGGATGATCACGGCGGGCTTCGGCGGGGTGGTGGATGCGGCGCATCAGGAATTGCGCCCCTTCCTGATCCGCAGCCCGCTGACCATCCATGAGATCGAGAAACCCGTCGACGAGCAGGCGCTGCTCGAAAACAAGCAGATTTTCGATCGTGTGAAGCATGAGCCGCTCTTCCGCCCGGCCGCGCGCAATGATGAGGAACTGGCCCTTCTGCGTGCCGAGCTGGCGGCGCTGAGGCAGGATGAACGGCCGGGCCTGTCATGCGGCCCGGACTGGCAGTGCCGGGCGGCGCAGGCTTTCGCGCTCCGCTTCGACGCCGCGGCGGGGCACGTGCTCGGGCGCGCCGACGTGACGCATCTCCCGCGCATCGCGCTGCGTGTGCGCGGGACGGAGGTGCGCCTGCGCGCGACGGGCGAGGACGGCGCATGGCTGAGACTGGTCTCGGCGACGGGTTTCGCGCCCGTGGCCGCGTTCGACGACGCAACGGCCTTTACCCTGGTCAGCGCGCCGGGCGCAGGATTCGGGCTGTTTCGCGACGGCGCGTATCTGTGCTGTGATCGCAACGACTCCGGGCGCGTGACGCTGACCCGCCCGACATTGAACCTGTGGGAGACATTCTGCTTCGACGGGTATCGTCTGCCCTTCGGTCCGTCCTGAAAGTCATGCTTATGTGGAACGACAAGAAACTCCCCGATATCCACCGTCTGACGCCCCGCTTCATGATGCAGGCCGTCGCGCTGGGCGTGCTGGCTTTGCTGGTGCTCGGAGTCGTGTTCGGCTGCTACGTGCAGGTGGAACAGCAGGAAGTCGCGGTGATTTCGCGTTTCGGCGCGTTTTCCCGCATCGCCACGCCGGGGCTGAACTTCAAGCTGCCTTATATCGAGAGCGTGACGACCTTCCCCACGGCGACCCAGCAGCTCGAAATCCGCAAGTCGGAAGTCTTCACGGCCGATAATCAGGCCATCGGCGTCACGATGCTGGTGCAGTACGACGTGCCGCCCGAGGATGTGAAATTGCTCTATGAGCGTTTCCCGTCCTATCAGCAGCGGATTTACACCCTCGCCAATGACCGGATGAAGATCGCGTTCGGCACGCGGCTGGTGGCCGATGTGCCGAGCAACCGCTCGCAGATCGAGGCGGAGATTCTCCAGGCCGTCGCGGCGAACGCGCTGCACCTCTACGGCGTGCATGTGACCGAGATCCAGATCACCGATCTCGATTATTCCCGCGCCTTCCGTGAGGCGATCGACCAGATGACGCGCGCGAAGGCCGAGGTGACGAAGGCGGAGCAGTTGCGCCAGCAGGCCGTGAAGGATGCCGAACGGCAGCAGATCGCCGCCAAGGGCAATTCCGATGCCGCGATCGCCGAGGCGCGCGGCAAGGCCGAGGCGCTCCGCCTCCAGGCCGAGGCCGAGGCCGCCGCCACCCGCGTCAAGGGCGAGGCCGAGGCGGATGCGATCCGCGCCCAGGCATCGTCACTGGGCGCGTCGCCGAACTACGTGCAGTACGAGCAGGCCCGCCGCTGGAACGGCCAATTGCCCGCGACGATTCTCGGGAGCCAGACGCTCCCGGTGCTGGGGCTGGGAAAGCAGGGGGGTTGAGGGCATCAGTCATGGTGGCTCGGTGAGCGTGCCGCTCTTCTTTTTTTCAAAAAAGAACCGACCAACTGCTCCCCCAAAAGTCAAAACATAGCGCAAACACAAAAAACCCCGGCCGCTGAGAGCGGACCGGGGTTTGTCTTGCCGATGTGACGCGGCCGGAGCCGCGTACGGGATCAGCGCTTGGAGAACTGGAAGGAGCGACGGGCCTTGGCGCGACCGTATTTCTTGCGCTCGACCACGCGGCTGTCGCGGGTGAGGAAGCCGGCCACCTTGAGGATGCCGCGCAGGGTGGGCTCGTAATGGGTCAGCGCACGCGAGATGCCGTGACGCACTGCGCCGGCCTGACCGGAGAGACCGCCGCCCTTCACCGTGCAGAACACGTCGAAGCTGTTGTAGCGGTCCGTGATCAGGAACGGCTGGGTGATCAGCATCCGCAGCACGGGGCGCGCGAAATACTGGCCGACCGGACGGCCGTTCACGACGATCTCACCCTTGCCGGGCTTAATCCAGACGCGGGCCACGGCATCCTTGCGGCGGCCGGTCGCGTAGGAACGGCCCTGCGCGTCGCGCTTGACCTCATGGACGGGGGCGTCCTGCGTGACGGGGGCGAGTGCCGCCAAATCCTGCAACGAGCCCGTGCGCTCTTGGGTTTCAGACATGGATCTCAGGCCCCGATCGAAGTGGTGGCGTTCTTGCGGTTCATGGCGGCGATGTCGAGCTTGACCGGCTGCTGCCCCTCATGCGGATGCTTGTCGCCCGCGTAGACGTACAGATGCTTCATCTGCCGGCGCTGCAACGGACCGCGCGTGATCATGCGCTCGACCGCCTTCTCGACCACGCTGCCCGGGTTCTTGCCCTCCAGGCGCTGCGTGATGGTGCGCTCCTTGATCCCGCCGGGATGACCGGTGTGGTAATGGAAGAGCTTCTGGCCGACCTTGTTGCCGGTCAGGGCGATCTTCTCCGCATTGATGACAACGACATTGTCACCGCAATCGACATGCGGGGTGAACTGAGGCTTGTGCTTGCCGCGCAGACGATTGGCGATGATGACGGCGAGGCGGCCGAGAACGAGCCCTTCGGCGTCGATCAGCACCCAGCCTTTCGTCACCTCGGCGGGCTTCAACGAAACTGTGGTCTTCATGGTGGACAATTTCCAGCA
Organism: Acidomonas methanolica; assembly: GCF_004346035.1. GTDB lineage: Bacteria > Pseudomonadota > Alphaproteobacteria > Acetobacterales > Acetobacteraceae > Acidomonas > Acidomonas methanolica. The sequence continues at coordinate 10,655 of NZ_SLZN01000015.1, read as the reverse complement.
ACGAGTGTTGGCGTGTGGGGGCGCCTTATGAGGGGTGCGCGCGGGCGCGTCAAGCGGTTTCTGCGTGCGTTGACCTTGCATCCGGCCCGGAAATCCGCCGCTTTCCGGATGTCGGTATTATAATACCACATTGTGACCGTGACGCGGGGGCCGCGTGTCCGGCTCGCGTTTCGACGCAGCCATGCAGGGCTCCGCCTCGCACCCGCCAAAGGACGGTCGCCCTTTGGAAACCCTTTGCTTTAATAGAGACTGCGGCTCATGACGCGCGCGCCTGCCTCGCGTATCTATTTCTTCCCGCAATCAGAGGGAGGACACAGATGAACCTCGGCCCAGCCGTTCATGTCATCGGCGCGAGCGGACGTTCCGGCGCGGCATTGTGCCGCGCCCTGCTCGCGCGCGGCATCCCCGTCGTGCCCGTTTTGCGCGATCCGTCGCGCCTCGCCGCCGATATCGCCGCGGCGGCCAGACCCGCCCGACTCGCCGATCTGACGGGGCCGGAATCGGCGCTGGCCGGGGCGCTCGCGGATGCGCGTCACATCGTCACCACCGCTCATGCGCGTCATCTTCCCGCGATTCTCTCTGCGGCCGACCCCGCCGCCACGCTGATCGGACTGGGCTCGACGCGGAAATTCACCCGCTGGCCGGACGATCACGGCAACGGCGTACTGGCGGGAGAACGCGCCCTGCTGGAGTCCGGACGCGCCGGGATGATCCTGCACCCGACGATGATCTACGGCGCACAGGGCGAGGACAACGTGCAGCGTCTCGCCGCCCTGCTGAAGCGCCTGCCCGTCATTCCCCTGCCCGGCGGCGGACGGACGCTGGTGCAGCCGATCCATCAGGCGGATGTGACGGACGCCCTGCTCGCGGCGCTCGATCTGGCCCGCGGCGGCGCGCTCGCCACGCCGCGCGCGCTGGTCGTCGCCGGGCCCGAGGCGATCCGCTACCGCGATTTCGCGGCCGCCGTCGCCCGCGCGGCGCGACTGCGTCCGCGCCCGGTCCTGCCCCTGCCCGCCGCGCTGCTGATGGCGGTCGCCCCGCTCGCCGCGCGCCTGCCCGGCCTGCCACGCATCGGACGGGAGGAAATCCGCCGCCTGATGGAGGACAAGGCGTTCGACATCACCCCCATGCGGACAGTGCTCGGCGTCACGCCGCGTTCGTTGGAGGATGGTCTGGCGACGTTATTCGCGTGACAAACAGCCCATGAAGCGGAAAAAACCGAAACTCTTCCCGGCTTCTTCCCTTTTTTCTCCCGAATACCGACCGCTGCCGCTTCCATTGCGGCGGGTGCGTCACATTCGAACAGGGAGATCGCGCCAATGAGCGGTTTGAGCAGCTATCGCACCGTCAATCCCAGCACCGGGAAAACGGAGAAGGTCTTCGACCTTGAAACCGAGCCCCAGATGCTGGCCAAGCTGGCGACCGCGCACCGGCTCTATCAGGACGACTGGCGGCATCGCAGCTTCGCCCAACGCCGCGCCGTCATCGGCAAGGCGGCGCAGATCCTGCGCGACAACAAGGAGAAATATGCCCGCCTGATCTCGATCGAGATGGGCAAGATTCTCCCCGAGGCCATCGGGGAGACGGCGCTGGCCGCTGATATCCTCGCCTATTACGCCGATCATGCCGAGACGTTCCTCGCCCCGCGGGAACTGAAGATCGCGTCGGGCCGCGCCACCGTGCTCAGCCAGCCTCTGGGCGTGATCTATTGCATTGAGCCCTGGAATTTCCCCTATTATCAGCTCGCCCGCGTGGCCGGTCCGAATCTCATGGCGGGCAATGTCGTGCTGGCCAAGCATGCGCCGGGCGTGCCGCAATGCGCGCTGGCCTTCGAGGCGCTGTTTCGCGAGGCCGGCGCGCCGGAAGGCGCTTACACCAATCTCTTCATCGACAACGACGTTTCGGAAAAACTGATCGCCCGCTCCGAAGTGCGCGGCGTGGCGCTGACGGGCAGCGAGCGCGCGGGGTCCATCGTGGCGGCGCAGGCGGGCAAGGCGCTCAAGAAGAGCACGCTGGAACTCGGCGGCTCCGACGCGTTCATCGTGCTGGACGACGCCGATCTCGACGAGGTCATTCCCCGCGCGGTCGCCGGGCGCATGTCCAATAACGGGCAGGTCTGCACGGCGGCGAAGCGCATGATCGTGCATGACTCCCTGGCCGCCGACTTCACCGCCCGTCTCAAGGAGGCGATCGGGGCGTTCCGTTATGGCGACCCGCTGGAGCAGGGCGTTACGCACGGCCCGATGAGCAGCGAGGATGCGATGACGCGCGCGCTGGGGCAGATTCGCAAAGCCGTCGATCACGGGGCCACGCTCGTCACGGGCGGGCAGCGCCTCGCGCGTGACGGCTTCTTCATGGAAGCCGCGATCCTGACCGACGTGACCAAGACCAACCCTATCTTCTATGAAGAAATATTCGGCCCCGCCGCCATCATCTATCCGGTGAAGGATGAGGATTCGGCGGTCGCTCTGGCCAACGATTCCCCCTTCGGCCTCGGCGGTTCGGTGCATACGAGCGACGTTGCGCGCGGACGCAGGCTGGCGGAACGCATCGAGACGGGCATGGTCTACATCAACGACGTGACCGGCACAGCCCCGGACCTGCCCTTCGGCGGCGTCAAGAATTCGGGCTATGGCCGCGAACTCTCGACCTACGGCATCGAGGAATTCATCAACCACAAATTGATTCACGCGCCGGAATAAACAGGCACGGCCGTTTCACCTCGCCAGAGCCGCGGAGTCTTATCGGGAAACTCCGCGGCCCAGCGATCAAAAGTCTTTTTGCTTCTTTTTCTTCAGAAGAAGACCCCCAATCAACCCCGCATTACGCCCCGTCCAGCACATCGCGCAGCGCGGCGAGCGTGCGGCGCACCTTGTCGGGCTCCGCATTGTAGCCCATCGCGCCGATGCGCCAGATCTTCCCGGCGAGCGGGCCAAAGGCGGAGCCGATCTCGATCTGATGCTCCTCGCGCATCCGCCGCCGCACGCGCTCGCCATCCACCCCGTCCGGAATATGGACGCCGGTGACGTTGGTCATGCGATAAGCGTCCTGCCCATAGACGGTCAGCCCCATCGCCCGCAGCCCCTCGACCATCGCGCGCCCGGCGGCCTCATGGCGAGCGAAGCGGGCGTCGAGCCCTTCCTGCAACATCACGCGCGCGCATTCCCGCGCGGCGTAGAGCATCGACGTCGCCTCGGTATGATGGTTGAGGCGCTTCTCCGACCAGTATTCCATGATCATGGAGAGATCGAAATAATTCGAGCGGATCGCCGGACGCGCCCCATCGGCGAGGTCGTCGCGCCTGATGCCGGATTCGACCTTGCGCCGGGAGAAGATGAACGCGGCCGCGCGATCGGAAATCGTGATCGGCGCGCAGCCGGGCGGCCCGCCCATGCATTTCTGCAACCCGCCCGAGACGACGTCCACGCCCCATTCATCCGTCCTGACCGGCATGCCGCCGAGCGTCGCCGTCGCGTCGATATAGGAAAGCGCGCCATATCTGGCGCAGAGCGCGCCCACACCGTCCAGCGGCTGGGCGGTGGTGGTCGAGGTGTCGCCGTGAATGGCCGCGAAGACGGCAGGACGATGCGCCGCGAGCCCCGCCTCGATCTGTCCGAGCGTCGCGATCTGCCCCCATTCGACATCGATGACGCGGATATCGGCGTCCAGCCGCTCCGCGATTTCGGAGAGCAGCATGCCGAACCGCCCGGCGCGCAGGATCAGCACCCGCGCGCCGGGCTCGATCAGCGAGGCCAGCGCCGCCTCGATCCCCGCGCGCGCGGTGCCGTCGATCAGGAAGGTCCAGCGGTTCTCCGTCATGAACACCCGGCGATAGAGCGCCATGGTCTGGTTCATGTATGCGGTCATTTCCGGATCGAACTGCCCAAGCACGTCGGCGCTCATCGCGCGCAGGACGCGGGGATGCACGTTGGCGGGGCCCGGCCCCATCAGCAGGCGCTGGGGCGGGTCGATCTCGCCGAAGAAATCCGCCGGAAGGGCGCTCATGCCGGAACTCCGAAACGCTCGATAAATCCGATCAACGTGTCGCGGGCGGCGTCCACATCCTCCGGCGCGACCGATTCCGCCGGATTGTGGCTGATGCCGCCCGCACAGCGGATGAAGAGCATGACCATGGGCGCGGCATGGGCCATGACCATGGCGTCATGCCCCGCCTGGCTGACAAGGGACGGCGGGATCTGTCCCGTGACACGCTCCGCCGCCTCGGCGAGCGCCGCCGCGAGCGCCGCGTCGCAGCGCGCGCCGGACAGATCCTGCTCCCGCTCGAACGTCACCGTCACCCCGCGCCTGACCGCGACGCCGTCGAGCGCCTCGACGATCTCCCGCGCCGCGCCGTCCCGTATGGTGGGGTCGAGCGCGCGGATATCGAGGCTGAACACGGCGTCTCCCGCCACGACGTTCGGCGCGCCGCCGGCCACGGTCAGCACGCCGACCGTGGTGACGAGATCGGGCGGCCCGGACGCGCCGATGCGCTCGATCGCCAGAATCCCCTCCGCCGACGCCGCGAGCGCATCCTGCCGCTCCCCCATCGCGGTGCCCGCATGAGCGGCCTGCCCTGTGACGCGCACGCGGTACCGCAATTGCGAGGCGATGCCGCGCACGACGCCGAGGGCCTGCCCCGCGCGTTCGAGATGCGGCGCCTGCTCGATATGCGCCTCGACATAGGCGGCGATGCGCCCCCGCCGCGCGAGGGGCAGCGTCTCGATCGTCTGCCCCCATTCCGCCAGCGCCTCGGCGAGGGTGACGCCCGCCGCGTCCCGCAACGAGGGATCGACGGGCAGCAGGCATCCGGCCACGGCGCGCGAGCCGATCATATACGTCGGAAAGCGCGAGCCCTCCTCGTCGCCGAAGCCGATCACGTCGATGGCGAAGGGGAAGCGCCGGCCCGCCGCGTGGAAATGCGCCACCGCCTCGATCCCCAGCATGACGCCGAGTGCCCCGTCATAGCGCCCCGCATTCTCCACGCTGTCCAGATGCGAGCCGAGCAGCAGCACCGGCGCGTCCCGCGTCAGGCCGGGATAATGCCCGACGATGTTCGCGGCCTGATCGACGGCCACGGTCATCCCCGCCTCTCGCATCCAGACGGCCACCTGCTCCAGCGTCGCGCGATGGGCGGGACCGAGCCAGGGACGGAACAGGCTCCCGGCGCGATCGCTGAACGGGGCGACGCCGAGCGCGTCGCAGCGCGTTTTCGCGCGCGCCGGGGGCAAGGGAGGAGAAGCGCGCATGCCGGGACGGTTCTCGCGGATCAACGCGGCGCGTAGATGGCGCTCAGCCGGTCTGGCGTGCCGTCGACGCGCTCCAGATGAGGGAAGCGCATTCCGCCGCCATAGGGAACCGTCACGGTCCGCAGATGGCCGCCGCTCTTGACGATCAGGACGATCGGCTCGGCGCCGGGCATCGCCGCCGCCTTGATCGCCTCGGTCAGCCCCTCGATTGAGAAGGCGTCCCCGTTCACGGCCACGATCTCGTCATGAATCGCCAGTCCGGCGTTCCAGGCCGGGCCGCCCCAGTGAACCAGCTTGAGTTCACCCTTCTCCGAGATGTCGAACCCCAGCGAGAAGAGGAAATTCACGTAATGCCGGTGCTTGGCGCCCAGCACCATGAACTCGTTGGGCTTGTCGTTGAAGACGAGGCGATAGCCGCCGGTCGCCAGCCCGTCGAGCGGCGCCTGCGGACGCACCGTATAGATGCGGTCGCGCAGGAAGCGCGCCCAGTCATAGGGGACGACGCTGTTGAGCGTCTTGACGACGTCGTCGAACTCATAGGTGCTGGTGACGAAGCTGCCGTCATTGGTGCCGAAGAAGGCACGGGCGAAATCGTCGAGCGATTTCTTTTCTCCGGTCAGCTTGCGGATCAGCGTGTCGGCGTCGAGCCAGACGAGCTGACCCTCCACGTAATAGTCTTCCGAGCGCTGATAGTCGCGCCAGGATTTGGGGCGGCGCTGGGCGATGGTGGGATCGTTGGTGGTGTCCTCGACCGGACGCCAGACGCGCCCCGCCTGCTGCGCGTAGCTCGCGGCCTGAAGGGCGAGCGCCTCGAAGCCCTGCGCCTTGGTCACGAGCCCGGAGCGCGCAGCCAGTACATTGCCCCAGTACTGGGTCTGGCCCTCATAGACCCAGAGCAGGGAGCCGCGCTGGACGTCGTTGAAGGTGGGGCCGTAGAGGTCGGCGGGGCGGCGGTATTTGCCGTTCCAGGAATGGGTGTATTCATGCGCCAGCAGGTCGCGCTGCGGGTAGGAATGCGCCCAGTCGGTGAAATAATCCTGGCTGACGCCGTCCTCGCTGGAGCGGTGATGTTCGAGCCCGATGCCACCCAGTTCATCGCTCAGGGCCAGCAGGAAATCGTAATGATCGTAATGCTGCGAGCCGAAAGTCTTGATCGCCTGCGCCACCAGATTGCGATGCGCCTGCATCTCTTCATCCGTATAGACGAGATCGCTCGGCTTGTCGGCCACCATGTTCAGCGAGACGGGCGTCGCGCCGGGTTTGGAGAGAGTCACCCGCTTGAAATACGCGCCCGCGAAGAGCGGTGAATCCACCAGCGTGTTGTAGGTCACGAGGCCGAAACGGGTCGTCGTGCCGGTCGCCGAGTTTGAAGGCGGCCCAACGGGACGCAGTGCGGTGCCGATCTGCCAGCCCGTGGGCAAGGTGACGGATGCGTTCACTGCGATATCGTGCGAATAATATCCCGCCGGGTAGAGCGAGACGGCATTCCACTGCACATTGACGATATGAGGCGTCATCACCACGCGCCCCTCCGTATCCGTGACGGCGGAGAGGAACTGGAAGGTGAGATCGACGCTCTTGTCGTCCTTTCCGACGGGGATGTGGAACGCATAGACATCCACGGGATCGCGCAGCCAGTCCAACGTGCGGTCCCCCGATTTGATCATGATCCCAGCCAGTTGCGGAAGCGGGCCGCTGGGGGAATGGTTGCCGGGAAGCCATTTCGGGTAGAGCACCACGAAATCGCCCGCTTTTCGCGCCTCGGGCGGGATCGGGATGGTCTCATGCACCGTCATGACATGACGGTGCAGATCCGTGGCGTCCACATCCAGCCGCACCACGCCGGGAAACGGCTTGTCCAGCGGCTTCGGCAAGGGGACGGGGAGGGGCGACGCTTCGGGATGCGGCTGGGCCGCTAAGGCGGGCGCGCTCGCGAGGACGAACGCAAACAGGGCATGAAGGCGAAGGCTGGACACGGGGTACGATGCTCCGGACTCGGTGAGAGGGCACGCGATGATCGTGCCGATTGACGCCAGCAAATGCGAAAGCGCCCAGTCTGGCAAGGCTACGCGGGCCGCCGAACACCATTTTTGTAGCGAAACGCCTTTTTCCCGTCCGGTCCCGCCTGCTCACACCGATCGACGGGCCCCTTCGTCTTCCATTCCGGTCCGCGTTGCGCCACTGCCTGACGACCATTCAGGCCACGGCGGTTTTGCCTCCAGATCGTCCGGGCGATACCGCGCGCGAGTGATTTCAGTTACCTGGCGATCAGAATGAAGTCGATCCAGCGCCTGTGCGTATCTCAAAGCGGGTCAATCATAGCTAAATAAATTAAAACAATATTTAATATATTATCCTATTTAGGAATTATATCGTAATACCACGTTGTGGCGTTTCATAATATTTATGATTTGATCATCGTGATGTCGTCAATTTCCTATTCCGGTCAAAATCAATCAATTACATCAAATTCGGATGATATTTACTTCACAGGAATAGATGGAGGCAATACACAGCAGAAAGCCACATTGTTCGGAAATAACAATACCGTATATGAGTTTTCTTCCACTTCCAATCCCAATATAAAATATTGATATACATATCTATATAGATTTATTTATATTTTTTAGAAACATATCGATGCCTTGCGTATTGGCGCATACCTTTATGTTTATGTTGTGAGTTAATATCACTTAAACAGTCAAAGTCGTGCCCTATATAATTTAATATCATATATATATCTGTCGGATTTATGCTGATGGCATGCATTCAAAAAAATACAGAATTTCTGATTCTTCCGCCAGGAAAGCATATCATTAAATTTATATTGTTCATGTTTCTCTTTCTATCGGGATGTGCCGAGAGTGATCCTGTAAAAATATCCGAAGACTTTATACCGGCCATAGATCCGGCAGGAGATCACATCGAATTACATGCAAGGATGTGCCGCCCCGCAAATACGAGGGGTCCGCTGCCCTTGATGCTTTTCGTGCACGGATACACCACGTCCACATACGGGCGCTCCAGACAAAAATTGCAGCTATGCAACAGTTCCTGGATCCGTTGGTTCCTTGATCACGGCTATGAAGCAGTGTCGTTCCTCAAAAGCGGGTATGGAAATAGCGGCGGAGTGGCCGCCGATCCACATTTGACGGATTCTCATACCGGGTTAACCGATTTCTGGTCCATGACGTCCAATGCGGCCGCTCAGATCGCAGTCGTATTGGATTATTATACCAAACACTCAAACATTGATCGCTCACGCGTGCTTCTTATCGGACACTCAGGTGGAGGGCCTGAGGTATTGCGATTCAGAAATATTGAAAAGGATATGACTGTTCGTAAGGTGGTCCTTTCCCCTGGCATGGGATCAACAATTTCAACCTCATTCGATCAGACATATCACCTTATGGACAAAACGAGTCTATTATATGCGTTCTGCAGACTGGGGCGAATCAATGAATCCGAAGTACTTTGGCTTAACGTCGATGACGATGATCATTTTCTTGTAGAAGATGAGAATGACATGATCCACAGCTTTCGTTCTTGTGGAGGGAAAGCCCAGGTAAGGAGATTACCTTTTGTTACGGGTATGTGGGCACACTCAATGTATTTCCAGCCCCGCGCGATTAAGTATTGGGGACCTCCCGTGCTTTCCTTCGCCCTTGCTTCCCCCAAAGGCGAAGAGACAGTCCAGACTCCCACATCGCACTAAGCTGTTATCTGCGTAACGAAATTCGCTTTACGGCATCGGCAACGACCAGCAGAAAATGGGGTCGCTCGATCGGCAGGTGGAAGGCCAGCAGTAGAGTAGCGAAGACCAAAGAAAGCCGCACCACTACGCCCCAGCGGTCATGCGGATCGTTCGGCCCTCGACACGCCTCAGCAATCGAACGCAATGGCGTCCGAATCCAACACGCGGGCGATCCGCGGGAAGATGGAACGGATGGCGACGTCGTGAAGCTCTGCCGACAGGCTGGTGCAAAGATCCTCGGCGATGACGACGTTGTAGCCGAGTTCCCACGCATGTCGCGCCGTGGATTCCACCCCGAAATTGGTGGCGATGCCGCCAAGAACGATCGTCCGGATACCCCGCCTGTGAAGTTGCAGGTCCAGTTCGGTGCCGGTGAACGCGCCCCACTGACGCTTGGTGATGACGATATCGCCAGGCGCCTCCAGCCCCTCCGCGAGGCGCGCCCAATCCGCCGGAAGGCCGCCATTCGAGCCTCCGAGGGGCTGATCGACGGCACCCGGCGGGGCGTCGGCGTAATCGGGTGCGAACGCGACGCGAACCAGAACCACCGCCGCGCCCGCGGCGCGGAAGCGGCTGGCCAGGGATCTGCCGCCCTCCAGCACCTGGGAGGATGGTTTCGGGGCGGTCGGCAAGGCAAGAATACCACTTTGCAGGTCGATGAGGACGAGCGCGGTGGTGCGCGGATCGAATGCGGTCATGGAACGGAACCTCACTGGATAGAGGGAACAATGGCACGGCCAGATCGAACATCGACCGGCCGCGCAAAATCGGTTATACGAGGATGGTCTCGCATAACTACAAGTTGAGGATATCCTCGCATTATGTCAAGCCCTCCCCGTTCCTCGCCGCTCACCCCCAAACGGCAGCGCGGACGAGATCGCGTCACGGCGATCTTCGAGGCGGCGACGGCGCTTTTCGCCGAGAAGTCTTACGAGGCGGCGACGATGACCGAGATCGCCGCCCGCTCCAACACCGCGATCGGTTCGCTCTACCGCTTCTTCCCGACCAAGGAGGTCCTGGCCGCCGCGTTGCTCGAACGCTACGGGGAACGGTTGCTGGCCGCTCTGGACGCGTTGATCGACCGTGATCCGCCGCTGTCGCCGGCAGACGCGGCAAACGGGTTGCTGGGCATCATTCAGCGTCTGCGGACGGAACGGTCGGTCGTCCTCTCTCTTATCGACAGAGGAATCGTATGGCAGAGCGGGGTGGAACCACTCCGCGCGGCGCTGATCGCGCGCATGAGCCGGCTACTGTCACGGCTCGGCGGCATGCCGGGGCCGCATGACGAACGGGCGGTGATGCTGCTGCATCTGGTCAAGGCGATCTTCGCCCTGCCGCAGGACGGATCGTCCCCTCAATCCGCCCAGGACGGAGAAGCGGGTACAGTGCTGAGGCTTTATCTGGAAAGCGCCGTCGGCACTGAGCCCCATCGCTGATGCCGGGGCGACGAGGTCGCCTTTGATCTCCGACCGATTGATGTTTAGTCCCATGATTTGATGGTGCGGATTATGTATGAACCGTGATGGTTCTTTTTCCCACTGCTGGCAAATGAATTCATATTGAAGCGTCCCGGGTTTCCCGGAGGCTAATTGGTTTGAGTCACGCAGCCATATTGATGATCTGAAGGGCTGCATAGTAGTTGGCCTCGGCCTCGG
>NZ_SLZN01000014.1 GCF_004346035.1 Acidomonas methanolica | reverse complement strand
ATGACATCCAAAGCCAGCCCCCTTCCCGGCTCTCATCTTGAATCAGATCACGCCGCCAAGGGGAATCCCTAACGATTCAGTTCGTGCAGAAAACGCTCTAGCTTCGTTTATGGAGCCCCCTGGCTTTAGCTGCGTTAGCTTGAGGCGAGGACGACCAATGAAGGGATCCGCTTTCATGGCTCTTTTGGGTTTGCTCGTGTGAGCCAGGCTCATTAGAGTTGCTCGTGGCATAAAAGAGCTAAGATCTTGTGTATGGTGCTTTTGAGTATACCCTATTGAGCTATAAAGTGTACAGCTTTTTGGACTGTGTGCCACGTGGGATGAAAGCGGAATCCGTGGCAGGGGATGGCGACTATCGCCGCTCCGTGTCTCATTGGGCGTGGGGACGATGACGGAGACATCTTCGGCCGTAAAAGTGGCTCGCATCTATATCCGTGTCAGCACCGACGAGCAGGACCTGCGGCGGCAGGAAGCTATCGTCGAGGACGCCAAGGCCGCTGGCTACTATGTGGCAGCTGTCTACCGCGAGAAGGCGTCCGGCGCACGGGCCGACCGGCCCGAATTACAGCGGATGATATCGGATCTGCAAACCGGCGAAGTGGTGATCGCGGAGAAGATGGATCGGATCAGCCGCCTTCCTTTGGCCGACGCGGAGCAACTTGTGAAAGCTATTCGTGATCGAGGCGCGCAGCTTGCTGTTCCGGGTGTCGTGGACCTTTCGGAACTGACCGAGACGGCCCAAGGCGTCACGCGGATCGTTCTGGAATCCGTCCAGGACATGCTTCTACGCCTCGCCTTGCAGATAGCCCGAGACGACTACGAGGATCGCCGTGAACGCCAACAACAAGGAATCGCTTTGGCGAAAGCAGCAGGCCGGTATGACGGGCGAAAACCCAATCGGGCGTTGCACACCCGCGTCATCGCCTTGCGGGAACGCGGAAACAGTATCGCTGAAACCGCTCGCTTGGCTGGGTGCAGCGCCAGCCAGGTCAAGCGGATATGGGCACAGCGCAAGAACAATGATCTCGAATGACTGCTCTCGCTCTCTTCGCGGACGCCGAAGCGCATTTGTGCACTTCCTGAAAGCAGACGTGGCTTCTGGCGTAACAGAAATAGTCTTTGTCGGTCCCGGTGCGGTTCAATGGCTATTGCCATAGGAGTTGCGTGGGGCAATGCTCCCTCGCTGAGAGAGATTGCTTCGGAGAGATTTCCCATGTCCCAGGAAGGGCAGACGGTCAGAGCCCATTGCCCTCGCTGCGACGGGGAGCGGAACTGCCTCATTCGTGCTGAAGCTACGAATGAGGAAGGCAATGATATATTCGAGTGGACAGTCAAAGCCAGAATTGTCTCGTGTGCAGGCTGCGATTATTCGTTCTGCATGAGTGTCTCCGACGAGCGGACGAATTATGAGTATTTGGACAAGGAGGCCGGTGAATACCGCAATCACCCCCCGGACGTCGCATTCCTGCCTCCCACCATATGGCGAAAAACCCCGGTCTGGTTGAGTGTACTTACATACACTAGCGAAGATAAGAATCTTCATCTGTTTGGCATCATGACGGAAGTCTACGAAGCGCTCAATGCAAGACTTGATACGCTGGCTGCCATCGGCATCCGCACATCATTCGAAGTCGTGGCGGAAATTTTGGGTGCACCGGACATAAATTTCCAGAAGAAAATCAGGTGGCTCGTCGACAACAAGGCTGGCCTTCTCACGAGTGAGGAGGAGGCCTTCAGGACTCTCGTCGAGGCGGGGAATGCCGCGGCGCATCGAGGCTGGCGCCCAAAACCTGAGGTCATTGATGCATTGATGGACCTGCTCGAGGGCCTAGTGCGCAGAGACATCGTAGATGATATTATCAGGGTTGTGGAGGATGCGCAGAACGAGCATGAGGCGTCTTCGCGCGCTGACAGGGTTGTCCAGCACAGTCCGTCCATACCCCGCCGGGTCTTTCGCAGCAATATCGTGAGGCTTCCCCTCAAGGCAGACCCCCCGGCAGGTGGCGATACCCCGCCGGACCCTGACATCACCGGCAGCCCGGAGGGGTGATGCGCAGCTCCATCCTGATAGTCTCGAGAGCGCGCTGGCATGAATTGAATGCCTCCGCATAGCGACCGGCGACATCAGGCGGCTTGGCCAGCACCCGGCGCAACGCGTCCTCGGGATTGTCGCCCTGCCGGATGGGGCGCGCCAGAAAGGCTCCGGTGACGCCGGAACCCTCGGGATGCTCGTTCATGCGAATGTCCGTTGTCCGTCGTCAGGGCCTTTGGCACATTTTCGGCTTGAGGTAGCGGAGAGCTGGCTGAACCGCGCCAGGATTGGCAGGGATGTCTACTGCTGAGTGTCACAGTCGGAAAGCCGACCTTCCGCATCCCCCCATAGCTGACGTAAGCCTACTCCTCACGTCCCGATCAGCGCCCGAGCTTTTGCGCGGATTTCCGAAAGCTCCGCTTCAGACACATGCCCCTTCCTTCGAGCACCGCGCGCTCGCCAGTCGAGGGACTTCACCTGATCCGCGAGGGCCGCGCTCCGCCGGTCGTTGTCGATCGCAACCTCGAAGGGGTAACCCTTCCGCTTCGTGGTTAGCGGGCAGCACAGCATCAGGCCAATCCGATTGTAGGAAGCTGGGGACAGAACGACGGCAGGGCGATGGCCAGCCTGCTCGTGCCCGGTCTGAGGCGAAAAATTGAGCCAGACGATTTCCCCGGCGTCCGGCACATAGGCGGGCATGTCAGAGGCGTTCCCCGCCAACCGGCTCCCCGAAATCGACTTCGGAGTGGACATTCTCCGGCGTGATCCCCGCCAGCAGGTCCGCCAAATCATATTCAGTAACCGTGATCGGCTCGATGATGACGCGACCGCTTTCCTCGCGCACATCGACCGGCTGATCCAGCTTCAGGCCTGCCGCCGCCAAGACTGACGCGGGGATGCGAACGGAGGCGCTATTGCCCCATTTCTTCACCATGGCCTTCATCGTCACCTCCATAGCGTAGGACAGTGTATAAACTATGGATCAACATGGCGAATGTCAACATCGTATCAACGCCAACGTTATTCGGCGTTCACGGGGCACCGTCCGCGCGGTTTGCTCGTCTTCAATACCAATGCGGGCTTGCTCATTTCCTCTGGCCTGACTGGCGAAGAGCGAGCGCGGAGCGGGAGCCGCGTAGTGCGCCGAAGGCGTCTTCGCTGGCCGCTTCTTTTGGTGCCGCGATGAAGAGGGCGCCTCATGCACTTTTCCAGCCGTTAATGACCTCGATCCACTCGCACGGGGAGAGGGTAGGGCCGTGCGGCTCGGGGTATCGCCGCCCGAAAAGCGGCCTTTCAGACGTCTTAGATATATTTCCAGACGCCTTCTGTGCCATCCTGTCACTTAGATGCCGGACGCGCTGGAAAACGGCGCGCGCCATGTGTTTTCCGGCGGCTCGAACCTGATCGACTGCGCTGACGATCAGGCGATAGCTGTTGCTGGTGCGGACGATCTTCCCGCCTTCTCGTTTCACCCTATGGGTTCGCTCGACGATCCCGAGTTCATACGCCCGATCAAGGGCGCGGATCACCGTCCGCACGGAATAGCGGCAGGCTTTGGCGATGGCGTCATGGCTGGGATAGAGCCCCCCTCGGCCGGAGAAGGTTGCCAGCGTCATCAGAACCGATTTCTCGGACGGTTTCAGCGTTCCGTCGAAAAAGAGGTCCATGACCTGTCGGCGGAAGGCGACCTTGAGGGAAGGACGACCGCTCATGACGCGGCCTCCCCCGACAGGATCGAGCCGTTTAAGGCACCAGCCCGAATCGTGTCCCGCCGTCTCAGAAGAGAGGGGGATTGCTTCCCATCCGTCGAACGATTCGATGTTGTGGGAAAACTGTCCGGTGAGGTGATGAGGCCGGTGACAGCGGAGTCAGTTTCTGGTGCGCTCTTCGCACGCATTGCACGATTCACTCTTGATCGTGCGTGCTGTTTTTGAACGGTTTAGACCATCTAAGTCTCTGATTTCGTTGGGGTCAGCCGGTTTTGACATGGTAGGGGTCACAGGTTCAATCCCTGTTGCGCCCACCATCCGGTCCGTGGAAAATCAGCGGGTTTTCCGCGATGCCCGCGTCGGATGGCGCTCCATGACACAGCTATTGCCGCGCCTGTCCGGGTGAGCCTGTCTCCCGCCGGCCCATGACCCGCGCATAGAGCGAGGGCAGGACGAGGAGCGTCAGCAGGGTCGAGGAGATGAGGCCACCAATGACCACGGTGGCCAATGGGCGCTCGATCTCCGCGCCGGCGCTGGTCGAGACGGCCATCGGGATGAACCCCAGACTCGCGACCAGGGCCGTGGCCATCACGGGCCGGAACCGCGTCTCCGCGCCGCTGAAGGCGGCGGCCTCCACTGTCATGCCTTCGCGGCGCCGTTGCTGGATCGTGCTGACGAGCACGACGCCGTTGAGAATCGCCACGCCGAACAGCGCGATGAAGCCGATCCCGGCCGAGATGCTGAAGGGCAGGCCGCGCAGGACGAGCGCGAAAATGCCGCCGGTCGCGGCGATCGGGAGATTGACGAACACCAGCAGCGCGGCGCGGACCGAGCCCAGCGCGAGATAGAGCAGCCCGAAAATCAGCGCCAGCGCGATAGGAACCACGATCTCCAGCCGCGCCATCGCCGAGTGCAGGTTGCGGAACTGTCCGGCCCAGGCGATGTGGCTGCCGGGCGGCAGCGGCACCCTGGTCGCCACGGCGCGCTGTGCCGCCGCGACGAAGGACTCCAGGTCGCGCCCGCGGACATTGGCCTGCACGACCACGCGCCGCTGAATCTCGTCGCGATTGATGCTCGGCGGGCCGTCCGCCACCGTGACCGTCGCGATTTCCGAGAGGGGAACCGCACCCTTGCCGTCCGCACGCCGCACCCTCAGCCGGGCGATATGGTCCCGGTCGCTCACGGAGGCCGGGTCGAAGCGGATCTGCGTGGCGATGATGGCGTTGTTCACCATGACCGGCCGCCCGATATGCCCGCCCACCGCCTCCACCGCGTCCAGCATGTCCTGCAACGCCACTCCGAGCCGGGCCGCGCGCGTCCGGTCGATATCGACATGGATATAGGAGACGCTGCCTTCGCCCAGTTCCGCGACATCCGCAGCCCCCGGCACCGCGGCGATCACGGCCGCCACCTGCCGGCCGAGGCGGGAGAGGGTGGCCAGATCGTCGCCATAGATCGAAACGGCGATCTGCGAGCGCACGCCGGCGAGCAGATCGTCCATCCGCATCTCGACCGGCTGGCTCCAGTTCTGCTGCGCCTCGGGAAGCGCGTCCGACAGCGCCTTGCCCATGGCGGCCACCAGACCCGCCTGGGTGCGGGCGGTTTTCCACTGCGAGGGGGGCTTGAGAAAAATGAAGCTGTCGGTCTCGTTGACACCCATCGGGTCGGTCGGGATCGCCGAGGTGCCGGTATTGCTCACCACCGTCGTTACCTCAGGGAACGACTTGAGGATCTTTTCCTGCTGCGTGACTTCGCGCAACGCCTGCGGCAGCGAGATGCTGGGCAGGCGCGTCGTCGTGACGGTCAGCGCGCCTTCGGCGAGAGAGGGGATGAACTCCCCGCCGAGCCGGCTCGCCAGAAGGAGCGAGACGACGAGTAAGCCGCCCGTCATGGCGAAAATGGCGGTGGACCGGGTCCGGCACCAGTACAGTAACGGCAGGTAGCGTCGCCGGAGTGCTGCGATCAGCCGTGTCTCGTCATGCACCGGGGCGCGGCGGAGCAGGATGGCGGCGAGCACGGGGATTGCGATGAAGCCATAGGCCAGCGATGCGAGCAGCGCCATGATGACCGTCTGCGCCATCGGGCGGAACATGTTGCCCTCGATGCCCTGCAAGGTCAGGATCGGCAGATAGACCATCACGATGATGAGGATGGCGAAGCTCACGGGCCGGGCGACTTCCGCCGCCGAGGCGACGACCTGCGCGTCGAACGGCGGCGCTGCCCCGCCCCGATGCGCCGCCTGGTTCCGGAGCGTCATCAGATGCTCGATCACCACGAGCGACCCGTCGACGATCATGCCGAAATCGATCGCGCCCAGACTCAGCAGATTGGCGGAAATGCCGAACCAGCGCATGCCCGTCATGGCGCAGAGCAGGGAGAAGGGGATCACCGAGGCGATGACCAGCGAGGCGCGCCAGTCGCCGATCACCAGGACGAGCACCAGGATGACCAGCAACGCTCCGAGAAGGAGGTTTTCCTTCACCGTCGCGATCGTCTTGTCGGTCAGGGTGGACCGCAGATAATACGGCTCGATCGTCACGCCGCGAGGCAGGGCGTGGTTGATGGCGGGCAGGGCGCGGTCGATGGCGGCCAGGGTGGCGTTCGAACTCGCGCCGATGCGCATGAGCACCACGCCGGTCACGATCTCGCCGCGTCCGTCGCGCGTCACGGCGCCGAGCCGCGTGCGCGCGCCGAGCGAGATCCGGCCCAGGTCGCGGAGATGGATCGCGCTGCCGCCCGGATCGGTGCGGACCGGGATCGCGCCGAAATCGGCGAGCGACGTGACGCGGCCGCGCCCGACGACGATCTGCTGCTCCTGATGATGCTCGATCCAGCCGCCGCCGGCATCGGCGTTGTTCTGCTCCACCGCGCGATACACCTCGCCGAGCGAGATGCCGAGCGCCAGAAGACGGGCGGGGTCGATGGCGAGCTGGTAGGTCTCTTCCGCGCCGCCGTTGATGTTCACGTCGACCACGCCGGGCACCAGCTTCAGCTTCGGCGCGACCGTCCAGGTCAACAGCCGGTTCAGCTCTGTCAGCGAATAGCCCGGACCCTTGAGCTGGAACTGCATGATCTCGCCCAGCCCCGTGGCGAGCGGGCCGATATTGAGCGTGACGCCCGGCACGGTGATCAGGTCGCGCGCCCGCCGGAGACGCTCGTCCACCCGCGCGCGGTCGAGATCGATGTCGGTGTCGTCGTTGAACTGGACGTAGACGACGGAGACGCCCGCGCGCGAGACGGAGCGCAGATCGGTGATCTCCGGTATCCCCGCTATGCTGGATTCGACGGGGAAGGTGATGAGCTGCTCGACCTCCTCCGTCGCCAGACCCGGCGCGACGGCGGTGACGAGTACCTGGCGCGGCGAGATGTCGGGCACGGTCTCCACCGGCAATCCGAACACCGAGGCGATCCCGGCGGCAGCCAGTACGACGATGACGCCGAGAACCGCGAGGCGGTTCTTCTGGAACCAGGACAGAATGCCGTGCAACTCAGCCCTCGCCCGCCTCGTGCGATCCCATGAGCAGGACGGATTTCAGCGCGAACGCGCCATGGGTGACGACCGCCTCGCCGGGTTTCAGCCCGGAGACGATTACCGCTTGGTCCGGAGTCTCCAGCCCGACCTCGACCGGGCGCATGCGGAAGCGTCCGTCAGTTCCCGATCCGTCATCCACAGGGACGAACACCACGCTCCGCCCGTCGATCGTCATGACGGCGTCGGCGGGAAGGACGATGCCCGGCACCGTCTCGCGCGACGGGAGGGTGGTATGGAGCATCATGCCGGGACGCAGCGCGCCGCTGCTGTTGTCGGCGCGGCTCAGGACGCGCACCAGCCCGGTGGCCGGGTCGGCGGCGGCGGCGATGGAGAGGATCGGCGAGCGCAGGCGCGTTCCGTCCGGCGCGACGCTCTCCTGCATTCCCGTGGGGTCGACCCGTTCCGCATCTTGCGGCAGGACGTCGGCTGCGATCCAGATACGGGAAAAATCGACCACGGTCGCGACGATCTGGGTCGGTTCGACATTGTCGGCGACCGCGACCGGGATCGACTGCACCTCTCCTGCGACGGGCGAGAGCAGGCGCGAGGTTTCGTCATCGGAGGTCTCGCTGCGGTTATCCGCCTCCGTCACCGAGTTATATTCCTCATTGAGCTGATGCCGCAGCGTCGCGAGATCGGCCTGGCGTGCCGTCAGCTCGTCCGCGGCCGCCTGCGCCAGGGCGAGGCGGCGCCTGACTTCGCCCATGGCGATCACCTGCCCGGAGAGGAGTTTCGCGCGGTTGTAGGCGGCCTGCGCTTCGGCGCTGTTGGTCTGCGCGCTCGCGAGGGCGGCCTTCGCCTTGGCGACTTGCAGCCGCACGAGATGAAGCGAATGATCCTGATAGGTCAGCAATATCTGTCCGGGCTTGACCTTCTGCCCCGGCAGCACATCGACCGTCAGCACCTTTCCGGACCCGGCGGGCTGGATTTTCACCATGCGGTCCGGCGGCGGAATGAGCATCCCCATGGCGTCGATGGGCCGGGCAAGCGCGCCATGGGCCGCTTTGCGGATCTCCAGCCCCGCTTCCTGTCGCGCGGCGGCGCCCAGCGTGACGACGGCATCCGCGGAGGCGCCTTCGGCTCGAGCGGCGGGCGCGGTCTGAAGGTCAAGGAAGGCACATGTCGAGAGAACCGCCACCATCAGCCCGGTCCGGCCCTTCGAACGGCCGTGTCTCATATGATGCATTCGCGACCACGCGCGCGGAGGCCATGCCGCATGTCGGGGGGGGAAACTCATCATGCGGCCTTTTTCCCGGTCAGGGGCCTCGAACATCCTGCGTTCAGTCTGACTGAACAGGCCGGCGGAACCTAGCATGACAGGGGGTCACGGTAAAGAGTCCGGATGCGCCGGAACCATCTCCGCGAGCGCCTGTTCGAGACTGTCCGCGACCAGACGGGCGGCCACGGAAAGCGGCCTGCCACGGTCATGGACGAGCGCCAGGGAAAGCTGGAGGGCCGCGCCGCCGTCGAGCGGGGTGAAGCAGAGCCGGTTCTCGCGCAGGTCGTCCATCACATCCAGCGCGCTCAGCAGGCTGATCCCCGTCCCGGCAGCCACGAGAGAGCGGATCATCGCCACGTTGTTGCTGGAGGCGACGCGCCGGACGGGTGCGCCCATGGCGGCTTCCAGCCGCTCGAACACCTCCGCGATGGCGAGCGGGCGGATGGGCGCGATGGTCGGCTCCTCCGCGCAGACGGAAAAGCGCAGCGAGGCGCGCTCGTGCAGACGCAGGGCGGGGGCGGACACGATGCCCAGCGGGAAGCGGGCGGAGGCGCGGACGAGCAGCCCGCGCGCGGGATCGGGGTCGAGCAACATGGCGAGATCGGCCTCGCCGCGATCGAGACGCGCCCTGATGCGGCTGTTTTCCTCGATGCGGATCGTCACGCCGATGCCCGGGTGATCCCTCCGCAGCCGGGTGACGACGGCGGTGACGGGCGCGGCGGCGAGCGCCTCGGGAATGACGAGATCGACCTGCCCGCGCCGCAACCCCTTCAGATCCTCGATCTGGCGGGTCACGTCGTCGAACTCCCGCGCCCAGCGCAGGGCATGGGCGTAGAGCGTCTCGCCGGCGGCGGTCAGCCTCATGCCCGAGGGCAGCCGCTCGAACAGCGCGACGCCGAGCGCGGCCTCGCCCTGAAGAAGCTGCCGGTCGACGGCCGAGGCTGCGATGCGCAACTCGTCCGAGGCGCGGCGGATCGAGCCGTATCGGGCGACGGCGAGGAAGTAACGCAGGAACCGGGAGAACGCCGCCATCGAGTGCTCTCTTTTTGCGAATGAAGAGTAAGAAATTATGCTCTATACGAGAACGGGCCCGTCGTGAAATGCTTCGCTCACACCACATCACCGGAGGCCCGCGCCATGTCCGCCGCCACGCACCCGCCGACCCGCACCGCCTCCGCCGCTTCGGAACGGCCGCTGCCGCGCGACTGCACCTTCCTGCCCGAGGACTGGCGCATCCTGGCGCGGTGCTGGTTCCCGGTGGCGTTGAGCCGCGAGGTGGAGACTGCGCCGCTGGGCGTGACGCTGCTGGATACGCGGCTGGTGATCTACCGGGCGGGCGGGACGATCGTGATCGCCGACCATCTCTGCCCGCATCGCGGCGTGCCGCTGGAGATGGGCAATGGCGACGGGGAGACCATCGCCTGCGCCTATCACGGTTTCCGCTACGGGGCGGGCGGGCGCTGCGTCCGCGTTCCCGCCCATCCCGACGCCGCCATCCCGTCGAAGCTGCATCTGCACACCTATCCGGTCCTGGAACGTTACGGTCTGATCTGGACCTGCCTCGCCCCGGACGAGACTCCGGACGGCGAGCCGGTGATCCCGCCGATGCCGCATTGGGACGAGCCGGCGTTCCAGCAGATCACCTGCCCGTGGATCGACATCGGCGGGTTCGCGGGGCGGCAGGTGGAGGGCTTCATCGACGTGGCGCATTTCGCCTTCGTGCATACGGGGACTTTCGCCGATCCCGACAATGCTGTCGTCCCCTCCTACATGCCGCGCCCGACGGCGGACGGGTTCGAGGCGGAATATCGCAGCAATGTCGGCAACTACCCTATCGGCGCCACCGGGCGCGGACGTCCCGGCTTCGAATGGCTCCGGCATTTCCGCGTCCATGTGCCGTTCACGGCGACGCTGGAGATTCATTTCCCCGATGAGGGGCGGCTGGTCATCATGAACGCGGCCTCGCCCGTTTCCGCCCGCAAGACGCGCATGTTCGCGCCGATCTGCCGGAATTTCGACAAGGATATTCCGGTTCAGGCGGTGTACGACTTCAACCTGCGGGTCTTCGAGGAGGACCGCGCGCTGGTCGAGGCGCAGAAGCCGGAGAACCTGCCGCTCGACCCGGCGCTGGAGGCGCATGTGATGGCGGATCGCAGTTCCATCGCCTATCGGCGCGCCCTGCGCGGCATGGGCTTCAGCCAGTTCTTCACGGCCTGAGCGCCGAGTCGAGGAAGCGGAGCGTCCAGCGATAGGCGGCGAGCCAGTCCGCCGACCGGAGAAACGCGTGACGCTCGCCGGGAAAGACATGCTCCTCGAAAGGAATGTCGCGCGCCGTCAGCATGCGCGCCAGAAGCGTCGACTGGTCGAAGGAGACGTTGTGGTCGTCGTCGCCATGCACGAGCAGCACGGGCGACCGCCAATGCCCGAGATCGGCGACCGGCGATGACCGCCATTCCCTATCATGCGCCGTCCGGTTCTCCTCGGGCGAGAGCCCCGGGTGATCGGGCTGCGTCAGGTCATGCACGCCATGGAAATCCACCCCTGCCGCGAAGAGGTCGCTGTCGCGCGCCAGGGCCAGAGCGGCGAGATAGCCGCCCCAGCTTCCGCCCCAGATGCCGATCCGGCGCGCATCCACATCCGCGCGCCCGCCCAGATAAAACGCTCCGGCACGCACGTCGCGATATTCGCTGGCCCCCTCGCGCCCGATCCCCGGCGCGTCCCGGAAGGCGAGGCCGTATCCGGTTCCGCTGCGATAATTCACCGAAAGCACCACATAGCCGCGCGCGGCGAGGCGTTGATTGAGGAGATAGGCGTTCGAATAATAGCCCATGGCGTTGAAGGCGGGCAGCATCTGCCGTTCCGGGCCGCCATGCACGAAAATGAGGGCCGGATGGCGCGCAGGTCCGCCCGGCGGCGGCAGGAAAATCTGCCCGTGAATGTCCAGCCCGTCCGCGCTGCGAAAACGCGCGTCCTGCGGCGTGACGAAGCTGACGCCCGCCGGCAGGGCGGGAAGCGCCGGTTCGCGGCGCCGGCCCGCCCGTAGCACGAGCGGGTGCGCCGTTCGGGTGACGCCCGTCGCCATGACGGCGATGTCGTCGCCCGCCGTGGTCAGCGTCGTCACCTGTTCGTCCGGGCCGGTCAGCGCGGTCGGCGCGCCGCCGGAGAGCGGCTGCGACCAGGCGCGCCAGCGGTCGTGATCGCCCGGATTGGCGGTATAGAGCAGGCGCGCGCCGTCCCGGGACAGGCGATACGAGGCGAATTCCGCGCCGTCCGGCGTCAGGCATGTCGGGGCGGCTGGACCGCCGGAAGCGGGAAGCGCGCAGAGCCGGAGCCAGCCGCTGCCTTCCCAGGGAAAGAGCACGCGCCCGTCCCGCGTCCAGGCGAGGCCGACGCCCTCCGGCGCCCAGAACCGGCTGCCGTTCCCCTCGGGCGCCGTCCAGAGCACGCGTTCGACGCCATTGGTAACGTCATAGACATGCAGGGACCAGAACCGTCCTTTTCCGCGCTCCGCCGTCAGAAGCGGCTCGCGCATGCGGGCGAAGGCGAGGGAGCGGCCGTCTGGGGAAAAGACGGGCAGGCGGTCGAAGGCCAGAGCGGGCGGGATATACCGGGGCGGAGAATCCGGTTTCGCCGCGGCGAGCGCGATGACGCCATGCGTTCCTCGGTCGATCTCCACGGCGATCCGCGTGCCGTCCGGCGACCAGACGGGCGCGGAGAGATCGCCCTGCGCGGTGAACACCGTGTGCGCGGGCTGTCCCGGCGCGCCGATGCGCAACGTTCCGGCCTGGACGAAAGCCAGCCAATGCCCATCCGGCGAGAAGACGGGGGAATGGCCGTCACCCATCGCGAGGTTTCGCCCGTCCGGCAGGAGGACGCGCACGGTCTGCCTGCCGGGAAGCGGCATGTTGTCGGCATTGGGTGGGGTGTCGCCAGGATATTCCGCATCGCCGCCCTCGACGAAAGCCAGCATCCGCCCGTCGGGCGACAGCGCGAGGCCCCAGAGGCTGGTTCCGTCGGGCCGTGTCGAACTGGTCAGGCGGCGCGGCGGCGCGCCGTCATCCGAGACGAGGAGAGTCCGCGCGCCGTCGCGTTTTTCGACCCAGGCGATCCGGCGCGCCGCCTGCGCCCCGACGAGATCGCTCGCGAAGGGCATCGCCAGCAGGGGGGCCAGCGCCGGGTCGTCCGCCGAAGGGTGTGCCAAAGGGTGCGCGGCATGGGCGGGGAGGGCGGTCAGGGCCAGGAGCGCCAGCCCGCTCCGCAAGCCCGCGAGTCGGATCAATCGCTTCATTCTCCGGCTCAGGTCGGGACGCTCGTGATCTTCCTCGGGATGCCTGTCCGCCCCGCCGTGGCGCATCGCGTGTCGTGTCGTCGTCATGCCGAACCGCCTTTCCCGTCCCGGCGGGCCACGATGTCCCGAATCCGCAAGGCCGAGCCGACGGAGAGCGTGAAGCCGAGCGCGCCATGACCCACGTTCAGCAGCAGGTTGTCGATGCGTGTACGCGTGACGAGTGGCACGCCGGTCGGCGTGGCGGGACGCAATCCGGCCCAGGGAGGCTCATCCTCCATGACCGGCATGCCGGGCAGTGTCCGCGCCACCAGCGCGCGCAGACCGGCGATGCGCCGGGGGTCGAGAGAGGTGTCCTCCGCGCCGATATCCACCATCGCCGCGACGCGCAGCCGCTCTCCCAGCCGCGCATAGACGACGCGATTGTCGTAATCCGTGACGCTGATCTCCGGCAGAAAATCGGGAGATGGGCGGTAGGTCAGGCTGTAGCCCTTCAGCCCGTAGAGCGGAAGGCCGAGCCCGAGCGGCCGGGCGAGCGCGCGCGAGGCGATTCCCGCCGCCAGCACGACCAGTCCGGCCTCGAAATCCTGCCCGTCCAGCATGACCTCGCACTGTCCTCTTGCGTCCCGCCGCAGCGTCGCGACCCCATGCACGAGCCGGAATCCGCTCTCTTTCGCCAGCGCGGCGCGCAGGGCCTCGCAGAAGAGATGGCAGTCTCCCACCTCGTCCTGTGGCGAGAAGATGCCCCCCGCGAGCCGCGGCAGCAGGTCGGCGAAGGCAGGGGCCGCCGCGATGCACGCCGTTGGCGAAAGCGCCTGTTCCTGCGAGGCGTCGCCAGCCGTCTGGACGGCGGATTCGGCGGCCTTGCGGAATGTCTCCGCGTTCCGGTACAGCACCAGCTTGCCGGGGCGTCGCCAGAGGAAATTGCCCAGCCCCTCCTCGCGCCAGACCTGCAATTCCCTTTGTCCGCTCAGGGCGAGATCGAGCAGAAGCGCCGCGTTCCGGCGGTTCGTCCGTCGCGAGCAGGCGCGCAGGAAGGCGGCGAGCCAGAGCCATTGATGCGGATCGGCCCGCAGGCGCAGGGAGATGGGGGAATTCTCCCGCAAGAGCCAGCCGATCGCTTCCCGGACTACCCCCGCATCCGCCAGAGGTTTGACATAGCGGTAGCTGAGCTGGCCGCCATTGGCGTAGCTGGCTTCCCGCCCGGTCGCGTCGTGGCGTTCGATGAGCGTGACGTCGTGCCCCTCCCTGACGAGGGCGAAGGCGGTGGTGAGGCCGATGACGCCGCCGCCGATGATCGTGATGGTCTGTCTGGCGGGCATGATCCTTCCGGAATTACGGGTCGTGCAAAACGCGCGCGGGGCGATGTCCGGAGCGCTGGGGCTTGGATGCATGTGTCAGGCCGCATGTGGTCGTCAGGTGGAAAACTAGAAGTCGAATTCCTTTCCGGCCAGTCCAAAGAGGCGCGGTTCCGATAACTCGCGGTTAAGGGCCGTTTCGTACGCGCCAGACGTCGGGCATTCACGTCCTTGGGTTGGATGGAACGGGAAGGAAACGCTTCGTTTCGGCTTCGTTTTGCAGTCACAATAACTCGCGGCTAGACTGTGCGCGCTCAATGGACAGGAGTTCCGTCACGATGCGCTTGCGCCAGATCGAGGTCTTCTATGCGATCATGACGACGGGTTCGCTCCGGCGCGCGGCGGAGGTTCTGAACGTCTCGCAGCCCGCGGCCAGCAAGGTGCTGCGCTATGCCGAGCAATCCCTGGGATTCGCGCTGTTCGAACGGGCGGGCGGGCGTCTGGTGCCGACGCGCGAGGCCCGCATCATGCTGCCGCATGTGAATGCGATCTTCGAGAAACTCCTGGATCTCAAACGCCTGACCGACAATCTCCGCTATGCGCGGGAAGGGCATTCCATCAGCATCGGCTGCGTGCCCAGCCTCGGCCTCAGCCTCGTGCCGCGGGTGATCCAGCGGTATCGTGCCGCCAACCCGGGCATCGAACTGACCATCGACGCATTGCACGGGCCGGAGATCGTCACCCGGCTGCTCAACCGCGATCTCGATCTGGGAGTCGTGTTCGGGGATTATCAGCGCGACGGCCTCACCGTCCATCATATCGCCGAGATCCCGCTGCTGCTGATCGACCGGGAGAGACCGGAGGGCGGCGGCGTCGCCCTCTCGGCGATCGACCCGGCGCGCTATATCGGCCTGAGCGAGAACGATCCCACGGCGCGTCTCCTCGACATGGCGCTGGAGGAAACCGGCTTCTCCACCTCGCCGTCGGTGCGGGTGCGCACGCATTACATGGCCGCGGAGCTGGTGCGGCTCGGCGGGGGGTGCGCCATCGTGGACGCGCTGACCGCCCTGCATCATCCGGGACTGCCGCGCCCCTGCACGCTGTCGCCGCCGCTGGGCATCGCCTGCACGGTGCTCTTCCGCGCCGATCATGCGCTGTCGCAGATCGCCAGAAATATCCTCGCCCTGCTGCGGAACGAGTTGGGCGTCGATCTCGCCGCGCTGGCGGCGTAGGGCGGTGGAGCATTTCCGCCCGTTCGGATGATTCCATCTGAACTGGATCTGTTCTAACGCGCCGGCGCGGCGGACTGGCCGTGGGGAACGGACGCCGGCCCCTTGGGCGCGCCGTTGTACGTGACGTCGCCGGTCTCAGGGTCGAGGAGAAGGATCTCGGGATTCGGGGGGCGATGGAAATCGAACAACCCGTCGAGATCGCCGGACGTGGCGTCGAATGCGCCGCCGCCCAGCCTTGCGCCGTCCAGCCAGTTGTTCTCGATGAAGCGGACGACCGAGGCCTGGGTGATAAGATCGTGGCCGATATAGTTCGTTTTCGCCCAGGGAGAGACCACGAGCAGCGGAATGCGGGTGCCGGGGCCGCAGCGTCCGTTCACCGGCTTGCCCGCCACGCCGTCCGGGGCGCTGCCTTGCGGACCGCATCGGCCCGGCGCGTCGAGCTGGTCGGCCTTGGCGTCGAAGGAGCCGCGGGTGGTTTTCGTGAAGGCGTGGTCGTACCACCCGTCGGAATCGTCATAGGTGATGATGATGGCGGTGTCCGCCCATTCCGGGCGCGTCTGGATGAAGTTCACGAGCGCGACTATGCCCGTCTGCTCGTCGAGCGGATCGGAATAACCGGCATGTCCGTCCTGATAACCCGGCAGTTTGATGAAGGACACGGCGGGGAAATTCCCTGCTTTCACCGTGGCGTAGAAATCGTTGAGATCATATTGGTGACGGGCCGGATCGGTGTCGGACGTGCCCGGAACCAGCGTGTGGCCGATGGCCGCCATCGAGGCCGGGCGCGCATGGGTCGGGTTGGCGGTGCTGGCGAAATACTGGAACCAGTTGTGATGCGGAATGTAGTCGTTCACGTTTCTCGAAACGACCGTGGAATAGGTCGATCGAGCGCAGCCGGTCGTGCCGTTCGAATCCGTGAGCGTCAGGTCGAATCCGCCCATGAAGCCGCCCCAGGTGATGCCGCGCGCGTTGAGCAGGTCGCCGATCGTCTTCGCGTGCAGCATCACCTGGGTGGCCTTCGACGAGCAGATGTCATAGCCGGGGTCCAGGTCGTTGATGAGCGTGTAGCCTCCCTGGCCGTCATGGATGATGGCGGAATTTATCGCGCCGCGCACGATCTGGAGGCCGTTCGTCTGGCCCGCGACCACTTCGAGCGCGCCTGGCGTCGAGGGGCCGTACGTGTCGGTGTAGGTATTGTCGCTCATGGCGAAGTGCCGGGCATAACGCCACAGCGCCGTGACGGTGTTACCGTCGAAATAACCCATGACCTGGCCCCTGGTGCCGAAAGCCCCGACGCCGCCGGGCGTGCCGCGTCCGGTATGGAGCGGGAAGAGATCGGCCTTGCCGCCGTCATAGGCCATCTGCTCGGCCGTATAGGCGTGATTCTGGTCCGCCGTGCTCGCCTGGGTGCGGTCGAGGCGGAAGGGAAGCGCCGCGTCGGGGCCGTTGGCGGGATTGGTGTTGGGATTCTGCTTCAGGAGATGGGCCGTCCGCAGGTTGTTGACCGGCGGCGTGTCGCCCATGGCGGTGAAGGACGGCTCGCCCGGAGGGTTGGCCGCGACAGGATAGGTGGCGAAGTAATGATCGAACGAGACGTTTTCCTGATAGATCACCACGAGATGCTGGATCGGCGTCCTCGTGCGGGGGCTGTCGGGGGCCTGCGCTGAAAGTGGCATGTCGGCGCGGGCGACGCCCGGAATGATGGCGGACAGAGACAGCAGGCTCGACAGGACATGTCGCGTCCGTTTGGCAAACATTCTTTCGCGGCCCTTCCATGCGGCGTTCGTTGAGCCTGTTACTCGTACACTCATCTTCGTTCCCTGACGAGGGGAGATGGGCCGTGAGCGCCGCCGGTTTTCATGAATATTTCAGATAAGGGTCATATGATTTTCTCTATGCGATATTTAATTTTTCCCGATTTTATGTATTTAGGCGACGTCAGGATTAAAAATCAGAAAACATATCCTGGACGCCCGTCGCGGAAGACTGTTTTCAGACGTTCTGATGCCGAGCGGCAGCGGGACGTGCGGAACAGTCTCCACGCATGAAGGAAGCAGGGGCGTGTCCCCACAGGGACAGGACAGGCCATGGCTGAAACCGATCGCCGGGATTTTCTCAAACTGTTCACGGTCGGCGGTCTCGCCGGATCGTTGCAACAGAGCATCGCGAAAGCCGCATCCCTGCCCGCGAATAACGTGACGGGGACGATACGGGATGTGGAGCACGTCATTTTCCTGATGCAGGAGAACCGCTCCTTCGATCATTATTACGGCAGGCTCCAGGGCGTGCGCGGTTTCAACGACCCTCGCGCGGCGCGGCTCACGAAGGGGACGACCGTCTTCGAACAGCCCCATGGCGGCGGCGCGCTCATGCCGTTCCATCCGGAGGCGGCCGATCTCGGCCTGCAATTCATCGCCGATCTCGCACATGACTGGACGTCCACCCAGGCCGCGTTCAGTAACGGGTGGTGGAATGACTGGATCGCCGCCAAGACCACGACCTGCATGGCGTATATGGACCGCGCCGACATTCCGTTTCATTACGCCCTGGCCGACGCGTTCACCATCTGCGACGCCTATCACTGTTCCATTCTTTCCTCGACCGATCCCAACCGCTATTACATGTGGACGGGCTGGGTCGGGAATGACGGTTCCGGTGGCGGGCCGATCGTCGACAACGCCGAGGCCGGGTATGCCTGGAGCACCTATCCCGAGCGATTGCAGGCCGCCGGAGTTTCCTGGAAAATCTATCAGGACATCGGGACCGGGCTGGACGCCGCCGGGTCATGGGGGTGGGCGAGCAATCCCTATATAGGGAATTACGGCGATACCTCGCTGCTCTATTTCGACCAGTATCGCCGCGCCGCGCCGGGATCTCCTTTGGCGGAACGGGCGCGCAGCGGCACCAATATCGTTGCGTCCGGCACGCTTTTCGACCTGTTCAGGCAGGATGTGCAGTCCGGCGCGTTGCCGCAGGTCTCCTGGCTCGTCGCGCCGGAAGCGTATTCGGAACATCCGAACTGGCCCGCGAATTACGGCGCCTGGTATGTGTCGCAGGTGCTGGACGTGCTGACCGCGGCCCCCGAGATATGGTCGAAAACCGTCCTGTTCATTACGTTTGACGAGAATGACGGGTTCTTCGATCATCTCATCCCGCCGGCCCCGCCCGTCGGCGCCGTCGGCGGCCAGTCCACCGTGTCGCCGACCAACGAATTCTTTCCGGGATCGTCACATTATGCGGCCGGGCCGTACGGTTTCGGGCCCCGCGTGCCGATGCTCGTGGTTTCGCCCTGGTCGCGCGGCGGCTGGGTCAATTCGCAGGTGTTCGACCACACCTCGCTCATCCGTTTTCTGGAGACGCGGTTCGGCCCGTTTTATTCCGGTCTGACGGAGCCGAACATCACCGCTTGGCGGCGCGCCGTGTCGGGCGATCTGACCTCGGCCTTCGATTTCAGGACGCCGAACGCCGCGAAGACGCGTCTGCCGTCCACCGCGTCTTATGCGCCGCCGGACCGGAAGCGTCATGCGAACTACACGCCGGCCGTTCCCGCGACCCAAATCATGCCCCGGCAGGAGAGGGGCGTGCGTCCCGCCCGCGCGCTGCCGTATGATTTGCACGTACAGTCCACCCCGCCGGGGCATGCGCGAAGCATGGGCCTCACCTTCGTCAATACGGGAAGCGCCGCGGCGGTGTTCCATGTGCGCGACCTGCGAAACGGCGTGGCCCCGCGATATTACACGGTCGAGAACGGCAGGTCGCTTGTCGATCACTGGGTCGTTGCGGAGGATGGCGGCTACGTGCTGGACGTTCACGGTCCGAATGGTTTCTTCCGGTCCTTTGCCGGGCTGGCGGGCGCAGTTGCGACAAAGGTGTCCGTCATGACGGAATCGCATCGGTTCGCACAGAGTCTCGTCATCGAACTGCGTAATCACGGGGATCGAAGCGTCGTGCTGAACGTCGCCGATGCCTATGGCGGTCTCAGTTTCGCGCCGGTGAGGATCGCGCCGCTGGCCGCGCATGCGCTCACCGTCGCCGCGTCACACAAAGGCGGCTGGTATGACGTCACGATCACGGCGGCGGGCGACAGTCAGTTCGCCCTTCAACTCGCGGGACATCTGGAAAACGACCGGCCGAGCATCACCGATCCTCTGATGGGCGGCGTGCCCGGTCTGACGGTCTGACGCGTCCCGCATCTCCGAAGCCGGGTCGGAAAAAACCGGACGTCAGTAGGCGCCGTCGAGCCCGCGCGGCAGGCTGAACGGATTGCTGTGCTTCAGGCCGTCGGGGAGGAGCGTCTCGGGGATGTCCTGATAGCAGACGGGGCGCAGGAAGCGCTCGATCGCCGCCGTGCCCACCGAGGTCGTGCGTGGATCGGTCGTGGCGGGAAAAGGGCCGCCATGCACCATGGCGTCGCAGAGTTCGACGCCGGTCGGCCAGCCATTGGCAAGAATCCGCCCGGCCTTGCGTTCGAGCATCGGCATCAGGCTCCGGGCGAGGGGGAGATCCGTGGGCGCCATATGAAGCGTCGCGGTCAACTGCCCTTCGAGCCCGGCCGTCAACGCCTGCATCGTCGCGCTGTCCGGGCAGGCCACCAGGAGTGATGTCGCGCCGAAAATCTCCTGCCCCAGAGCGGGGCCCGCCATGAAGGCGGCGGCGCTCGTCTCGAACAGCGCCGCCTGACAGGCTCGCGGGCCGCCGGGCGCGCCGCGTCCCAGACATGTCACGCCCGGCCGTTCGGCCAGAGCCGCCACGCCGGACTCGTATGCCTCGTGAATCCCGCCGGTCAGCATGGTCTGGGCCGCGGAGTCTTCCAGAGCCGCGCGGGCGGCGGCGCGGAAACGGTCGAGCGCGGGGCCTTCCACCGCCAGAATCAGGCCCGGATTGGTGCAGAACTGTCCCGCTTCCCTGGTCAGCGAGGCGATGAAGTCCTTCCCGAGCGTCTCGGCGCGCGCCTCCAGCGCGTCGGGCAGGAGATAGACGGGGTTGATCGCGCTGAGTTCGCCATAGAACGGGATCGGCACGGGCCGCGCGGCGGCCATCGCGGCCAGGGCGAGGCCACCCGCGCGCGAGCCGGTGAACCCGACCGCCATGATGGCCGGATCGCGCACCAGCGCCGCGCCGATCTCATGGGACGGGCCGCCCAGCAGCGAAAACACGCCTTCCGGCAGGCCGCTGGCGGCGACGGCGTCGCGCACGATGTGGCCCATCAACTCGCTCACGCCGGGATGCGCCGGATGGGCGCGCGCCACGACGGGGCATCCCGCCGCCAGCGCCGAGGCCGTGTCCCCGCCCGCCACGGAGAAGGCGAACGGGAAATTGCTCGCCCCGAACACCGCGACGGGCCCGACGCCGACACGGATCATCCGCAGGTCGGGGCGGGGCAGCGGCGTGCGGTCCGGCAGGGCCGGGTCGATGCGCACATCGAAGCAGCGGCCCTGACGCAAGGCGCGCGCGAAAAGCCGCAACTGGCCCATCGTCCGGTTGCATTCACCCGCGAGCCGGGCGTGGGGGAGGCCGGTTTCCGCCATCGCGCGCGCGATCAACTCCTTGCCCTGCGCCTCGATTCCGCTGGCGGTGCGGTCCAGAAACGCCGCGCGCGCGTCGGGAGCGGTGGCGCGGAAGCTGTCGAACGCGTCGTCGGCCAAAGCGCAGGCCGCCCGGACGTCCCTCGCTTCCGCGCAGGAGAAGGCGACCGGCAACGGGGCGCCATCCTCCGCCGCGACGGCATGAAAGCGCGTTTCGCGAAAAACATTCCGCGCGCCGATCAGAAGAGCACCCGTCATGTTCATGTCCGTCTCCCTCGCGTATGAACCGGGCCGGCCTGCGCGGCCGTTCCGTTACCCGGCCTTGTCCTTCCCGGCCTTTTCCGTCGCGATCCATGCGGCGACCCGGGATTTCAGCTGCTCCATCGGCATCGCGCCCTCGTCCAGCACCACGTCGTGGAACCTCCGTTCGTCGAAGAGCGGGCCCAGCGCCGTCTCGGCCTGACGGCGCAGCCCGAGAAGGGTGATCTCGCCGATCTTGTAGCCCAGCGCCTGGCCGGGCCATGAAATATAACGATCGACCTCGTTCTGGATATTCTTTTCCGCCAGCGCGGTATTGTCGCGCAGGCATGCGACGGCCTGATCGCGCGTCCAGCCCTTCCAGTGCAGCCCGACATCCATCACCAGCCGGCAGGCGCGCCACATTTCCATGGAAAGCTGGCCGAAGCGTTCGTAGGGCGTCGGATAGAGATCGAACTCCCCGACGAGCTGCTCGGCGTAGAGCGCCCAGCCCTCGACGAAGGCCGTGGTGGCGTAATCGCGCCGGAAGCCGGGGAGATCGGTCATTTCCTGCGCGAGCGCGATCTGGATGTGATGCCCCGGCGCGCCCTCATGCGCCACGAGGGAGGGAAGCTCGTAGAGCGGGCGCTGGTCGAGATGCGAGGTGTTGATCATCAGCCCGCCCGCGATGCCGAGCGCCGGGCTGCCGGGATCGTAGCGGCCGGACGTGTAGCCGTCCTCGATGGCGCGCGGCACGGGACGCACGCCATAGGGCAGGCGCGGGAGCTTGCCGATGACATGCGGCAGGTGATCGTCCACGATCTTGGCGAGGCGGCTCGCTTTTTCCAGCAGCGCCTCGCGCGTGGCGACATAGAAGCGCGGATCATGCCGCAGCGTCGTGACGAACGCCTTGAAATCGCCCTTGAAGCCCACCGCCTGCATCTGCGCGTCCATCTCACGGTGAATCCGGGCGATCTCCGACTGACCCAGCGCGAAGATCTGGTCCGGCGTCATGCCGGTCGTCGTCTCGGTCTTCACGCGATAGACATAATAGGCGCGGCCATCGGGCAGAGCTGACGCGCCGAGCGTCGCGCGGCTGGCCGGGAGATAGTCGCGGGCGAAAAACTCAGCGACCTGCCGCTCGGCCGGTTTGATCGACCGGCGAACGATCGCCAGCGCCTCCGCGCGCAGGGCGGCACGCTGCGCCTCCGGCATCGTTGACGGGAGCGTGTCGAAGGGCCGGAGTGTCGCGTCCTGCTCGGGCGGCAGATCGGCGATCGCCTGCGTGGCGGCGGCGACCTTGCGCGCGATCAGCGTCGGCTGCACGAAGCCGGTGGCGATGCCGCGCCGCATGTTGGCGATCTGCTGGGCGTAATAGGCGGGCAGCGCCGTCATCCGCGCCAGCCAGTGCCGGGCCGCCGCCTCGTTCCGCAGGGGCGAATTATCGGCGGCGTAGCCGGGGGTGAGGTAGAATCCCTCGTCGCTGGTGAAGGGGATGCGCGCCTCGTCGAATCGGTGGCCTTCGATGGCGAGATCGACGCTCCAGCGGATCAGCCCGATATTGATCGCCGCCTCGCCGGAGAGGGTGGCGGGATCGATCGCCTTCAGCCGGTCGCGAAAGGCGAGCAACTGGTGATAGCGGGCGGTGTCCGCCGCCGGGCTGTCATCGGGCCAGCGTTCGGACGCCGCCACATCCCCGCGCGCGGCGGCGGAAATCGGGTCTTCCCGCGTGCAGAACGCATCGTACTCCTTCACCAGCGCGCCGACGGCGTCGGGAGGGGCGGGTGCTGCGCAGGCCGGCCGGGTCAAGAGGCTGAGCGCGGCGAGGGCGCCCAGGGCGATGCGGGGCGCGGTCCGACTGAGGGAGCTGGGCAAAGACGGTCTCCGGCGAAGGGACATGATCAGTTTCGCTTGCGTTATATTATGAAGATCGATCCATCAACCCGTCAGGGGAGAAACGCGCCCCGGTGCCCATGGCGGCACGGAACGTCCTTCATCCCGGACCATCGATGCCGATCGTGCGCAGCGAGGCGGCCTGCTGCGCGGCGTAGATCGCCGTCTCATCCGCGACCGATGTGCCGAGCGCGGTCTCGAAAGCGCTCCGGCTTGCCTCGGCGGCATAATGCGTGCGCGCCCCGCCGCCCAGATTGGATTGGAAAATACCCGCCGCGCTGACAGGCAGGAAATCCTCATAGGTCAGCGGCACCGCCGTCACGGCGCCGGACTGCACGAGATCGTCCAGCGTGGCGTAATGGGGCACGCGGTGATGCGGCCGGCCGAGATAGCGGAAATAGGCCAGCCCCTCGCCGCGCAAGGTTTCCAGATCGTCCGGGAAGGCGGCGAAGGCACGTTCGAGCGTCGCGGCGTAGTCTGCCGGGTCCGCGCCGCGCGCCTCGTCCAGCAGGCGGTCGTAGAGCGCGCGTCCGGCGGGAGTCAGCGCCACGCCGCGCTGCTCGACCTCGCCGAACCGCGCCGTATGCGATCCGGGCACGGAGCGACCGTCCGCCGCCTGGAACGCGACCTGCTCTTCCAGCGCGGTGAAGCTGGTCTGCCGCAGCAGGATCGGGCAGGCGCGGCGCGGCGGTCCCTCGATCACGGCCTTGGCGGGAATGCCGCGTGCGATCATCTCCGCCTGGACCGCGTCGATATCGAGCGTGCGCGGGGTCAGATGATTGATATGTGGGCCGCGGAAACACACGACATCGGCAATCAGCCGGTGCGCCGCGTTCAGCCGCTCATAGGTCTCCCGGCTGACCGTCGTGTCCGGATGCCAGCGGAAGGTTTCGAGCGCCTCGTTGACGAAACGCTCCGCCTGCGCCTCGGTCAGCCCGCCCCCGGCCTCCGCCGTGTCGAGCAGGTCCAGCAGGGCGGGCGAAAAGATGCGGCGGCGGGCGAGAATGGCTTCGGCCTCGGCACGGAGCGCGTTGTCCTCGATCAGCTCCAGCCGGAGCAGCGAGGTGAAGATGCGGAACGGGCAGCGGGACAGCGCCTGCACCGTCACCGGGCGGAAGGCAGTGGAATGGACCGGCACGCCGGCGACCGACAGATCGTAATACCCGACCGGCTCCATCCCCATCACGGCGAACAGGCGGCGGCAGGTGGCGAGTTCTTCCGCCGTGCCGAGGCGGATCGCGCCGTGACGCTCGACGGAGAGGCGCTCCATCCCGCCCTCCGCCTCGATCCGGTCCCGCAAAGCGGGATCGGCGTCGAGCGTCCGGCGGTTCACTGCCGCGACGATATCGAGCAGCGTGCCGTAAAGCGGGACCTCGCGGCGATACATCTCCGACATGGCCGCCGCGAAACATGCGCGGATCACGTCGGGCGAAATCGGCAGACCGTCCCGCGCGTCCTCAATCGCCTGCTGATCCGTCGCCTGCTCGTTCGCCACCTGTCGGTTCTTTCCCTGAGTGAGTCAGCGCGAGACTACGCCGACGCCGGGGGTTTTCAAGAGGTGAAGAAGGGTCCGGACAGGTCGCTCCCCGCAGGTCGCTCTTTGCCCGGCTCACGCCGCCGCATGTTTTCCTCACGATTTCGGGAGCAAATCTCTTGAACCTGTCTGGGCGGTTCTATACATGTCAGGTGAGATAGATCGCACATCCTTCGTTATGAAATGTCGGTCCGCAGGCGTTAGGTGACAGAAAGGTTGGAAGAATGAGTGCAGTCACGACCATCGAGGCCCAGCCGGGGATTGTCCCGGAGGGCACCGGCACGGACAGGACTGCCCTGGCGGGGACCGGCCTTTCCCCCGTCCAGCCTTTTTACGTCAACCTGCGGACGGCCCCGCTCGTCACGCTGGCGGTCCGTCGCGATGAAATCCGGCTTTCCGAGGATGGCGCGGTGATGGCGCGGACCGGGGAGTACACGGGCCGCTCCGCCCAGGACAAATATGTCGCCAACGATCCCGATATCGGCGAAGAGGTCTGGTGGCATCCCGGCAACAACCCGCTCCCGCCCGAAGCGTTCGACCGTCTCGCCGAGACGGTGCGCGCCTATCTCGACCAGCAGGTTCTTTTCGTCGAGGATCTGTTCGCCGGAGCCGATCCGGCCCATCGCATCCGCATCCGCCTCGTGACGACGAATGCCTGGCACGCGCTCTTCGCCCGCAACATGTTCATCCGCCCGACCGAGGCGGAACTGACGGATTTCACACCGGATTACGTCCTTCTTCACGCGCCGGAGCTGCATCTCGACGCCAAGGCGCTGGGTCTGCGCTCCTCGACCGCCGTGGCCATGTCGTTCACGCACCGGCTCGTGGTGATCGCCGGCACGGAATATGCCGGGGAAATCAAGAAATCGATCTTCTCGGTGATGAACTGGCGGCTGCCGGTCGAGGGCGTCTTTCCGATGCACTGCTCGGCGAATATCGGCGTGGACGGGGATGTCGCGCTGTTCTTCGGCCTGTCCGGCACCGGCAAGACGACGCTCTCCTCCGATCCCGAGCGTGCCCTGATCGGCGATGACGAGCATGGCTGGAGCCCGAAAGGCGTCTTCAACTTCGAGGGCGGCTGCTATGCAAAGGTCATCAATCTCAAGAAGGAGGCCGAACGCGAAATCTGGGACGCCTCCCATCGCTTCGGCGCGGTTCTGGAGAATGTCGTCGCCGATGCGCAGGGCCATATCGACTTCAATGACGGCAGTCTGACGGAGAATACGCGCTCCTGCTATCCATTGGATTTCCTGGGGAATTTCCGTCCGGACGGGCAGGGCGGCACGCCGCGCAACGTCATCATGCTGACGGCGGACGCTTTCGGCGTATTGCCGCCCGTCGCGCGGCTGACGCCGAAGGAGGCGATGTATCACTTCCTGTCAGGCTACACCGCGCGCGTCGCCGGGACGGAAAAAGGCGTCAGCGAGCCGCAGGCGACGTTCTCGGCCTGTTTCGGCTCTCCCTTCCTGCCGCGCAAGCCGAAAGTCTATGCCGAGCTGTTCGGCAAATATCTCACCGAGAGCGGCGCGAAATGCTGGCTGGTCAATACGGGCTGGATCGCCGGGCCGTATGGCACGGGGCGGCGCATGTCGCTGGCGCATACCCGCGCCATCCTGCGCGCCATCCTCAACGGCGAGATCAACGCCTCCGAATGGAAGGTCGATCCGCATTTCGGGCTCGAAATGCCGCTCAGCGTCGCGGGTGTGCCTCCGGAGGTTCTCGACCCCAAGGCGAGCTGGGCGGACCCGGCCGCCTATGACCGTCAGGCCGAAGCGTTGCTGGCGCGCTTCGCCGAGAACTACCGTCAGTTCGAAGGCGCCTGACGACGCGCCCTCCCCTGTGAGGCGGGAACGACGTCAGCTCCGCCTGTTCCAGCTTGCGAGCAGGTCGATCACCGATTGAGCGGACATGGCGCGGGCATTGCCCAGCGTGTTCGCGCCGTCGGCGTTCAGCAGCTTGCCGTTCGCGGTGAAGATCAGCACGGTCGGCACTTCGTGGATCGTCACGCCATAACGCTTGGCGATGTCGAGATTCTGGTTGATGCGCTCGACATTGACCGGCACCACGACGAATTCCGCATCGAGCCACTGTGCGACGGACGGCACGTCGAACACGCCCGCCAGCTTCAGGCAGTCCGGGCACCAGTTGCCGCCGAAATCCAGCAGCACCTTGCGATGGGTCCGCAGGGCGGTCTTGAAGGCTTCCGTCACCTGTGTGTGGGCGAGCGCCGCGTCGGGATAGACGTGTTGCGCCGGGGTGATGGGCTGGGACGCGTCGAGTTGCGGGACCGGGACGCTGCCCGGCGGCGGTTCCGCCGCGTGACCCGCTCCGGGAATAGAGGTCGCGACGACGACCAGACCGGCCAGCAGCGCGCCGAAGCGTGGAAAGAGAGCGGTCCGCTGTGTCATTTTCATAGTCTCCAAGACTTATTATCTCCAAACGCCTCCGCCGGCATTGATCGGGCGGAGGCAGGTTGGGTATCAGACGAAGAATGCATGATAGCCCATCGGGTGAGCCCTGTCGGTTAAATTATACGCACTGAAACGAGGGTAGCATGAAATCCACACTCAAACCTGCTCGTTCGGCGGCGCATCTCGGTGAGGTCAGCATCGTCACGACATTGGCGCGGACGGCGGCGTTGGTCGTCCTCACCGTTCTGATTGCCGCGAGTGCGCGGTTCCTGCCGCCGGCCGTCCATCTCGTCCAGTATGTGGCCGGAACGCAGGCATGGCAGTCCCTCTATACGCTGTTCGGCGTCGAAAGCGGGGTCGAGCGCGAACAACTGATCCTCATCGGCATCGTGCTGGCCAGCTTCTGCGTGGCCCTGGCGGCGCAACTTGGCGCTCTCGCGCTTTGGGCGCGCATCCGTTCCCGCTAGATGGCCGGTCAGATGGCCGGTCAGATGGAGCGACGCACGGCCAGCATCGCCATCCCCAGCCAGGACAGGATCAGCACCGATCCGCCCCATGGCGCGATGAAGCCGATGGCCGGTCCCTTCAGCGCCAGCAGATAGACCGGCACGCAGAACAGGACCTGCCCCAAGGCGAAGCCGGGCGCGACCCAGCGGAAGACGTTGCGTCCCGCGAAGGCGAGGACCAGCAAGACGAGGCTGTGCCAGATTTGCATTTCCACCGCGCGCCCCATCATCTCGCGTCCGTTCGGGGCGAGCATGCGGTCCGGGAGATGGGCGGCAAGGGCCGCCATAGCCACGGCCGTCGCGCCTGACAGCCCGGCGAAGGCGAGGCTGACGCGCCGCCAGGTCGCGAACGGCCCATGGGACGGAGGAGGGGACGGGGGCGCGGACGGGCAGGGGGCGGACATTGCAACTCCGCGTGAGACGGGCGATGAAGGGTCTTGCATCCGACATAACGCAAGGAGCACCTGCCGACCATGCCGCGTTTCGCTCTTTCTCTTTCCGCTTCCCTCCGCGTGGCCGCGCCGCTCATGAGCATGCTCGTCCTGTCAGGCTGTTTCGGCATAGCGCCGAAGCCGGCTCCCGCGCCGCTGCCGCCTCTGTCCAAGGGGCAGCCTCTGACCACGGCGGATGCGGCTTTCGTTCAGGCGTTGAACGAGGCGGATCTGACGGATATCGCGCTGGCGAAACTCGCCACGACCAATGCGGCGCGGAATGACGTCAGGGCCTTGTCCGACACGGTCTCCAGGGACAGCGCGGAAACCCGGACGAAACTGGGCGAGATCGTCAGCCCGCATGATCTCTCTCTGACCACGGCGCCGATGCGCGACGACCAGGAGATGATCGACCGGATGGCGAAGCTGTATGGCGCGCGTTTCGACAGCGCTTATCTCGCGCATCTGCGCAAGGGCGAGCCGATTTTGTCCGCTGCGATCGCCAGCGCTATCGCCCAGTCGAAGAATGCCGATCTGATCGCCTTGGCGAAGGACAGCCAGAGCAAGATCGCGGCGCACAAGGCGTCCGCCGAAGCGTTGGCGCCCGCGCGCGTCTCACGCCGCCATCGCCGCTGATGACTGTCCGGATCGATCGCGTCGTCACGCGCGGTGGAGACGGCGGCCAGACCTCGCTGGGAGACGGCACGCGCGTGTCCAAGCACGACGCGCGGATCGAGGCGATCGGGGCAGTGGACGAACTCAATGCCGCGATCGGCTTTGCGCGAGTCGCGCTGCCGGAGATCTCCGCCCTGCCGGGGGTGCAGGATGCGTTGTTCGATCTCGGGGCCGATCTCTGCCAACCGCATGGCGCGAGCGGGCGCTGCCCGTCTCTTCCACCGGAAGCGACGCTCTGGCTGGACGACGAGACGGAGGCGCTGCGGGTGCGGCAGAAGGCGCTGACGAGCTTCGTCCTGCCGGGTGGGAGCGAGGCGGCGGCACGGGCGCATCTCGCCCGCACCGTCGCGCGGCGGGCGGAACGCCGTGTCGTGGCGCTACAGGACCCCGCTCTGGCGGAGGCGGTGCGCTTCCTCAACCGCCTTTCCGATTTCCTGTTCGTTCTCTCCCGTCACGCGAATCGGGACGGGGAGGACGACCTGCTGTGGCGTCCCGGCGGCTGGCGGCCGGAGACGCGCTGACCGGCTGTTACAGCGCGACGCCATGCCAGGTGATGGCGTCCGTCTCGACACGGTCCGGCAGCGGGGCGGGGCTTCCCGCGGTCGGGCGACGCGTCAGCAGCGGCACGAGGTCGCGTCGCACCATCTCGTAAGGCGCGCGCTCCGGCGGCGCGGTCAGCACGATGTGGCGCACATGCTCCATGCGGTAATCCTCGAGCCGTCGCGCCACCTCGGTCGGGGTGCCGACGAGTGCTGACGCCGCGACGCCGGCGGGCAGGCCGGCTTCGGTCAGCGCCTCCATCCGCTCCCATGCCTCGTCGGTCGTCTCTCCCATGACGATGTCCAGCGCCACGGCCTCCTGCTCACCGGATGTCTGTCCGCGCGTCGCGGCCATCTGGGACGGCAGCTTGTTCGCGCTCAGATGGAAGCGGTCCATCGCGCGTCCTTCGGCGGACAGGCGGACGATGCTGTCGCCGTCACGCAGGAATATCCGCAGCTTCGGCGCGGCGGCGCGCAGGGCCGGCAAGGCCTCCGGGTCCACCAGCACGGCCGCGCCCTGATGGAACTGCGACACGAGAGCGAGGATATCATCCGCTGACCGGCCGGTCAGGGACCAGATGAGGTGGAGCGCTCCGGGGGGAGCGTAGTGATCGAAAGGCGCGATATACATTACTCTGTCTTCCTGCCTGGAGCCGGGCGACGCCGTTGCCCGGGCCAGATGTGTCTTGGCCAGAATATGCGTCGGCAGTCTTTCCCAGACGTTAACGCCGCGATGTCGGCGAAAATCCCGTGTCGAACTGCCTTCGGGGCTCTATAAGGGTGCCCATGTGCTTCAGGTTCCAAAAGATGCAAGGGCTCGGCAATGATTTTGTCGTCATCGACGCGCGAAATCAGGCTTTTGCGCCGATATTAAATTTTCTGGTCACGCTGTGTGATCGCCGTTTGGGCGTCGGGTGCGATCAGTTGGTGATTCTCGAACCGCCCGATCTGCCCGGTGCTGACGTAAAAGTGAGATTTTTCAATCCCGACGGATCGGAGGCCGGGGCCTGCGGCAACGCCTCGCGCTGCGTCGCCCGGCTGCTCGGCAATGCGCCGGTATTGCAGACGCAGGCCGGATTGCTGCCGAGCTTCGTCGCGCCGGACGGGCGGATCGGCGTCGATATGGGCGCGCCGAAGCTGGGTTGGGCGGAGATTCCGCTGGCGCATGAGGCGGACACGCTGGCCCTGCCTTTGCCGGGCGCGCCGGCGGCCTGTTCCATGGGCAATCCGCACGCGACCTTCTTCACCGGGGCGGATGAGGCGGTGTCGCGCGGGCCGGCGCTCGAACATGATCCGCTCTTCCCCGAGCGGGCGAATATCGGCTTCGCCCACATCCGCGCGCGGGACGAGATCCGCCTGCGCGTGTGGGAGCGCGGGGCTGGGCTGACGCCGGCCTGCGGGTCCGGCGCCTGTGCGGCCGTGGTGAACGGCGTGCGGCTCGGGCTGCTGGACCGTACCTGTCGCGTCGAGATGGATGGCGGCTGGCTGACCATCACCTGGCGGGAGGCGGACGGGCATGTGCTCATGACCGGCCCGGCGACTCTGGTTTTCGAAGGGGAGTGGCGCGGAGGAGAGCACGCATGAGCGGCGCGGAGGTTCTGACGTTCGGCTGCCGCCTCAACCTGCACGAGAGCGACAGGATCGCCGCGCTGGCGGGTCATCTCGACGAGACGGCCATCGTCAATACCTGCGCCGTCACGGCGGCGGCGGAGCGTCAGGCGCGCCAGGCGATCCGCAAGTTGCACCGTGCCTCGCCCGCGACGCGCATCGTCGTGACGGGATGCGCCGCGCAGATTGCTCCCGCGCGATGGGCTGCTCTGCCCGGTGTCGCGCGGATCGTCGGCAATGGCGAGAAATTGCGGCCCGAGACATGGACCGCCGGGGAGGGCACCGGCGAGACCGCCGGGAAACGGGCCGCGCTGCCGGCCCTGACGGACGCGCCGCCCGCCACGCCGGTCGTCGAGCATGGCAGCCATATCCGCGCCTTGCTGCAAGTGCAGCAGGGATGCGATCACGGCTGCACCTTCTGCATCATCCCGCAAGGGCGGGGGGCGTCGCGTTCGGTGCCGGTCGCAGCGGTCATCGCCAATGCACGGAGCCTCGTCGCCGCCGGGCA
This sequence comes from Acidomonas methanolica, assembly GCF_004346035.1. GTDB lineage: Bacteria > Pseudomonadota > Alphaproteobacteria > Acetobacterales > Acetobacteraceae > Acidomonas > Acidomonas methanolica. Next base: position 44,581 of record NZ_SLZN01000014.1, on the reverse strand, counting down.
TGCGGAGATCGTGCTGACCGGAGTGGATATCGCCTCCTGGGGGCACGATCTGCCGGGCCGGCCACGGCTCGGGACGCTCTGCCGGTCGATCCTCGACGCGGTCCCCGGCCTCGCGCGGCTGCGTCTGTCCTCCCTCGATCCCGCCGCGATCCTGCCGGAGAGCGATCCGGATTTCTGGGCGGTGCTGGCGGGGGAGTCGCGCTTCGCCCCGCATCTGCATCTGTCGCTTCAGGCGGCCTCGGATCTCGTGCTGAAGCGCATGAAGCGCCGCCACAGCCGTGCGCAGGCGGGGGAACTGATCGCTCGCGCGCGGGCGGTGCGGCCCGATATCGGCATCGGCGCCGATCTCATCGCGGGATTCCCGACCGAGACGGACGAGCAGGCCGCCGAGACGCTGGATTTCGTGCGCGCGCATCGCATCGCCTATCTCCATGTCTTTCCCTATAGCGAGCGCCCCGGCACGCCTGCCGCTCGCATGCCTTCCGTGCCCAACGCCCTGCGGCGGAGTCGGGCGGCGGCGCTGCGCGAGGCGGGGGAGGAGATGCGGGATGCGTTCTGGCGCGGGCTGATCGGGCGTGATCTCGACGTGCTGATGGAGGGGGAGGGGACCGGGCGGTCCGCGCAATTCGCCCTTCTTCGCGTGCGGGGCGCGCCCGTGCGGCGCGGTGCGCGCCTGACCTTGCGCCCGATCGCTCTTGACGGCGGCGTGTTGTTGGCCGAGACCGCCTGAATGTCCGGATTTTTCTCCCGCCTGAAGCAGGGCCTCGCCCGCTCGACGCAGAAGCTCAATGCTGCGCTGACCCATCGCCATCTCGACGAGGCGGCGTTGGAGGAACTCGAGGAGGCGCTGATCGCCGCCGATCTCGGTCCCGCCGTGGCGGGGCGCGTTATCGATGGCTTCCGCAAGTCGCGCTTCGGGAAAGACGTGACACCCGCTGAGATTCAGGAGGCGCTGGCCGCCGAGATCGCGCGCGTGCTGGAGCCGGTCGCGATTCCGTTCGAGCCGGATTTCACGCATAAGCCGCATGTCTGCCTCGTCGTCGGCGTCAACGGCGTGGGCAAGACGACGACCATCGGCAAGATGGCGCGCTGGTTCGGCGGGCAGGGCAAGTCCGTCGTCATGGTGGCGGGCGACACCTTCCGCGCCGCGGCCGTCGAGCAGTTGCAGGTCTGGGGCGAGCGGACCAACGCGCCGGTCATCGCGGGCAAGCCGGGCGCGGACCCGGCGGGGCTGGCCTTCGAGGGCATCAAGCGCGCGCGCGAGCAGGGGGCGGACATCGTGTTCATCGACACGGCGGGCCGCCTGCACAACAAGGGCGCGCTGATGGAGGAACTCGCCAAGATCATCCGCGTGATCAGGAAATTCGACGAGACCGCGCCCCATTCCGTTCTTCTGGTGCTGGATGCCACCACCGGCCAGAACGCGCTGGAGCAGGTGCGTGTGTTCCGCGAGATGGTGAGCGTCACCGGCCTGATCGTCACCAAGCTGGACGGCTCGGCGCGTGGCGGCATCGTGGTCGCGCTGGCGGAGGCGACGGGCCTGCCGGTGCATCTGGTCGGCGTGGGCGAGCAGGTGGAGGATCTGCGCGCCTTTTCGGCGGCGGAATACGCGCGCGGACTGGTGGGCGATGCCGGCGCGATCAGGGAGCCGCCGGCCGAGGGGTGAGGCTGCGACTCAAGGGGGCGTTGCCATAGAAAGTTATGTCGTTTGCAGCGCCAGGTCGCGCGAATCCTGAACTTTCCGTTGCTATGCATGGCGTGTTGGCAACGCTGTATCACAGTCGTGTGTCACAGGAAAAAGAGGGCCGTCGAGCCGGAACAACTACCGATCTGGAGCCCCGGAAGCTGACGGAGAAAGCGCTGGTGGTCTTGATCCTGGAGGTCTGGATCGATGGTGTTCCCATACGCCGCGTCGACGATCTGGTTTGGCCATGAGGCTCGCGCGAATTGGCATGAGTACGGCGAGTTAGCTGTGCGACGATATCGACGCCCAGCTTGTGGAAAGCTCCTACCTGTCCGCCGTCACCGTGGCCGAACTTCGTTTCGGCGTCGCCGCCATTCCGACAGGTAGACGTCGCATGATCAGACCATGACCACCAGCGATTGAAAAGGTCTCAAATTATTTGATGACGGACAAGCCGATACGACTCCCTCTCTATTTTCCGGTCTGCCTTCTTGAGGCCGGAGTGGAGGTGCGGTCGGGATTCTCCTTGTCCGGCTTGGCTGTGTATTCCTTCCACCCGCCGCCCAAGGCGCGGTAAATGGTGATCAGGTTCTGATATCTTGCCGCCTGCACCTCGATCTGGCTCTGCTGCGCGGCATAAAGCGTCTGTTCCGCGTCCAGAGTGGTCAAATAGGAATCCACTCCGGCTGCGAAGCGCGCTCGCGCCAGCCGACAAGCATCTGCCCAGGATTTCACCCGCGCGTCGATCTGCTGCGACTGATCCAAAAACGTGGCTCGCGCAGCCAGCGAGTCGGCCACTTCATGGAATGCGGTCTGAATCGCCCTTTCATAAGCTGCCATACGCTGCTGCCGCAGGGCTTTGGACGCCTGCAGGTTTCCTTCGTTCTGTCCCCAGGTGAATAACGGAATCTGGATCTGCGGGTTCAGGCCGAACGTGGTCCCGCCCCTCGTAAACAGATTGTGAAACTGCAAGCTCGACACACCGTTCGACGCCGTAAGGATCACGCGAGGAAAGAAAGCGGCCCGCATCGCGCCAATATCGTCATTGGCCGCAAGCAGGGAAAACTCCGCCGCTTGAATATCGGGGCGCCGATCCAGTAGGTCGGACGGAAGCCCCGCCGGCAGATCGGCCAGAAGCGTCTGTTGCCCGAACGGCGCCGGAGGCGGCAGATCCTCAGGTAGCGGTTCGCCAACCAACAGCGCAAGTTCATTTTCATCCTGAGCGACCTGTCTCTGGAACTGCGCATAATTTGCCGCAGCCTGTCGAAACTGTCCTTCGATCTGCCGAAGGGTAAGTTGATTGGCTTCACCGCTTTCGAAGCTTGCGCGGGTCAGACGCAGCGTTTCGCTCCGTAACGCCATAGTCTGCTCCGTTATTTTCAGTTCTTCCCTGTGCGCAAGCCAGGCAACATAAGTCGTGGCCACCTGCGAGATCACACTGATCAGAAGTGTACGCTGGCTGGCGGACTGACTCAGGGCCCGGTCCGCGGCCTCGCGCGTGAGGCTGCGGATACGGCCGAAGAAATCCACCTCATACGCGGAGAAGCCGATATCCGCCTGATAAAATTTGAAGACATTGCCGTTCGCATAAGCAGCGTTGCCGCGGCCCTGCTGCAATCCCGGCGCAAAGCTTAATCCAGCATTTTCCGACGGCGCCTGATAGAGCGACTGGCCCGTCGCGCCGATCTGCGGGAACAGCGAGGCGTTCTGTACTCGATACAGCCCCTGCGCCTGCACCACGGCATACGCCGCCGATCGCAGATCGCGGTTTTCCCGTATGGCGAGGGCAATCAGCGCCTTGAGCCGTCGATCGACGAAAAAATCACGCCATCCCAGATCGGTTGCGGCAGTTTTGACAAATTTCGACGCGCCGGCATGATAGGCCATCCCTTGCGGCCAACTCGCCGCGACCGGCAGGGCAGGCCGATGGTAATCCGGTATCATCGTACATCCCGAAAGCGCCGTAAACAGCATCGGACCAAACCAGCGCATAAGATGTCTCGTCATGAACCCAGCTTTCCAGCACAGGAGAGTTCCACGCGATCCTTCCGCCGGCGAACCCGAAAAACCCGGAGCACGAGCACAAAAAACACAGGGACGAAATAGACTGCCAACACGGTTGCGGACATCATGCCGCCGACGACCGCGGTGCCGATCGCAGTCCGCGCCCCGGAACCGGCTCCGGTTGCGATCGCCAGAGGAAATACGCCGCATACGAACGCGATCGATGTCATCAGGATCGGTCTCAGTCGTTCGCATGCCGCCTTGATTACCGCTTCCGCAAGCGGATCTCCGGCTTCAAAGAATGTCTTGGCGAACTCGACGATGAGAATGGCATTTTTGACAGTCAGCCCTACAGTCGTCAGCAGGCCCACCTGAAAGTAGACGTCGTTGGCCAGCCCTCGCCACAACGTGGCCGTCAGTGCGCCCAGAACACCCAGCGGAATGACCAGCATCACAGCGAAAGGTACAGCCCAGCTTTCATACAGACCGGCCAGACAGAGCAGAATCACCGTCGCCGCCAGAGCATAAAGCGGACCTGTCGCGCTGCTCGACCGCATCTGCTCAAATGAAAGACCCGTCCATTCGTATCCAATGCCCGGCGGCAGCCTGTCCATGATCTCCCGAATGGCTGCCATGGCCGCACCGCTGCTGTATCCGGGAGCCGGCTGGCCGAGAATTTCATAAGAATTGAGGCCATTATAATTCTCGACCTTCTGCGGGCCGACGGCCCAGTGACCTTTCGCGATCACATCGAATGGCACCAGCCCGTTCCCGGCATTCCGCAGATACCACTTGCCGAGATCTGCGGGTAAGCGGCGGCCGCTGGCCTCACCCTGAATGTAAACCTGTTTGACGCGATCGTTGTGCATGAATTGATTGACGTAGATCGATCCGAGGGCACCTTCGATCGTCGTATTGATTTCAGCGTTGGTCACACCGAGCGCATTCGCCTTTTCGCGATCGATCTCCAGCTTGTACTGCGGAGCATCCTCCAGACCATTCGAGCGAACGGCAGCCAGACGCGGGTCCTTGGCTGCCGCCATCAGTATCTGGTCGCGGGCGGCCAGCAACTTCTCATGTCCAAGATGCCCGCGATCCTCCAGTTCCAGATCGAAACCGGTCGCATTGCCCAGTTCCAGGACAGCCGGGGGATTGATGGCAAAAATCTCGGCCTCCCTGTCCCCCTCGAAATGCGTCATGATCCGCATCGCGATCGCCGCGGACGAACGCTCCGGCCCCCGACGGACGCTCCATTCTTTCAGGCGGATGAAGAAGGCGCCGACATTCTGGCCTTCGCCCGCGAAATTGAAGCCGTTCGTCGCGAAGACGGACACCACGTTTTCACGTTCGCTCCTGAGAATATAATCGCTGACCCGACGGTTGACCGCCGCCGTCTGCTCCGCCGTCGCCCCGGGAGGCAATGTCACCTGACCAAAGATCAGCCCCTGATCCTCATCCGGGAGGAACCCTTCCGGAAGCCGGACGAACAGGAAGACGACCAGACCGCTCAACAGAACATATATCACCAGCGACGCCATGCCGTGCCCAAGCATCCAGTTGGCACTCGACCGGTACCCGTCGGTCAGTCGGGCAAAGACACGGTTGAACCAACCCGCCGGCCCCGTTATCTTCTGCTGCATGCCGGATTTGAGCATTGTCGCGCACAAGGCAGGCGTCATGATCATGGCCACCAGCACCGACAGCCACATGGCGGCGACGATGGTGATCGAGAACTGGCGATAGATCACCCCGGTCGAACCGCCGAACGCCGCCATAGGGAGAAATACGGCGGTCAACACCAGCACGATCCCGACAAGAGCGCCCGAAATTTCGTCCATCGAGATGCGCACGGCCTCCCGGGGCGAAAGCTTCCTTTCCGCCATCACGCGCTCGACATTCTCCACAACGACGATCGCGTCATCGACGAGCAGCCCCACGGCGAGCACCATCGCAAGCATCGTCAGCGTGTTGATCGAAAATCCCAGAGCGCCGAGAATACCGAAGGTCCCCATAAGCACGACGGGCACGGCGATCGTCGGAATCAGTGTCGCACGAAAATTCTGGATAAAGACCAGCATGACCATGAAAACCAGCGCGATGGCCTCGATCAGCGTGATAATGACTTCCTTGATCGACAGTACGATGAAAGGCTCGGTATCCAGCGGATAGATGACCTGCAAACCCGGCGGGAAGAATTTCTCGAGGTTCTTCACCTCGGAACGCACGGCCGCTTCGGTGGTCAGCTGGTTCGCTCCGGGTGCAAGTTTCAGCGCCAGACCGACCGTCGGCTGATTATTGTAGAACGACGTCACATTATAATTCTGCGGTCCCAGTTCGACCCGTGCGACGTCCTTCAGGCGAACCTGCGAGCCCCCTCGTTCGACCCGCAGCATAATGTCGCCGAACTCTTCGGGCGATGTCAGCCGGGTCGGGCCGATGATCGTGGCGTCTATGCGCGTGCCCGATTCAGCCGGCAGACCGCCTATCTCGCCAGAAGATACCTGCACGTTCTGGTCCATCAGCGCGGCCCGCACATCGCTGATCGTCAGCCCATATTTATAGAGCTTCCCGGGGTCCATCCATATCCGCATGGCGTATTCCGACCCGAACAGCGTATGGTCGCCGACACCGGAGACACGACTGATCGCATCGGACACGTTCGACGCCACATAATCGGCGATGTCGAAACCCGACATGCTGCCATCCTTGGAAATGAACGCCAGCACCATCATGAAATCCTTGACCGCCTTCGTGACCGTCAAGCCCTGCGCCGTCACCGCGATCGGAAGACGCGGCAGCACAAGCTGCAACCTGTTCTGCGCCTGAACCTGGGCGATATCCGGATCCGTGCCCTGCGCAAAGGTCAGGTCGATCTCCATCCGCCCGCTGGCGTAGGACTGGGACGCCACATACTCCAGATGATCGAGGCCGAACATCTGCTGAAGGATAGGCTGAACCACCGTGCCGTTCACCGTCTCGGCGGAGGCGCCGGGATACGTGACACTGATCGCGATCTGCGGTGCGGCTATCGACGGATACTGGGCAATCGGCAAACGGAAAAGGGAGATTCCCCCCAGCAGCACGATAATCAGCCCGACGACCCATGCGAGAACCGGCCGATCGATAAAGAAACGAGACATATTCTCTTCCGCCGTTAATCGGCTTTGCCGGGGGACACGGACTGGCGCGCCGTAACGGGGTCTACGGTGTCTCCCGCCCGGACCTTCTGCCAGCCGCTCACCACGATCCGTTCACCGTCCTTCAGGCCCGATGTCACGATCCAGTCGCCCCCGACGGCCGGACCGGTCGCAATCATCCGTGCGCCGACGACGTTGCCGTCACCCACAACCATGACCATCGGATCGCCATGCGAGTTACGGAAAACCGCATCCTGCGGTATTCGTAGCGCGGCGGGGTCGACACCCTCTTCGAGCCTGGCATGGACATACATGCCCGGAAGCAGCATATGTGCGGGATTCGGCATGATCGCGCGAACCACGACGGTTCCGCTCGCCTCATCCACATTGACTTCGGAAAACTCCAGACGTCCGGCCTGCTCATACCGGCTGCCATCCTCCAGCGTCAGCGTGACCGTGGCGGCATCGTCGCTGATGCGCTGCAAACGTCCCTGGGAAAGTTCCCGGCGCAATTGCAGCAGCCGGGTCGCAGGAAGATTGACGTCCACATAAATCGGGTCAAGTCGCGTGACGACGGCCAAGTTGGAATTCTGCCCGATCGCCGCCAATGCGCCGACAGTCATGAGGGAACGACCGACCCGACCGGAAATAGGCGCACGCACGCGGGTATAATTGAGATTAACCATTGCGCGCTCGACATTGGCTTTCGCCTGGGCGATATCGGCATCGGCCTCACGCGCCACCGCCAGGGCGTCGTCATAATCCTGCCGGCTGACCGCGTGAATACGCACCAGTGGGCCGTATCGATCCAGTCTCGCCTGAGCCGAGGCTTTCGCCGCCTGAGCGTGCAGAACCTGCGCGGCGGCCGCATCGTAAGCCGCCCGATAGGGTGCGGGATCGATCAGATAAAGCTGCTGACCGACCGTCACGTCGGACCCTTCCTTGAACAATCGCTGCTTAATGACCCCGTTCACCTGTGGTCTAACCTGCGCGATCTCCACGGCCTCGGTTCTTCCGGGCAGATCTGTCGTCCTGGTGAACGGCGCGGCGCGCACGGTCTGCACAAGTACCTGCTGCGGCGGGGTCGATGCGATCGCCACGCTGGATGTATACGCACTCAACGGCTGCGCCACGCATGCGGCGAGGATCACTGCGCGACATAAAGGGCGATATCTCATTATCTGGCCCTCTCCCGGGAAAGCTTGCAAAACCAGTTGCCCCATGCGTGCCGACACATGACGACCGTCCGCCGGAACATGTTCCCGATATTGACGGGTGTCAGGCTTTGACTTGGCGACATTCGAACCGTCGACCGCAATGACGATGCCGAAAGCAAATCATCGGAATTTCGCGGACAGCGTGCCGAAAAACTGTCGCGGCGCACCGGCGAACAGGGTGGGATAATCGCCCGTCACGGGGAATCCGGAAAAACCCATTCCGCCGATATATTTGCTGCCGAACAGATTGGTTACGCCGAGATCCGCCCGCAGGTGCCGCAATACGCCGATACGCCCGAACTCGTAACCCGCCGATACGCCCGCAAGCCAATAAGCCGGCACAAAAACGTCGTTGACATAGGAAAGCGGACGTCGGTCCGTATAAGTCGCGTTGAATGTCGCGCGAAACTTTCGATATGAATACGAAGCATTCGTTTTGTATATCCAGCTCGGATAAGCGACCTGCTTCTTTCCGTTCAGCTGGACATAGGCACTTTCATACATGATGCCTTGTTTGTATTCCGAATCATTGTAGCTGACCGAGTTGAATATCTCCAGCCCGTCGAACGGTCGTATGGTCGCTGACACATCCGCGCCGTATATCGATTCCCGGCCGGCATTCACAATCGTGCTGATCGGCTGGACAATCAGGCCGGCCGTCGTGTTGAGCAACCTGTCATAGTAATCAGCATGATAAATATCTGCCGTCATATCAAAATGCTTCGACGTATATCTATATCCAAGAACATAATCCCATACGCGTTCAGGCTTGATCGAATTCTTGTTATTCACAAACTGCTGCTGGTTCTGAACCGCCCACGCCCCTCCGTTTGCGACGAACCAGGGACTATAGCTGTAGGCACGCATGTTCTCAGAAATATCAACGTAAATCTCGTTATGGGAATCGGGCTTATAATTGATGGAAAAATGAGGCAGAAACGCGCTCGAGGCCGTCAACGTGCCGCTCGGAAGTTCCGTCTCTCCTGTGAAGAAGGAATTGTTGCTCTTGGCCCCGCCATGCGTCGTCTGAATAAACGACTTGAAACCGGCGCTGACGCGCAGATCATGCCGGATTGCGTAGGTATCCTGAAGATAATACTGAAAGGTATTGGTATTGAATTGATCATTCAGTTCTTCTGTAAACGGATTCCTGAACGGCCCGAGCGGATTGCGCGGCGGCCCCTCCCCCAGCAGAGGCTGCTGGTAAAAATAGGTCGGATACGAATAGGCATTATTCTCGTACCAGACACCCGTCTGGATCGTATTTCCGGCAATATGGTAATCGAGGGATTCGACAAAGCCTAGACGCCGCAGACTCGTAGGCCCGTCCGCCTGTACCAGCGGCGCACCATTTGGCGACGGAAAATCCTCCGTCGCTTCGATATCGCTATCGGACAGATGCGCGTAGATAATCGTCTTCTCATCGAGACGCGGTGTCAGCTGAAAGTCGGCAATCACGGCCATAAGATAGTTTTGCTGGCTCTGCGCCCCATCCAGATACGTCGCATTCTGCAGGTCGGACTCATTACCCAGAACGTCGTACGCTTTGGGGTAATTTCCCAATGCCGCATTATATGCAGCGCTATAGTCGGGATACAAATAATCAAGGTTCGGGCCCAGTTTCCTGAACATATTCATGCTCATGCCAAGATAATTGAATTGTCGAAACTGGGACCAGTTGAACAGCGCCGTAATTTTACCCAGTGACGCAATGGGCTGAACCAGCTTGGAATTGACCTGCTGCTCGAACTGGTTTCCGTATCCCTTCCATTTGTCATTATTCGTTCGCGCCATCGAGACAAACAGCTTGGTACCGGTTGAATTGAGCGCCCCGGAATCAATGCGCACGAATGTTCTAACGGAATTATTGCTGCCGAAGAGCTGAGATACTTTTCCGCCAAACTTGTCCGTCGGATCGGAGGAATAAAACTGCAAGGCTCCGCCGAGATTCTGCGTCGACGGTACCGTCAGAGCGCCCCCGCCCTGAGACAGCTCCATTCCGGAAATATTCTCCTGGATCTCAGCCTGATCGATGTTGAGCCCGTTATACTGAAGGAACCCTTGATCCCCCATGGGTATGCCATCAAGCGTAGCCCCGATCTGGCTCTGATTGAACCCACGGACATAAAGCGTGTTGGCCAGCGTATCGAGACCGAATGCATCGTCGGACGCGAATGTGACTCCCGGCGTGGTTGCGGACAGGATGCGCATCGGGCTCGTACCAGCCACAAAGCGATCCATGACATGACGCGTGACGCTTGTTTCCGCCCCATGCGGACGAAAACGGGCAACCTGGACTCCGATCACTTCATCACGGGCTGGCGTGATTTTCTTTCCGGCGGCGCCACCATGAGCGGGCCGTGCGTGATTCTTCTTGCTGACCGTATCCGCAGCATAAGCCGAAATACATCCAGACGCCATGAGCAGAGATAGTAAGGGCAGAATCACTCGACCACGCGAAGCAGAATTGCAATGCTTTCGTGCATAGGGATCGACGCGATCACCTCTGCCGCAGATCACAAACGTGTCACTCGTTTTCAGAAACAAAGCATGCTGAACGCGATCCGCACGAAATGCCAATGGGTTCATAATCGAAACATTCCTTTTCAATAATGTGCTTTAGTGCCCTCCTCGCCAACTCAAGCAATGAGTAAGGACAAACGAAGAAACGATACTAATCGCCGTTATCAGTGACTTTCCGCGACCACGGTCACGGCCACGGATACGCAGGCGCCGTCAAGCCGCGGGATGCGAGAATATTCGCGACCTTCCTGCGATATTCGACGACATTTCCTATATTTTCCGCGCGAAGTCTGGCCACCTCATCAGCCGTAAACAACTTTGAACCCGCCTGAAAGGACTGGCCTGCGAAATTCTTCATGATGTAATTCAATACGGTCGATATTTCCCGATCACTCAGACTGGATCCGATAACCCCCGGAACGTGCATGATATAAACGCGCCCCTCAGGGATACCGGCGAACATTCCTACCTGACCGATAAAATTGGGTATGCCCTGTGACGGCATCCCTTCGCCATCGGCCAAATGGCATCCGGAACATTTAAGCAAATATTGATTTCGAGCCGGAATTGCCACTGCCGCGCTCGAAGACGCCAAAAACAGCAGCCCCGCCCCGATTGCCGCCCGAATCATTTTAACGCCGTTTCCCGCATCGTCATAATTTTCGCATGAGACGGTAGCGCAGCGCGCGTGCGCGCAAAATCATCTGCCGTGACCTGTGAAGCGACGCCGTTCAGATCGTTAAATATGTAGTTGGCGACAAGAGCCAACTCCCTGTCGGTCAAACGCTTTTGCGACGGCATGGCAAGGTCCGAATATGTTTCCCCCTCCGATACGATCTTTCCGACAAGACCGCTCAGAGCAACGCTTGCGATATATTTTGTTCTGTCATCACCAAGCCCCCGCCAAAGCCTTTTGTTCGTCAATGGCGGCGCAAGACCCGCCTGACCATCTCCATTGGCCTGATGGCAGGCGGAGCAGTTATTCAAAAAGAGATCCCTGCCAGTCTCGTCACAATACGCGGATGAGGCAAGAAACGTAAATGCCAGAAAGAGAACTCCGGTTAAATATTTCATTCCGCCAGCCCCACCACAACGGCTACGGTGCAGTGGACGCCGCTGCCGCCATTCGCGATACACCAGCTCGACTCACTTGCAAGTCCCATGCGATATCCAGGGCGATCCCGCTCCTGCCGCGTGCAGTCATCCCCGCAGGCACCCGCCTTCCCGCAACAATCATTGTAGGACACAAGATAATTCTTGTTATCTTTGGGATTCCTGCATGTGCCGACCCATGCGACCTTCGAAGGCGTCGTTCCTGGAGGACACTGCGTCACGCTGCCCCCGCACTTGCTGCAAAGCGATCCATGGAGGGAACAATAACGCCAATAATCGCAATTATCGGGAATTGCGTTGGGATCGCCGAGATCGCTCGCATGGGCAATCCCATTGGAATTATCGTAAGGCAGCATGGGCAAAACCGCCCCGCCGAGAAAAATTCCTCCTGCCTTGTGAAGAAAACTACGTCTTCCGGCCCGCCCGGCCAGACGCCGCGTGCGGACTTCCGCCCGCGTGTCGACCCATGAAAGCAAACTGTCGAGCAAATTATTCATCTGGACGTTTCCAATATCTTGCACAAACGATACGAGTCGATCTGTAATTTGGAAAAGGTTGGCGTCAGGACTGCACCGCCATTCGGTGATCGAGATACGTCTGGATCGAACCAACCTTCATCTCGAAGGCATTGAACAGACTGTCGAGCTGTTCCCGAGTGTTGATGAGTCCCTTAGCGCGGATGACGCCGTGTTCGTCGAAAAGCACCGCGTAGGGCAAGCGTGCCACACGATAGGCGAGGCCAAGTTCAGCCGACACGACGTACGGATAGCTGGAAAGCCTGGCATTTTCGATGAACCGTTCATGCTGGGCGTCCTCTCCGTCACTGGCCAGGATGACATCCAGCCAGCCACCTTCGGCCTTGCGAACGGAATCCAATATGGGCAGGAGTTTCTTACATATCGGGCAAGTCGGAGACAGGAAGAATACCAGTGTGGACCGGATGGATTTCGGCCCTATGACGGCGCGTCCCCCCGTCAGGCTGGGAAGATTGAATTCGGGCGTGCTTTGCCCTACCTCGGGACCGGAATCGTTGACCAGCGCGCCCATGGGAGAAATTCTTTCAAAAAGAATCCCAATTTGACGTGCCAGGACCCATAGGCCGATCGCAAGCGCCAGCACCACGAAGGTAAGAACCGCAAGGGCGAAGACAATGAGTTTCATGGCAGACTCCCGCAGATAGAAGCTAGTTGACGCGCACCATCATGGATGAATTGGCAATAATCTGATCGCCGAGCAGAAAGAGAGTCCATAGGGAGATCCCGCCGACAACGCCCACGGTATTACCCAGAATACTCAAAGACAGATTCTGTTGGGTTATCGCAATTGCTATCAATCCGATCAAAATACTGTTGCGCATGACAAGCGACCATGACAACGCCTGAGCACCACCTCCGCATCCGCACTCAATACGTGACCTCCCGCGCTTTATATTGACGGAAATTCCGCAGGAGTAAAAAAACAACAGAACCGCTGCCAACAAAAGACCGAATATCCGCCCGGCAGCTAGGCTCTGGCTGATGACGACCAGCAGTTCCGCAACCACGATGGACACAGAGACGGCCTGCACAAGCCGCAAAGGCATCAGCCTGTAATCTTCAACGTAACCAGTGAAGCTCTGAAACGCCATGATCTTGTGCAAAAAGGCGCGCAAGAACACAAGGGCGATCAATGTAGATATTGATATAGAGAGCATTGACATCAATGCGCACCCATAATCATGGTGGCGAAACCGAAGTCGGTTCTTTGCCCGGACTTCCTCAGAGAATATCCGGTCTTCGGGTTGATATCGTATTTTACGATAATGTTCTTTTTGATATCGAGACCGAAGAGGTTCGTCTGCTCACCCTTTACGACCGCAATCGTCGAAATGTCTTTTACAGGAGAGCGGGATAAAATCTTCTTTTTCTTCATGTCATACGCCCAGATCTCGGTCGCTCCATGATGATGACTACCTTCATGGCGATTGGAGGACATGGTCATGAACATGACCCCTGCCGCGCTGTCATAACTGATCACACCATAACCGGATGCACCCCAGTTGCCAGCAATACCTTTCGCCACAGGTATAAAATCAACCCGTTTGATAATTCCCGAGGCGTCGGACAGACGATATATATTTCCATTATAGGAAAGAAATACGAGGTCAGAATTCACGCGATCGGATGCAAGGAAAATCGGATCTTCATCGACGTCGAATATCTTTTTGCTTTTCCGACTTGTAAAACTCTGTCCATCCGGACTCAGTTTGAACGTCACAAAGCTTCCGTCGCTACAGATCGTCGAATAACTATATCCATTTTCTGTTGGATATATACCATAACAACCGGGAGATGGGATTTCTTTTACAACGCTGCCTTTTTCAAGGTCCACGACCGTCACCGATGTCGCAGGGGTCGCATTCTGTATATAGATGAATTTTTCATCCGCACTTAGGCGCAACTGCGAGGCATCCGGAGTATATTGCGTCAATTTAAAAGGAAGAATTATTTCTTTTTTTACCGTATTGGTCGGAACGTCAAAGATTTGGAGAACGTCTTCGCCAGTACCATACGCAACACGGCTCAAAAATCCTGATGCCATATACGCCGTATTACCGTCACGAGATAAGGTGGCCAGCCCCCATGACCCTCCACTGACATTTCCCTTTAAGGTCAGGTCCTTCGTCGAAAAGATATAGATCGTACTGGTCGCCATATCCATCTGGTTGACAAAGACATTCGTCCCCGGTGACATCCTCTCCTTCACGGTTACCACTTCGGGCACGAAAGCCGCCTCATCAGCCCTGCTTCCGACGGGAAGCAAAGCCAAGCCGACCAACCAGAACCAGACCGTGGACTTTCTACTCATTGTGGCCTTCACCCCCAACATTCATTTCGGGAGCGTTGCAGAACGCCGAAGGGACCGATATCCATTTTCAAAAATTTTTTTTGTATGGAAATCCTGGACAATCATATATTCTGTTTCGGTATCGAAAAAGAGAATTCTGGTTATGGAGATGTCACAAGAACTGAATTTGATCACTCGTGTTTTTTCTGCGCCCTCCTTTCAGGAGGCAGGTCTCCCTTTTTGGAATCAGCGCTATATACAGCTGGGGAAAGGTACGTTTAAAGGCACTGTCACGTTTTTGACTCTCGGCAAACTGACCCTCATCGAGGAAACGACCAATGTTTCGATCGGCCAGACGACATGTCCGCCGCAAGGCATGATCGCCGTCGTTCTTCCTGTGGATCGTAATGGAAACGGAACTATAAATGGGGAAATTCGGTCGGATAAGGCGTTCATTCATATCGGCGGCAAGGAAATCACGGTAAGTGGCGAGGAAGACTGTCACGCCTATTACGTGCTCGTCCGGCAAGCCGATCTGCCAGAATTTGACTTCCGGAAATTTGGCGCCATTACACCGGTCGAACCATGCTTTCATGTCGCACAGATGTCCTCTTGGCTTGCCTCAATCTTCGCAGGCACATGGCGGTCGAAAATACATTTTCCAGGACCGATCGAGCAGATGTTGTCTGACGCCCTTCTAGATCGCGTCAAGGACATCCTCATCGGCATCCAGCAGAAATCCAGCCTTGCCGCGCTGCGCGGCACCTTCTCCTACAGCCTGTTCCTCAAGGCCCAACGCTTTATCGACGATTATGACGATGCGATCATGTCGGTGACCCTGCTCACCGACGAACTGAATATTCCTCCGCATATCTTGCGGTCAGCGTTCGTGCAGACAACAGGCGTCTCTCCCCGTGTATGGCTTCGCCAACGGGCTTTGGACCGCGCACGCCGCGCGATGCTCGATCCGACGCAAGCCTGTAAGGGCGTTTCTCAGATCGCCCTGGAATGTGGATTCTTTCATTTTGGACGTTTCGCGGGATATTACGCCCAAACCTACGGTGAACTTCCGATCGTAACCATCCGAAATACGTTATCTATATAATACTTATATACATTTGCACATATTTACTTTTTGTGCTTTTGCTTTGGTATTTTATACTGCCATGTGCGCTCTCGGGTAAGAAAAATGATAATTCAGGCGAACTGAACGACTGCGAGAAAAGTTGATTTCAGTCTATCGTGATGAGTTGCGATGGTCATGAACTATTTGATTTTATTTAATAACCAATCGATGAAGTTTCGTTTCCTGTAAAAAGCGAAGTCCGTTTTCCGTTGTGTCGTTCTTTTGCCGTTGTTCACGATGACCAGGGTAATCCCGCGCGCTGCCTGACGTGCCCCCTTTTTTGTATCCGCTCAAAAGGAGAGTTCCCGTTTTTTATGGCTTGAGGCGTGATGGTGTCCGTCGTCGAAAGATTTGGGACTTTGGATGACGTGAGATAACGGAGGAACTGGCCCCTCTGGTTATGCTGTTTAGGCGGCACGCTGCTGATGAAGCAAGCGCCGTTTCTGGATTGTGTTTCGTTTGATGCGCTCACGTTCGAGCAGGATGGTCTGGCCCCGCCCGAACCAGACATCGGCCGGGGTGAGATTGTTCAGGCTCTCGTGATACCTGCGATGGTTATAGTTTTCGACGAACGCCTCGATCTGCCGTTCGAGATCGCCCGGTAGGTAGTAATGCTCAAGAAGCACGCGGTTCTTGAGCGTCTGATGCCAGCGCTCGATCTTTCCCTGCGTCTGGGGATGGTTCGGGGCACCGCGCACGTGATCCATTGCGTGCTGATCCAGCCATTTCGCGAGGTCTTCGGCGACGTAGCAGGGGCCGTTGTCGGAGAGCAGGCGCGGCCTGTGCCTGACTGTGACCTGTTCGAGCCCCGCGGTTTGCAGGGCCAGTTCCAGCGTGTCCGTCACATCGGACGCCGCCATGGTCGTGCAGAGCTTCCAGGCGATGATATACCGCGAGAAATCGTCGAGGATGATCTGTTCTTCCGCAAAGCGACTGCGTTTCATCCGTCCGTATTCTTCTCGATCGTACTCTGAGAGTCTGTTTCAGAAGTCGCGACTCACGCCGATGCGGGCGTCTACACCGCACCCGAAAGGGGCAAAACCCCCTTCACCCCATGAATTTCAATAAATTCAATCAAAGGGTTTCCAAAGGGCGACCGCCCTTTGGCAGGGTTCGGGGCAGAGCCCCGGGAGCGTCGCCGCCACGACACAGCGACTTTCGAGACAGCCTTTAAGACGCGTCGTCTATCCCGCGCATATCGACCTCCGGCTGGTCGCGCCGCATGATCGCCCGCAGCGCAATGGCCAGATCCTGCCGTGCCGGGGCCTGTATTTCGGCCTGGCGCAGCAATGCCGGCACCAGGGCCGCCCCGCGCACGGGATCGCGCGCCCATGCCCGCAGGAACGCTGCCAGCCGTCGGCCCAAAACGCGCGACAACCTGCCATCCGCCATGGCCGCTCGAATCTCGATCACGCACAACCCTTGCACCATTACGGCCATATGCGCGGCGAAATAGGCGAACAGTTGCGCGCACGGAACGCCGTTTCCGGTGCGCACGGCACGCACCATGCTGTCGGCGTTCGTCATCAGCCAGACGCGTGCCGGCGGTATGGCACGCCCCGCCGCCAATCCGCTCAAGCGCTGCTCGGCCCAGGCGATCGTCCGGCGCAGATGCTCGTCGGAGCGAAAAGGTAGTACCAGCCGGAACATCGCCCCGGCCAGGAATACGGCTGCCAGAAAGGCCATCGTCCCGTTCAGAAAGGCGCTTTCGTCATACCGGCCACCATTCGACGGCCCGATCAGGACGGGCAGAAACATGTTGAAGGAAAAGGCGTGGTTCGCCAGGCGCGGCGACCGTGCGGCAAGCCCTCCCACCACCATCGGCACCAGCAGGAACAGTGCCAGCATCTCCGGCGCCGTCACCATCGGCACGATCAGCAGCACATAGACGGCCGCGACCAGCGCGCACCACAGCGCCCCTTGGGCAAAGCCGGACGAGGCCAACGCCGGCACCTCGCGCGTCGCCAGCAACCCGTAGACCAGCACGACATACCCGATGAACCCGATGCCCGACGGCCAGGCGGTCACATACCAGACGACCGAGGCCCCGAATACGCCCGCCGCCACCCGCACGCCGTTCCGCAGCCCCTGCGTCGCCTGCCGTATCGAGCGGCTGCGGAAACGAAAACGATCTCCATGGCGTGGCGTCTCGACGGCCGCGACATGCAACGCCGCGGCTTTCAGCATCCGCCGCACGGCCTCCCACGGCATCCCCGCCCGGCTGCGCGCCACTGCCGCCAGCAGGTCGGCAACCGCCGCGCGGGCATGGTCGGCCACCCGTCCGGCAGCGGGGCCCATTTCCAGCATATCGAACTCGATACGGGCCGACGCCGCCATGATTTCCGCCAGCAGGGCGCTTTCCGCCGCCGGTCCCGGCGCCGCCCGCGCCCAATCGTCCAGCCTCTGCCCGACCGCGACCGATACGCCGCGCAGCCGCGCCAGCAGTGCCGCCCGCGCCCGCTCGCGCAACCCGGGCGAGAACAGCACGGCCAGCACGGTCTCGCAGAGGATTCCCAGCGCGATATACGTCCCTCGCGCCATCGCGATGAAGAAGGCATCGTCAGGCGCCGCAATGCCGTCCGTCGCCACGATCGCGGCCGTGAAGCTGGCAACCAGAAAGCCGTAGCTGCGATATCCGTCGAAAACCGTGGCCAGACCGCAGCACGTTCCCGCCCAGAGGGCGAGGCAGAGAAAGAACAGGCCCACTTCCTGCGGAAAGGTGGCGATCAGCGCCACCCCCACACCGCAGCCCACGACAGTCCCCGCCAGACGCCAGCGCGCCTTGGAAAAGGACTCGCCACGCGATGCGGTCGCCACGGTCCAGACGGTCAGGGGCGCCCATTGCGGGCTGCCCAGTTCCATCCACATCGCGATCAGCAGCGACAGGATGGCCGCACACGACGTGCGGACTGCAAAACCCAGATCGGCCCGCGAGGGCGCGAACAGCCAGTTCCATCGTCCCCCGGTCACACCCGCTTCCACCGTCCGCCACATTCCGTTTCCGGCGGCGGACAGTGGCGGGCCGCCGGGAAGGCGTCCAAGTCATTCTTCTGATCCGGTCATAAGCAACGCTTATGATCGCACGGCGGAGAATCCCTCTGGTTTCTTTCGATCAAGATGGTCGGCTTGCCTACATTTTCAGCGCATCCGTCAGCACCAGCCCCGACGCCACATGCCAGCAGCGTGCCATCAACGCACTGGTCATGGCCTGCCTGACCCGCACCAATCCCACCGCAGGCGTCGGCGAGGGCTCCAGACGCCGGACCTGCAACGGCATGCCACAGCTGCGGGGCGGCAGCGCCGCCACCGGCAGGATCGAGGCCAGACGCCCCGCCGCAAGCTCGGCATGCAGCAGCGCCAGCGCGTTCGTCTCGAACCGCACATCGGGGGTGCGGTCCGCTTCCGCGAAGCAGCGATCGATGATCTGGCGGCTCCGCATCGATCGGTCCAGCAGACAGAGCGGCAGTTCCGCCGCGTCGCCCCACGCGCAGCGGGTCCGTCCCGGCAAGGTGATGCCGGGGCCACCTACCAGCACATGCTGTTCCGCATAAAGCTCATGGACCTCGAACTGACCGCCGACCGGCAACTGGTCCAGATAGACGATGCCCAGGCCGAAACGCTGCTCGGCCAGCCCGCGCAGAATGTCGGCATGCGCCGCGACCGTCAGGTCCAGATGCAATGCCGGGATCGCGGCACGCAGGCTCTCCATCAGCAGCGGCGCCAGTTGCTGGGCTGGCGGCATGATGCCGATGGCCAGGCTTCCGCCCGCCACCTCGTGGGCAAAGTCAGCCTCCTGGCGCAATCCGTCCAGCGCCGTCAGGCTCTGCCGCGCCCAGGCCAGCACGCGCTCGCCCTCTGGCGTCAGGCCCAGCACCCGCTGCCGACGACGGACGATGGTCACGCCCAGCTCATGCTCCAGTTGCCGGATCGCCGCCGATAGCGCCGGCTGCGACACGCCGCAATGTTCCGCCGCCCGCGAAAAATGCCGAAACCGATCGATTGCCACGAGATAGGTCAATTGCCGGAGGAACAAACCGTCCTTCCTTCCCGTTACGGCGTGTCGTCAGTTAAGCGCTGATTATGGCGTATGAGGGGTGTACTTTCTAGCTGTCTGTGCCACCTGTTTCCCCTTTTTGGAAAGACAGACGGATGCGACGTTACGGTTTGCGCGATGACCAGTGGGCGCGGGTAAAGGATTTTCTGCCCTGTAGGGAGGGTCATGTTGGCGGTACGGCTGCGGATAACCGTCTGTTTGTGGAAGCCGTGCCATATCGCTATCGCGCAGGCATCCCGTGGAGTGACCCTCGGGCCTGTTTTGGTGACTGGAAAACATCGACCCGGACGCCTTTCTTGCCGACAGGGCCTATGACGCAAACAGGTTGATCGATCGACTGACAGAGCGCGGGATTGCCCCGCCATCCCCCAAGAACGCAACAGAACGACACAACGGGAAACAGATGTCATTCTCTATCGGGAGCGAAACCTTATCTGGGGCCGACCATTTCTGGTTTGGCGCCGTGATGGTGCTGAATCCTGCCCCAGAAGATTGAGAGCAACCGGCCAAGCCTGTTCGCTGTCTGTCGTGTGCTTGAAACGACGCTTCTGCCGGGTAAATGGGCCGTTGTCTCGCATGGGCCGCGCTGTCCGCCGACCCTACGGCAAGGCGCAGCGAAGTTCCCGGCACATGCGTGGGCTCCCGCAGATAGCGCTCGACAGGGCGAAGGTCGAACGGACATGGGCGAGGTGCACCATATCCTGCCGTTGCCGCCGGCTGGGGAAAGGGGTGCGTCAGGCCGCTTCTGCTTCGCCGCCCCATCTTCACCCGGCGGTCACCGATCCGGGCCCTCCATCTTCCGGACCGTCTCTGAGACAGCCACTGTGTCAAGGTCGACAGACTGACCCCGAAATCCTCCCCGATCTCCCCTCAAGGCATCAGAAACTCTCCATCTTTCCGACGCAGGTCCATCGCCTCTGCCTGTAGGCCGTGGCGAGAAATGGCGGCATGGGCTCCCGTGCCTCGACTGAGATCGCGCAACTATAGCGGAAGGGTAAAATAGCCGCTGACGCTGCCATGTCAGCGATAGACGAGGCCACCGTCGGTGATGATGGACTGCCCGGTGATGTAATCGGAATCGGTCTGCGCCAGGAACGACACCAGGGCTGCCACGTCGTCGGGAGTTTCGGGGCGGCCCAACGCGATGCCTTCCACATATTTGGCGTAGGTGGCACCCAGCGGCACGCCGGTGAGCTCCGAAAAACGCCTGTCGATCGTGACCCACATGTCCGTGCCCACGATGCCGGGGCAATAGGCATTCACCGTGATCCCGTCGCTGGCATATTCCCGCGCGGCCGCCTGAGTCAGGCCACGCACCGCGAATTTCGTCGCCGAATATATGCCCAGCATCGCGAACCCGTCATGGCCGGCCACGGACGACGCGCTGACGATCTTGCCCTTCTGGCCACGAGCCTTGAACTTCGCCGCCGCCGCCTGGATGCCCCACAAAACACCTTCCATGTTGATGCGGACCAGGCGGTCCACTTCTTCCTGCGTGACCGACGCGATGGGGCCGATTGCCGCGATCCCGGCATTGTTGATCATCACGTCGAAGCCGCCCAGTGCCGATTCAGCGTGGTCGACAGCCGCGTAAACCTGGGCGCGATCGCCCACATCGGCGCGAAAGATCGTGGCCTTCCGTCCCAGTGCGACGACCTCGCCCGCCACCTTTTCCATGTTGCTGCCGTTGATATCGACGATCGCGATATCGGCCCCGTCCCGCGCCAGGCGCAGCGCGATACCACGCCCGATCCCCTGACCTGCGCCTGTCACGAGGGCAACTTTTCCTGAGAGAGACATGTTTTTTCAACTCCGATCGTCCCATGCCCGGACGCACGACACCGCGCGCCCGGGAGCGCCACTTTATCCGCGCTCGGCCCCCGGGCGCCGCGTCACAACCGTCATGCCTTCACGCTGATGTGACGCGCGGCGTATCAAAGTGTAGCATATCTAATTCACGCGCATGGCGTGCTCTGACGGAGGGCACGGCGATCCGCCGTATCGGCCCGATTATAGTGCCGTCAGGTCCCAGAGCTTTTTTTGACATCCCGTCCCGCAGCGTCACCTTGGCGGGCGGCCGGCGATAGTGTCATGGAAGCGAACCGCTTCACTCAGCGGTGCCCCGATCGCCCATGTGAAGCGTCCCAGTTTTCCGGAGGCCAGTTGCTTTGAGTCACGCAGCGCTGCCAATGATCTTGAGGGCTGCATAGGAGGGGCGTTACATGGAATGGATTGAATCGCCCAGGGATTAGCGGAGACCGATTTGCATAAACCTTGTAGAGTTGGTGATCCCCGGTCCGCTCCGGGATGGGGCGTCAAGCTGACGAGGGAGGATTTTTGCGCTGCTGGTGGCATTCCCGGATGTGACGGGCTTGAGGGATCTGGACGGGTAGGAGGGAGCAGTGTCCGAGTATCTAGGCGCCCCGCGCGGGGGCTTTTCCCCAGTCCGTCTCCCGCCTGCCGGGCGGCGGCCCGCAATCCCGTCTCTTCAGATACGGTTGGTTGCCAGTCAGCAGATGTCTTGCCAGGCCCTCGTCCAGGCCTCGACGCTTGCCCGGCTGGCCGATCTTGCTTACGGGAAGAAGCGTGTATTGCCTTATGGTTATATCGATATCACCCATGATTCTCATGCTTTGGCGAAGTTAAACCTGACGCCGGCGCTGCTCAACGTCAGTGATGATCATTTTCGAGCACGTGTGTTTTCGTCCGTGCAGGGTTCCATCACACATTATGTAGTAGCGTTTGCCGGCACCGATCCAACCAATGCCGAAGATGATGAAGCCGATATTGAGCAAGCATTCGGTTACGATACGAGCCAATACCGTGATGCGAGCTCAATCGGTTATAAGTTGCATTTGATTCCGTCCACTATTCCCATCGTGCTCACCGGACATTCTCTCGGCGGTGGGCTTGCGACGGAGGCGGCGTTTTATAGCGGCCGCCCGGCTGTTATATTCAATTCTGCCGGATTGCACCGTAACAATATTCCGAAAGGGGTAAAGCCGCCTTCCGTAGATGCTTACAGCGTGGATGGCGATCCGCTGACGTTTCTCCAGACAAGGATGCGCCTCGTCCTGTCCTGGGCCGCTTTCAGCTATTTGCCGGCGGTTACCTGGCCTTCCTATCTGATATTCGGCGATCCGCTTGGTGGCGCCATACCTCCGGCCTACGGACGCTCGATAACCGTCCCGGATCGGAAAGTCGCCAGGCAGGGAATGCTAGGAGCCATGATGGACCGGCATTCGATCGGGCGCGTCGAGCGCGATCTCGATCAACTCCGGATCGTTCTGCAATGTCGGTGAGAAGAACAGGTCGGAAAGGCGGGCGGATGGCCGGGCTACTGTTCCGACTTCTGGCGGCGGTCATGATTGTTTTCCTGGCGACGGTGGGTGCGTACGCGCAGGAGGATGACGAGGATGCGCCGGATTCCCGCCATTTTCGACTTGCTTTCCCCGAGGGTCCACAACGGCAGTTCATCGACGCGGTCCTGCTCGGTTCCGTGCGCGGCGCGCTGGCCGATGCCAGGGCGCTTCCGGACGGGGTCAACACGGTCGGCGCCCATGGCCATACCGCGCTGGAAGCCGCCTCCTATCGCGGCGATCTGAAGATGGTCACGGCCCTTCTCGCAGCAGGTGCCAAGCCTGACGGGGCTCCCGACAGGGCCCCTATCGGGCTGGCGTTCACGCGGAAAGACACCGACGTCGGGATCGCCACCGTCAATGTGCTCGTGAAAGCTGGAGCGAACGTGGATGGCTCAAGCTATGGCGCTACGTTGATGTGGCTCATGGCCCGGCACGGAAATCTCGCCGCAGTCGAGGCACTCGCGGCTCTTCACGCAGACATGAATCATGGACATGGCGGCTATCCGGCACCTCTGCTTGACGCGGCTGACACCGGCGGGTGGTCGATCGTCGAGTGGATGCTGCACCACGGTGGCGATCCGTGGGTCACCGATCGATTCGGAGACAATTTGGGTTATGCTGCACAAACCTATCTGGAGCCCCGGATCGCCGCCATTCAACCGCCTCCCGAACGCGAGGCGCTCGACCGCACGGTCGCACTCCTGCGGCGCCGAGGTTTCCCCTGGCCGCCGCCTTCGCCCCAGCAGGTTCTCGAAGCGCGAAAAGCCGGGCGCTGGCCGCCCCGATGACAGACTGGAAGATCGCCCGGAGGCTGCGCCGAATCGTGCTGGCGGTCCTCGTTCTCTGTCTGATGGCGGCGGGCGCGCATGCACAAGAGAGCGATGACGAGGATGTGCCGGATTCCCGCCATTTTCGGCTTGCTTTCCCCGAGGGTCCACAACGGCAGTTCATCGACGCGGTCCTGCTCGGTTCCGTGCGCGGCGCGCTGGCCGATGCCAGGGCGCTTCCGGACGGGGTCAACACGGTCGGCGCCCATGGCCATACCGCGCTGGAAGCCGCCTCCTTTCGCCGATCTTCAAGATGCGAAAACCCCGGCAGCAATTCGGACACCCGGGACCGCATAAGGTTGCGACGTCGAGCGTGTTCCTGAGACACATGGGCGGCTGAGGACATGACGCGTTTTCCTTCTGGCTTGACACGGACCCGATGGACACGCCCATCTGACATAGGCCCGTCTCATCATGCCGGTTCAAGAACGACCTTTCAGTCGGCGGCCCCGAAGATATCTTCCAGAGTGCGCTCCATGACGGCCGCCGAGAACTTGCGTCCGAACCATAGCTCCGCGCCGATCAATCCCTGATTGACCAGCATGCCAAGACCGTCGAGCGTCGTGCCGCCGCGCGATTTGGCTTCTGTCAGCAGTCTGGTCATCGGCGGGTTGGGAATAACGTCGGCGACGATCATTTTTTCCGTCAGTGAGGTCAGCTCGATGGGGGGCAGCGCGTCTTTGTCTCCCAACCCGATCGACGTGGCGTTGATGACGATGTCCACGCCCTCGGGCACGCGAATGTCACCCGTCCAGACAACAGCCTCCGCCCCGCATTCCGTATTCTTGCGGATCAGATCCGCGATGGCTTCTGCCTTTTCCGGCTTCCGATTGGCGATCGTCATACTCTTTGCGCCGGAAAGGCCCAGCTCCACCGCAATAGCACGTGCCGCGCCCCCGGCGCCGAGCAGGAGCACCTTCTTCCCCGCAGGGTCCGTCACCGTCCTGAGGGAAGCGAGAAAGCCCTTGCCATCCGTATTATCGCCGATGAGCCGCTTGTCGCGGATACGGACGCAGTTCACCGCACCGATGATCTTGGCCGCTTCCGCGATCTCGTCCAGATGTGCCATGACGGCGACCTTATGAGGCAGCGAGCAGTTGAAGCCGATCCACCCCATGGCGAGCGCGCCTTTAACCGCCGCCCCGAGGTTGTCCGGCGTGACCTCGCAATTGATATAACGCGCGTCGATGCCATCATGCGCATACGCGGCCTCCATCATGGCCACGGTGGGATTGTCGGCACATGGGCTGGAGAATGATCCGGTCAGAATGGCGCGGAAATTGCGGTTCGTCATACTGTCGCTCCTGAGGGGTGGTTTGCCCGGCAGATGTTTGCATAGCTATGCAAACGCGTCATCTGTCAAGTTTTTGCTGTAAATTCCGGCAAGTCAGGAGGTGGGCGCAGTCCGCTTCGTGCTGCGACGAACGATCAGGTCGGCCTCAATGACGCGCCGCTGCGAGATCCGGGCGGCAGGCGCGGAGAAGATTTTCGCCAGGATTTCAGTTGCGGCCTCGACCAGTGCCGCAAGGTTCTGACTGAAAGTTGTCAGTTGATAGGCATGCCATGCCCCTTGCGGGATATTATCATATCCGATCACCATCACGTCTTCCGGACAGGAAAAAACGCCATGATCGCGCAGGGCGTCCAAGGCACCACATGCCATGAGGTCATTGCTGCAGAATAATCCGTCGGGCCGATGATCTTGCCTGAGGTATTCACGAATGGCGGTGAAGCCGCTTTCGTACGTGTCGTCGCCCTGCAATTCGGTGACGATTTTTCCTGTCCCCTGACGGGCGGAAAACGCTTCGAGGAAGCCCCGCCGCCGCTCCCGTGACGCCGCATTTCGGGTCGGCCCGGCCAACCATACGGGTCGAGCGACACCCTGTTCCTGCATGATGTGCGCCGCAAGAGAGCCGGACGCGTAGTTGTTCGACAGGATGGTGGAAATACCGGGCCCTATGATTCGAGAATTGAAGCAAATTGCCGGAATATTGAGCTCAGTCAGAGAACGGGCGGTCTCACGTGTGCCAACGGCCAGGGCAGTAATCACGGCATCCACGCGGTAGCTGGCCAACTGATCTAACGCTGTGTCGAACGTCAGGGCGTCGTCGACATGAACGAGCATGATCTGAAAGCCGGCATCGCGCAATGATATGGTAAGATGCTCGAGAGCAAGCGCATAAAAAGGATTGGACAATCCACCGACGACGACACCGATCATGCCGGAGCGACCCGAAAGCATGATGGCGGGAATGCGGTTGGGACGATAGTTGAGTGCTGCGGCGGCCTCGAAAACCTTGGCGCGCGTTGCCGGAGAAATACTGGCGTTCGAGGAGAAGGCGCGTGATACCGCCGATTGCGAGACGCCCGCATGCCGTGCGACGTCAACGGACGTTATAAGTCGTTTGATCATGATCCGTGGATCATAGCGCGTTTCCAGCCATGGAGGCAGTTTCGGAGCCTCGGAATTCTCCAGTATCCTGGACACGGGACATGACGGCCGTCATTCAGCATCCCCAACCGCCCGAATGTACCGCGTTGGCGACATGCCGACGTGACGGGCAAAGGCGGTGCTGAACGTGCTCGCCGAGCCATAGCCGACCTGCGCGGCGATATGTTCGATCGCCGACTCGCGTGTGCGCAGCCGCCGCTTGGCGAGCGCCATGCGCCATGACAGCAGATATTCCATCGGCGGATGTCCCACGACGCGCGTGAAGCGCGCGAAGAATGCCGAACGCGACATTCCGGCAGCGGCGGCAAGCTCGACGACGGTCCAGCCATGCGCCGGACGCGCATGCATGGACCGCAAGGCCGAGACCAGACGATCATCCGCCAGCCCCCGGGAGAGGCTCGGAATCGACATGACGTCGGCGCCGCACCGAAGGGCCTCGATGAGCAGCACCTCGAGAAGACGTTCCAAAACGACCTCGCGCCCCGGCCGGGACTGACGCGTCTCATCGGCCACCAGTTGCAGCAGAAGCGCGAGCCTCGGTTCGCCACTGGCGACGATCATGGTCGGCAACAGGGAGACGAGCAACGCGGCGTCAGGCGAAGCGAAGCTGCAAATACCGACCTGCATCCTGAGAGTCACCGGCTCGTCGGGCGGCCCGACCCGAAAACGTCCTTCGCCCATCTCCATCGGCACCATGATGATTCCACGGGGCGGCGCATCGATGCTCTCGACGACGTGATCGTTGGTCGAAGGAGACAGCACGAAATCGCCGCTCCGTACGATGACTGGCGGTCGACCGGACGACACGACTCGGCATTCGCCCTCCAGGACCGCGAAAAAAACCGGCTTGCCTTCGACGTTGCGATGGAGGCGCCACCGCCCCGCATATTCGACGAGCTTGGAGTAGCTGGCCGAGGGCTGGAGCAGGGTCACGATCTCGGCAAGCGGGTCAACGGTCATAACAGGACGATCGCCAATGAATTCGAGATGGTCAAGCATAGATGGTCTCGCGGTTCACGGCCATATCTGGATCACCACAAACCAAATCGGAGTGCGCTCATGCCTACCGTTCTCATCACCGGCTGTTCCTCGGGCTTCGGTCTGGAGACCGCGAAGCTGTTCCTCGAGAAAGGCTGGAAGGTCGTCGCGACGATGCGCCGGCCCACGCCCGATATCCTGCCCGTGTCGGATCATCTGACCGTCCTGCCGCTCGACGTCACCGATCCGGCCAGTATCCGGAAAGCGGTCGAGCAAATTGGCGATATCGACGTGCTGGTCAACAATGCGGGGTTCGGCGCGGCCGTGCCGGTCGAACTGATCGAGCCGGACACCGCGCGCGAATTGTTCGAGACCAACACGCTCGGCACGCTGGCGATGATGCAGGCGGTCTTGCCGGCATTCCGCGAACGCCGCGGCGGTACGATCATCAACGTCACGTCGACAGTCACCCTCAAGCCGCTGCCGCTGGTCAGCGTCTATCGGGCGAGCAAGGCGGCGGTGAACGCGCTCACCGAGAGTCTTGCCGTCGAAATGGAGCCGTTTGGCGTGCGTGTGCACATCGTCCTTCCCGGTCGCTCGCCCGAGACGAGCTTCGGCAATAACGCCCTGCCGCATCTGCGCGGCCTGGATAATGCCGACTACAAGCCGATGATCGAGGGCATGATCGCGAACTTTCGCGAGGAAAGTGGTCCGATCACCCATGCTGTCGATGTGGCGGCGGCGGTCTGGCGGGCAGCCACCGATCCGGGCGCACCGCTCAAAATTGCAGCCGGTGAAGACGCTGTGCAGTGGATGGCCGAGGCCGAACACTGGACGTGATACGGTTTTGTGCCGGTATGTGTTCTTGTCAAGCGGCTTTGGCCTCGAAAGCGATTGGGCTGATGCATATCGAGACTGAACTCCCGCTCGGTTACGCCAGCAAGCGCGGGCATTTCAGCAAAACCGAGATCACAGATCGTCTGGCCGAATTGCCAGGAACCTGTCGCCATGCGTGTGCCTGTCTGTCCGAACCGTTCGGGAGAAGCGATCGAGATCAGGCGCTCCTGTGCTCCTGCACTTCGGGGTCGTTTTCGAAGGCGCGCAGGACCGCCTCCCAGAACGCTCTGTACGTCGGATATCGGCCCCAGTTCGGAGGCTCCTCGACATCAGCCGTCGGGTCGATCGAGTTCAGAACTCCGGTCTGAGTGAGGCGGTCAATCTCCTCGTCGGTGAAGGACAGGAGCTTGTGTAGTTCCTGAATTGTCTGCTGTTTGAATTCGATATTACGCCCTCTTGGCCCGTCCTGAATGGCTTCATCCAGCGTGTCGCCGCACATGTCGGCATCCTCGCCCAAGGAACTGGCGCCCAGATTGGTGAGTCGGGGAAACTCGTTCCAGATGTCATCGTGGGAAAAATTTGACGGCGAAAACATGGTAGATCATCCTGTTATGTTCAATGTTCCTTATTGTGACCCTGATAACCGACATCGCTCATCGCGGCGGATGACAGTGACAGGGGCGACCGAGATCAGGCGCTCCTGTGCTCCTGCACTTCGGGGTCGTTTTCGAAGGCGCGCAGGACCGCCTCCCAGAACGCTCTGTACGTCGGATATCGGCCCCAGTTCGGAGGCTCCTCGACATCAGCCGTCGGGTCGATCGAGAGCAGAACCCATGTCTGGGTGATCCGGTCGATCTCCTCGTCGGTGAAGGACAGGAGCTTGTGTAGTTCCTGAATTGTCTGCTGTTTGAATTCGATATTACGCCCTCTTGGCCCGTCCTGAATGGCTTCATCCAGCGTGTCGCCGCACATGTCGGCATCCTCGCCCAAGGAACTGGCGCCCAGATTGGTGAGTCGGGGAAACTCGTTCCAGATGTCATCGTGGGAAAAATTTGACGGCGAAAACATGGTAGATCATCCTGTTATGTTCAATGTTCCTTATTGTGACCCTGATAACCGACATCGCTCATCGCGGCGGATGACAGTGACAGGGGCGACCGAGATCAGGCGCTCCTGTGCTCCTGCACTTCGGGGTCGTTTTCGAAGGCGCGCAGGACCGCCTCCCAGAACGCTCTGTATGTCGGATACCGGCCCCAGTTCGGAGGCTCCTCGACATCAGCCGTCGGGTCGATCGAGTTCAGAGCCCATGTCCGGGTGATCCGGTCGATGTCCTCGTCGGTGAAGGACAGGAGCTTGTGTAGTTCTTCGATCGTTTGCAGGTTGAACTGGAGATCGTGGCAGTTCACCCCCTCCTGAATGGCCTCGTCCAGTGTGTCGCCGTACATGTCGGCGTCCTCGCCTAAAGGGCCGGCCCCTAAATCAGACAGCCTCGGAAACTCGTTCCGGATGTCATCGTGGGAAAAGTTTGACGGTGAAAACATGGTAGATCATTCCGTTATGTTCAGTGTTCCTGATTGTGACCTCAACTCGCCGCGCTTCCTTTCTTACCCGATCGGCTTGCTGGATGACGACAGTCCCGCGTCCTGAAATATGAGTCGTAATATTGAATTTTACCTCTTTTTCGGCCGTTTCGAGCCAGCGATCGATCAGATGGGCATTATCCTGCAAAACCTGATGGATGACTCGCTCGGCCTCGTGTTTCGAAGTGAAGAAAGATACGAGGGGTTGCTTCCCTTTCGTGAAGCGTCGTTCGATATACTCCTCGGTCGGGGTGACATGTTTCTGCAGGACGTGGCCGCCTGCTTTGCGGTTATGGGGAGGCGCCTCATGATCGGCGAGGTTCAGGCGGCTCTGCCGATGTGGCAAGATCAGGTTCCTGTTGGCCGGCTGCCCGAACGCCGGGGCAGGCTGGTGGAAATGCTCCGGGTGGATGTCGCTGTGCTCGAAGATGAGATGATGCGCATCGGCCGAGGCGACCCGGATGGCGCGCGTCGCCGCGAACGCCCCGACCATGTGAAGGATGCCGATGGGGACGATCGCATCGGCGGTCGCCCCCGCCATGTCGGCCACGATCGGTGAGGCATGGGCCATGAGAGCGGCGGCGCGTGCCGCCCGCTCGGTCATCGTCGGCGAAGCCTGGCCGGTGTTCCAGGCGCGGTTTCCTGAGGCGATCATGTCCATCCCGTGTGCGACGAGCGCGGCCCCGCCGATCTTGCTGAGGATCGGGTCCGGATCGGCGAGCAGCGCGGTGCCCCCGGCCATTTCGGCCGCTCCGAAGCCGGTTCGCGCGAGCCCGTCGAGGCGGATGACGGTCTCCTGACTGGGGAAATGACGCCTGACGACGCTGAGCAGGTGATGTGCGCTCATGACGAAGGTGAGGGCGGGATGCTGATCCGTTTCGGACATGGACTATCCTGTGACGCGGACACAAAAAAAGCCCGCCGGTGAGGGCGAGCTTTGCGTGTCGTATAGTGGGCCGACGCCCGACATGGGGTCGGAATGGATGCGAGCTTAAATTGTGAAAAGCGGTGGGTTAAGCCGATTTGGTTTCGACTATATCATAGTAATAACAGAAAACGCGTGATTTGACCAGTCGAATGAGTGTGTCGTAGGAGCGGGCCGGCTCGCTGCCGGTTTTGCAGCCAATCAAACGCAACACCAGATGTCCGGGACGAAGACGCACGTGGCACGTCTGCTTTCGCGGAGCGGTCGCCGGACGCACCTTAAAAATGTCGCGTTTGGAATCGACAAGGCGTTTCCGTCTCTCGCACTGCCACTGAGGCCATCGAATGTCCAGGTTCCGAACCGGAAGCCTCGTGCTTGCCGTCCTCTGCACGACCTGCCTCGACGCCACCCGTCTGAGCTGGACGATCTGGAGTTACAAGGCGACGGACCGGGAGGGGACGCCGAATTTCTGGGGCTATGTCGAGCGGCTCGCCTACGGGAGTCATGCCCCTGATCACTTTGATATCTTTCAGACGCATCATTTGGTGGCACGCACTCCCTTCCAAGACTGACGTCGGGCTGGGAAAGCAGTCTGTTTCTTGCGAATTGGATCAGGAAACTCGGAGGGTCTCCTCATTCGATCCGCGCCCCAAGGCCAGTGTGCCTCGGAAAGCAATCAGGCGGGCGGGAAAACATTCAAAAAATCTGTAGAACCAAAAAATATGTTCATTTTTGTAGAAAAAGCCGCCCTTTGAAAATTGGACAAGCGAGCGGTCTCCAGACGCTGGGGAAGATCAAGCGTTGGTATTGGACGCTCAAAAAGCGCACGGTTTTCAAGCATTTCGAAACCGGGGACAACTGCGTGCTTTCTGCCGGAAGCTCGTCTCCCGGCGCTATGCCGGGCGGTTGCGGCCGGATTCTACACTTCCGATCACACTCACTTACCGACCGGTAAGAGTGAACGATTGAGAGTTTTCATCTTTCGTCAATCGATTGATTTCAAATGCCGTAATCACGTCCGCCAAGGTATGGTCGTTTAGAACCGCCATCATCGCCCGTCTCGCCTGAATCAGGACGTTCTGCAGGCGGCAGGCGGGCATCAGCTTGCAGAGGGTCGCCGCCGCGCCGTTTTCCATGCATGCGAGCAGAGCCATGTTTTCTTCGAAATAGCACACGACGTCGCCGATCACGATTTCGTCTGCCGCACGTCCCAGCCGCAGCCCGCCGTTACGGCCGCGCAGGGTTTCAGCAAAGCCTCCCTGGCCCAGTTTATGGACGACCTTGACCATATGCGCCTCGGATATCCCGTACGCCCCGGCGATTTCGCGAATGGAGCAGAGTCGTTCGGTCCGGACGCCCAGATAGATCAACGCGCGCAGGGCATAGTCGGTTTGCAACGTCAGTTTCATGGCCCGTTAAAGATGCACCATCTTGACAGGTTTTCCAATACGTTCGAAAAGATGTGCGGAACGTAAACCTTAAAGGAGGACTCGATGTCCGCCCCTCTCGACGACAGGACACGCGCGATCATCTCCGCGACCGTCCCCGCGCTGAAGGCGCACGGAACGGCGATTACGACGGAAATGTACAAGCGCCTGCTCTCCACTCCGGCCATCCGCGACCTGTTCAACCTCTCCCATCAGCAGGATGGCGAGCAGCCCAAGGCGCTGGCGCTGGCCGTGCTGTGCTATGCCGAGCATATCAACGATCTCGGCGCGCTCGGCGGCATGGTCGAGCGGATCGCCGAGAAGCATGTCGGCCTCAATATCCTGCCCGAGCATTATCCCTACGTGGCCGAGGCGTTGCTCGGCGCGATCGGCCACGTCCTCGGGGATGCCGCGACGCCGGAGATCGCCGAGGCATGGGGCAAAGCCTATTGGTTCCTGGCGGATATCCTCATCGGTCGCGAGAAGCAGATTTACGAGGAGCATGAAGACGCACCGGGCGGCTGGGCCGGCTGGCGCGCTTTCCGCGTCCGCTCCCGTCATAACGAGACGTCGACAATCGCCTCCTTCGAGCTGGCTCCCGTCGATGGCGGCGCTCTCTTCCGCCACAAGGCCGGGCAGTATCTCAGCTTCAAGCTGGATGTTCCCGGTCACGGCTCCCAGCGCCGGAACTACAGCATCTCCTCAGCGCCCGGCGCGGATCACTATCGCATCAGCGTGCGGCGGCAGGACGACGGCGTTGTCTCGACGTGGTTGCATGACACCGTCAAAGTGGGAGACCAACTCCAGGTCGCCAATCCCGCCGGAGATTTTTTCCTTGATGAGTCGAGTGAATTGCCTGTCGTCTTCCTGACCGCCGGCGTCGGTCTCACGCCGGTGATATCGATGCTTGGCGCACTCGCCCAGACATCTTCGAGCCGCAAGATTCGCTACGTTCACGGGGCGGATACCACGGCGCTGGCGGCTTTCCGCCCGGAAATCGAGGCGCTCGTCGACCGGGGCGTTCTGACGGCGGATTTCTTCTATGCGAAAGAGAATGCTCCCGTTGGGCGTCGCGGCGTGGCCGCGCATGCGGGGCGGGTCACGGCCGCCTGGGTGACGGAGAACCTCGACCGTTCCGCCACTTATTACGTCTGCGGGCCGGATTCCTTCATGAGGGATATGGTCGACGCGCTGAGGGCCGAGAAACTGGCGCCTGAGCAGATCCGCTACGAGTTCTTCGGGTCCGCCTCCGATCCCGCTCTCGTTCTTTCCGCCGCCTGACTCTTTTTTGGCACTCACCGTGCGAGGGATCGCACTCCCTCGCACGACCATATCTGGAGCTTCGTGCGATGTCGGACTCATCCTCCATCGTCAGGCCGGCCGCGGATCCGATCAGTACCGTCCTGAAATGGATTCTTCTCGCGACCGGCGTTCTCACCGCAGCGCTTCTCATCTGGACCACGGCAGCGACCTACAGGGGCGCGCCTCCCCAGCCGGGGACGTTCGTCTCGGCCGAGGGCGTCGTTCTCATGACGGACGCGGATATCGTTTCGGGCGAGAGTGGCTTCCAGAAAGCCGACCTGATGGATTATGGCAGCCTCTACGGCATGGGCTCCTATTATGGCGAGGATTACACCGCCTCGATCATGAAGCGGCTGGCGCTCGCCACGCGCGACAACATTGCGAGCGCGAGCGACCACGCGGCGTTCGCAAGCCTTCCTGCGGAACGGCAGGACGCCATCACGGCGAAAATGCGCAGCGACCTTCATCATCTCGATCTGACCGCGCCGACGGTGACGGTGCCGGACGAGCTTGCGGCGGCGATCGTATCCATCCGCGCGGCGACCGCGAACGGTCTGCTCCATCCAGATCGCAAGGTCGGCTGGACCGCGGCGGAGAGCCTCTCGCCCGCGCTTGCGGACAAGACGGCCGATTTCTTGATCTATTCGGCCCTGACGACGGTCGCCTGGCGCCCCGGCACAGAGTATTCATGGACGCAGAACTGGCCTTACGAACCATTGGTGGGTAACGCGCCGACGGGCGAGACCTTCATCTGGACATGGGCCAGCTTCGGCTTCGTCTTCCTGGCTTTCGGCGTGGTGCTGTTCATCTATGAATTTTGGCTTGACGACGCGGATACGGAGGTGAGGGATGCCGAGCTTCTCGTCGTTCATCCGCTGACGCCGAGTCAGAAGAAAGTCTGGAAGTATTTCCTTCTGGTTGCGGTGCTCCTGCTGGTACAGATCCTCGTCGGCTCCATCATGGCGCATCTGTATTACGATCGGACGAGTTTCTACGGGTTCGACATCAATCGCTACGTTCCGTTCAATGTCATGCGCGATCTCCATATTCAGGCGCCGATCGTCTGGATCGGGCTGTCGTGGATCGGCGCGGCGCTGTTCCTCGCGCCGGTCATCGCCGGCGGAAAGGAGGCCAGAGGTCAGGGCTGGCTCGTGGACGCGTTGTTCTGGACGACGGTCTTTGTGGTGGTGTGCGGTCTGGCGGGGAATTATCTCGGCGTTCTGGGTGTGATCGACGGGAACTGGTTCTGGTTCGGAAATCAGGGGCGATCCTATATCCAGCTCGGCCGCTTCTGGCAGATCGGCTTCTTTGCGGGCCTGGCCCTGTGGAGCGTCCTCGTCATGCGCGCTCTGTGGCCATCGGTTTCGCTATGGACCCGCGCGGCGCGTGATTTCTGGTCCGGTCACATTCGGCTCGAACATCTCATCTGGGCGTCGACCGTCAATGTCGCCGTGCTGTATGCCTGCGGCATGATTCCGCTGACGGGCATCGAGAAATCCTTCACGATTTCGGATTTCTGGCGCTGGTGGGTCGTCCACCTCTGGGTGGAACAGTCCTTCGAATTCTTCGCCGCGGCGATGACCGCCTGGACGTTGATGGCCACGGGCCTGATCTCGCGCCGTCTTGCCGAACGGGGCATGTATTTCGAAGTCATCCTGATCTTTCTGGGCGGCGTGATCGGCACCGGGCATCATCTCTACTGGGCGGGCGCGCCGAGCCTGTGGATTCCGTTCGGCACGATGTTTTCCTTCATTGAGGTGCTTCCGCTCGTACTGCTCGTCATGGAGGGAATCAGCCACTATCGGATGATCAAGGGGCGCGAGGATTTCCGCTACCGGCTCGGCACCATCTACGTCATCGGCGCGGCGTTCTGGAACTTCGTCGGAGCCGGCGTCTATGGGGGCGGTCTGCTGAATGCGCCGCTGGTGAACTATTATGAGCACGGTACGTTCCTGACGCTCAATCATGCACATTCGTCCCTTTTCGGCGCTTTCGGGGAACTGGCGATCGGCCTGATCTATTTCTGCCTGCGTTACCTTCATGCCGAAGAGTCCCGCTTCTCCGAGCGCGCCGGCCTGTGGGCGTTCTGGCTCTACAACACGGGGCTGGTCCTGTGGACGGTGCTGAACTTCTTCCCGATCGGCTGGCCTCAACTGCTCGCGGTTTACGAGCATGGTTATGCTTACGCCCGCAGTGCCGCATTCTACGACAAGACCCTCTTCTGGCAATGGATGCGGTTGCCGGGCGACGTCGTCTTCGCAGCCGGCGCGCTGATCATGGCGTGGGACTTCTTCGTCAAGCTCGCGCCGGTCTATCCGGGCTGGATGCGGCGGCTCGTCCCCGGCGCGAAGGCGCGGGCCGCGAGCCGCGCGACGGGGAGCGCATCATGACGGTGAAGCATGACATTCCGGATGTGAGGCTCAAGCGTGTCTATGATGCGGCCACGCCCGACGACGGCCTGCGCGTGCTGGTGGACCGGCTCTGGCCGCGCGGGCTGCGCAAAACCGATATGAAGATGGATCTGTGGCTGAAGGATGTGGCCCCGAGCCCGGGTCTGCGTCAGTGGTTCGGTCATGATCCGGCGCATTGGGACGAGTTCCGGCTGCGATACCGTCAGGAGCTTTCAAGCGGAAATGCCGAGATTGCCCGCCTTGTGGAGTTCGCACGGAACGGCAGGGTCACGCTTCTTTATGCGGCGCACGACCCTCTCCATAATCATGCGCTCGTTCTTCGGGATTTTCTGTGCGATTCCGCGCCCGTACCCGCTCCGGACCATAAACGGAAGGGCCTGTCATGACGCAACCGGTCGATTTTTCCTTACGCCTCGCTCAGGCATTGCTTGGAACACGCGCCGATGCGATCCTCGCCGCCGATCCGGAAGGGATCATCCGGTTCTGGAATCCCGGCGCGATAAGGATCTTCGGTTTCGCGGAAGATCAGGCGATCGGTCGATCACTCGATATCATCATTCCTGAAAAACTGCGGGCGCGGCACTGGGAAGGATGGAAACGGGTGGTTCAGACCAGCAGAAGTCGTTATGCGGCAGATCAGATGCTTTCCGTCCCCGCGATGACATCCGACGGCCGCCGCATATCGGTCGAGTTCACCATCCTGATCCTGCACGATCAGGATGGCGGGATCGTAGGCATAGGTGCCATCCTGCGCGACGTCACAGCCCGTTTCAACGAACTGCGTGATCTGCGCACCAAGGTTGCTGGCGCGCGGGCTGGCTGACCGGATTGTCCGCCGTCAGGGCGTTTCCCACCTCCCGGCGTAATCGGGAGTATGTCGGCGAGCGCCTTGCGATGGAACTACGACATGTCGTCCTTTAACCGCTGATCTTGGGGCTGAGGGTTTTGCTTTCTGACTGTCTGTGCTGATCGTTTTCTTTGTCCGTGACATGGAAAAGGGGCAGCCGATCATTGAAAATGTGGCGCGCACACGCCTTTGTGCGACGCCCTGAAGCCGAATCTTCGCGATTTTCTATGCTTTCATAGGCACTCTGGTATGGCGCGGTGACGACCCCACATAATAATCCGGCGAACAGGAAAGGGGCCCCGCATGATTCCGCTTTCAATTCTCGATCTTGCGTTCATCAATGAAGGCAGTTCGGCTGCAGATGCGCTGCATCGCAGCGCGGACCTTGCTCTGCACGCAGAAAGTCTGGGGTTTCGCCGTTTCTGGCTGGCTGAACATCATGCAATGCCGGGTATTGCTTCGGCAGCGACCGCTGTG
Source organism: Acidomonas methanolica (assembly GCF_004346035.1). GTDB lineage: Bacteria > Pseudomonadota > Alphaproteobacteria > Acetobacterales > Acetobacteraceae > Acidomonas > Acidomonas methanolica. The sequence goes on along the minus strand of NZ_SLZN01000014.1, from coordinate 7,472 downwards.
GCTATCGGTTATGTTGCGGGGGCGACGAAAACCATTCGGGTGGGGGCAGGTGGCATCATGCTGCCCAACCACGCACCGCTCGCCGTCGCCGAATCGTTCGGAACACTGGAGTCCCTTTATCCCGGACGGATCGATCTTGGACTGGGACGTGCTCCCGGCTCAGATCAGGCGACCATGCGGGCGTTGAGGCGTGATCCCGGCTCCGCCGATCGTTTTCCGCAGGATGTGGCCGAACTCCTGCATTATTTCGAGGAGGCTCAACCGGGTCAGACGGTCTTTGCCGTGCCGGGAGCCGGATTGAGTGTGCCGGTCTGGCTACTGGGGTCCTCCCTGTTTTCCGCGCATCTGGCGGCGATCATGGGCCTGCCGTTTGCATTCGCCAGTCATTTCGCACCGGATCTGATGGAAGACGCCCTTGTGCTTTATCGCCAGCGTTTTGAACCTTCGGAACGTCTTCAGAAGCCTTATGCGATGTTGGCCGTCAATGCGGTTATCGGAGAAACGCCCGCTGAGGCGCAGCATGCAGCCACCTCACTCGAGCAGCATTTTATTGCATTGCGCCGTGGACGTCCGACACAGTTCCCGGCACCGCGATCTGTCTCATGGAATGAACAGGAGCGAGCTCTCATTGATCGGACCCTCCGCTATACATTCACAGGAACGGCTGATGTCGTCGCGGCCGGCATTTCCTCTTTCATAAAACAGCATCAGCCCGACGAACTCATGATTGGCGCGCCCCTCTTCTCACAGGCAGCGAGGCGGGCAACCCTTACCGGGGTCGCGCAGAGGCTGATGGAACGTCAGTCAGTGGAGGTTTCGTGATTCCATCACCATGATGATCGGATCGGATGAGCGGCCGCCAGGGGGGGCGGCTTGATTGTTAGTGCATGACTGCCTCTTTGCCATGGCCGGCCTCCGGGGTCCGCGGGTGGTAACCGAGACTGCTGTGAGGGCGCACAGTATTGTAATGGCACCCGCCACGCTTCGATCAGCACCCTGGCCTCGGCGAGGCTAATGCCATTGCTCATGGCAAGATGCTATTTTCCGGCTGCCGCTAAATAAAGTGTCGATCGCATATGGGCGCGACAAAAATATCCTCGGGTAAAGGTGGCCGATCCGAAGCGCCCCTGAAAGACGGTCGAGTCCAGGGGCGGTTCGCTCAGGCACCGGGTTTGGAAAGGACTTGCGACATCAGCGGTAACGCCAGCCGCCGTGCCACCGATAGCGATGCCACCAGTAGCGATGGCCGTCCCACCAGCCGCGACCACGATAATAGACCCCGATCGCCGGTGGAGGCCGAGCGACAACCAGCGGCCCGGGCGGGGCGGCGACCACGACTGGCGGCGGGGGGCGATTGGGATCACATCTGCCATACGGGCCGCGATGCCACCCGATCCCGCATCCCTGCGCCGCATATGACGTCGGCGCGCAGCCCGCCAACGCACCCGCCATGATCGCAACGAGGGACGCTGCTCTCACGATGCCGCTTTGCTTCATAAAGATCCTCCCATGGTTTCCGCCATCGCATCCAATGCGACAACTCTGTTGTTTAGACGTGTCGACGCGTCGTTTCCGTCGCGCGTTCATGGCGAGGATGCGGCGCCTTTGCGTTCCATGTTCTCGGCGACCCTGGCGCGATCGGCGGCCGGCAAGGTGACGATGAAGGCGCTTGCACGATCCTCGATGAAGGCGCGCAAGGCCATGTCTGCGGTCCGCAGCCGGGCGAGGGCGGCCGCAAGGGCACGCGGGTCCACGTCGCGAGATTGCAAAAGATCGGCGGTTTCCTGCCGTGCCTGCCGGTCGGCGCGGATAAGCGGCCAGGCATCCTGACGCGCCATGCGGAGCGTTCGGTGGAAGGCATCCCGCTCGGTTTTCGGCAATTCGGAACCGGCGATATGCATCGCACCCGCCCGCAGGCGGACACGCCCCGCGTGCAGCGTGGCGACGCCTGCGATCACCCCGACGATCAGAAAAATATTGATCAGGATGGAAATGGCGCAGACGACCCGGGACGAACGAAAAATCATCTACTTCTCCTGAACGACAAGACTGCCAAAAGCGGTGTCCTCGGTCGCGTGATATCCTGCGGGATCGGCCTCCACGACGAGGACGCCCGCCACGGCCCCAGCCAGCGCGCTTGCCAGACCGACCGCCGACCACCACACCCGGATGCGACGGCGCAGCGGGCGGAGATGGCCAGCCATGATCGCCTCGCGCAAAGACGCGTCCGGAGGCGCGACCGCCCATTGATCGAGCAGGTCGTCGAGCGCCGCCGCCCGTGCCAGAAACGCCGCCGCTTCCGGCGTGTCGGCCATCTCCCGGCCGGCGTCGCGCTCGGCCTGCGGCCAGCGGGCAAGTGCGCCATAAGTCTCCGCCAGTTCGGCGAAACGTGCGAGAGACAATGGTTCAGTCATGACGTCTTTCCTCCCCGGTGAGACTGTGTCGCAAGGTACGTCGACCGCGGGAAAGCAGGCTTTCCAGAGCCTCGACGCTGACAGACATGATAGTCGCGGCTTCGATATTGGACATCTCCTGGTAATGGACGAGGATAATCGCCAGCTTTTGACGTTCCGGCAGAGACGCTATCGCCGTTGCGACGGACCGCGCGCCGGCCGCCGCCTCCATCCGGGCCTGTGCGTCCGGGGTCGGATCGGGAAGATCGGGCGGTTCCGCGATCAGTGTCTCACGACGCCGGCGGATCCGGTCCCGGCACAGGTTGAGGGTCACCGTGTGCAACCAGGTGTCGAAGCGCGCCGTTCCGGCACGCCAGCGGCCCGCATGGCGCCAGACGCGGAGAAAGACCTCCTGGGCGACGTCCTCGGCATCACTCCGTTCGCCCAGAACCCGTGTTGCGAAGGCGAGGACGCGCGGCAACCTGGCAGCCACAAGCCGCCGCGCTGCCCGTTCGTCCCCCTGAGCGACCTGCCGGAGAAGTTCCACATCAGGATCTCGGACCTCCATCAGGCGGTTTCGTCCGCATGGCCCATGTTGGGGCGCAAAGGATCAGGGCCCGACCGTTGCCGGTTCGGCACGCGCACTGGCGCCCTTTGCCGGATGTCGTTCGTCCGGTTCCAGAACGCCGTCGCCATTCCGGTCGAGATGCTGAAAACGCTGTGCGAAATAGGCCTGCGCCTCGTTCCGATCCACAAACCCGTCGTGATTGGCATCCATCTGCTGGAACAGACGAGCGACCTTATGCTTGCCGCGACCAGACGCTTCCAGTTCCGAAAGACTGACCTTCCCGTCGCCGTCCTTGTCGGCCGCCATGAAATGATCCACGTGATGGGCGATAAACTGTGCGCTCGTAACGCCCTGTGCGGGCGCGGCAGTCGCGGAGCCGGGGAGCGATTGCGCCGCTGCCGGTATGGCAAACAGCGTGACGGCAAGGAGTGGGGAAGCGCGAAAGACAGGTGTCATGATGGCCTCTTCGTCACTGACTTACCTCCTTGCACGGTCATGAACACATTTTCCGTCGCGGCGTGGTGCCCGTTTCCGCAGCATGCGGAAAAAAGAACAGGGAACGCCTCCTGCCGACGTCGATCAGTCTTTCGGACGCACGATCGCATGCTCAGGCCGCAAATCGGGACCGGTCCTTTTCATATTGCGGTTTTTCTCATGTTCTCCGGTGCAGGCGGCCGCGTCGGCGGCGCACCGGAAACCGATATGGCTTGCGGCACTCTGCGGCGTGCTGGCACGGCTTTGTTGCACAATTCGTTAATTGAGCGTGTTGAGCGCCGGGATTGTCTATTATTTACCTGACGGCGTGTGTGAGCGGGTTCCGGGCGTTGTAAATCGATTGAGGATGGCGATACGGACGAGAAGTTCGGCGATCTGACGGTCGAAATCCCGTGCCGTCAGACGCTGCCCGAGACGCTTGATACCGTGCATTTTCGTCTCGACGCGGCTTCGACGATGGTATCTGCTCCCATCGTCTCCAGATCGACCGCCCAAAACGCTCTGAAGCGCGCAGGGCTACACTCCTGTGATCCCGTCGCCGGCACGGCGACGGGATATTGCGATCGGCCTCAGCGCTGAAGATCGAAGCGATCGAGCGTCATGACCTTGGTCCAGGCCTTTACGAAATCGCTGTAGAACTTCTGCTGCGAGTCCGCGGAGGCATAGGCCTCGGCGGTGGCGCGCAGTTCGGAGTTCGCGCCGAACACCAGATCGACATCCGTCGCCGTCCAGCGTTTCGCGCCGGTCTTGCGGTCGAAGCCCTCATAAACACCCTGCTGATCGGCCGCCTTCTCCCAGCGCGTGTCCATGCTCAGGACATTGACGAGGAAGTCGTTGGTCAGTTGGCCCGGACGGTTGGTGAGAACACCGTTCGGAGAGTGACCGGCATTGACATCGAGCGAGCGCATGCCACCGAGGAGAACCGTCATCTCCGGGATCGTGAGATCGAGCGTGCTGGCACGATCGACCAGCGCTTCAGTCGGCGACTTTTCGTCCGGCACGCTGCGGTAGTAGTTACGGAACGCGTCCGCGGTCGGCTCAAGCACGGCGAAGGAAGCGACGTCCGTCTGCGCCTGCGTCGCGTCGACGCGGCCCGGAGCAAAGGGAACGTGGATGGTCACACCGGCCTGATGTGCCGCCGCTTCGAGACCGACATTGCCTGCCAGAACGATCACATCGGCAAGGGAAACCTGACGTCCGCCATGCTGGCCCGCGTTGAAGTGATCCTTCACAGCTTTGAGTTTGGCCAGAACGCCCTTCAGTTCCTCCGGATCGTTCACGGCCCAGTTGTCTTGAGGCTCCAGAGCGACGCGGGCACCATTGGCGCCGCCGCGATGGTCCGTCGTGCGGTGCGAGGCCGCGGCCGCCCATGCCGTCTTGATCATCTCTCGGTTCGACAGGCCGGACGCGGCGATGGCAGACTTCAGGATCGCAATATCCGCCTGATTGATCTGCGCGTATTCTGCCTTCGGCAGGGGATCCTGCCAGAGGAACGTCTGCGACGGCATTTCAGACCCGAAATAGCGCGATTGCGGCCCCATGTCGCGCACGACGAGCTTGAACCAGGCGCGCGCGAACGCATCGGCGAACTCTTTTGGGTTCTTGGCCCAGCGCTCGATGATGGCGCGATAGGCGGGGTCCGTCTTTAGGGCGATATCGGTGGTGAACATCATCAGCGGGTGCATTTTTGCACGGTTGGTCGGTTCGCTCGCATCGGGAACGACGTTCGCCGCATTCTTGGGCACCCACTGCGTGGCCCCTGCCGGACTCTTCGTCTGGACCCAGTCATAAGCCAGCAGATTGACGAGATACTGACTGGTGAAGTGGATCGGATCGGACGACCATGCGCCTTCGAGGCCGCTGGTGATCGCGTCCGTCGCCTTCAACGGGCTCTTGACGCAGTTGTTCTTCCAGCCGAGACCCTGCTGCTCGACCGGGGCGGCTTCCGGCGCCGGGCCGACGCAGCTTGACGGGGCCGCGCCATGAGCCTTGCCGAAGGTGTGGCCGCCGGCGATCAGCGCGACCGTCTCTTCGTCGTCCATCGCCATGCGACCGAATGCGAGGCGGATCATCTTGGCCGCCGCAGCCGGATCGGGAACGCCGCCGGGCCCTTCGGGGTTGACGTAGATCAGCCCCTTGTTCGTGGCGCCCAGCGGCTTTTCGAGGTGCGCCTCGCCGTGCGCATCGAACTTGCCTTGAATGGCGGACTTGCTCGGGAAAAACGTCGTGCCTGGCCCCCAATAGACCAGTTCGGATTGCCAGTCGTCCGGGCGTCCGCCCACGAAGCCGAGCGTCTTGAACCCCATGGAGGTCAGCGCGACATCACCCGTCAGAACGATCAGATCGCCCCATGAGAGTTTTTCGCCATATTTCTGCTTCACCGGCCACAGCAGGCGCCGCGCCTTGTCCAGACTCGCGTTGTCGGGCCAGCTATTGAGCTCGGCGAAACGCTGTTGCGCGCCTTCCTCTCCGCCACGTCCATCGAGAGTGCGATAGGTTCCCGCGTTATGCCACGCCATACGAATGAAGAACGGTCCATAATTGCCGTAATCCGCCGGCCACCAGTCCTGCGACGTGGTAATGACCTTGAGGATATCCGCGCGGACTTCGGCGAGGTTCAGCGTCGAAAACTTCTTGTGATACTCGCGCTGGTAGTCGGCGCCATAAGGATTTGACTCCACATTATGAAAACGGAGTGGCCCCAGATCGAGGCTCGTGGGCCAGTAAAACTGGTTCGGTTTTTCGATTCCATCTGCGAGCGCGTGAGGGCTCACCGAACCAAGGATCGTTCCGCATAGTATAAATGCAACGACCTTTCTCTTTTTTGTCATGTGTACTACTCCGGAAGCAGGTTGGGCACCATTATTTCTCATTCAATGATGCCTGTTGGGGAGTTATCCATATCCGATAGTACGGAATTGTAATATCAGTTTTATTTTATGTCTCTTATAGGTATTCCCCACTCTCCGGCCTCCTGGTCTTCTGAGACTCCCGATAAGCACGTGAGGAATGTGCGGAAATGTCAGGATGACGAACGATCTGAAGATCGAGGCAAAACGGCCTGGGCATGGCGGCCGGATGTCGCGTCGCCGAAAGAAGGAGGCGGTGCGCCGGCTTCTGCGGGAGGGTCTGGGCGAAATTGCGGGTCGCGTGTGGCGCAGGGCGTTGCCGCGATCGACTCGCAATTCCACTCACGCATGCTGTCCAATAAACAGCAGCATCCATACACATCGTCACGTCACGTGGCCAAATTCTGTGACAGAGCCGCGGAAAAGGATTGGCCGTCCTGGCTGGTGTAGATTGACAAAACTAAACGATAATTTATTCCTGCTTACGTTGTGATACGCTTCGCAAGGATAAGTCATAGTGCCCGACCCGACGATACTTGTTCCAGCAGGCCTGGCGCCTGACTCCGCCGGCACACACCTCCTGCCCCCAGTGCCCGGCACCCAGACGCACCTCTCCGGCCTCGTCGCGTCGTCTTCCTCATCCCCGTCGTCCGACCCCTACTTGGCGCTTCTCGCGGGTGGCAGTGGAACATCGGTGACGCCACGCCATGCCGAATACGATTATCAGGCCCACTCCACCGATCTGCGGACTTTGATGGCGCTGTTCACGCCGGCAGCCTCTGCCGCGACCATGACGATGCCGCCCGTCCCGGGCACAGGCGGGACGGCGATGCCCGGCATGCGGTTCCTGTCATCCGATACGGCGATCATGACGACGCCGGCGAACGCGGCCATCCTTGCCAGCATCGCCGCGGCGATAACGGACGAGGCGGCGGACGCTGGGCAAAACACCGCGCCGGATGCGAAAAGTCAGGAAATGGGCGCCTACCCCGTAGCGCCTTCCGGCCAGTCCGGACAGGGTACTGCGGGCGTCCAGCCGCATGCCGCCGTCGTTTTGGATTATGAGGAAAACGGGTTCTTCCGCACTTTTCGTGATGATGTTTTTTGATTATGCGGGCTGAAGGACACGCGCCCTGAGGAGTTCGAAGCCTGCTCTTCCGAACATGG
>NZ_SLZN01000013.1 GCF_004346035.1 Acidomonas methanolica | reverse complement strand
TCGTCGTGGCGCTTCCGTGGTGAACCTGGCCCATAGCGCTTCCTTCCATTCCAGCGAGAAGAATGCACCATCAAACCACGGGACTAAACATCTAGTGTCGTGATCCTTCATCGGGACGAGACCTCGTGGGCGGCACGTTTTCACGGCCGGACTCCGGAACCGCCTGACCGATCGCGGCTCGGTGCGTCGACGGAGAATCCAGAAGCAGCGACATGAAAGCCGCCTCGCCGGGCGAAAGCTGACGACGCGGATGCCGGACCAGAAGGAATTCCCGGTCGGGGAACGGGAAAGGAACGTGATGCAGGAGACCGGCTTCGAGCCGTCCCGCCACGACGCTCGCCGACAGGACCGTTGCGGCCAGCCCCGTCTCGACGGCGCTGGCGACGGCCTCGTTCGACGCGATCTCCATCATCACCGGCAGCGTCGAAAAGGCCACCCCGCTGTGCTTCAACGCATTTTCGAAGGACGAGCGGGTTCCGGAACCCGGTTCACGCAGTACCCACATGCTTTCACCGAGACCGCCCGCTTCCGGCGGCTTTGCGGCCCAGGGGTGACGGGGGCCGACGACGAGAAGAAGCCGGTCCGTTGCGACGGTCTCGCTCGCGAGTTCGGCGTCCGTGACCGCATCTTCCACCAGACCCAGCGAGGCGTCGCCCGAGCGGATCATCAGGCAGATGTCGCGCGTGTTGGCGATCGTGACCTTGAGGTCGATCCCCGGATGACGTTCATGAAAGTCGTTGAGGCGGGCAGGCAGCCAATAGCTGGCGATCGTGTGGCTGGCATGGACATGCAGCACGCCGCCGCGGAGCGTGCGCAGATCGGTCAGCCTTTCGCGCGTCGCGTCCGCGCGTTGCAGAACCGCGCGCGCTTCGGCCAGCAAGGTGTGACCCGCCTGTGTCAACGCAATTCGTCTGCCGATACGGTCGAACAGGGCGATCTGGAATTCCCTTTCCAGCACCGTGACCGCGGAGCTGACCGCCGATTGCGTCAAATGGAGATGGTCCGCCGCGCGCGTGACGTGCTCCCGCTCGGCCACAGCGACGAAGATGCGGAGCTGCTCCAGCGTCATGCCGCGATCGCGCGGATCAGAGCCACCAGGACCGCAAGGCCGAAGAGGAAAAGCGCGCCCGTCAGCCAGCCCTCCAGCCCTGGCAGGGCGATGCTCGCGGGTGCATCCCCTTTAAGGGCGGAGCGGACCTTGCGAAAGCGCAGCCAGGCCGCGGGAAGCACCGCAAGCCCCGAGCAGACGGCCATGATGCCGATCCAGGAGGTCGAACCGATGGGCGGATGCTGTGGAGACGGATGCTCCGCGACGACCAGACGCAGGAAGATGTCGAATTTCGCGAGCACGCAGCCGAAGGCCACCAGCGCCAGAGCGGTACGAATCCAGGCGAGAAAGGTCCGCTCGTTTGCCGCATGATCTGAGTAGCGTTCAATCATGCGACGGTCTCTTGCCCCGTCGGCGCGCCGGCAGACCGGGCGAGCGCGCGGCGGAAACCCGCTTCATGTCGGCGGCGGGTCATCGCGATGTCACGCATGTTCTGCATGGACGATTCTGCTCCCCGGATGGTCCCGCTCGTTGTTCTTATCCTACTATACTGTTCGTTCCAACGGAATGATTTCCCGGGAACGTTCGGGACGTGCGAACGGTGTGAGTCTGTCGGCGTTACGTCGATGAAAGGCCGCGCCCTGTGCCGTGATCGAGGCCGTGGTTGAATCGCCGTGGACCGCCTTGCATTGCCGGGGTCGCCCGGTTCATCCTGTCCCTGTCGGTCCGATCATGTGTTCGAGACCGCCCGCTCCGCTGCCTGCCATCCGAAAAGAATGACAGGCGCGCAAGTGAGAGAGCCGCGCCCCGCGGGAGAGGCTCGACTGAGAACGACCCCCGCAGGTTCGGCGGCGTCTTGGCGGCGTGCCCGGGGTGAAGGAGCGGCGGAGTTGGACGAGTCGTCAGCACGTGTCGAAAATGGTCACGGCCTCTCCGGCCTGACCGAGGCCGAGGCGCAGCACCGCCTTCGGCAATACGGACCGAACGAGATTCCCGAGCGGCGACGCCGTCCGCTTGTGACGTTCCTGGGCAAGTTCTGGGGACCGATTCCCTGGATGCTGGAAATGACGATTCTGCTCCAGCTTCTGCTCGGCAAGAACGTGGAGGCGGCGGTCATCGCCGCGTTGCTCAGCGTCAATGCGCTGGTCAGCCTCATGAAGGAAGACCGCGCGGACAAGGCGCTTGAGCTGTTGCGGCACCGGCTGACAGCGGAGGCGCGCGTCCGGCGGGACGGCGCATGGCGTTCAGTGTCCACCGCCTGCCTCGTGCCGGGCGATATCGTGCATCTGCGCATGGGCGATCTCTCGCCGGCCGACGTCAAGATCGTCGAGGGCGGCATTCTGCTCGATCAATCCGCCCTGACGGGTGAATCGATCGCCGTGGAGGCCGGTGTCGGTGCGACGGCCTATGCGGCGGCGGTCGTGCGGCGCGGCGAGGCGACGGGCGAGGTGACGGCCACCGGAACCCGGACCTATTTCGGCAAGACGGCCGAGCTGGTCCGCACCGCGCACGCGACGAGCCATCTGTCGGTGACGATCTTCAAGATCGTCCGCGTTCTCATCGGCATCGACATCGTGCTGATCGCGGCGCTGCTGACATATGCCGCCCTGGCCGAGATGCCGCTTCGGGACGTGCTGCCCTTCGCGCTGATCCTGCTGGTCGCCTCGGTGCCGGTGGCGCTGCCGACGACCTTCACGCTGGCGACCGCGCTCGGCGCCGCCGAATTGACGCGTTCCGGCGTGTTGTTGACCCGACTCTCCGCCATCGAGGAGGCGGCCGGCATGGACGTGCTGTGTACCGACAAGACCGGCACGCTGACGGAAAATCAGATGACGCTGGCGGCGAAAATGCGCTTCGACGCCGCGTCGGACGACGAACTGGTGCGGCTGGCGGCCCTGGCGTGCGATCCCGCTACGCAGGATTCGATTGACCTGGCCATTTTGAGCGCCGCAACCGCAGGCGGCCTGCTCGCCACGCCACTGCCGGAGCGGCTCGAATTCGTCCCGTTCGATCCGGCAAACCGCTACTCGCTCAGCCGCTATCGCGAAGCCGGCGGCGAATTATGCGTCGCCAAAGGCGCCTTCCAGGCCGTCTCGACATTGATCGGGACGGCGCCCGACATCTCGGCCGAGATCGACAGGCTGGCGTCATCGGGTATGCGGGTGCTCGCCGTGGCGCACGGGACGAGCCGCGCGAGCATGAGCCTGGCAGGGCTGATCGGGCTGAAAGACCCGCCGCGAAGCGATTCGGCGACTCTGGTGAAGGGGCTCAAGGAACTCGGAATTCGCGTCATCATGGTGACGGGAGACAATGCCGCCACCGCTGTGGCCGTCGCCCGGCAGGTCGGTATCGAGGGGCCGGTCGCGGCGGCGGATGCGCTCGATCACGTCGACGGCAGTCACGCGCTGGACAACGGCGTCTACGCCCGCGTCTATCCGGAGCACAAGATTCGCCTGATCCGGCTGCTCCAGTCGGCAGGCCATGTGGTCGGCATGACGGGCGATGGCGTCAACGATGCGCCCGCCCTGAAGCAGGCGGATGTCGGCATCGCTGTTTCCGGCGCGACGGATGTGGCCCGCGCAGCCGCCGGCGTGGTGCTCACGGCGCCGGGACTGACGGAAATGCTGACCGCGGTACGTATCAGCCGCCGTATCTATCAGCGGATGCTGACCTATACGATCAACAAGATCACGAAGACCCTGCAGATTGCGGTCTTCATGACCTTCGGTGTCATGTTGACGCATAGTTTCGTGATCACGCCGCTGCTGATCGTGCTTCTGCTGTTCGCCAACGACTTCGTCACGATGTCGATCGCGACCGATAATGTCGGTTTTTCTTCCAGCCCGGATCGATGGAACGTGCGGATGCTGATGCTGACCGGCAGTTTGCTGGCGGCGGCCTTACTGTTTCTTTCCTTCGCGGTTCTTTATGTCGGGCGCGACGTGCTCAGGCTGCCGGTCGCGGAATTGCAGACGCTTGTTTTCGTCATGCTCGTGGCGACGGGGCAGGGGACCGTCTATCTGGTGCGCGAACGAGGCCCGTTCTGGCGGTCGCGCCCGAGCCGTTGGCTGGCCGTGAGTTCGGTCGCCGATCTCGTTGTCGTGACCGCCATGGCCGCCACCGGGATTTTCATGGCGCCGGTCGGGCTGACAGTCCTGATATCGCTTCTGGCTGTCATCGCCGCGTATATGATCCTGCTCGACGTCCTGAAAGTCCAGTTGTTCCGCCGTCTGGCGATTCACTGAGAGTGCGCCTGCTGGTCGCCGCCATTGGCAGCCGGTCGTGACGATAGAGAGAATCGTCTCCATGACGCCGCGTAAATCCATGAGGCATATCTTCAGCCAGCCGCTTAGCAGGCTGTCGGGTTGGGCTCTGCTGTCGTGATGAGTGAGGTAGGCGAGGGCGTTCATGCGGCGGACAGTCGCGCGATCCTGCGGCAGTTATAGGCGAGGGCGACGAGGGTCCATTCTGTTGCGACGTTTGCGAGGCCCCGGAGGTGGAATCGGGTGAAGCCCATGGCGCTCTTGATGATGCCGAAGACCGGTTCGACGGTCTGCCTGCGTAAGGCGTAGAGGGTTTTTGCCGGGTCCTGTTGCAGCCTGGCTTTCATTTTCAGGCGCCAGGGCTCGGTGATCCGAAGCGGCTCCCTGGGTGATGGCTCTGGCCGGAAGTCATAAGAGCGCCGATCCACGGGGCGTCCGATGGCAACCAGCGGGTCCACGCCCCTGGCCTGCACTGTTTCGACGGCCTTGCGGCTGGCAAAGCCCGTATCGGCGAGGACGGTTCGCGGCAGGCCGATCCTTCCCTCCATGCCCAGGATCATGTCGGCAAAGCTGGGCGCGTCGGCCGTGGTTGCAACGATCCCCTTTTCCACGATCAACTGGCGGCCCTCGGCGCACACCACGGCCTGGGCGTTGCAGGCTTGCCGGTATTCATGCGCGTCGGAACGGCGCATCAGCTTGCTGTCCGGGTCGGTCAGGTTGATCTGCCGGTCGGGTAGCGGTTCATCGTCCGGTTCTTTCGGCGGGCGGCCGCGCCGTCCCCGCTTCGCATCAAAGGCCGCTTTCCTGCGTTCATAGTCGGGCCGGGCGGCCTCGGCCTGCTTGCGGGCTTCCGCCTCCCGGCGGGCCAGCTCATCCGGCAAGGCCTGGTGATCCATCTCGGTCGCATCCGCCGCATCCGCCCGCTCCATCAGGGCGGCGATGTCGGTGGCCAGTTTCTCGCGGAGGTCTTTCGCGCGATCATAACGGATGGAACGGTATTTCGAGGCGTTGGCATCGATCTTCGTGCCGTCGATCGACACCGTGCCCAGCCGCATCAGCCCCGTCTCGCGTGCCAACTCCAGCACATGCAGGAAGGCCGCCTCGATCGCCGCACGGTTGCCGCGCCGGAACGTCGAGATCGTGTCATGGTCAGGATGCAGGTTCGCCGCCACAAAGCGCATGCCGATGTCACGATGCGTCGCCCGTTCGATCCGGCGCGATGAGAATACGCCTTGCCGCCAGTCCGCCGAGGCACTGAAAATGCCCCCAGCGGCACCCGCTCCACCGCCGCCACGATGAAATGCGCCACATCGTCCGCCGGCAGCCATGATTTCAGATCCGGCGGCAGAAGATACGGCTGCGATCGGTCAAACGGGATGAAGCTGCTCATCCTGAAAGCTTACCGCAAAGCGCCAGAGGAAGGTACCCCAATCCGACAGCCTGTTAGAGACTGTTTCAGAAGTCGCGACCCGCACCGATGCGGGGCGCTGCCCTGCACCCGGTAGGGCAAAACCCCCTTCACCCCATGCATTCCAATAAATTCAATCAGAGGGTTTCCAAAGGGCGGCCGCCCTTTGGCAGGGTTCGGGGCAGAGCCCCGGGAGCATCGCCTCTATGACACAACAACTTTCGAGACAGCCGCTTAGAGAACCGGCCCGATCATCGCCAGCACGTTGTTCCACAACACGCGGTGGCGCGGCCAGGCATCGACCTCTTCCAACGTGATGCGGATCGAGACATCCATGTAGCGCTGTTGCCGGGCGCGGATCTGGGCGGTGAAATCGCGGTCCGCCAGCAGGATATTGTTCTCGAAATTCAGGTCGAAGCTCCGGCGGTCCATGTTCGCCGAGCCGATCAGCGTCATGCGCCCGTCCACCGTCAGCGCCTTGGTGTGCAGCAGCCCCAGCGGGTATTCCCGGATTTCCACTCCGGCATTGAGCAGTTCGCGGTAATAGCTGCGGCTCGCCCCGGCCACGATCCATGAATCGTTGCGCCGGGGCATGGTCAGCGTGACGCGGACGCCACGCCGCGCCGTGGCGACCAGCGCGAACTGGATCGCCTCGTCCGGCACGTAATAGGGCGTGGTGATCGTCAGTTCCTCCGCCGCCGCATGCATGAGGGAGACGAAGGTCTCCGGCATGGCGGCGTAGCGCCGGGCCGCGCTCGTGCCGATCACCTGCGCCACGAAGCCGGGCCGCTCCGGCACATGGGCGCAGGCGAGGAGAGGGACGAGCGATTCCTCCGTATGCGCCATCCAGTCCGTCGCGAAGAGATGCTGGTTTTGCAACACCACCGGCCCCTCGAACCGCGCGAAGAGATCGACCCAGGGCGCGTATTTCGCCTTGATGCGGAAGGCGGGATCGGCACAGTTCTGGCTTCCGCACCAGGTCAGGTGATTGTCGATCACCACGATCTTGCGGTGATCGCGCATGTCCAGCCTGCCATGGAGCGGCCAGAGCAGCGGACTGCCCAGCGGCAGGGCACGGACGAGACGGGCGCCCGCATCGGCCATGGCGCGCCAGTGCGGCGTGCGGATGAGATAGCGCGAGCCGAGATCGTCCGCCATGATCCGGCAGGTCACGCCCCGCGCCGCCGCGCGCTTGACCGCCTCGACGACCTCCAGCCCGTTCCGGTCCGGCAGCCAGATATAGAAGGCGATGTGGACGTGTTCGAGCGCGGCGTCGATATCCTCGACCAGACGGGCGATCGCAGTGTCGGAATCGGGGGCGAGTTCGGCGGTGTTGCCGGGCATGGGCGGGTAGCCGGACGCGGATTGCCCGACCTTGAAGAGCGGTGCGAGGCGCGGCGGGAGATCGAACATCGCCTCCGCGTCGACCAGCGCGTCCGCGCCGACCGCCGTCGCCTTGCCGGGGACGGGGAGCAGGCGCATCGCCTCTTGGATGCGGGCCACGCGCTTGCGCCCGAGATTGGTCTCGCCCAGCATCAGATAGGCCACACAGCCGAGAAACGGCAGGGCGGCGATGATCGCGATCCATGCCACGCGGGACGCGGGCTGGCGGTGAGGCCGCAGCAGGGCGCGGACGATGAAGCTGATCTGGAGGCAGACGCCGAGCGCCGCGCTTGCGACGCGCCAGTCCAGCGTCACTGCGGCGCGGAACCGCTGGCGGGCGGCGGGAGCAGGGTGACGCTGAGCTTGAGGATGGACGCGCCGAGATGCGCGCCGCGCATGGTCATATGCACGTAGAGATGCACGCCCTTCTGGTTCTCGAAGGCCGCGTAACCCGCTCCGCGCCAGACGGCGGCGTCGGCCCCGGCCTGCCAGTACGAGCCGTTGAAATCGGTGATTTTCCCGAGATCGGCCACGTGGCCGTCGGCCTTGACCCGCACATAGCCGAGCGAGCCGATCCCGCCGCCCGCGATCCGGAACGGGTAGGACTTGCCCATATAGGTCAGCGTCCCCTGCCCCCATTCATAGCCGATCCCGCCGCCCACTTCGCGCAGGGCGAAGGTCACGCGCGGTTCCTCGATCGCCGCGCGCGGGAGGCCGGGGAGAACGAGTCCCGCTGCGAGCAGCGGAAGGGCGACAAGGCGTCGCAGGGAAAAATCAGACATGGTGTTTTGCCGTCCAGAAACCGGGAAAGCTTCAGCGCGCAACGAACCGGACGGTTCGTTCCTGCGGGAAGAACTTGACCGACACGGCAGAGACCCTGCAAGCGAAAAAAGTAACGGACCGTTCGTGGGGAGATCGGTCTTCGCGCTCGCTGCGGACCGTCGATGGCAAAAACGAGCGTTTTTCAGCCATGCCCCCGGCCCGGCTGCATCTCGGCATGGAGCGGCTTCTCCTGAAGTGATGCCAGACCTTGCCCGGGATTGATCGAAATGGAGACGCAATGCCGGAGCGGCGTTTCTCTCCTCACTCCGGGTCCCTCACTCCGGGTCGATGTCCCGCTTCGGCAGGAGGGCGGGGATGAAGATCAGCGTGGCGATGAGCGTGCAGCCGAGCGAGATCAGCAACAGGCGTCCCATGCTGGCCGTGCCGGGATGGTGCGAGGCGGCGAGCGAGCCGAAGGCCGTGCCCGTGGTCAGCGCCGAGAACAGCACGGCGCGGGCGGTGGGGGAGGTGAGAGGGCCGCGCACGCCGGCGCGCCAGTTCATCACGAAGTAGATGTTGAACGAGACGCCGACGCCGAGCAGCAGGGGCAGGGCGATGATGTTCGCGTAGTTGAGCGTCTCCGGAATCGTGACGATCATGATGACCGTGAGCAGGGCCGAAAGCACGAGCGGGGCCATCACGAGCGCCATGTCCAGCAGGCGGCGCAGGGCGGCGAAGAGGATGATCGCGATCATTGCCAGCGCCGAAACCGCAGCGGTGGTGAAGGCATGAACGAGGGTCCGCGCGCTCTCGAAGATTTCCAGCGCCGGACCGCCCGCATTCGGATCGACCGACTGGACCTCCCTCAGGAAGCGTCCCAGCACCTTGTTGTCCGAGAGATGGCCCTTCGGATAGATGCTCAGCTTCGCCCGCCCGTCCGGCAGGGCATACTGCGCGGCGATCTCAGGCGGAATGGAGTGCAGCGTCACCGGCGTCGGCCGCAGGATGCGCTGCAACTCCGCGAGCTGTTCGGGCAGGAACCGCGTCAGCGCCGCGTTCGCCGCCAGAACGGTGGCGTCCGGCGCGGTCGACAGCATGACGAGCGAGGCCGTGATCTCGCGCAGCGGATCGTTCGGCGGCAGCTTGGCAAGCGCGGGCGTGAGCTTTGCGGCGGCCTGCTTCGCGGCCTCGCGCAGGGCGTCGGCATCGGGCGGGGCGGCGGGCTGCGGCACGATCAGCGTGGGCAGGAGCAGCGACGCGGCGTCCGCCACCATGGCCAGCTTGTCCTTCTGGTCGTCGGGCACGAAGGAGCCGAGCCAGAGCACCATCTCCACGCTGGGCAATCTGGCCAGCTTCGCGGCTTCCGTCCGCGCCACGTCGAGATTCGGCACCAGAAGATCGGCGGTATAGGGCGAGGATCGCGGGTCTTTCTCCAGCAGCGCGAGGGCGCGCATGCCTTCGGAATGCGGATTCTTGGTATGCAGCGGGTCGGCATCGAAGCCCAGCGTGGGCACCAGCCCCGCCCCGGCGAGGCCGAGAATCACGAACACCGCCAGGACCGGGCGGCGATGCTCGCGCAGGAAATGGTCCAGTCCCGCCGCCCTGGCGAAGCCGGGCGCGCGCTTGCCGAGATCGGCGCGGCAGAGATGCAGCAGGGCGGGCAGCAGGGTGATGGTGGAGATGAAGGCGATCAGCATCCCCACGCCCGCGATCAGCCCGAGCTGCGCGACGCCGACGAAATTGGTCGGCACGAAGGCGAGGAAGCCGGTGGCCGTGGCGAGGGCGGCGATGAGAATCTGATGGCCGGTCTCGTAGCCCGTGCGGGCGAGCGCGTCGTCCAGCGGCATCGGCCGGCCGTCCGGCAGACGCTGGCCGCGCAGCCGCACGCAGAACTGGATGGCGAAATCCACCGCTATGCCGATGAAGAGAATGGCGAAGGCGATGGAGATGAGGTTGAGCGTCCGCACCATGACCGCCGCGAAGCCGGTGGTCAGCAGCAACCCGGTGACGAGGGTGACGAGGATGGGGAAGATGACGCGCGGCGAATGGACGGCAAGGGCGAGCCAGAGCGCCACCAGCACGAGCGACGTGATGAGGCCCAGCGCCATGCCGTTGGCGACCGTGGCGAACTCCTCGTCGTTCAACTGCACCTCGCCGGTGATCATCACCACGGCATTGCCGCTCTTCACGAAAGGAAGCTGGCTGATGACGGCGTGCATGGCCGCCGCCGCCGCGCCGCCGGGTTGCAGCATGTTGTAGTTGAGGATCGGCTTGGCGATGACGAAGACGTAGCCCGTGCCCAGCGAACTCAACTGCCCGGCCAGCAGGTTCTGCCAGGAGAGATCCTTCGGATGGCCGGAGGCCGCCTCATGCAGCGCCTTCGCGAAGCCTTCCAGCTCCGGCCGGAAGCTGTCGGGCGTCCCGTTGCCGGTCTGTATGCCCTCGCCGATCAGCCCGAGCGCCGAGAACAGGCCGCGCGCCGACGGATCGGCGGCCAGCGTGCCGAGGAAGGGTTGCGCCGCGATGATGCTGTTCAGCAGAGTTTCGAGTTTCGGCTTGTCGAGATAGAGCAGGGCGTGATTGGTGAGGAAGGCGTTGTCGTCCGGCAGGCGCACGGAGGTGAAATGCGCGTGATCCCTGGACAGCGCCGCCGCGAGCGCCCGCGCGGTGGCGCGTCCCTGCTCCGGGATGTCGGAGCGGATGACGGCGACCAGCGTGCCGTCTGTCTGCGGGAAGAGCTTCGACAACTCGTCGTTGCGTTTCTTCCACGGCAGGGAGGACGAGAACATCTTGTCCGTGTCGGTCGTGACCCCCAGCAGCGTGGCGCTGGCGAAAATCGCCCCCGCGCCGAACAGGGTGAAGAGAGCCAGGACGACCCACGCCTTGCGGGCGCAGAGCATGACGATCTTGCTGATGAGGGAAGAGAGCATGAGGGTTGGGTGCGACCTGAACCGTGGAGCCCGCCGACGGGGCGGAGGGTCCGCAAAGCGGACCACATCGGGCGGGAAAATCCCGGTTTAAAGCATTGTTCCCGATTTTGGAAACAGGGTCGGCCGCATTGTGGAGCGTCCCGGTTCGAATTCCGGCGTTTCGTGGCGGACGGTGGGACGGGTTGAGACGCGGGGCCCGGCCCCGCGCCCGCCAAAGGGCAGTCATCCCCTGGACATCCTTGATAAAAATTTTAAGAGGGGATGCCGGACCGGATCAGGCGGGACGGGCGACCTCGCGCAGGAAGGCGAGCGTCTCGACGCAGGCCGCCGCCGCCTCGCGGCCCTTGTTATGGGCGTCGGCGCGGGAGCGGGCGACGGCCTGATCCTCAGTATAGGTGGTCAGCACGCCGAAGGCGACGGGCACGCCGGTTTCGAGCTGGGCCTGCATGATGCCCATCGTCGCGCCGAGGCTGATGAACTCGAAATGCGCGGTGTCGCCCTTGATGACGCAGCCGAGGCAGATCACCCCCTCGAAACGCCGCGACCGCGCCAGCGCCTGCGCCATGAGCGGCAGTTCAAACGCACCGGGCGCATCGTAGATCGTGACATCCGCGATGCCGCGCTCGGCGAGCCATGCCAGCGCGCCGTCACGCAGCCCGTGCGTGATTCCGGTGTTGAACCGGCTGACCAGCATCGCCAGACGCGGCGCGGGGGAAAGAACGAGGTCGGGGGCGACCGGACTGTGCAGGCTCATGCCGTTTCTTTCATCGACAGGATTGAAGGGCGGGGCGCGGTTTCGGCCAGGACATGGCCCATGCGCGTGCGCTTGGTGTGGAGATAGGCGTGGTTGAAAGGGGTGACGGCGGTTTCCAGCCGCTCCTCGCGCAGCACGGTCAGACCGGCTTCGGCGAGACCGCGCGTCTTGGCGGGATTGTTGGTCAGCAGCACGAGCCGCGTGACGCCGAGCGCGCGCAGGATCGCCGCGCCCGCGTCCCAGTTCCGCGCCTCGGCGGGCAGGCCGAGGGCGAGATTGGCGTCCACCGTGTCCAGCCCGGCATCCTGCAACTCATAGGCGCGGATCTTGTTGCCCAGCCCGATGCCGCGCCCCTCGTGACCGCGCAGATAGACCAGCACGCCGCTCTCCGCCGCGCCGATCCGGTGCAGCGCCTCGCGCAGTTGCGCGCCGCAATCACAACGCAGCGACCCCAGAGCGTCGCCCGTCACGCATTCCGAATGCAGCCGCACCAGCGGCGTGCCGAGCGCCGGATCGCCCTTGACGAGCGCCACATGTTCCGTGCCGTCCGGCGCGCGAAAGGCATGGATGCGCAGATCGTTGCCGCCGAACGCGGTGGGAAGCGCCGCCTCCGCCACGGGAAGGACGGCGGCCCTTGCCGCCGCGACCGACACGGCCCGCGTCTGTGTGGTCGCGCGGAGATGGGCGACGATCTCGGCGATGCTGATGACGGGCAGGTCATGCGTCGCGGCGAGACGGCGCAGCTCGGGCAGGCGCGCCATCGCGCCGTCTTCGCGCATCACCTCGCAGATGACGGCGGCGGGCTCCAGCCCAGCCAGACGGGCGAGGGCGATCGAGCCTTCCGTATGGCCGTCACGCGCCAGCACGCCGCCCGGATGGGCGCGCAGCGGGAAGATATGGCCCGGCGTGCTGATCTCCGCCGGATCGGTGGCGGGATCGGCGGCGAGGCGGACGGTCCGGGCGCGGTCGGCGGCGGAGATGCCGGTGGTGATGCCGTGCGTCGCCTCGATTGAGACGGTGAAGGCGGTGCCGCGCGGATCGTGCCCGCGCCGGGGCTGGAGCGACAGGCCCAGCCGGTCGACCTGCTCCGGCTCCAGCGGCAGGCAGATCAGCCCGCGCCCATGTGTCGCCATGAAGGCGATGGCCTCGGGCGTGGCGCATTCGGCGGCGATGACGAGATCGCCCTCGTTCTCGCGGTCCTCGTCATCGACCATGATGACCATGCGGCCCGCGCGGATGGCGGCGATCGCGGCCTGAAGGGCGGGAGTCATGACTGGCCTCCCCGGGACTTGTCGCCATGGGCAAGGAGGGTTTCGACATATTTGGCCAGCACGTCCACCTCGACGTTCAGCGGGTCGCCCGGCGAGAGGGCGGAGAGCGCCGTATGGGTCCAGGTGTGGGGAATGATGGTCAGGCTGACGGGGAAGGACTCCCCGGCCACAGGACCGATGCCGTTGACGGTCAGGCTGATGCCGTCCAGCGCGATGGACCCCTTCTCGACCACATAGGGGCGCAGCGCGGCGGGAATCAGGACCGTCAGGCGACGGGAATCGCCGACAGGCTCTACGGCGTCGAGGTGCGCGACGCCATCGACATGGCCCTGCACGATATGGCCGGAAAGGCGCGTGGCGGGCGTGCAGGCGCGTTCGAGATTGACGCGCGCGCCCTCCGTCAGCCGCCCCAGCGCCGTGCGGGAGAGGGTCTCGCCGCTGAGATGAAACAGCGCCTCCCCCGCGTCGTCATGCGTGGCGACGGTCAGACAGACCCCGTTCACGGCGATGCTTTCGCCGTGTTCCAGCCCGTCGAGGCCGGTCGCGACGGTAAGGCGCAGGTCGGGCGCGCGGCGCTCGATGGCGCGGATGGTTCCAAGGGTTTCGATGATGCCGGAGAACAACGCGGATTATCCTTGTGTCACGGAAGTCGGAGTCACGGAAGTCAGCAGGGCCGCCGCCTCGGGCAGCACGGTGAGGGGCGAAGGCGAGCGGCAGGCGAGGTCGCGGAGATCGGACATGCCGGCATGTTGATCATCGGAATGGTGACGAAGCGTGAGCCAGTCGTCCCACATGTCGGCGGCGCGAACGGCTTCCAGCAGGGCCGGGCCGCCTTCGACCATCGCCCAGTTCGCACCATGCGCGGCGAGCCGTTCCGGGGCGTCGGCAAGGTCGCGGACGCGCAGGACATGGAATCCCGCGCTCCGCATCTCCGCGTCCCAGGCGGCGGGAACGCGCCCGCGCCGGTCACAGAGGGCGAGGAGACGGGGCGCGCGGTCCCGATGATCGGGGACGTGGCGCACGGTGAAGCGGGGATTGTCCGCCAGCACGGTGCCCGCGCCCGTGATGATCGCATCCGTCGCGCGGCGCAGCAGATGAGCGAGGCGCAGCGATCCGGAATCGGTGAAGGTGGTCCGGCCCGGTGGCGGATTCATGCTCCCCTGCCCGTCCAGCGCCTGCTTGACGGTGATCCGGCAGCGCCCGCGCGTCACACGGCTCGCGAAGGGGCCGATCAGGGCGCGGCACGATTCGTGCTGGGCGGCGAGGGCGGGATGGCCGGCGGCGAAATGCACGCTCATGCCGCCCGGCCGTTCGGCCAGACGCGCCGCGCCGCCCGCCGCAAGGTGATGGGGGTCGGCCGCGCCGATCCAGACCTCGCGCACCGGGCTGGCGCGAAGGGCCTCGCTGCATGGTGGCGTGCGGCCGGTATGGTTGCAGGGCTCCAGCGTGACGACGGCGCTGCGGGCGCGATGCAGAACGCCGAGGCGCGCGGCGTCGGCCAGGGCGCGGGCTTCGGCATGGGGGGTTCCGGCGCGATGATGCGCGGCGGTGACGAGGATCTCCCCCTCGTCATCGAGCAGGGCACAGCCGACTGGGGGATTCGGGGCCGTCGCACCCATGAAGCGCGCGGCTTCGGCGATCGCGCTGTCGAACGCCGCGGCGACCTGCTTCAAATCCGTGATGACATCCGCCGACTGCACCTGTTCCTCCACCGCGTGGACGGACTCAGGGCGTCATGACGGTCAGCCCGCACATGCGAACGGCATGCGCGACGCACCGGCATCGTTCTCTTTCATCCGGACTGTAACCGTCGGCTCCGGAATCGGACCGGATCTGCTGACCCTCCGGAGAAACTCCGAAGGCGCTCGCGGGCTCGTGCAGGGGACTGCACCTACCGCCGGTGGGGAATTGCACCCCGCCCTGAGAACATCAGTTGCGGATATCGGACGAACGGCCGCCCTTTTCAAGGTCGAAAAGCAAAAAGGCCGGACGTTGCCGTCCGGCCTTTCCATTGCTGCGTGTATTGTCCGGATCAGTGCGTGGCGGCCTGCGGCATGGCCTGGTGCCATTTGTCCTGCGTGTAGTTCGCCCCATGGCTCAGATCATGGCCGACCGAACTGACATCCTTGCCCGCGCCGGCAACGGTGTTGCACGCGGACAACGTGGTTGCCGTGCCTGCGAACAACGCGAACGTCAGTGCGAGGCGGACAGCGGAACGGGTGTTCATGGAAAACTCTCCTTAAACGGCCAACTCAATGTTGCGGCAGAGTTAACGCGCATCATATTTTCGGGTTCCCAACGTTTCTATCGGCCGGATCGTCCTCAATGGGCGCCGAACAACAGGAGCAGGAGCAGCAGCCCCATGCCGAAGACGAGCATACCCCATAGCGCCCGCACGACACAGTGGTGACGCAGGCGATGACGGCAAAGCAGCCGCATCAGCGGGTCACTTTCCCGCGCGGACTCGTCCTCAGCGGGCGGCGCCAGCCGGTAAGGCCGTTTTCCCGCCTCGATGCCGAATTCCGACAGCAACTGGGTGCGGAACCCGTTGAGTTCCTCCCGCGTGTAGAGCCGCCTGCCGCCCACGGTGATCGGGCGCGGCCCGCAGCGCGTCCAGGCCAGCGCGCGCAGCAGCCCGCATGAAATGCCGAGCAGCCCCGCCGCCTCGACCGGGGAAAGGATCGCCTTGCCGGGGAAGACGACCAGCCCTGCCTCCACTTCGCCCATCGTCCCGCCTTTCTCCCTCCAGGCACCGAGTCGCGCGACACGCTCATATCAGAACCGAATCACAGTCCGGCGCCATGAAAAAACGCGGATATCTCGTATGCGGACGAGGTTGCCCTCGCCCCGATGTGAGCGGCCGGGCAGGGCTGGAGGGACGATGACGGGCGGCCTCAGTTCTCCACGGTCTGGAGCACCTCGAATCCTTCGAAGACCGGCCCGCCGATCGTCAGCTTGCGCCCGTCGCCCGCGGAGGCGTGGGCCTGGCGGAACTGTTCGGACTGGGTCCAGGCGAGGAACGCCTCATAGGAGGCCCAGACCGTATGGGAGGCGTAGAGCGTGTGATCCTCCGCCTTCGGGCCTTTGAGGAACTGGAAGGACACGAAGCCGGGCACGGTTTTCAGCAGCACCTCGCGGTCAAGCCAGCGGCGCTGGAACGCCTCCTCGCAATCCGGTGCGACCCTGAAACGGTTCATGGCGATATACATGGATGTCTTCCTCTGAATGAATGTTGGAACGGGCCAGATCATGCGGAATGACGAATGGCCTGCCCGTTTCGGCGTGGATGCGAACATGCGGCGCGGCGACGCCGAACGCCGCGCCGAGGGTCTCCGGCGTCAGGACCGCCTCGGGCGGGCCCTGCGCGAAGATCCGTCCCTGTTTCAGCACGATGATACGATCGGCGCGGGAGGCTGCCCAGTTCAGATCGTGCAGCACCATCAGACAGGCGCCGCCCCGCCGCACATGCTCGCGCGCGAGGTCGAGACTCCGCCCCTGATGGGCGAGATCCTGCGCCGAAATCGGCTCGTCGAGCAGCAGAAGGCCGGGCCGGCCCTCCTGCGCGCCGGCATCGAGCTGCGCCAGCACCCGCGCGAAATGAGCGCGCTGGCGCTCGCCGCCGGAGAGACTCATGATGTCGCGCCGCGCGAAAGCCGACAGCCCGACGCGGCGTAACTGGGCGGCCACGAGGCGGTCGCGCGCCGGCGACGGCAGGCCGCGCACGCCCATTCCCGCCAGCTCCGCCACCGTGAACCGGGCGCGCAGGGGGCAGTCCTGCGCCAGCATCGCGCGCCGCGCCGCGAGGCGCTCCGGCGTCATGGCGCGCAGGGGGGCGCCGTCGAGCGTCACGCTGCCCGCGCCCGGCGCGAGCAGCCCGCTGGCCACGCGCAGCAGCGTGCTCTTGCCCGCGCCGTTCGGCCCGATGATCGCCGCCGCCTCGCCCGGAGCGATCTCGAACGAGATGTCGTCCAGCAGGGGACGGGACCCGACATGGCAGGAGACGTGGTCGAACCGCAGCGTCATGAGGAGATCTCCACCTCGTTCACCTGCGCGAGGAGCCAGACGAAGAGCGGCGCGCCGATCGCCGCCGTCACCACGCCCACGGGCACGTCGGCTGGGCTGGCGATGACGCGCGCGATCGTATCCGCCGTCAAGAGCAGGACAGCCCCCAGCAGGGCGCTGCCCGGCAGCACGATGCGGTGATCCGGCCCCGTCACAAGGCGCACCAGATGCGGCACGATCACGCCGATGAAGCCGATGACCCCGACGAAGGCCACCACCGGCCCGGTGGCGAGCGCCACGCCCAGCATGGCGAGGCGCTTGGACCGCTCGACGCGACAGCCCATCAGCGCCGCGTCCGCCTCGCCGAGCAGCAGGGCGTTCAACGGCCCGGCGAGACCGGAGAAGATGATGGCGGCGAGCAGGAGAAAGGGGAGCAGCAGGCCGATATGCGTCCATCCCGCCCCCGCGAGGCTGCCCATCGTCCAGAAGGTGAGATCGCGCAGCGCGGTGTCGTTGGCGCGGAACACCAGAATCCCCGTCATCGCCCCCGCGAAGGCGCTGAGCGCCACGCCGGCGAGGATGACCATGCCGGTCGAGGTCACGCCGCCCCGTGTGGCGAAGCGATAGAGCAGCAGCGTGGCCAGCAGCCCGCCGGTCATGCCGCCCAGCGGCACGGCCCAGGCCGCCAGCACGCCGCTGCCCAGCGCGCCGCCACCCAGGACGATCATCAGCGCCGCCCCCAGCCCCGCGCCGGAGGACACGCCGATCAGCCCCGGATCGGCCAGCGGATTGCGGAACAATCCCTGCATCACCGCGCCTGACACGGCCAGCACCGCGCCGGTCAGCGCCGCGAGCGTCGCCCGCGGCGCGCGGATCTGGCTGAACACCAGCCAACCCAGCTTCCCGCGCGGCAGGCCGAAGCCCGTAGCGCCAGTGGACAGCGCCAGCAGCGCCGCGAGCAGCAGGAGAAGCAGGAGAGCCGAGATCAGCAATACGGAGGACGGACGCGAGAGCGTCATGCGGGCGAGGCCGCGGCGATCATGCGGGCGAGATCGAGCGCAGCGTCCGGCGTATGCGGCCCGAAGCCCAGCAGCCGCTCGCCCTCCATGGCGATGATCGTCCCGCGCCGTCCCGCAGGCGTCAGGCGGAAGCCGGGATCGGCTCCCAGAGCGGTGCGGATCTGGTCCGCGCCCTGCGCCATGGTCAGCACGATATCGGGCTGAAGCGTGATGAGCGCCTCGTCCTCGACGATCTTGTAGCCCTGCATGGAGCCTCCGGCGTTGATCGCCCCGGCGAGCCGGATGACCGCATCCGCCGCGGTTCCTGTGCCCGCCGCCATGGGATGGCCGTTGGTCATCCTCATGATGAACAGCACGCGCCGCGCGACGGGATGCGCCGCGCGCCAGGCCGCGAGGTCGTGGAAACGCGCTTCGATCGAGGCACCGAGCGCGTCGCCGGCTTTCTCCGCGTCGATCAACCGCGCCAGGAAGCGCGTGCGCTCCAGTATGGCGTCGGGAGAGGGGGTCGCATCCACGAACACGACGGGAAGGGTCGAGGCGATGAGCTGGTCCATCGCCGTCGGCGGTCCCGCGTCGTTCATCGCGAGGATCAGATCCGGCTGAAGGGAGAGCACGCCTTCCGCCGAGATCGTGCGCATGTAGCCGAGGGATTTCTTCTCACGCAGCGCGGCGGGCGGCCGCGTCGATGTCGTGTCCACCGCCACGATCCTGTCCGCCGCGCCGAGGTCGTAGAGCGTCTCGGTGATCGTGCCGCCGATGCAGGCGATGCGCCGTGCGGGGCCAGGGATCACATGCCGTCCGCGCGCGTCGGTCAGGCGCGTCGCCGGCCCGGTCGCCGCCAGCAGGCGGAGCGGCGGGGCCGAGACGAGGAGCGCGCCCATTGTCGCGCGCCCGAGCGTCCTGCGGCGAAGAAGGCGTGTGGACATGGTGGATCGTCTCCTGGGGCAAGGTCGTGACGATTGATTAAATGAGAATGATTCTTATTGCAAGTAAGATTCATTCTTACTATTGAGTCGCTCCACCCTGTTTCGAACCTCATCGCCTGGGATTGACCGAAATGCCGCCGACCCGCCGCCTGCTCAGCCTGTCCGTCGCGACGCTCGCCCTCTGCGTCGCCGCGCCGGCTCTCGCCGAAACCCAATCCGTTACCGCGACCGGGGAGGCGAACGAGAAGGGCGGGTCCACCATCCGCCTCGGGAAAGTGACGGTGCGCGGGCGCACCGCCGCGCCCGAGGTGCCGCAGGCCTCGGCTCATGCATCGCGCAAGGAGATGCTGCGCGTACAGCCCAACGAGCCCTATGCGATTCTCACCGGATTGCCGGGCGTGTATTTCCAGAATGACGGCACGCCCTCTCTCGCCGTCTCCATGCGCGGGATGCAGGATTTCGGGCGCGTCAACGTCATGATCGACGGTGCGCGCCAGAATTTCCAGGAAAGCGGCCATGGCGCGAACGGGAGCGTCTATGTCGATCCCGGGCTGCTGGCCGGAGTGGACGTGCAGCGCGGCACGGTCGCCACGGCGGACGGCGCGGGCGCGATCGCCGGTGTGATGAACCTGCACACGCTCGATGTGGACGATCTGGTCGAGGCCGGAAAACACTACGGCATGCAGGCGCGCGCTCTGGGCGGCACGAACAATTATGACGGATCGGGCATGGTCGGCGCGGGCGCGCGGGTGACGGACTGGCTGGGCGTGGCCGCCGCGTTTTCCATGCGCAGTTCGGGCGCTTACGACGACGGCGACGGCAATCAGATCGCCCACACGTTCCAGCGCCTGCAATCGGGGCTGTTCAAGATCGACATCACGCCGGGGATCGACCAGAGCCTGAAGCTCGGCACCGTGATCTATCACAACCAGTTCGGCGTCGGGACTGAAGGGATCGCCACGGCGGACGAGGTGCAGAACAATACCGGCACGATCGAATATCGCTTCACGCCGCACGACAACCCGCTCGTGGCGCTGCACGTGAAGGGCTATATCGTCAGCACGAGCATGGCGAATGAGACCCCCTCCTTTCAGGGCGTGACCGTGGCGGCGGCGGATCTCACCCATTACAACCTGACGACTCTCGGTTTCGAGGCGGACAACACCTCCCTCCTGCGCGCCGGGCCGGTCAGCATCGCGCTGAATTACGGCGGCGAATATTACCATGATCACGTCAACACCACGGACCAGACGGGCTATACCGGCGCGACGCCGAGCGGCGGGCGCGGCGTCGGCTCCGCCTTCACCCAGGCCACGCTGGGCTGGAAGATCGTCCAGCTCACCGGCGCGCTGCGCTATGACAGCTACAGCCTCTCGGGCGGCGGGGTGAACGAGATCGGCGGCTTCACGAGCGTTCCCGCCGGGCCCTTCCATATCAACAAGGGGTCGGATGCGGTCAATCCCAAGGTCACGCTGGCCGTCAATCCCGTGAAGGGCTTGCAGATCTATGCGAATTACGGTCTCGGCTTCCGCCCTCCCGCCACGACGGAGACGCTGTATTCCGGCTCCCATCCCGGTCTCGGCTTTCTCAAATTCATTCCCAACCCGAATCTGAGTCCGGAGCGGACCTATGGCTGGGAGGTCGGCACGAAGCTGCATTATGACGACGTTCTCGTCGATCACGACCGCCTGACCTTCAGCGGCGATTATTTCAATACGCGCATCAAGAACTATATCGGACAGACGCTGGTCACAGGCGCGCCGAGCCCGGGCTCCTATATTCCGAACTACGGATATTTCTTCCAGAACATCGCGGGCAACACCCATACGAGCGGTTTCGAGGGGCAGGTGAAATACGACGCGCGCCGCCTTTTCGCCTCGCTCTCCTATACGGACACGACGACGAAACTGCCGGGCGAGGATTATTCCGGCTACGATCAGGTCGTGACCAAGCCGCCGCGTTCGGTTCTGGCCGGAACGCTGGGGGTGCATTTCTGGAACGACCGGCTGACGATCGGCGGCCGCATCCGCGCGGCGACGCATACGCGCGGGCAGCCGAGCGTCGATACGGGACTGACCACGATCCGCGCCGGCTATGTGGTGTTCGATCTCTTCGGCAATTATCAGATCACTAAGCGGCTCCAGCTTTTCGCCAGCGCGGACAACGTGACCAACCGCCAGTATTATGCGAGCTCTCTGGCGGCCATTCCCAATCAGGGGCTGACGGTCATGACGGGGCTGAATTTCGCGCTGTCGCGCTGAGCGGGTGGACGGGCTCCGGCAGGCGTCCCCGCGCGTCGCGCGCGGCGGCCTGCCGATGGCCCGAGGCGGGAAGGGCGCGATGGGCGCAATTGTCCCGCAGGCAGGCGCGGCATCCCGGCCCGATCGGGACGAGCGTCGCAGGCTCGGCCAGATCAAGCCCGACGCTGTAGACCAGATCGCGCGCATGTTCGATGGAACAACCCAGCATCACGGCCGTCTGGCGCGGTTGGTCGAAGCTGGACGTGCTGCTGCGCCCGACCTGACGCGCGATGCTGAGATAATTCTTGTGGTCGTCCATCCGTGCGAGTTGCACCTGCACCTGGGCAGGCATCTGGAAGGCGCGGAACACGCTCCAGAGCGGGCATGGTCCGCCGAAGCGCGAGGGGAAGAAGCTGTTGGCGCTGTAACTCTTGAGAATGTTTCCCGCGATGTCGATTTTCATGAAATAGAACGGAACGCCTTCCGCGCCGGGACGCTGGAGCGTGCTGAGGCGATGGCAGACCTGCTCGAAGCTCGCGCCGAAAACCCGGCGCAGGCGTTCGATGTCATGGCGCATGGCGAGGGCGGCGTCGCGGAAGATGCCGTAGGGCAGGATCAGCGCGCCGGCATAGTAATTCATCAGGAAGAGCCGCCCGAGCGTCGCGGCGCCCGTGTCGCGCAGCGGCGAATGACGCAGGATTCGCTCGAACGCCGCGTGACATTCCGCCTCGCCGATCGCCTGGGCCAGACGGAAGCAGGTGCGGGAATAACGCTCGCCGTCAGGCAGCCAGATGGTGCGGCTTTTGCGGTCGATGCGCCATGTGTCGCCGCTTTTCGTCATCTCCGCATCCATCGCGACGCGGAAATTATGGCGGTCGCGCAGATGACGCGACAGCCGCGCGGCCATTCCGCCCTCGCCGAGACCGAGGGCGTGATACTGCGCCTCCGCCATCCGGTCCAGCGTGTCGAAGTAATTGTGATGGGCCTGCACCCAGGACGCGACCGCCTCATAAGGTTCCTCCTGCGCCGCGCCGGTCGCGGGGGCGCGGGAGTGCATGGCGTCCGAGGACTGGATGACGCCGCGTTCCTGCGTCGAGAGATAGGCGCGATAGAGATGCACGAACTCGCTGCACAGAGCGGGGGCGACGCGCATCGCGGCCTGAAGCGCGGCGAATGGCACGCTTTCGCCGGAAAAGACGCGATCCGTCAAAATTTCGCGCAGGGCCTGAATGCCCCGATTTTCCTCCATGTCGTCGAAGAAATCGGCCCCGACATCGAAGATCGCGCATAATTCGCCCAGCAGGCGCGGCGGGAGCGGGCGCTGGTCCCGTTCGATCTGGTTGAAATAGCTCACCGACAGGCCGAGCCGCCGCGCCAGCGCCGCCTGCGTCATGCCGTGATCGCCGCGCAGCCGGGCGATGCGCGCGCCCGAGAAGATTTTTTTATGCGCCACGGTCATATTCGCAACATTCGCAAACCTGCCTTCGCCATTTCGCCTCTTTCCGCCTTTGCGCCTCTTTCGTCAATCGCCCGTAAGGCGCGAGATGCGGGCATCGCCATCAGATGAGTGAAGGTCCGAGAGATGCAGTTTCACGATGTCACCGTCCATCCGGAGAGCGACCGCCTGCCGCGCGAAGGGCAACTGGCCTGGAAGATCGCCTCCGTCGCCGCCGATCCGGTCGCGGTCGAGACGGAGGTGGCGGAGATGATCGTCAACCGGATCATCGACAATGCGTCCGTGGCGATCGCGTCGATCAACCGTCATTCCGTCATCTCCGCGCGGGCCGAGGCGCTCGCCCATGCCCGTCCCGGCGGGGCGACGCTGTTCGGCATGGGCCCCGACCGGCGCGTCCATGCCGAATGGGCGGCCTGGGCGAACGGCACGGCCGTGCGCGAACTCGATTATCACGATACCTTCCTCGCCGCGGAATACTCGCATCCGGGTGACAATATTCCGGGTATTCTCGCCGTCGCCCAGCAATGCGAGCGGTCGGGGCACGAACTCGTGCGCGGCATCGCGACGGGATATGAAATCCAGATCGATCTCGTGCGGGCGATCTCTCTGCACAAGCACAAGATCGACCATGTGGCGCATCTCGGCCCGTCCGTCGCGGCGGGACTCGGCACGCTGCTGGGCCTGCCGGTGGAGACGATCTACCAGTCCGTCCAGCAGGCGCTGCATCTGACGACCGCGACGCGCCAGAGCCGCAAGGGAGAAATCTCCTCCTGGAAGGCCTATGCGCCGGCTCATGCGGGCAAGATGGCGGTGGAATCCGTCGATCGCGCCATGCTCGGCGAAACGTCGCCGAGCCCGATCTATGAAGGCGAGGACGGCGTGATCGCCTGGATGCTCGACGGCAGGGACGCGCTGTATCGCGTGCCGCTGCCGTCGGCGGGCGAGCCCAAGCGCGCGATCCTGTCCTCCTTCACCAAGGAACATTCCGCCGAATATCAGAGCCAGGCGCTGATCGACCTCGCCTTCCGCATGGGCAGGCAGGTGAAATCCTGGGACGATGTCGAGGACGTGCTGATCGAGACCAGCCACCATACGCATTACGTCATCGGCACGGGTTCGAACGATCCGCAGAAATTCGACCCGCACGCCTCGCGCGAGACGTTGGACCACTCGATCATGTATATCGTCGCCGTCGCATTGCAGGACGGCGCATGGCATCATGTGAAATCCTACCTGCCGGAGCGCGCGCAGCGCGAGGACACGGTGCGTCTGTGGCGCAAGATCCATACGATCGAGAGCCCGGAATGGACGCGCCGCTACCATGCCGAGGACCCGGAGGAAAAGGCGTTCGGCGGCCGCATCACCATCCGCTTCCGCGACGGATCGGTTCTCGCGGACGAGCTGGCCGTGGCCAATGCGCACACGCTTGGCGCGACCCCGTGGCAGCGCGCTGACTACATTCGCAAATTCCGCATGTTGACGGAAGGCATCGTCACGTCCGCCGAGGCTGAGCGTTTCCTTTCGGTCGTGCAGGCCCTGCCGTCCCTGACGGCCCGGGAACTGCCGGAGCTCGAAATCCGCATTGACCCCGCGCGCATCGAGCAGAGCCGCGCGCGCGGGATCTTCGGCTTCCAGCCTGCATGAGCCGACCGGCAGAGGCAAGTTCGCAAGGAGCGCCGCGAGGCGTCATCCGCATCAGGGGGTCCATCCCATGACCGACCGTTCCGACACCGCGCCGCGCCCCAAGAAATCGGTGGCGCTCTCCGGCGTCACTGCCGGCAACACCGCCCTCAGCTCCGTCGGCCAGCGCGGGGACGAGTTGCAATATCGCGGCTATGACATCCGCGATCTGGCCGAGGGTTGCGAATTCGAGGAGGTCGCGCATCTCCTCGTCCATGGGCGTCTGCCCGATCGCGCCGAGCTTGCGGCCTACAAGGAAAGGCTCCGGACGTTCCGCGCGCTGCCCGACAGCGTGCGGCGCGCGCTGGAGAGTCTTCCCGCCGCCGCGCATCCGATGGACGTGCTGCGCTCGGGCGTTTCGACGCTCGGCTGTGTCCTGCCGGAGCGGGCGGACTGTAATCCAGTCGGCGCGCGGGAGATCGCCGACCGGCTGCTCGCCTCGCTCGGGTCCATGCTGCTTTATTGGTATCATTTCTCCCACCATGGCCGCCGCATCGAGCTGGAGACGCCGGAGGACAGCATCGGCGGGCATTTCCTGCATCTCCTGCACGGGCGGAAACCGCGTCCGGAGTGGGTGGGCGCGATGCACGCGTCGCTCATTCTCTATGCCGAGCATGAATTCAACGCCTCGACCTTCGCCTGCCGCGTGGTCGCGGGGACGGGGTCGGACATGTATTCGGCCATCACGGCGGGGATCGGCGCGTTGCGCGGCCCGAAGCATGGCGGCGCGAACGAGGTGGCGCTCGACATCCAGCAACGCTACCTGACGCCGGACGAGGCCGAGGCGGATATCCGCCGCCGCGTGGAGGCGAAGGAGGTCATCATCGGCTTCGGTCATCCGGTCTACACGATCGCCGATCCGCGCCACGGCATCGTCCGCGATCGCGCCCGGGCGCTCTCCCGCCTCGCGGGGTCGGCGCGGCTTTTCACCATTGCCGACCGCATCGAGCGCGTCATGGCCGATACCCGGAAGATGTTTCCCAATCTCGACTGGTTCAGCGCCGTGGCCTACCACATGATGGGCGTGCCGACCGCGATGTTCACCCCGCTCTTCGTCATGGCGCGGACGGCGGGATGGAGCGCGCATGTCATCGAGCAGCGCGCGGAGGGGAAGATCATCCGCCCGTCCGCCGCCTATGTCGGGCCGGAGAAACAGGTCTTCGTGCCCATCGGCGAGCGCGGCGTGCTGGAGGAGGTGGCCTGATGATCTCTCTGACAGCCGGGGCCCTTCCCGGCGAAACCGCGGGGCTGCGTTTCCGCCGCCTGCTGGAGCGTCCCGGCATCCTGCGCCTGCCCGGCGCGCATAACGGCCAGGCGGCGCTCCAGGCGCGCGATGCGGGGTTCGAGGCGCTCTATCTTTCCGGCGCGGCGATGACGGCCTCCATGGGCCTGCCCGATCTCGGGATCATCACCGTCGATCAGGTTGCGTTCTTCATCAGCCAGATCGTCAATGCCGCTGGGCTTCCCCTGCTGGTGGACGGCGACACGGGATATGGCGAAGCACTCAACGTCATGAACATGGTGCGTGTCTTCGAGACGGCTGGAGCGGGGGCGGTGCATCTGGAGGACCAGATCCTGCCCAAGAAATGCGGTCATCTCAACGACAAGAAACTCGTGACGCCGGAGGAGATGGCGCGCAAGGTCGCCGCCGCCTCCCGCGCCGCGCGGGATATGGTGATCGTCGCCCGGACCGACGCCGCGGGGAGCGAGGGTTTCGATGCCGCCGTCGCGCGCGCGCGGCTCTATCGCGAGGCGGGAGCGGATGCGATCTTCCCCGAGGCGCTGACAGATGCTGAGATGTTCCGCGCCTTCGCCAGGGCGTTGCCCGGCGTGCCGCTGCTGGCGAACATGACCGAGTTCGGGCGCACGCCGTTTTTCACCGCGTCCGAATTCGAGGAGATGGGCTACCGGATGATCATCTGGCCGGTGAGTTCGTTGCGCGTGGCGAATTTCGCGCAGGCGGAACTCTATCGCACCTTGCGGGAGACCGGCAGCACGAAGGCGATGCTCGACCGGATGCAGACCCGCGCGGAGTTGTACGCCACCTTGCGCTACCACGAATACGAGGCGTTGGACTCGCATATCGTCGCGACCGTCCTGCCGTCCTGATCGCGCCGCCGGACCCCGTATCACGGCGCTGAAATAAACCTATATCGAAACAATTTGGAGTGTCGCCGGTATTCCGATCCCGGCGTGCTCAAGATCCCGGTTCGCCGGAGAGGATCGTATCGAACATCGCGAGCGTGTGGGCGCGGCCGTTGTTCTTGGCGCGATAGAGGGCGAAATCGGCGCGCGCCACGGCCTGGACCCAGCCTTCGTTCAAATGAAGGGCGGTGATGCCCGCGCTGAACGTGACCCGCACATCCGCGCCCGAGATGGAGAACGGCTTCGTCTCGACCGCCTCACGAATCGCGGCGAGGCGCGGAAAAATCTGGTCCGGCATGCTGAGAATGATCCCCATGAACTCCTCGCCGCCGTACCGACCGATCGTCTCTCCGTCCAGCATCGTCTCCCGGAGTCTGCGGCCGAATTCGACGAGCACGTCATCGCCGGCGACATGGCCGTAAATATCGTTGATCGTCTTGAAATGGTCGATATCGATCAGGACGATATAGATCGTGCGGCTTCCGGCCGCGAGGCCGGGGATATTCTCCAGTATTTCCTGGATGGCGCGCCGGTTGAACAGGCCGGTCAGGCTGTCGGTGCGCAATTGTTGGGCAAGCTGCGCCGTCTGCTCGGACACCAGACGTTCGAGCGTCCGGATGCGCCGGGTCGATATGGCCATGCGCCAGTTCCACAGACCATATCCAACGATGAGGGTCATCAGAATATAGAGGCTGATCGCCTCCCAGCGTTTCCACATGGGATAGGCCATGCAGAGCCGGACGACGATCGGCGCGGACTCGCGGTGCGTCCTCTGATCGAAGGCGATGAGCGTGAAAAAATGTGTGCCGGGCGGCAAGGCGGGGTAGCGGACGGTCTTCTGCCCGGTGACGACCCAGCCGGGATCGACGTCGTTGAGCTGATAGCGGAAGCTGATATGCTGTTCGTCCGCAAAATCGAGGCTGCCGAAATGGATTTCGAGCGGCGCATCCCTATAGGGGAGCTTCGCACCCGTATAGGGCTTGCCTCCGGCCTGCACGCTGTCAACGAACGGATGAAGCGGGCGTTGTACGAAGAGCGTGTCGGGGCGGAGGACATGCGTGAGGCCGTTGGCGGTGCCGATCCAGATCGTGCCGTCGGGCGTCTCGGAGATGGCGTTCTGGCTGAGATTGTCGGCGGCGAGTCCGTCCGACGAATCGGCATAGGCCCAGCGTGTGCCGTTGAAGACCGCCACCCCGCGATTCGTGCCGACCCAGATCCAGCCGCGTGAATCGGCGAAAACACTGTAGATGCTATCGCCGATCAAAGCCGAACGATCGAAATAGGTCTGGGAGACCAGTACATTGCCATCATGCATCACTCGGATCACGCCGCCATCTCCGCCCACCCATATCTCCGAGGCGCTCTTCACCGTAAGCGACAAAGGATTGAAATCCGGCTGGGACCATTCAATCTCAAGGCGGTGTGGCGCGGATCCCGGGGGCATGAAATACAGGTGCTTGCCGCTGAGCAGCCAGATCGTTCCGTCCTGCATGATGACGCCGGCGGGGGAGGGCTGTGCCAATCCGGGAACGAGTTGGGGCGCGGTATCCGTGGTCGGGTCGAGACGATACACGCCGAGATCGGTAAGACACCAGACGATCCCGGTCCGGTCGATCAGGATGTCATTGACATAGGAGACCGGGTAGGATTTTTCCTCGCCATTCATGGGGTTGAAATTGACGATCTCATGACTATTACTTGCCGACCAGATCGTTCCGTCATTGTCACGAGCCAGCGTATAGGTCGACGCATCGCGTAGATGCCGGATTTTCGATGTCAGGGGGTTGAGACTGTCGATCCCGTTATCCGTCGCGACCAGCAGCATATCCTCAGCGACATAGAGGGTCTGCCAGACCGTATTGCGGGATAATCCGCCCGCATGGGTGTAATTCGCGAAAACGCCATAACCCAGAGCACGGAAGAGACCGCTGCCCAGCGTGCCGACCCAGAGATTGTCCTGTGGATCGAGTGAGAAGGACGCCAGATCGACCGACGCCGAATCAGCCGACAATATTGCTGCCGACCATCGCCCATCAGGCTTGAGGGAGAAAATCCCGTCATTTCCCTGCGTCAGAAGACCGAATTTCTTGCGAGGGATCAGTTTGAGGAAATTGATCGATGTTCCGATATGTCGGGATTGAGCAGGAAGATGGGAGATACGGACCGTGTTGTGTTCCATATCCACCGTCTCGACGAAATTCAGCGTACGGGCGAAGACATGCTGGGGATCTGTCGCCGTGAGAGCGCGGATGCGCTCCTTCAAGAGACCATTTTCCGCAGTCATGCAGACACTGCTCACTTCCGCGACTTGACAGATTTCACCCTTGCGCGTGCCGATCCATAAATGACCGTCGCGTGAGAAGAGAGCTGAAATCGCGGCGATAGAATCGGGCAGACCAATTTCGGCCTGGTTTGTGATCAGGTGATACCCATTTTTTTCACCGATTTCGATGAGTAAACATTTACTCTGGCTGCACCATAGAACGCCGTCTTTCCAGGGGGCGACGAATGGACGTATCCCAGCTATGGGTAAAGACATCTCTTTAGGTAAACGAGCCGTCCAGATTTTTTGGTAACGGGGAAAGGAAAATGAGGTGGCAGACTTGGTGGGCGCGTAAAGTACGAAATAATGTGGATAAACAGCGAACAGGCGATGATTCGGCAACTCTATCGCTGCGATACCGGCACTAAAACTATCGTCGGAAGATGGCAGAAGGGGGACGGTTTGCCGACCGTCCCATAGACTGAAGCCCTTGGGCGTAGCCAATAAAAGGCGGCCATCACTCATCTCGTCCGCCAAATGAATCTCTGTCTCTGAAATTCCATCTGCCTCCCCATAGTACCGGGGAACAAGATTTTGAGCGCACGACCTTTCGCTGCGCATAATCAGAAGAAAGAGAATGGCAATCAGTAAAGGTTTAGTAAGATTACGACTGCGCACGTAGGTCAATTCATCAGGAAAAAAGAGAGTATAAGCCAGCAGACACTTATGTCACAATTATGTTGCCGGCAAAATCCCTGTGAGAAATCTCACGCGAGCTTAATTTCTTCCTGGGGCCAACCGTGGCGGTAAGCGAGCTTAATTTCTTCCTGGGGCCAACCGTGGCGGTAAGCGACCTTGATTTCCTCCTGGGGCCAACCATGGCGGTAGGCAAGCTTGATTTCCTCTTGGGGCCAACCATGGCGGTAGGCGACCGTGACGTTCTGTTGTGTCTGCTGACGGGCCGGGGCAGCGCTGGAAGTAACGAATGCAAGAGCGGCAAGACCGGCGAGCACGAGGGTGCGGCGCATGACCGTGTTTCCTTTTTAATGCTGGTTTTGACTGGATAGTTGTCACTTGGTGTGACGTGACAATAAGTCGCCCCCGACTGGTCATCCAACGTCTGAAACATCAACCCAGTGTTGCGTATTGACTGTATTTTAACGTTCTTTTTGCTAAAACAAACTGCCGCCATTTTACCTACAGCTAGTGAAGTCGTGCGCTCGAAGGTCGTTAACGATTGATTCACCATAATTAACGCTTGGCGGGCGTGCGCGCAGAGCCGCGCGGAGAGAGCCGAGAAGGGCGGCGACTCCGGCCTGCCCCTTCACTCAGGGTCAGTCGTTTACGACGATTCGCGGCGTCAAACCAAATTGCGTGATGAGCTCGCGCCGATAGCCGCGCTGCCGGCTATGCAATGTGGCGTCCTGAGGAAACAGATGGGACACCTTGTCCTGAACCGCAATGATTTCAGCGAGGTGCGCCTCGCGGGAGAGGCGGCCGCTCGTCGAAAGGTCATGGCGGCGATGGATGTTGAGCGGCGCGGCGACATAGGCCAGCCGCGCGCCCGGCTCGCCCAGCATCTCGACATAGACGCGCCAGTCTCCGGCGACGTCCAGCCCGCTCAGGTCGTCCCGGCATCGCTTCATGGCCGCCAGCAGCGCGCGGCGGTCGAAAACGGCGCTGCTGGCGTTCAGGATCAGGTTGCGCGCGCCGAGGCAGTCCCGCAGGAACGCCGTCCCCTCATGCGCGCCGTCGCGGGCGAGCCGGTCGCCGCCGGCATGGGCGTAATAGGCCTGATAGCTCGGCATGACCGTCGCCCCCGCCGCGTCGATGGCGCGGCTGTCGCAGAACGCCATGACCGCGCCGGGCGTCTGGGCGAGGGCGTTGAAGAGCCGCGCCATATGGTCGGGCTCCGAGAGGTCGTCCGCCTCGGCGATCCAGAGCCAGTCGCCCCGCGCGAGTTCCGCCGCCTTGCGCCACTGGGCGAAGACGGAGCCGGAATTCCGCCGTCCTTCCAGAATGCGGATGTCGCGGCCCCATTCCGCCGCCGTGGCGCGCGCGACCGCGACGCTGCCATCCGTGGAGGCGTCGTCCAGCACGATGATTTCCAGCACGGGCATGTGTTGGGCGAAGATCGAGACGAGCCGCGCCGCCAGATAACGCGCGTAATTGTAGGACGGCACCACCACGGACAGACGCGGCATGTCCGGGCAGGTCAGCGCCATGAGGCGCTCGACATAGGTGTCGAACGCGAATCGCGCCGCCATCCGACGCCCGAGTCGCCTGCGCGCGGCGGCGGTGCGGTCGCGCATGCCCCGCATCAGCGCCGTCAGATGCCGCGCCATTTCACCGAGATCGCCCATCGGCGCGAGTCCATGCGCGCCGTTCGCATCGTCATTCAGGGCGCTGAGCAGGGTCGCGACGCCGCCGCTTCCCACGAAGGCGCAGCAGGGCAGCCCGGCGGCGAGCGCCTCCAGCACGACGGACGGAAACGGGTCCTCGCGCGATGTGAGGGCGAAGGCGTCGGCGGCGGAGAGCCAGGCTCCGATTCCCTCGACGCGTCCGGGCATATGGAAGCAGCCCGAGGCCAGCGCGATGGCGATATCGGGGGCGAGGCCGTCGCGCAGGGCGGGGTCCATGTCGCCGAGCCAGAGGAAATGGGTCGCCGCCTGACGCCCCGGCGGGCGATGCGTGCCGATTCGCTGCCAGAGCTGGAGAAAGAGGTCGAACCCCTTGCGCATGTCCGCATAGCCCGCCCCGACCACGAGCCGGTCGCCGGGCCTGAGGCCGAGGCCGCCGCGCAGGGTCTCCCGGTCTGCGGCGGAAAAGGCGACGGGCGTGTAGAGCCCTTGCGGCAGGACATGCGTGGCGTCGGCCCGTCGTCCCGGCAGCATCGCGGCGGCGGGGACGACGACGTGTCGCGCGAGCGCCTCCGCCCGGGCGAGGCTGGCGCAGAGGTCGCGTTGCCGCAGCAGGCTCGGCAGTTCATGGATCAGCAGGGTGAAGCCGATTCCCGCCGCGTCCAGATCGGGGGCGAGCGGGGAGGCGGCGGAGCTGTTGACGAGCGCGGTGGAGAATCCCTCCCGCGCCAGCGAGCGGAGGCGAAGTCGCGTCTCCTGGGTGCCCGGACGCAGGATCTCGACCGGCGCGACCGCCTGATACCGCTCTTTCAGCGCCCCGTCCTCGAGCAGGAGGACCAGCACATGGAGGCCATGGCGCGCGCGAAGCTGCCGCGCGATGGCCAGCAAAAGCTGCTGCGCGCCGGCGGGAAAGGCGTCATGCCCGATCAGGAGCAGGCGGCCCTTGCGCGTTGCCTGCTCGAACCCCGTGCAGGCGCGGGCCGTGGCGTTGAGATAGGCGGCGCCGAAATGCAGGTCCGGTTCGAGATAGGCGCCTTCCGCCCATTCGTTCCAGGCATTGATGCAGACGATCGAGTCGCCATGAAAGGGATGGGCGCGCGCCGCGGCGATCGCCCCCGCCAGCCAGTTTTCGTAGAGAGGCGGCGTCGAGCCGTGCAGGACCAGCCCGCGCCCCTGTCGGCGGGCGTCATTGTCCCAGGAGGGGGCAACGGTGCGGATCAGCGGGAAGTCCGGCGCGGGCGCGGCCAGCGCCTGGTCGGTGACGTCCTTGTAGTCGTAGACCTGCGCGGTGAAATCGTCGTCGAGCAGGTGCAACTCCTCGGTGATGAGGGCGCAGTCCTCGACGAGCTTGTGCGGCGGGAACTCCACCGCGCCGTCGAGGCGGAAGGGGCGTGGGTCGGTGTCGCCGAAGGCCTGCGCCATGACGATCAGCGGGTCCATGCCGTGCGATTCGCGGAAAATCAGCCGCCAGCGGGCGATCGCGTCCGGCGCGTCCGGCAGCTTGCCGGGGCGATAGATCATGAGCAGCGGGCGCTCGCCGACGCGGATGTAGCGCGGGTCGCGCATATGACGGGCGAAGCACGCGACCAGATCGGCCTCGTGTTCCGGCGCATAGTCCTGGGCGATGAGGACGTCCTCCTCCGACCCGTCCCATCGCCGGCTCCAGCTTTCATTGGCCCACATGAGGCAGAAGGGCAGGTTGATCTCCGGATGGGCGAGCAGCAGTTCCAGCGGGCCGTCGAGCAGGCGCTGACCGGGGCCGAACCAGTAGAAATAGAAGACGAAGCCCTCGATCCCCGCCAGCCGCGCCATCTCCGCCTGCCGCGCGAGAATGTCGGGCGAATCCAGCGTGTAATGCCCGAGGTCGCGCGGAATGCGCGGCTGGTAATGCCCGGCGAATCGCGGCATCCCGCGCGCGACGTTCGTCCATTCCGTGAAGCCCTTGCCCCACCAGCGGTCATTGGCCTGGGTGGCGTGGAATTGCGGAAGGTAATAGGCCAGCAGCCGCGCCCGCCTCTGCGCACTGGCGGGGAGCGGGCGGAATTCCTCGAAGAACGGGCCGGGCGCGGTCGTGCGGCGGACCTCGCGCGGAATGGTCGTTTCCGCCGCGGGGCGGGCGGGATGGATTCCGGGCCGGTCGCGATGGGCGATGTAATGCAGCAGCGGGTTCTCATCCGGCGCATGCCGGAGATATTGCGTGCGATAATAGACCGGATCGAACGCCTCGAAGGGTTTGCGCACCTCGCGGAACCCCTGGATCATATAATGTTCCAGGGCGTCGAGCCCCGAAGCGGCGACGTCCGGATAGGCGCGCAGGTAGAATGCGGCGTCGAATTCCGGCAGGGGGCGGATGCCCGGCTTGTGCCGGTTGGCGAGGTAGTGGGCGAGGGCGAGCATGCCCTCCGGCACGTCGTGATGGGCGGAATACCAGACGGGGTCGAACCACGCGATCGGCCGGCGTCCCTCCCGTTCCCCCTCGCAGATATAATGCAGGAGCGGGTCGCTCACCACGTCGCGATTTTGCGACAGATACCAGTGCGGATCGAAATAGGGGTTGGGTTTGCGCCCCTCGCGCCAGCCATGCTCGTGATAATGGGCCAGTACGCCGCTGCCGAGCGCGCGCAGATCGGGATTGCGCGCGAGATAGAAAGCCGCGTCGAACAATCCGGAATGTCCAATGCGGCTTAATGTACTCAACATTTCGTTAAAATATCATTAACAAGTGAGGGAGACAATCCGCTCTTTCACCGTAATGATGATTTTCTGGCGGCCGTCCGCGCCCGCTCCCCGGCGAAGATTGCGTTTGGCGGCTCCGGGTGCCATAGGAGGCGGCTTGCCGTTCCAGAGGGCCGGAAACCGGAACAGATGCAGCAGGTCAGCCCCACTACCCTTCTCCAGCCTCCCGCCGCCGCTCCGGTCGGCCGGAGCGATGTCGTGCGGATCGAGGCGGGTCTGACGCTGGAGTGCGGCCAGTCTCTCGGCCCGATCGACATCGCCTATTGCGCCCATGGCACGCTGAACCCCGCGCGCGACAACGCGATTCTCGTCTGCCACGCCCTGACCGGCGATCAATACGTCGCGGCCCCCCACCCGCTGACCGGAAAGCCCGGCTGGTGGAGCCGCATGGTCGGGCCGGGTCTGCCGATCGACACGGACCGGTTCTTCGTCCTCTGCACCAACGTGCTCGGCGGCTGCATGGGCTCGACCGGGCCGCGCTCCATCGGGCCGAAGGGCGAGCCCTGGGGGACGGAGTTTCCGCCCATCACCATCCGCGACATGGTGCGCGCCCAGGCGCTGCTGCTGGATCATTTCGGCATCGACCGTCTCTTCGCCGCGATCGGCGGGTCGATGGGCGGGATGCAGGTGCTGGAATGGGTGGCGACCTATCCCGAGCGCGTGTTCGCCGCCATGCCGATCGCGACGGCGCCCTATCACTCCGCCCAGAACATCGCCTTCAACGAGGTCAGCCGCCAGGCGATCTTCGCCGATCCCGAGTGGCATGGCGGCCGTTACTGGGCGCATGACACGGTGCCCGCGCGCGGGCTGGCCGTGGCGCGCATGATGGCGCACATCACCTATCTGTCCGAGGAGGCGCTGGCCGCCAAGTTCGGCCGTCGCGTCCGGCGCGAGGCCCGCGCCGCCGCGGGCAGCAGCACCGGCGGCGCGCTCGGCACCGCCTCCCTCTTCGGCGAGATGTTCGAGGTGGAGAGCTATCTGCGGCATCAGGGATCGAGCTTCGTCCGCCGATTCGACGCCAATTCCTATCTGACCATCACCCGAGCGCTGGATTATTTCGATCTCAGCGCCGCTTTCGACGGCGATTTCGCCGCGCCGTTCCGGGGGGTGAAGACGCGGTTCTGCGTCGTCTCCCTCAGTTCGGACTGGCTGTTTCCCACCTCGGCCTCGCGCAGCCTCGTGCGGGCGCTCAATCGCGCCGGGGTGAACGTCTCCTTCGTGGAGATCGAGACCGATCGCGGCCATGACGCCTTCCTGCTCGACGAGCCGGATCTGGACCGCACCATGCGCGGCTTCCTCAACGGCGCGGCGGAGCAGGCCGGTTTGAACCGGGGCGATTCGGAACCCGGCGATTCGGGGGATTCAGCCTGATGCGCCTCGACCAGCGGCTGATCGCCGACATGATCCGCCCCGGCTCCCGCGTGCTGGATGTCGGCAGCGGCGACGGCACGCTCATCGACCATCTCTACCGCACGCGGAACTGCGACGCGCGGGGCATCGAGATCGACATGCGCGCCGTCACCCAGTCCGTCGCCCACGGCCTGCCGGTGATGCATGGCGACGCGGACCATGACCTGAGCGATTATCCCGACGCCGCGTTCGATTACGTGGTGCTCCAGCGCACGCTCCAGGCCGTCGAGCGTCCGCGCGAGGTGCTGGCGCAGATGCTGCGGATCGGGCGCTATGCGATCGTCTCCTTTCCCAATTTCGGCCATTGGCGCCTGCGCCTGCAATTGCTGACCAGCGGACGGATGCCCATGACCGC
Source organism: Acidomonas methanolica (assembly GCF_004346035.1). Classification (GTDB taxonomy): domain Bacteria; phylum Pseudomonadota; class Alphaproteobacteria; order Acetobacterales; family Acetobacteraceae; genus Acidomonas; species Acidomonas methanolica. The sequence continues at coordinate 42,794 of NZ_SLZN01000013.1, read as the reverse complement.
CGTCTGGCATACGCCCTGGTACGAGACGCCGAACATCCATCCCTGCACGATCCGGGATTTCCTCGCGCTCTGCGAGGAGGAGGATTACGTCGTCGAACGCTGGCTCGCCATCGACGAGGAGGGCGATCGCTCGCCCTGGCGGCGCTCCATCCGGCTGGCGAATCTGTTCGGCGAACAGGCGCTCTTCCTTCTTCGCCGCAGGGGGGGGCGGTGACGGTCCTGCTCGTCGGAATCGACGGCGGCGGCACGGGCACGCGGCTGCGCGTCGCCACGCCCGGGGGCGCGCCCGTCGCAAGCGGCACCGGCGGTCCCGCGAATATCGCGACGGACCCCGATCAGGCCTGGCGCTCCATCGCCGACGCCCTCGCCCAGACGCGCGCCCATCTGCCGCGGGACGCCGTCCTGCATGTCGCCGCCGGTCTCGCCGGAGCGGAGGTTCACGGTGCGCGGGCACGGTTTCTTACGCGGCGTCCCGCCGATTTCGCCACGCTCATCGTCGAGACTGACGCCCATACGAGCTGCCTCGGCGCGCATGGCGGAGCGGATGGCGCGATCATGGCCATCGGCACCGGCTCGATCGGCTATGCGCTGCTGACCCGCGCGGGCGAGACCCTGCGCCGTCGCGTGGGAGGCTGGGGCTTTCCGCAGGGCGACGAAGGCAGCGGGGCGTGGATCGGCCGCCGCGCCGTCGCCGCCATGCTTCAGGCGCATGACGGGCGGATCGCTCCCGACGCGCTGACCCGCGCCTGCTGGTCCCGCCTCGCCATCGAGGACGATCCTCCCGCCTGGGCCGTCAATCGCCGCCCGGCGGAATTCGCCCGACTCGCCCCGCTCGTTCTCGCGGCGGATGCCGAGGGCAGCCCGCAGGCGGCGGCCATCCTCAGGGACGCGGCAGCCGAAATCGACGCGCAGATCGCCGCCTTGTGTCGGCCGGAGGGATTTGCCGATCTGCCCCTCTGCCTGCTCGGCGGCCTCGGGCAGGTCTTCGTGCCCCGTCTCTCGCCTGAGAGCCGCAGGACTCTGCATGCGCCGCGCGGCAACGCGGTGGACGGTGCGCTTCTGCTGGCCCGTCAGGGCCTGGAGGCCGGGACACAGCCGGGCCTGCGGCGTCTTTTCAGCACCGATAGGCAGGACTCGCAACCTGCCGGAAGCCCTTGATTTTAAATATGTGAGATCCGGCAACCTGTAGCGCCCGGCGGATTCGGGCCAGGGCCGAAAATCACATTGGAACATATCTTGTCGGCGAAACCGCTTGCGAAACCGGATGACGGTCCATATATCGGACCGTGCAAGCCCTCATTCTCGCTGTAATGCTGTCGCCTGAGGGAAAAATATCGTGGCGGGTCGCGTCGCGCCGGTCACAATGATGCGACCGGCGGCTGCCGTTCCTGTTTCGCCCTCAAGGAGGCGTTTTTTACAATATGACAAGTTTTGCCGACCTGAATCTCGCCGAGCCGATCCAGCGCGCTTTGGTCGAGGAAGGTTACACCACCCCTACGCCCATCCAGGCGGGCGCAATTCCCCATCTGTTGCAGGGGCGTGACCTGCTTGGCCTCGCCCAGACGGGCACGGGCAAGACCGCCGCGTTCGCCCTGCCCATTCTAGATTATCTGCTGCGCAATCCGCGCCGCGCCCCGGCCAAGGGCGCGCGCGTGCTCGTGCTCGCGCCGACGCGCGAACTCGCCGCCCAGATCGATGACAGTTTCAAGACCTATGGGCGCCATATGAAGCTGCGCCATGCCGTCATCTTCGGCGGCGTGGGGCAGGGACGGCAGGTCGAGGCGATGCGCAACGGCGTCGATGTGCTGACGGCCGCGCCCGGCCGCCTGCTCGATCTCATCGGGCAGGGCTTCATCGACCTGTCGGGCCTGGAAATCCTCGTTCTCGACGAGGCCGACCGGATGCTGGACATGGGCTTCATCCGCGACATCCGCAAGATCGTCGCCCTGTTGCCCGAGAAACGGCAGACCCTGCTCTTCTCCGCCACCATGCCGGTCACGATCGAGGATCTCGCCGCCTCGCTCCTGCGCGATCCCGCACGCGTGGAGGTGACGCCTCCCGCCTCGACCGTCGATCGCATCCGCCAGGCCGTGATGTTCGTCGAGAGCGAGAACAAGAAGGCCGCGACGCTGATGCTCGTGGACAATCCCAAGGTCGTGCGGGCCGTCGTGTTCACGCTGATGAAGCACGAGGCCAACAAGGTCGCGGAATTCCTGAACAAGAACGGCATCACCGCCGAGGCCCTGCACGGCAACAAGTCGCAGGGCGCGCGCGAACGGGCGATGAGCGGTTTCCGCGGCGGCTCGATCAGAGTGCTCGTGGCCACCGATATCGCCGCGCGCGGCATCGACGTGGATGACGTGACGCACGTGTTCAATTACGACCTGCCGAACGTGCCCGAATCCTATGTCCATCGGATCGGCCGCACGGCGCGCGCCGGGCGCGAGGGTTGGGCCGTCTCGCTCTGCGATCCCGAGCAGCGCGCGTGGCTGCGCGACATCGAGAAGACGATCGGCAAGCCGGTGACGGTCGTGACGGATCATCCCTATCATTCCGAGGCGGCGCAGTTCTCCACCCTGCGTCCGCCTGTTCTGGGCGGCGGCGGTGGTCGCGGGCGCGGCGGTCCGCCGCGCAACGGTTCGGGACATAACGGTCACGGACGCCCGAGCGGCGGCCGTCCCGGCGGGCGCTCGCCCGGCGGCAACAGCCAGCGGCGGAACGGTCCGCGCAGAGAACCGGCGCGGGCCTGAGGGGCGGTTCACCCCTTGCCTCGGCCGCTTCCCCGGAAGTGCTGTGGCAAGGTTGCCCCGCAAAGGCGCCCGGCTGACGGTCAGCGTATCCGTTTCAGATCGAGATCCTGTACGTCGAAACTGAAATCCGGCTCCAGCAGCGCCATGGAGATGGACGCGATCTTCCCCGTCATGTCGCGATGGAACTGCACATAGGCGTCGTCGCTGTCATTGTCCCAGCGGATGAGGAAGAGGTCATGGGGCAGGGGATGCAGCGTGCCCGCCAGAGTGGCCGATCTGGCGAAGCGCATCCGCAGGCCCTGCGGTGAAAGCGTGACGGTGGCGTCCCCGCGCCATACGTCGTGATAGGTGCCGGCGTAATCCCGCAATTCCGGGTCGGAGAGGGTGATGAATGGCCGTGCCCTGGAGCCGGGGCCGGTTTCCTCCGCCCGCTTCCTGCGCGCCGCGTCGCTCGCCGCCTCGTCCTCGCGGAAATAGGCCAGCCAGTCCGTCTCCCGATGGCCGAGTGCCGCGGCGCTCACCGTGGTCGCGATGGTGTAGGGCGCGTGATGGTCGTCCTGATTGGTCAACACGACGACCGCCATGTTCTCCTCCGGCAGGAAGGAGACATAGCTGGTGGAGTTCTGGATGGTCCCCGTATGCCAGATCCGCTTGTGGCCGAAGAAATCCTCCATGAACCAGCCCAGGCCGTAGGCGCGGAAATGCGTGCCGGTCTTCGCCGCGTAGTCCGGCAACGGCAGCAGCGCGTGGGGCGCCCAGAGCGTGTCCACCTGATCCGGCGCGAGTATGACGTGGCCGTCCAGACTGCCATGCCCGAGCAGCATCCGCGCCCAATGCGTCATGCCGTCGAGGCTGCACTCGATTCCGCCCGCCGGTGCGACGGCGGGCAGGTTGTCCCATGGCACGGGCCGCGCCGCCCCGTTCTCCACGTCGTGACCGGCGGCGCGATCCTCGCCCGGTTCCGGCGCGTGCGGCGCGGGCGTGCAGGCGCGCATGCCGGCGGGCGTCATGATGCGGTCCTGCACGAATCGCTCCCAGCTTTCGCCGGAGACCTCTTCGAGCAATCGCCCCGCCGTCACGTAGAGCAGATTGTTATAGGCGTATTTCAGCCGGAACGGGGCGGTGAACGGCATGTAGCGCAGCCGGTCCACGACCTCGCGCCGCGTGAATTGCGAGCCTTCGAACAGCATGAGATCGCCCGCGCCGATCTCCATGCCGGAATGATGGGTCAGCAGGTCGGTGACGATGAAGGCGCGCGTCAGATACGGGTCCGCCAGCGCGAAATCCGGCATGTGCTCCCAGACCGGATCCTCCCAGCCCAGCTTGCCCGCATGAACGAGAATCGACAGGGCGGCCGTCGTGAAGGCCTTGGTGTTGGAGCCGATGGCGAACTGTGTGAGTGAGTCCACCGGCGCGGGGTCGCCCGCCTTGCGGACGCCATATCCCTTCGCCAGCACGACCTTGCCGTCGCGGATCACCGCGACCGCGACGCCCGGCACGTGAAATGCCGCCTGCGTTCCCGCCACCAGCCGATCCAGATCCTGCGTCGAGAATCCGGGGAAGATCTGTCCGGCCTCCTGGCCGTGCGCGGGCCCGGCGCAGATGAGCAGGAGGACAAGCAGGGAAAGCAGGCGGCGCGTCATGATGTCTCCGGCGCAATCGGAGTCGTCACGCTAACGAAACTCTCGGAGTGCTGATAGAGACAAGACGCGCGTTTGGCTTAACCTGAGGTTAAGAGCGCAAACTTAGTCGCAGATTTCGACGTTCACGCCGGCATCCTGAAGGCATTGGCGCGCCTGCACGCTGATTTGCGTGTCGGTCAGCACGCGGTCGAATTCCGTGAGGGAGGCCAGACGATGCAGCCCGCCCTTCTGGAATTTCGTGCTGTCGGCCAGCAGGACGCACTGATCGGACATGCCCATCATCGCCCGCTTCGCCTTCACCACGTCCTCGTCATTCTGGAAGGCCGTGGTCTCGTGGATGACGGTGGTGGAGAGGAACATCATGTTCGCCCGCAGCGAATGGGAAGCCTGCTCCGTCAGCAGGCCGAAAAACGCGTTGCGCGGCGTGTTGTATTCGCCGCCGAGGCAGATCAGCCGCAGGCTCGAATAGGGGGCGAGCGCCTGCACCACGCCTGCCGCGTTGGTGATGATCGTCAGCGGCGCGCGCGCGGGGAGAAGCGGCAGCATTTCCGCCACGGTCGTCGAATCGTCCAGGGCGAGAACCTGCTCGGGCTCGATGAGGGAAATGGCGCGGTTGATGATCGCCTGCTTCAGCAGCGTGGCGCGGGACCGGCGGTAATTGACGGTCTTCTGCGTGACCGCGCGGTTCTTGAGCGCGATGCTGCCGTGCAGCTTGTCGATCAGCCCCTGTTTCGCGAGCGCGTGCGCATCGCGGTGAATCGTCATGCGGCTGACGCCAAACCGCTCCGACAGGCTCTCGATCGTCGCATTGCCCGTTTCGAACAGCACGTCCAGAATACGCTGCTGACGGCTCGTATTGTCGCGTCGGCGGGAGGGAGAAACGTGATCTTCATCCAACGGATCGTCGATACTGTCGCTCATGATCTTCTCCCCTTCGTGTCGAACGCCGTCTAACCGCCGAGCGTATCATATACACGGATGGAGTGATATATATAACATCTTTGATAGAAGCGTTCATAACGCCTAGAGAACCGCACGCCGAGGCTTGCCCCTGGTGTTCGTCAATATGACGCCGCCCATCACGATCGCGCCGCCGAGCAGAGTCTCGAGGGTAGGGCATTCGCCGGTCAGCAGCCAGGCCATGACGACGGCCAGCGGCGGCAGCAGGTAGAGCAGCGCCGCCGTCCGCGCCGCGCCGCGCACGGCGATCACATGCCCCCAGGCGGCATAGCCCAGCGCCGCCGGGAAAATCCCCAGCTCCAGAATCGAGAAGCGCGTGAGCGGCGACACCGTGGGCAGCGCCCGGATCATCGTCCCCCACCAGGGAGCGAGCAACGCCGCGCCGATGATCAGAATCCACGCGATCGCGTTCAGCGCGCCGTAACGAAGCACCAGCTTCCGCTGCGCCGTGGTGTAGATCGCGCCGCACAGGGCGCAGCCGAGCACGAGCACCGCCCCGGAGCCGAAGGCCAGTTCGCGCCGTCCGTTCAGCACGATGACCGCCACCCCGGCGAAACTGATGAGCGAGCCGGTCCAGCCCCAGCCCGTCAGCTTCTCCCCCATCAGCGTGACGGCGATCATGGTGGCGAGAATCGGCGCGGAGGCGATGATGAGGCTCGCGGCGCCCGCGGAGACCGTTTCTTCTCCGGTGTTGAACAGGATGTTGTAGAGCGTGATGCCGACCGCGCCGCAGAGCAGGAAGCGCGGCCAGTCCGCCCGTGCCGGGACGCCCGGGCGCTTCCAGAGCAGCCATCCGATGGCCAGCACCGCCGCCAGGCCGTATCGCGCCGCCGCCAGGGGGATCGCCGGCATGTCGCGCAGGGCGACGCGCGTCACCGGATAGGCGCTGGCCCAGGAGAGGAGGGCGACGATTGCGGCGAGGGCCGTGCCGGTCGCCGTCTCGACCGAAGCAAGGGAGCGTTTCATTGCGGTCCTGCGCGGAGGAGAGGGCGGAAAAACCGGGGAGGGATGCGTATCCCGCTTCGGTCCGTCGCACAAGCCATGCTATGCGGGGCCGTTTCGTTTCGCCGGGGATCGCCGCATGAAAGTTGCATTGGGACAATTCGCCGTCGCGCCGGACTGGACGGACAACCAGCGCACCTGCCTCGACCTGATCGCCCGCGCGAAGGCCGAGGCGGCCGACCTGCTGGTGCTGCCCGAAGGCGTGCTGGCGCAGGACATCAACAACCCCGAGATCATGCCGCGCACCGCCCAGCCGCTGGACGGCCCGTTCATGACGCAACTCGTCGCGGCGGCGCGGGGGATCGTGGTCATGGGCTGCGTCAACGTGCCCGACGGGGAAGGCCGCTTTCACAACACGCTGTTCATTCTGCGCGACGGCGCGATCGCCGCGTCCTATCGCAAGCTGCATCTCTACGACGCCTTCTCCGCCCGCGAATCCGAGCGCACCGCGCCGGGCGACGCGCTGCCGCCCGTCGTGGAGATCGCCGGCATGAAGGTGGGCGTCATGACTTGCTACGATCTGCGCTTTCCCGAGCTCGCGCGCGCCCTGGCCGTCGGCGGGGCGGAGGTGATCGTCACCCCTGCCGCCTGGTTCCGGGGACCGAACAAGGAGCGGCACTGGGAGGTGCTGAACGTCGCCCGCGCGCTGGAGAACACCTGCTACGTGGTGGCCGTCGGGGAATGCGGGCCGCGCAATATCGGCCAGAGCATGGTCGTCGATCCGCTGGGCGTCATCGCGCTGTCGCTGGGGGAGGCGCCCGGCCTCGGCGTGGCGACGCTCGCGCGCGAGCGCCTCGCCCATGCCCGCGCCATTCTCCCCGTGCTGGACAATCGCCGCTTCGCCGATCCCGTCCTGAAACCGCCCCGGTCCGCCCCCGCCGCGGAGCCGCGCGCATGACGGTCAGGCTGGAGGAAAGCTGGCGCAAGGCGCTCGAGGCGGAATTCGCCGCGCCCTACATGGCGGCGCTGCGCACGTTCCTGCTGGAGGAAAAGGCGCGCGGGCAGGTGATCTTCCCGAAGGGGTCGGACATATTCCGCGCGCTGGACCTGACGCCGCTGAACAAGGTGAAGGTCGTCATCCTCGGGCAGGACCCCTATCACGGCGACGGGCAGGCGCAGGGGCTCTGCTTCAGCGTCCGGCCCCGCATCCGGATTCCGCCTTCGCTGGTGAATATCTACAAGGAACTCGAAAGCGATCTGGGCATTCCGCGCGCCCATCACGGCTGTCTCGACGCCTGGGCGCGGCAGGGCGTGCTGCTGCTCAACAGCGTGCTGACCGTAGAGCGTGGCCGCGCCGCCTCGCATCAGGGGAAAGGCTGGGAGCGCTTCACCGATGCCGTGATCGCCCGCGTGAACGGATTGCCGCACCCGGTCGTGTTCATGCTCTGGGGCAGCTACGCCCAGCGCAAGGCGGCCTTCGTCGATTCATCGCGCCATCTGGTGCTGAAAGCGGCGCATCCCTCGCCGCTCTCGGCCCATAACGGCTTCTTCGGCTGCCGCCACTTCTCCAAGGCCAACGACTTCCTGGTCAGCCATGGCGAAGCGCCGATCGACTGGTGCCTGCCGGCCGAGCCGGCCACGGAACGCGCCTCGGCTTGATTTTCAGCGCCCGGCCTCCCCCGTCGCGGCGTGAAACGGCTCAAAGCGGCGGGGGCTCGAGCGGCCAGTCCGCCCGCGCCAGCGCACCCGGCGCGCGCCACGCGACGAAGGCGCTGAACGGGACGGCCGCCGCGGCGACGCCCCATGCCCAGAGCGGCACGGGATGACGTCCGAGGAAAATCTCGGCGAGGATCTGGATTCCGAACGCGGCGCTCATCGTTGCGAGGAACTGGATAAGCGCCGGGCGCGCCAGCCGCGCATGGAAGACGGCGAGACTCGGGACATAGGCGACGCCCATCATCACGCAGATCAGTCCCGGCGCGGCCAAGGCAAGGCGGTGGAGCGATATCAGGCCGATCCCGCAGGCGATGCTTCCGGCGAGCAGGACGGACAGAACGCTTCCCTGCACGGCCCGCAGGAAATGGACCCGATACATGCGGCGGGCGAAAGCCGCCCGGTTGCCGAAGGGCCCGAGCGTGAGCAGGAAGGGCCAGTCCCGGCGCAATGTCAGCCATTGCGAGAACCCGAACCCGGCCATCATGCACAGGAGTCGCGGCACGGAATCGATGCCGGAGGCGATCTCCTTCCATGAGGGGAGGTGACCCTTCGAAAGCATGATGGTCACGGCGACGATCACCATGAAGACGCCGGACATGACCATGCTCGTCACCACCATCATGCCGGGCGAGGTCTGATCGAACGCCTGCGGCACCGGGGCCACGCGGAGCCAAGGCGGCTGCCAGAGCAGGATGCGGAGCACCGGGCTCGGCTGTCCGGCCGCCCGCGAACTGTCCGGTTCCGCCCTCCGGGCAGGCGCTGCGGGTTCCGGCGGCGCCTGTCCCACGGGCGGACGCAACTCGAAAACGCCCAGTGTCAGCCCGGTCGCCAGCAGGATGAGTGCCGCGTACCACGGCGCGGAGAGAACCCGGTCCTGCATGGAGGGAAGCAGGAAGACCAGGGAGACCCCCAGGCTGAGAATCGTCGGCACCCAACGGATGCGGCCGCGCAACGCCTTGGGGGTCGCGATGTCGCTGCGGAGGCAGAACGGCAAGGCGACGGCTTCGAGCGCCAGCACGTTGAGCAGAGGCGCGCCGAGCAGGGCCAGAGGCAAGGCGAAGGCGCTCACCGCCACGGCGAGCGCGACGAGCGCCGCGCGATGTTCCGCCATGACGAGGCGCGGATAGAAGGCGGCGAGCGGGGAGCGCACCTGCCGCCAGTATTGATGGGCCAGCGCGGTGAAGATCATCTGCTGGGTCAGCCACCACCAGATTCCCATGTCGCGGGGCATGGTGACATGATCGCCATGGCGCAGGCTGCCATGATGGTGCCCGATCATCTGCGCGCCCAGCAGCAGCACATACATCCCGCCGCATAACAGGGCCGGATTCTCGCGCGACAGGACGGGCGAAACATAGAGGCGCAGGGCGCGCAGCGTGTCCCTCACCGCGAGAGCGCCAGGAACAGCCGCTCGATCTCCGGTGTGCCGACATCCAGCCCGTGCGCCCGCGCCGAATCGTCCAGCCCGTCGCGCCAGCCCCGCACCCAGACCGGGCCGGCCGTGTCCCCGCCCAGTATTTCGAGCCCCCACGCCGTGGGCGGCGGCGCGGAAAGCGACCGGACTGTGGCCATGATGTCCGCCTCCCGCATGTCGAGGCGAATCCTGCCGTGCCGCATGATGACCACCCGGTCCGAGATGTTTTCCAGATCGGAGATGATATGCGAGGAAATCAGCACGCTCGCCCCGCGCCTGCGGGCATAGTCGGGCAGCAGATGCATGAAATCATGCCGCGCCTGCGGATCGAGACTCGCCACCGGCTCGTCGAGCACCACGAGATCGGGCATGAAGCGCAAGGCCAGCACGATGGCCAGACGCTGCCGCTCGCCGCCCGAAAGCGCGCGGACCCGGGCCGAGGGGTCGAGCGCCGCCCAGTCCTCCCAGACCTTGTCCTCGGGATCGCCGGGGCGCTCCCGATAGGCGGCGAGATAGGCCATCAGCTCACGCACCCGGAACCAGGTGAACCCCGTCAGCGTCTGCGGCACGAAGCCGATCCGCGCCCGCGTCCCGGCGCTCAGCCCGGCGCTCGGCTCGCCCCAGAGCCGGACCGAGCCTTCATCCGGCGTCAGGAACCCGAGCAGGCAGCTGATCAGCGTCGTCTTGCCCGCCCCGTTCGGCCCCAGCAGCGCGGTGATCTCGCCCGGATGGATCGTCAGGCCGACATCGTCGAGAACCCGCCTGTCGCCGTAGGTCTTGACGAGACCGCTGATCTGCAACGGATCGGGGGGCGGCGTGCCGGTCATCAGGCGACCTTTCGGGCGGCCGCCGTATCGCGCGCGGCGGAGGCGGATTTGTCCGTTCGGATACCGAACGTTACGGGAATTCACAGCCCCCTTCAATAGACCGCAGGGAACGTGTGGGCCCCGGAATGTCGGTCCGGAATGTCGGTCCCGGGGCGCGCCGGGACCACATGACAAAAAGGCAACATTTCTTCCCCGTCCGCGTTGAAAGCTGATAGACTGACGTCCCGGATCGGCAAGGCCGACCCGGAGGACCGGGCAAGGCCTGGGCACAGCGCGAGGCCATGGACAAGGGAGGAGCGGAAAATGGGTTCGGTCATCATGCTGCGGTACCTGACGTTCCGCCATTACGTGTTGAGACGGGAAGCGGCGGAGGCGCGCGCGGCGGGGCGGGAGCCCTCGCCCTACGCCGTCCACCGCGCCTTGAGGGCGAGCTTCGCCGGACCGTCGCGACCGGCGTGGCGCGCATTGCTGCATCGCGCCTGAGAGGCGCGTGAGGCGACGTTCCCCTGCTTCCGAGGCTTGACCCGGGCTCCGGCATCTTCCCATAACACGCGGTTCCTTTCGTAACCGAAGATCGAAGATGTCCGACCAGAGCAGCACCACGGCGCAGGACCGTTATCGGGAGACGGTTTTTCTTCCCCGCACGAGTTTCCCCATGCGCGGCGGCCTGCCGACCCGCGAGCCGGAAATGCTGGCCCGCTGGAAGGCGATGGAGCTGGACCGGAAGATTTTCGACGCCGGGAAGGGCAAGCCGGTCTTCACCCTGCATGACGGGCCGCCCTATGCGAACGGCCATCTGCATATCGGCCACGCCCTGAACAAGATCAGCAAGGACGTCGTCAACCGCGCCCAGCGGATGAGCGGCAAGCGCGTGCGCTACATTCCCGGCTGGGACTGCCACGGCCTGCCGATCGAATGGCGCGTCGAGGAGGAGTACCGCAAGGCGGGCAAGGACAAGGACGCCGTTCCCGTCCTGCAATTCCGCGCGGAATGCCGCGACTATGCGCGCAACTGGGTGAAGATCCAGGGCGAGGAATTCCAGCGGCTCGGCGTGCAGGGCGAGTGGGACCATCGCTACGCCACCATGGATTTCGCCTCCGAGGCGGCGATCGTCGCGGAAATCGGGCGCTTCCTGCTGAACGGCCAGCTCTATCGCGGCCTGCGGCCCGTCATGTGGAGCCCGGTCGAGAAGACGGCGCTGGCCGAGGCGGAGATCGAGTACCACGACATCGTCTCGACGACGATCCACGTCGCCTTTCCGATCATCGCCGACCCGACGCCCGGCCAGGCCCTTGCGGACGTCTCGGCCGTGATCTGGACGACCACGCCCTGGACCATTCCGGCGAATCGCGCCCTCGCCTACGGGCCGGAGATCACCTATGTCGTGCTGCGCGCGGACGAGGTGACGGAATCGAGCCTCGTGCCGCCGGGTGCGAAGCTGCTGATCGCCGAGGAGCGCGTCGCCGCCTTCTGCGCCGAGACGGGTATCCTCGCGCATCACATCCTCTACACCCTCCCCGGCGAGGCGCTGGAGGGCGCGATCAGCGCCCATCCCCTGCGCGGGAAGGGGTACGAGTTCGACGTGCCCATGCTGCCGGGCGATTTCGTCACCACCGAGGCGGGCACGGGACTCGTCCACCTGGCCCCCGCCCATGGTCAGGACGACTTCGCCTTGACGCAGAAATACGGGATCGAGGTGCCGGAGCTGGTGCGCGATGACGGCACCTACGCCGCGTGGACGCCGCATTTCGCGGGGATTCACGTCTTCAAGGCCGCCGATCCGGTCTGCGAGGCGCTCGCCGAGGCCATGCAGCGCTGGACGGGCAATGGCGACGCCCCCGCGGGATTGCTGGCGCGCGGCAGCATCGTGCATTCCTATCCGCATAGCTGGCGGTCGCGGAAGCCGGTCATCTTCCGCGCCACGCCGCAATGGTTCATCCGCATGGACGGCGAACGCCATCTCCGCCGCGACGCGCTGGAGGCCCTGCGCGATGTCGCCTTCGTCCCGGAGATGGCACGCAACCGCCTGACCGCCATGGTCGAGCAGCGCCCGGACTGGTGCATCAGCCGCCAGCGCGCCTGGGGCGTGCCGATCGCCGTCTTCGTGCAGAAGGGCACGGGCGAGGTGCTGCGCGATCCGGAGGTGATGCGGCGGATCGTGGACGCCATGCGGGAGCACGGGGCGGATATCTGGTACAGCGCCGCGCCCTCGGCCTTCCTGGGGCCGGACCGCGACCCCGCCGATTACGAGCAGGTCTTCGACATCGTCGATGTGTGGTTCGAATCGGGTTCGACCCATGCCTTCGTGCTGGGCGAGGACGGATTGAACTTCCCCGCCGACGTCTATCTCGAAGGCTCGGACCAGCATCGCGGCTGGTTCCAGGCCTCCCTGCTGGAAAGTGTCGGCACGCGCGGCGTCGCGCCGTTCCGGACGCTCGTCACCAACGGCTTCGTGCTGGACGAGCAGGGGCGGAAGATGTCCAAGTCGCTGGGCAACGTCATCGCGCCCGCCGATGTCACGGACAAGCTTGGCGCGGACATCCTGCGCCTGTGGGTCGTCAATTCCGACACCAACGAGGATCTGCGGATCGGCAACGAGATCCTCAAGCAGCAGGGCGAGCTGTACCGCCGCCTGCGCAACACGCTGCGCTGGTGTCTCGGCGCGCTGGACGGGTTCACGCCCGGTGAGGCGGTGCCGTATGAAGAATTGCCCGAGCTCGAACGTTATATCCTGCACCGCCTGACGGAGATGTACGCGCTGGTGCGGCGCGGGGTGGAGACGCATCAATGGGTCGGCGTCTATCCCGCGCTGCATCAGTTCTGCACCACCGATCTCTCGGCCTTCTATTTCGACGTGCGCAAGGATTCGCTCTATTGCGACGCGCCGGAAGCGCCGCGCCGCCGCGCCGCGCGCACGGTGCTGGACATCCTCCATCGCGCGCTCTGCACCTGGCTCGCGCCGGTGCTGGTCTTCACCGCCGAGGAAGCCTGGACCGCGCGTTTCGGGGAGGAAGGCTCGGTCCATCTCGAAGCCTTCCTCGAACCGGAGACGAACTGGGCCGATCCGGAACTGGCCGATCGCTGGACCCGCCTGCGCGCCTTGCGCCGGGTCATCACCACGGAACTCGAAGCCGCGCGCCGCGCGGGGCTGATCGGCTCCTCGCTGGAGGCGAAGGTCAAGCTGCCGCTGACCGAGCGGGAGACGCTGCTCTTCGGCGATGTGGACTGGGCGGAACTGGCCATCGTCTCCCAGTTGGAAGTCGATATCCTGACGGGTGCGCCGTCGATCTATCTCGACGACGAGCAGGACGAGACGCTGCCCGGCGCGCCGGAGCCGCATCTCGGTCCGACGGTCGCGGCCGCGCCCGGTCATCGTTGCGATCGGTGCTGGCGGGTGCTGCCGGAGGTCGGGGCGCAACTGGCGCATCCCGCGCTCTGCCTGCGCTGCGTCGCCGTCGTCGAGGGGCAGGGGGCATGACGGGCGCCGCATCCGGACAGCGCCGTATTCTCGTCGGGCTCGCTGTCCTGCTGGCGGTGCTGGCGGCGGACCAGGCAAGCAAATGGTGGATTCTCTACCGATTCGACCTGCCCGCGCGCGGCAGCGTGGTGATCGCGCCGTTCCTGAACTTCACCATGGTCTGGAACCACGCCGTGACCTTCGGCATGCTCGGCGGGCTGGGCCGGTCCGGCCCGGTGCTGTTCTGCGTCATCGCCCTGCTGGCGGTGATCGCCCTGCTCTGGCACATGACGCGCACGCCGAAAATGCTGGTCGCCATCGCCACGGGCGGGATCGCCGGCGGGGCGATCGGCAATGTGATCGACCGGATGCGCTTCGGCGCGGTGGTGGATTTCATCCACGCCCATGCGTTCGGCTGGAGCTGGTACGTCTTCAACGTCGCCGATTCGGCCATCGTCTGCGGCGTGGCGCTCTGGCTGATCGACACGATCTGCTTTGAGAAGGACAAGCCGCGCGAGCTCGTCTAAAAGACAGTTTCAGACGTTCCGGCGCCCAGCGAGAGCGGCCCTGCGGGCCGTGAGCGCCGGAGCGCACAAGACATGTGTCGGATCGCGAGCGGCGGGACTCCTGAAACAGTCTCCAACACTCCACTTGTCCGAATCCCGGCGCTTGCGTAGGAATAAGCCATGGCCCAGATCGTCCGCCCGCACCGTCTGATCGTACTGCCCCTGACCGGGGCGGCCCTGATGCTCGCCGGCTGCTCCGGCTCCGACATTTCACGCGCTTTCAGCCTGGAGCGCGAGACGCCGGACGAATACACGGTGACGACCCGCGCACCCCTTTCCATGCCGCCGTCGGAGAAGCTGAACCTTCCCGGCGCGGCGCCTCCGGCGGTGGACCAGAGTCCGCGTATGCAGGCGCTGGAAACCTTGTCGCCGAACGCCGCGCTGCACCCGATCGACGGCTCCCCCAGCGCCGGGCAGAGCACGTTGGTCAGTGAGGTGGACCGTTCCTCGAAAGCGCCGGAAAACGCGGAACTCGGCGCGGCCGGGGCCGGATTCGTGGACAGCCTGATGTTCTGGCATGGCGGCAGCGCCGGGTCGGTCGTGGACGGCGCGGCGGAGAACCGGCGTCTGCACAAGGAGTCGGCGCTCGGCAGGAAGCCCGACACGGGGGCGACGCCCACCATTCACGCCGCCGATTCGAAATTCCTGGGCGTTTTCTGAGAACGGAGTCGTCCGACGCAGGATCGTCCCGTTCTCCATCGCCCTGTCCTTCGCCGACTCAGCCCGCATGTGATCGACCTGATCGCGGCGGGCGAGGTGATCGAGCGCCCCGCCGCCGCCATCAAGGAACTGGTCGAGAACGCCCTCGATTCGGGCGCGACCCGGATCACCGTCGCGCTGACGGAGGGCGGGATCGGGCGGATCGAGATCGTCGATAACGGCTGCGGCATGACGCCGGAGGATCTCGTCCTCGCGGTCGAGCGCCATTGCACGTCCAAACTGTCCGACGACACGCTGGTCCGTATCCGCACGCTGGGGTTTCGCGGCGAGGCGCTGCCGTCCATCGGCGCGAGCGCGAAACTCGCCCTGACCTCGCGCGTGGCGGAGGCGGACAGCGCCTGGCGCCTGCGGGTGGAGGCAGGGGTCGTGACGCCGCCCGCGCCGTCCTCCGGCCCGAAAGGCACCCGCGCCGTGGTGGAGGATCTGTTCTTCGCGACTCCCGCCCGGCGCAAGTTTCTCAAGAGTCCCCGCGTCGAGGCGGGGCATGCCGAGGCGGTCATCCGCCGCCTCGCGCTCGCCGCGCCGCATTGCGCGTTCCGTCTTACCCTGGACGAGCGGCTGGCGCTCGATCTCCCCGCCCAGTCGCCGCGTGATCGGGCCCAGGCCATTCTCGGCGAGACGGACTCGCTGATCCCGGTGGAGGAAACGCGCGGCGAGATGCGGCTGACGGGCTATGTCGCCGGACCGGCCGCGACCCGCCCGACAACGGCCGCGCAATTCCTGCTGGTCAATGGCCGGCCGGTGATCGACCCGCTTCTGCGGACGGCGCTGCGCGTCGCCTATCGGCCGGTCATCGATCCGGGGCGTCAGCCCGTGCTGGCCCTGCATCTGTCGCTGCCGATGGAGCGGGTGGACGTGAATGTCCATCCCGCCAAGACCGAATTGCGCTTCGCCGACGAGAACGAGGTGAAGGGCTTCGTCATCGGCGCGGTGCAGCGCGCGCTGGGCCAGGGGGCTGGCGGCGCGTCCGTTTCAGCCCGATTGCGTGGCGGCGGCGCGCAGATCCGCTATCCCGCGCCGGATCGCCCGTCCCCTCCGGCGCCGCCCGCGCCGCGCCCTGCCGGGCAGGCCGCCGGTTTCGCGGAGATGCACCGCTCCTTCGCGCCCTCCGCCCGGCAGATCGCCCCTCCCGAGGCGGACACGCCGCATCCGCTGGGCGCTCCCGTCGCGCAGGTGCTGGACACCTATGTCATCGCCGTCGCTCCCGATGGCGATCTGGTTCTTGTGGACCAGCACGCCGCCCATGAACGACTCACGCATGAGCGGCTTCTCGCCCAGCATCAGGCCGGGCAGATTCGCGCTCAGAGACTTCTTCTGCCGGAAGTCGTCGATCTTCCGTCCGGTCAGGCGGAGGCGCTGCTCGCCCGTGCCGCCGAGCTGGCGGCGCTCGGGCTGGAACTCGAATCGTTCGGGGGCGGAGCGGTGTTGTTGCGCACACTGCCCGCCCTGCTGGCGGGGGGCGACGCGCAAGGGTTGATTCGCGATCTCGCGGACGAACTGGCGGACGAACCCGCTCTGGCCGCCAGCGAGACCGGCGCGCTCGAACGCCGGATCGACGCGGTGATCGCCCGCATGGCGTGTCATGGCAGCATCCGCGCCGGTCGGCGTCTGAACGCCGAGGAGATGTCGGCATTGCTGCGCGAGATGGAGCGCACCCCGCGCGCCGCGACCTGCTCGCATGGCCGCCCGACATGGCTCAAATTGAGCCGGACCGAACTCGAACGGCTCTTCGGGCGGACGCGCTGAGCGGCGGGTTCTTTCCGGCGACGCCGCTTCGCCGGAAAGCCTGAATGAGCGTAAGCGGCTTACGCCTTGTGAGCGGTGTGCTTCCCGTGCTGTCCCTGCGGCGCCAGGGTCGCGAAGGTGTCATCCGAGACGAAAACCACCGTATTGAACGCATCCTGCAACGCCGCCGCGGCGTCCTTCGTGTCGCCGCCGTCGAGGAGCATCGAGGCGCGATAGACATCCGCCGAGCTGGCCGCGATGGGCGCCAGACCGATCGTGTAATCCACGTTGACATTGACGAGTTGGAGGTTCTCGGCGACCTGCTGCTTGCTGCCCTGCGCCGCCTGCTGGTTGGCCTTGCCGAGCGCCGCCTGCTTCTCGGGGGCGAGAGTCTCCGTGGTGGTGTAGAAGCCGACGACCGGAGCCCAGCTCGTCGGCGCGGCCTGCGGCTTGTGCGTCGGCGAAACGGGCGCGCCCGGCGCGGGCGTCAGTTCGCTCTCCGCCTTGATGAAGACCTTGCTGTCCTTCGCGGCATGGGCGAGACGCGTCTGCGCGTCCGCCAGCAGCGTCTTGGCGTCGCTCGTCTTGTTCTGCGCGATGGCGTCGAGCGCGGCGGAAATATCGATGAACGCCTTCTGCCCCTCCGCCGAAAGCTTCGAAAAATCCTTGTCGACGACGGCGGGCGTCACCTGCCCGGCCTGATGCGTGGCGGCAAAGGCCGAGGGCATGACGAAAACAGCCGAAACTGCGGCTGCATTTCTGAGGACTGAACGCATTGACGGATTCTCCTGATCCTGGTTCCCGGACACATTGCCTGACCGGGTAACGGGTTTCAGGGTCGCGAGTTGTGGGTGAAATGAATTAAGTATTTTTTAAAGCGTATAGTGTAGAGTTCAGTTCGGCGGCAATTGCGTCTCCATCGCCGTCGTGCGGCGACTGGCCAATACATTGCCCGCTGAGGCCGCGACGATGCATCCCACCCCGGCCCAGCGCGAGACCGAGAGCACCTCGCCCAGCAGGATGAGGCCGGACAGCGCACCGAGCATGGGTTCCATGCTGAGGAGGATGCCCATATCGCGCGGTTTCAGCCGTCGCATCGCCATCATGTCGAGAAGATACGGCACCGCGGAGGAGAGAATGGCGACGCAGACCGCCTCGCCGCCCTGCACCGGATGACGGAACGCCACCGGCACGGCGGCGAGGAGGAGAGGCGAGAGGATGAGCCCCGCCACGGCCATGCCGAGCGCCGTCGCCTCCGTGGCCGCCATGCTCCGCCCGATGCGCGTGCCGGTCAGGATATAGACCACCCAGCCGCTGCCGCTGATGAGGGCGAAGACGACCCCGACCGGATCGAGCGGGGGCAGGCCGCCTTCCGGACGCAGGAGGAGATAAACCCCCGTCGCCACCAGCGCGGCCCAGAGCAGATCCAGTATGCGGCGCGACCCGGCCAGCGCGAGAGTGAGCGGCCCCATGAACTCCAGCGCCACGGTCAGGCCGAGCGGCAGGCGTTCGAGGGCGAGATAGAAGAAGCTGTTCATCATCGCGATGGACGCGCCATAGGGCAGCAGTCGCCGCCATGCGCCCGGCTGGGAGATCGCGGCTTTCGGACGCAGCACGAGGACGAGGATGATCGCCGCCAGTCCGACGCGCAGCCCGACCATTCCCGCCGCGCCGAAGAACGGGAACAGTCCCTTGGCCAGCACCGCGCCGATCTGGAAGGAGGAAATGCCGCCGATCAGGAACAGCACCGCTCCCGCATGGCCGAGACGCGGCGTCCCCGCCGACTCCCCCGCCGACCCGGACGAAACGCTCATATATCGAGCAGTTCGGCCGAGCGCGCGTGATCCTGGATGAAGCGGAAGCGCAGCTCGGGCCGCCGTCCCATCAGGCTTTCCACGCGCTCCGCCGTCAGCGCCCGGTCCTCCGGCGGCGTCACGACCTTGAGCAGGGTGCGACGCTTCGGGTCCATGGTCGTGTTCTTGAGGTCGGAGACCGGCATCTCGCCCAATCCCTTGAAGCGCGAGACCTCGACCTTCGCATTCGGCTTGAAATCGCGCTTCAGGCAGCGGTCGCGGTCCCGATCGTCCATCGCATAGACGGTTTTCGCCCCATGGGTCAGGCGAAAGAGGGGTGGCCGGGCGAGGTACAGATGGCCGTGGCGGATGAGGTCCGGCATCTCGCGATAGAAGAACGTCATCAGCAGCGAGGCGATATGCGCTCCGTCCACATCGGCGTCCGTCATGATGATGACGCGCCCGTAGCGCAGCCGCGCGACGTCGAATCCGCCGCCGATCCCGCAGCCCAGCGCCTCGACGAGATCGCGCAGTTCCTGATTGGCGCGCAGCTTGTCCGTGGAGGCGGAGGCGACGTTCAGGATCTTGCCCTTGAGCGGCAGGATGGCCTGCGTCTCCCGGTCGCGCGCCTGCTTGGCCGATCCGCCCGCCGAATCCCCCTCGACGAGAAAGATTTCCGTCTCGGCGGCGTTCTCCCGCGTGCAGTCCGTCAGCTTGCCGGGCAGCCGCAGCCGCCGCGTGGCGCTCTTGCGCGGTGTATCCTTGGCATCGCGGCGGCGCAACCGCTCCTCGGCGCGCTCGATCAGGAAGGCGAGCAGATTGTCCGCCTGGGCCGGGTTGCCGCCCAGCCAGTGGTCGATGCGGTCGCGCAAGGCGCCCTCGACGAGGCGGGAGGCTTCCTGCGTCGTCAGCTTCTCCTTGGTCTGCCCCTGGAATTGCGGGTCGCGGATGAAGACGGACAGCCGGGCGGCGAGCCCTCCCAGAATGTCCTCCGCCGTGATGGCGGCGGCGCGCTTGTTGCTGCGCTGCTCGCCCCAGGCGCGGAACCCCTTCACCAGCGCGGCGCGGAAGCCGGTCTCATGCGTGCCGCCCAGCGGCGTCGGAATGGTGTTGCAATAGGAGACGAGGTTCGCTGGACCGCTTTCGAGAAAGGCGATCGCCCATTCCAGCTTGCCGGCCGCCCGTCCGTCGGCGGCGAGCGGCAACTCCGCCTCGCCCGACCAGAGCGGGGCCAGCAGGGCGGCGGTTTCGCCCAACTCCGCGGTCAGGCTGTCCGCCAGGCCGTTCGGGAAATGAATGACCGCCTCGGACGGCGTGCCATCATCCGGTTTCAGCAGGCCCGGCGACACCTTCCAGCGGATGGTGACGCCGCGAAAGAGCGCGGCCTTGGCGCAGCAGAGCCGGTAGAGCCGCGCGGGGGAGAAGGAAAGGGAGCCGAAGATCTCGGGGTCCGGCGCGAAGCGGACCAGCGTGCCCCGCCGATTCGGCGCGGCTCCCACCTGCCGCAACGGCGTCAGAGGCAGGCCGCGCGCGTAGTCCTGCCGCCAGAGCACCCGCTCCCGCGCGACCTCGACCTCCAGCTTTTCCGACAGCGCATTGACCACCGATGAGCCGACGCCATGAAGCCCTCCGGCCGTGTCATACGCCTTGCTGGAGAATTTCCCGCCCGCATGAAGCGTGGTGAAGATCACTTCCAGCGCCGAGCGGTCGGGGAATTTCGGATGGGCGTCCACCGGGATGCCGCGCCCGTTGTCGCGGACGGCCAGCGTCCGGGCGGTTTCAAGGGTGACGTCGATGACCGAGGCATGGCCCGCCACCGCCTCGTCCATGGCGTTATCGAGGATTTCGGCGGCGAGATGGTGATAGGCGGCGTCATCCGTGCCGCCGATATACATGCCGGGGCGGCGGCGGACGGGTTCGAGCCCTTCCAGCACCTCGATATGTTCCGCCCCGTACTCCCCGCCGGCGGCTGGGGCGGCCCCGGTCTTGCGGGGCTTCGGGACAGGGGCGGTCGCGTCGCGGAAGAGATCGTTCATGGAACGCTCTTGCCGACCCGCGCGGCGGGTCGTCAAGCGTCCTTGTTCGCGTCTCAGGCGCGCGTGCGATGACGGCCGTGCGAGGACTGGGCCGACGCCCTGTGGCGTGCACTGCCCGAGACCGGCTTTGCCTCGCAGGTTTCATAGGAGGCCGGCTGCACGATGTCCTTCGCCTCGGCGTAATGGGCGAGATCCGCATTGCTCTCCAGCGCGTTCACCTCGTCGAACATCGCCACACGCTGCATGCAGAAGATCGTCCCCGCGCGCAGGCCGCCCTCGGACTGAACATTCGCGAGCTGCGTGATGTAGTCGTCATGCTCCTTCTTGGCGTTCTTGCCGTAGGTGGTGCGGAAATAGCCCTGCAGCCGGTCTTCCTCGGCGAGGAGATTGGGGCGGAACTTGCCGACGAAGGCGTTGTAGCGATCCTGCGCATTGCAGGAGAGCGCCGTCACCATCAGCTCGCTCTTCAAGCCCTGCACGTCGAACGCTTCATGCGCGGGCGATTCGCCGCAGGTGGCGGCAAACGCGGAAGGAGCGGCCAGCGCCATGACGGCGAGAAGGGAGGCGGGGCGACGCCAC
Organism: Acidomonas methanolica; assembly: GCF_004346035.1. Classification (GTDB taxonomy): domain Bacteria; phylum Pseudomonadota; class Alphaproteobacteria; order Acetobacterales; family Acetobacteraceae; genus Acidomonas; species Acidomonas methanolica. The sequence goes on along the minus strand of NZ_SLZN01000013.1, from coordinate 21,666 downwards.
GCGAGAAGGCTCATCAGCGGGACTCCGGATCGGGAAATCGTGGAAAACGGTACAGGATATTCCATGCCACATGAAGGACGGCAGGCAAGCCCCTATAATGCAACAAAAATCAGGGCAGGAAAATGGCAGCCGCCCGTCATGCGCCGCAATTTTCCGGAAAAATCGCTCAACCTGCCGCAACGCGCGGTCATTTGACGGTGGACGGCTTTCGCACGTGACGAAGTTGCGCTAGGCCAGCCTTTCCTTCTGCCGCCCGTCAATGTAGCGACGCGGCGCCCATGATTTCGAGCGGAGTGAGCAGTGCGTCTCTTCATGGTTCAGGTGCGAGGTTCGGTTCTGCGCGCGAGCGTGTTCAGGGGTATGTCCGTGGGGGCCGTGCTTGCGCTCGCCGCCTGCGCGCAAAAGCCGCTGCCCCAGCATATCGCGCCGCCCAACCCCTTCGGGTATCAGAAGGTCTCGGCAGTGTGCCAGACCTCTCCGGTCAAGACCGCACCGGACGGCAGCATGTCGGTCAGCATGAAGGTGCGCAGCGACGATGGTCTCTGCTCGCTCCGCATCCAGCAGCCCGGCGGGAAGAGCTATGCCTCTTTCGGCGTCGATCCCTCCCCGACGCACGGCAAGGCGTTCCTCTACAATTATGACGATTCGACCGTGGTGGATTACACGCCGACCACCGCTTACGCGGGGCCGGACAGGTTCGTCGTGATCCTCATCGCCGCTCCCGGCAAGCCGCGCACGCATCTGGCGGTGGATGCGACGGTGGACGCGACGGGCGTCCCCGTGCCGAAACCTGTCGTTCCGGCCGTGACCGCCCCGACGCCCAAGAGCACGAGTCACAAGAAGACGCGCACGCGGTCTCATTCCACCCATCACTGAACGCCGGCGGCGCGCGCCCCGGCGCGCCCGGTCTTCTCAGATCCCGTCTTCTCAGATCGAGAAGGAGATCGGCTCCTGAACCGGGCGGCGGAGCCCCGAGGTCTCCGCCCGGCGCACCATTTCCTCCAGTGTCAGGACCGCCATCTGCTTGCCGACGAGTTCGTCGAGCTTCTTCCAGCCCGGTGAGATCACCCGTTCGAACAGGTGGCCTTCCGGACCGGCTTCCGGCGCGTCGTCATGCGCGGCCACCCGCACCACATCGTCCAGGGTGATGTCACGTGCGGGCCGGCCCAGCCGATACCCGCCCCGCGGGCCGCGCACGCTGTCCAGCAGGCCGGACCGCGACAGCGCCTGCAGGAGCGGCTCGATGCCCCGCCGCGCCAGCCCCGCCCGCTCGGCGATATCCGCTCCGGAAACGAGGCCCGCGCGTCCGGCATGGAACGCCACGTCGACCATGATGACGACAGCGATCATGGTGCGATCCCGGCGTAGATACATCCCGGCTACTTCCTTTCCTGCAAGAGCATGGGCTTAAACTTCCGGCAATATAGCAAAGCCGTGTCCTTTTGGACAGTTCACCCATGCAGGCGAGCCTATTTGAGGATGATTTCCACACGCCGGTTCTGCGGTTCGCGCGTGTCGGGTCCCGTTGCCACCAGCGGGTGCGTCTCGCCGAAGCCCTGCGTCGTGATGATGCCGCCCGGCACGCCATCGCGGATCAGCTCCGCCTTCACCGTCATCGCCCGGCGGACGGACAGCTTCATGTTGTACGCCGCGCCGCGCGGGCCGGGATGGGCCGCGCTGTTATCCGTATAGCCGTCGACCTCGATGCGCGTCACGCTGGTCCGCGTCGAGCTTTGCGCCGCCTTGGCGACGATGTCGCGCGCATGCGGCGTCAGTTCGGCGCGGTCCCAGTCGAAGAAGACGAGATAGGTCCGCGCGGGAGCCGGAGCGGGCGCGACGGGAGGAGCGGCGGCCGGAACGACCGGCGGCGGAGCGGGATTGAACTCGTAGCGCAGCCCCAGAAGCAGGGAATGGTTGAAATCCGTCCGCGAATCGCGGTTGCCCGTCATGGACCCGCAGGGGCGCGCCAGATCGTATCCGCCGATGCACCCGTCCGCCGTGGCGTGATGCCCCTGCGGCCCGAGCATCGTCCAGAAGCGATATTCCGTGGTGAAGGAGAGCCCCACGACCCAGGGCACCGGGAAGGACAGGCCGAATATCCCCTGATAGGCGAAATTTCCCGCCGTCCCGGTGACATGCTGGCTGAAATAGTTGTTGGGCGCGCGGACATAGGTGTTCATCGCCTGCCAGCCATAGCCGACACCCGCGCCGAAATACGGGTAGATCCAGCTCTTGCCGATATCGAGATCGAAAAGGGCGTTGGCCATCACGCCGTATTCCTGCTGCCGCCCGCCGGTGGAGGAGGGGAAATAGCTCGATTTGAAGTGCTGGAGCTGATTGTTGCGGTAATTGCCCTCGATCTCGACGCGGAAGCCGTTGCCCAGACCCCAGCCGATCGCGCCGATTCCCGTCACCCCGGCATTGTAGTGGTCGCGCCCGCTGGGAAAGACCGGAGAGAGCCGGATCGTCTGGTCCTGATTGAAGCTCGCCCCGCCAAGGCCGGTCACATACAGCCCCCGGACCGGCTGGGCGCAGGCGGCCCCGGCGGTGAACAGGATGCCCGTCAGCACGGCCCATCGCGCGGCGCGCGAGGGGCGGGACCGGAAGAGGCCGGTCAGTCTCTCACGCAACGTCATGTCTTGTCTCCATTCCTCAACACCAGCGCCCGGTTCGGGCGAACCCGCCTGACCGATCGGTTCTGTCTCCCGTTTCTTGCCGAAACACCCTGCCCAGCGCAACGCATCGTTCCCGTCCGGGTGCGGCCGCAAGGGGAGGACGACGCGCGATCTTTCAGCAGGTGTGTGTCTGCTGCAACAGTCGGGGGGGCGTTTTGAGCGCTCGTCCGTCAGGCGGCGCCTCGCGTTCCCAAGGTCCCTTCCACCGGGTCCGATACGGCGGGCACTTCCAGCTCGATGACCCAGAGATCGGGATCATAGCGCCGCTGACGGTCGAGATAGGCGTCCAGCGCCGCCTGATCCGCCACCTCCACCCGCGTCCATCCCGCCTCATCCTCGCCGAACGCAGCCTGTTCGCGCAAGACGGCCAGGCCGCCCGCACGGTCGATCAGCACCACGATCACCGCGCCGGCATCCTCATCGCCCCGACGCAGCACCATGGCGGAATGGCCCTGCATCGCCGTTTGCCGCAGCAGCGCCCGCACCCAGAGCCCGGCCTTGAGCCGCGCCGTCATGGCGACGCCTCGGCGAGATCGTCGGGAATCTCCGTCAGCGCCGCCCTGTAGGCGGTGGGGTTGCCCAGCAGGGCGATGGCGGCGTCGAGATCGCCGTCCGTGCCGATGGCGGCGGGACAGTCGCGCCGAATATCGAGAATCCCCGAGACCGACGCCGGATAGCGCATGGCGCGACTCGCCCGCACGGTCGGCGCCTCGGGCTGGCGGCCTTCTGCGAGTTCCGCGAGCTGGTGCGCCACATCCGTCGCCCCGCGCGAGGTGCAGAGCTGCGGCATGACGCCCAGGCCCTGGAGCGGCCAGCCCAGAGGCGCCACCACGCGACTCCAGGTGACGAACAACTCGCCGTCATCGGGCATCTGGCCGATCGTCTGCACGAGTCCCTTGCCCAGCGTCGCGCTCCCGATGACCACGGCGCGGCGATGATCCGCCAGCGCCGCGGCCAGGATCTCGGCCGCGCTCGCCGTCCGCCCGTCCACCATCACCACGACGGGCATGCCGTCGGTCATGTCGCCGCCCCGCACCGCCCAGACGTGGTTCGCCTGCGGATCGCGCCCTTGCGTCACCACCGCGACGCCGCGCGCCAGCACGAGGGAGGCCGCCGTCACCGCCTGTTGCAGCACGCCGCCCCGGTCGCCGCGCAGATCGAGAATCAACCCGTGCGTCAGATGATCCTGCATCATCTGGTCGAGATATTGGCTCATCTCCTCCGCGGTCTGGCTGGAGAAGGCCGTGACGCGCAGAATGGTCATGTCATTCTTGTGATAGGCGAAGACCGTTTCCGGCGGCACGACGGCGCGGCGCATGGAGAAGGTCGTCACTTTCCCCGCCCCGTCCGCGATCGTCAGCGTCACCGGCGTTTCCGCGTCGCCGTCGAGCCAGGACTCGACCATGGACGGCGACAGGCCCCGCGTGGCGTGGCCGTTCACCGCCATCAGCCGGTCGCCATTGTTCACGCCCGCCGCCCAGGCCGGCCCATTGGCATTGACCGCCGAAATGATCAGGCCGTGCGGTCCGTGATCGAGCGTGAGCCCGACCGTCGCTCCGCTGCCGAGTCGCGCCCGCCGGTCCTGCATGGCCGGGCTGGGGGCGACATAGCGCGAATACGGATCGAGATGGTTGAACAGTTCATCATAAAAACTTTGCAACAGCGCGCCCGATCCCGCGCTGCGGACGGCGTCCGAGACGCTCCACGCCGCGTCCATCGCTTTCAGCGTCAGGGCGGTCCATCCGGCGATGTCATCCTTTGCCGGCTCGTCGAATCGCCCCAGAATCTGCTGCCTCATCATGAGCGCGATTCGGGCCGGCGTCTCCTTGCCCGCCGGCTCTTCCTGCACCACCAGCGCGGGATCGAGCGCGGAAAGCCCGTCCAGCCCCCAGAGTGTGAATTCGCGGATGCTGTGTTGTTCGAGCGTGCGCGGCGCGATGAAACGCAGGCCGCTGGTCAATACCGCCCCGAGGATCGCATTGTCCGGGGTTGCGGTATCCGGTGCGCCAGGCGACGCATGGGCGGGCGCACAGAACAGTCCCAGCAGGACACAGCCGAAGGCGATGTGCCGACGACACGTTGTCGCGCGAGGCCGAACGCTTGAACTGTGGTGCAGGGCAGTCATTCCGTACCGAGAAATCGGACCAGATCAGGAGGGGTTCTTCCCGGGCATACGCTGAACGGCGTATTTCCGATATGGTTCGACGTCCAAGCGCCGCAATTTTGCCCATATGTGTCACGGATACAACGGCGTAAAGGGCCGCGGCACAAGGGGAGCGCGAGCGCGCTACGCGTCCACCTTCGCCGCGCCGCGCCGCGCGGGCGCCTTGGCCTTCGTTTTCGCCTTCGGGGCCGCCTTTCCGGAGGATTTGCCCTTTCCGGCCTTCGCCTTCAGCGGTTTGCCCTTTTCCCGCAGCAACTCCACCGCTTCGTCGAGCGTCACCTCGTCCATGGACACGCCTTTCGGCAGATTCGCTATGATCTGCCCATGCTGGGCGTAGGGGCCGAAGCGCCCTTTGCGGATCATGACGGGCTCGCCATCGCCCGGATGCGCGCCGAGCGTGCGGATCGAGGCCATTTTCTTGGCCAGGGCGTCCATGGCGCGGTTGAGGCCGATGGTGAGCACGTCGTCATCCGCATCCAGCGTGCCGTAGATCGCCCCCATTTTCACGTAGGGGCCGAACCGCCCCAGCCCCGCCTCGACCGGCTCGCCCGTCTCGGGATGGACGCCGACGAGTCGCGGCAGGGAAAGCAGGCCGAGCGCCTGTTCCAGCGTGATCTTGTCCCCCTCGACACCCTTGGGAATGGTGGTGCGTTTCGGCTTGATCTTCTTGTTCTCGGGGTCCGCCTCGCCCTGCTGGATATAGAGCCCGTACGGCCCACGCCGGACCGTGACATCCTGCCCCGTGGCGGGGTCCTGTCCCAGCACGCGCATCCCGTCCTTCAGCGCGTCGCCTTCCGCCGCGTCTTCCGCGACGAGGCGGCGGGTGAACTGGCAGGACGGGTAGTTGGAGCAGCCGATGAACGCCCCGAACTTGCCCAGCCGCAGCCCCAGACGCCCCGTGCCGCAGGCGGTGCAGGCGCGCGGATCGCCGCCATCCTCGCGGGACGGGAAGAAATGCGGGCCGAGGTCGCGGTCCAGCGCGTCGATGACATCCGAGATCTTGAGATCCTTCGTCTGCTCGACCGCATGGGAGAAATCGCGCCAGAATGCGGCCATGACGTCGTGCCAGTCCGCCCGGCCGCCGGAAATATCGTCGAGCTGCTCCTCCAGCCCGGCGGTGAAGCCGGTATCCACATAACGCTCGAAGAAGGAGACGAGGAACGCCGTCACCAGACGGCCGCGATCCTCCGGCACGAAGCGCCGGTTGTCCAGCCGGACGTAATTGCGCTCCCGCAACACGCTGAGAATCGAGGCATAGGTGGAAGGGCGGCCGATGCCGATCTCCTCCATCCGCTTGACGAGGCTGGCCTCCGAATAGCGCGGCGGCGGCTGGGTGAAATGCTGCTCCGCCAGCGCGCCGAGGGTCTTGGGCCTGTCGCCCTCGCGCAGGGGCGGGAGCAGGCGGCCTTCCTCGTCCTCGCTCTTCGCGTCGTCGCGCCCTTCGGAATAGAGCTTGAGAAAGCCGTCGAAAGCGATGACCGAGCCGGTGGCCCGGAGCACGATCTGTCCGGTCGGATCGACGAGTTCGACGATCACCTGGTCGAGTTCCGCCGACTGCATCTGCGAGGCGACCGCGCGCTTCCAGACCAGATCGTACAGCCGTTTCTGCTCGTCCGAAAGGTGACGGGCGAGCTGTTCCGGCGTGCGCGTCACGTCGGTCGGGCGCACGGCCTCGTGCGCCTCCTGCGCGTTCTTGGCCTTGGTGGCGTAGTGGCGCGGCTTTTCGGGCACGTACTCGGCCCCCAGCGCGCCGCCGATATGGGAGCGGATCGCGACGATCGCCTCATTGGCCATCTGCACGCCGTCGGTCCGCATATAGGTGATGAGCCCGACCGTCTCGCCGCCGATATCCACGCCTTCGTAAAGCTGCTGCGCCGTCCGCATCGTCGTCTGCGCGCTCATGCCGAGCTTGCGGGAGGCTTCCTGCTGCAGCGTCGAGGTGGTGAAGGGCGGGGGCGGGTTGCGCCTGACCTTGCGCTTCTCGACCGACCGCACGGTGAAGGGCGCCGAGGCGACCGCGTCGCGCGCCGCATGGGCGTCCGTCTCGTTGGCGAGGTCGAACTGCTCCAGCTTCCTGCCGCCGAAATGCGTCAGCCGCGCCGTGAAGCGCGCGTTGGTGGCCGTGGCGAAATCCGCCGTCACCGTCCAGTATTCGCGCGACTGGAAGACCTCGATCTCGGCTTCGCGCTCGCAGATCAGCCGCAATGCGACGGATTGCACGCGCCCGGCGCTCCGGCTGCCCGGGAGCTTGCGCCAGAGCACCGGGGAGAGGGTGAACCCCACGAGGTAGTCCAGGGCGCGGCGGGCCAGATAGGCCTCGATCAGCGGCATGTCCAACTCGCGGGGATGGGCCATCGCCGTCTGGATCGCGCTCTTGGTGATCTCGTTGAACGTCACGCGCTGGACATCGACGCCCTTGAGCGCGTTGCGCTCCTGCAAGGCCGCGCGCACATGCCAGGAAATCGCCTCGCCCTCGCGATCGGGGTCGGTGGCGAGATAGAGGTGCCGCGCGCCCTTCAGCGCCTTGGCGATGGTCGCGATCTGCTTGGCGCCGCGCTCGTCGGTCTGCCAGTCCATCGCGAAATTCTCGTCCGGACGCACGCTGCCGTCCTTGGGCGGTAGGTCGCGCACATGGCCGAAGGAGGCGAGCACCGTAAAACTGTCGCCCAGATATTTGTTGATGGTCTTGGCTTTTGCCGGGCTTTCGACCACTACGACGCTCGTCATGTCTCTTCCGGTATCCCTTGCGGCGTCCCTGTCACCGGGCTGTTCCGCCCGTCGGCCCGCGCCATGACGCGCCCGCCGGGAACGAAGGCGGCATGACCCCCCAGTTCGAGTTCCGACAGCGCGGCCATGACGGCCGATACGGAGAACTGGCAGCGGGACACGATCGCGTCAACCGGCACGGGTACGGGAGAAAGCAGGGATCGCACCGTCGCGACCGCATGCGCGCCTAGCCGGCCGGCTCCGTTCCACGCCGATTTCGCCTCCGCGAACCCCTCCGGCCGCACCCATGGCGGAACAAAAGCCGGGGGCAGCGACTCCGGCAATTCCGCCAGGATGTCCTCGGCCGTCTCGGTCAGGATCGCGCCGTCGCGCAGGAGGCGGTTGCCGCCGCGCGACCGCGCGTCCAGTGGCGAACCGGGGACGGCAAAGAGGTCGCGCCCGTATTCCAGCGCCAGACGCGCGGTGATCAGCGTGCCCGAGCGCTCCGCCGCCTCGATGATGAGCGTGCCCAGCGTCATGCCGGCGATCAGCCGGTTGCGCCGGGGAAAATGGCGCGCGGTCGGCACCGTGCCGAGCGGCGCTTCGGTGACGATGCAGCCCCGCGCGGCGATCAGCGCCTGCAGATCACGATTTTGCGCGGGATAGATCGAATCGGCGCCGCCCCCGATCGCGGCGACCGTCGCGCCGGTCTCGATCGCCCCGCGATGCGCCGCCGCGTCGATGCCCAGCGCCAGGCCGGACATCACGCATAACCCCGCCGCGGCGCACTCCCGGCCGAGCGATTCGGCAAGGCTCAGCCCCGCCGCCGACGGATGGCGCGCGCCCACGATCGCCACGCCCCGGCGGGAAGCCAGCGCGACATCGCCGAGAACGGAAAGAACGGGCGGCGGATCGACGATATGGGCGAGGAGAAGCGGATAATCGGCATCGCCCAGCACGAGCATGCGCCCGCCCAGACGCTCCGTTCCCGCGATCTCGTCCTCGATTTCGGCGCGGGAGGGGATGTGCGACGGCCCGTCCCGTCCTGCGCGGCGCATGCGCTCGGGAATCGCTTCGATCGCCGCCGCCGCCGATCCGTAACAGGCGAGGAATCGCGGGAAATTGATCGGCCCGATCCCTTCGGACCGGGCGAGGCGGATCATGTCGAATCGATCTGAAGGCGTGGCGGTCATGCCGCCATTCTGGCCGCAGAACCTTTCCGAATGGTTAACGCTTACGGATCGATTTTATGTTGCGGTGTTTTTTGCGGCGTCGCGCCGAGCTGGATGCGGGACTCCTTGCCCGCGATGAGCCGCTCGATATTCTCCCGGTGCCGCAGCAGGATCAGCAGGGTGAGCAGCAGTGTCGCGATGCACAAGGGGGAACGGAACGGCTGCGCGCTCAGGACGGGCATCAGCATGGGAGCCGCGAGGAAGGCCGCCAGCGCGCCCGCCGAGGAGATATGGGTGAGCTTCGCCACGGCGAGCCAGATCGCGCAACAGATGAGCCCGACCGGCCAGCACAGCGCGCCGATCACGCCCAGCCCTGTCGCCACGCCTTTGCCGCCGCGAAAGCCCAGCCAGATCGGGAAGCAATGGCCGATCACCGCCAGCAGCGCCGCGACGGACGCCGCCATCGTCGCGTCGCCGGGGCAAAGGCGGCGGGCGATCAGCACCGCCGCCACGCCCTTGAGCGCGTCCAGCACCAGAGTCGCCGCCGCCAGCCCTCTGCGCCCGGTGCGCAGCACGTTGGTCGCGCCGATATTCCCCGAGCCGATCGTGCGGATGTCCCCGGCTCCGCCCAGCCGGGTGAGGAAAAGGCCGAACGGGATGCTGCCCAGCAGATAGGCGAGTGCTGCCGCCAGAAGGAGCGCGGGCGGGACATGGTGCGGAACGCTCATGATGCGGCTCCTTCGAAGACGCGCAGCCCGGCTTTCCACGTTCCGAGCACGCGGCCTCGGAGCGTCCGCCGGTCGAATGGCGTGTTCTGCGCCCGGCCCGGCAACTCGCGCGCATGAACGGTCCATTCCGCCTCGGGGTCGAACAGGCAGAGATCGCCCGGCTGCCCCTGCGCCAGCGATCCGGCCGCCACGCCGAAGAGGTGAGCCGGTCCCGCCGTCAGCAGATGCAGGGCGCGCTCCAGCGTGATGTCGCCCGCCGTCACTCGTTCCAGCGTGACGCCCAGCAGCGTCACCAGACCCGTGCCGCCCGCCGCCGCCTGGGCGAAGGGCAGGCGCTTGTCGTCCGCGTCCCAGGGCGTGTGGTCCGAGGCGATGGCGTCGATCGTCCCGTCCGCCAGCGCGGCGCAGACGGCGAGCCGGTCCGCCTCGCAGCGCAGGGGCGGGGACAGCTTCGCATAGGTGCGGTAATCGCGGATCTCCTCCTCGTTCAGCGCGAAATAGGGCGGGGCGGTGTCGCAGGTGATCGCCAGCCCCCGCATCTTCGCCGCGCGGATGAGATCGAGCCCCTCGCCGGTCGAGACATGGCTGAAATGCAGCCGCGCCCCGGTCATTTCCGCCAGGCGGATGTCGCGCGCGATCAGGATCGCCTCGGCGGCGGCGGGGATCTGCGGGAGACCCAGCGTGGTCGCCAGAGGGCCGGCGGTCGCGCAGCCGCCCCTGGCCAGCGACGGATCTTCCGGATGCTGCACGACGATCGCGCCGATCCCCCGCGCATAGGCGAGAAGCTGGCGCATCCGCTTGGTGTCGGCGATCGCGCGCGTGCCGTCGGTGAACGCGATTGCCCCGGCCTCGCGCAGCATCGCGAGTTCCGCCATCTCCTCGCCGTCGCAGCCCTTGGTCAGCGCGCCGTAGGGGAGAATCGTGACGAGGCCCGTCTCCTCGCCGCGCGAGCGCAGGAGGCGCACCAGCGAGGGATCGTCGATGGCCGGGCGGGAATTGGGCAGAACGCCGATCGTCGTCACCCCGCCCGCCGCCGCGGCGCGGGCGCAGGAAGCGATGGTCTCGCGATATTCGAAGCCCGGCTCGCCGATGGCCACGCGCATGTCCACGAAGCCGGGAGAAAGAATCGCGCCGCCGCCATCGACGGTCACGCCCCCTTCCGGCGCGCCTTCGGCCCCCGGCGTATCGCGCCCGGCGATCCGGCCGTCGCGCAGGAGCAGCCGTCCCGGCGCGATGGTCTGGGCCTCCGGATCGAAGAGCCGCACATTCTCGAAGACCAGAGCGGCGGGCGGAGCGGTCGGGCTCATGCGGGCACCCTCATGCGGGAGAGACGATCCAGCACGGCCATACGCACGGCGACCCCCATCTCGACCTGTTCCTGAATCACGCTCTGTACCGAATCGGCGACGTCGGAGGCGATCTCCACGCCCCGGTTCATCGGACCGGGATGGAGGACGAGCGCGCCGGGCTTTGCCAGGGCGAGGCGACGGCCGTCCAGCCCGTAGAAGCGGAAGAACTCGCGCGCGCTGGGCACCAGACCGGCCCCCATGCGTTCGCGCTGGAGGCGCAGCGCCATGACGGCGTCCACGTCGCGCAGGCCCTCTTCCATCGTGTGGAAGACCTCGACCGCGCCGAGGCGGGCGATCGCCTCCGGCACCAGGGTCGGCGGCCCGACCACGCGCACGTGGCTGCCCATGGCCGTCAGCAGGTGGATGTTCGAGCGCGCGACCCGGCTATGGCCGACATCGCCGCAGATTGCGACGGTAAGCCCCGTCAGCGTGCCGAGGTGACGACGGAGGGTCAGCGCATCCAGCAGCGCCTGCGTCGGATGCTCGTGCATCCCGTCCCCGGCATTGACGACGCTGGCCTCGACCTTGCGCGCCAGCAGGGCGGGCGCGCCGGAGGCGGCATGACGCACGACGAGCAGGTCGCAGCGCATGGCGTTCAGCGTCGCCGCCGTGTCCAGCAGCGTCTCGCCCTTGTTCACCGAGGAGGTGGCGACCGTCATGTTGATGACGTCCGCGCCGAGGCGCTTGCCCGCGAGTTCGAAGCTGGTGCGGGTGCGGGTGCTGTCCTCGAAGAAGAGGTTGATGAGCGTGCGCCCGCGCAACGCGTCGCGCGGCGCGGTGCGGGAGCGCGACAGCAGGGCGTAGCTGGCGGCGAGATCGAGATAGGGCTCGATCTCGGCTTGGGTCATCCCCTCGATGCCGAGGAGATGGTGCCGGGGGAGAGGGTCTCGGGCGGCCGTCTCAGCCATGGGCGATCGCGGCTCCGATGCGCGCCAGCACCTCGTCCCGGCCCAGCGCCGCGAGGGTCTGGTCGATCCCCGGGGAGACGGTGTTGCCCGTCATCGCCGCGCGCAGCGGCTGGGCGATCTGGCCGAGCTTCAAACCGTGACGATCGGCATGTCCGCGCAGCGCCGCGTCGATCGCCCCGGCGCTGAAGGGTTCGACCAGCGCCAGCGTGTGGGAGAGGCCCTTGAGCGTCGCCTTGCCGGCCGCGTCCAGCAGCTTGAGTGCTTTCGCGTTGTAGGTCAGGGGCACGGAGCGCCCGAGGAAGGCGGCGTTGTCGGCCAGCTCCGTCAGCAGCTTGGCGCGCTCCTTGAGGTCCGGCATGAGGGCGCGCACCCGGGCGCGGACGGTCTCGTCGGTGTCGATGCCCTCGCGCCCCGTCAGCCGCTCCATCACATCCGCCGTCAGCCGCTCGTCATCCGCCTTGCGCAGATAGACGCCGTTCACATGGGTCAGTTTGAGGTAGTCCATGCGGGAGGGCGAGCGCCCGACGCCGTCGAGGTCGAAGAGGCGGATCTGCTCGTCGCGCGAGAGGATTTCCGCATCGCCATGGCCCCAGCCGAGGCGGAGCAGGTAGTTGCAGAGCGCCTCCGGCAGGTAGCCCGCCTCGCGGAAATCGACGACCGACTGTGCGCCGTGACGCTTGGACAGCTTCGCCCCGTCCGGCCCGTGGATCAGCGGCAGATGCGCGAAATGCGGCAGATTCCAGCCCATGGCCCGGTAGATCATCGCCTGGCGGAAGGTGTTGGTCAGGTGGTCGTCGCCGCGGATGACGTGGGTGATCGCCATGTCATGATCGTCGCACACCACGGCGTGCAGATAGGTCGGCGTGCCGTCGGAGCGCAGGAGGATGAGGTCGTCCATCTCCGCATTGGCGACGCGCACCTCGCCCTGGACGAGATCGCGGATCACGGTCTCGCCCTCGCGCGGGGCTTTCAGCCGGACGGCGAAGGGCGCGCCGGGCGGGGCCTCGGCGGGATCGCGGTCGCGCCAGTAGCCATTATAGCGCGGAGGCAGTCCCTTCGCGACCGCCTCCTCGCGCATCGCCTGAAGCTCCTCCGCCGTGCAGTAGCAGCGATAGGCCAGCCCGCGTTCCAGCAGGTCGAGCGCCACTTCCGTATGGCGCGGCTGGCGCGTGGACTGGAAGACGGGCGCCTCGTCCGGCGTCAGGCCCATCCAGGCCAGCCCGTCGAAAATCACCTCGACCGCCTTCTGGGTCGAGCGCTCCTTGTCGGTATCCTCGATCCGCAACAGGAATTGCCCGCCATGGTGGCGGGCGAAGAGGAAATTGAACAGGGCGGCGCGGGCGTTGCCGATATGCAGCAGGCCGGTCGGGGAGGGGGCGAAGCGCGTGCGGACGGTCATGCGCGCTCCCTTAGCATGCCCGACCGCGCGCATGAAGTGGAGGCGTCGGGTCGAGCGTGTCCCGGCCGCCCGTCCCGCTTACGCCTTCTCGGCTCCCTTGACTTCAGGCAGGGGCGGGACCGATCCGCCGCGAGCGGAGGACAACGGTCACGCCAGGCCGAGCGCCTCCGCGATGAGCTGCTGCTGCTGCGCGACGTGTTCGCTCGCCAGACCCGTCGCAGGCGACGCGCCTTCCGGACGTCCGACATAGGACGGACGGCCCGCCTTGTGCCCGACCGCCGTCAGCGTCTTCTCGATGCGCCGATCGACGAAGCTCCACGCTCCGCTGTTCTCCGGCTCTTCCTGGCACCAGATGACGGTGGCGTTCGGGTAGCGCGCGAGTGCGGCGGCCAGATCGGCCTGCGGGAAGGGATAGAACTGCTCCAGACGCAGGATCGCGATGTCGCGCCGTCCGGCCTCCTGCCGTGCGGCATGCAGGTCATAATAGACCTTGCCGCTGCACAGGACGACGCGGCTGATTTCCACATCCGGCGCCAGTTCGTCCGTCTCCGCCAGAACCGGCTGGAACGCCGTGCCGGGCAGGAAATCCGCCAGCTTCGACACGGCGGCCTTGTTCCGCAGCAGCGATTTCGGCGTCATCAGCACCAGGGGCTTGCGCGATCCGGGGAAAAGCTGGCGGCGCAGCGCGTGGAAATAGTTCGCCGGGGTGGTGATGTTGCCCACGCGCATGTTGTCCTCGGCGCAAAGTTGGAGATAGCGCTCCAGCCGCGCGGAGGAATGTTCCGGCCCCTGTCCCTCGAAGCCGTGCGGCAAAAGCATCACCAGCGCCGAGGTGCGGAGCCATTTCGTCTCGCCCGACGCGATGAACTGGTCGATGATGACCTGCGCGCCGTTCGCGAAATCGCCGAACTGCGCTTCCCACAACACCAATGTCGCGGGATCGGTCAGGCTGTAGCCGTATTCGAAACCGAGCACGCCGAATTCCGACAGCAGCGAATTATAGACTTCCAGCTTCGCCCGCGCATTCGGCATCGCGTTGAGCGGCGTATATTCCGTCTGCGTCTTCTGGTCGATCAGCACCGCGTGACGCTGGCTGAACGTGCCGCGCTGGCAGTCCTCGCCGGACAGGCGCACGCGATGCCCTTCGAGCATCAGACTCCCGAAGGCCAGCGCCTCGCCCGTCGCCCAGTCGATGCCGTCCCCGCCTTCGATCGCGTCCGCCCGCGCCTGGATCACGCGCTTGAGGCGCGGGTGCAGCGTGAAATCCTTCGGCACCTGCGTCATCGCGCGGCCGATTTCCTCCAATGCCGTCTCGCCGATCCCGGTCAGCGGCTCGCCCGCCTTGCGGCCCTGCGCGATCTGGCTCGGATCCTGCCCGGTATCCATCCAGTCGGCGAGATTGGGCTTGTAGCCCTTGGCCACTTCGAATTCGGCCTGGAGATGATCCTGGAAGTCCTGCCACTGCGCATCGGACAGGGCCTTGTCCATCACTCCCTCTTCCGCCAGCTTCTGCGCATAGAGCGTCCGCAGCGTCGGGCGCGCGGCGATGGCCTGATACATCACCGGCTGCGTGAAGGCCGGTTCGTCCGCCTCGTTATGGCCATGACGGCGATACCCGACCAGATCGAGCACGATATCGGTCGCGAATTCCCGGCGGAAATCGGCCGACAGCCGCGCCGCATACACCGCGGCGTCCGGATCGTCGCCATTCACATGCAGGATCGGCGCCTGAACCGCCTTGGCGATATCCGTGCAATACATGCCGGAATAGGCATGGGCGGAGACCGTCGTGAAGCCGATCTGGTTGTTCGTCACCACATGGACGGTGCCCCCGGTGCGGTAGCCGATCAGTTGCGACATCGCCATGGTCTCATACACGATGCCCTGCCCCGCGAAAGCGGCGTCGCCATGAACCAGAACGCCGAGATGCCGGTGGCGCTCCGCCTTGCCGACGGAGCCGTCGCGATCCTGCAAGGCGCGCACGCGGCCGACCACCACCGGATCGACGGCTTCGAGATGCGAGGGATTGGGCAGCAGCGACACGCGCACGTCGTGCCCCGCCACGCGCAGCGTCGCCGCCGTGCCGAGATGGTATTTCACGTCGCCGGAGCCCTGCACGTCGCCCGGCTTGAAGCTCGCCCCGGCGAACTCGCTGAAAATCGCGGCGAAGGGCTTCTGCACGATGTTCGCCATGGTGTTCAACCGCCCGCGATGGGCCATGCCCAGCGAAACGGACGCCGTGCCGCTGCGCACCGACTGGTCGATGATCGCATGCAGCACCGGAATCGTGATTTCGCTGCCTTCCAGTCCGAAGCGCTTCGTGCCGGTATAGCGCTTCTGGCAGAAGCTCTCGAAGCCTTCCGCCTCGGTCAGTTGCGTCAGGACCACCTTTCTGGCGTCGGCGGGCAGCCCGGCCTGCCAGTTGTCGCCTTCCAGCCGCTTCTGGATCCAGGCGCGCTGGTCCGCCGCCTGGATATGCATGAATTCCGCGCCGATCGACCCGCAATAGGTCGCGCGCAGGGCGGCGACGAGTTCATGGATGGTCGCGGCGTCCCGGTCGGGCATCAGCGCGTGCAGAACCCGGCCGAGATAGATCGGCCGTTCCCGGTCGTCCTCGCCGAATCCATAGGTCGCCGGATCGAGATCGGCATGGGGCGCCGGGATTTTCAGCCCGAGCGGATCGAGTCGCGCCTCCAGATGGCCGCGCACGCGATAGGCCCGCATCAACTGGACGGCGCGCAGGCTGTCATCGATGGAACCCGCGAGCCCGGCCGGAGTCGCCGGGGCCATCGGCGCCATGCGTTCGGCCTCGTTGACGGACGTCCCCCCCTCGATGCCCTCGATGAAGGAGTGGTGCGGCGCCCAGCTCGCGCCGCTCGCATCGGCGAGAATCCGGGCGCTCTCGTCGTCGAGCGTCGCGAAGAACTGCGCGAAGGACGGGTCCACGCTGTTCGGGTCCTGCGCCCAGCGCGCCTGAAGGTCCGCGAGATACACCGTATTCGCCCCGTTCAACATGCTGGAAAAGCCGATTTCACCCATGGCTGGTCCATCCCCTCCGTCCGTTTCGACGCTCTAGCGACCCTGTTGCGAATAGACCGGATGACGGCGCGGACCCAAGCCTTTTCAGCGGCGGCGGATCGGGCGTCGGCCTGTACTCACGCCGCGGTACGCCCTGGACCCGACATCGGGCGGCCGTTCAGATGACGCTCGATCAGGGCGACATTCCGCAGATTGGCCTTGAAGGCGGCGTCGAACAGATCGCCTGCGAGAGGCACGGTATCGACCACCGTCTCGACGGCGACATTCCCCACCATGCGCAGGAGCAGATCGTTCGGCACGCCCATGCGCCACGCCTCCAGAACGATGTAGAGCGAAATCAGCCCCATCACGACATTTCCGCCGCCGGGGATCAGCCCGATCAGCGCATCGATCCCCAGCCGGAACCGTGTGCCCGGCAGGCGGAAGGCAGCGTCCAGCAGCCAAGCCAGCCGTTTGACGCGCCGCAAACGACGGGCCGTGTCGGCCCCGATGGGTGGCAGGATATCTCCAGTAAGAACGCCGGCATCTATCATGATCGTGACATGGCGAGGCCCGTGACGGATTTCAACGCCCGGATTTTCAGATCGGGCGCGTCCGGAGTCGGAGTCTGTCCGCCTACCCGATCCAGAGCCGCGCGCCCAAAGCGGCGGCCAGGGCGGTGGGCATTGCGATGGCGCCCAGTTTCAGGAATTGCAGGAAACTGACGTCCTCGCCCTCGCGGCGGATCGCCTGGAGCCAGAGGATCGTCGCCAGCGAGCCAGTGATCGAAAGATTGGGGCCGAGATCGACGCCGATCAGCAGGCTGTCCACGACGAGGTGCGGCACATGCGCCTGGCCGATCGCCGTGCTGGCGACCAGCCCGGCGGGCAGGTTGTTCGTCAGGTTGGACGCGAAGGCGAGAATCGTGCCCGACCAGAGCGCCGTCGCCCCGGCATCATGCCGCGCCGCCCCTCCGAGCGCCGTGGCGATCCGGCTGACGAGGCCGGTGCGGTCCACTGCCTCCACCAGCACGAAAAGACCGGCCACGAGCGGCAGAACCCCCCAGGACACGCCACGCGCCAGTGCGAGCGGCGAGCGCCGCCCGAGCGCCGAGACACCCAGCGCCGTCGCCAGCCCCGCCAACGCCGTCGGCAGTCCCAGCGGCCGGCCGAAGACGGAGAACGTCACCAGCAGGAGAGCGGTCAGCAGGATGCCGCAGAGCGCCGCCTTGCCGCCCGCGCCGAGCGGCGCCGTCCCGACATGGGCGGCGCAACTGCCCCTCAGTTGCTCGCGATAGACGAGGCGCAGGACGATATAAGTGACGACGATGGCGCCGAGCGACGGCAGGGCGAAGGACGTCAGCCATCGGGTGAGGGCGGGCAGACTGCCGTCATATAGCACGATATTCGCCGGGTTGGAGATCGGCAGAACGAAACTCGCCGCGTTGGCGATCAGCGCGCAGGCGAACAGCATCGGCAGAGGATCGGCCTTCGCCCGCGTCGCGGCGGCGAAAACCGCGGGCGTCAGCACCACGGCGGTCGCGTCGTTGGACATGAGGGCCGTCACCGCGATCCCGGCGAGATAGACCAGCGTGAACAGCCGCGTCGACGAGCCCGCGGCGTGCCCGGCCGCCGCCATCGCGATCCAGTCGAAAACCCCGTTCTCGCGCGCGGCCTCGCTCAGCAGCATCATGCCGCTCAGGAAGAGATAGACATCGAGGCCCCTCACCACGGCTGCGCCGGCGGCGGCGACCGGCATGAGCCCCGCCGCGACCAGCAGCACGCTCCCCGCCACCGCCCAGATCCATTCCGGCACCCGCCAGGGTCGCACGATGACGCCCGCCGTGGCCAGCGCGGCGATCGCCCAGATCGCGTCAGTCACGGTCATGGCGCACTGGCGGAACGAATCGCCCGGCCGAAGCCGATCCAGAGGACGAGCGAAAGGACGGCGATGGCGCCCAGCACATGGAAGGCGGCGGCGTAGCCCAGGTCCTGGGCGAGCCAGCCTCCGAGAGCGGGCGACAGCGACGCGCCCACGCCCTGCGCCGTCATCACGACGCCCTGGCCGACATTGACGCGCCCCGTCCGGTCCAGCAGCCGCGCGACGAGACCGGGCACGGCGACGCTCTGCAACCCGGCCCCGATGCCGTCGAGCGCCTGGACAGGCCACACTCCCCAATGCGTGATGAAGCTCCCGGCCAGCGCGCCGCGCAAGGGCAGCGCCGCGAAGGACATGAGCAGGACCGGCCAATAGCCCCAGCGGGCGACGAGCCGCATCGCGGCGAGGCTGGCGAGAATCATGACGCCTTGCGCGACGACGACCGTGGTCGCCGTGAACATCGCGGGATCGCCCTTGCCCGCGCTGACGACCGCCATGCCGTAGAGTGGCAGCATCGCCGCGTTGCCGAGATGAAAGCAGGCGAGGGACGCCGCAAGGACCAGCAAAGGCTTGTGATGCAGAAACGGCCTCAACCCCTCGGCCCGCGCGGCGGTCTTCGCGTCATTGGTTCCGCTTGCTTCCAGTCCGCTCTCTTCCAGTCCTCTGGCGGCCTGATGGTCTATCGCGTCTTCGGGCACTCTGAGGACGGAGGCGATGGCGAGCGCGCCGAACGCGGCGGCCAGGAAAAAGATCGCCGTCATGCCGAAGCGCCAGCCGAGCCAGCCCGACAGGCCGGCGCCCACCATGTTCCCGGCATGGTTCCAGGCCTGGTTCCGGCCCATCTGTGCGGTGAAGCCGCTTTGCCGGACGATCCCCAGCGTCATGCCCGCCACGGTCGGCCCGATCGCAGCCCCGGCGATGGCGGTCGCGAGCTGGCTCGCCGTGACGACGAGCGGCGTCTGCGACCAAAGGATCAGAAAGGAAGCGAGGACGGTGCAAAGCCCCGTCACGACGACGGTGAGACGCTTTTTCGTCGTATGGTCGATGAAGGCGCCCGCGGGGATGGTCACGAGCATCCCCGCGATGCCGCCCGCCGTCATGACCGAGCCGATGGGGCCGGGGTGCCATCCGTGATGTTGCAGGAAAACGCCCAGAAACGGGCCAATGCCCGCCTGCATGTCCGCCATGAAGAAATTGAGCGCGCACAACGCCCAGGTGGCGCGGGTCCGAATCTGCATGTGCGACCGGAATATGAAACGTCTTTCCGCTCCCGCCGCATGGATGGACATCATTGCGCCGTCAACTGCGTCGGAAACCGCAACGTCGCGCAACGCGGGGGGTCATGACACACAAGCCGGGAGTCAACGGAAGCCGCGACGATATCGGAAACGCCACGATCTTCTCCAAAGCCGTCATCCCCGCAAGCGGTTCTTCTTGTCCGGAACAGGCATTCGCATATGACGCGCCGAAAAATTGACGACTGCACGACGCCGGAATCCGGATCAGGATATTAGCCGCCTCCGGCACGGCCTTACAATCCCCCTTGCGGTCCGATCCGCTGCGTCCGGGTCGCGGCTCCCTTACGTCCCGGCCCGGCAGACCGATGTCGAACGACGAATCCGCAGGGACTGAACAACCGCGCCGAAAACAGCCATCTGCCCTTACGAAAACGGGAGCGGGTCATGCAGAAATTCCGTTCACCAGGCGGATGCCAGCGTTTCATCTCCGTCTTTTTCGCCCTTACGCAACCTCTTCGTCCCGCCCGCCTCCATCAACACTGCCCCGGCCCGACACGTCCACCGTCTCCGGGCTTTCGCCCAATGGAACCGTGCGACCACTCCCGCCGCCTGAAGCCAACATGCTGGGCTGCTACGTGCATAACCAAAGTTAACGTGACGGCACCCCATGACCTGATCACCTGCCCGTATTTAATCTACTCTCGAAGTTTGCTCCAAACCCAGCGCCAAAATCGCGCCTCGGCAAGCATCAGCTTAACCATGAACGGAGGCACACCGCTTAGAGCCAATTTGTCCTGATCAGGTTCCCCTCCAAACATCACTCTAAGAGCAGCAACCAACGCAACCGCCTCGGCGATCGCTACGACGACTGTTCCCACAATGCGAATCCAATATAAACGGGCGATAATAGTGCCATTTGCAATAGGAATTATTTTATGCGCTATCCACAGGCCAGCGCACGAAATGGCTGCAGTCCTAATAACAAGAGCTCTAGTTGTCAGCGCCCTGTAACAAATAATGTATAATATAGGCACCAGAAGACACCAGTCGCAAAGTACAATTATTTCCCCCAAGCGAGGGTTTTCTTCCCAAGAAAACTTTGACCTGGAATATAAATCGATTGCTAAAAAAAGGGAATCGCAAAATAAAACCAGTGACGCCTTAGCGGGCCTAGCACAAAGTTCATTATATCGACTCCAAAACTCCACACCTTACCTTGTTTTCGTCGTGGATTTTGTCATGATTTCTGAATTTCAGCAAGTTACGAAAAACTCCCGCAGAAAATTCGGCGAACTCAGCAGCGGGCGCCCACCGGTGATGCCATGTTAACGTTGCTATGGTAGACAGCGGGGATGAGCCAGGCATCTGGAGGGATCGAAGAACCGTTGATTGATGTGTCCGGCTTATGATTTCGGGGGCGATTCAAGGAGAATCAGACAGTGAGTCAGAAACTTACGGTGCAGCGGTTACAGAGCCTTCCGTGGGCTTATGGCCAAGTGGGAGGACCCTTTCTCACGCAGACCCTTCTCTTCGGCGCGGATGGCTCGATTCAAGGGTATGATCATCCTAACGAGCGGCGTTGGCATTGTCCGTCGTCGAAAGATTTGGGAGTTTGGATGGTGTGAGATAACGGAGGAACTGGCCCCTCTGGTTATGCTGTTTAGGCGGCACGCTGCTGATGAAGCAAGCGCCGTTTCTGGATGGTGGCGCGTTTGATGCGCTCACCTTCGATCAGGATGGTCTGTCCCCGTCCGAACCAGACATCCGCCGGTGTGAGATTGTTCAGGCTCTCGTGATACCTGCGATGGTTATGGTTTTCGACGAACGCCTCGATCTGCCGTTCGAGATTGCCTGGCAGGTAGTAATGCTCGAGGAGCACGCGGTTCTTGAGGGTCTGGTGCCACCGCTCGATCTTTCCCTGCGTCCGGGGATGGTTCGGGGCGCCGCGCACATGGTCCATTGCGTGCTGATCCAGCCATTTCGCGAGGTCTTCGGCGACGTGGCAGGGGCCGTTGTCGGAGAGCGGGCGCGGCCTGTGCCTGACTGTGACCTGTTCGAGCCCCGCGGTTTGCAGGGCCAGTTCCAGCGTGTCCGTCACATCGGACGCCGCCATGGTCGTGCGGAGCTTCCAGGCGATGATATACCGCGAGAAATCGTCGAGGAGGGTCGACAGGTAGAACCATCCCCACCCGATCACCTTGAGATAGGTGAAATCGGTCTGCCAGAGCTGGTTCGGCGCCGTCGTCTTCGAGCTATGCACGAATTTGGGTGACGCGTTCTGATCAGGCGGCGCTGTGTGTGATGGCGTCGGTTTTGGCGACGCCGTTGGTGAAGATGACGCCTTCGATGATGCGGGGCAACTGGTTTGCGCCCTGAAGCCGTCGCCAGGTTTTTGACGCGGCCTGAACGAGGGTGAACACCATCAGCCTGG
>NZ_SLZN01000012.1 GCF_004346035.1 Acidomonas methanolica | reverse complement strand
TTGATCGCATCCTCCAACCACCATGCCGGCAGTGTCCTCACTGCGGCAGGACGCTCAGTCCACCCTCATCACAGAAAATGCCAAAGTAGTGCTAGTGCCGGTTTCCTTTATCTTGCCCTCCGCCTTCCCCTCCGTTTCTGCCCCTCCGGCCCTCATGATCCTGCTCCATCAGTTGCCTGATCCTGCACACCGATAGATGCAGCGATCCGCACCGCCGGCTCGCCCGGCAAAGCGAATTTGAGACGCCATGTGCGCCACGATTCCGCGACCGCTCCGCTGCCGGGAAACAGGTCGTCAAGCGTGTCTTCGGGGCGCGCGGCGACCATCTCGAAAGCCCAATGACGGACCGCTTCGGGCTTCGCGCCAGTGAGGCCGCGACGAAGCGTGATGCTCTCTTGAATCCAGTCCCGCATCACAAGCCGCTTGCTGACGACGGGCTTTCGCGCGGCCTTCACGATGACCGGCTCCCACGCAAACGCGACAGGGATATTGCGCTTGAACGCCGCGAAACCCTTCACCCAGGCCATCCACCGCGCGCCCGTCCGTTCAACGAGCGGCGCAAGCGTCGCGATGGAGCGCGGCGTCGCGGCGGCGTGCAATATCCAGCCATCATAGTCGCGCTCCAGCCGCTCTATCAGGCGCACATGATCGACCTCGCCGGCATAGTCGGGGTGGCCACGGTAAAGATGCGCGCAGCCTATATACGGTGGATCGGCATAGGCAATTTTCATCGGCGATCCCGCTCCGAAACGGAGGCGAACAGGTCGCCGGACTACATGTCGGCTGACGGTTTGGCGGTCGCCTGGCTGTCGTTCTGGCGCACGATAAAGAGCGGTGCTTCGCGCCAGTCGGGCGGCGGCGCAGCCCGCTGCGCTGGTGCATCGGATGCAGCCGCGCCGCCAAGGATCGGCGCGAGCGCGGCGACATAGGCGCGTGTCTCGGCGGGCAGCGGGCGACCGGTTGAACGGTGCTCGTCGTAGCGGCCAGGGCCGGCATTATAGGCGGCGAGCATCGCAACGACATTGCCGTAACGATCCCACAATTCGCGCATGTAGGCGGTGCCTGCGAGGATGTTGTCGCGCGGCTGCCAGGGATCGCGGCCGAGCCGATAGCGGACGCGCAAGCCCGCCCAGGTGTCGGGCATGACCTGCATCAAACCAATCGCGCCGGCTGACGAAACCGAGCGCACATCGCCCGCGCTCTCGGCGCGCACCACGGCGCGAATCCAGTGTTCGGGGATGCCGAACCGCTGCGACGCCTCGGTGATGTGCGCGGCATAGGGATCGACGGCAACCGGGCGCACGACCGACGCGGACTGTGCGACCACGACGCCCGATCCCGTGCAGACGGAAAGCGCCCCGGCCAGCAACAGAACAGCACAACGCCATGCCGCCCTGTCTCCGCCACGCCGCCAGGCTGCCAGCGTGCTCGCTACGGTAAAGGGTGCGCGCGAAGCGCCGGCCGATGGCCGCCCTTGATCTTCGCTACGCGCGCCGGCCGTCCGGTCGTCGAGCGGGACGAGCGGGGTGAGCGGTGACGGCGGCAAAGCCGCCGGCAAAATGCTCCAGTGAAGCATTTTGAACCGCGAATACGGATTTCCCGCGAACAAAGGGATGGGAGGAACGCGCACCGATCAGCTCCGATCCTCGCGCGCCTTCGGCCGCTTCCACGCGAGCCGGAAGGTGCGTCCCTCGTCGTCGGCCTGGAACAATGCCGGGCGAAACAGCGCGGGGAAAATCGGACTGTCGATCTCCAGGGCGATGTAGTCGCCGGCCTTCTCGCCGACACGTTTCCAGCCGCCGCCAATTTCGGGACCGTCCTCGTCGTCGAGATGAATGCGGTAAGCCGGCGCGTTGTCGGCGTCGCCCGGCTCGATGGCGACAAGCACGATTTCCTCGTCGATGCCGAACAGTCGAACACGGCCGACGTAACCGTTAGCGGTAGGTTCCAAGATATTGGCAGGCATTGTCAGTCTCCTTGCGGTTGGTGGGGGAAGCGCGAGGTCAGTGCGTCGGCGCGCGCCACTCGTAGCGGCCGACGCCATCCTCATCGGTCCAGAGCGGGGCGGCTCGGCCGATGACGGAGCTTGCGGGGATGGGTCCGAAATAGCGCCCGTCGAGGCTGTCGCGGACCTCCCAATTCAGAAGGAAGATTTCGCCGGGAGCGATGACGCGGCAGCCCTGCCAGATGGGCAGTTCACGGCCGATCCGGTCGCGCTTCAGCGCCTCGGCCATCTCGATGCCGTCAACCGTGATCGCGCGGCCGATGCGGCAAACCCGCTGCCCCGGAAGGCCGACGACGCGCTTCAACAGAGGCACGCCGCGCCCGACATAGCCGCGCGCGATCATGAAGGCGGCGAGCGGTTCGGGCGGCATGATGGCGACAAGATCGGGCACCTCGATCCGGTCGGCCGGCTCGACAGTGTAGAAGCCGACCGGCGCGCTGGCGGTTGCGTTCCAGATGAGTTTCGTCGGCGTCTCGACGGCGCTTGCGACGGCAACGCCCATCGCGGCCAGCGCCGTGATGGTGAGATAGCGGCGGCCCGTCACGGGTCGATCCTCCGACGCCCGATCCACGCCGCATGTCGCTCCGGCGTGTAGTCGCTCGGCTCCAGATTGGCAGTCAGGCGGTTGTGCGCGTGCCGCCAGTAGTCCGGCGACACGTCGGCCGGATCGAGGCCCAGGGCTTCCACGGCATCGATAGCGGCAAGCGCGCGCTGCACCTTCGGCCAGCCGTCGAGCCGCAAGAGGATTTCGCCACCTGGGCGCACAAAGGGCAGCGTTTGATACGGCTCGCCCCGACCGATGGCGCGTACAATGTCGATGCGGGAAACGACTGTGCCGTGCTCGCCGGCCGCCCACCGGACGAAGGCGAAGATGCTCTCCGGTGCGAAGCCGACAACGCTGCGGCGACGGTCGATGATCTGTTCGTAGCTCTTGCGGCCGAAACGAATCCAGTGCTCGATTCTCTGCTTCTGGAAGGTCAGTTCGACCAATGTGGTGAAAGGCGCAGGCCCGTTCGGCAGCGGACGGCCGTGCGCGCTGCGATGGGCGCGGCGGATCATGGTTCGTCTCCGGGGATGGGTTGGGGGCCGCGCGCGAGCACCGCGTCGAGCGCGGTTTCGGTGCGCAGGATGGCGCGGCCGATGGCTTCGGGAATTTGCGGAAGAACGGCATCGCCGAACGCCTCGACGATCAGGCTGGCAGCAGACGTCCCTTTGCGACTGCCGAGCGCAATGCGCGTGTCAGCCACCCAGGCGGAAATCCCATCATCCAGCCGTAGGTGATGGGCAAGGCCGCCGTTCCAGTCAGCCCATGGCTCCGCAACATCGTCGCCAGCGCCCGCGCTCCCGCCCATTTGTCCGGTGCGCGATCCGTCATCGCGCCGTCCATCACCGCGTCCATCGTGGGGGATTTCCTCCGGTCGTAGGCCGGACTCCAGCCATCCATCCTGCTGTCCCGCTTGGTCGGGGTGGGAAGGATTTCCGCCGCGTGGCGCAGAAGGTTCGGCGTGTCGATCTGCGCTTTCGCGCCGTTCGCCCGCTTGCCCGTCTCGATCTCCTGCGCGCTCAACCGACGCCCGCCGTTCGGTTTCACCGGCGTCGGCATCATGCCGTAAGGTGGCTCCAGAGTGTCGAAATGCAGCGCCTCGCTTATCGTCGGCGTCCGGTCGAAATCGTCCTGATCCGAGGTCATCCTGTCCTTGTGCTTGCGCAGAACGCTGCCCCTCGGCGCTGCATTCGCGGTCGGCGTTCCCATCATTCCCGCATGGCGGCTGGCATGGCCCTGCAACTGGCTGAGAATGTCGCCCCGTCCGCCCCGATCCGCGTCCGACTTCCTCGGCGTCGCCAGGATCATCCGCAACGGATATGTCGATCCGGCCCCGCCGCCCGCGCCATCCATCATCCCGTCCGATGCCATCGGTGTCGGCAGCGGGCGATTGCGGAACAGGTCGTAGAGGCCGGATTCCTTCATCGCCCGGCGTGCGGCAGAACCACCCTCCAGACGGATGCCACCCTGCTGGGATTGCGATACGGGTGTCGGCAAGCTGTTCGGGATCGTAGCCGATGAGCCATGATCGCTTGCGGATATGGTTGGCGCCGACGTTGTCAGCACCCACCACGCACGGTTCGCAGGCGTAGCCGAATGTTTCCAGCTCAGCGAGCAGCCGGTCAGCGCCGCGAGTTCGCAGATTAGGGCTGTTTTCAAAAGCGAACCAGCGAGGCCGGCAATCTCCGACCAGGCGGACGGCTTCGCGGTAGAGGCCCGATCGCTCGCCGTCGATCCCTTTGCCTTTGGCGTTGGCGCTGGAGATGTCCTGGCACGGCGGGCTGCCGACGATGATGTCGGGAAGGATTCCAAGATCGGAAACAAGGCGAGCTGCCGTGAGTCGGCGCACGTCTTCGTAGAGTCTGACATGGGGATTGTTCTCTGCGTAGAGGATGCGCCGCCATTCGACGATTTCGCAGGCGGCAATCGTGACGAAACCGGCGCGATGCAGGCCGAGAGACCAGCCGCCCGCGGCGGCGCTGAACAGGTCGAGGGCGCGCATCATTCGCAAAGCCCGTATTCGCTGTCGCAGAACAGGCCGTGCTCGTCGGCTTCGCGCTGCTCCAGATCGAGAAACAGGTCGTAATTGCGGCCACCCCTTCCCGTGCGGGACCACTCAATCGCCTTGTCGATGGTCGCCCGACCATGATCGGCGGGATCGCCTGGAACGGTCGGTGCGGGCAAAAGGGACGCCGGCGTTCCCGCTATTGCGGTGCGACGTGATACGAGGCTGACCAGCCGCTCCCACTCCCGCACCCGATCCACTTCTGCGGGAAAGCGCATGGCCCACATGCGCAGTTCGCGCTTCCTGACCATGATGCAGGTCGAGCAACCGACCCGGCTCATGCCCATCGTGTAGAGCGGGTTGTGCCTGAGGCCGTGGCGTTCGGAGATGGCGAAGGCGTCGGCTGCGCTCCAGCGGAAAATAGGCCGATAGAGCACCTGGCGAGCGCCGGACGGATGCCGGACCAACTGGATCGGGGGCTTTTTCGCCCGCGCCGGGCTTTCGTCGGCCCGCTCTCCGATCCAGTCGATGACCGATAGCCCCGCGTCGAGCAGCGGGCGCTTGCGGTGCATCATCGGAATCAGTTTCGTTTGTTCGGTGCAAAAGCGCGTCTTCGTGCCGGGAAACCGGCCGTGCAGCATCGCCATGTCAAGGAACGGGATGCCGGTCGGATGCAGCAGCTCGAGCGCACGTTCGATCAGGTTATCGGGAACAGGGGGCGAGACCAGGACGGGGCAATCGCATCCGGCGATCCACTCGGCCTTCATGATCGTGCCTGCTCGCCAGGCAGCTCTCCGGCTGTTGCATGCGCCCTTGTGGCGTGTCCGCCGTTTCTCCTTCGACCATTCCTCGCGCAGCATGGCGCGCTTGCGGGCAAAGGCTGCCTCATCGGTGAGGCCGGGAACGTCATTGGCCGAAACGATTTCGATATGCAGGCCGACGCGCTTTCGAAGCCAGTCGTCGAGATAGGCGATGTGGTCGAGCGTGATCGGATTCTCGTGGCCGTTGTCGGCAGCGAGAAAACGCGGAGCGAGGTTTCCGAAGGCCTCCAGCCCCTTGCGGTCGATGCGCTCGACCATCTTGCAAAGAACGGCCTGGCTGTCCTTGCCACCGGAGATGCTGCCGAAATGCTGAACGGTGCATGTCATGGCGCACCTCGACAGGTGGCACCGGCACCATGGCTCGCGCGTGCGCGCGTCAAAGAAGAAGAGTTAGATTCTTTGTTAGATTCTTCTATAGAGTCCGGCGCGCGATTTGCGCCTAATGTGCCGATACTGTTTGCGCCTAATCTGCCGATAGTATCCACATGATTATCAACAGGCACTGTGGAAAAGTTTTCGGGGAGAAAACGCAGCAATTCGCGCCTGTCTTCCCACTCGATTTCAAGCCGATATCCGGGAAGCGGCTGGCGAGCGGCGATGCGGCGCAGGTCGAGCGCGAAGTCGGACGGCCGCGCGAGGCTGCCGGATTTTTCGTGGAGATGGCTGATCTCGAATGCCCAGCCCTCGGGCTGGTGCCCGGCGTGCTTGCGGGCAACACGATAGAGCCACCGTTCGATACCGCCAGTGAGCCGGAAATAGGCCGGGTCGATAGTCAGGACCAGTGATCGATCTATGACGCTGGCATAGAACCATTCTGGCAGGACGAACTCCATGCCCTCGACGCGGCCAGTGCGCGTCGTCATTTCCTCCCATTCGTTGATCCATGAGAATTGCCGACGCCGCCAATGCCGACCGTTGCGGATCGTGGTGGCGATGACGGTGGATTGCAGGCGGGCAAGCGCCGCCTTCAGCAGCAGATACTGGTGATTTCCAGTTGGACGCCCGATGGCGCGCAGCAACTGATAGGGCGTGAAGCGGAAGAAGCGCGATGTCGGGATGCCGCTGTTTTCGGCCGCCACAATCTGCGAGGCGGCCCAGATCAGCACGTCGGCATCCCAGATGGTCGCCATGCCATGCTCGGGCATGGCGAAGACCTGCACTTCTATGTCTGCGGCCCTGTAGAGAATCGGCTTCAGGCGCGGGCGCTTGCCCAGCGAGAAGAATGGCCGTTCCATCAGGTCACGTTGATCGCGCGGCGTGGCGTCGCCGGTCGCAATCACGAAAGGATCGAGGTGAATACGCTCGCTGTCCTCGTCCCGCCGCGCGGGGCTATGATCGTCCTCGCGCCGCATTCAGAGCCGGTCCTGTTCTTCCGGCGTCAGCGGGCGAGCAGGAAAGACCGTGCCGGCGTCCATGTCCTTGGGAGACTTCCGGGCACCAATTTTTGTCCAGGCTTCCAGATCAGCGACGGCGTAAACGACACGCCCCCCGATCTTTCGATAAGTTGGCCCGGTCCCATAGGTCCGGTGCTTTTCAAGAGTGCGGAGCGAAATGCCGAGGAAATGCGCGGCCTGTTTGGTGCGCAGAAATCTCGGCGGCAGGTCCGCCAGCGGATCGGGCATGAGATCACCTCCGGTTCGTCAGACATGCGGCTGTCGGTGGCGACAGCGGGCTGTGGCGAACCATGGCGAGGGATCGACGGCCTGTAGCGGGCCGCATTTGCGCATATACTGTGGCGGCCCCCCGGCAGAGGGCCGCGCTGGAAAGATGGCTGTCAGTCGTGGCGGGGCTTTATGGGGTAGTGCAGAAGCAGCCGATAACCGCCCTTCATCATCTTCAGGCCATTGACGACGAGGCGACGCACCTGGTTTCTGCGCGGATCGCTCTCCCAATCCTCCTTCGTCCCGCGAAAGCCCAGCAGCACCTCCGCTATGGTGCGCAGGCTCTCGCCGCAAAGCCTGGCGTCAAGCGCCCGCAGCGACAGAATATGAAATTGCCGAAGCTGATCCGGGATTGCGCGGAAATCCGGTCCCGGCACTCTGCCATTGAGCGAACGCCACAAGCGCCTTGCCGCGTGGACGCGCATTTCAAGAAAGGAATCCATCGGCAGACTGACAGCGTAAAACGCCGCAGCATCGGGCGCCGCCTCGGGTAGCCAGAACTGGTGTGCCACGCCATCGACATGCCAGATGCCGTGCCAGCCATCGGCCGCATGACGTAGGTCCAGCCCGTCAAGATGGGCCAGTGTCAGCGCGGGCGTCCCAGGATCGCCCTGATCCTGGATCGGCGACAACAAAACCGCATGCGGCTGGAGATGTGGAATCCAAAATTGCGACCGAAGATCAGGAAGAGTTTCGGGATCGCACGGGAAATCGCAACCCCCAGCGGTGAGAAAACGTCTCCAGGCGGCGGCGCGGATTTTTCAGTCGTGCGATGGCGCGAAAATCCCGATGATACTCATCATCTCGCCGCAGATACTCCCAGGCGAAACCGGCGGCTGGTATGCGGTTCGTGTGCCCATATGCCGCCGGAGCACGCCAATCGATGTTCAGCATGGCGTATCCTCCCTATGGCGGGCGCGCATGGCTGCGCCCGAACAGAGAGCATTCTGAATATTTAAGTGCGAGGGTAGCCGCACAAATGAGATAACTGTTACTCGTAATCCGATAAATCTGTTGATCTTTTTTATTCTTAACAATGCTTGCATTGTCTGGCGAGCCGGGCGTCGCCCGGCGAGCGCGATTTTTCGCGCTGCCCGCGGGACGCGCGAAGACCGCCAATCCGGGAGGGATCGGCGGTGGCGATGTTTGAGATAAAGCGATCGGATTACGGGCGAAGCCAGCGCCACGGCTCATCCGTTCCCGCGCGCCGATAGGACAGGCGGCGGCAACGGAACGGTGCCCATAGGTAACTCAACGGCTCGAAACCGTGCCACCAATCCGCGTCAATGTCGCTGCAACGGCCCTCGAAAAGCACATCACCGTTTGCGAGGTGAAGCCGGAAATCCATCGGCAGGGCGGCGCCCTGTTCGGGGGTTCCGCGAGCGGGAACGCCGTTGGCGTCCTCTCCCAATCCGATGCAGCCGCCATGATGATCTGTCGTAACGATCCAGCGCATGTCATGCCCTTTCGTCTTGATGTTGGGATGAGAAGCGCCCGCCACTCGGACAGGCGCATGTGACGGGGAGAGGCGCGGCTTATGCCGCCGCCTTCCCGCATTGCAGGGCAAACAGCCGGTCGCTGGCGGTGCGGTAATGGCCGCTGTCCAGCTCAATGCCGGCCCAGTCACGGCCAAGTTGCTGCGCTGCCGCCAGTGTCGAACCGCTGCCGCAGAACGGGTCCAGCACAAGGTCGCCGGGCTTCGTGAAAGCCTCGATCAACGGCGCCAGTGCTTCAACAGGCTTTTGCGTCGGATGCAGCTTGTTGCCCGCATAGGGGAAGTCGATCACGTCCGGGATGGGATTTTCGGGCAGGCAAACATTGCCCTTCGCCAGCAAGTAGGCTTGCTCATGCTGGTAGCGCAGAAACCTCGCCGATGACGCATAACGCTTGCGGAAAACGATATGCCCGACAACGCGGAAACCTGCAGCTTTCCATGCGTCCATGAACAAATCGACCTTGTTCCAGCCGTAAAACGAAACGGCGAAACCTCCATCCCTCAAAACGCGGTGCATCTGGTTGAAGGCGGGGCGGAGCCAACGGGCGTTGTCGTCGTTCGCCACCTTCCGGCCGCCACGGTCGCGATAGTTCACCAGATAGGGCGGGTCGGTCAGAATGAAGTCCACCGATCCCCTTTCGAAAGAGCGCATAGCCTGGATGCAATCGGCATTGAAGATTACATTGCGGGGGGCCTGGGTGCTGTTGGTCATTGTCTTTTTCCTTCGGGTTTTGGGGTTCAGAGCAGCGAAGCGCCGCTCCTGAACCCTTGCCCGTCGGCGAGACCGGGGTAGCAAGGTGCAAGGAAAGTCTTTGGCACCGTGGAATAAATGGAGGGGACCCGCTTACGGGGAGCGGGCCGTTTATGCCGCGAAAGGCCACAGAGTTTTCTTGGGCCGCGCGAGGGCGGAGCCATTAGTATATTTTTTCTACAGTTCCCTCGAACGATTCTCTGTTCGTCATGCTGATGCTCAAAATAGGCACCCGATTACCTTGGTGAGGAGAAGCCGAGAACGGCAATGAGGGGGAAACAGACTGGCTAGGTTCAGGTGCCTGTACCGGGAAAGCTGCTACTCGCTTGGTAACCGCACTTCAGCAGCAATGCGCCTTCAAACTCGTCATTTGAGACCTTAAAGCGGATGGCCGCAACCAGACACTGTCGAAGCGCAGAAAATCGGCGCTAATCGGCAAGGTTAGAATTCGCTCCTCGCTGGCAGCGCACTTATTTCTCCTTCGGCAGAGAGAAGCCGAAGTGTTAAGATCCGTGCTGTTTGTACCTAGCGGGCCTACTTCGTTATCGCCGAAAACGGGGTGTCCAGCTTTCGAGAAGGCTGTTTTCATCGTCTTCGTCGTCCTCTGGATCGCCGTCCGGACCGATGCTACCTGAAGACAAGACTGTCAGGACCTTTCCATAGCGTCCCAGTCCGACGGATTCCTCGGATACTACAGCGTACGTTGTGCCGCCAAGCCAGTCCCGCACGTCGGTCTCGTCACTCAATCGGTCCCCGGCAGCGACGCGCTCAGGATCCGCTGCGAGAGTTGCTGTCGCGGTGCCCGTCGGCAGCGGCGTACCCTTGCGAATCCAGTCCAGTTTCGGAAGCGATTTCATAGCATCCGACATGAAGCAGTAATCGATGATGCCCCCGGTGCTGACGATGACGGCGACGGCGGCGTTGGACAGTTCCGCGAAGCGAATGGCCGTTGCCGTGCGCGAGGTCACGCACAACTCGGCCATCTGGCCGATCGCATCCAGGCCGGGATCGAACCGGTCCATCGCTTTGCGAAATGGCGTTTCCGGCATCAGAAGCCCGGCAGCGAAATGATCCGCCTCCAGCTCATAAGGGTCGTTGGTCACGAATCCGGCACGCGAGACATGGATACCGCCCTTGATGACCTGGTCGATATGCCCCGGCAGGAAATAATGGCCGAGTTCATGGCTGACGCTAAAGCGTTGAAAGCCGGGGCTGGGAATATGGGTGGCAAAGATGATGCCGAAATCATTGCCGTGCCGCAGCAGCATCCCGGATACGCCGTCATGTTCCGCCGGTTTCCCTTGCACCACGATGTCACGGCTCTCCGCAATCGCGAAAGGATCGACAGGCAGCGTCGAAATGCCTTCATCCCGAAGAAACGCTTCCGCCGTCTGCCGGGCGAGTTTCAGGCTGAATATGCGGCTCACGGGGCCTTGTCCTTCTTCGCGTTGCGCTTGGCGAGCATCTCCAGAAAGTCCTTGGCAATCTCGCGGTCGCTGCCCGTCAGCTTGCCTATGTCGCGGAAAAGGGGGTCGCCCGCCTGCGCAAGTTCAGGGCTGTCCACGCGCCCCAGCAGATAGTCTGTGGTAATCTCCAGCGCATTGGCGAGTCGCCGCAGCGAATCAAAGGACGGCTTACGGCCGGTCTCGAAATGCGCGATGGAGCTGGCCGGCATCCCAGCGCGAGCGCCAAGCTGCTCTTGGCTGTAACCCCTTAATTCTCGAGCACTTTTTAGCCTTTCGCGGAAAATTTCGCTGGGGCTTTCACTATTGGTCATGTCTTCTCCGTCATGATAAACTTGACGCCAATTGATCGGCGTCCTATTTTATAGACATGTATCTCATGTCTTCCCCGACATGAGCAAGCTAAATCCCGGCGACCCCGCCCTTCCAGAAGGAACTTAAAGACATGTCCGTACCGGACCCTTTTCATAAGACTGATGCCCTCGATGAGGTGCTTCTCGATGTGGCGGCGCTGATAGAACTCAGCCCGCACGATCGCAAGGTCACCGAAAACCGCTATCGCCGCCTCAAGACCCATCTTGAGCGCCGCGGCAGCCCGCTTGCGCCGTACCTGATCGACGGCGTCAGTCTGATCTATGCGCAGGGCTCGATCGCCACGAGCACGACGATCCTCAGCGGGACGGATGACGACCGCTTCGACGTTGACGCCATCGTCGAGATCGACGTGCCCCCAGACTGGGATAACAGCCGGGCGCTCGACCTTTTGGAAGAGTCGTTGCAGGGGTTCCCCGGCGTCATCAAGATCGTTCGCTGCACCCGCTGCGTGCAGCTCCAGTTTCCGTTCATGCACATGGACGTCACGATCCTCGACCGGCGGCAGCGTCTCGCCGTGGAGAGGGCCGGCGAAATTTTCCATTCGCCCGACACCGGTCCAGCGTTGCGGGTTCCGTCCAACCCGTGGGGATTCACCAACTGGTTCCGGGGTCAGGTCGGCGTCGGTCAGGAACTCTTCGCGGAAGCCCTGCGGCGCCATCGCGGCGCGGTCTCCAAAAACCGCCTGCGCTATCTCGACGAGCAAGAGCGGCTGGTTGTCGCCAAGGCCGAGCAGCATGAGTTGCCGCCCGTCATCCCCAGTGCGATCGACGCGCAGGAGGCCGTCGCGCTCAAACTGCTGAAGCGGTACCTCAACCTGCGTTACGAGGGTTTGCCCCTGTCGCGCCCGCCTTCCATCTACCTGACCAAGCGCGCCGGCTGCGTGGGGTACATCCCGCTCGGCCTCACCGCCCAACTCTATGCCTTGGCCGACAGCACGGCGAAGATCATGCGCCAGCATCTTGCGGACGACACCCGCCCGCGCGAAGAAAACCCCTCTTATCCGCCGGACCGCATCAATGACCGCTGGCCGCGGGCCGATGCCGCGGGCCTTGCCGACATGAAGGCGCTGGCCGAAGCGCTGGAGCACCTTGCGGCACGGCTGGAATTCATGGCGAGGGCGTCGCTGACCGATATCGCCAACATGATCGACGAGTTGTTCGGCGAGCGGATCGGCAGGGAACAGCGCGCCATCCTGATGGAGCGCTACGATCGCCGGGACCGGGCGGCGCCGGTGCTTTCCGCGCCGTGCACCGGCGGCATCTATGCCCCGTCCATCGTTGCCGCGCCGGAACGTTTGCGTGAGGTGCCACGCCACAATTTCCATCCCTTCATCCTCGATGCGCCGACGGACGACCCGGATGAAGATTGACGGCGCGCGCTCGCCCGATGCCCAGCTCAAGGCGATGGCCGCCCAGTGGCCGGACTTCCAGGGCAGGAGACTGGGGGACGGCACATTGGCGTGGCGGGGGCCGCTGCGGCCCAAAGCCCGGCTGTATGAAGTGTTCCTCTTCTGGAAGCCGGGCGCGATGACGCTGCCCTATGTAATGGTCATCGATCCGCCGCTGGAGCCGCGGCCGGGCAGCACCTTCGCCGAGATCCCGCATCTGATCTACGACGCGAACGATCCCCCCAGCTCCGGCCTGTGCCTGTTCGACCCCGAGGGTGGCGAGTGGTCCGCCGCGTGCCTGATCGCGGAGACGACTATCCACTGGGCCGCCGAATGGCTCGCCTACTACGAGCTGTGGCACCTAACGGGCGAATGGCTCGCGCCCGGCGTCGGCTACGAAAGCGTGGCGCGCATGCACGCCGCTGACGCGCAAATCATCCGGGAGGTGAAGGCCGATGTTCACTGACCGCCGCGCCAACAGCCTGCCGACCCGCCGTGCGCGCCAACCTTGGCCGGCGGACAGGCCGTTCAAAATCCTCTCGCTCGACGGTGGCGGGATTAGGGGCATCTACACCGCCGAAATCCTGGGGCGTTGTGAAGAGAATTTCTGCGGCGGCGCGCCGCTGGCGCAGTATTTCGACATGATCGCCGGCACATCGACCGGCGGCATCATTGCCCTCGGCCTGGGATTGGGCATTCCAACCGCCGGGATCACGGGGTTCTACTACGATGACGGCCGGAAGATATTCCCGCCGCTGCCGAATGGATGGATCGGCCGGGCCCGCCGGTTCCTGCGATCCCTCAACGGCCCGAAGCTGGTTCACGAAGAGCTGGAAGAGGCCCTGAAGCGCCGATTCACTGATCATCTTCTCGGCGACTCCATGACCCGGCTGGTCATTCCGGCCTTCATGATGCCGAAGACGGAAATCGCTGTTTTCAAGACCGATCATCACAAGGACTTCAGGAACGATCACGCGACCCCGATGTGGAAAGTGGCGCGAGCAACCTCGGCAGCGCCGACCTATCTCAAGGGCCTTGAACATGAAGAAAGCGGCCGGATTTTCATCGACGGCGGCGTATGGGCCAACAATCCGATCATGGTCGCGCTCGTCGATGCCATCACCGCCTACGATATAGGTTTCGACCAAGTGGAGATTTTCAGCATCGGCACCGGCAATGCGCCCTTCGCCCTCCGCAAGCCCGACGTGTTCCGGGGGCTGATCGCGTGGCGAGAGGCGATCAAGGCGGCGATGTTCCTGACCACCGACAACGCGACCGCCCAGGCGAAGTTGTTGCTCGGGCCTGACCGCTGCCTGCGTATCGAGCCCGACGAAGCCGATTCGGCGATCGAGATGGACGACTATGACGAAGCGTTTGCCCGCCTGCCGGACCGGGCTGCCGAGCATTTTGAGAGCAGGCGCACCGAGATTTCCTCCTTCTTCGGGAATAAGGTGCTGCCCCGGGAGAAGCATTTTTCTGGGAAGTAGCTTATCCGTGTGTGTCTGCGGACTTGAGGTCGCACTCGGCCGCGGCACTGGCATCCGTCTGCCCCAGACAAACGGCAGATTTCGGGTGAGCCAGGAACTCTACGGACGGCGACAAGGAGGTCGGCAGCGGACAAAAAGGGCGGGAACCAACCGTTTTCGACCACCGGGACTATGACTGATCGCCGAGAGACGATTGCCGGATCGCATGGCCCCGAACCCTTCAATCCGTCGCAGAATCCCTCGCCGCCTCGATCCGCGCCAGAATAGCCGCAGGAGAAATATCCAGCGCAGCCACGATGTCCATAAACTCTATGACATCGATCCGCCGTTCTCCGTTCTCATACTTGGCGACGAAGGATTGCGGTTTACCGAGTGCTAGCGCCACTTCGGCCTGCGTCATTCCCCTGGCCCTGCGTGCTTCGACCAGCAGGGAAATAAGAAGCTGCTGTCTTGGCGTACGCAGGGATTTCTGCATTCAGAACCGGCTCCATTGATGAGAAGGAGCCGTTCTGCTAATCCTGTTATGGGATTATCCCATTTCGGGATTATATATATTGCCAACCTGCAATGGAGGGCGTGTCATGCGCGTCAGACCCAATCTTGACCCCGATGTCGAAGACGAAGCTCCGACCGGCCCCGACATTACGATCTACGATGAAGAGCATTTCGTGACCTACCTGCGCCTGCTGGACGCGGAAGCGGACGGTGCGGCCTGGACCGAGGTGGCGCGGATCGTGCTGCACCGAGATCCCGCCGCCGACCTCGTCCGCACGCGGCGGTGCTGGGAAAGCCATCTCGCCCGCGCGCAATGGATGACGAAGACCGGCTATCGGCGGATTCTGGAACAGGCGGTCGAGGAACAGGACCGGCATAGCCGGCATTGAGGATGGCGCAATGGCTGCGCCGGTCACTTCGCGACTGTGAACATCTTCCGGAACAGCTCCTCCGATCGCGCGATGCCCTCTTCGGTGAGCCAGACGGATTTGGCCTTGTTGACCGGATCGCCGATGAAGCCTTTCTCGTGCAGCCGGTTCATCGCGCTCCAGTCGAAGCCTTTCCACGCCCGGCCGTCGCGGTCGAGCGTCAGGTAGAGCAGCGCGAGAACCGCATCGTCGATCTTGTCCTTGTCGATCTCCATTGCACGATATTCTCCCGATTACAGACCGTCCTTTTTATACGCTATGGTATCCTAAACACCGCACGGCTGCGATCAGGCTCTTTTCTTTTGATGGCGCACGGCTCTTCGATGGTCCCTGCCCCTTCCGGGCATGGGATTGTTGGAGACGATGGCGCTCAAACGGGACAGGATCAGCATCGAGGTAGTCGGACCTTCGGCCACGCCGGAACCGGCACGCAACGGCGTCAGCCGCGCCGACGAGGCCGTGCTGATCCTCGCCCGGTTGATCGGCCGCCAGATCGCCCGCGAGCAGTTCGAGCGCAAGCTTAAACTGGAGCGAAGAGCACAAAGGAAGCGCCCGGCAGGCAGGGATGTCTGACTTCATCGTTGCAAAAACACGAATTACACGTATAATTCAGGCATCCCAATCGAAAGGATGCCTGCCATGCCGACAGTCGGTTCCCTCGAATTCCAGCGCAAGTTCGGCGAGTTCCAGCACCAGGCGCAGCGCGAGCCGGTGGAGATCACCCGGCACGGGCGGCGCGAGTTCGTGCTGATGACCGCCGATCATTACGATTGGCTCCGTGCCGCCGCGCAGCGGACACACCGCACGGCAGATGCCGCCGATGTGGTGATCGACGCCGTAGAGCGGGCCGAGATGGACCCGGAACACGCCCACCTCGACGATCTGCTGAAGTAAGGCGGCGGCGTGGCGATCCCTGAACCGAAGCCCGGCCTTGTCCTCCGCTACGATTACCTCTGGACGCATGAAGCCGCTGCCGGCCAGGATCAGGGCAAGGACCGCCCGGCCTGCCTCGTCGCCGCGACCGATGCGCTTGTGCGCCCGCGCCTTGTGGTGCTGCTGCCGATCACCCACACGCCGCCCTCCGGCGATACGGTCGGCGTAGAGATCCCGGCGAAGGTGAAGCAGGCTATTGGCCTCGACGATGCGCCGAGCTGGGTGATCGTCTCGGAACATAACATCGACGAATGGCCCAATGGCGGGCTATCGCCGGTTCCCGGCAAGCGGGGCGAGTTCGCTTACGGCTTTATCCCGCCGGGGCTGTTTGCGAAGATCAGGGCCAGCTTCCTCGAACTGGCCCGCGCCAAGAAGAGCGGCGCGGTGCGCCGCTGACCATGGAGTTTTGAAAGGACCAACCGATGACCCGCGTTGCCCTCTATGCCCGCTATTCCTCCGACAATCAGCGGGACGCCTCGATCGAGGATCAGTTCCGCATCTGCCGCGAGCAGGCGAAGCGCGAACGATGGAAGGTCGTCGGCACCTACAAGGATGCGGGCATCTCCGGCGCGAGCATGATCCTGCGCCCCGGCATCCAGTCTCTGTTGCAAGATGCGCAGGCGGGCCAGTTCGACATGGTGCTGGCCGAGGCGCTGGACCGCATCAGCCGCGACCAGGCCGATGTGGCGACGCTGTTCAAGCATCTCAAGTTCGCCGGCGTTCCCATCGTCACGCTGGCCGAGGGCGAGATCAGCGAGCTTCACGTCGGCCTCAAGGGCACGATGAACGCGCTGTTCCTCAAAGACCTCGCGGCCAAGACACATCGCGGTATCCGTGGCCGCGTCGAAGACGGCAAGTCGGGCGGCGGCCTTTGCTATGGCTATAAAGTCGTGAAACAACTCGATGCGCGCGGCGACCCGATCCGGGGAGACCGCGAGATCGACGAAGCCGAGGCCAATATCGTGCAGCGCATTCTCCGCGACTATGCTGCGGGGATCAGTCCGCGCGTCATCGCAAAGACGCTGAACGAGGAAGGCGTGTCCGGTCCCGAAGGGCGACTCTGGAACGACACCACCATCCACGGCCATGCAAAGCGCGGAACCGGCATCCTCAACAACGAGCTTTATATCGGCCGCCTGATCTGGAACCGGCTGCGCTATATCAAAGACCCATCGACTGGAAAGCGCGTCTCGCGGCTGAACCCGGAAGCGGAGTGGATCGTCAAGGACGTTCCCGAACTGCGGATCGTCGATGATGAACTCTGGCAGGCGGTGAAGGCGCGGCAGGCTGTCACGTCGGCCAAGTATGCCAACGTCGCCGAGGGCATCCGCAAGCATCACAAGAAGAACCGCCTGAACGGCACCCATCGGCCGAAGACGCTGCTCTCGGGCCTGATCTTCTGCGGCTGCTGCGGTGGCCCGTTTTCCATCCGAGGCTCCGACCGATTCGCCTGCTCGACGCATGTGACCAAGGGCACCTGCTCCAACAATCGAACGATCCTACGCGAGGACCTGGAACAGCGCGTGCTCACCGGGCTCAAGGATCGGATGATGGCCCCTGAAGCGGCGGCGGAAGCCATGCGCGCCTATGCCGAGGAAACCAACCGCCTCAATCGGGAACGTCGCTCGAACGGCGATGCCTGGAAGGTTGAGCTGGTGAAAATCCAAAAACAGATCAGGGGAATCATCGAGGCGATCAAGGAAGGCATGTTCCATCCGAGCATGAAGGGCGAGATGGATGCGCTCGAAGCCCGCAAGGCGGAACTGACCGAACTGCTCGCCGACATTCCAGAAGATACGCCGGACATTCTGCCGAGCGCGTCGGCGATCTACGCGAAGAAGGTTGCGGCGCTAACCACCGCCCTCGCCAGGCCCGACGAACGGCCCCAGGCGGCTGCGGCGCTGCGGATGCTGATCGAGAAGATCGTGCTCACTCCCGGCCCGGAACGCGGCGAGGTTTTCGCGAAGCTGCACGGCGATCTGGCGACGATCCTGGAATGGACGGAGCGGCAAGCTGTTGGAACGGCTGGTAAAACGACAAAACCCGCCGTTGGAGCGGCGGGTTTGTCGGTCTCAATGGTTGCGGGGGCAGGATTGCTTCTCAAGTTGCGACAATCGCAAGACAAGAATAAAGCGTGCTTAATAGACTGTTTCGATGAACTTTTTTCCGCATGCGCCTGATCCCCAACTGCAATCATTGAGTTCAGCCCTTCGTGGAATGAAGGATTTATTTATTCGAAGCTGTGTCCGCTTGCGGCTACCTATTAGACATCGAAGTGGTGATGGTGGTTGCCCGAAAGCGGACATTGCTAAGCGAAGCGTGATAGATTGAGTTTGGGACGAAGCCGTCGTTCCCAACTCGCTACGCGCATAACGACTTTTGGCGAGAGCTGCCGCTTCCACCCCAGAGAGATGCTTGGTCAATGGCCGATGTTGATCTGATTGGCACGCACATTCTTTGCCACGACAGTTTACATCAGTATAACTAAATGCGTTAGATTTTCTGGTCGAAGGTGCGCATTATTCGGTCGGTTTTGACTAGGATCTCGATAATACGCTGGTAGTGGCGGATGTCGTCATAGGTCAGGGCGCGACCCTTTCGGTCTTTTAGCCATTTTTGCGCGGGCTGATAGCCGCCGATGTGAAACTCCCACGCAATCGCGGGCACGCTATCGAAATATTGCAACGCGTTGATCCAAACGCGGCCTCCATCGAAGTGGGGCTTGTCCACTGTGCTTTCGCCGTCACCGTGGAACGGATAAGGGGTTTCGCCGATGGCAGCGGCTTCCATCAGGTGAAGACGGCGCAGGGATTCACCCCGTTCACTGATCGCGCGGAAGCTCTCGGAGTTGACCGGGAAGGGGATGCGGGGGAAGTCGATTTTTAGAAATTCGGCGTAAGTCACCCGATAGGCAGGACTGTGCAGAACGCCATAGATGTAGTCGAACACCTTGACCTCATCGGGGCGGGCATCTCCGGTGGCAACGCGGAAAGCATCGGTGCCATTGGGTGAGGTCAATGAGCCGGTGAGACCAGCCGTATCACAGATTTGCGCGTAAAGCTTGGCGTCGAAATTGATCCGAATTGACTGATCCAGGGTGCCTGCTTCGGGGTAAAGGTAGAGGGGAAAGACCTGATTCTGCTCTTTGGTCTTAGATGAAACTGCACAACTTTCCGCCGGGAAGTCCGCTGCCAAAACATGTTGGAATCCTGAGAGGGATAACTGCCTCGGAAGCAGCAGGGAGATATTATTCCTGTGCAGTGCATGCTGAACTATCTCGGTCCGAGGATAGTCCATTGTCTCGTACCCAAGATGGCAAAACCGGAGATCGAATGGCCGGTAGAGACATTCAGTGACAGCGGCCTGCCAGTTTGGGTTTTCGGCCAGTTTTTTCCGTTGGGGCGCTAACTGCCAATCGCGATTATCACGCAAAGCCCAACGAGCTTTGATGTCGGTGTCTGGCAGCGAGGCATCGCGGAGCGCGGTTAGTCGCTCCATCAAGGCCTGACGTGTTTCCGCTACGGCAAAGGCGTCGCGATGCGTTTGAAAGCCCAAAACTCGAACCGGCATTAAATCAATGATAGAGAAGCCACAATCATAATGTGCCTCGAGATCAAAATCCTTGGCAGCGAAATAGAATTGCGGGTGCTTGGGTGGCACCAAATGCCATTCGACGCCGCCCAGAGAATTGGACGACAACGTATTATTTTTCGCATCACGAGTGCCCCAGATATCAGCATGACGGACTTCGGCTAGCGGCTTTGCCGCCTTGCCAGCGCGCCGATGTTTAACCGCCACAATGATGGCCACGCCCTGCATGATGTCGAATACATTCTTATCTGGCGAGCCGTCCGGGCAAACCTCCCTCTTCTTAGTATTTCCATGCAAGTCGAGCACGTAGATGCGGTCGAAACTTTGCATCAATCGCCAGCGCATTCCACGAAAAGTGGGGTTGTCCAAATAGCCGTGATTGGTGACGAACCCCAAAACACCTTCGCCATTCTTCTCGATCATGTGTTCAGAAAAACGAATGAATTTCACGTAGTCGTCATTGATCCACTTGCCGTTGCGCTCTTGTAGATTTTCCTGACCGCCAGGCTCCTTCTTATAGTCATTCATCAAGCAGTCGAAAAAGCTACCTTTCTCGAACTTGTTCGACGAATGGCCCGAATAGGGAGGGTTGCCGATCACGCACATGATAGGGGTTTGGCGCTTGATGTCGCTGGCGGACTTGGCCTCATTGGCGATGGCGCGGGAGAGACCGAACAGGGTCTGCTCCACCCG
This sequence comes from Acidomonas methanolica, assembly GCF_004346035.1. Classification (GTDB taxonomy): domain Bacteria; phylum Pseudomonadota; class Alphaproteobacteria; order Acetobacterales; family Acetobacteraceae; genus Acidomonas; species Acidomonas methanolica. The sequence continues at coordinate 61,833 of NZ_SLZN01000012.1, read as the reverse complement.
CTCGCCTTCCTCAAGGCTGTTTGTGAGATATATCCCGAGGCGCGGCGGGTGGGCCGATGGTTTGTAGCCCAGACGTGTCAGGATCATGTCCAGCTTCATGTGGCACATGGCATAGCTGGCCATCAGCAACTCGAACCCATGCAGGCGCGGGATCAGGTCACGTTCGATATAGGCGGATAGCTGGCCGGGGGCGACGCCCTTGATCCGTTCAGAAACCAGCTTCACCACCTCAGCCAAGAATGTGCCAGTGCCGGTAGCAGGGTCCAGAATTTGGACTCGGTGAACCTGCTTCTTGATCAAGGCTGGCTTGCCGGTCTTGGGGTGGTTTTGGCCGGTATCCCAATCGATGGTAATCTTGCTGGTATCGGCCAAGCCATCGGCCAGCTTAAATTCGGTTTTCAACACCTCATCTACGGCGCGCACGATGAAATTCACTACGGGTTCGGGCGTATACCACACACCGCGCGCCTTGCGCTTGGAGGGGTTATATTCGGCCAGAAAGTCCTCATAGAAGTGCAGGAACGGGTCTTGCCGCGCGGTGATCTTGCCGAAATTGCGCAGCACCCTGTCCATGTCGGTTGCGCAGAAAACATGGCACAGTTCATCGATCACGCGGCGCAGGCGCTCGTCTAGGTTGGGTCCGGCGATGTAGATGAACAGTTCGCGCAGGAAGGGGTTGGTCTTAGGCAACAGGTCCAGCGCCTCGGCGCGGGTAAAAGTGTCCGGCGTTTCATCGTGGAGCCGCGCAGCAAACAGGCCATAGGCAATGGTTTCGGCGTAGATGTCGGCAAATTCCTCCACGGTGATGTCGTGGATCAGGCTGGTCTTAAACGCTTCATACTGACCGATCAGGTCGGTTGCGGTGCCGCTGGCCTCTTTTGCTTTCATATCCGCCACTAGTGCGCGGCCCATTATGTGCTTTATAATTGCCGCCTTGCCCGCCATCATCGTAGCTAGCTTCGCCGATGACGTCACGCTGAGCGGGGTGATGTGCGCGAAGTCGCTCAGCCTATTTTCCAGCGCGGTGAAATTGGCAGGATGCGTGGGCAGCGACGGGATAGGATCGGCAATGGTGACGAAGTCCACCGATTCGCCGTCGCGGATGAACTCGAAGTCCAGCCCGTTCGTGTAGATCAGGTTAGGCAGGCCTTTCTTGTAGCGTTCCTTCTGCGCCTTGCTGTAATCGGTCGCGGCGAATTTCCGCACGTCCTTGCCGATGTCCTTCGCCTCGCACCAGCCGATGGGAACATCGCCACGGCTGAACACAAAGTCCGGCGCGCCAACGTCGGTTAGGTGCTTGGGTTCATTGATGACCGTCAGCGCGGGGTCAATGGAAGCGAACAATTTGGCCAAGGCAGGGCGGAAGCTATGTTCTGTTGACTGCCCACTAGCGTAAAGCGCGCGAATTTCCGCGAGATAGGCTTCGATATCCATTCTTTGAACGAGCCCCATTATTGCTAACGCGGCTTAACGTTCGTCGAGGATTCTGCCAAGCCTTGCTTTGATTGCCATGGAAGTGAAACGCCGAGTGCGCAGCCGTGCAAGAGCCTCTTCCGGCGTGAGCTGTCGTTTTGCGGTCATCTCGAAACGACGCATTTTGGTCGATAGCTGCATAAAGTCGAACATCGAGAATGACTGCTTTCTGTTAATCTGTTCCGATGATGGAACGCCGCTGATGTGACGAACGACATCCGGATCGCTCCACATCGCGCGTAGATCGCGGAAATCCGTCATCTGATGGAGCGAGAGACGCAATCTTTCGGTTTCGATCACGCGGCTCTCCCTTCCCGCTCACCAACACGCAAGGCACGCTCCACGGCATGCCGGAGAGGCTCCATGTCGCCCTCGGTCGTAATCCAGAGCGTTGCCCCCTCGAGTTGCGCGAGGGTATCCGCTGCAACGGATGCCGGTTCGAAAATCGTCCCGGTTTTCAGAATCCCAGCCATCGCATCGCGTAATCGCGCGAAAAACACCCGCACGGCATCCCGAGCGTCTGGTGTCTGCGCTGTCACGCCATAAGCGAGATGCAGCCCCACACAACGTCCTCGTGTCTCGAACGTCTCCGCAATCCGCCCGATCAATGTCTGCCAGGCTCCACGCCAGTCCGTCGCGGGGTCCGGGAGATCGACCAGCACGTCGTCGAGCGTCAGCGCCAGCACCTCGCGCACCAGAGATTCCTTCGACGGAAAGCGCGTGTAGAGGCTTTGCGGGCGCAGGCCCACACGATCGGCCAGATCACGCATGGATGCTCCTTCGTAGCCATGCTCGCGAAACAGTTCACGGGCTTCGACAACGATCCGGCGGATAGGAACGGCTTCTCTCATTTCACCTTTGACTCACGAACGGTCGTTCGTCACAGTAGGATGCATGGTGCCACCGGGCAAGCCCCGTGCGCCTCCAGCCCTCTTATCTCCGGTCACAGGACACCCCGTGATGCTTCTCTATGATCTGGACGTCTCCGGAAACTGCTACAAGATCCGACTTTTTGCTGCGCTGACCGGTACGAAGCTGGACCTCGTTCCGGTCAATCTCGCGTCGGGTGAGAACCATGATCCAAACTTCCGGAAACTGAACCCGTTCGGGGAAGTCCCGGTTCTGGTGGATGACGACCTCACACTTCGGGATTCCCAGGCCATTCTGGTTTACCTCGCCGGTCGGCTGAGGGATCGCACCTGGTGGCCCGAAGACGCTCTGTCACAAGCCACCATCACACAGTGGCTTTCAGTGGCGTCGAGCGAGGTTCGCAACGGCCCCAACGCTGCCCGTCTGATCCGGAAATTCGGGTACCCCCTCGATATGAACACCGCCATGCGCTGGACCGACAAACTCCTGCCGCTGCTCAATGCGCATGTCGGGACACAGGACTGGTTTGCGCTAAACCGCCCTACGATCGCTGACTGCGCTCTCTTTCCCTATCTCACACTGGCGCCCGAAGGTGGTATTGACTTGGCTCCCTACCCATTTCTCGGCCGCTGGCTCGATCGCGTCCGAAATCTGCCGGGTTTCATCTCCATGCCGGGTCTGTAATCGACAGATGCTTCACACGGCCATCAGGAGGCGGACTGAAACGCCTTGCGGCCTTCCGCATCCAGCGCCGCGAAGTCTTCGTCGGACAGGGTGATGTCAACGGCGGCGACGTTCTGTTCCAGATGCGTGACTTTGGACGTTCCGGGGATCGGCAGCATGACCGGGCTGCGTCTGAGGATCCAGGCCAGGGCAATCTGGCCGGGCGTGGCGTTATATTTTCCCGATATGGTGTCGAGTATCGAGCCCGGTTTTGCGAGATCGCCGGCGGCGAGCGGAAACCAGGGGATGAAGCCGATGCCCTGGGCGGTGCAATAGTCGAGCACGTCCTCGCTGGTACGGTCGACCAGATTATAGCGGTTCTGGACGGTCGCGACGTCGAAGAATTTCGAGGCCGCCTCGATGTCCGCGACGGATACCTCGCTCAACCCCGCGTGGCGGACGAGTTTCTGATCGAGCAGCGATTTGATGGCGTCGAACTGCTCGTCCGCCGGAACCTTCGGATCAATGCGGTGCAACTGCCAGAGATCGATCTGTTCGACCCCGAGATTGCGTAGGCTCTTATGCACCTGCTGAAGCAGGTATTCCGGTCGCCCGACCGGCTTCCATATATCCGGCCCCGAACGTGTCAGGCCGCCCTTCGTGGCGATCACGAGGCCCCTCGGGTAAGGATGCAGCGCCTCGCGGATCAGCCATTCTGACACATCCGGACCATAGGAATCGGCCGTGTCGATGAAGTTGACGCCGAGTTCCGGAAGCCGCTTCAACGTGCGGATAGCTTCGTCGTGATCGGCGGGTGGCCCCCAAACGCCTTTGCCTGTAATACGCATCGCGCCGAAACCCAGGCGGTTGACGTCGAGATCGCCACCGATTTTAAAGCTGCCGGATCTGGTGGCGTCATGGCTCGAAGTGCTCATTGTCCTACCTTTCCTCAAGAATGTGCCCGCCTCGGCGGGCACCAATGTCTTCGCCAGCATGTCACGTTATAGATGTGGGTAGGCATCCGTACCAGGCAACAGCGGCGATCATGATCGCCTTACGGAAAGGCGGGTTCAGAAAATGACTGTCGGCAAGGCCTTTCGTTCCTGCAACCGCGCGAGCGCGCCCATCAAGGAAGAGGTGGAATCCATCCGCTCGGAAAAGCCGAAACGATAAATTTTATTCACGTCCGAAATAACGTCGGTCTCGGTATGGAAGATGAAATCTCCGAAACCCCATCCTACAAGACGGGCGATATCCGGTTCGACCAATCCATGTCGTTCAGCCAGTTCCCGCCATAGTGGACCTTTGTCGGCCATGTGGCGCGTGAGCGTCAGGGGCACCGGCGACGCGACCGCGAGACCGAGATGCGATCCGACATCTTCCCACATCCGCTCCCAGCGAAAAACATCACCGTTCGTGACGTTGAATGTCTCTCCCCCAGCCTGCGGCGTGATGGCCGCCCAATGGCTGGCACGGGCCAGCAAACCGGCATCCGTAAACTGAACAAGCTGCCGATAGGCGCGCTCGGTTCCTGGGAAACGGAGCGGAATACCAAGCGCTCGCGAGATTTCGGCGAAAACCCCGACGACAAGGGCAATGTTCATCGGATTTCCGATCACGTCGCCCACCACGACGTCGGGGCGCAGGGCGACGTAATCCCAGGACGCGCGTCCGGCATAGGCCCGCAGAACCTCTTCCTGCGCCATGTAAAGGTTCGGCGGCATATGCGGCGGATCATTCTCACGGGCAGGCGTGCGGACCACAGCGCCCAGATGGATGCCATAGATCTTGAAGCCCTGATAAATCACGACCCGTTGTAAGGGAGCGTTGACAGCACCAAGCCCATCAAGCAGATGGCGTAGCATTCCGGCGTTGCGGTTCGCTTCAATCGCAAGGTCTGGATCGGGAGAGAGAGACGCATAGAACAGATGCGTCGTGTCCCTCGCCCGCGCCAAGGCCTCTCGCGTGGACGCGGCGTCTGTGAGATCGACGGTCAGGGAGTCGAAATCCGCAACCGTCTGCCGTCCCAGCGTCCGGACCTTCCATCCCTGACGGCGAAGTTCCTGTGCGGTGGCGTTCCCGATGATGCCGTTTGCCCCGGCGACAAGGGCGACTGGTTGGGTCATGATCGTTCTCTCACGCCTTGAGCCGCTGTATGACCAAAGCCGCGACACGTGCCGCCGAGGCCGGATTCTGACCGGTCACGAGATTGCCGTCCTGTATGGCGAACGATGTAAAGTCAGGGCCGCGTTCGTAGAGAGCGCCTGATGCACGCAAACGGTCCTCAAGCAGAAACGGCACCGTATGCTCCAGTCCGACAGCCCGCTCCTCACTATCGGCAAAAGCGCTGACACGGCGCCCGGCGACGAAAGGCGTCCCGTCCGCCTTCCGGGCAGAGAGCAGTCCCGCCGGGCCGTGGCAGACCGCCGACACGATCCGGCCACTTCGGTCGAACTGTTCGATCAGACGCGCGAGCGCGGAATTCTCCGGATAGTCCGTCATCGTTCCGTGTCCCCCAGGAAGAAACACCGCGTCAAAGCCGCTGAGATCGATATTCGTGAATTTCGGAGTATCGGCGACCCTATGCCTGAACGCCGGGTCTGACAGATAGCGTTCCACCGATGCCTCGTTCTGGCCGGCTTCTTTCACGCTCCGTGTATCGATCGGTATGGCGCCCCCTTCGATGGAGGCAAGCGTGACCTCGCCGCCCCCATCCCGGAACGCATAGAACGGCGTCGTCAGCTCCTCCAGCCACACGCCGGTCGCATGGCCGCTCTGCCCCAGCTTGTCCGCAGACGTCGCGATCATGAGGATGTTCATCCGTGTTTTGCCTCCCTGTTTCTCCGGCGCGTCGCGTCGCCGCGTCTGGGCGATGCTCGACCCGTGGGCTGCGAACCACGCGACACCTGCACCCAGCATCAGTTCCCGGCGACCGCGCATGGCCGTTTTCTCCCTTTTGAAAACAGGAACCTAAGCCCTCACAGCCATCACGACATCAAAGAAGACAGGCGGGCTGCCATAATTTTTGTTATAGGTAGCCCATGTCGCTTTTGCACCTGCGCACCTTTGTCGAAGTCCACAGATGTCGTTCGATCAGCGAAGCCGCACGGGCATTGTCGCTGACCCAGCCGGCCGTTTCGCAACATATCGCATCACTGGAAGCACAACTGGGGCGGGCATTGTTCGTCCGCCATACGCGCGGTGTAAGGCCCACCGCCGCTGCGGACGATCTGGCGATGACAATCGGAGACAGTCTCGACCGGGCTGAAACAGCATTGGCGGCGGCGAAGGCCCGATCGGCCGATCTCACCGGGACACTGCATCTCGCGGCGCCGGCGGAGTATCTGGGCGAGTATGTGGCGCCGCGTCTTGCACCCCTGATCGAAGCCGGACTGGACCTGCGCCTGCATATCGGCGGTCGCGACGCCTTGTACGACTGGCTGTTGTCGGACACCGTCGATCTGGGACTGACGGCGTCCCTCCCGGAGGATCCACGCCTGAACTGGGCGCAACTCGGAATCGAAACGCTGCAAGCCGTGGCCATCCCGGACATCACCGACCGCATCCATCATCTCGGCCTGAAGGACGGACTGCGCGTGGTGCCACATATTGCCTACGATCTCGAACGCCCGCTGCTTCGCACCTGGCTGAGTGCGAACGACCTTGCCGTCGATCGGCCCCCTGTCGCGACCGCTCCGGATATGCGCGTATTGCGCGCGATGCTTATGGCGGGCATCGGCTGGTCGGTCCTGCCCGACTATCTGACGCGGGAGCAGCGGCAGGCCGGCACCCTACGAGAGATCGCGGCACCGAAAGCCGTTCCGCGCAACGCATTTCACCTGGTATGGGCGCGCACCGCGCTGCGACACCCCCGCGTGGCTTTCGCCCGGGAGGCATTACTGGCGGTACTGTCCGAATAACGTTCTGTTATCGAGCATAATATTCTCTATCCAAACGACTTCACTTTCCAAATCCACGACCATGCGAACTCCGCCAAGCTTGACGGAAGCGTCCCTTTTCTCTATTTACCGGTCGGTCACTTATGGAGGTGCTCATGACCTGCTCCCTTGAAGACGCCAGACGTGTCATCGCCGCAGCCGAAACCGAAGCCCTGACGATCGGCCAGCCCATGAACATCGCCGTGGTCGATGCAGGCGGACATCTCGTCGCGCATGCCCGGATGGATGGCGCACGGATCGGTGCGATCGACATAGCCATCAACAAGGCGTTCACAGCCCGGGCGTTCGACATGAGCACGGCCGACCTCGCCGAGCATAGTCAGCCTGGAGGCCCGTTCTTCGGCATTCACAGCTCGAACAACGGGCGCGTGATAATCTTTGCTGGCGGGGTGCTGCTGCGGCGCGGTGAACAGATTGTCGGCGCGATCGGAATCAGCGGGGGTTCCGGCGAGCAGGACGAGCGCGTCGCCCAGACCGGGGTGCAGGCGCTCTGAGAGTGCCTTCATGGAGTAGCCGCATGGCACTGGGTGCTCCGGCAAGGAACCTGACCACCGCAACCCTGACGACCGTATCGAGGTCGTCGGGGACTTTCATCTCGTAGACCCAACGACGAACCGCCAGATAAAACAGTTCGCCGTGCAGCCCCCAGGCCATTTCGGTTTCCTCCGGCAGAAGAGGAACTTCAGCGGTGTCGGGAAGACCAGTCGTCACCCGCAACTCCCGTGCCAATGGCTCGACGACCCTTGCCTGGACCAGTTCCAGATAACGCTGGGTAATACCGACTCCTTTCAGGCCGGCGAACACGAAGATCCTGACCCAGTCATAGCGGAAGATCGCCTGAAGATAGGCCCGGTAGAACTGTGTAAGACGCTGCTCGAGTGCGATGGTGCGGTCGGCGAGCAAGACCTCCCATTCAACCTGCCAGCGTCCGAGATAGACTTCCTCATAGACCCGGTCGATCAGGGCCTCCTTGGTCGGGAAGTAGCGGAAGAGATTCTGGTGCGTGATACCCAACCGTTTCGCCAGATCGCGCAACCCGCCGTCGAATCCGACCTCGGCGAAGAACGCGACGGCGCCATCGACGATCTCACGCTCACGGTCTTCCGGATCGAGGCGACGCCGCTTCCGTTGCGGCGAGGCTGATCGCACCCCTTTCGGCGCGCGCACGACGCCAGCATCCGATCCGTTATCATCCGCCATGCTGGCGCCGCCTCCCCCCGCCTGTGCGAACCATTCTAGCGAAACAGATGACCGATCGGCAAATACGCTTGACGAACGACCCCTGGTATCTGCATTTTAGTTACCGTCCGGTCATTAGTGATTTGCGCCGCGACGACGGCCTTTTTGGCCAGTTCAACGATTATCGGAGACAGACCACATGTCAGACGAACGTTTCACTGAGGGCAAGCGCGCCTTCGAGGAGATCACCGGCGTACCGGCCTCCGCCTTCCTCGATTCACTGGCAACGACGGCACCCGAACTGGGCCGTTTCGTCATGGAATGGGAATTCGCCGATGTTTACGGCCAGACGCGGCTGGATGCGCGACTGCGTGAAGCGGTGATGATCGCCGCGTGCGCGGCGCTTGGCGCCACAGCGGCGGGCGTGCTGCGTCTGCGTGTCGGCTCGGCTCTGCGCGCGGGCCTGACGCGCCGGGAAATCGCCGATATCTGCGTGCAGACAGGCATCATCGCCGGCGTTCCCTCGGCCCTGGCCGCGTTGCAGATTGCGGGCGAGGTGTTCGCCGGAACGCCGGAAGGATAAGCCCTGCCCCGCTTTTCCGGCACGGGCGGCACGCATCGCGCACGACTGCTTCCGTTCAGACTGATGAAGCATGTTCTGCCCGCCGGATGGGGGCGGATCTTGGCGCTGGGCCTGATCCTTGTTGCATCCGGGGCGGTCCTCGCGACCCGGATGAGGCTGCATGGCGACGCGATCGATCTCTGCCTGCACTGCGAAAGCACGAATGACGCCTTCGTGCATGCGGATACGGTCGTGCTCTCCGCCCACGTCGCCGGATACGTCACGCGGGTTCCGGTCGCGGACAACGCACGGGTCAATGCCAGCCAGACCCTCGTGACGATCCAGGACGATGATTATCGAGCCCATCTCGCCGAAAGGGACGCCATGCTCGGTGCGGCCAGAGCGGCGCTGGAGGTCGTGCAACGGCAAATCGGGATGGAGACGGCGCAGATCGCGGGGGCGGAAGCCGCATTACGCATGGCGGAAGCCGATGTCGCGCAACGGCGTCTGGAACGACGGCGTCAGCACGATCTCATTACCGACGGCAGCACGTCCCATCGCGACCTCGAAATCGCGGACGCCGATCTGGCCCGTCTGTCGGCGCAGCGGGATCGCGACGCCGCCCTTGTGGATGCGGCCCGCCGGGCTCAGGACGTGCTGCGCGCCAAACGCGTGCAGGCACAAGAAGACGTCTCGGCAGCCGTATCGGCGCGCGAACTCGCCGCAATCGACCTCGGCTACACGCGGATCGCCAGCCCTGTCTCCGGTCAGGTCACCGCGCGGATGGTCTATGTCGGCGAATATGTCGGTATCGGCACCCAGGTGGCACGGGTCGCGCCACTGCCGGACGTCTGGATCGTCGCGAACTTCCGCGAGGTGCAGCTGACACATATGCAAGTCGGACAGACCGCGTCGATCACGATCGATGCCTTCCCCGGCGCCACCTTTCGCGGGCATGTGGACAGCATCGGACCCGTGTCGGGCGCCGAGACGGCCCTGCTGCCACCCGACAACGCTACCGGCAATTTCACCCATATCGTTCAGAGATTTCCCGTCAAGATCGTCATCGAGCCGGATCAGGCGGGCATCGACCTCCTGCGACCCGGTATGTCCTCACACGTCTCGGTGCGGACTCTCGTCGCCATACGGAGAGATGCGCCATGACGTCCGAGATGCGAGGACAGCTTCTCACGGGAAGCTGCGGTGTCTGCGCGGCCTGGATGGTCATGATGTCGACGCGGTTCTTCGCGCTGTCGCTGCCGGATATCGAAGGCACGCTGGGGATCGGCCCGGATGAAGGATCATGGCTGACCGCAGGGTATCTGGCCTTCGAGCCGGTCGGTGTCGGCCTGGGATGCTGGCTCGCCGTGATCTTCTCTCTGCGCCGGATCATGCTCCTCGCGATCACGCTATTCGCGACCTCGTCCGCCATCGCGGCCATGACGCATGACTTGACAGTGATGATCCTGGCGCGATCGGGCATGGGGCTCGCCGCCGGAATCATCATTCCGCTCGCCATCATCACCGAGTTGCGGACCTTCCCCCCGACATGGCGCGCGCTGGCGATCGGGCTCTATGCCTCGGCGGCGACGATGGCGCCGCAGGCCGCCGCATCGCTGGATGTCTGGCTCGTCGAACGCTGGGGAACGCCGGCGATCTTCTGGATCGCGATCCTGCTGGGAATGGTCGCGTTCGTCTGTGGATATCTCGGGCTATGGCGGGAGCGGATTCGCTGGCTGTTGTTCGCGCGTGCCGACCTGCGGGTGGTCACGCTGTTTTCAATGGGGACCATTTTGCTTGGTGGAGGCCTCAGTCAGGGAAACCGGCTGCACTGGTCGGAGACGCCGCTGATCCTGTCCGCCGTCATCATCGGTGCAGCACTCCTGCTCGGAGCATTCTGGCTCGGGGGACGCCGGGTCGTTCACCCTATCCTGATGACGCGATTGCTGACCCGCCGCAATGCCCTGCTCGGCGCACTGATCGCCATTCCCTATCAGTTCGCATCGGTCCTTTCCGGTGGTCTGGTACCGGCATTCCTCGTCGATATACCCGGTTACCGACCAGAGCAGATCGCGCCGGTGCTGGACGCGGCGTTCTGGCCGCAGGCCGTTGCGTACCCGGCCTGCATCGTGACGCTGCGCTACGGATGGATGGAAGCCCGGACCTTTCTCGTGTTGGGCTTCGGACTGAACGCACTGGCCTGCCTGCTCGACCTCAACGTCACCAGCGACTGGATTCCCGACAATTTTGTCGTGGGGCAGATCCTCCAGGGGATCGGCCTGCCGTGGATTCTCCTACCCTTGCTGATGCTGTTCGTGGGCGACGTGGTGCCGAGTGAGGGGCTTTATGCCGCCGCCATCTTCAACGTGGCGCGCAGCCTTGCCGGCACCGTCGCGACCGCGTGGGCGGCAACCGGGCTGCGGCTGCGGGCTGAGGGACGCTATGGCGAACTGCTCGCCAGCACCGGCCTCCAGCCACACCACCGCACGCTCGCAGCGTGGAATGGCTTGGGCGCCCTGCCCTGGACGACGCCAGATCGGGTCCTGCTGGACCACCGTGCGCGATCGGTGGTCGGCGCACTCGTACGACACCAATCGATCGTCATCGGCTTTTCGACGCTGCTGGCCGACCTCGCGCTGATGCTGGCCGCAACCTGTGTCATTGCTGCCTGCATGCCCCCGGCCGGTGCCGATCGGCCGGGAGAGCGATCATGAACATGGCGCGTGCGGCCTCCATCCTTGCGCTCATGGTCGTCGCCGGCTGCACCGTCGGGCCGGATTATGTCGCGCCCCATGCGGAGGGACCGGCCCAATGGGTGGGCCGGCCCGGCGTCCCAAGCCTGTCGGTTCCGGATGAACTCTGGTGGGCCGGATTCCACGACCCGCAACTGAGCCGCCTCATCCATGAGGCGCTGACACGCAACAATGACCTCGCCGCCGCAGAGAAACGCGTCGAGGCCGCGCGCGACCAGATCCGGATCGAAGCGGCGGCGTCGTCACCCGTCATCGGCCTTGGCGGTATCGCCGAGAACAGACGTCAGTCGCAGACGATCCAGTGGCCTCCTAGAGCGAGTGCGGGAGATTACCGGTACTGGTCTCTCGGGTTCGACGGTTCATGGGAACTGGACCTGTTCGGGATGACGCGGCGCCGGACGGAAGCCGCACGGGCATCGCAGGCCGAAATGGCAGCCGAACTCGACGGGCTGCGCCTGCGCCTGCTTGCGGAGGTAGGCGCGGATTATGTGACGTGGTGCGCAGCCCTGGCCCGGCTTCAGGTCGCGAAGGACCGCATCGCCCTTGTCGCTCGCCAGCGTGATCTCGTGACACATGAGTGGCACGCCGGTGCGCGCGGCCACGCCGATGTGGATCAGGCCGAAGCGGATCTCGCCGCCGCCCAACAGACTGTACCGCCCCTTCTCGCGCAGGCCACGGAGATGAAGAACGCCCTCGCGATCCTGACCGCGACGACACCCGAGGCCATGCAGTTGACGCCGCGCGCGGACCTTTCCATCCCTCTACCGCCAGCGCGGCCGCCGTCACTTCCCTCCGAAGTGCTGACGCGCCGGCCGGATATCCAGGCCGCGACATTCCGCTATGCGCGGGACAGTGCGGAGATCGGGGTCGCGGTCGCCTCCCTGTACCCGAAAGTCGCGATCCCACTGGATTTCGGGGTGACGACCAGCACGCTGCATCAGGCATTCACCACTGCCAGCCTTCTGTGGCAACTCGGCGTCACGGCCGGCGAGACGATCTACGCCGGAGGGCGTCGCACCGCGCAGATCGACGCGGCGCGCCTGCAACGTGACGCGGCCTGGCTGGGTTACCGGCAGGCCGTGCTCAATGCGCTGCGCGATGTGGAAGACCGGCTCGCCACGATAGGCGATAACGAAAGTCGGCTCTCGTCCGTAGGCCTCGAATTGCACGCGGCCCAGGAAAAGCTCCTGCATGCTCAACGACAATACCGAGATGGAGAGGACGATCTGGCACCATATCTTGTGCAAGGCATTACGTCGGACAGAATTCACGATCAGGGATTGACGACCCAGCAAGAAACAGTTCTGGTCAGCATCGCACTCTATAAAGCACTGGGGGGTGGTTGGCGTCCCGTCCTTTCGGGAGGCAGCGGATGAAGACGCAGCATCGCGACTTCTTCACACCATCCGAAGTTAACTCCGGATGAAACGGCCACCATTCGATCTGTGGCAACTGCTGTGCGTACGGGCGATCGCGGAGCACGGCAGTATCCACGGCGCGGCACGATTCCTGAACACAAGGCAGTCGGCCGTCAGCCGATGCCTGCATAACCTTGAGGAGCGACTGAATGTCACCTTGTTCCTCCGCTCCCCGGCCGGTGTCACACCCACCACATTCGGTCTTGAATTCATCAGATGGAGCCACACGATCCTTGATAATGTGGCCGGCATGAATGCTCGTGCGCGCCGGACAGGTAAAGGCGAGAGCGGGCAGATCGCCATCGGCATCCAGACCTGCGTCCTGCCTGGAAGACTCCTGTCTTTCACGTCAGAGTTCCGAACCACGCATCCTGATATCGTCTTTCGATATTCCGAAGGCACGGGCAAAAGATTGCTGCGACGGCTCCAGCGTGGGCAGATCGATTTCGCCGTCGTCACGCGCCGCAATCTGGCGCCAGCCTTGCAGGTCACACCTCTGTGGAGCGACCGCATCGTGGCGGCTCTCCCGGCTGGTCATCCATTGGCGGCACGACAAGAACTCTCCTGGACGGACCTGAATCATCAGATGTTCCTGATCGGACGCGACAACGCGGGTCAGGACTTCGAGGCACTTATCCAGCGCAAACTCGGGGAGACAGGGATCCGCCCAAAAATCCGACGCCATGATATCGGCAGCAACAGGATCGTCGCACTCGTCCAGAACAACGAAGGCATCGCCCTGCTACCCGCCTCGTGGTTGCCACTGATCCGCGATCGGCATGGGCACGACGTCGCAATCATGGACATACGTGACGCAAACGGTTCCTCTCATCTGGAATTCGGAATCGTCTGGCGACCCGACAATGAGAATCCCTGCGCCCGGAGCTTCGCCCGATATATCGAAGCCCGCAGACCATGAAACTATTTTCCTGACAGATGACTTTTTTCCTTTCTCCGTGCTCTAGCGAACCCCTTATCCGACATCATGAACTGCCGGAGCATGGGCGCGACCAGCCGGGCCGGATCCGTTGCCCCGTCACTACCGGACAGAAGTGCTGCATAAGCCAGCAGATCGCGATAAATATCGGGAGGTAGCGCCACAGTCATTTTCACCGGTTTCTCGTCGGGAAGCTCCCTGATCTTCAACTCTGTCATCGTGGACGTCCTCCATTCTGGTAAGGCTTGAGCAACAGGTCGTGTCCAACAAGAATCGTAAACGGCAGCCCCGGCCGATCGGTGAGCGTTGGCTGGACGTTGAGGCTGCGATCGATCAGGCGATTGCCAACCATCGAGAAGCCATTGCTGGCACCGCTGCGGATGGCCTGGGCCAGATTGTTCTCGCTCTGGCTGGTTCCAGCCTCTGATCCCACGCTGAGCAGCGTGGTCACGAGCGCGGCCCTGAAAAGCTGTCCCCAATGATTATTCACCTCGTCGGACAGACCGGACTGGCCGATCGCGTCGCCGCCCGGCAGCTTTTCCAGGACGAGGCTCTCGCCGTTCGGAAAGATCAGCCGTGTCCAGATGATCTGCGTGCGCTGCTGCCCGAAGGAGACGCTGCTGTTATAGGCCCCGAACAGCGTGGCGCCCTGCGGGATCAGGAGGTAACGGCCGGTCGGACTGTCATAGACGTTCTGGGTGACGTGCCCGACGATCTGGCCGGGAAGGTCGGAACTGATTTTCGTGTTCAGCGCGCCGGCGATCACGGTCCCGGCTTGGAGCACATAGGGCGAGACGGGCGGCATGACGCGATCCGGGCTGACGGTCAGCCGATCTGGCTGGCCTGACAGAAACGCCCGGTTGGCGGTCTGTGCGTCCGCCGAAGGGACCGCCGCCCCCTGAGAGCCGGAGGCGGCCGCCATGGCGGGAGCGGGCTGGTCGCCGCCCTGGTCCCGTTTCCCTGTGCCCGTCTGCACGAACAGGCGGCTGGCGATCGCGGCTTCGATCTCCTGTTGCGCACGGCGGTCATCGCCGCCTGACACGGTCTTTCCCTGCTCCTGCGCGTGCAGGATGGTATGCCCCAGATCACCGGGAAGAGCTGGTCCCAGCTTCGGCACGTCTTTGCCGACATAATCGGACGGCAGCCCTGCCAGACCATCGGCGGACGGGTGGGCATCCGTATCCTGGGACGCAGCCGGGGGAACCGTCTGACGGCTGCTTTCCAGCGCGTAGCCCAGAGCGAACGCCACCGCGATCATGCCCACACCTCCCAATGACCAGACCACGGTGCGTGACAGCCGCACCACACGCGGGCGTTCCGCCCGCAGGCGCAGATCGGGCGGCGGGGATGCTGCTGGTGCGGCAGGATTACCCTCGCCTGCCGGGGTTTCCCCACTCATGACTTCCTGCCATCCGTCCGGACAATGCGCACCCGCTGCTCGGAGTGTTTATCCCCCAGCCGCAGCTCGGCAGCGGCAAATAGCCGATCCACGACCATCCAATTCTGCCGAACCCGATAATTGACCAGTTCAGGGCCGCCATCGGCCCCCAGCACGAACAGGGGCGGCAGTTCGCCCTGCCCGATCCCGGCCGGAAAGGCGATATAGACCCTGTGACCATCATCAAAGGCACGGTTGGGAAGCCAGGGTGGTGTGCCCCCTTTTACCGGCTGGATGGCGTAGCGGAAATTCAGGGCGTCGAGAGTGAGGCCCGCATCCACCGGCGCTTCGTCCTCTGCCGCGCTGTCCTGCCGATGCAGGGCGATCAGGCCATCCTCGGGGTAATTCCACGATACCGACGCCATGTAGGTCGCGGGCGTGGAGCGCAGCTCCGCCAGATAGGTCCGTCGGTCGGTATTGACGATCAGGTTGGTGGTGAGATCCGGGCGCGTGGGCTTGACCAGAATATGGATGCGTTTCGTCGTCCCTGCCCCGCTTTCGGTATCACCGATAATCCAGCGCACCGTATCCCCGGCCGCCACCGGTCCGGTGCCCACCAGCTTTTCACCCTGCTGGAGTATGATGTCAGTGATTTCTCCAGGCGAGGCGTAGACCTGATAGAGAGCGCCCGGACTGTAGGGATAGACCTGCACCGCGTTGATGAACCCGGCCCGTGTGGGCTGGATGCGGGCGGCCAGATTGGCCTGCGTAACGCGCACGGTCGGATCAACGATTTCGGGGGCCGGATGGGCCGTGCGCCGGGATGGCAGCGGCTTGAGCTGGCCCGGCAGGGGAAGGATTTTCGGGACTTCCACCACCTGAACCGGCTTCGGTGGATCGGGAAGTCTCGTTGCGCGTGCGGCATCGTCATAACGGATGACAGGTGGATGATACTGTCCCGCGCAGGCGGACAGGGCGAGCAGCACCACTGGAAACGCGCGCATGACCATACGAATCATTGACCAAGCTCCTTCGACCAGTTGATGGCGGACACGTAGATACCCAGCGGGTTTTTACGGAGATGATCGGCATCACGCGGCGTACGCAGCACGATGGACACAATGGCTGTCCATCGCTCCGTGCCCGTAAAGGCGCCATCGCGGTAATGCCGCTCGGTCCAGGCAACACGGAAACTGCCGGGCGAGGCGCGGATCACCGAGGCGATATCCACCTCCACCTGTTCATGTCCGATGCGCGAGAACGGATCGTTGAGACGGGCATAATCGTTCAATGCCACCGCACCCGACGTGGTGGTGAAGTCATAGGCCCGCAGCCAGTTGTGCCGGACCACAACGGCATCGGACGACAGACCACGGACATCGCCAATGAACTGCGCCAGATACCAGGCGATCTGCGGGTCGGCAGGCGTATAACCCGCTGTCGCCGGAGCGACGACCTGCGCCTGCCCCAGCCGATCGACCTGCACGACCCAGGGCACAACGGTCCCCCGCATAGATTGCCAGATCAGTCCCGCGCCAAGTCCGGCGGACAGGACTAATGAGCTGAAGGCCATCAGCCGCCAGTTGCGGGCCTGGACGCGGGCGGAGCCGATGCGGTCATCCCAGATCTGTGCTGCTTTCTGATAGGGTGTCACGGGCTCGGGCGTGGTCCCGTAACGTATGGTGGAGCGACGGAACATCATTCTTTCTCCGAGAGGTCGATGGATGCCGCCCCGCCCCCACCATCAGCGGAGCGGATAACATGGGCAGCCTCGGCGGCATGGGCTGCGGCATTGCGGCGCTTCATGCTCCGTGCCCAGCGCGGTGGCTCGCCGCCGGTTGTCGGACCGGAACCGCCATCGGGACCAGACGGACCAGAACCGGCAGGGCCGCTACCCGTGGGGTCACCACCACCACCGGATGAACTGCCGTCACCGCCATCGCCCGTTGGACTGTCGCCCCCCATCCCGCGCGCGGCCCAGCGTCCGCCGGCGGCGTAACTTCCCTTCAGGGAGGAACCTGCACGCGAGGCCGCCCCTTTGGCGGCTTTCGCGATATTCCCGCCGACAGCCCGGCCCATGCCTCCGATCCCGGCAGCCATGCTGCCCGCGCCACCAGAGGCGCCGGCGGCTCCGGCCGAATAGGCGGACGTGGCCGCCCCGGCGATCGCGGCCCCTCCCCGCGCAGCAGCAGCGGTCGCACCGATGGCGGCGGCACCGCCAGAGGCAACGGCTCCAACGCCCGCCACCGCCGCAGCACCCATGGCGCCCACCGCCATCCCAGTGCCGACAGCGGCCCCCGCGCCAAGCTGGGGTGCGCCGGAGATCAGCCCATTGGCGATGCTGCCACCAAAAATGGAGAGCCCAACAATCGCGAGCGAAGCCAGCACCACCGATACAGATTGCCCGATCGTGGGAACATCGCTGCCGTAGGAGATGGTGAACTGTTTGAAGAGCACCGAGGCGATGGCAGAGATCACCGCCAGCACCATGATCTTCACACCCGACGAGACAACATTGCCCAGCACCTTCTCGGCCAGAAAGGCGGTGCGATTGAACAGGGCGAACGGGATCAGCACGAAGCCTGCCAGCGTGGTCAGCTTGAATTCGATCAGGGCGACAAAAAGCTGCACGGCCAGAATAAAGAATGCCGCCAGCACGATCAGCCAGGACAGGCAGAGCACGAAGATCTGGATGAAATTCGTAAAGAAGGCGACCGGGCCAAGAAGATTATGGACAGAGTCCAGAAGCGGCTGGGCCGCATCGAAACCGGTCGAGGCCAGACGACCGGGACGCAGGAAATCCGAAAGTGCCAGCGTTCCACCGCCGACTTTCAGACCGAGGACCGCGAAGCTGTCGAAGACAATCTTCGAGAGCGCATC
The DNA here is from genome assembly GCF_004346035.1 of Acidomonas methanolica. GTDB lineage: Bacteria > Pseudomonadota > Alphaproteobacteria > Acetobacterales > Acetobacteraceae > Acidomonas > Acidomonas methanolica. The sequence continues at coordinate 43,761 of NZ_SLZN01000012.1, read as the reverse complement.
GAAATCGTTGATGACCCAGGCGAAGAACCCGATATACAGCGTCTTCTTCACCAGACGCTGGATGATGTCCTCATCCGCCGCCCAGGCCCAGAACAACCCGGCCAAAGCGATATCCAGCACGGACAGTGTTCCGGCCAGTGAGATCACGTTGCCCTTCACCAGGCCGAACCCACTGTCGATGGTGGAGGTGAAAGTGTTCAGGAAGATATCGATAACGCCGACATCATTGGTGGCCATGGCGGTCAGTTCCCGCTGCTGCCGAACATCGACACGGTGCCGGGCACGTAAGCGTCATGCTGGGAGAAATGCTGGTATTGCGCTTCGCTCTCCGCTTCCGTTGCGGCCTCGCGCGCCTGTTGCAGGGCCGAGGCCCGCCCATTGGCGGCAAGTTCGGCCTGAATGTCAGAAAGCTGGCGTGATTGCAGGGCCAGAAGCTGATTGCCCGCCTGAGCAGCCTGCAACGCCCCGGTGGAGGTCTGGCTGGAAGACACAAGCTGGCTCATGGCCAAACTGTCGCTGGGGATGTTGCCCACCACCCGCGCCTGCAGCTTCAGGGCGTCCTCAAACCCACCGACGGAATTCTGCCAACGGGTCTGCGCCTGAGAAAACAGTGCGCCGTCGGACATGCCTGAAGAGACGGAGGTATACGCCTGCTGATACTGCTGCTCAACGGACTGGACGCTGTAGGCAATGTGCTGCGCCTGCGCGAGGAGCGCCGTGGTCTGGGAAATCGTCGATTGCAACGTCGACAATGTGGACAGCGGCAGGCTCGCCAGATTGCGCCCCTGGTTGACGAGCATCTGGGCCTGATTGGCGAGAGAGGTGATCTGGTTGTCGATCTGCTGGAGCGTGCGGGCCGCGATCAGCACGTTCTGGATGTGGTTCGCGCCGTCATATACCGCCCATTGGGCATGGGCCGGATGCAAGGGAGAGAATGTCCCGCAAACCGCCAGCATTGCAGACGTCAGAAGAACACCCCGTCGGAAATGTTTTTCGCTCGCACGACCGAAAAATTCAGCCCAAGGCCGGAAAGACTTTTCCGTCATGGCACACCCCCTTCCCGCAGAAGGTCAGCCGCCCACATGACACCACGCGCCTCGAACCAGGCAGGGAGAAAGTCCTCCCGCCCATGTTCCGCCAGAACCGCATCGATCAGCCTGTGGTCGTCCTTGCCGGACGCGGCGCACAGCGCCAGCGCCACCGGACCAAGACCGAGTTCAAACAGCCTGTTTCCCCGCTGGGTCTGGCAATAATACTCCCGCTTCGACGCGGCACGCGAGATAATGGCGATCTGCCGGTCATTCAGACCGAAGTCGCGATAAATCGCCATGATCTGCGGTTCGATGGCGCGCTCGTTCGGCAGGAAGATCCGCGTCGGGCAACTTTCCACCACGGCCGGGGCGATGGGTGAATTGGCGATATCCGACAGGGACTGCGTCGCGAAGATGACGCTGGCGTTTTTCTTACGCAGCGTTTTCAGCCACTCCCGCAACTGACCGGAGAAATTCCCGTCATCCAGCACCAGCCAGCCCTCATCGATAACCAGTAGCGTCGGGCGGCCGTCCAGCCGTCCCTCAATGCGATGAAACAGGTAGGACAGAACGGAAGAGGCAGCGCCGGAACCAATCAGCCCCTCGGTCTCGAACACCATCACATCGGCATCACCCAGCCGCTCGGCATCCGCATCCAGCAGGCGACCATACGGACCACCCAGGCAGTATGGGGCCAACGCCTGTTTCAGGGCGTTGGACTGGAGCAACGCTATCAGGCCGGACAGGGTCCGCTCCTGAACCGGCGATGACGCCAGGGAATTCAGCGCCGACCAGAGATACGCCTTGACGTCGGGGGTCAGCGTCACCCCTTCTGCGACAAGGATCTGCCCCAGCCATTCGTTGGCCCATTTGCGCTCGTCGGGATCATCGATCCGCGCCAGCGGCTGGAGCGAGACGGCGGGAACACCATCAGCCTGATCCTTCGTCAGACCGCCCCCGAGATCGTGCCAGTCTCCGCCCATGCCGAGCGTGGCGGCGCGCATGGAGCCACCGAAATCGAAGGCGAAGATCTGCGCTCCCACGTACCGGCGGAACTGCAATGCCATCAGGGCCAGCAGCACACTCTTGCCTGCTCCGGTCGGTCCCGCGATCAGCGTGTGCCCCACGTCGCTGGCATGGAGAGAAAACCGAAACGGCGTGGCCCCGGCGGTCTTGCCGTAGAACAGCGGCGGCGCCTTGAAATGCACATCCCGGTCCGGTCCCGCCCACACGGCGGAGAGCGGGATCATGTGGGCCAGATTCAGGGTCGAGACCGGGGGCTGGCGGACATTGGCGTAGACGTGACCGGGCAAGGAGCCGAGCCACGCCTCCACCGCGTTGAGACTTTCCGCCATGCAGGTGAAGTCGCGACCCTGAATGATTTTCTCGACCAGCCGCAGCTTCTCCGCGGCGATGGAGGCGGAACCGTCCCACACCGTGACGGTCGCCGTAATATAGGCCTGCCCGACATCATCGGCACCAAGAGATTGCAACGCCAGATCGGCATCCGCCGCTTTGTTGGCGGCGTCATTGTCCACCAGAACCGAGGCCTCGTTGGTCATGACCTCCCGAACAATGGCCACAATACTCTTGCGTTTTGCGAACCACTGCCGCCGGATCTTCGTCAGCACCTTCGTCGCATCGGTCTTGTCCAGCAGGATCGCCCGCGTGGACCAGCGATAGGGCATCGCCAACCGGTTCAGGTCATCAAGGATTCCGGGAAACGTCCGCGATGGGAAACCGGTAATGGTCAGAGTTTTCAGATAGGCATCACCGAGCTTCGGCTCCAGCCCACCCACGAGCGGCTGATCGACCAGCAGGGCGTCGAGGTGCATCGGAATTTCTGGCACCCTGACGCGCTGGTTCCGTGTCGAAATGGTGGAATGGAGATACGTCAGCGTTTCGCCATCGTTCAGCCATGCCGCCTCGGGCATGAACCCGTCCAGCAGGGCCAGCATCCGATCGGTGCGATCAATGAAAGAATTCAGTATGCCATGCGGGTCCGGCCCTTCGCGTTCTCTACCCTCATAAAGAAAACGCTCGGCGCGACCTGATGATTCCGCCGGTGGCAGCCACACCAGGGTCAGGAAATACCGGCTCTCGAAATGCGCGCCCTCATCCTCAAACTGTTCCCGACGCTCCAGGTCGACCATCTGTGAAGCGGCGTCGGGAAAATCGCTCTCGGGATAAAGCGTTGCCGGGACGCGCTGCGCTTCCACGAACACGGCCCAACCTGAACCGAGCCGGCGCAGGGCATTGTTCAGACGCCCCGTGACACCCACCAGTTCGGCAGGTGTTGCGCTATCCAGATCGGGACCACGGATACGTGCCGTGCGCTGGAAGGAACCGTCCTTGTTCAGGACAACCCCATTTTCGACCAGCGCCGCCCAGGGAAGGAAATCCGATAGGAGGGAATTCCGGTTACGATATTCGCCAAGGGACATCATGGCCGGTCTCCCTATGCCCGCAGCCAGGCGGGGTAGCGGAGATGCCGCCGCCCCACCTCGATGAAGAACGGATCGCGCTTGGCGCCCCAGACCGCCAGCGTGTGCCCGACGACCCAGAAGACGGCCCCGATCAGCCACAGGCGCAGGCCCAGTGCGATCGCAGCCGCCAGCGTACCATTGGCAATGGCGACGGCACGCGGAGCGCCGCCCAGCAGGATCGGGTCGGTCAGGGAGCGATGCACCGGGACATGAAAGCCCGACACCGCGTCATCATCATATCCGGCGGCCATCAGATCAACGCCCCGCCCGAGAAGGAGAAGAAGGACAGAAAAAACGAGCTGGCGGCAAAAGCGATGCTGAGTCCAAAGACAATCTGGATCAGTCGACGGAACCCGCCGGATGTTTCCCCGAAGGCCAGGGTCAGACCGGTCACGGTGATGATGATCACAGAGACGATCTTAGCGACCGGCCCCTGCACGGATTCCAGGATCTCGTTGAGCGGGTTTTCCCACGGCATGCCGGAGCCGGACGCCCAGGCCGACGATACGAAAAACAGCGACAGAAGCGTGGACGTTCCGAACATGCGGATATCCGGCACATGCCGATCAGGCCGTGCAACGGCGCACACGATGGCGCGCAGACGTGAAGGCGTCCTCATGATGACTCTCCATTGTCAGAGAATGATGTTTCGGAAGATGGAAGGCTGGCGGGCCGGATGTGATAGGCTCCCGTCACGGGATCGAGGCCATCCACTGTGGCCAGTTCGGACAGGCGGCGCGCCGTGCCACGCCCGGACAGCACGGCGATGACGTCAATGGTTTCCGCAATCAGGGCGCGCGGGACGGTGACGACGATTTCCTGAATCAGTTGCTCCATGCGATGCAGCGCGCCGATGGCGGTGCCAGCATGGAGCGTGCCAATCCCACCGGGATGCCCCGTGCCCCACGCCTTGAGGAGGTCGAGCGCCTCCGGGCCACGCACCTCGCCGATGGGAATACGGTCAGGGCGCAGCCGTAGCGCTGAGCGGACCAGTTCGGACAACGTGACGACACCATCACGGGTGCGCAGCGATACGAGATTGGGCGCCCGGCATTGCAGTTCGCGCGTATCCTCGATCAGCACCACGCGGTCGTCGGTTTTAGCAACTTCGGCCAGCAGGGCGTTGACCAGCGTGGTCTTGCCTGTGGATGTGCCGCCCGCGACCAGGATATTTTTACGGTCCGCGACTGCCTGGCGAAGATATGCCGCCTGCCCTTCTTCCATGATCCCGGCTTCGACATAATCGTCGAGCGTGAACACGGCGACGGCGGGCTTGCGGATCGCAAAACTCGGTGCCGTCACTACGGGTGGGAGCAAACCCTCGAAACGCTCGCCCGTCGGGAGTTCCGCCGAAACACGCGGCGCCGCTTCATGCACCTCCGCCCCGACATGATGTGCGACCAGTCGCACGATGCGTTCGGCGTCAGCCGGTGTGATCGTCTCCCCGGTATCACCCAGCCCCTCGGACAGGCGGTCGATCCACAACCGTCCATCGGGATTAAGCATCACCTCGACCACGGCAGGATCAGCAAGATGCCCCGCGATCGCCGGTCCCATCGCCGTGCGCAGCATGGACATGCCACGCTGTCGGGCTCCACTTTCAATCGATGTGACCGCCATGAAAATCCCCGCCTCTGCGGGTCATCCGGCCTCTCCGGACGACGACGGGGACAATTAGAGAGTGCTGCTTTCTCCCGATTTCAACAGTATTTTCCTACGATCGTACAGAATCGTAGGGGATGCGGTTTTTACTTGCGGATTGCGGGATCAGGTTTCTGGCGCTGGAGGCACATCGTCGGGAATCTCCTGCCGAAAGACCGGTCCCCGACTGAGTCGTCGGCCAAGGGCAGCCACGAACGCTTCGTAGCGTTCCGCCCCCTGTGCCCGCGCGGCAGCAGCTGCCGGTTCCGGCAAGGGTGGGCTGACCATCATCCAGTAGCGGATGAACAGAGCCAGCGTCTCAAGGCTGATCCCAAGATCGCGCTCCATACGGGCGACCTGCCGGTCTAGACGATCCAGCCTGCGACTCATCGCCGCTTCCCGTCGCTCATCAGCATCGGGCGACAGAAAGGATGCGATAGCCGCTTCCGCCACCAGGGAAAGGGAGAGATCGCGCCGCGTAGCGTGCGCGGTCAGGGCATCGAGCAGTTTCGGTTCCAGATACACCGACAGCCGCACCTTCTTCTGGGATATTCTCATTGCACCCTCACAACCCAAGGTCATTGCCACGGTCGAGCCCGGCCTGCCGGGCAATCCGCGTCAGGTCGGCACGATCCCGCGCTTCTGGATCCTGTGGTGGTTCCTCACCAAAAAGGTCCGGTGCCGTACGCCGCTTGCGTTTGCCGGTCTGCGCCGGATCATGCTCGCGCGACCATTTCCGCCCCGTGCCGAGCGATTCATCGCTATCGGCATCGTCGGGCCTGTCAGGCTCCGCCGCCGACGTTTTCTCCGGCGGCGGGGTGGCAGGAAGCGTGCGGCCACTCCAGTCATCAGGTCGCACGGGCCGTGGCAATTGCGTGGGATCCGGCGGTAGCAGCACGCGCTCGACGAACCGGCGGTCCCGGAAATACCGCGCCTTCCGCGCCCTGATCGGCGGGCAGCCCGCCACCATGACCACCTCATCGCGCGCCGGAAGCTGCATCACCTCGCCGACCGTCATCAGGGGGCGTGCGCTCTCCTGCCGTGACACCATGAGATGCCCGAGCCAGGGCGACAGCCGGTGGCCGGCATAGTTCTTCTGCGACCGGATTTCTGTGGCCACCCCCAGACCATCGGATACCCGCTTTGCCGTGCGCTCATCGTTGGTGGCGAAACTGACCCGGACATGGCAATTATCCAGGATGCTGTTGTTCTGACCGTATGCCTTGTCGATCTGATTCAGGCTCTGGGCGATCAGGAACGCCTTGATCCCATAGCCTGCCATGAAGGCCAGAGCGCTCTCGAAGAAATCCAGCCGGCCAAGGGCAGGAAACTCGTCGAGCATCAGCAGCAGGCGACGCCGCCCCTCCCGGCCGGACAGATCCTCCGTCAGCCGTCGCCCGATCTGGTTGAGGATCAGGCGGATCAGCGGCTTGGTACGGCTGATGTCCGAGGGCGGGATGACGAAATACAGGGAGACAGGCTGTTCACCCTCCAGCAGATCACTGATCCGCCATTCGCAGCGACTGGTCACCGTCGCCACCACCGGATCACGGTAGAGACCAAGAAACGACATGGCGGTGGACAGCACGCCGGAGCGCTCGTTGTCCGATTTGTTGAGCAGTTCCCGCGCGGCCGACGCCACGACGGGATGCGGCCCCTTCCCGTCCAGATGGTTCGTGCGCATCATGGCGGACAGGGTCGCCTCGATCGACCGTTTCGGGTCGGAGAGGAATTTCGCCACCCCGGCGAGGGTCTTGTCGTCCTCGGCGTAAAGCACATGCAGAATCGCCCCGACCAGCAGGGCATGGGAGGTCTTTTCCCAGTGGTTGCGCCGTTCCAGCGATCCTTCGGGATCTACCAGAATATCGGCGATGTTCTGCACGTCGCGGACCTCCGACGCCCCGCGCCGGACCTCCAGCAGCGGATTGTAGGCCGAGGAGGCCGGATTGGTGGGATCGAACAGCAGCACCCGCCCGAAGCGATTCCGGAAACCGGCGGTGATCTGCCAGTTCTCGCCCTTGATGTCATGAATGATGGCCGAACCCGGCCAGGTCAGAAGTGTGGGGATCACCATGCCCACCCCCTTGCCGGTGCGCGTCGGCGCGAAGATCAGGACATGCTCGGGGCCATCATGTCGGAGATAGGCCCGGCGGTATTTGCCCAGCACAACGCCATTTTCGCCCAACAGCCCCGCCGCGCAGATTTCCGCATCTTCGGCCCAGCGGGCAGAGCCATAGGTCGCGGCCCGCTTCGCCTCGCGAGCACGATAGACTGACAGCGCCACGGCTGCGCTAAAAGCCAGCACCCCGCCGGAACCCGCGATCCACGCCCCACGGGCAAACACCGCTGGGGCGTAGGCATCGAACTCGTACCACCACCAGAAAAACAGCGGCGGGGCATAGACCGGCCAACGGTGCAGGACCGTGAACCACGGTCGGCCGAGTTCCGGCTGGAACGCCAGTTCCCACGCCGTCCATTGTGTCGCCGTCCACCAGGACAGCACGATCATGGACAGGACCACGAATGCCTGCCCCCACTGAATCCGTGTTCCCGGCTGGTCCATCATGTCCTCCCCTTGTCATGGGAGATAGCGAAGAACCGCGATTTTCTGGGACGCAAGCAGGATCTGGCACTCATCGTACCAGAGCGGGCAGGAGCGAAGAAATACTGGCGCGTTGCGGTTTCCGGCCTTGCACCGCTGAACAGAAATCCGTATCTTACGGAAGATAGACAAAAAGAAAGGACGCTCCGATGTCCACCACAGTCACTTCATCCGATGTGCAGAAGAATTTCGGCGCCTATCATGACCGCGCGCTCACCGAACCGGTGAAGGTCACGAAATATGGTCGGGAGACGGTTTATATCATCTCGGCGCAGACCTTTCACGCCCTGAAGCAGGCCCAGCGCGAAGCCATCGCTGCGACCGATCTCAACGATCATGAGATTGCCCTGATCGAGGCAGCGGAGATCCCCGAGGGGCACCGCTACACCATGGGCCAATAAGCACGCATCGTGTCTATTCCCGAACCTGCACCTGGTCTGGTCATTTCCTATTCCTATCTCTGGCATGACCAGCACCGCGCCGGTGCCGAGGAAGGCCGGAAAGCACGGCCCTGTGCCATTGTGGTTGCTGCCGCCGATGCTGACGGCGACTGCCAGGTTTATGTCGTACCGATCACCCATTCCAGACCGGACGACCCTCATGCGGTAGCTCTCCCGGCAAACGTCAAACGACGCCTTGGGCTGGATGACGAACCGTCATGGATCGTGACAGCCGAACTCAACCGCTTCGTATGGCCCGGCTATGATCTGCGGCCCGTCTCACGCAACCAACCCGACTGTTTTGCGTGGGGCTTTCTGCCAGTAGAGATTTTCGCGGCAGTCAAACGTGGGATCGTCGCCCACCAGCGCGACCGCAGCCTGCGGCAGACCCCACGGGAATGATCATGCGGAGATCATGATTTATGCGTCAGGACGCTCGGTGGTAGCTTCGAGCGCATCATCATGCGCCGATCCAGCACAGGCCCGTCGGTCACAAAGGTGCCATCGCCAATGGCATGCAGGGAGGAGCGTTCCTTGCGATGCGGGTCGGCATGGACCGCAACCCCTTCAAGAATGACGATGCCATACGGCGCGATGATGTCGATGACGCGGCATTCAATGTTCGCCAGACATTCAGTCAGAAGTGGTGCTTTCACCCTCTCAGCCTTACGGCGGTCAAGACCGAATTTTTCGAACTTGTCCGTATCCCTGCCAGAGCAGAGACCAATCCCCACGACTGTGTCGAGCATGTCAGCGGATGGAATGGCGAGTACACATTCCCGCGTTTTCTCAATCGCTTCCCATGAGTAATTCCAGGGACCAGTGGTGATGGCGAAACGTGCGTCGAAATCCAGCACCATGGTCCAGGTGATCGTCATGACATTGTCGCGCCCACCGTCATGCGTGGTCAAGAGCGTTACCGGCCCGGATTCCAGAAACGTAAAAGCCTGATCAAGGGGAAACGGCTGCATGGCAGTCTCCGTCCGGTTGTCGCTGATCCAGATCTTATAGCACGACTTCCATGCATTCTGTATTGCGCGGCGTCGACGGTATCATGAGAAACTGGCAGCATGTGCGAAGAAAAACACGGACACCTGATTTTATAATCCAAGCCCCCGTTTGCGCGCGAACGACCAGTCGATCCCCCCATCCCCGCGCATGATCCCCGACACTTCCCGCCCCCGCTGCTTTTCCAGCGAGGGCGACCATGGTACCAACTCGAAGCCCAGCCCGTCGTCGATCATGGCAAACCGGCCCGATGCCAGATTGAAACGCTGGCGATAGGTGCCGGTGACGGGATCGCCCTCCCCACTCTGCCGGAACGGTATCCCTGATTTCCCGCTGAGGTTCCATCCTACCATCTCAAGCTCCCGCTGACGCAGCGTGGCGATCAGGTTCCGGGCATAACGGATGCTCCCGCCGTCGCGGCTGGCCAACCCCTGCTCCACCAGATGCTCCGTGCGCCTTTCCATCGCCTCTTTCACCTCGGTGCCGAACCCGGTGGATGCCAGAGGCAAAGGCTCCCGCGCGATGGCCTGCCGGTCGAGCCAGGTCGCGCCCTCCGCCGTCACCTGCCGCTCCAGCGTGACGTCCGAACGCACGGCCAGCGCGACACGGTCCCGCCCCCGCTTGTCGGTGAAACGCCGCAGTTCGACGATGGAGCCGACCGCTCCGTCGCCAGCAGCTTCAAGGTCCGACAGACGGATATGATGCGTGCGCCCATCAATTCCATCGACGACAGCATAAGCCGTGCCACGCAGTTCATCATCAAGGCCACGATCGACCAGCCGACCGATGACGGGATCGGTAGTGTCCTCGGCGGCCATGACCCAGGAGGACGCAGCACGGTCGATCTTCTGTTCCGCCAGCCCCCGGTGGATCCGTTTGATGATGTCGTTGCGCTCGCTGATCTCGCGCAGGGTGGCTTCCGCACTCTCGTCCATCCGCCACCGATCCGGCCCGACCTGATGCGCCAGCCCCATAGTTTCCAGACGGCGCAATCGGCCAAGCTTCACCGTCGCAAAGGCGTCCGGCTGTTCCCCTGACACGCGTCCGAGGTCGATGACGCCATCCTCTCCTGCGTCCCTCTGAAGCTGCCGGTCAAGCTGGGTCCAGCGGTCGGCATTCACCTGCCGCTCGACTGCCTGATGGATGTCGTGATCCGTGCGTGGCCCGAGTTCCAGCGTCACCAGATCCTGCGCACGGGCGCGCATCCCCTCGCGGATGTAATCGCGCGCGATCACCAGATCGGCCCCATCCTCCGCCACACCCCGGACGATGACATGCAGATGGGGATGCGCTATATTCCAGTGATCGACGGCAACCCAGTCGAGTTTCGTGCCAAGATCGGATTCCATCTGCCCCATCAGATCGCGGGCGAAGGCCCGCAGGTCCGACATCTCAGGCGCATCCTCTGGCGACACGATAAAGCGGAAATGATGGCGGTCGCCATCGCATCGTTCCGCGAAGTCCGAGGCACGGATGTCGTCGCTGTCCTTCCCGAACAGGTGGGCATCCTCGCCGTCCCGCGTCACGCCCTCCCGACGGAGATAGCGGAGATGTGCCGCCAGTGGTGTGGCGCGCGGTGCGTGCCGCACGACGCGGGCCTTGATGACGACGCCCCGCGAACGGCGGGTCAGCAGGCGATTGGCGGCATGAGCAGCGGCCCGGCCGCGCCCGAAACTGGAGCGACGCCCGGCACTGATTTTCCCCGCGCGGGAGACCCGGCCACCGGCCCGCTGCACCGACGCCAGCACCTGCGTCACGAAGGGGCGTGCCTGCCGGGCGCGGGTAGAGCGGATACGCCCTAGCCGAACCCTGAATTCCTCGTCCCTGTTCATGAAAAATGTCCTGCACCGCGCGAAAGATCGCGTCGGATCAATGAGATGACACCGTGTCGCGAGGTTCGGAAAATCCACGCACCTCGCGACAAGACCTCAAAAACCCCGGAAAACAGCCACCCCGACCGAGCCGCGATGTGCGGCCTTTTATCCAGCCCTCCCTTTTCTGTTGGTTTTCCGGGGGTTTCACGCCTCACTGGACCTGATCCGATCCTCGCAGCGGGACCATGCCGGACCTCTCCCCGACATGCCCCGCGAAGAGGTTCTCGGGAACAGCGACACGACGTAAAGTGGTGGTCCGAAACGCATCGGGCTGGCCGGAAACGAAGAGCGCGGCCGTCACCCAGGAGCGAGCCGGAAAGGACAAAAAAGAAACGGGAAGATGGAGGTCAGACGATCGGTTTTTCATCAGCCGTGTGACGAATTCCACGTAGGAAATCGTCTCGGCAGGTAAGGGCCTACCAGTCGCCAGATGATCGTCATAACGACCGGGACCAGCGTTATAAGCGGCGAGAAAACCGGCATCACCATAGCGGTCGTGCAGCCATCGCAGATAGGCTGCCCCGGCCACGATATTGTCACGCGGATCGAAGGGATCGGCGCCCAGATTGAGCACGCGCCGGACATCCTTCCAGGTGCCCGGCATGAGCTGCATCAACCCCATCGCACCAGCACCGGATACCGCGTGCGGATCACCCGCACTTTCGGCTTGCAGGACCGCCCGCACCCACGCTGGCGGGATCGCGTTCCGTTCCGCCGCCTGCCGTACCAGATCATCAAAGTCCTGTGCCCGAACAACGGCCGGCGAGAGCGCCAGCGCGAGCACGGCCAGCATGCTGCCAGACACGAAAAACCGGCGTCTCATTCCCGGCCTCCCGGACGTTTCGTGGGCCGGTTCCACACCAGTTGCCATTCGCGCCCACCGCGTCCCGCCTGAAACAGCGTGGCCCGGACCGGCTGCATGAACGAGGGATCGTCCAGCACGATGGAAATATACTCGCCAGCACGTTCCCCGGTGCGGGTCCACCCGGCACCGATCTCTGGCCCAGCGTCTCCATCACCGAGATGGATGCGATAATCCGGCGCATGCTCCGCGCCATTGTTTTCCACTGGCACGAAGGTCAGTTCCGCGTCCAGCGACAGGGTGCGCACACGCCCGGCAAATCCATCGGCGGTGCGGGTAAAAAATCCGATCTGGCTCATGAGAAAAATCCTTTCGGAAATGATAGAGGTGATGGAAAAACCGTGTGCCTTGCGACCGTCATTCGATCGGCGGTTCGCTCTGTTTCACAGGCACCATGGGCGGTCCCATGAGTGGCCGTTCCCGCACTGGATCACGCAGATCCGGGAGGGGATCGAAATGCGGGGGAAGCAATTCGGCCTCGCCTGTGCGCACATGCACCGGCACAGCGCGACCGATGACGGTGTCCATCGGCAGGACACCGAAATATCGTCCGTCCAGACTGGTCGGCACAGCGGCATTCATGACGAACACCTGCCCCAGACCGAGGCGCTGACAACCCTGCCACAGCGGCAGCTTGCGGCCCCGATGATCGACAGATTTTGCGTCACCGACAGGTTTGCCGTCGATGGTGACGTGGGTGCCGTTGCGGCAGACACTCTGCCCCGCCAGCGCTGCCACAGGCTTGAGCAGAGGCACACCGAACGGCAGGTAACCTCGCGTCGCCAGCAGTGTCGCCTCGCGCTCGGGAAGGCGGAGGGCGACGATGTCGCCGACGCGAACCGGAACCGTTGACTGGATGCGATACAGCCCGACAGGAACGCTGGCCGTTTCATTCCAGACCCAGCGCGGCGCGGGATGAAACGCCAGCGAAGCGCCCACGCCGAGCACGGCGAAATACGTGGCGAAGAACCAGCCGCGCCGGGTCATGATACATCTCCTGACAACGCACGCACGAAGACCGCGTCGAGCGCGCGTTCGACCCGCAGGATGGCGTTGCCTATGGCTTCGGGAATGTCCGGGACGACCGCGTCGCCGAACGCTTCGACGACGAGGCTGGCGGCAGACGCCCGGCGTCCATCGCCGAGTGCAACGCGCGTGCGAGCCAGCCAGGCGGAAAGCCCATCATCCAGCCGTAGGTGAGCGGCAGGGCCGCCGTTCCAGTCAGCCCATGGCTCCGCAGTAACGCCGCCAGCGCCCGCGCTCCCGCCCAGCGGTCCGGGGGCGCCCGACCCGTCATCGCTCCATCCATCACCGCGTCCATCGTCGGGGATTTGCGGCGGTCGTAGGCATCGCTCCACCCGTCCATCCGGCTGTCCCGCTTCGTGGGTGTCGGCAGCGTTTCCAGATCCGCGTGCCGGAGCAGGTTCGGCGTGTCGATCTGGGCCTTGGATCCGTTCGCCCGACGGCCTGTCCCGATCTCCCGCGCACTCAGCCGGCGACCTCCATTCGGCGCGAGCGGTGTGGGCAGCATCCCGCAGAGAGGCTGGTGCTCCTCGAAATACAGCGTTTCCCCGATCGTCGGCGTGCGGTTGAAATCGTCCTGCTCCGATGTCATCCGCCCCTTGCACCGACGCAACATGCTGCCCCGTGGCGCAGGGTTGGCAGTCGGGGTTCCCAGCATCCCCGCATGACGGTTTTCCTGCCCCGTCATCTGCGCCAGCACGTCGCCCCGACCACCCTTCGCGGCATCCGACGCCCGTGGCGTCGCCATCCGATCCGTGCGGAACACATCGTACAGGCCCGACGCCTTCATCGCCGCCCGCGCGCCCGCTCCCCCTTCCATCCGCATCCCGCCCTGCTGCGACTGCGAGACCGGTGTAGGCAAGCTGCCGGGGGTCGAAACCGATGAGCCAGGACCGTTTGCGGACATGGCAGGCGCCGACGTCTCCAGCACCCACCACGCACGGTTCGCAGGCGTAGCCGAACGCCTCCAGCGCATCGAGCAGCCGGTCAGCGCCGCGAGTTCTGAGGTTAGCGCTGTTCTCAAAAGCGAACCAGCGAGGGCGGCACTCTCCGACCAGGCGGACAGCTTCACGGTAGAGGCCCGACCGCGCGCCGTCGATCCCTTTGCCCCTGGTGTTGGCGCTGCTGATATCCTGGCACGGCGGGCTGCCCGTGATGAGGTCTGGCAGGAAGCCGAGGTCGGAAACAAGTCGCCCTGCGGTGAGGGTCCGGACGTCGTCGTAGAGGCGGACATGGGGATTGTTCTCCGCGTAGAGCACGCGCCGCCATGGAACGATCTCGCAGGCGGCAACGGTGACGAAACCCGCACGGTGCAGGCCCAGCGTCCAGCCGCCGGCCGCCCCCGCGAATAGGTCCAGCACGCGGAAGAGTGTGCGGGGTGAGATGTCACCCATGGGGGAATGACCATGCGTCATGCCACAACCCTCCGGCGCAACCATGCCTGGTGCCGTTCGCGCGTGTAGGGACGTGGCTCCTGCGCTGCCGTGAGACGGTGATGCAGATGGCGCCAATGATCGGGACAAACAGCGGCAGGATCGATCCCCAGCGCCTCTACGCCGTCGATGGACTCCAGCACCCGGCGCACCTTTGGCCAGCCACTTTGGCGCAGCAGGCTCTCCCCACCGGGCCGCACGAACGGCACGGTCTGGCAGGCTTCCTGAGCGCCCACGGCCCGCACGATGTCGATGCAGGACACTACGGTGCCGAAATCGTTGGCGGCCCAGCGGATGAACGCGAACACGCTGCCCGGCGTGAAGCTCATCAGCCTGCGCCGACGATCGAGAATGCGATCCTCGACGGGATGGCCGAAGCGGATCCAGTGTTCGATGCGCTTCTCGATCCACGTCAGTTCAACCGTGGTGAGCGCATCGCCATCCGGTCGGAAAGACGGGGCGGTCATGGCGCACCTGCCCCGCGATCCGCGACCGCTTCCCGAGCTTCTTTTCTGGCCTGTCCGGACAGGCCAGAATTGTCGCGAAAAATGTCCTTCTTATCACTACATATAGTATTGTACTTATAAGTTAAGAAGTTACGCCTCTCGGTTTTTCTTCCAGAACAATGGTTTACATAGTGGTTTTTTGAACGACCCAACGATATAACCGTATCTGTTCCAACGTGCTTTTCCACCGTTGTGGCAACGAGTGGTTCCGCAGGCTTCTCCACAGGCCCTGTGGACGGCGTCGTTGCTTCGATCCGCAGATAGTCGATGCCATGTCGCAGGCAGGTCGAAAGATGGTATCCCGGAAGCGATTGCGCCCGAACGATCTTTCCCAGTGCGAGCGCGAAATCATATCGTTGCATCAGAGTGCCGGAACGGCCATGCAATTCTGTGAAATCGAACAGCCATCGTCCCTTCTGCCGTCCGACACGTCGCCGGGCGAAGCGGTAGAGCCAGCGTCCGATCCCGCTCCCCATGTGGAAATAGGCCGGATGCACGGTCAACACGCGTGTGGGCTCAGTGACAGCGGCGAGGAACCAGTCCGGCAGGGTCAGAGCGACGCCATCGTCGCGGGAGATACGGACATCACTGACCCAGGCGAACGGCCGTTCCCGCCAGTCCGGGCCATTGCGGATATTCGTCATCACCGTCGTGGCCGCGAGACGTGTCAGTGCGCCACGCAGACGGCGGTACTGATGCGCGCCGGCATCCCAGCCGAGGTCCTGGAACAGACGCCAGGGCGTGAAACGGACATGACGGGAAATCCATTGCCCCTCGTTCAGCGCGCCCCTGAGCTGTCCGGCAAGCCAGAGCAGCACGTCGGCATCCATGAGTGTCGCCAGCCCGGCGTCGCCGGAGGACATGACGTGAACCTCGCTGTAGCCCGACCGATGACGGATCGGCTCATGACGTGGCATTTTCCCGAGTGCGAAGAGCGGACGATCCATCAGGTCGCGGATGTCTCGCGGACTGGCAGGCCCGGAGACCGCAAAGCGGCGATCTGGCTGACGCCAGTTATCGGCAGACGGCATCATCGTCCGGCACTCCGCTGCGCCTTGCGGGCCTTCGCCTGCAAGCGGATGATATAGGCGCGGGGATCGGACGGCATGGGGATGCCACCACCGTCACCCGTGGACAGCCGGACGTTCAGATCGGCCCAGGCGCAGAGGTCTTCGACGGCATAGACGATCCGGCCGCCAAGCTGGCGGTAGAGCGGACCGGTGCCGCAACTCCGATGTTTTTCGAGGGTGCGGATGGACAGGCCAACGAAATTGGCCGCATCCGGGGTGCGCAGATAGCGCGGTGGCAATGTCGGCTGGACACGCATGAGGTCTTCCTCCCGTTGGATCGGGCCGCGTGCGGACTGTCGCGGCTCATGGGAGGACGCTGCCGGAGAATGGGCTGTGGGGAGGGATGACAAAGTTCAGGCCGCCGGACTGTCACCCCCCTGCTTCAGCCCCTGAAGGAGGGCGATGTGGCCGCCGTTCAGATAGAACCCCGCACCGTCGAGATCGCGGTAAAAGGCGCGGTGCCATGCACTGGCACGCCATTCATTGCGGGACAGGCGCAGGATATGCTCGCCGTAGATGCCGGCCGCGATCCGGCGCACTGTCACACCCATGCGCCGACCTTCGGCGATGCAGAGCATGCGGATCTGCCGCAGTTTCTGCTGGGGACTCAGGCGCAGCGTAGAGGGAAGAGGACCGGGCGTCTGACCGGCAAGCAGACGACCGAAGCGCGCAACGCTGGCCAGACGGGTCGTGAGGTGCGCGTCATCGATGATGAACCAGGTTCCTGGTGCGTCGGGCTGTCGATCGACGACAATGGCAAGGCGCAGCGGGTCTGCTGGGCTGTCCAGCACGAGATGGATGCCATCCGGAGCATCATGTCGTGCCCGCGCGCATGGCGCGAGGCGGGACAGGATATCACCCCCATCGCCACGCACGGCCACCTCCGGCGCGATGTCCGGATCCCAGAACGCGGGGGCGAGCCAGGCGGGGAGATCAGGATCGACAGGGAAAACGCAACCCCCAACGACGGGCGAAGGCGCGCCATGCCTCGGCGTCAACCTTGCCCATCCGAATTATTGCTGCATGATCGTGTCGATAGGCCGGATTATGCCGCAGCCATTCCTGGGCGAGACCGGCAGGGTCGAGCCCGGCGAAGGCGCGACGAAGGGGTGCGGCATCCCATGGCCGGATTGTCGGCACGCCCCCTCCCCCGATATGTCATGGATTCGACCCAGTATCCGGTACAGAACCAGAACGGGTAGTCCCCAAGACTCAGGGAGGTGATCCCGAACATATCCTATAAGTTCGGGATTATTTCTATATCGGGGGGATATTGACGCCAGACGGGCCGAAAAGGTCGGTTTCCGCGACATCACGTGATGCCCGTGACGCATCACACGGAAAGGCGCTTGGTGTTCCGTGCATTATAATACGTAGCGCGATAATACACAAATCGTTCCTATCCTGCGGATGGACATCCGAGGACTTTTCGGCGCGAACGTGAGGCGCCTGCGACGCGCCGCCGGTCTCAGCCAGGAGGCCCTGGCGGAACAGATGGGCGTGGACCGTGCCTATATCAGCTGGATCGAGACCGGACGCCAGAATGTGACGCTGCTTTCGCTATGGCATGCGTCACAGGCATTGGGCGTGCGGCCCGCCGCGCTGCTGGACGAAAGCCACGCTGTCGCTACAGAAGCGGCACCGGCCGACGGAAAGTCATAACCGGCCTGGCGATAAAAAAGCCCCTCCGGCGAACCGGAGGGGCCTGGGATAGTCAGTCCCCGTTGCGCGGGCGCTGGCGGCTCCAGACCAGGTTGTAGGCGCCACCTTCCTCTTCGAAGAGGCTGGCGAAGATCGGACCGGGAAGGGTCGGATCGTCCAGCTTCACGCTGAGATATTCGCGCCAGTCCGTGGTGTGCTTGATCCAGGCGGCCCCGGCTTCCAGTTTTCCGATCTGCACCCGGAAGTTGGGAACATTGTCGCTGGCCCGGTTGGCTTCGGGCACGAAGCGGATACCCCGGATTTTCTGTGTCAGGGTGACGATTTCGCCTTCGTACCCCTCGCCGACCTTCTTGAATGAACCGATGATCATTGTCCTGTCTCCTGGTTGTATCGGGCCGCGACCACCGTGGCCTCGATGGCCATCGTCAGCCCGGAGACGACCGGCGGCGCATCTGCTGGCAGGCCGAAGCAACGCGGAGGACGGCAGGACCGCAACTTTCTTGCTCCGCGCGGAATGACGGCGCAGCCGGCAGGGGAAGAAAGTTGCGGGACGCCGTTGCGCCATAGCCGGGCGAGGCGAAGCCGGTCTTCGGGCAGATCGGCCATATCGAGAGGCCATGGTGTGCGGCGCCGTCAGCGTTATGTGGGGACAGGGCAGTCTGTCGTGTTTCATGACTGGGGCGTGGGTCTGATGGGGATGTCTCTCGGCGGCTCGGGACAATCCGGCGCCGTTACCAGTCCACGTATCGAACAGCGGGCCTGTGGCTATTGGTCATCCCCACATCCGCACAGGAAAACAGCAAGGGGCCGCACCGATCCTGCGTTGCACCGTATGAACAGGTGTATCTCAGCGTGAAGCTGGACAGTCCGGCCCCCGATCCATCCGTCCATGCCCTTTCGATAAAGACGGCGCACGCACTCGCCACATGGAGCCGGCCTTGCTCACGCAACGGGGCTGACCGCCCCGGCCCTACACTTGCCTGCCGGAAGATCAGGCTTTCAGGCAGGCTGGATGGCGCATAGCCGCGTCCATGCGGCACCGCCGACGCACAGCGCCCCGAATGTCGCGAAGATATACGCCGGAATGGCACCCATATCGCCCAGGCCGCTGAAACCCAGCGTCATGCCAAATCCCGCCAGCGCGGCTGGCAAAGCAAGCAGGAGCGAGACCGTAACCCGCAGGAAAAGATCGTGCGAGGAGACGAGGATCGCCTGGCCGAGGCGCCCCTGTCGGCGTCTTCCGCTCGCGCCGGGAACGCGGCGCGTTGGACTGACAGCATTGGGGTGGAGCAAAGGGCTCCGGTCCAGCACCCTGTTTCACTGAACCTTGCGAGCGGGCGTGCCGGCGAGCGCCGCACGCGCGGGCAGCGCGTTCCCACCGCCGGTCCTGAAGGACCGGCGCGACTTTCTGGTCGCCCGGTAAACATGAAGAAAGAAAGGGGCGGCTTACTCCGCCGCCCTCCCTGCCCCGTGCCAGGCCAGCCGACGGGTCGCCGTGGCCGCGTGCTCCGGGTCCAGTTCCATACCCAGCCAGTCGCGCCCAAGATGCTGCGCCGCCACCAGCGACGAACCGGAACCCGCAAACGGATCCAGCACCAGACCGCCCAGCGGGCAGAACGCCTCCACCAGAGGCAGAAGTGCCGCCACCGGCTTTTGCGTCGGGTGCAGTTTATTGCCCGAATAGGGCATGTCGAGCACGTCCGGGATGGGCTTTGCGGGCGGTGCCACGTTGCCCTTAGCCAACAGGTAAGCGCTCTCATGTTCATACCGGAGAAATCGGGAAGATGACGAATAGGACTTGCGAAAAACGATATGCCCGACCATGCGGAACCCCGCCGCCTTCCATGCATCGGCGAACAGGTCGATACGGTTCCAGCCGTAAAAACTGATGGCAAATCCGCCCCATTTCAGGACACGATGCATCTGGTTGAAGCCTGGCCGGAGCCAGCGTGCATTGTCATCGTTGCGCACCTTCCGCCCGTCCCTGCCCTGATAATTCACCAGGTAAGGCGGGTCTGTCAGGATGAAATCCACCGCATTGCGAGGAAGCGCGCGCATCAACTGCACGCTGTCACCGTTAAGGATGGCATTGCGGAAATCGGTCGCCGTGTTGGTGTTGCCGGTCATGGTCTTTGCCCTTTGTTCCGCGAGGAACAGCCCCCGCTGTTCCTCTGCCTCGCGGCGAGCAGCGGGGTAGCAACGGCAAGGGCGACCGATGGGGAGGGGTATCGCCAGATCTGCACGGAGCGTAGCGCAGGAAGATCGGGGACACCCCGTCGGGCGGCGTCAGCCTGCTGACGCGCACCCTTGCCGGCGCGAGGGCAGAGCCATTAGCCCTTTTTCTCCCTTGATCGATTTCGGATGCAATTCAGATCACCTGACCAAATATCCCTCGACAGCCATATGTGACTTGTTTCATTGCGTTACGGGGGTGAAGATGCATTCATGTCCGTTACACCAGACACCGTACACCGTGTCCTGCGCTCCTGGATCGCGCTGGAAGTCCTGACCCCGCAAGCCACGCGAGAGTCCGGCTGGAACGACGTGGCTGCGGATCGCGAAGGCCGCATCAGGAACCGGAGAACCGACGCGACCGACGGTCCGGACCTCTGGCACCCGCCTCGGCCGGACGACTCCACGCCTTGGCCGATCCTGCCCGATCCCCCTCCAAAGCCGCCGATCGCCTCCGTCGAGAATGATCCGAAGAAACCGTCGGAATCACAAACCTCGAAAAAGGAGCGTGTTAAACGGCGCTGGTACAACGTCATTCTTGGTGCCATGCCTACCCGCGCATCCTTCGAGCGCTTGAACACCGCCATTGGCGAAAACGACCCTGACGAGGAAGACAAGACCGACCGATCCACCAAGAAGGGCAACGTGATCGCCGCCAGCGTTGTGCTCGACGAATGGGGTATCATAGTGCCCGACACGCTGGCCATCGCCAGTTTTGCCTGGGGTGTTGGCCATATTCTCAGCGGCGGCAGTCCTTCCGGCCTCGCGGAATGGGATCGTGAGGCAGAGGATCTGCAGTCTCGTTTTGCCGACCTCCTCACCCCACCAGGGTCCGGCGGGCAGCCGCGCTCCCTGACCTGGACGGATCTACATGGCGTCGCCGATGAACTCGCGGAGGCGTTATGTGTCCCGAAGGATCTCTGGATCCCCGTACCGTGCGTGATCGAGAGCGAGAAAGTCAATGCGCCGAATGGCGACCTGCTCTCCAGCTTCTACCTGCCGGACCTCGGCCGCGCCCTGCGCGATGCGGACACTCTTCCTCCTGCCCTCTCCGCCTATCTTGGCTTGCACCCGCCTACCGCACCTTGGGACGCGCTAACCGACCGCGCACGGCTGGCGACCCTCCTTTCGCCCGACCTCTTTCCCCTCGGCCGCTGGCCCGGCCCCGGCCTACATCCGCTTACCCTCCTGCAACAGGCAGCGGTCAACGCTGTCACCCGCGACCTCGCAACGGAAGGTCTTGCGGCCATCAACGGACCTCCCGGCACAGGGAAAACAACCCTGCTACGCGATCTGGTCGCACAAGTGATGGTCGCGCGCGCCGAGAAGCTGGCTGATATCGAGACGCCGTCGGAGGGTGTCGGCGATCTCGACCTGATGGATTTCGCCATCGTCGTCGCCAGCAGCAACAACGCTGCCGTCGAGAATATCAGCCTCGAACTACCCGTCCGCGAGAAAGCGCTCGACGAATCTGTCTGGCGGGACGAAGGCCTCGATCATTTCGGGCATACCGCCACCCATCTGCTTGGACTGAAGCAGGACGCCGAACCTGCGAAACAGGCCTGGGGCCTGATCGCGGCCCGGCTGGGCCGGGCAAAAAACCGGCATCAATTCTTCGACCGTGTCTGGTGGAACGAGGAATGGGGCCTGAACGACTGGCTCAATCGCGCGGCCTGGCCGAATGCACAGCATCTCAGGGAGCGCAAGCCTGGCAAACTGGCAGAAATTGATCCGCCACCAAGAAATCCAGAAGCCATGGCACAATGGCGGGAAGCCAGGGACGCGTTCCGTCAAGCTTGCGACCGTAGCCGAAGGCTGCGGGACGAATTGGTCGCGCTGTCGCAAGCAGGAGATGCCTTGCGCGAGGCAGAGACGGAACTACCACAGGCTAGCGAGATGCGCGAGCAGTTCCGGCTGGATCACGAGGCCGCATCGCATGCGACAATGGCAGCACAAAATCAGGTAGATGAAGCTGATCGGCTCGAAAGGCTTGAGGCTACAAAACTTACCGCCCTAGCCTCTGTTCAACCCTCCTTTCTGTCGAAAATGCTGCGTACCCAAGCGTGGAAGAGGCATGAAAGCGGGATCCGCGAGCAGGTTGTTCGGCTGGAAGAAGCACAACGAACGACACGTGATGCCAAGGCACGGCTCGATATTGCGACCGCCGAAGAAAAGCAGTTGGGTAAAAGATATACCGAAGCGGAAGGTCGTCTGGAAACACTGCTGGCCCAGGCGGCGCGGGTCGGGCAGCGACTGGAAGACGGTCGACGAGAACTTGGCGATTGTTTCCCTAGTCCTGGATTCTGGTCACAACCAGACGATCTCTTCCAGAAAAGCAGCCCATGGAATGGCGGGCGATTTCGTCAGGCACGCGACGAACTGTTCGTCGCGTCAATTCGTCTGCATCATGCCTTTGTAGCTGCTGGTGCCCAACCTCTCAAGCGAGCGTTGAACACGGTCGTCAACGGCTCGGCAAATGCGAGCGCGCAGGACTGGGGTTACTTCTTCCTGCTAGTGCCTGTTGTTTCCTCGACTTTTGCGTCGATCGGTCGGATGTTCCAGACCTTCCGAGAAGCGTCGATCGGCTGGCTGCTGATCGACGAGGCGGGCCAGGCTGCCCCGCAACAGGCGGTCGGAGCCCTCTGGCGCGCCCGGCGCGCCGTGGTGATCGGCGATCCGCTTCAAATCGAACCGGTGGTAACCACACCCGAATATACGACGGCCCTGATTTTCCAAGGCAACGATCTGCTTGCGGAACCCTGGGCGGCACCGAAGGTCTCGGCGCAGGTTCTGGCTGACCGCGCAAGCATAATCCAAGGGCGTTTCCCGATTGAAAATCCAGTTTCTGGAGGTCCGATGACCCGGGACACTGGCATGCCCCTCCTTGTGCATCGCCGTTGCGAGAAGCCGATGTTCGATCTTGCCAACCAGATCGCCTATGCCGAACGCATGGTCCACGCCACAGGCATAGGTCGATCGGCTATCCGCGAGAGGTTGGGACCGAGCGCGTGGGTCGATGTGGATGCCCCTTCCAGCGGCAAGTGGGTCGAGGCAGAGGGACAGCTTATCACCACCGCGATTGCCGAACTCTGCCGTATGCAGCCCAAGGGGCCGGATCTCTATGTCATTTCCCCGTTCCGTGTGCCGGCGATGCGTCTGCGGCAATTGCTAACCCGGACGCCAGGCGTCTTACCCGCGTTGAGCCAAGCTGATCGGGAGAACTGGATTGAGCGTCACATCGGCACGGTCCATACCTTCCAAGGCAAGGAGGCCGAGGCCGTCATCCTCATGCTGGGGGCTGGACGTGGCGCGCGGCCTGGATCACGGACGTGGGCCGGCGGCACGCCGAACCTACTCAATGTTGCCGCGACGCGGGCGAAACGTGTGCTCTATATCGTTGGAAACCACGAAGAGTGGCGGGGTGCCGGGGTGTTTGCACGTGCGGCCGAGTCATTTCCCGATATTTCACCCGAAGAATGGATCGGGCAAAAAACACTGGGAGCTGTCTCGTAAAACGAGATCACCACAAGCATGACAAGCAGGCACTCTCTGACAGAAACCGCAAGATGTATTCTATTATAGCCTACTGCCTCCGCACATCAATGTCCTATGGTCCGCATAAAGCCAATGCTCACTTCGACAACGTCAAAATCCTGTAACAGCTCAATCGAGTAATGATCCCATTTGCTCCATTGAGTTTTTTTGTTACAATTACTCAAATGACCGAGAGGCTAAAATGCATTTGATCCGCTATCGAGTTACCAACTTCCGCTCGGTCTCTGACAGCGGGTGGATCGACGCCAATAGAGTGACAGCACTCATTGGAATTAACGAGTCCGGAAAGACGAATCTTCTCCTGCCACTTTGGAAGCTTAACCCGGCCGGAGAAGGAGAACTCAAGCCAAACTCAGATTACCCAAAAGGCGACTACACCGACATTCGGAAAAATCCAAAAAATTACATATTCATTAACGCTGAATTCGAAACAGGGCCCCTAGCTGATCATCTTGCGAAAATTTCCGGCCACAAAGTGGAGCATTTACGAATTGCTCAAGTCTCAAAAGACTTCTCTGGCGCATTTCGAATCAATTTTCCATTATATGTTCCACCGAAAGATTTGCATTCTACATCGCTCGTAACGCTTCTTCAGAACGCTCACGATGAAATCGTCGGTATGGCCGCTCGCGCACGTGAAGCGTCGCAAAAAGACGCCATTGTCGATGCAATCGCCACAGAAATAAACATTATCAATAAACTTGAAGAAATATCTGCGAACCAGCTCGTTGAGACAAATGATCGGTTGCGTGCCGCCGATCCAGACAATCTTGCTGCTGCAACCAGTATTATCGTTCCGCGTTTTCGACATCTTCTTGAAGAGTTGGGTAGTCATCAGAACGCCCTCAGCTTTCCACCTCCAGAAAGTTCTGGAGAAGTATTTAAAGAGATATTAGCGGCACTACCAAAATTTGTTTATTACTCCAACTATGGCAATCTGGATGCGGAAATTTATCTTCCACATGTAGTTGATAATTTAGCTCGAAGCGATTTAGGAGGAAAGGAAGAAGCCAAAGCCCGTACACTGAGAGTACTGTTTGATTTTGTCGGTTTAAAGCCAGAAGAAATCCTTGAGCTTGGCCGTGATTTTCGAAATACTCAAAGACATCCGACTGACGAAGAGATTGCAGAAATCGCCGAGAAAAAGCGAGAACGAACAAATCTCCTTAACTCCGCTGAAACACGCCTAACAAAGAGTTTTGCAGATTGGTGGAAGCAAGGAGATTACATCTTCTCCTTCCAAGCTGATGGCGATCACTTTCGAATTTGGGTAAGTGACGGCAAACGGCCCGAAAAGGTCGAGTTAGAAGATCGCAGTACCGGTCTACAATGGTTTCTTTGCTTTTATCTCGTCTTCCTTGTTGAAGGGCAGCGCGAACATAAGAACTCAATCTTGCTACTTGACGAACCCGGACTGTCGCTTCATCCATTAGCACAACGTGATCTATCTGACTTTTTTGATAATCTCTCACGCACAAATCAGCTAATTTTCACGACACACTCTCCGTTTATGGTAGATGCCGATCGACTTGACAGAGTTAGGAAAGTGTTTGTGTCGGAAGATGGTTCTACGAAGGCGTCAGCAGATTTGCGGAGAGGAAACAGTGACCCGCGCCAACAAGGCGCGACATACGCGATCTACTCTGCTTTAAATATGTCGATTGCCGAAAGCATCTTGCTCGGCTGTCTACCCGTGATCGTCGAAGGCCCTTCAGATCAGCACTACCTGACTGCAATTAAGACTATACTTATTGCCGAGAAATGTATTTCTCCCAAGAGAGAACTGGTTTTCCCGCCAGCTCACGGCGCGAACAATGCAAAGGTTATCGCCAGCGTCCTCGCTGGACGGAATGAAGAACTACCTTACGTATTGCTCGATGGCGACGCAGCGGGACAGAAAATGTCTCGTGATTTACAGAATGGAGTTTATCAATCTGCAAAGGCGCGCGTTATAATTACCGATCACTTCGTCGGATATCCCAACTCTGAAATTGAGGATCTTTTTTCTTCCGAATTTCTGGCAGGTGTTATTGATCGATGGGAGCGACGACCTGAGACGTCGTTTTCAGATTTTGTTCGCGCAGGCGCTCCCATTGTTCCGCAGATTGAGGCGTGGGCGCAGGAGAATGAAATCGAACTACCATCCGGCTGGAAGGTTGAGGTCGCACGGCGTGCCAAAGAACGTGCACTTTTACCTTCCACCACGTTCGATACAGAGACTTTGGCTCGTTGGACCTCACTGTTTGAAGTAATCGCGGCCTCGACGGCAAAAAAAGGCACATCTGGAGCAGGCTGATTCCGCGACCAGGTGAGCGGACGTCTTCAATGCGTGAGAAAAATGTGGATGCTGGAAGTTCTTCTTTCATACAAAATAGACTTGGAAATACAGCTCCATCATGCGGCGCTATCCGCCAGCCACTCTTTCAGCTTTGACCATCGTCGCCTTCCGCCCTGATTACGCACGGCGATGGCCAGCGCCTTCTTCTGGCCCACCAGCACGACGAGTTTCCGGCCACGTGTCACCCCCGTGTAGAGCAGGTTCCTCGCGAGCATGGCGTAATGCTGCGTCACCAGCGGGATCACCACCGCCGGATATTCCGATCCCTGACTCTTGTGGATGGTCGTGGCGTAGGCCAGCACCAGTTCATCCAGTTCCCCGAAACCATACACGACCTCACGTCCATCGAATGAAACCGTCAGTTCGCCTTCTTCAATATCGATCCTGTCGATGACGCCAAGATCTCCGTTGAAGACATCCCGGTCATAATCGTTGGCGATCTGCATCACCTTGTCGCCTGGCCCATAGGTCCAGCCAAACCGCTCGACCTTCACCTCGCCTGGTGGGTTCAGCGCCTGCTGCAATTCGATATTCAGCGACCGTGCGCCAAGTCCACCCCGGTTCATCGGGCAGAGCACCTGCACGTCCCGAACCGGGTCCACCCCGAACCGTGCCGGAATGCGGTCCCTCACCACAGCCAGCAGCTTGCGCAGTCCGATCTCTGGGTCGGCCGCCTCCACGAAGTAGAAATCCGATCCCTCTTCCGCGCTCAGTTCAGGCATCTTCCCTTCATTGATCCGGTGCGCGTTGGTAATGATCCGGCTCTGCGCCGCCTGACGGAACACCTCGGTCAGCCGCACCACCGGTACGGCGCCCGAGCCGATGATATCGGCCAGCACCTGCCCCGGCCCGACCGACGGCAACTGGTCTACATCGCCGACAATCAGCAGCGCTGCGCTGTCAGGCAACGCGCGCAGCAGGGACCGCATCAGAAGCACGTCGACCATACTGGCCTCGTCCACGACCAGCAGATCGCAGGTCAGCGGGTTAGTGTCATCCCGCTTGAAACTGCCATTGGCCGGATCGGTCTCCAGCAGCCGATGGATGGTCTTGCCCTCCAGTCCGGTGCTTTCCGAGAGGCGTTTCGCTGCCCGTCCCGTCGGCGCACAAAGCTGCACATCCGTACCCTTGGCCGTCACAATCTTCAGGATGGCGTTGACCAGCGTTGTCTTGCCCACACCGGGACCGCCGGTGATCACCAGCACCTTGCTGCGCAAGGCCAGGCGCACCGCCTCCTGCTGGCTGGGCGCGAGCGCAAGCCCGGTCTTCGTTTCCACCCAGGTCATGGCCTTTTCAGCATCGATCTCCGGCCAGGGCGCCCGACCCACGGCGCAGGCACGCAACCGCTCGGCGATGCTCTGCTCCGCGCGATAGAGACCAGCAAGAAAGAGACAGCCCGTCTTGCCAACACTGTCGGCAATAACGTCGCCCGCTTCCAGCTCCAGCGCGAGGGCCGTCTCGATCAGAGGGACGGCAACCTCCAGCAGTTCGGCGGTGCTGGTCAGCAGTTCCCCGACCGGCAGACCGCAATGCCCTTCATCCATCGCCTCGCCAATCGCGTAGGAGATCCCGGCTCTCACCCGGATCATCGCGTCGGATGCGATCCCCATCTTCCGGGCAATCTGGTCAGCGGTTTTGAATCCGATACCCCGAATGTCCTTCGCCAGCCGATAGGGGTTCTCGCTGATCAGTCTGACCGCGTCCTGCCCGTAGGTCTTGAAGATCCGGACCGCCCGCGACGTGCCGACGCCATTGCTATGCAGGAACAGCATGATCTCGCGGATCACCTTCTGATCCGCCCAGCCCGCGACGATCCTTTCAGCGCGTTTCGGGCCGATGCCCGTCACTTCCCGGAGACGGCCGGGCTCCTGTTCGATCAGATCGAACACGGCCTCACCGAACGCTTTCACCAGCTTCTTCGCATAGACGGGACCAATGCCCCGGATCATGCCCGAACCGAGATAGCGTTCGATGCCCTCAACCGTGGTGGGAGGGCTGGCCTTGAGGAACTCCGCCTTGAACTGGAGCCCGTGGGTGTGATCGTTGAACCAGCGGCCCGACATCTGCACGAACTCGCCCGCCGAGATCATGGCGGCATGGCCGACAACAGTGACCAGATCGCGCTGCCCCCGCACCTTCACCCGCAGAACGCAGAAGCCGTTCTCGGCATTGTGGAACGTCACCCGCTCCACGAGGCCGGCCAGCGCTTCCATGGGCGAAGAGTCGGTGGCGCGTCCGCTCATCCGGCCTGCCAGAAGAACGGCACTCCCGTCTCGCTCATGACTCGCCCTCCCCTCTCGTGCCGCCGCCGTAAGCCAGTATTTGTACGACGCGCATCTTTCCGGGACTACCCATAACTACGATTCCGTACTCTAGAGCACGCACCGACGCGATCTTCCATATTACGGTTTTCCATTGAAATAACAGTCATCTGTCCGGATCGTGTGCCTGTTTTCCTTGCCATACGGTCGGAAGAGAGCAACGATGACGGACAGACCCAGCCAGTCCATTGCCCCGGCGTATCGGCCGCCCGAGCCCGAGTTGCGGCTCGTCCTGCGACCCGATGCCCCCGACCCGCGCCTGATAGCGCTGGTCCGCCTCATGGCCCGTCGTGCCGCACGAGACTGGTTCCGGTCGCAGCAACAGGAGCAGCGCCGCCGCTCCGGACCGTAAGGGATACCTCGCCATGAAGGTCGCGCTCTACGCCCGCTATTCGTCCGACAACCAGCGCGACGCCTCGATCGCCGATCAGCTTCGGGTCTGTCGCACCCACGCGGAAAAACAGGGCTGGACCATCGTCGAGGAGTATACCGATCACGCTATCTCGGGCGCCTCCCTGATGCGGCCCGGTATTCAGGCGCTGATCGCCGACGCAC
The DNA here is from genome assembly GCF_004346035.1 of Acidomonas methanolica. GTDB lineage: Bacteria > Pseudomonadota > Alphaproteobacteria > Acetobacterales > Acetobacteraceae > Acidomonas > Acidomonas methanolica. The sequence continues at coordinate 15,122 of NZ_SLZN01000012.1, read as the reverse complement.
AGCGCGGACGGTTCCAGATCGTGCTGGCCGAGGCCATGGATCGCCTGTCCCGCGACCAGGAAGATATCGCTGGCGTCTTCAAACGTATGAACTATGCCGGCGTGCGGATCGTCACCCTCTCCGAGGGAGAGGTGTCGCACCTGCATGTCGGCCTCAAGGGCACGATGAATGCCCTGTTCCTGAAGGACCTCGCCGAGAAGACCCATCGCGGCCTGCGCGGCCGTGTCGAACAGGGCAAGTCGGGCGGCGGCAACGCCTATGGTTATGATGTGGTGCGGAAACTCGACGCCAATGGCGAGCCGATCCGGGGCGACCGTACCATCAACCCGTATGAGGCGGACGTTGTCCGTCGCATCTTCCGAGACTTCGCGGCCGGACTGGGGCCGCGCGCCATCGCCTTCCGCCTCAACGACGAGGACATCCCGGCACCGGGCGGTGGTGCGTGGGGCTTCTCGACCATCACTGGCAACCGGGCGCGCGGCATCGGTATCCTCAATAATGAGATGTACGTGGGAAGGCTGGTGTGGAACCGGCAGCGCTTCATCAAGGATCCCGACACCGGCAAGCGACAGGCCCGCCCCAATCCGGCCTCCGAATGGGTGATCCAGGAGGTGCCGGATCTGCGGATCGTCGACCAGGACCTGTGGGATGCAGTCAAGGCGCGGCAGGCCAGCGTCAGCGCCAGCCGGGACACGCGCGACACGTCATCGCCCGACCATTTCCGCGAGAAACGCCGTCCACGCTACCTGTTCTCCGGCCTGAGCAAATGCGGCTGCTGCGGTGGCGGCTATTCGATGATCTCCGGCACCTTGCTCGGCTGCTCAACGGCCCGCAACAAGGGCACCTGCGACAACCGGACCAACATGCGGCGCGATGAGCTGGAGCGGCGCGTGCTCGACGCCCTGCGCCACCATCTCATGGATCCTGAGCTATTTGCCGAATTCTGCACGGCCTTCACCACCGAGATGAACCGGCTGCGCATGGAAGCCTCCGCCGACATCGGCGCGGCGGAATCAGAACTGAAGCGGGTCGAGCGCGACATCCAGCGACTGATGGATCTCTACCTCTCGGAAGCGATCTCGATCGCGACGGTCAAGGAGCGCGGATCCAAGCTCGAAGCCCGCAAGGCGGAGTTGACAGAGTTCCTTGCGACCGCTGAGGCACCACCTCCCCTGCTCCATCCGCAGATGGCGGAGTTCTACCACCGACAGCTCGCGCGCCTGCACGATATGCTGCATTCGGAGCTGGACGAGAAGCGACAGGAGGCGGCCGAGGTGATCCGCTCCCTGATCGAGGCGATCATCCTCACGCCGTCCGACAAGGGCCTCCAGATCGACGTCCGGGGCGATCTGGCTGGTATTCTGACGATGGCGTCGGGCAGCGGACAAACGAAAACCCCAGGCTGTTTCCGGCCTGGGGTTCGTGACGCGTTGGTATCGCAATTTCAGATGGTTGCGGGGGCACGGTTTGGCCGATACCGACATTCACTTCAGATCAAAATATAATTACGATATTTCAATGTTTTAACACTTTAAATACGGACAAGTGTCTATTTGCGGCCTATGAAAGCTAATACTAAGAAGGCGAAGCAACTACCCAAGAATTATACATCTACTCACAAAGCTACCCAGCGTCCGAATGACCTCACTCCACAAGGGTCAGACGGTACCCAACCCCAGTCTCTGTGATAATGTGCTGCGGCCTCTCAGGGTTAATTTCCAACTTCTGGCGCAGTTGCCGAATATACACCCTTAACTGCTGGACATCTCCGTTCGCCCCCCAAAGCTGCCCCAATATATGCTTATGGGTCAGGACACGTCCTGCATGACGGATCAGGAGTCGTAGAATATCCCATTCTCGCGGCGAAAGATGGACTTCATCGCCGCTACGGGTCACAATTCGACGAACGAGATCCACGTTGAGATCACCTGAGACATAGAGCGGAATCGTGCCTTCTTTCTGAAGGGCATGCCTGAGCGCGGCGCGCAGCCGGGCGATCAGCTCGGCCATGCCGAAAGGTTTGGTAACATAATCATCCGCTCCTAGGTCCAGGGCAGCCACTTTGCCCCGTTCGTCATCGCGCACCGAAAGTACGACAATCGGCAAAGTGGGCAACGTCAGGCGTATCTGGCGAATGACTTCGATACCGTCCATGTCTGGAAGTCCCAGATCAAGCAGCACGACATCGATCTCTTCGGCTTTCACCGCCGCCAGCGCGCTCATGCCGTTTCCAGCCTCGATCACGCGCCAGTCCTGGGTCGCGAGACTGGTTCGCAGAAGACGCCGGATGGCGGGTTCGTCATCGACAACGAGGACACGCGGCGCACTCATCCTGATACCTCCGCTACAATCGGAAAACTTATCGTAAACACGGCACCGGTGCGATCAGGACGGTTTTCCGCCGTGATCGAACCACCCGCAGTTTCGACAAATCCTTTAGCGATCGCGAGACCAAGTCCCGTTCCCGGTCGCTGCCGATCCGAGAATTGGATACGTGTGAATTTGTCGAATACCCGTTCAGGATTGTCGGCGGGCAGACCAGGGCCTTCGTCGGTCAGACGCAGGCGGATACTTCCCCCTTTTCGTGCGATTTCGATCATCACCATGCTGCCCTCGGGAGTATATTTCGCGGCGTTATCGAGAATATTGAATAATGCCTGCTCCACGAGAACGTCATCCAGCGGGACCAGTGGCAGATCGGGTGCGACCTTGAGCGATACGTGATGATGCCGGAGAATCACGGCAGCACGCGCCAGCGCGCTTCCGGCAATCTCGCCCAGATCGCAGAGTTGTCGCGCGGGGGTCAGAGCTCCGGCTTCCAGCCTCGTCATGTCGAGCAAGTTAGCGACGAAACGCGAGAGGCGTTCAGCTTCCTCACGAATAGTGGACAGAAGCTCTTTCCGATCCTTGTCATCCAGCAGAGCGTCATAACTATCGAGACTGGACGCCGCCCCGAGGATGGAGGAAAGCGGTGTGCGCAGGTCGTGCGAGATCGATGAAAGAAGCGCCCCACGCAAACGTTCGGTTTCCGCGTGCAAACGCGCCTGATCGAGATCCTGTGACAAGACGATGCGCTCGATCGCGAGTGCAGTCTGATCGCCCAACGCATCGACGAGACGCTGCTGCTCCTGCCCGAGCAGGAGTCCGGGACCATCAGAATCCAAACCAATCACCCCGATAGGTCCACGTGCTGTCCGCAATGGCACAAACAACCGACGTGCACCCGGAAGATTATCGGAGCCCCGTCCCGCCGCACGATCATGTCGCCACGCCCATGTCGCCGCCGCGAGGTCAGCAGAGTCCAAACTTTTTTCCGGCGGATCGCTGGCGCGGATGATGAGTTTGTCGTCGTGCGGCAGAAGAATGACGATCTGCCGGTCGAGCATTTCGGCGATCTGCCGACAGGTCGTCCACAAAAGCTCATCCATGGATGTGATGCCGGTGAGCTTACGACTGAACTCGTACAATGACTCGGTAATCTCCGCCCGATGCCGCGCAACGATCGCCTGCGCACGGACCCGATTGCCAAGGTGACTGGCCGTGACGGCGGTTATGGAAAAAAAAACGAGAGCCGCGATGTTATCGGGCGAAGATATAACGAACGTATAAAGTGGCGGCAGAAAGAAAAAATTGAACAACAGCACGGCCATGACCGAGGCGTAGAGTGAGGGCCATAAGCCAAAGCCGAGAGCAACACCGAGCACGGCTGTCAAGAATGTCAGCGAGACATTCTGAACCTCCATCCCATGACGAAGCGCTAGAGACAGAACAAGTGCGGCAGCCACAATGCCGGTCGCCGCGATATAGGGACTGAAGGCGAGCGGGCGCTTTTCCGACCTTTGTTCTACGTCGCCATCAACATCGGTCGCCCCCACGACATGGACCGGAATATCTCCAGCCCGGTCGGCCAGAATACGCGTTACCGATGCCCAAGCCCATGGCATCAGCCAGTTTGTCCAGGGACTGCTTACGGGACGTCCGGCGACAATCTGCGTGATATTGTGGCGCCGCGCCCAGACCAGTGTCTCGGCCGCAACGTCCTGGCCCGGTATCGTGACCGTCTCCGCACCCATCGACTGCGCGAGATGCATCTGGCTTGCCGTGCGCTGACGAATTGTCACACCAGCTTCCCGGCTGGTCTCCACATGCAGCACCGTCCAGGGTGCGTGAAACCGTTCGGCGAGCCGCCGTCCATAGCGTAGCAGGCTTCCATCAATATCCTGAAGCGTGAGGCAGACAAGAATCCGCTCTCCCGCTGCCCATGGACCGTTGATCGCGTTGGAGCGCATATGGTCGATCAACTGGGCGTCGACCTGCCGCGCGGTCTGTCGCAGTGCAAGTTCGCGCAACGCGGTCAGATTTCCCGGCGAGAAATAATTCCGCATCGCCCGCGCCGCCGCCGGCGCCGTATAGACCTTGCCTTCGCGCAGCCGTTGCAAAAGGTCGGCTGGCGTCAGGTCAATCAACTCGATCTCGTCGGCCCGGTCAATCACAGTATCGGGCACGGTTTCACGTACGCGAATCCGGGTAATACCGGCAACGATGTCGTTCAGGCTCTCCAGATGCTGGATATTGACCGTGGTGAAGACATCAATTCCGACAGCGAGTAGCTCCTCGACATCCATCCAGCGTTTCGGATGACGGCTGCCCGATCCATTCGTATGCGCCAGTTCATCGACCAGTACCAGCCGGGGCTGACGGGCGAGGATCGCGTCCAGATCCATCTCAGTCAGCATCTGGCCCCGGTAAGCCACGACACGACGGGGCACGACCTCCAGACCGTCGAGCAGGGCCGCAGTTTCGGATCGCCCGTGTGTCTCGACGATGCCCACCACGACGTCGACGCCATCCCTTATGAGCCGGTGCGCCGTCGTGAGCATCTCGAAGGTTTTGCCCACGCCGGGAGCCGCGCCGACAAATATCTTTAGCCGACCGCGCGTCCCGCCCATTTCATGGGTGGTCTGGCGCAGAAGCGCATCAGGATCGGGTCTGTCGATACGGTCCTCCATCAGCTATTTCATAGCATCAAGTGCCAAGTTCAACCGCAGGACATTTATACGCGGCTCTCCAAGCACTCCCGCCAGCGGCGCCTGGGTCATGCGCAGGATCAGGTCGTGTACCCTCTCCTCAGGAAGTTTCCGGGCCGCAGCGATCCGGGACACCTGGAACCGGGCGGCCTGGGGTGAGATGTCCGGGTCCAGACCGCTGCCCGACGTCGTCACCAGATCGGCCGGAATGGCAAGCCCCTCTCTGACGGCCTCCGGATTTTCAGCCCGTAGCGCGGCGACGCTTGCCGTGACCCTGTCCACGAGAGATTTCGAGGTCGGACCGAGGTTGGAGCCCACGGACGCTGCGGCATTGTAGGGCAGCGGCCCCGATTTCGACGCATCGACCGGATCTGGACCGCTGGTAGCTGAGGGGCGGGGATGGAAATAGCGCGGCGAGGTGAAATTCTGCCCGATGAGTTCAGAGCCGACCGGCTTGCCATCCACAAGGACGAGACTTCCCCCCGCCTGTCGCGGAAAAAGGACGCTTGCGGCCCCTGTGATGGCCAGCGGATAGAGCACGCCAGTGACAACGGAAAGGAAGAGAAACAGGACGAGGGCGGGTCTCAGTTCGCGAAGCATGGAACTTTTTCCTTCAGGCGATGCCAAGCGCGTTGACGAGCAGGTCGATCAGCTTGATGCCGACGAACGGCGCCACGACACCGCCAACACCGAAAGCGAGAAGATTGCGTCGCAGGAGCGCGGCCGCCCCGACGGGGCGATAGCGCACCCCCGTGAGCGAAAGGGGAATAAGAAAGATGATGATGAGGGCGTTGAAGATGATCGCTGACAGGATGGCGCTCTGCGGCGTGCCTAGGCGCATGACGTTCAACGCCGAGAGCTGCGGATAAAAGCCTATGAACATGGCCGGGATGATGGCGAAATATTTCGCCACGTCGTTGGCGATTGAGAACGTGGTCAGCGCGCCGCGTGTCATCAGGAGCTGTTTGCCGATCCCCACGATCTCGATCAGCTTCGTCGGATCGCTGTCGAGATCGACCATGTTTCCGGCTTCGCGGGCAGCCATTGTGCCGGTGTTCATCGCCACACCGACATCCGCCTGCGCCAGGGCGGGAGCATCGTTGGTACCGTCGCCGCACATGGCCACAAGCTTGCCTTCAGCCTGTTCCTTGCGAATCAATGCGAGCTTGGCTTCTGGCGTGGCTTGAGCAAGAAAATCGTCCACGCCACTTTCGGCAGCGATCGCAGCGGCCGTGAGAGGATTGTCGCCCGTTATCATGACCGTGCGGATACCCATACGGCGCAATTCGGCGAAACGCTCACGAATGCCACCCTTGACGACGTCCTTGAGCGCCACGATCCCGAGCAACCTGTCGTCGTCCACCACGGCCAGCGGCGTGCCCCCGGCGCGTCCCACGGTGTCCGCGTTCGCAATCGCCGCCTGGGCGGAAGCATCTGCCGGATTGCCAAGATAGGCCAGCACACTGTCCACGGCTCCCTTGCGGATGCAACGCTCGCCGATGTCAACGCCGCTCATGCGGGTCTGGGCGGTAAACGGAACAAACTGCATCCCGGCCTGTGCCATTTCCCGGGCACGGATGTTGAAACGCTCCTTCGCCAGCACAACGATTGAACGCCCCTCCGGGGTCTCATCGGCCAGCGAGGCAAGTTGGGCCGCGTCCGCGAGTTCCTGTTCCGTCACACCCGGAACCGGAAGAAAATCCGAGGCCTGACGATTGCCTATGGTGATCGTACCGGTCTTGTCCAACAACAGCGTATCGACATCACCCGCTGCCTCCACCGCTCGACCGGACATGGCGAGCACATTGAAGCGGATCAGCCGATCCATGCCTGCGATGCCGATGGACGAAAGCAGCGCGCCGATGGTGGTCGGAATGAGCGTCACGAACAGCGCGACCAGCACAAGAACGGGAATCTGTCCGCCGGCATAGGCGGCGAAAGACGGAATCGTCGCAATCGCGAAGATGAAGACGAGCGTAAGTCCCGCAAGCAGAATATTGAGAGCGATCTCATTGGGCGTTTTCTGTCGCTGCGCCCCCTCGACAAGCCCGATCATGCGGTCCAGGAAGGTTGAGCCCTGCGCGGCGGTAATTCTGACGATAATCCAATCCGACAGGACGCGTGTGCCACCAGTGACAGCAGAACGATCGCCACCGCTCTCCCGCACAACCGGCGCTGACTCGCCAGTAATCGCGGACTCGTCAATTGAGGCGACACCATCAATCACCTCACCGTCACTCGGCATGAAATCACCCGCCTCGACGAGCACCACGTCGCCGGGCTGAAGCTCGGGCGCGGGCACTTCTTCGTACACACCCGCATAGGACCATTTGCCAGTATCGGTGGGCAGAAGCCGCTTACCCGTCGCATCCGTCCGTGCCCGGCGAAGACTTGCCGCCTGAGCTTTCCCGCGCCCCTCTGCGACGGCTTCGGCAAAATTCGCGAACAGCACCGTAAACCAGAGCCAAAGATTGATCTGGATGGCGAAGCCAATATGCGGTGCTCCCGTCGCAAGGTCGCGGAGCAGCAGGATCGTGGTCAGTGTGGAAACGATCTCTACGACGAACATGACCGGGTTATGCCACATGACACGCGGATCGAGCTTGCGAAAGCTCTCGCGGATCGCGGGCACCAGAAGATCGGCACGCAGAAGACTCGAACGGCCCGGATTGCGGCCACTCTCTTTTCCGCCCGGTCCATCATGAGCCGGCATTATAGATTGAACAGTCATGATGATGCTATCCCGTCAATAGAGCGTACCGGCGCCCATCGCGAGATGCTCGACGATAGGACCGAGGGCGAGGGCAGGCAGAAAGGTCAGGCCTCCCACGATCAGGATCACGCCGATCACGAGACCGATGAACAGCCCGCCATGGGTGGGAAACGTGCCAACAGAGGGTGCAACCGTCTTCTTGGCGGCGAGCGAACCCGCGAGGGCCAGCGCGGGAATGATGACGAAGAACCGACCGATCATCATCGTGATTCCGAGTGTGATATTCCAGAAACTGTTGGCCGTCAGACCGGAAAAGGCGCTGCCGTTATTAGCGCCGGCTGACGTGTATTCATACAGCACCTCGGTGAAGCCATGCGGACCGCTGGCGGACATTGCAGAGGTGCCTGGAGCAACAACTATGGCGATGGCTGTCATCGTGAGGATCATCATGGGGGGTACCAGGATGCCCAGCATGGTCATCTTGATCTCGCGCGCTTCGATTTTCTTGCCGAGATACTCTGGTGTGCGCCCGACCATCAGCCCTGCGATAAACACCGAGACGACCGCGAACAGCAGGAAGCCGTACATTCCCGAGCCGACGCCGCCGAAGATCACCTCGCCAAGCATCATATTGACCAGCGGAACCATCCCGCCCAGTGGCAGGAAGCTCTCGTGCATGGCATTGACCGCACCGCAGGAAGCATCGGTCGTCACAGTGGCGAACAGCGAGGACGCCGCGATCCCGAACCGCGTTTCCTTGCCTTCCATGTTGCCCAAGCCCGGATCAACGCCAAGCGCCGCGAATGCCGGGTTGGCGTGCCCTTCGGCCCAGTAAGTCACGGCCACACCCACGACGAACAGCGCCGCCATGACGGAGAACACCGCCCATCCCTGCCGCCTGTCGCCCACCATGCGCCCGAAAGCGGAGGTCAGCCCCCCCCCGATCACGAAAATTGCCAGCATCTCGATGAAATTCGTAAGAGGTGTGGGATTCTCGAACGGATGCGCCGAGTTCGTGTTAAAGAACCCGCCGCCGTTGGTTCCCAGCATCTTGATCGCTTCCTGCGAGGCGACCGGCCCGACAGCAATGGTTTGGTGCGCGCCTTCGAGCGTGGTGACCGCAATGCTATTCGAGAAGGTTTGCGGCACGCCTTGCCATACGAGGAATAAGGCCAGGACTACACTTCCCGGGACCAGCACATACAACGTGATCCGCGTCAGATCGACCCAGAAATTGCCGATCGTCTTGGCACTACCCCGGGCGAACCCCCGAAATACGGCGAACGCAATGGCGATACCCGCGGCGGCCGAGGTGAAATTCTGCACCGTCAGCGCCGCCATCTGGCTGAGATAACTCATTGTCGTCTCGCCGGCGTAACTCTGCCAGTTGGTATTCGTCATGAAACTGATGGCGGTATTGTAAGCAAGATCCGGTGTCAGCGAGCCGAGACCAAGCGGATTGAGGGGGAGATGCGCCTGCAAGCGCAAGAATGAGTAGACCACTAGGAAACAGACCAGCTTGAAAACCAGCATGGCGAGGGCGTAGCCCCACCAGCTTTGTTCCCGGGCCGCATCTATCCCGGCAAGCCTGTAGAGACCTGCCTCCAACGGTCTGAAGAAGCGTCCGACGGCTCCCATGGACGCGCCCATCACACGCGTCATGGCATTACCGGCAACGGGAGTGAGGAGAACCGTCGCGACCAGGAAGGCGGCTATGAGCGTCCAGCCAGTGATCGTCATTTCTCAGAACCTTTCCGGACGCACCAGCGCAAAGAAGACGTAGACCAGAAGGCCAAGGGTCACCGCGCCGCCTAAAATGAAATCAAGCGACATGACGCTAGATCCGTTCACAAAAGGACAGGAAGCCCAGGGAAATCAAAAAACCCACGATTCCAAGTCCGCAATAAAGAACATCAAGCATAGAAATCCATTCCTTCTGCCAAAACATGTTATCGCAGCATCCGCATAGGAAAGAGAGAGGGCGTTCGCCGCCGCAATATATGAATCTCATAGGAATTCGGGTGAAAATGGGCGACGGAAAGGCCCTTGCTCTTGTCAGACCCATGACCCGATGCCTACTCGGCTAAGAAAATCTCGAGCCGGGAATGATCGCTGATATGAAATATGTGGCTTATAGTCTGCAGCGTCTCCGACGATTGCGCGGGACGTTCTATTCGGTGGGCAGCGTAAAAATCATGCTTGCACCGCAGCTATCTGAAGTCGGGGCAAACCGGGACATGGTCCGTCGGCTCGGTTTCGCCACGATGATCTTGCTGGCAGCGTCGCATTGGGCCGTGCCCAGTGCCTTCGCTTCCGATCTCGGAAGCTGGGCGAAGTCCATCACCTACGGCGCACAGATTGAAGGAGGCATCAACGCCAATCCCGCCCGACCCGATAACGGCGTCAATTTTGGCCAGTTCTTCGGCGATCGCGCCAATCAACCGCAGCTAGACCAGATTCTTCTGACGGTCAACCGCGCTGTCGATACGACAGCACATGACTATCAGATCGGTTTTTTTCTTCAGGGTATGTATGGTGCCGATGCACGTTACTTCCAGATAGCCGGGATTACTTCGAACGCGATTTCCAGTCGCTACCAGTTCATCCTCCCCCAGGCGCATCTTGACCTGCATCTGCCCTGGCTGACCCGGCACGGGCTGGATATGCAAGCAGGTATCCTCACTTCTCCAATGGGTGTGGAATCCTATGATCCCTCACTGAGGCCCTTCTACACGCTATCCTACACGACCCAGTATTCCACCACCTTCGAACATGTCGGCGGGATGTTCCAATGGCATGTCGATGACCATTTCAGTGCGCTTTTCGGTGTCGATACCGGTAATCAGGTCTCGTTTGGTGGAGGCGACAACAATCACGCGGCAGCCGGCTATTTCGGCGTCAATGGCAGCGGGCTGCTTGGCGGAAAATTTTCCTTTACTTATCTCGGCCGCGTCGGCCCGGAAGACGCCATCCGGACATTGGGCAAACAGGCCAATTCTTCCCAGAGGTTCTGGAACGACCTGAACGGAACGTACAAGATCAACGACAAGCTCTCCGTGACCGGCGAGTTCAACTATATGCATGACGATGGCCTTCGCGCGGATGCTTACAGCTTCGTCAGTTATGTGAGCTATCAGATCACACCAAGCCTCACGCTGAACTATCGCGGCGAGATCTATCGCGATAATACGGGCCTATTCGTCACCTCGTTCCTTGGCGACACCTCCTATATCCGGGCCACGTTGGGCAAGAGCGCGTATACCCAGTCTGCCCCACCCACGACTTATGGCGCGCTCACGCTCGGCGCGAACTGGCATCCGGCCTTCGGACACCACGTCAAGCTGTTCGAGATTCGCCCGGAAATACGCTTCGATCGCTCCCTCAATGGCACGACGCCCTTCAACGACCTGCGCAACACAGGCCAGTTCACCTTTGGCGCAGATGCGGTGCTCGGCTTTTAATGACAGGTAATTCTTCACACTGCGATGCACAGATCAAAAAGCATGCACGGAATACTCGGCTTGATCAATCAATATTACTGGAGATGAGATAGTGTCTTTAACAGCACCGGTCGCCGTTCAGGGCGGAAAGGGGTCAGCGGGACATGATGCTCGTCCTGCCGGCTTTGCCGCGATATTAGGCGCGCTTGGGGTCGTGTTCGGCGACATCGGTACCAGCCCGCTTTATGCATTGCGCACGACAGCTCAAGTCGTATCGGATCACGGAACTATCTCCGCAAGCGAGGTGCTGGGAGTTGAAAGCCTCCTGTTCTGGACGCTCATGCTCGTCGTGACGGTAAAATACGTCATTCTTGTCATGCGCGCCGACTATAATGGCGAGGGTGGCATTATCGCTCTGATGTCTCTGGCGCAGCAGAACGCGAAGCGTAAATCCGTCAAGCTGCTTCTTGGAATGATCGGTGTCATAGGGGCCTGCCTGTTCTTTGGCGATGGCATCATTACACCAGCAGTCTCGGTCATCTCGGCAATCGAGGGCATCGAGGTTTCGTTTCCGGCCGCGAGCCATCTTGTTGTCCCTTTATCAATTGCCGTTCTGATCGGACTGTTCTCGATCCAGTTTCATGGCACGGGCAAGATCGGCATCATTTTTGGTCCGGTGATGGTACTCTGGTTTCTGATGATTGGGGTTTTAGGCATTCTTGCCATCCTTCACCACCCTACGATCCTGCTTGCACTTTCACCTACCTATGCGATCATGTTCATCGCCCGGCATGGTTATCTGTCGTTCCTGGCCCTTGGTTCCGTAGTCCTCGCCGTGACCGGTGCCGAAGCCCTTTATGCCGATATGAGCCATTTTGGGCGCAGGCCCATTCGCGAAACGTGGTTGTTTTTTGTCCTGCCCTGCCTGGCACTCAATTATTTCGGTCAAGGGGCATTGCTGATCTCTGATCCGGCAACGATCTCCAATCCGTTCTTTCTGCTGGGGCCGCAATGGCTTCAGATCCCTATGATCATCATATCGACAATTGCCACAGTCATTGCCAGCCAGGCGTGCATATCCGGAGGGTTTTCCCTGTGCCGACAATTAATCCAACTCGGTTATGTGCCGCGCATGCGGATCATGCACACAAACCCCACGGAAGAAAGCCAGATATACCTGCCTGGTCTCAACCATTCGCTCATGGTGGGCGCGTTGCTTCTCGTCATCGCGTTCCGTAGTTCCGAGGCTCTGGCGTCGGCCTATGGCATTGCCGTAACCGGCACATTTCTCTGCACCTGTATTCTCGCTGCTGTTGTTTATCGAGACCGGTACAAATGGTCTGCTTGGGCGACCATCACCGTGTTCGGCGGTTTCTTTATCATAGACGGAATTTTTTTCGCCTCGAACACTCTGAAAATCATTGAAGGCGGATGGGTGCCGGTTCTGCTAGCAGCCGTTTTGATCATGATGATGTTCACATGGAAAAAAGGGAGAAGCCTTGTTCTCTCACGGCAACAGCATGATGCGATGCCGGTAGGAACTTTCATTGCGCGTCTTCCTCATTCCCGGAGCATTATCCGTGTGCCAGGGACGGGTGTGTTCATGACGGCAAATCCTGAATACATTCCGACATCGCTTCTTCATAATCTCAAACACAACAAGGTATTACATGATCACGTTATTCTTCTCACGGTCAGGAACGTCAACATTCCTCAGGTGGCGCCCGACCAGCGGGCCGAAGTAACCGAGATCGCGCCAAACATTTATCGGGTCATGCTTTGTTATGGCTTCATGGAAATGCCGAATCTTCCGGTGGCTCTTGCTCAACTACAGGTTGGGGATACCGGTTTCGACTTGCCGCAGGCCTCCTATTTCGTGTCGCGTGAATTGCTGGTCCGTGCGCAGCCGTCCCAGATCTCACGTTGGCGCATGGCGCTGTTTCTTCTCATGACGCGAAATGCAACGCCCGTCACGGACTTCTTGCGTATACCACTCGATCGGGTTGTCGAACTGGGCGTCCGTATCGGTATCTGATGATCACCGCGCCGTATGAAACGGCGCGGTATACCGACAAAAAATAAGATGCATGGAAAATATAGTAAAAATTTAAAGAGAAACATGACCTGCTTCGACTGAAATAAAGGCAGGTATTCCCGTCGAAAATCAGAGGAATTTTTTCTAATATGTTCAAAGAACGTATTTTTGATCTGTTCGAACAGTGTGTGATGACGACACTAAGCGCGATCATCATGTTGATCGCGAGCGTTTCCCTTCTTCATCTCACCGTGTCGATCGTAGTAATTCTTGCCGATCGCGGAATAAACTCGACCACACCTGAGAACCTTCAAGCAGTTTTTGGAATGTTCTTTACAATTCTAATTGCACTTGAATTCAAAAGATCATTTATTACGCCGTCAGCAGGAAAACAGCATGGCATTATTCGTATCGAGCCCATTCTCCTTATCGGCATATTGGCGACCGTCAGAAAGTTTATCGTTCTCGATCTAAAAGAAATCGACTTCAACGAAATGCTTGGCCTTTCCGCCGCCATTCTTTCCTTAGGCCTGGTTTATTGGTTTATACAGCCTCGATACCAACCGCAGCCTCCTGCTTTGCAATCAGACAATTTCTGAGTTAATTCTGTCCACTAATCTAAACGCTTTCGTTCCGTTCTCTGATCTTGGCGACTCAAAATGGAGAACGGATTATTATCGAGCATATCCGCGTGCAGCATCATGGATCGCAGACATCGGGGGAATATCTTTCAGACCAGATAATGTCGATCGAAGCTTCTACGCTCCTGCTAGGAGGCGATAATGATCCTATTAGTGGCATCGCCGCTGGGCATCGCCTATTGCCTAGTTTACCGAACTCCCACCTTTATCCAACCTTCATGTCAATAACTGCGAGGATCACGATCTCGCCCAAACTCACGCTGGAACTGTCGCGAAACTTATCGGGTATCATTTTGCGGACGCCTCGTGAGCGCTGGCAGCAATTTACATATCGTTTCCTCTTTTCTGCCCTGCGACATCCCTTACCCGATCATGTAGGAACCGCTGCCCCTTCGCCAGCCGCCGGACCAATACCTCGTTGAACCGGGCATACATCTCCGCGCCCCGATCCTTCGCGGCCTCGTTCTCGTTCGCCGGGATGGGAAGCTGGTGCCTCATCCAGGCACGGGTATAGAGCGCGAACGCTTCCCCCAGCACGGCGACGGCCTCGTCCACATCGTCGATCCGCCGCCCGAGCCGGTCCAGGCGCTTCGACAGGGCCGCATCCCGGCGTCCATCGTCCTCGCCGGACACGAGCGACAGCACCGCCGCCTCGATCACCGCCGATTTCGACACTTTCCGGCGCTCGGCCAGCGCCTCGACCTGCTTCAGCAGGCCCGGCTCGAAATATACGTTCATCCGCTGCCGTCTGACCATCGCCGTGCTCCCGATCTGGAGGTCCGATGACAGATTGACGCGGAATTTTTGTGGCGCAAACCCTTGTTCGATCGGCATCGTACGGGGGCGTAGCCTGGCGTAAAATTGGCGGCTTTTGTCGGTGTTTGTCTGCCTTCCGAAACGACTCGCGGGGGCATCCTGCTACAAGCCAAGCCCCCTGCCCCGACCCAGCTCCCACGAGATACCACCGTGCTCGTCCATGGAAATGGCCATCTCCTTCTGGCGCTGTTTCCCGATCTCCGGTCTCCAGGGCACCAGCGAGAATTCATGTCCGCTTTCCAGCACCGCGAAGCGCCCGCTGGCCAGATCGACCGGGCCTTTCAGCGTGCCCTGAATGGTCTCGAAGCGATCGAGCGGACGCCATAACTTCCCCCGCTTTTCGGCCATCACCTGTCCGACCCGTTCCACCTCCCGCCCTTCCAGCGTCGCCAGCAGGTTCCTGCGATAGCGGACCATGCCCTCCGGGGTGAGGCTGGCATCCCCACGGTC
>NZ_SLZN01000011.1 GCF_004346035.1 Acidomonas methanolica | reverse complement strand
CACAGGCCCAACACCATCAGACCGACCTCATGGTCGCCTGAACAAAAAAGGAAAACCGGGCCAGACCTTCCAACTTAAAATCAGCCATCACTGGTCCTCGGGAGGGCGCCACTTCATGGGCAAAGGGACGTCCTTCGGCACCGTGACACTGATCGCTCCGACGGATGTCATAACTGGCCCCGTGCAGACCATGCGCATCGACGGCGTGGACATCGAGTTCCAGCTTACGCCCGGCACCGAGGCGCCGGCGGAAATGAATCTTTATTTTCCTCAGTTGCGTGTGCTTTGCGCCGCGGAAAACGCAACGCACACGCTGCATAATCTTCTGACGCTGCGCGGCGCGCTCGTGCGCGATCCGAAGGCCTGGGCATTCTATCTCGGTCAGACATTGCAACGTTACGGCTGGCGCAGCGATATTCTCATCGCGCAACATCACTGGCCGACCTGGGGGCGCGAACGGATCGTCGAGATGTTGTCCGATCAACGCGACATGTACGAATGGCTGAACGATCAGACACTGCGACTGATCAACCGGGGATACACATCGCTGGAAATCGCCGATCGTCTCAAATCCCTGCCCGAGCCGCTCGCACGCAAATGGTATGCCCGTGATTATTACGGATCCGTCAACCAGAACGTGCGGGCCATCTACCAGCGCTACATGGGTTTTTACGACGGAAATCCAGCAAATCTCGACCCGCTGCCTCCGCTCGACACTGCCCGGCGCACGATCGCGTGGATGGGCGGAGTGGATGCGGTGCTGACGAAGCTGCGTGCGGCTTACGCGGCCGGCGATTATCGTTGGGTGGCCCAGATTGGCAATGAACTGGTTTTCGTTGCTCCGGAGAATGTCGCGGCACGCCGGTTGCAGGCGAATGCCCTCGAACAATTGGGATATCAGAGCGAGAACGCGACCTGGCGGAATATCTATCTGACCGGCGCACAGGAATTGCGGCTCGGCCGGTCGAAGGTGAGCATCACGACCGCTTCACCTGATATGGTGCGCACGCTGACCATACCGGATTTCTTTGACTACACGGCCGTGCGGCTGGATGGCGACAAGGCCGCCGGCAAGACCTTCACGCTCAACTGGTCCTTCGCGGACATCAATCAGCGTTACGCCATGACCCTGCGCAACAGCGCGCTCACCTATCAGTCGGATGTGCTGCATGCCCGGCCGAGTGCGTCGATCAAGCTGACCAAAGCCGTTCTGGACCGGATCAGCCTGCACGAGACGACGATGGCGCAGGCCCTGCGCGACGGAAGTATTCAGATCAGCGGTGATGCGACGGCCGTGTCGTCCCTATTCGGCATGCTCGATACGTTCGATCCGACGTTCAGCATCGTGACGCCTCCCGGAACCCCATAGGCGCTGTCTGCATTCTGGTCCGTCGAGTGAACCTACATCCGCCGCAGGACGAGCAGCGGCTTGCCGGCCGCATTCGAAAGCGCCATCCGGTCGCCGCGCGGTTCGACATGCCAGGAGACGACAGCCCCCAGCGCGTCCAGGAAGCGGCGTTCCTGTTCCATCGTGGAGGCCGGCATGCAGGCCATCTGCGTCACGGCCATCTGACCGAACGCGATCCTGTTGCCGGTCATGCTGGCCTCGCCGACGACGCGATTGCAGCCGCTGGTGCCGGAGATCGAGCCGTCCTTGTCAATCTCAAGGGTCGCCTGCGGGCCGCTCGTGATGTTCCGGCCCAGGATCGTCACCACTTGCCAGGAACCGACAGGCGGGGCGTCGACAGCCGGAGGCGCCGGGACGCGTTCGAGCACAAGATCGGTCTGATTGCGTCCGCCCTCAAGAACCGGATAGGCCGTCGTGGTGGTGAACCACATGCTGCCATCGACCGAGATCGTGGCCTGGAGCGTGTAGCGGTGGCCGGCCTGGATGGATTTGGGATCGAAGCGCAGACGATAGGGGATCGGCACCTGCCGATCAGTCTTGATGGTCGTGCTGGCGATCGTCGTGGACGGTGCGTCCGCCAGCGAGACGTCGATCAGACGAATTTCGGCAACGGCAGGCGGCAGGGCGATCCGTTCCCGATAGGTGATCGTGCCGCTCAGCGTCATGCGCGCCGCCGAGGCCGGCATGACCGACAGCGCAGCGCCGGAGAAGACAGCCAGTATCATGCTCCGGCGAAGCAATCGAATGGTCATTCTCGTTCCCTTATCAGCGGCAGCGTTCGTCCCTGTATTCCAGTCTTAACGGTTGGGTAGAGTAAAAGATCGGCCCGGCGTGTCGCATCGGGGATTCGTGGTCGCAAGAGAGAGGCTTGCGGCTTCTGGTGTCCGCCGGAGAGACCCTTCGCCCGCGCGTGCTCGATCTCGGCGAATGACGGCGTCGATCTGACAGTTCAACCTGGGAGATCAGTCGTCGCCTTTCATCCCCACCGAGACAGTCAGCGCATGCCACTGCGTGAAATCACGTTCCAGCATCGCGATTTCGCGTTGCGCGTAGCGGAACGCATCCTCTCCCAACAGAAGACAGCGTGGCGGGTCACGCGCCTCGACGGCTTTCATGATCGCCTGCGCCGCCAGAGCCGGATCGTTCGGTTCCTCGCCATGATGTCCGGTCAGAATCGTGCGGGCCTGATGCGCCGTTTCGGCATAGTCCGCGATATGATCGCGAGACTCCTCCAGCGCGCCGCCCGCGAAGCCGGTTCTCAGGCCGCCGGGTGCCACGTTGATCACCTTGACGCCCAGCGGTTCGACCTCCATGGCGAGTGTCCGACCGATACATTCCATCGCGAATTTCGTCGCGCCGTAAACGCCGGTTCCAGCCCACGCGGCCAGTCCGCTGACTGAAGTGATGTTGACGATATGCCCGGACCGGCGCGCCCGCATGGCCGGAAGGGCAGCCTTGATCACCGCCAGCGGCCCGAGGACGTTGACGTCGAAAATATCGCGAACCTGTCGGAGCGACGTTTCCTCGATGGCGCCGGTCAAGCCGTATCCCGCATTGTTGACGACGACATCCAGTGTCCCGGTCTCCGCCTCGGCCTCCCTGACAGCCTCGCCGACGGTGTCCTCATCGGTGAGATCGAGTGCGATGACGCGCAGACGCGCGCCGAATCGTTCCTGAAGGTCAGGGGCCGCCGTCCGCTGACGCGACGTTCCCACGACGCGGCCGCCGGCAGACAGGACCGCCTCGGTCAGCGCATATCCGAGACCACTCGAAATGCCTGTAATGAACCATGTTTTCATCATCGCGCCATTGCTCAGAAGCTGTATCCAATCGTGCCGACGAACTGACGCGGCGCAATATATTGTTCGCTGGTCTGGTATGTCCCATACGGATCGGTAAATCTCGAATTCACGCCTGCCATATTGGTAAGATTGGTGGCGGCGAAAGACGCGCGCCACTGGCTGGCGTTAGGCTTGTATTCGAGAAAGGCATTGAAAATGAAATAGGCGGGGACATGGTCGATCAGGGGATTGTCGATGATCCGGGCCGCGTAGTTGCCGCGATAGATATACTGCCCGCGCGTCAGGAGCGTGCCTCCGAACACGTTCCAGAGATACGACGCCGACAGGGAGGCCTGTACGTTCGGCATGCCGGGCGCCTGATGGCCTTTGACGTTTGGCGCCAAGGCCTCGACGGCGGCCCAGCAGGCGCTGTTGTAGTACTGCCCGCCGTAATTGCAGGCAGGAGACGACGCGTACGCCGCGTTGACAGTGGAGGCGTCGAGCGAATGGTAATTCGACGCGATGCGGCTTTTCTCCAGTGTCAGCGAACCGTCGATCCTCAGGCGTTCATGAAAGGCCAGATAGGCGCTTTCCATCTCGATACCATAGAGATTGACTTTCGGAACGTTGGCGATGCCGTAGGCATAGGGGTACGGGTCGTCCGCGATGTACTGCATATTTCGATAATTCGCGTAAAACGCGGCGATGTCGAACATGAACTTATGGTGGAAAAACCAGTTCTTCGCACCGATCTCGTAGTTGAGAATGCGTTCGGGCTTGAATTCCTGGCTGATGACCTTCGCATTCGGATTTCCGTTCACTCCGCCGGGCTTGTAGCCCGTCCCTACGGAGAAATAGACCATGCTCTCGATGCCTGACGAGGGGTGCGACAGATCGTAATCGAGTTCTGCCTTCCATGTGGGGATTCTGGTCGAAAAACTGTGCTGGCTCGAACTGTTTCCGTAAGCCGAAAAGGTGTTGCTGTTCGAACTGTAGCGATCGTAGTTGAAACGCGCGCCCCCCTTGAGGTGAAGGCGATCGGTGATGTGATAGCCAAGCTCGACATAGGGCTGGACGGCAAGGCGCGTCGCCGTCTGCTTGTCCCCGTATTTCAGGGTGGATGGCGCGTCGGTCATGAGATGGTCGGGCACCGGATAGTTCGGCCACCCCGTATAATCCTTGCCGTCAAACTCACTGACATAGGCGTGACCTCTTTGTCCCATGAGGAAAAGGCCCAATTGCCAGTCAAGCGGCGTCGTCTTGCGCGACTTGAGTGTGATCGTCTCGGAATAATTGTTCATCGTATTGTTATTGTTCGGCAGGACATCATACACGCCGAGTATGCGCTCCGCGAGACGGGCATTGTCATATTGCTCATGCTCACGCACGTGCTGGGCCGCCGTAATGGACGTCAGTTCGACCAGAGACGTCCTCCAGTCAAGATTGAGGTGATAGAGAGACGTGGTCAGCGAACTCCGGGCGGGATAATCCTGATTCACGACGCGGGGATTGGTCGAGGGATCGAGAATATTCTTCTGCTCGGCGCCATGGGGCGTGGAGTTGTACCATTGTCCCGTCAGCGTCGCCGTGAAATTTCTGACGGGCTGCCATTTGACGGCGAGCTTGCCGGCATTGTCCTGAGCGTCATCGAGATCGTAGCGTCCGAGATACGGCGACGTCGTGTGGGCAAAACCGGTATGAGTGTAAGACTGGAACGACCCGCGAATGGCCAGGTTGCTGGTGATCGGCACGTTGAGCTGCGCACGTCCGCGGGCCAGATTGTAATTGCCGCCGGACGCCTCGATTTTTCCTGAAATCCGGTCGAACGTCGGATCCGCCGTGGTGATGACGATCGCCCCGCCCGGTGCGCTCTGGCCGTACTGGGTCGCCTGCGGTCCACGATAGACCTCGATGGAATCGAGATCGAAGAACGTCTGGTCCAGAGACACGGAGTTTGCGATATAGACGCCGTCGATATAGACGGCGACGCCCGTGGATGTCGTGAGCGTGTTCTGCGCCGTCTGCATGCCGACGCCGCGAATCTGGATATTCGTCTGGTATCCTGCGGTTTTGGCGATGTTGAGGCCCGGTGCGAGCCCGTTGAGGCCGGAGAGGCTGGTCACGTTCTGGCGGTCCAGCGTCGTGGCGCTGATGGTCGTCACCGAGGTCGGCGTTTTCTGGACATCGACGGTGCGCGCGGCGACCCGGACCTGGATGGTCTCCGACTTCGCGGAAGTCTTCTCCTGCCCTTTCGCGGTCTTGCCGGCCGATACCTTCTTCCCGTCCTCCACACTGCTGGCCGTCTTGTCCGACGCCGTCCTGGCGTCGGCCTGGTTCGCGAAACCCAGAGAGACGACAAGGGATAGGGCGCTGCTGTTCAGCGCGACATGACGGAGCCACGACCCTGTGCGCATGAGCTTCTCCTTGCGTTGCATTCTGCCACCGCAGGCGCGAACCGCAACTGCAGCATATGAGAGAGAGTAGTGGGCGTCGGAGGCGACCTTCTTGCTTCTGGCGTCCGAGTTGTGTTCCGAAAACGAAATAAGTTTCCTCATTAATGTCCCGGCGAATCAGATGTCCAGAACAAGACGGGGCGTTTTCGCGCCCGAGCAGCAGATCATCATGGTTTCGCCGCGCGCCTGCTCCTCGGCCGTCAGCACGCTGTCGCGATGATCCGCGATTCCCTCGATCACGCGCGTTTCGCACATGCCGCATACCCCTTCGGCACAGGAAAATGGGGCGCAGATGCCTGCCGCGCGAACGGCTTCGAGAATGGTCTGGCCCGCATGCACATGAACGGAACCGCCGCTTTTGGCCAGGATGACCTCGAAGCTTCCTTCGGTCGCAGGGGCCGCAACGGCCGTGAAATGCTCGCGATGCCGTTGCGAGTCCGGGAGGCGCGCGAAGGCGCGATCGAACGCCTCCATCATGCGGGCCGGTCCACAGCAATAGACATGCGTGTCCGATCTGCACGTGGCTGCGACGGCGTCCAGAGACAGGCGCGCCTGAGCGTCAACTGGGAAATATGTCGTCAGGCGGGCAGCGGCCCGTTCGCGGATCTCCGCGAGAAAGGCCGCCTCCTCCGCGCCGGAGGCGGCGTAATGCAACTCCCAGGAGGCGCCCATCTGCGTCAGGCGCTGTACGAACGACCACAGGGGCGCGATGCCGATTCCCCCTGCGATCAGCACATGATGCGGCGCAGGCTCGAACAGTGAAAAACGGACGCGCGGCGCGCCGACGTTCAGGATGTCGCCTGTCGAGAGGTTTTCATGCAGCCATGCCGACCCGCCCCGGCTGTGTGACTCGCGCAGGACGGCGATTTCATAGGCATGATGGGTCCCCGGCGGACTGGTCAGGGAATACTGACGGATCAGGCCGTCTCCGGCAGGAACATGAACGTCGATATGCGCCCCGGCGACCACCGGCGCGAGAGACGCGCCTTCCGTGGGTTCGAGCGTAATGCCGACAATCCGCGGTGTCAGCCGAGCCATCCGGGTGACGCGCATCGGCAGGACTGGATCGGTCATGGAAAATTCGCCATCGCCAAAAGAGTGAAGAAGCCCTTTGCTGACAATCATGGGCGGTCCCACAAAAACAAGACCGGGAAAGACCTTGTGCGCGCGTGTCAAGGATTGGGGCGCTCTGGCACAATTTGCCGCCGCGTCTTGTCGTTATGATGTTGCGATTATGCATTGTTCCGACATCGAAGACAGCACCGCCCGGAGGTATCGTCATGGTTCTTATGTGTGATTCAGGCTCCGCACGCCCGCTCGTCGCGCCCAAGGCCCTCCATCACCTCAACGCCACGCCGCAGAATGTGCATTGGGGGTATTTCGATGCCGCTCTCGCTCCGGCGCTCGTCGTCGAATCCGGCGACCTGATTCAGGCCGAGGCGCTGACGCATCACGCGGGCGACGATCCCGCCCTGCTGATGGACGACGCCATGCATCAGATCTGGCGCGCGATCCCCGAAGCCGACCGCGCTCCCGGCGTGCATCTGATGACCGGCCCGATCTATGTCCGCGACGCCAGGCCGGGCGACATGATCGAGGTGCGCTACCTCTCCATGACCCCGCGCTTTCGCTACGGTTCAAATCTTGCGGCGCATTGGGGGCAGCTCTATTCCGAACTGGGCGAACGCGAACGCGTCACGATCTATGGCCTCGACCCGGCGACCAACACAGCCGAAGCGCTCTACGCCTACGACGTCCGCGAGAAATATCTCGTCCCCGGCCGGATCACGGCGTGTCCCGAATGCGACCGCCAGCCCGCACTGGCCGGAGTGCGCGTGCCCGTCCGTCCCCATCTCGGCACCGCGGGCGTGGCGCCTGACGCGCCGGGACGGGTGAGCACCATTCCTCCCGGCCTTCATGGGGGCAATATCGACAACTGGCGCATCGGAGCGGGCGCCACGATGTATTACAAGGTGCAGGTGGATGGTGGGCTGTTTTCCATCGGCGACCCGCATATCAGCCAGGGCGACGGCGAGATCAGCGGCACGGCCATCGAGGCCTCGCTCGACGTGCTGTTTCAGGTCGTGCTGCGCAAGGATTTCACCTTCCGCTCTCCGCTTCTCGAAACGCCGGATCATTTCATCGTCCACGGCTTCGGCGACACGCTCGACATCGCGGCCAGGGAAGCCTCCCTCGACATGCTCTCGCTTCTCAAGGAGGCAGGGCTCTCCTCCGACGATGCCTACTCGCTGCTGTCGATTTCCGGCGATCTCGCCGTGACGCAGGTGGTGGACGGAACGGTCGGCACGCACATGAAGATCCGGCGCGACATTCTCCCCGGCCGCCGAAAATCCTGATCCCCGCCGCAAGGAGCCCGCCCATGAGTTCAGCGATTCCCAGGCGCGACGACATCAGGCTGATGATCGCCTGCACGATGGGCGCGATGGCCGGCGTCACGCCGGTGGTCATGATCACGTTCGGCCTGTTTCTCGCCTCGATCTCCGACGCGTTCCACTGGTCGCGCGGCTTCGTCAGCATGGCGTTTCTCATGCTCTCGCTCGGCATGGCTGTCGGGTCGCCGATCGCGGGGCGTCTCTCCGACCTTTACGGCACGCGACGCACGATCCTCGCCGGTTTCCTGATCTATGTACCCGCCCTGGCGCTGGTCGGCCTGCTGCCGGCCAACCGTTTCGCGTTTCTGGTACTGTTCGGGGCCATCGGCCTTGCGGGAGCACTGCCGAGCACGATGATGCTGGCGCGCGTCGTCGCCTCATGGTTCGACGCGCGGCGCGGCGTCATGCTCGGCCTCATGGCGGGACTGGGCAACGGCATCGGCGCGAGCGTCATGCCGGCCCTGGCGCTGTGGATCATGGCGCATGCCGGCTGGCGCGCGACCTATCCGTTGCTGGCCCTCGCCATTCTGCTGGTGGCCTTTCCCGTCGCTTTCATCTGGTTGCGCGATGCGCCGATGCCTGTGGCGTTGCCACGTGTCCGCGCCCGGGAAGTCCCGGCGGACGACATCGTCTTTCCGCCGGAAGCTTCCGGCGCGCCATCCCGACAGGACACGCTCGGCAGCGCCGCGCGTCGGCCGCTCTTCTGGATCATCCTGCTGACCATCGCGTCCGGCGCGGGCTGCATCACCGCCCTGATCGCCCATCTCGTCCCGATTCTGACGACACGCGGCATTCCGGTTCCGAAAGCCCTTCTGGTCATGTCCGTCATGACGGGGACCTGCGCCGTCTGGCAGGTCGTCATCGGTCATATCATGGACCGCACACGGGCCGGGCGCGCCATCACGCCGTTCTATCTGGCGGCGTTCGCGGGCGTCCTGCTGCTCCAGAGCCCGCATTTCATCGTCATCGTGGCCGGGGGCTTCGCGGTCGGCGTCGCGATGGGCACGGAGTTCGGCGCGCTGCCCTATGTGGTTTCGCGCTATTTCGGACTGGCCGCCTATGGCCGGATCGCCGGTGCGATGTATGCGGCCGTCATGCTGGCGCAGGGGATGACGCCCGTCCTGATGGATATGTCTTACGACCGGACGGGAGGCTATGGCTGGTCGCTCCATGCCATGACCGTCATCTTCGCGTGCGGCAGCCTCGCGCTGTGCGCCCTGCCGGTCTACCCGGAACGGGCGGCCGGTCCGGCGGCCTGATCAGCCCGCGTTCCAGGCCGTCACGATGTCCCGGGTCGTGACGGGTGTGGCGCAGTGCGTCGAGAGGATCGCCAACGCGTTCTCATGCGTCGTCACGTCGAAGGCCGCGCAGGCGTCGCCGGCGATGAACACGTCGAAATCGCGATGAAAGGCATCGCGCGCAGTGGCGTCCACGCAGCAATCGGTCGTCAGTCCGCACAGAACCAGGCTCTCGATGCCGTCCGCATGCAGGCGCGCCTCCAGATCCGTGCCCGCGAAGGCGCTGTAGAGCAATTTCTCGACCTGCCGGTCTCCAGCCGCCGGGACGACGCGATAGTAATCCATGCCGGGCGTGCCGGCGCGGCAGATCGCGATGCCCTCCGCCATCCCGGAGCGCGCCATGAAGCGTTTGAGGGCGCGGGAATCGGTTTCAGGCCGCGTGACTACACGGACGAACCATGGCGTGACACCGGCCTTGCGCGCGGCTGCGATCAGCGTCTCGGCGTGGGAAATGGCGCTCTCGACCGGCTCGAGCGCCATGCCGGCATGGGCCATGGCAAAGCCGGGCGCGCCGAAATCGTTCTGGATGTCGATGACCAGCAAGGCGGTTCGGGAGGGCGGGATATCCTGAGGCGAGAGCATCATGCCTCGTCCCGCAGGCGAGGCCGCCGCAAGAAGGAAACGGCGATCGTAAGCGCCAGCCCCAGCGCGCCGAACGCGATGAAGATCGCGCGAAAGCTGCCGGTGCTGTCATGGATCGCGCCCCCGAACCAGGGACCGAACGCCGCCGCCGTCGAGATCAGGCACATCGTCGCATAGAGTTCGAGATTCTGCCGCGTGCCGAAATATTCGAGCAGCAGCATGGGGCTCGCCACGTAGGACAGGCCCACCCCCAGCCCCATCGTCAGCACGAAGACACCGAGCGTCAGGCTGCTCTGGGGAAGCAGGAGATCGACGGCCGCAAGCGTCATGGCGCCGGTGGCCGCGACCGTGAGGACGCGCGCGCCCATGATCCGCCCGACCTCACCGGCGAGAAAAGATCCGGCCGCCGCGAAGAACGCCACAAGCGACATGATTTCGGCGGCATGCGCCGATGACAGGCCATGTTCCGTGAAGTGCTGGACCGAGAAGCCATGCAACGTCGTGCTGATGGCCAGGCAACCCGTATAGGACGCGACGATCACCCAGAACGCCGGAACGCTTAGCGCTGCCCTGGCGGGCCAGCCCGCGGTGCGGATCGTATCGTCATGGGCATGACCGAAATGAATGCCACGCACCACGAGCGCCGCCGCCAGGCCGCAGAGACCCGTCGCCAGAGCACAGAGCCACCAGAAGGGACGCCAGGCATGGAAAACGTCGTTGACGCCGAGATAGAAAAGCGGCCCGGCGATCGAACCGAGACCGCCGACGCCAAAATAAATCCCCATCGGGCGGCTCGACTGCTCGAAGAGATTGGCCACGACATAGGTGCCGGGAACCGTCCCGCCGATCGTGAACGCGCATCCGATCAGCAGCGTCCCCAGATCGTATTGCAATTGGCTCGATGCGCAGGCCAGCAGCGAAAAACCCAGACCCAGCAGGATTCCGGCGGCCACCAGCGTCGCGACGATCCCGAAACGCCGGATCGCCATGGCGGGCAAGGGGCTGGTCAGGCCGCAGGCGAGGCCCAGCAGCGTGAAGCCGAAACCGGCATCGCTCCAGCTCAGCCCGAGATCTCTCACCATCGCGGGCAGGACGACGCCGAGCGCGTTGAACGACCCGGCCATGAGGAAAAAATAGAGCGCCGTCACGGCGGCCAGGGCGAAGAACCGCCGGACCGCCGACGGGACGACATGGTTCGCGGGCGTCATCGCGACGATATCCTCACTGGGAACGGCGAGAGACATGGGACGGTTCTCCACCTCACGGACCCTTTCCCGAGGGAAAAAACCAGGGTCAAATTGTCCGAAACGCCGGCCGTGAACGCTCCTGCGGCACGGCCGGGCCTCTCTCGACGCTAGACCGCGCGGCAGGGATATTCTTGCGCCATGCGAACGGATTATATTCCGATCGCGCAACTTCGACAAATATGGCGCGGCCAGAAACTGTTACAAACTTTCTCCGGCGCAGCCCTCCGCCTTGTTCCGTTCCGACCAGGCCTTGCGATAGCGCGGCACGAGCCATGTGTTGAACAGGCGCTGCGCGCCTTCCTGCCAGGAATATCGCCCGCGCGGCGCGAAACGTGACCGCAACCCGATCTGCACCATCTCGTCGACATGCAGATCCTGATCGATGATCTCGCTCGCCGCCAGAAACCCCATGGCCATTTTCTGCTCATAGGCCGGGTCCGCCTTGGCGCGCGGCGCGGTCAGCACGCCCTGATCGACGCGATGACTCTCGGGGCCGTCCGCACGCAGGATGAGATAGATCACCGAATCCACCGTCATGACGAGCGAGAGAGTCGGCGGCACGTTGGCGAACACCATGCGATGGCGTTCATCGGCGCTGAGGCCCGGAAAGACCGGCAGGACCGCGCGCTGTGTTGCGTTGAAGGCGGCGTCGGGGTGCAGCGTGCGGTTCGTGCGGTAGTAGCCCGCGGTGTCGCCGGGCAGATCGTCCGGAAATTCCGCGAGTTCGCTGGGGATGAAATCATGCAGCGGCCCCTGATGCAGCTTGCTGGCATGGTAGCCGTCATTGTTGTTCTCGAACATGACCTTCCAGTTCCAGGGATAACGCTGCTCCCCGGCCGGCTTGTCTCCTGTGGCGTTCGACAGATCGTAGCCGCGCAGCACCTCCGACACCTTGGCGAGGCGCGGGGCGAGCGGTGCCGCGTCCTTGTCGAAATTGACGAAGACGAATCCTTCCCAGATTTCGAGCGCGAAGACGGGAAGGTTGAAGTCCTCCCTGTGAAACTTGCAGGACCGTTCCATCGCGGGCGCGGCAGCCAGCGAGCCGTCCAGCGCATAGGTCCAGTGATGATAGGGGCAGACGAAGGCGCGCGCCTTGCCGCTGCCCTCCGCGACCAGCATGGCGCGATGCTGGCATACGCTGGACATGGCGCGCAGGACGCCGTCGCGACCGCGCGCGACGATCAGCGGTTCGTCGGCGATGAAGGAGGTGAAATAGTCGCCCGGGCCGGCGGCCCAGGACTCACGGCCGACGCACAGCCACTCCTTCGCGAAGATCGCCTGTTTTTCGAACTCGTAGAAGGCGGCGTCGGTATAGCAGAGCGGCGGCAGGCTCTCGGCTTCTTCCGTGGGAAGGATGGAGGTTTCCATTGCGTCGAACAGGGCGTCGTCGAGGGGAAGACTCGTCATGGTCAATCCAGATCACAAGGGGAGGGGATCAGAAAGGCTTGTCGCCGGCGACGGTCACGCGGAAACCGGAGCGCGTTCGGGGGAAGTAGTCCCAGATCGCCTGATGCTGCGTACAGCGGTTGTCCCAGAACGCGATGGAGTTCGGCCGCCACCGGAAGCGCACCTGGAAATCCGCCGCCATGCAGTGCCGATAGAGCATGTTCAGCACGGCATCGCTTTCGAGCTTGGAAAGCTGCGGAATTCTAGTGGTGTAGGACTGGTTCACGAACAGGCATTTGCGGCCGGTTTCGGGATGCGTCCGCACGACCGGATGTTCGCTGCACGGAAACGTCTTGCCGTTGTTGCCGACGATCGGCCGATACACATGCTCGCCGTCATGAATCGCCGTCAGACCGGCGAGAAACTGCCGCATCGGCTCGGAAAGGGCCTCATAGGCCGCATACATCGACGAAAAACACGTATCGCCGCCATAGTCCGGCACGATCTTCATCGTGAGGATGCTGCCCAGCGGCGGCTCGGCATTGCACGAGAGATCGGAGTGCCAGTTCTCGCCGGCGACGAATTTGGAGTCCGCATCGGCGTGGATGGCGACGACTTCCGGATAATCGGGCAGACCCGCCACGCCCGAATGGATCGCCAGTTCTCCGAAGGCGCGACCCAGACGCAGATGATCTTCATGCGAGATCGGCTGATCGCGGAAGAAGATGACCTGATGACGCAGAAAGGCCGCCCGCAGACCTTTCAGCGTGGGCTCGTCGAGCGGGCGCGTCAGGTCCACCCCCTCGATTTCCGCGCCGATCCGCGCGGTCAGCGGCCGGGCGATGACATTGCCTTCAAGACAGATCGCATTCATTCACTGAACCTCCGAAGCCGCCACGCCGCAGACCTCGATCGCGGTCCGGGCGTAGAGCAGCGTTGCCGTCACGAAATCGTCGAGCGTCGGCCGCCAGCGGCGCGGCCCGAACGTGACCGCCGGAATCCCCGCGCGGTTGTAGACATTGTGGTCGCGCCACATGGAGGCATAGACCGGATCGGCCACCTCCGGCTCCGCCCCGCGCACCGCGCGGCTCGCCGTGGCGATGGCCCCGAGCAGCGGCGAAACCGCACCTTCGTCCGCGACGGCTCCCTGACGGTAAGCGACGCAATCGAGCGCGTGCGGGCCGATCCCTGCGAGCACGGCCTCCATCTCGCGACGGACATCCTGCACGCGATCGACAGCCGAAAGCCCGACCTCGACGTAAAGCGCGCAGACGCCCGTCCCGCCGCCGAGCGCGTAGGGCAGGCCGCCGCGAACGGCCCCGATCTGGACCCTGGGGATCGTCGTTCCCCATGCCGTCTCGAAGCGATGGTCCCGCTCGAAACGCGGCGCCCAGGCGTGAAGCCGCGCGATCGCGTCGCCCAGCCGGTAGATCGGGTTGGGATGGCCTTCCAGCGGCAGTGCTGTGTCGAACAGCGGCGTGAAGATCTGTTCGCCATGGAGGCTGAGGCGGAAGATCGCATAGCCCGCCCCCTGCGCCGTGACCGCGAAGTCGGTGCCCTCGGCGGCGATCATGAAATCCGGGGCCATGCCGCCATTGGCCAGAAGATAGGCCGCGCCGACATCCTTGCCCGATTGCGCCACGCCCGCGCGCCCGTCCACCGGGTCGGGGCCGATCTCGCCGGGACAGGCCGCCAGATGCAGGCATCCGGCCAGACGGATGTTGGCCTGCCGGATCAGCGAGGCGGCCGTCAGGAAGCAGGCCATCGGTCCGCGATCATTGGCCACCGCCGCCCCGGTGAAAACCCCGTCCCGCTCCGCCACCGGCTCTTCCGGCGGGGCGCCCGGCGGCACGCACCAGCGCGCATCCGCAGGGTCCAGACCGCCTTCAGTGTCCAGATGCGATGCGATCAGAAGATCGCGCGAGGCCGTCGCGGCGGGCGCATGACCGCCGATGCTGCCCACCACGTGGAAACGTTCCGGCACGGCGGTCACGCGGCGCGGACGGAAGCCTTCCGACGCCATCCATCGCTCGACATACTCTCCCGCCTCGCGCTCATGACCCTGGGGCGAGGGAATGGCGCACAGTTCGAGGATGCGCCGACGCAGCACATCGCGGTCCAGCAGTGCGTCGAGACGCCGTGTGAGCGCGTCGGTCATGCGCCGTAGCGCGCCCGCAGCGCGGGAAGGACGTTCCGGGCCAGTTTTTTCAGACCGTCCTCGTAATCCGGGAAGATCAGCATGAGGCCGTCGAGATCGGTGTCGTCGATGATCTGTTCGATACGCCTGACGATCGTCTCCGCCGATCCCGCGATGTGCGGCGCCATGAACCCGGTGCGCGCCCGCGCCGTCATGGCGTTCTCCTTGCCGATCTCGGCGTCGATCACCCCGTAGGCGCGCAGCATGTTGCGAAACCCTTCGGCGTCAAAACCGTCGCGGAACACATCCATCATCGCGTCCGCCTCCGCATCGGTCTCACCCTGGACGATGATCGCCATCGCGTAGGTCCGCAGGCGACGCCCGGCGGCCCGGGCCTTTTCCTTGGCGCGCCGGCTGATGGCCCGCATCTCCGCGTCGTCACGCCCCCCGATGAACAGTGCGTCCGTGTTGTGGATGGCGAACTCCATGCCCTTTTCGGACTGACCGGCAGCCACGATGAAGGGGCGAGGCTTCTGAAGCGGCTTGGGTTCCGAGATGCAGCGGTCCAGCCTGACGTATGTCCCGTCGAGCGTGACTTCGCCGTCTTCTTCCCAGAGGCGGCGAATCGCCTCCATCCATTCTGCGGCATAGTCGTAGCGCGCATCATGTCCCAGCGTCTCGGGCCATACGCCCATCTGGGCGAACTCGTCCCTGAACGCGCCCGGCACGACGTTGAGGCCCGCGCGTCCGTTGCTGACCTGATCGAGGGTCGCGATCATCTTGGCGACGACGGCCGGATTGTGCAGCAGCGTCTGGAACGTGGTCCAGATCTTCACGCGCTTCGTCTGGGCGGCCAGCGCGCTCATCAGGACGGTGGAATCGAGCGCCACATCCCACTGACGGTTCGCTCCGCCATAGCCGCGGAACTTGGCCATCGACATGATGAAGTCGAGCCCGATCTCCTCGGCCAGCAGCGCGGCGCGCCGATTATAGTCGTAAGAGCCGTCGATCTTCGGCGCGGTCGTCGAGAGAATCCAGCCCCCGTTGGCGATCGGCATGAAAATGCCGAAATCCTTCCCCCCATTTTCCGACGGCAGGTCAAACACCGGGGATGAGATCGTGGGCATGAGGCCCCTCCTTCCTGCTGGTCAATCGTTTCGAAAACCGATCGCAAAATCCACCGGAATATTACGCATACGCGACGCCCGGTTTCTTGTCTGAATGTGATGCTCATTTGTATGATCCCATGCGACTGGCAGGAGATCAAAGTGCAACCTTGGACGTTCGACCTTGCGGATCATACGGATCAGCCCGCTGCGAGCGTATGGCGGCAGACGCTCGCGCGCCTCTCGCTTCCGGAAGCCACTCTCCTGCCCATGACGGCTGCGGAACGTCACGCCGATCCCCGCCAGCGCATGATCGGGCGGGTCACTCAGGTCGTCACGCCGCTGGGAATCGAGATCACGCGCCTGACCGGCTCGCCGCAGCGCATCGCGGGCTGCTATTCGGCGCAGACGGACGGTGTATGGCTGGCGATTCTGCTTTCCGAAGGCGACTCGGCGGACGGTTCTCCCGCCACGCTCGCCTCGAACGGCAAAAGCTGGCCGCTCGGTGTGGATGCCATCGGTTGCGGCCCTCTGGCGGTGGACGCCGTCCTGACGCTTCCACGCTCGTTTTCGATGCTCTATGTGCGGTTGCCGAGGCTGGCGCTGCATTTCCGGCTGCTGGCGCCGACGCCGCTGCGCGTGGGCGTGCTCGACCCGACGCCGGGCATCCGGCGCGTTCTGGCAGGTTTTCTCCGGTCCCTCGGCCAGTCGCTCGAAGCGATGAACGACCGGCAGCTCCGGGCCATCGAACTCGCCCTTTCGGAACTGCTGATCGGCTGCGTCCTGAGCGATCCGGCCTATGGCGGCGGCGCTCCGCCGACCAGTCGCCGGATCGCTGCCATGCACAGCCTCTGCCAGCTCATCGAATCGGAACTGACCGACCCGGACCTGACCATGACGGCCATCGCCCGAAAGCACGGCATCTCGCCGCGCGGATTGCAGAAGCTCTTTGCCGCGACGGGACAGAATTTCAGCCAGTATCTCCGCCAGCGCCGTCTCGCGCGGTGCCATGACGATCTCGCCAGCCCCCTCTCGGCGCACCTGTCGATTTCCGAAATCTGCTTCCGCTGGGGCTTCAACGACGCCGCGCATTTCAGCCGGAGCTTTCGTCAGGCCTACGACATGACCCCGCGCGAATGGCGGCGGGCGTCGCTCGATTCCGCCGTCGACGAGTGAAAAGCCGCGTCATGAAAGGCGACGCCTGCCTGATTTTCGGGAGCCTGCGCCGACATCCCGCCCAGAAGATCGAAATCCGGCGGGGCGATGACGCGCCGGCCGGACAGAAAACAGGACGCTCGTGACGCCGGGCGAGGGGAGGCGGCCGCCCGCTGATTCTCCCGCTCTGCGCGACGGCTTTCCGTCGACGAAAACGCTATTCGCGCGTATAGTTTTCCGGAATGGCCGGGTTCGGTCCCGCCTTGCCCCAGAGGAGAATTTCATTCCCCCACGGGTCCATGAAGGCGTGGTTGTAACCGTTGAAGGTGGACCAGTAATGATCGCGCCATAATTCCGTGGCTCCACGTGCGACCGCTTCCTTGAGGATGCGCTCCGCCGTGTCGTCGTCGCCGATCAGCAGCCATACACGCGGCTTGCGGCCCTCGATCGACAGGGCGCGCGGCGCGGTGCCCTCAGGCTGCGGATGAGGACGTGCGTTGTCGGCCTTGAAAATGCCGATATGCAGATTGCCGATTTCGCTCTCCGTGCCGTCAGGATTGCGGAACTGGCCGCCCGGCACCATGCGATGATAAAGTCCCTCCGGTCTGGGGTCGTTCCGCCATCCGAACACGTCGGCATAGAACGTCGCGGCGGCCGACGGATCGTCAGCCGGAATATCGACGAAAATCAGTGTATCAGGCATGAAACCCCGCAAATGTGAAGCATCGGAAAAAAGCGCGTCGCGTGTCAGACGGGACGATCGCCCCTGACCCAGAGACGATGCATCGTCCGGATATATTTCGTGTCGTCGAACAACGTGCCGGTATGCAGTGTGCAGCGATTGTCCCACATCAGGAGGTCGCCAACCTGCCATTTATGGCGATAGACGAATTCTTCCGCCGTCATGAACGCCACGAGGTCCTCGAGAAGCGAAAGATCCTTGGGGTCGTCCTGCCCGAGAATTTCCGTCACCGTCCCGGTCGAAGGCCACAACGCGCGGCGACCATCCGTCGGATGCACGCGGATCAGCGGATGGACGACATCCGGATTGTCGCGGATCTGCTCGGGCGTCAGTTCGCGCCGCTGGTGCTCGCGGGTTTCCATGAAGTGCCGGTAGGAATGGTGCAGTCTCAGCTTCTCAAGCGTCGCCCGACGCTCCGGCGACAGCGCGTTGTAAGCCGCCACCCCGTCGGCGAGGAGCGTATCGCTGCCTTCCGCAGGCACTTCGACCGCATAGAGCATGGTGCTCATGACCGGCTCTTCCTTGTAGGAATAATCGGTATGCCAGCCGACGCCGTCATTATGCGCGCCGATCGGTCGCCCGTTTTCGACCCGGTTGGACAGCACGTAGATTTCCGGGAAACCGGGGAGCGTGAAGTCCTGAATCGTATGGCCCTCGGGCGTTCCCACCCGCCGGATGAAACGCATGAGGTCCGCCGGACCGAGCGTCTGGCCACGAATGAGGAGCGCGCCGTGCCGGTTGAACGCATCCACCACCGCATCGAGCGTGGCGTCATCGGCCTGCGCGATATCCAGCCCGACGATCTCCGCGCCGAAGCCTGAGCCGGGTTTGAGCGGAGCGATGCGCAAGGACGTTCGAGTGACCGCCGGGTCCGCCATGGTCTGCTTCTCCTCTGGATTTTGCGGCGACATGAGTCACCGTATATCGTTTCGATATAGGCATTTCCCCGAAGGCCGCGCTTGCCTGAATGCGACACAAACTAGCTTGCAACAGAAACTTCCCCGACGACGCCATAAGAGCCACTTGGCGCGTCGGCAGCGCCACGGCCATTATATTTCAAACGCCGTCATCGGCGAATCTGAAACGGGGAGGTAACGATCCATGCGCATGCCTGTCATATTTTTCGGCCACGGGAGCCCGGTCATCGCCTTGCAGGACAATGCGACCACCCGACTCTGGCGACGCATGGCCCTGCGCGTCGAGCAGGACTACAGACGCCCCCGCGCTATCGTCGCCGTTTCCGGCCACTGGCTCACACGCGGCGTCGGCGTCACCGCCATGGCGCGCCCGAGGACCATCCATGATTTCGGTTCGTCCCTGCCGCGGCCCCTGTTCGACATCCAGTATCCCGCGCCCGGCAGCCCGGCGCTTGCCCGCGAGGTGGCGGCTCTTCTCGCGCCCGAGCCGGTCGTGCTCGATGAAAGCCAGTGGGGGCTCGATCACGGCACATGGTCGGTCCTGTGCAAGGCATGGCCCGATGCCGACATTCCCGTCGTGCAGCTCAGCCTCGATATCCGTCGTTCTCCCTTCGATCATTATGAACTGGCGCGCAAGCTCAAACCCTTGCGCGACGCGGACGTGCTTGTCATCGGCACGGGGAACATCGTCCATAATCTGCCGCGCATGAACTGGGGCGCGCAGGATTGCGAACCATATTCCTGGGCCAGGGCGTTCGACGATCACATCGTCCAGGCCATCGCGGCGGCCGATGTCCAGGCCGTCATCGAGTATGAGGCCTTGGGAGAACCCGCCAAGCTCGCCGTGCCCTCTCCTGATCATTACTGGCCCTTGCTCTACGCGCTCGGCGCGGCGGACAAGGACGATCCGGTCGTCTTCGAGCCGCGTCACATCGAACACGGCTCGCTCAGCATGACGAGCATCGGCTGGTGGCCGAAATCATGACCGAACCCGTCTCGTCCCAGGCCTTCCGCGCCGCCATGAGCCAGTTGGGCGCGCCTGTCGTCGTGGTCACGACGGACGGCCCGGAAGGACGGCACGGGCTGACCGTCTCCGCCGTGTGCAGCGTCAGCGACACGCCGCCGACGCTGCTGGTCTGCCTGAATCGCGCCAACCGCTCCTATCCTGCGTTCGTGGGCAATCGCGTGCTGGGCTTCAACATTCTCGGGGAAGGAGATCAGGCGCTGGCCACCGCCTTCGCCAACTCACGCCTGCGGTCCGAGGAACGCTTCGCCCACGGCGCATGGCACCGGGCCGTCACGGGCGCGCCCCTGCTCGACCGGGCCGTCGCGTCCCTCGACTGCACCGTGGAAGCGGTCCATATTTCCGGCACCCATGATGTGCTTCTGTGCCACGTCAGGGCCATTCGACAGGGTGCGGAGGAAAGCGATGCACTGACATGGTTCGATCGGCGCTTTCATGCGCTGCCCAGAACAAGGGCCGTGGAGTGAAGTCCCCATTGACAGAGGGCCGATCCCGCGCGCCCCTCTCCGGCGCGGCGTCCTTCCGTCTCCGCCGCCCCTCCCCCGATCGGCCGGAGCCTGCTTGAAAACGGAGTTGGAGCGTGGAATGCTTGCCGTCCGGCGCGGCCCTGTCGCGGGAGACGACAAGAACGGGACGGGATAGGTCTTCGATGGCAGCGGTTCTGAGACGAATGTCCTCCGGACGGACCCTCCGCTCGCCCGGAGGCGGATCGAAGCCGGTCATACGGCGACCGGCCAGATGGGAGAGGCATGCGCCCTGAACGGGAACGACCCGCCATGCGCCGCGACGGCTTTCGAGACCGCCGCCATCCCCGAAATCCGGCCATAAGCCCGGGGTCTGTCCTCGGCGCCTTGGCATGATCCCGATGGTCCGGAAAGCGGCTGAAGCCGAAGCTGCGGAATGTCTCTCCACTGTGCCGTCAGGCGGGCGTGCACGGGGCATGAACCGGTCGGAGTTCATGAAATTGATATACGTGTCGATCGTCCCTTGCTTTTTTCGTCCCGCACGTCTTCAATAACTAAAAATTAACGGTTTTGAAGACGTTTTGCGCTTGTAGACATGCAGGATATGGGAAGAAAAATTGGCTATGCCCGGGTGAGTACGGTCGGGCAGACACTGGACTCCCAGATAGAGCAACTCCATGCCAGCGGATGTCATGTCGTTTTCAGGGAGAAAATCAG
This sequence comes from Acidomonas methanolica, assembly GCF_004346035.1. GTDB lineage: Bacteria > Pseudomonadota > Alphaproteobacteria > Acetobacterales > Acetobacteraceae > Acidomonas > Acidomonas methanolica. The sequence continues at coordinate 73,820 of NZ_SLZN01000011.1, read as the reverse complement.
CGGCGCCGTGGCGGCGCGGGCGCAACTCGACAGCCTGATTGCTCAGTTGGAGGAAGGTGACGTGGTCATCGTCACGAGAATTGACCGGCTGGCGCGCAGTACGTTCGACCTGTTTGCAATCGTTCAGAGGATAGATGCACGGAAGGCGCAATTCTTCTCCCTGTCCGAGCCGTGGGCGGATACGTCGTCGAGCGCCGGGCGGCTGATGCTGGCCGTGCTGGGGGGTGTCGCCGATGTCGAGCGCGACCTGATCCGCATCAGAACGGCCGAAGGGCGGCAGCGTTCGATCGCGTTGGGCAAGCGCATGGGGCGTCCGCCGCTTCTCTCCGGCAAGGAGCGCGACGACATGAAGCGCCGGCGTCTTGCCGGCGCGAGCGTCGAGATGCTGGCGACGGAGTTCCATGTGAGCAGGAGCGTCGTCTCGCGGGTATGCAATGGCGGCGACAGCAACAGGTCGCGCCGGCGTCCCGACGCGGTGCGGGCCGTGCGTCCGCTCGGGATGTCAGGGGGATGATGTTCCCTTGGCCGGACGCGCGGCGGCGGCGCGGGCCTTTTTTCGCCGGGCCGGCAGCATCGGGCTGAGAAATCTTCCCGTATAGCTTTCGGGGCAGGCGACGATGTCCTCGGGTCGGCCTTCGATGACGATGCGGCCGCCGCCTTCGCCGCCTTCGGGGCCGATGTCGATCAGCCAGTCGGCGGTCTTGATGACGTCGAGATTATGCTCGATGACCAGCACCGTATTGCCTTGATCCACCAGCGCGTGCAGCACGTCGAGCAGCTTGCGGACGTCCTCCATGTGCAGCCCGGTGGTCGGCTCGTCGAGAATATAGAGCGTGCGGCCGGTGGCGCGACGGGCGAGCTCCTTGGACAGTTTGACGCGCTGCGCCTCGCCGCCCGAGAGCGTGGTGGCCTGCTGGCCCAGCGCGACGTAACCGAGCCCCACCTGCTGGAGGACGGCGAGACGGTCCCGGATGCGTGGAACCGCCTGGAAGAAGGGCAGCGCCTCGTCCACCGTCATGGCCAGCACGTCGGCGATGGATTTGCCCCGGAATTTCACCTCCAGCGTCTCGCGGTTGTAGCGCTGGCCCTTGCAGGTCGAGCAGGTGACGAACACGTCCGGCAGGAAATGCATCTCGATCTTGAGCACGCCGTCGCCCTGACACGCTTCGCAACGGCCGCCCTTGACGTTGAAGGAGAAGCGGCCCGGCTTGTAGCCGCGCGCCTTCGCTTCCGGCAGTTCGGCGAACCAGTCGCGGATCGGCGCGAAGAGATCGGTATAGGTCGCGGGATTGGAGCGCGGCGTGCGCCCGATCGGGGACTGGTCGATCTCGATGATCTTGTCGAGATGGGCGAGTCCCTCGATGGCGCGGTAGGGGAGCGGCGTCTGGCCCGACCCCATGAGCTGGCGGGAGAGCGCTTTGTAGAGCGTGTCGATGACCAGCGTCGATTTGCCGCCGCCCGAGACGCCGGTGACGGCGATGAAGCAGCCCAGCGGGAAGCTGGCCGTCACGTCGCGCAGATTGTTGCCGGTCGCGCCGACGAGCTTCAGCATCCGCTTCGGATCGACCGGTCGGCGCGTCTCCGGCACCGCGATGGCGCGGCGGCCGGAGAGGTAGTCGCCCGTGATGCTTGCGGTGTTCCGCGCGACCTCGTCCGGCGTGCCGACGGCGATGACCTGCCCGCCATGCATGCCCGCGCCCGGCCCCATGTCGATCAGCCAGTCGGCGGCGCGGATCGCGTCCTCGTCATGCTCGACGACGATGACGGTGTTGCCCAGCCGCTTGAGCCGGTCGAGCGTTCCCAGCAGCCGCTCGTTGTCGCGCTGATGCAGGCCGATCGAGGGTTCGTCCAGCACGTAGAGCACGCCTGTCAGCCCCGACCCGATCTGCGAGGCAAGGCGGATGCGCTGGCTCTCGCCGCCGGACAGCGTCGCGGAGCCGCGCGAGAGGGTGAGGTAATCGAGCCCCACATCGTTGAGGAAGTGCAGCCGGTCGGTGATCTCGCGCAGGATGCGGCGCGCGATCTCCGCGCGCTGGGGCGTCAGCGTCGCTTCGACGCCGGAGAACCAGCCCAGCGCGCGGCGGATGGTGAGGTCGGACGCCTCCGCGATGTTCATCCCGCCGACCCTGACGCTCAGCGCCTCCGGCTTCAGGCGTGCGCCGTTGCAGGCATGGCAGGGGTGATCGGACTGGTAGCGCGCCAGTTCCTCGCGCACCCACACGCTGTCCGTCTCCGCCATGCGGCGGCGAAGATTGGTGATGACGCCCTCGAACGGCTTGGTGATGCTGTACGCCCGGCGGTCATCCTTGTAGGTGAATTCGATTGGCGCCGGGGCGCCGTTCAGGATGGTTTCGCGCGTCTGGACTTTCAGCCGATGCCAGGGCGTGTCCATGGATTCGCCGAAATGCGCCGCGATGGACCGCAGGGTCTGGGTGTACCATGGGCTCTTGGCGTCGTCCCACGGGGCGACCGCGCCTTCCGCGAGGGAAAGCTTCTCGTTGGGGATGACGAGATGCTCGTCGAAATGCGTCTCCGTCCCGATGCCGTCGCAGACCGGGCAGGCGCCCATCGGCGCGTTGAAGGAGAACAGGCGCGGCTCGATCTCCTCCAGCGTGAAGCCGGAGACGGGGCAGGCGAATTTGGCGGAAAAGACGATTCGTTGCGGCTCGCCCTCCTCGCCCTCGCGTTTCACTTCCTCGGCATAGGCCAGGCCGTCGGAGAGGGCGATCGCGCTTTCGAAACTGTCGGCGAGACGTGTTTCGATGCCGGGTTTGACCACGATGCGGTCGATGACCACCTCGACCGTATGGCGCAGCTTGCGGTTCAGATGCGGCGCCTCGGCGATGTCGTGGAGCTGGCCGTCGATCTTGACGCGCGCGAAGCCCTTGCGTTGGAGTTCGGCGAGTTCCTTGCGATATTCGCCCTTGCGGTCGCGGATGACGGGCGAGAGCAGCATCAGACGCATGCCTTCCGGCAGGGTCATGACGCGATCGACCATCTGGCTGACGGTCTGCGCCTCGATCGGCAGGCCGGTGGCGGGCGAATACGGCACGCCCGCGCGCGCCCAGAGCAGGCGCATGTAGTCATGGATCTCGGTGATGGTGCCGACGGTCGAGCGGGGGTTCTTTGAGGTGGTTTTCTGCTCGATGGAGATGGCGGGCGAGAGTCCCTCGATCGAATCCACATCCGGCTTGCCCATCAGTTCGAGGAACTGCCGGGCATAGGCGGAGAGACTCTCGACATAGCGCCTCTGTCCCTCGGCGTAGATCGTGTCGAAGGCGAGCGAGGACTTGCCGGAGCCCGACAACCCGGTGATGACCGTCAGCGCGTCGCGCGGAATGTCGGCGTCGATGTTCTTCAGATTATGGACGCGCGCGCCGCGGACGCGGATGGCGGCTTGGGAAAAATCGGTCATCAGCTTCCGGGGGATGAAGATGGATGTCGGCAGGCGCGGACAGCATGCCCGCAATGTTCTGGTTTTGTCTACAAGACTTCCGCGACGGCGTCATCTTTTGCCGCCTCGGTTGCCGGACGCGTGTCGGGCAGGCCCAGGGCGGCAAGGAGGGCGAGGAGAATGATGCCCAGCGCATAGCGGAACGTATGGGCGAAGGCGTTGCTCATGGCCGGGCGCAGCGCCGCCGGCACGGCGTGGTGCAGCGCATGGGCGTCGCCGGTGTAGCGGGCGATTCCCTGCGCGAGGATCACCGTCAGCAGCGCGGTGCCGATCGAGCCGCCCACGCGCTGGATGACGTTCAGTGCGCTGGTCGCGCGAGCGATCTGATGGTGCTCCATATGTCCCAGCACCGCGCTCATGCTGGGCATCATGACGCAGCCCATGCCGAGTCCGTTGAAGAACAGCGCCGCTTCCACCCGGATCAGCGGCGTGTCGGCGGCGATGAAACACAGCGCCAGCAGCCCCGCGATCACGAAGGCGAGACCGCCGAGCACGACCCGGCGCGGGCCGATCCGGTCCGTCAGCCATCCGGCGAGCGGCATGGCGCACATCGCTCCCAGGCCCTGCGGCGCGAGGTGCAGGCCCGCGCCCAGGGCGGGTTCCCCGCGCAGGATCTGAAAATAGAGCGGCATCAGCAACGCGATGCCGAAGAATCCCGTCGCGAAGAAGAAGGAGGTCATGACGCCGGCGGCCGGTGCGGTCCGGGCGAAGAGACGGACATCGATCAGGGCGCCGGGCGTGAGGGCGGAATGGAAGGTGAATGCGGCAATGAGCGCCGCTCCGGCGAGAAGGCAGATATCGCCGCCCACATTGCCCAGGCCCGCGGCGGCCGCGATTTCCGCCAGGCCGAAGACGAGGAGCGCCAGACCTGGCGAGAGAAGAAGAAGGCCGATCCAGTCCAGCCGGTGATGCGGCCTGGGCGTTTCGCGGGCGAGGTAGCGGTGCGCGGCGACCAGCGCGAGCGCGCCGATCGGCAGGTTCACGAAGAAAATCCAGCGCCAGGAGAAATCGTCGACGAACCAGCCGCCGAGAATCGGTCCGGCGATCGGGCCGAGCAGCATCGGCACGCCGATCAGGCTCATGATGCGCCCGGTGCCGCCGGGGCCCGCGGCATGGGTGAGGATGATCATGCCCGCGGGCATGATCATGCCGCCGCCCAGCCCTTGCAGGATGCGGAAGAGAATCAGGCTGCCGATGGACCAGGCCGCGCCGGAGAGCGTCGATCCCACGAGAAAGAGCAGGATCGAGAGCATGTAGAGCCGCCGGGTGCCGAAGCGGTCCACCGCCCATCCCGTCAGGGGAATGATGGCGGCCAGCGCGAGCATGTAGCCGGTCGCGACCCACTGGGTCGTTTCCAGACTGGCGTTGAAATCCCTCGATAGCGTGCGGATGGCGACGTTCACGATGGTCGTGTCGAGGATCGACATGATGCTACCGAGCACCACCACGGAGGCGATGCGCAGGATGTCTCGATTCAGGACGGCGGGCGGGTCGGCGGGTGAGGTCATGGCATCAACATAGAAGAGGGCGGCGGCCGCGCGCCAGCGGAGTTGCGCCAGGGGGAGTTGCGCCAGACGGTTACGGTCGCGGAAGGCGGGAAAACGAGTGGCCGCGGACCGGCCGTGAGAGCGTCCCGCCAGGGACCTCACGCTGGCACCTCACGCTTAGTCTATCTCTATTCGACGCAACGTGAGTCCAAAAACCGGCGCACTCCCCGCTAATGAGAGGGTCGGAGGTCCGGCTGCTGCGAGAGGCCGCGGAGCGATTGTCGGCGGACTCTATCGAACGGCAGGTTTCATGAGGAGAAAACGAAAAATGGCGCAACGCTATTCGCAGACGGATGCTGGACGCTTCGAGGCACTGCTCGCGCGGGGGCAGTCCCCCTGGCTCGACTACATCAACCGCACCCATACGGAAAGCGGCAGCCTCCGGAAGATGGTGGAACAGGACGGTCTCCAGGGGATGACTTCCAATCCGGCCATTTTCGAAAAGACGATGGGGTACGGCAACGCCTATGACGCGCAGATCCGGTCGATCGTATCCAGGAAGCCCGTCACGCCGGAAGAGCTGTACGAAGAGCTGGCGGTGACGGACATCCGCGCGGCGGCGGACGTGCTGCGGCCGGTCTATGACGGGACGAATCATTTCGACGGCCATGTCAGCATCGAGGTGTCGCCCTATATCGCCAATGACGCGGAGGCGACGATCAAGGACTCCCGCAGGCTGTGGCGCGCGGTGGACCTGCCGAACGTCATGATCAAGATCCCGGGCAATGCCCCGGGGGCGAAGGCGATCGAGGAAGCGACGTTCGAAGGCATCAACGTCAACGTGACGCTGCTCTTCGAACAGGCGGCCTATCAGGCCGTGCTCGAAGCCTATATCCGCGGGCTGGAGCGCCGGGTCGAGGCCGGGCTGGACGTGAAGGACATCGCCAGCGTCTCCTCCTTCTACATCAGCCGTGTCGACGTGCTCGCCGACAGCCTCATCGACCGCAAGATCGCGGCGGGTGAAGGTGATGTCGCCGCGCTGAAGGCGCTTCGCGGCAAGGTCGCCGTCGCGAACGCGAAGCTCGCCTACGAGCACTGGGAGCAGGTGACGAACAGCGCGCGCTGGCAGCGGCTGGCGGAAGAGGGCGCGCAGCCCCAGCGTCTGCTCTGGGCCAGCACCGGCAGCAAGGACCCGACCTATCGCGACGTGCGGTATGTGGAGGAACTCGTGGCGCCGGAGACGGTGAACACGATGCCGCTGGAAACCTATGACGCCTTTCGCGACCATGGCGAGGTCACGCGCGAGATGGCGCGCGATTATGGCGCGTCGCGCGAGATCCTGCGCCAGTTGCATGCCTTCGGGATCGACCTCAAGACAGTGACGGATCAGCTTCTGCGCGAGGGTCTGGACGGGTTCGAGGCGGCGTTCGTCCGGCTCCACAACACGCTGGAGCGCAAGATCGCCGAAAGCCGGGCGTGATCGTCCGATCCGTCTGACGGGCGCGGCAGTCCGGTTTCCGGAGAGACAGGCGGGGAGGCGCGTGGTGGTTCGCACGCGCCTCTCGTCGGCTTGAATTGGACGTCGCGGTCCCCGTGTCTATGCTTGTGTCATGGTGAACGGAGCGGCATCTGTCGGGCCGTCCGGAGGGAAGTCTGATGAAGCGATTTTTCAACCGCCGCGAGACGGTCGTGGCCGATGCCGTTGCGGGGCTGCTGCACTCCTCCGCCGGGGCGTCTCTCGCGATGCTGGAGCCGCAGGACGGGATCACCGTCGTGCTGCGCCGGGAGCGCGACGGCTCGAAGGTCGCTCTCGTTTCAGGCGGCGGATCGGGGCATGAGCCTGCTCATGCCGGGTTCGTCGGACGCGGGATGCTGACGGCGGCGGTGTGCGGGCAACTCTTCGCCTCCCCCGGCGTGGACGCCGTCCTCGCCGCCATTCTCGCCGCGACGGGCGAGGCGGGGTGCCTGCTGATCGTCAAGAATTACACCGGCGACCGGCTGAATTTCGGCCTTGCCGCCGAACAGGCGCGCGCGCTGGGCCGCAAGGTCGAGACGGTGATCGTCGCCGATGACGTGGCGCTGGGTGTCGGCGCCCATGCGCGCGGCGTGGCCGGAACGGTGCTGGTTCACAAGATTGCGGGCCATGTGGCCGAGCGGGGCGGCTCGCTCGAGGAGGTCGCGGCGGCGGCGCGGGCGGCGGCGGCCTCCGTGCGGTCCATCGGTCTGGCGCTGACCGACGTGAACGTGTTCGACCCTGCGCATGAAACGCGCCTCGGCGACGGCGAGGCGGAACTCGGCCTGGGCATTCATGGCGAGCCGGGGGCCGAAAGGATCGACGTGACCGATGTGGACGCGCTGACGGCGCTCGCCGCCGACAGGCTGGACGCGACGCTGGAAGACGGCCCGCAGGTGGTGCTGCTCAACATGCTGGGCGCCGTGCCGGTGATCGAGGGACAGATTCTCATGGCGGCGCTGGCCCGCACGCGGCTGGCCCGGCGCATGCAGGCGGTCATCGGTCCGGCTCCGGTCATGACCGCGCTCGATATGTCGGGTTTCTCGCTCACGGCGATCCCGGCGCGGAAGGCGTTTCTCGACGCGCTGGCCTCGCCCGTCGAGCCGTCGGCCTGGCCGGGAATCGCGTCCTTCGGCGCCATCGTCACCGCGCCTGTTCCCGAACTGCCCGGGACGTTCCCGTCAAAGCCCTCCGCCAACCCCCTGCTGGAGCGGCTGATCCGCAAGGGCGCGGACGTGCTGATCGGCCAGGAGCAGGCCCTCAACGCGCTGGATGCGAAAATCGGCGATGGCGACGCGGGGTCCACCTTCGCCGAGTCCGCACGGATGGTGCTGGAGCATCTGGACAAATTGCCTCTGGCCGAACCGCAGGCGCTTTTCGCGACGTTCGGGCGTCTGTTGTCCCGCCATGCGGGTGGGTCGAGCGGCGTGCTGCTCTCCATTCTTTTCGCGGCGGCGGGACAGAAGGCCGACTGGCGGGCGGGGCTGGCCGCGGGCGTCGCGCGGATGCAGGATTATGGCGGCGCGAAGCCGGGCGACCGGACCATGCTGGACGCGCTGATCCCGGCGATCGACGCGGTGCAGGCGGAGGGCGACGCGGCGGCGCTGCTCTCCCGCGCGGCTCAGGCGGCGCGCAAGGGCGCGGACGCCACCCGGGCCATGCCGGCGCGGGCCGGTCGCGCCGCCTATGTGCCGGAGGCGCAGCTTCGCGATATTCCGGACCCCGGCGCGGAAGCGATCGCGCGGCTGCTGGAGGGCATGGCGGAGGCGTGAGGCCGCCCTCGCCGCCCATTACGCACCCGCCCGTTAGACGACCGGCGGGGTCAGCGGCTTCCGGCCCGCGAAATGCGCCAGAAGATTGTCCACCACCAGATCGCCCATGGCCTTGCGCACCTCGCGCGTCGCGGAGCCGCGATGCGCTTGCAGGACGACGTTCTCCATCGTCAGCAGAGCCTCGGGCACATGCGGCTCGTCGGCGAACACGTCCAGCGCGGCTCCGGCGATGCGTTTCTCCCGAAGGGCGGCGACGAGCGCCTCCTCATCCACCACGCTCCCGCGCGCGATATTGACCAGATAGCCATTCGGGCCGAGGGCGTTCAGCACCTCCGCGTCGATCATCTTCGTCGTTTCCGGGCCGCCCGGAACGGCGAGCACCAGCACGTCGCTCGCCTCCGCCAGGGCACGGGCCGACGCGTAATAGGGATAGGCCGCGTCGGCGCTGCGGGATCGGCTGAAATAGGCGCTCTTCATTTTCAGCGCGGCGCAGCGTTCGGCAACGGCGCGGCCTATGCGGCCCAGCCCGACGACGCCGACTGTCTTGCCCGTCAGGGTGCGGGCGTTCGGCACCGGCTCACGCCCCCATTTCCCGGCGCGGACGAAGCGGTCTCCGGCGGAGATGCCGCGCAGCACGTCGATCATGAGGCCGATCGCCATATCCGCCACGTCATCGCTCAGCACGCCTGTCGCGGCGGTGACATGGATGCCGCGCCGCTTGCAGGCGGCGAGGTCGATCTTGTCCATCCCCACGCCGTTGACGGCGACGAATTCAAGATGCGGCAAGGTGTCGATGATGTCGGAGGACAGGCCGCTCAACGGGCTGGTCGCGACACCGCGAATGGCGGCGGCGACGGGCGCGAGCGCATCGAGGGACTGGAAGCGATGGACGGTGAAGGCGGCGTCGAGCCGTTCCTGCACCGGGCGCGTCAGCGGGTCGATCTGAAGGATCTGCGGGCGTTCGGTCATGGGCTCCGTCATATCAGATTCTCCAGACAGTCTTCCACCAGCGGCCGATAGGACGCGCCGAAAAGGCGGAGATGGACGAGCGCCGGCCAGAGGCGGTACAGCGCGACGCGTTCCCGCCAGCCGGGCTCCAGCGGGCCGTAGGCCGTCCAGAACGCCGGCGGCGGGCGGGAGAAGAGCGTCAGTATGGCGAAATCCGCCTCGTGATGGCCGATGCAACAGGCCGGGTCGATCAGTCCGCTGATCCGCTCCTGCGCGACGAGTACATTCCCGCTCCAGAGATCGCCATGCAGCAGACTCGGGCGCGGCGCGGCGGGGAGCCGGGCGGGCAGCGTCGCCGCGAGACGGTCGAGGCGGCGGGCGAGATCGGTCGGCAGAAAGGGCGCATGGCAGAGAATCCGGCGGTCCCGCCAGAATTCCGCCCAGTCCGCGCCGCGCGCGTTGGCGATGGCGAGCGTGCCGAACGCGTATTCCTCGTCCCAGCCGTAAAGCGTCTCCGGCACGGGCGCCGCGTGCAACGCGCGCAGGATGTGGCCGAGCGAGGCCCATGCGCGGGAAAGGGAGCCGTTCGCGGGCAGGCGTTCCATGACGAGCAGCGCGTCATCCACGGCCAGAACGGGGGGAGCCGGCGCGCCCGCCGCGCGCAGTCGGTCGAGCATGCGCGCCTCGCGGGGCGGGAAGGGACCAGTCTTGACGACGGCCTCCCGTGGCGGCTCGCCGGATCGCTGGAAAGTGATCGCCATGACTTCGGAGAGATCACCGCCACCCAGCGGCGTGGCGGCGGTGATCGTGGCGCGCAGAAGGGCGGCGGCGTCACGCGGCGTCACGGGGCGCGGCCTCCCGGGGCCCGCCTCACGGACCGTCGAGCGTGCGTGCGGCGAGGTGACGGCAGGCCTCGGACACGTCGCGCCATGTGATCTCGAAGCCGCTGGCGGGGCCGAAATACGGATCGTCCACGTCGCTTCCTTCGCGGCCGGGAAGATGGTCGAGCAGCAGCGTGATCTTCGCGCGCGCCTCCGCCGGGGCGAGGCGGCGCAAGGCGTGCAGATGGCTCGCATCCAGCGCGAGGATATGGGTGAAGCGCTCGAAATCCGCCGCCTCGATCTGCCGGGCGCTCAAGGCGTCGATATCCAGCCCGTAGCGGCGCGCCGTGGCGCGGGCGCGAGGATCGGGGGCTTCTCCGGCATGCCAGCTTCCGGTTCCCGCCGAATCGATGTCCAGCCTCAGGCCGCGCCGCTCCGCCTCGGCCCGCATGGCGGCCTCGGCCAGGGGCGAACGACAGATATTGCCGGTGCAGACGAAGAGGAAGCTGGGGCGGGAGGGCGACACGTCGGTCTCCTGTGTGCGAATCGGGCGTACATCTGTCCCCGTCCGGAGGTGGAAGGCAATCCTTGGCGGCGAGAGAACGCATCACGACGTGTCGGGTCGGCGGGGCTCCGCTGGCAGAGGGCGCAACGATGCGATAAGGTTGCGGACATGGATCATATCTTCACTTTCCTGTCCGGCATTCTTTTCATGCTGTTCGGCATCATCGTCGCGGTGATCGCGGTGATCGAGCACGGCGCGCGGGTGCTGCTCTTCGATATCGGGATTCGCGGGCAGGTGGCGACGGCGTTGCTCGCGCTGCTGCTGCTGGGGCTGATCGTGCTGGCTTTCCGCTGGTTCGGGCGGATTTTCGGCGTGCTGATCGGCCTTCTGCTGCTGATGGTGCTGCTGCATGCGCTCTTCGCGCCGGTTTCGGCCACGGTTCCTGTGTCCTTCTGACGCCGGTTTCTTGAAAATATCCTGATCCGGGACCTTATCTGGCGGAGCGCGACCAAAGGAAAGCTGCCAATGTCCCGTCTCGATGCCGCCCCTGCCGGTCAAGCCACGCTCGATCTCGCCATTTCAGGCATGAGTTGCGTGGCCTGTGCGGCGCGGATCGAGAAAGTGCTGAACCGCAAGCCCGGGATCGAGGCGGCGGTGAATTTCGCCAGCGAGCGGGCGCATGTGCGCTATGCGCCGGATCGGGCCTCGGAACAGGAGATCATCGCGGCGATCGGCAAGGCCGGATTCGGCGCGGAGCCGGTGGGCGAGGCGCGGGACGCCCATCAGGACACATGGCGGCTGGAGCGCCGTCGTTTCCTGCTGGCCTGTGCGCTCACGCTGCCTTTTTTCTATGACATGGTCGCCATGGCGGCGGGGCTGCCGGTCGTGCCGCCGCTCGTCCAGCTCGTGCTGGCGACGCTCGTGCAGTTTCTCTGCGGCGGCCATTTCTATCGCGGCGCGTGGGCCTCCATTCGGGGCGGGCTGGCGAATATGGACGTGTTGGTCGTGCTGGGAACCAGCATCGCCTGGGGGTACAGCGCCGTCGTGGTGCTGTTCGGGCTGCATCGTCCGCTCTATTTCGAGACGAGCGCCGCGATCATCACGCTGGTGTCGCTCGGCAAGCTGATGGAGGCGCGGGCGCGACGGCGCGCAGGCGAAGGGATCGCGCGGCTGATGCAACTGCGTCCCGCCGTGGCCCATCTCGATCGGGAGGGAGTGGTCAGCGACGTTCCGGTGAGCGCGGTGAGGGTCGGCGACGTGTTCGTCCTGCGTCCCGGCGAGAGCGTGCCGGTGGACGGGGCGGTGATCGACGGGCGGTCCGAGATCGACGAATCCATGCTGACCGGCGAGAGCGTTCCTGTCCTGCGGGAGGCGGGGGCGACGATTTTCGCCGGGACCCTGAACACGACCGGGCTCCTGCGCGCGCGGGCGACGGGCGTCGGCGCGCAGACGGCGCTGGCGGCGATCGTGCGGATGGTCGAGCAGGCGCAGGGATCGAAGCCGCATGTCCAGCGTCTGGCGGACAAGGTCGCGGGGGTGTTCGTGCCGGTGGTCGTCGGTCTGGCGGTGCTGACCTTCGCGGTCGGCTGGATCGTGGCCGGATCGGCGCTCCGGGCGCTGGACCCGGCTCTGGCGGTGCTGGTGATCGCCTGTCCCTGCGCGCTGGGGTTGGCGACACCGACGGCTATCATGGTCGGGACGGGGTGGGGGGCTGCGAACGGGATTCTGTTCCGCGACGCGGCGGCGCTGGAGCAGGCGCAGAAACTTACCGTCCTGGCGCTCGACAAGACGGGCACGCTGACCGAGGGACGGCCGGAGGTGCGCAAGCTCGTTCCCGCGCCGGGTGTGGCGGAGAAGCGGCTCCTGACCGTGGCGGCGGCGCTGGAAGCCGGATCGGAGCATCCCCTGGCGCGGGCCGTCATGGCGCGGGCGGAGAAGGACGGCGTGGTTGCGTCGCCGGTGACGTCGTTCCGCGCGGTGCCGGGGCAGGGTATCGCGGCGGAACTCGACGGCGCACCGGCCCTGCTCGGCTCGCCGCGCTTTCTCGCGCAGGGCGGCGTTGTGCTGGACGCGCAGATCGTCGCGGAGATGGAAAGACAGGGCGGGACCGTGATCGGCGTCGCCTTGGACGGCGCGCCGCTGGGCCTGATCGCGCTGGGCGATCAGTTGCGGGGGGATGCGGCGGAGGCGGTGCGGGCGCTGAAGGCGATCGGGCTGCGCGTGACGATGCTGACGGGCGACAATGAGCGCGCTGCGGCGGAAGTGGCGCGCGCACTCGGGCTTGACGAGTACCGGGCCGGCGTCCTGCCTGCGGACAAGGCCGACGCCGTGGCCGCGCTGCGTCGGGAGGGGGCTGTGGTCGGCATGGTGGGCGATGGGGTGAACGACGCGCCGGCGCTGGCGGCGGCGGATGTGGGTTTCGCCATCGGCGCGGGGACGGCGGTCGCGATGGAGACGGCCGGGGTGGTGCTGGTGAGCAGCGAACTGAGGCGCGTGCCTGACGCCATCGATCTCTCCCGCGCCACGCTTGCGAAGATCCGGCAGAATCTTTTCTTCGCCTTCGTCTATAACGTGCTGGGCATCCCGCTCGCCGCGTCCGGCCTGTTGACTCCGGTCATAGCCGGGGCGGCGATGGCCATGAGTTCGGTCTGCGTCGTGAGCAATTCCCTGCTGCTCAACCGCTGGCGGCCACGCGGGGTCTGAAGGCATCTTCAGGGAAGAACTGGCGGAGATGCCCGGTGGGACGTATGACGCTGTCGATAACAAGGAGACATGATGATGACGGATACGGCACATCTCACGGTCGAAGGCATGACCTGCGGCGGGTGCGTGAAGAACCTGAAAGCCGCGCTGGAGGCGGTCCCCGGCGTGGAAACGGCCGATGTGGTGCTGGAAGGCGGCAAGGTCAGCGTGCAGTATGATCCCACGCGCGTGAAGCCCGCCGCCTTTCGCCAGACCGTCGAGGAAGCCGGGTTCGACGTCGTCGCGGACAAATGACGAAGCCCGCATCGGCTGGAGCGCACCACCCGTTCGACTGATCCCGTTCGAACGGGATCGGGCTCAGACCAGCGTGCCGTTCAGGAAGGCCGTGTTGGCCGAGCGAATCAGCGCGATGTCCGTGACGCTGAGAAAGGACGGGGCGGGCGAGGCGAGTTGGGGCCAGAGCAGCCCGTGCGCCTCCGTCATGCGCGAGCGGAGCCAGCGCCAGGTGGCGCGCTGCGTCGTGCCCCAGGTGAGAAGCGTCACGGTGTCCTCGTCGCCGGTCCCGTCATACGCCCAGAGCAACAGGCAGTGTCCGCCCCAGGAGCCGGGCGTGCGATCGCCGAGGGAGTCAGGCGTTTCGGTGTCCCAGATGCCGCCGAGTCCCGCCTGGTCGGCGATGGCGAGTTCCACGCCGAGATAGACGACGCCCAGCGCCGAGACCGCCAGACGCAGGCTGTTGAAATGGCCCGGTTCGATCGTGCCCCAGAGCGGATAGAGCGTCTGCGCCTCCAGCGCGTAGCCATGCAGCGCGGCATGGGCCAGCACGTCCGTTTCGATGCCGCCGCGATCGCTGGCCGGGTCGGCGGGCGTATAGCCGGTGGACGCGCTGTAGAAGGCGACGACCTCCCGCGTCGTCACGGGGGTCTGAAAGCCGTTCAGGGCGGAAACGGCCCGAACGGCATTGGCGAGACCGGCGGCGGTGCAGTCGCCGATCCTGTCGTTGTCAGCCATGATCGGCGCGGGATCGATCCCGTCGCGCCGCAACACGGCAGGTGCTGCGCGCGTCATCATGGGCAGATGATCGAGACGTGGCTGGCGCGGGCGCAGCACGGCCGGACGCGTGCCGAGGCGGGGGAGTGCGGTCAGAATCGTCACATGTCGTCTTTCTGGAAAGAGGGGCCGAAAATATCGCGATCGAAGACGTCAGATGAGGCCGTGCCGCGCCTTGATGGCCGCGATCCGGCTTTGCGCGTCTCCGGGTGCTCCCATCGCGGCGGAGACGAGGTCGCCGAGGATCGTCGCGACCTGCGCCACATCCGAGGCAACGAGGCGGATCTGTGCGGCGAGCGTCGCGGCGAGGGCGGTGTTGTCGAGGGTGGCGGCGATGTCGGATGCAACGGCGCGGATATCGGTGATGACGCTGGTGATCGCCGCGGGCACGTTCGAGGTGGCGAAGCTCAGGCTCGCCTCGTCTCCCGCATAAGCGGTGAAATCCGCCAGACCCTGCTGAATCAGGGCGATACCCCGGCTGGTTGCGGTCACGAGCGCCGCGGGAAGGGCGGAGAAGCCGAGAATCGTCCGGACGACATCGAGGGCCATGGTGGCGTCTGCGGCGAAGACCCGCACCTCCAGCGTGACCGTGATGAGTCCGCCGCCAGACGTCACGCTGCATCCGCCGAGCGCCAGAGCGCCGGCGGCGGCGAACAGGCTGCGCCGGGACAACGGAGGAGAATGAAGATCGCTCATCGGAAGCGCTCCCATAAAAAAAGCCGCCCTCTGAGTGAGAGAGGCGGCTTCGAAATGTGGCATTGAGCCATAAACCTAGACCAGAACATGCGCCGGATCAAGAGGTGGATCGTTCCGACATCGGATCTTCGGCGATGGGGGTATGAAACAGTTCCGAAGCGATTCGACTCGCGATCGGCATTGTGCTGCGGGCGGGGAACAGCAAAACGGCTGCTCTTTTTTTCATGGCAGATATGCAGTCCGCGCTTGGCGGCTCTTCCCGTCAGGGAAGGTCATGGTGTCCGCGGCGGGATTCGAACCCACGGCCCCAGGATTCATACCACTTCGACTTTCGCCGCCGTGCCCGACCCGAAAGGACGGGGACGTTCGTGGTCTGGACTGTCTCTTCGCCATGGGCCGCAAGGCCGACAGGCGCCACCCGTACAGTCTCTACACCTTCCCGCGTCGCCCGGCTGGCCGGGAGAGCGGGCTTGGCTCGGGATTGGCATGGTCCCCGGCGTTGGAGGCCGGAACCGGAGCGTTCCCCGAATTTGAGTGGTTCCGCCATGGGGTTTCCCGCCGTGACGCCCAATTCAAGCCTTAGGAATCCTGTGCTCTATCCTGCTGAGCTACGCGGACACACGGCCTCTGCTTAGCTTACCGGGCTGGGAGGGGCAAGGGCTGCGACGGATCGGGCGCGCTCCGGTCCGATGTCCGGATTTCACCCGCCCTCCGGCTCCCCGCCACGGGCCATTGGGCACGGGCCACTGGGCCAAGGTTACTGGGTCGAACCATTCCCGACGGCGCGGACAGTCGAATTGAGGTATGCCCGACGCACTAATTGGGGAGGACGGATCGGCGACTCTGATGTAATATACCCGGCGGATTATTGAGAACGCACGCTGCTCCAACCGCTCGGGGCAGATGCGGTGCTACAGTCGATGGTGGGAAGGGCGGACGATCTGGACAGATGACGTGAAGACACGAGCGACATGGCGGAGCAGACAACGCTACGGGGCGTATGGGGATTATTGCTTTTTTGTATCGCTAACGTATAGGAGCGTCCCCCGGCCACCCCGCTGGGGGCGCGACAGAGAAAGCCGCCGGACGTCATCAGACTGGAGGGCGCAAGAGATTGATGTTTGATTCAGCGCGGCGCGGCGTGCCTCCATCCGACACGACGCTGTTGAGAGTCCGTCTCCTCGGCAATATGGAAGCCCGATCCCTC
This sequence comes from Acidomonas methanolica, assembly GCF_004346035.1. Taxonomy (GTDB): domain Bacteria; phylum Pseudomonadota; class Alphaproteobacteria; order Acetobacterales; family Acetobacteraceae; genus Acidomonas; species Acidomonas methanolica. Next base: position 57,664 of record NZ_SLZN01000011.1, on the reverse strand, counting down.
GTGGGGGAGAGTCTCCTTCCCGTCGGGGGCAAGACGCGGGGGCTGCTGGCGATCCTGGCGCTCGCCGATCGCCGGCCCGTCTCCCGCGCGCAACTGGCCGCGCTGCTCTGGAGCCGCCGCCCCGACGATCTGGCCCGGGCGTCTCTGCGGCAGGAAATTCATCGCCTGCTCAGCGCTCTCGGGCCGTTCGGCGTGGATATCATCGACGTCCAGCGCCATGCCCTGACGCTGAAACCCGCCTTGACCTCGGTCGATGTGGAACGCCTTTACGCCGGGGGGCTGGCCGCTCTTGACGAACTGGAGTTCCCTCTCAAGCCGCTGCTGCACGATCTCGGCAATATCGACCCCGCATTCGACCTCTGGCGCGAGGAGCATGCGGCGCGGATCGTCAAGCATGTGGAAAAGGTTCTGATCGCCGCGGTTCAGGAGCATTCCGACCCGGCCGTCCGCCTGCAGGCCGCCGAGCGCCTGCTGACGCTCGACGCATGCAGCGAGCCCGGCTGGCGCGGCCGCATCGAGGCGACGCTCGCGCAGGGCGACGAGACCAAGGCGCTGCTTCATGCCGAGGAGGCCCTGCGCTTCTTCCAGAGCCGGACGGGCCAGCCGCCCGGCCCGGCGACGCTGCGCGTGATCGACGCCCTGCGCGCGAGGCGGCCGAATGCCGGGGAGCATCTGGAGACGCCGCCGCTCGACACGCCGAGCGCGACTCTCGGGGAGATTTTGCTGACCCCGACGCTTCCCACCGTCGCAACGCTCATGGCGCTGCCGATCGAATCGCCGGACCCCGCTTTCGCGCCCGCCGTCGAGGCGATTCTGGACGGTCTCGACGAGATGCTCGTCACGCACCAGTTCCTGAGGGTCATTCCGCCGCCGGAGCATCCGGGCGCCATGCAGGAGGAGCTGGGCTTCGCCCGGAAGGCGGGCGCGCAATTCGTCCTTCGCGGCATGCTGCGCATCGGCGTGTCGGGCGCGCGTTTCGTCACGCGTCTGCTGGACGTCTCGCGCGAGGTGCCGACGATCGTCTGGGCTGCGAGCATCGATCTGCCCGAACCGACGGTCATCGAAGCGCAGGACGAGATGCGGCGGCGCGTCCGCCCGCTGGTCGAGGCGCTCTGCTGGGCGGTGTTGCAGCATGAGGGCCGCCGCAGCGCCAGCCGCCCTGCGCGGGAACTGAATGCGGGCGGCCTCGTGCTGCGCGCCCTGATGCTGACTCTGCGCTGCGACAACCGCCTGATCGACGAAATCGAGATGCTCCTGAGTCGTGCGGCGCGGCTGGATGCGGAGTCGCCGCTCTTTTGTTTCGTATCCGCACTGTTCGAGCTGGGCCGGGTCACCATCTTCCTTCAGGACGACGAGACGGCGGGGATGGAGCGGCTGTTATCCGCGATCCAGCGCTATCAGCTCGTCTCGCCGGAAAACGGCTGGGCGTTGCTGCTGATGGCGATGCAATCCCTGCTGACGCCCGGCCAGACGGAAAAGGCCGCAATCTTCATCGATATCCACCGGCAGCGTGTCGTCGCCGGTCAGGAGCCGAACGTCCCTTTGGGCGCCGTGATGGACGCGATCATGGCCTTGCGCGAGGGACGGAAGGACGAAGCGGTCGAGGTGCTCGCCCTCTACATCGCGATGCGCCACGAGATACCTGTCGCGGTTCTGTCGGATGCGACGGCCGCCCTGCTGCTCTTCCTCGTCGGGCAGGCGGAGGAGGCGCGCCGGCTGATCACGCTGGTCGTCGGGCTCTACCCCCGCAACACCCTTGCGCTGGTCTATCGTCTGGCGATGGAGGCGGCCATCGACTCGCCTTCCACGACCGAGGCGCGCATGCAACTGCGCCGGACCAGTCCGGAACTGGGCGTCGAGCGGATTCTGGCCACGCATGGTTTTCTCCCTGACGCCGATCTGGCCTGGCTTTCGGCCTCGTTGCGCAAGGCGGGGCTGCCGGACAAGGCGGAGGCAGGTCTCGTCGGGGCCGGCATCGTGGCGACGGGGCCGCTTGGCGGGGCCGGTGCGTCGGGATATGTAGGCTGATGCGCAAGGCGGCTTCGTGCCAGTCGCCCTTTCCGTCATCCGGCCCCGGCCGCCCTTGAAGGGTCATCATGTCGCTCATGCTTCGTTCGACCGTCTTCTCTACGTCTTTGGGCAGCGCAGCCCGTCCTGCCATGCGCGGAGGGGCGGCCTTCGCCGCGCTCCTGGCGCTTGCGGGATGCGGCACCGCCCGGAATCCAGGCGGGCTGGCCGCGCCGCGCAACCATCTGGCCGAATTCGATCGCGGCGCGACGGGCGGGGACGACCAGTTGCAGGGCGGGGTGAACGCCTATCTCTGGCGCGGGGCGATCGACACGCTTTCCTTCATGCCGCTCGCCTCGGCGGATGCGGTCGGCGGCGTGATCCTCACCGACTGGTATCAGCCGCCCGCGACGAACGGGGAGCGCTTCAAGATCGTGGCGTATGTGCTTGACCGCCGCCTGCGCTCGGACGCGCTTCGGATCTCCGTGTTCCGGCAGGTGAAGCAGGATGGCGAATGGGTGGATACGCCGGTCGCGACGAATACGGTCTCCGACATCACGGCGCGGATTCTGAGCCGCGCGCGGCAGCTTCGCGCCGATAACGGCGATCGCGACTGAGGCCGGGACACACGCCGGAGCCACGGTGAATCCGACAAGCCTCGCCGTCGCGGGCGGGGCGTTTTTCTGCAGAAGGTTGGGCCGCGTGGCGGGCGCGGCGCATGATGGATGACATGAACGAGAACGAGACGGCTGCCGTCGATTCCAGATTGAGCTTCGATTTCGCGGAGGCCGAGCCGCGCTGGCAGCAGGCATGGGCGCGGGCGCGCTCTTTCGCGGCGGCGGACCATCCGCCCGCGGACAGGCCGAAATACTACGTGCTGGAGATGTTTCCCTACCCCTCCGGCCAGCTTCACATGGGCCATGTGCGCAATTACGCCCTGGGCGACGTGGTGGCGCGCTACAAGCGGGCGAAAGGCTTCTCGGTGCTGCATCCGATGGGCTGGGACGCTTTCGGCCTGCCCGCAGAGAACGCCGCCCGGGAGCGCGGCGTGCATCCCGGGGCCTGGACGATGGACAATATCGCCGCCATGCGCGGTACGTTGCAGCGTCTTGGCTTTTCGCTGGACTGGGACCGCGAGATCGCGACCTGCCTGCCGGACTATTACGGCAGGCAGCAGAAGCTGTTCCTCGACATGTGGCGCGCGGGGCTGGTCGAGCGCAAGGAATCGGCGGTCAACTGGGACCCGGTGGACCAGACCGTTCTGGCCAACGAGCAGGTCGTGGACGGGCGCGGCTGGCGGTCCGGAGCGCTGATCGAGAAGAAGCGCCTGTCGCAGTGGTTCCTGAAGATCACGGATTTCGCTGGGCCGCTGCTCGAAGGGCTCGAAACGCTCGATCGCTGGCCCGCGCGCGTTCGCGTGATGCAGGAACGCTGGATCGGACGGTCAGAGGGCGCGCGGCTGCGTTTCCCGCTCGAAGCGCCGCCGGACGGGTTCGATGGCGATCTCGATGCGGTGGAGGTGTTCACCACGCGGCCGGACACACTGTTCGGCATGAGCTTCGTGGCGATCGCGGCCGATCATCCGCTGGCCGCGAAAGTCGGGCGGCGCGACGCGGGCGCGCGGGCGTTCATCGAGGAATGCCAGCGTCTCGGCACGTCGGAAGAGGCGATCGAGATGGCGGAGAAGCGCGGCTACGACACCGGGCTGCGCGTCGCCAATCCGTTCCGGCCCGATCAGACCGTGCCCGTCTGGATCGCGAATTTCGTGCTGATGGAATACGGCACCGGCGCGGTGTTCGGCTGCCCGTGCGGCGACCAGCGCGATCTCGATTTCGCGCGCATATACGGCCTGCCGGTGGTGCCGGTCATCCTGCCGCCCGGCGAGGATGCGGAGAGCTTCACCATCGGCGCGACGGCGGTGACGGGCGAGGGCACGCTGATCCATTCCGGCTTCCTCGACGGGCTGAGCACGACTGAAGGCAAGCGCCGCGCCATCGAGCGTCTGGAGGCCATGGGCGTCGGGCATGGTGTGGTGAACTGGCGTCTGCGCGACTGGGGCATTTCCCGCCAGCGCTACTGGGGTTGCCCGATCCCGGTCATCCACTGCGAGACCTGCGGCGCGGTGCCCGTGCCGGACGACCAGCTTCCGGTGGTGCTGCCGGAAGACGTGACCTTCGACCGGCCGGGCAATCCGCTCGACCACCACCCGACATGGAAGCATGTCGCGTGCCCGAAATGCGGTCGCCCCGCGACGCGCGAGACCGACACCTGCGACACGTTCGTCGACAGTTCCTGGTATTTCGCGCGCTTCACCGCGCCGCATGCCGGGACGCCGACCGATGTGGCGGCGGCGGATGCGTGGCTGCCGGTGGATCAGTATATCGGTGGCATCGAGCATGCGATCCTGCATCTGCTTTATGCCCGTTTCTTCACCCGCGCGATGCATGAGACGGGGCATCTCAACGTGGACGAGCCCTTCGCCGGGCTCTTCACCCAGGGCATGATCACCCATGAAAGTTATCGCGACGCTGGCGGCTGGCTGGCGCCGGAGGATGTCGAGAAGCGCGGCGACGGCATGGTGCGGCGCGACAACGGTCAGCCGGTCACGGTCGGCCGCTCGGAAAAAATGTCCAAGTCCAAGCGTAACACGGTGTCGCCCACGGCCATCGTCGAGCGTTTCGGTGCGGATACGGCGCGCTGGTTCGTGCTGTCCGACAGCCCGCCCGAGCGGGACATGGAATGGACGGAGGCGGGCGTCGCCGCCGCCGCGCGCTTCGGCCAGAGGCTGTTCCGTCTGGTTGCGGGCGTCGCGGCGCGGGACGGGGCCGCATCCGCGCACGGGCCGGGCGGCGAGGAACTGCGCCGCGCCACGCATCGGACCATCGCCGCCGTCACCGAGGCGCTGGAAAGTTTCACGCCGAACGTCGCCGTCGCGCGCATCCACGAACTGACCTCGGCGCTGGTGGAGGCGGAGAAATCCGACGCTCCCGGCGTCGCGGCGGCGCGACGCGAGGCGGCGACGGCGCTCTGCCTGCTCTGCGCGCCGATGCAGCCGCATCTGGCCGAGGAGATGATGGCGCTGCTGGAGCCGGGCGGCCCGATGGTGGTCGAACGGCCTTGGCCGGAGGCCGAGCCCGAACTGCTGACGGTGACGCGGATCACGCTGGGCGTGCAGGTGATGGGCAAGCTGCGCGGCACGATCGAGGTCGCGCCGGACGCGCCCGCCGCGGAGGTGTTGGCGCTCGCGGAGGCCGAGCCGAACGTGGCGCGCATGCTGGAGGGCAAGCGTATCGTCAAGCGGGTGCATGTGCCCAACCGAATCGTCAATTTCGTCGTGGCGGGCTGAGACGATGCGTCGCGCGCTTCCCCTTCTGCTGCTTCTGGGAGGTTGCGGCTTCCAGCCGCTCTATGGCCAGCAGGGGAGCGGCGTGGATGCCGCGCAACAGTTGCAGGATGTCTATGTCGCCAACATCCCCGGGCGCGCCGGGCAGGAACTCCGCCTCGCCTTGCAGGAGACGTTGGGAGGGGCGAGCCAGCAGGCGCCGGAAGGGTACACGTTGAGGGTCGCTCCCGGTTTCGGGGCGCAGTCGATCGACATTCACCCGGACAATACGTCCGGACGGATGCGCGAGACGGGCTCGGCGCACTGGCAGCTTTATACCGTCGCGGACATCCCCGTCCTGCTGGCGGAAGGCGACGCCTCGACGCTCGACGGCATCAACACCCAGTACGAACAATATTTCGCCCTGACGCTGAACCACGAGACGGCGCAAGGGCGTGTCGCCAAGACCCTTGCGACGGATATCGCCCAGCAGGTCGCCGTCTGGTTCCGTTCCCACGTGAAGCCTGCCCAGGCCAACATGCAGGATCGGGCAAGCTATTTCGATCCCAACGGCATGCCGACGGCGAACGGACAGCCGACGCAGAAGGCCGGACCTGACGGCGTTCCGGCGGCGGCGACGGGGCGGGACGGGTCTCCGCTCGGTCTCAGTGCACCGTAACGTGGCATGAAGATCGATGCGCGCGGAGCGGCGAAGGCGCTGGCCGAGGCGGGAAAGTGGCGCGTCATCCTGTTGCATGGCGAGGATACCGGGCTGATCCGCGAACGCGCGGCCCGGGCGGTCACGGTCGTAGCGGAGAGCCTCGACGATCCTTTCCGCGTTGCCGCACTCGACCGCGACGCGCATGACCGGCTGGAGGAGGAGACCGGCGCGCTCTCCCTGATCGGCGGGCGGCGTGCGGTCTGGGTACGCGAAGGGGGAGACTCGCTCCTGCCGGGGGTGCAGCGCGCGCTCGCGGTCGAGTCCGACACGCTGGTGGTGATCGAGGCGCCCGGCCTCGCCTCGCGCTCCAGGCTGCGCGCCGCCCTGGAAGCGGAGAAGCGCGCGGCGGTGATCGGCTGCTATCCGGAGGAGGGCCGCGCGCTGGCCGCGAGCGTCGGCGACATGCTGGCGGCGGAAAACGTGCGGATCGACCGTGACGCGCTGGTCTGGCTGACCGGCCATCTGGGCGCGGATCGCGCGGCGGTGCGTGGCGAGATCGCCAAGCTCGCGCTCTATGCCGGGCCGGGCGGGGCGCTGACTCTGGACGATGTGCAGGATTGCATCGGCGATGCGGGCGGGGCGACGCTGGAGGACGCGACCAGCGCCGCGCTGGCCGGAGACCGCGCGGCGGCGGATCTGGCGCTCGAACGCGCGCTGGCGGACGGGATCGCGCCGGTCGGCGTGGCGCGCGGCTGCCTGAGCGCGCTGACGCGGCTGCTGCGCGTGGTGCTTGCGGTCGAGAGCGGCGTCTCTCGCGCCGAGGCGGTCAAGGCGCTGCGGCCGCCGGTCTTCTTCAAGCGGGCCGAACGGTTCGACGTGGCGCTCGATCGCTGGAACGGCCCCGCCCTGCGGCGCGCTCTGGCCGAGACGCAGGCGCTCGAACTGGCCTGCAAACAGACGGGCAGCCCGGATCTCGTCCTGTGCCGCCGCCATGTCGCCATGCTGAGCGCCGGACCGCGCGCGCTGCCCGTCCGCTGAAGGCGTGCGACAAACGGGGCGCTCAGGCTGACGACCGCCGGGCGGCGACGAGGCCCAGCAGCAGCGCGTTCAGGATCAGGCCGGGAAAGGCCGGATTGACTCCGTACAACCCGATGGACGCCTCGCGCAGGACGAGCGACAGGGCGAGACCGCAGACTGCGCCCAGCAGGACGCCGCCTGAGGGCAGGCGACGATTCGCGAGGATGGCGGCCAGACCGGGCAGGAGTTGCACGAGTCCGAGATAGAACAGCGTGTTGAGATTGGCGATGAGCACGCTGTGCCACGCCGCCCCGGCGACCGAGAGCACCAGATAGCTCGCGGCGACGACGACCCCGACCGGACGTTGCCGCCGCGGCGGAAGGCCGGGGAGCAGGTCGCGCGTGACGATGGCGGAGAGCGCGAGGCAGACCGCCCCCAGCCAGACCAGCGCCGTGAGCGCCACGCCCGCCAGGACGACGCCCTGCGCCCAGTCGGGCAGGACGGTCGCCGCCACCGCCAGGAATACGCCGTCCGCCGGTTCGCGCGCGACGTCATGGGTGAGGGCGTAGCAGGCGACGGCGAAGAGCAGGGGAAAGAGCAGCATATAGAGCGGCAGCCAGAGCTGCGCCCGGCGGATCGTCTGCGGATCGCGCGCGGAAAAGACCGAGACGACGGTTTGCGGCGCGATGCAGAATCCGGCCGACTGGATGAGGATCGTGCTGAGCGCGAAGAGCGTCTCCCTGACCGGAGACACGTCCGCCTCGCCCTGAAAGGCGCGGGCCACCGGCATGAGCGCGTGATGCGGCCAGGCCAGCAGCGCCGCCGCCGCGACGCCGAGCACCGCCGTCAGCATCAGCACGTCCTTGAGCACCGACACGAAGGCCGCGCCCCGCAGCCCGGCCAGCGCCACGAACAGCAGCGCCAGCGCCGCGGCGAGGAGATTGAGTCCCGCCTTGCCCCCGTCCGGCAGAAGCCGCGTCAGCACGGCGTCCAGCCCCACGATCTGCATTGTTCCGAGCGGCAGCATCAGCAGGACGAGCAGTACGGCCACGCAGCGGCCCAGAGTCGCGCTCCCGAAATGCGTGCGGAACAGCGCGGGGAGGGTGATCGCCCCGCTGCGCTGCCCGGCGCGCCAGATGAGCGGATAGAGCAGGAAGCCGACCGGGGCCGCGAGCAGGATATACCCGACGAACCAGACGGCCAGCCCCGGCCCTTTCGCCACCACGCCACCGGGGAAACCGAGGACGGAGCCGATCGAATAGGTTTCGCCGACCGAGAGGAGGAAGAAGAGGATCGCGCCGAATTGTCCGCGCGCCGCGAAGAAGCTGCGCGGGTCCCGTGACGGGTGGCCGGTTCGGGCGCCGATCGCGAGGGCGAGCGCCAGCAGCAGCACCGGAACGAACCCGGCGATCATGGCGAACGGCTCATGAGGCGCGACTCATGGGGTGCGACTGGCGAGGAACAGGCAGAGCGCGGTCAGGGGCAGGCAGCCGAACAGCCAGAGCACGGCGGCGGGCAGCCCGAACCATTGCGCGCGGGTGAGCAGGAGCACCGTCACCGGGCCCAGGATTCCCGCCGCGGGAAGGCCGAGCGCGAGCAGCCCGCGCGCGAGCGGTCTCGGACCGTTCCGGCTCAAAGGGTCGTCCAGGCTTTCGCCCTCATCCCGGGCGGTGTCGTCGCGGAATAGACGCCGCGCGCGATGGCCCGCGCCAGCACATCCGCCGCCAGCGCCCCGATCCGCGCTACGGTAAGGTCGCGCGCCAGCAGCGTGCCCGAAGAGGGAATCGCCTTGCGGCCCGTCGAGAGGGCGAAGACGATGTCGCCGTCGAAGGGCGAGTGGACCGGCCGGATCGCGCGCGGCAGGCCGTCCTGCGCCATGATGGCCACGCGCTTGAGCTCGTCGGGGTCGAGAGTCATGTCGGTGGCGACGCAGGCGATGGTGGTGTTCGCACGCGGCTCCGGGTTGAGCTTGGCCAGCCCCCAGTCCTCGCCCTGAGCATGGGTGTCCGGCGGCCCGAGGCCGCCGAATTCCTTGCCGATCTCGAAAGCCCCCGCCCAGAACCGCTTGCCGCCGGGCGCGATGACGGAACCGAGGCTGTTGCAGGCGACGATCGCGCCGACTGTCATGCCGTCATGGGTCACGTAGGAGGCCGAGCCCAGCCCGCCCTTGAGACGCCCGGCCGTCGCGCCATAGCCGGCGCCATGGGTGCCGAGCGGGAAATCGAGGCCGGCTTCCAGAACGGCGGCGCGTCCGAGCGCGCGATAGGGCGGCGTCTCGCCCCAGTTCTTGTCGCCGCCGCTGGCGAGGTCGAAGAGAATGGCGGCGGGCACAACCGGGGAGGGCGGCACGCCGGGCTGGTGAACGAGCGCGAACCCCCGACCTTGCGCGCCGAGCCACGTTGCGACGCCGTCCGCGCTCGCCAGACCGTAGACCGAGCCGCCGGACAGGACGACGGCGTCCACGGAACGGACGAGATTCTGCCCCGCCAGCGCGTCCGTCTCCCGCGTGCCGGGGCCGCCGCCGCGCACATCCACCGCCGCCGCCGCGCGCGCCTCCGGCAGGATGACCGTGACGCCGGTGCAGGCGCGGGGATCGTCCGCCCAGCCGACGCGCAGCCCCGCGACATCCGTGATCAGGTTGCGCGGTCCGGGCTGGCCGTAAGGCCCCGCCGCGAGGGCGGGTGTCGCGATCAGCGCCGCGCCGCCGGTCAGAAAATCACGCCGTCTCATGATGCTTGCGCCCTTTGCATGGTTCCGCCGCGCCTCTCAATATTTCGCGGCGAACCGGAGGCCCCATGTCGCGGGCATGCCGGCCAGGGCGATATTGTCTCCGCTGAGGAAGAAATTGCGTGTGACGTCATACTGCCTGTCGAAAATATTGTTGCCGAAGGCGTTGAACGACCACCAGCCCTTGCGCGGGGCGATGGAGGCGGTCAGCCCCCAGAGCGTATAGCCTGCCACGTTGTACATCGGCCCGAAAAGCGAATAATAGATCGTGCGCAGGCTGTAATTGATCCCCAGCGAGGCGTCGTAGCGGCCCATCCGCCAGCGATAGGTCGCGGAGCCGTTGAAGGTCAGTTTCGGAGCGGGCAGGGCGACGCCCCTGCGGTTCTGATAGACTGCCTGATAGCTGTTGCCGACCTTTTCCGCGCTGTAGACGGCGTTGAACCGGTCGAACTGCCCGATCGCCCAGCTTCCGGATTGTCTCAGGGTCAGGCCGTCGAGCGGCGACCAGTCGATCTCGAACTCGCCGCCCGCGAGATGGGAGCGCGGCGCGTTGACGATCGCGCCGATCAGCCCCGTCTGCGCGTTGACGACGGCGGATTGCACCTGCTGGTCATGATAGTCGTAGTAAAAGGCCGCGACGTTCAGCCGCAGATGCGCCTCCGGAATGTCGAGTTTGTTGCCGATTTCATAGGCCAGCAGCTTTTCCGGCTGATACGGCGCGGAGGCGGCATGCGCGTTGCTGGTGTTATAGGTCGTGAACCCGCCGGAATTGATGCCGCGCGAAACGGAGGCGTAGAGCATGTCGTCGCGCGTCGGCGTGTACTGCAACTGCACTTTCCATGACGGGAGCGTATAGACCAGCGATCGCTTGGCGATCGCGTTCGACGGATTGAGCACGTTGCCGTCGGGAGCGAAAGAATAGGCGCGGAAATTATGCAGGTCGCGCGCCTCGTGTTCGACGCGCAGGCCACCGGTCAGGGAGAGATTGGAGCGAATCCTGTAGGTCGCCTGGCCGAAGCCGCTGAGCGTGTTCACCTTCTCGCTGTAGAACACGCCCTGCATGACGTGATACGAGTCGAGAAAGCCGGAGAAATACTGATCGGCCAGATATTCGTTGGCGTAATAGATGCCCGCGATCCAGTTCAGCCGATGATCGCCCCTGGAGACGAGGCGCAGCTCGTTCTGAAACACGTTGGCGCGGCTCCTGAAGGCGACATCCGCCACGTTCAGGGACGTGCCGTCGAAATTATCGTATTCGTGGCGGTCCGCCACGTTATAGCTGGCGAGATTGGTCAGGGTGGCGAAGGGCAGGCTCTGGTCGAGGCGGATATTCGCGCCGCCGGTGTCGATATGATGATAGGGCTTCTGGTCGGGCGTCACACCGATCAGCTTCGCGAAGGCGGTCGAAGTGCCCCAATGGGTGATGTCGCGGTCATGGTCCTGCGGCAGGACGGGGCCGCCGGGGTTGGTCGCCGCGATCGTGGTGAGCGGGGAGAAGAGATGCAGCCCCGCCGCGTCCGAGCGGTCGATGCTGCCGTGAAGGTCGATCTGCGCCTTGAGCGTGTCGGAGAGGCGCAGATCGGTGAGCCAGCGCAGGGCGGTGCGGTTCACATTGCCCAGATGCGCGCCCTGGTCGTCATATTGCCATGCGCCGCCCTGCTGGCTTTCCCCGGCCAGCCGCATCTTCACGCCGCGCGCGACGGGGCCGGAGAGATATCCGTCATATTTCGTCGCGCTGAAGGCGCCGAACTGCACGTCCGCCCCGGCGTGAAAGCTGTCCGTCGGCTGGTTCACGACGAAATTGATCGTGCCCGCCGTCGTGTTGCGCCTGTAGAGCGTGCCCTGCGGCCCGCGCAGCACCTCGACGCGGCTGACGTCGAAGATCAGCCCGTTCGTCGCCCATGTCACCGGGTTGGAGACTTCGTTGATATAAATGCCGACGGGCGAAACGTTCGAGGAGCCGTAATCATGATGGCCGACGCCGCGAAGCTCGAAATCCGGCTGGCCGCTGCCGAATTGCGGCGTCATTTGCAGCGAGGGCGTGAGATATTGCAGGTCGAACACATCATTCACGTTGCGGGCGGCCAATTCCCGTGCCGAAATGATGCTCAGCGACGTGCCGATCTTCTGCGGGTCCGCCTGACGCCGCTCCGCGGTCACGGTGATCTCCTCGAGGCGGCTGGCCGGCTGGGCGGGCACCTGCCGGTCTTTCGGCGTGAGCGGCTTCCTGTGCCCATGCGGCGAGGGTGCGGCGATCGCAATATCCGTCCAGGCCGCGGTGGCGAGCAGCGTCGTCGCGCAGAAGGCAAAACGCTGGGCGCGCTGGGAGGGGCATCTGGTCATCCCGGGTTTTTACCATAGGATGACTCAGGAAGGAAGTCCCGTCAGAAACGTTGTGAGATGCCCGTGAGAATAGTGCGCCGCAACCCATATTGTGGCGCGCCGACGCCTATTCCGGTGCCGGAACGCAACTCGTACCGCTTGTCGAAGAGGTTGGTGACGTCCAGGCGGAACTGGGTGCGTTTGAGGAACGGGACGTGGAACAGATCCCTGAAGCTCTGCACCAGCGCGAGGTTGAAGGTCTCGTATTGCGGAATGGACGCGCCGTTGGGGATGTCCGAATCCTGACGCAGGCCGGAGCCGTACACCATGGTGGCCGAAAGCATCAGCGGGTGGCCCGTCTTGTGCCAGAAGCGATAGCTCGCGCCCGCCGAGGCGGTCCAGCGCTGGTCATGGTCGAGATGAATCCAGTGCTGCTGGATATAGGCGAGGTCGGCGGGGCCGAAATTCCATTGGGCGGAGTCGATGTCCTTGCCGATGGCGCGCGACCAGGCGAAGTTGCCGTAGACGCTGAACGGCCCGCGCTCGTAATCGGTCGCGACCTCGTAGCCGTTCACCTGGCCGCGCCGGTAATTGAAGGCGGACAGGATGATGGGCGAGCCGAACTGCCCTTCGTCGATCAGATTCTTGGCGAGCTTCACATAGGCGTCGAACGAGGCGTGCCAGCCGGGAAGGATTTCCTGGGCGAAACCGGCGTCGAAATAATGGTCGCGCTCGGCCTTGACCGTCGTGTCCTGCAACGTTCCGGGAGCCGCCGAGGTGTTGGCGAATTTGTTGAGCTGCGTGCCGCCGACGAGTTCGAAGGGCGGCGGCGTGAAATAGCGCGAATAACCGGCGTGGAACGTTCCGCCGCGCCACGGGCGCCAGACGATATTGACGCGCGGGCTGACCTGCTTGGAATGGGTATATTCGTCCACCCCGTCGAAGCGCAGCCCGTAATTGACGGTCAGATTGCGCAGGGGCCGCCATTCGTCCTGCGCATAGAGCCCGTAGAGCCAGCCCGTGCGGCCGTTGCCGTCATGGATGTTGATCGTATTGCCGGAGTAGACGGGATTGCCTTCCGCATCCACGCCGGTCTGCGGATAGACGGTGGAGTCCGTCTTGGAGATGTTGCGTTCGACATAGATCTGATAGCCGAACCGCACCGTATGGGTCGGTGCCGCGCGCCAGGTGACGTCGGTCTGCGACCCTGAGGAAAAGACGGAGCGCTGGGCGCGTTGGGCGTTGCCGTTATAGATGAGGTCGCCCAGGGGGTCGGGCGAGTAGCCGAGCGAGGAATAGCGGGCGACCGCCGAGGTCTGGAGACTGATCGTGCGGCCGATGTCCTTCTGGAGCGAGAGGATGCCGAAATCGGTGATTTCCTTCTGCCGCTCGTTGAGGCTGGCGCTGTTCAGGCTGCCGTAGTTGCTTTGTTCGAGCGCGCTGCCGAGATAGTTCGGATTGGCGAACTGGCGTTGCTGTCCCGGATTGTTGGGCAACTGGTATTCGGCATTGGACACCCCGGTCGTCAGGCTGATCCGGGTGGTTTCGTTCGCCGTGTAGCGCAGATGGCCGAGATAGTGGTACTGGTTCGTCAGATCGTGCAGGGCGTTGAATTTCGGCGTCGGATTCTCGATGCCCACGCGGTTGTGCACGAAATCGCCGGTGGCGAAGTAGTCCCACTTGCCCGCATGGCCGCCATATTGAAGCGACGGAAAGAAATAGTCTCGCGCACCGCCATAGATCGAGGCGTTGCCGCCCGGGTCGGCGCTGCCGTTCTTCGTCGTGATGTCGATGACGCCCGCCTGAAGGAAGCCGTATTCGCTGGGCAGCGCGCCGGTGGTGAGCGACATGGAGTGCGCGAAGCGCGTCATGAGCGTCTGGCCGAACACGGCCATCCCCTCGGGGAGTTCGACGCCATCGAGGCGGAACTGGACCTCGTTATGGTCGCCGCGGATATGAATCTGCCCGTAACTGTCCTGCGCCACGCCCGGCGCTTGCAGGAGAACGTAGTTGAGCGGCGCGTTGTCGCCGCCGGGAATCGTTTCGATGTCCTTGCGGGACCAGCGATAGATCGTGGCGCCGGTCGAGGGCTGGAGAGCGGCGCGCTGCTGGTCGAGCTTCGCGTTGACGACGATATGTTCCTCGCCTGCCCTGACGCCTTCAGCGACCGTCTGGCGGGAGGAGCCGTTATCGAAGCTGGAGCGGCTGGCGACGAGAGGCGACGTGGCCTGCCGCGTGGGCGCCGGCGTCAGGGTGCGCGACGCCGGGGCCGCCGGAGTCTGGGCGCGTGTCGCCGGGGCTTCCTGTGCCTGGGCGAGCTCGGGCGTGACGAGGGCTGTGGCGGAAAGGAGGGCGAGAAGACGGGATGCAGCAGTCATGGGAAGAATGTATTTAGTATGATATAACATATCAACCATTTTCAAATCGTCTTCGAAAAAAAACCGGATGACCTCTGCATCGTTCTCAGGGCGACGCGGGTTCTTGCCGAAAGGAAATGCTTCGAAATGTCGTTGCGTGGGATTCATCATCGTATCGGGCGTTTGGGTATCGGGCGTCTGGCGGCTGTTTTCGCCCTGGCGGGGGGCGGCGCGCTGGCCCTGTCCGGCTGCGAGGGAACGGCGGCGGCCGGGCCCACTCCCGCCGGTATGCCGATCGCCGGATATGGCTATACCTGCAAGGCCGGGTTCTATACCTGCAAACTGCCGACTCGCGTGCCGCTGGGCGGTCCGTGCTCCTGCCCGGGAATCGGCGCGGCGTCCTATGGAAATGTCTTCCAGCCGTGATCTCTGTTTGTTCTTTCGTGGGCGGCCCTTTATACCGGAGTCCATGAGCCGGGCCAGACTCGGCCGGGATCGGGGAGGTTCGGGATGGACGGGTCGCTCGCCGGGATGATGCCGTGGATCGTCGCGTGTGTGGCGGTGCTCGTCGCGCTCGTGGGGTGGCTGCGCCCGCGCGCGGCGCAGGATGACGGCACGCGTGAGGCGCTGGTGCGGCTTGGCGCGGTGCAGGACCGGCTGATCGAGGATCGGCGGGCGGAGGCCGGGCGGGCGCAGCAGGCGCTGACGGATGTCGAGCGTGCGCTCTCGGGGCGGCTCGACCAGTTCCGGCTGGAGCTCACCGACCGTCTGGCCATGCTGTCGACCGGCCTCGGTCGCGATCAGGCCGAGGCGCGGGTGGCGCAGGCCGAGGCGCTGAAAGAGATGGCGCGCGTCAATGGCGAGCATCTCGAACGCATCCGCAAGACGGTGGACGAGCAGTTGCATCAGGCGGTCGAGAAGCAGATGCAATCCTCGTTCCAGCGTGTGGTCGAGCAGTTCACCCAGATGCAGAAGGCCATCGGCGAGGTCACGGCGGTCACGGCGCAGATCGGCGATCTCAAGCGGCTCTTTTCCAACGTCAAGACGCGCGGCGGGTGGGGAGAGGCGCAGTTGCGCGCCATTCTGGACGATGTCCTGCCGCCCGGCTCCTACGAGCACAACGCGCGGGTGGGGGAGGACGGGCAGGTGGTGGAGTTCGCCGTGCGGATGCCGGTGCGCGGCTCGGCGCCACCGGTGCTGGCGATCGACAGCAAGTTTCCGACCGAGGCGTACGAGCGTCTGCTGGAGGCGGTGGACCGCGCGGATGCCGAGGGCGAGCGCGCGGCGCGGCGCGGGCTGGACTCCGCCTTGCGGCTGGAGGCGCGCAAGATCGCCGAGAAATACATCCGCCCGCCGGTGACGGTGGAGTTCGCCGTCCTCTATCTGCCGACGGACGGACTCTATGCCGAGGTGGCGCGCGTGCCGGGGCTGATCGACGAGATCGGGCGCGTGCATCGGGTCATCGTCATGGGGCCGGCCCTGATTCCCGCCCTGCTGCGGACGGTGCATCTGGGCTACGTCACCCTGGCGCTGGAGGACCGGACGGAAACGATCTCCCGGCTGCTGGGCCTGACGCGGCAGGAGATGTTGAAGATGGACGCCGTGCTGGACCGGCTGGCGCGCAATGCAGGGGCGATGGGCAATACGATCGAGGAGGCGCGGCGGCGCACGCGTGTGCTCGGGCGCAAGTTGCGGGCCGTGGATGCGGTGCAGGAAGCCGAGGAAGACCTTCCGGAACTCGTCGAGACGACGGTGGAAGACTGAAGGAGGCACGACATGGCGTCCAGAACAGGTGCAAGCGCGTTGGGTGAAAGCGAATTTAGTGTCGTTTTGCGCCATGCTTCGTCATTCAGAGCAACATGATGAGCAAGGAGATCGCAGGGGAAGAGCGGCCCGATATCCAGGGGGATGTGCGGGGTGACGCGGCGGGCGCGCCGCGCTTGCTCTTCGTCGAGGATGACGACACGCTGGCCGCGGAGGTGGTCGAGGAACTGACCGCGCGGGGCTTCTCCGTCCGTCACGAGGGGACGGGGCAGGCGGCGCTGGAAGCGGCCATGCACGAGAATTTCGACGTCATGGTGCTGGACCGCATGTTGCCCGTGCTCGACGGTCTGGGCGTGATCGAGCGGCTGCGCGCGCAGAACATCAATGTGCCGGTTCTCGTTCTTTCCGCGCTCTCGGCGGTGGATGACAGGGTGAGCGGGCTGAAGGCGGGGGGCGACGACTATCTCACCAAGCCCTTCGCCATGGACGAGCTCGCCGCCCGGCTGGAAGCGCTGCTGCGCCGCCCGAACGACACGCGCGCGACCATGCTGCGCGTCGGGCCGCTGGAGATGGACCTGATCGACCGGATGGTGCGGCGGGACGGGCGCGAGATCGAATTGCTGCCGCGCGAATTCCGGCTGCTCGAATATCTGATGCGGCGGCCCGACCAGGTGTTGACGCGCACCATGCTGCTGGAAGATGTCTGGAATTATCGTTTCATCCCCCAGACCAATCTGGTGGATGTCCATATCGGCAAGTTGCGGCGCAAGATCGATCTGCCGGAGGAGGCTCCCTTGATCCACAGCATTCGCGGGGCGGGTTTTATGTTGCGTGTCCCGGACTGACCTTTTCCGCACGGCGACCTTTCGGCTCAGTCTGGCGGTGGCGGTGGCCATCATTGCCGGAATGGTGCTGCAATTCGCGCTGATCTTTGTGCAGCTCACCCATTTCGAGCGGCATCGCGCGGCGGAGGTGCTCACGCGCGCGGCGGGCGCGCTCAAGGCGGAGACGCCCGCCGAACTCGAATTCGACGTGCGGGAGCGCTCCAAGGCCGATCTGCGCGGCGTGCTGAGCGGCGCGGCGCTGTTCGATGCGCGTCGGGACTATATCGCCGGCGACATCAAGGAATGGCCTCAGGGCCTGGTTCCGGACGGCACGGTGCATCAGCTCCTGTTCCAGTCCGCCGGGGCGGATGCCTATGAGATGCGTTTTCTCGCCGTCCGCGTGCCGGGAGGCCGTTATCTCGTGCTGGCGCGTTCCCTGCATCTCCTGGGGGAATTGCGGTCGCTGACCCGCCGGGCCATGCTGATTTCCATCGTGCCGGTGGTCGTCTTCGCCCTCACCACTGGTGTGGTGCTCAGTCATCGCGCGCTGGCGCGGATCAAGAGGATGCACGAGGCGATCGACCGCATCATGGAAGGCGATCTGCACGAGCGGTTGCCGTGCCGGGGACGAAGCGACGATCTGGAGCGGCTCGCCGCCTCGGTGAACCGGATGCTGGACCGGCTGGAACATCTGCTGGACGAGATTCGCGACGTCGGCAACGATATCGCGCATGATCTCCGCACCCCGCTCTCCCGTGTGCGGGCGCGGCTGGAGCGCGCGGCGGCCCAGTCCCTCGACGCCGGACATCTGCGCGAGGTCATGGCGCAGGCGATGCAGGATCTGGACCAGTGCTTCGTCGTCATCACGGCGTTGCTGCGGATCGGCGAGATCGAGAACGGACGGCGGCGGGCCGGATTCGGACGGGTGGACATCGTGGCGCTGGTGGCCGATATCGTCGATCTCTACGAACCCATCGCCGAGGCGCGGGGACTCGAACTGGTCTCCGATTGTCCGTCCGGCGGCCTCGCGGTGACGGGAGATCGGGATCTGCTGATTGAGGTTCTGGCCAACCTCGTGGATAATGCGTTGAAATTCACGGGGGCCGGGGGGCGCGTCACGATCGCCGCAGGCTATGGCCCCCCGGAGAGGGATGGCGAGGAGCGTGATGTCCTGCTGAGCGTCGCCGATACCGGGATCGGAATCCCGCCCGCGGAAAGGGCGGCTGTGATGGGGCGGTTCTATCGCTCCGACAAGAGCCGTCACGTTCCGGGCAACGGGCTGGGCCTGAGTCTCGTCGGAGCCATTCTGCGTCTGCACGAGGCGCGGCTCTCCATAACGGCAATGTATGATCGGCAGGTCATGCCGGGGACGGTGTTCGAGATCGCCTTTTCGTCCTTGAAGGAGGGCGCGCCGGAACTCTCCGAAACGCCCGTCGCCGCCTCCCGGCCGGTGGCGCCCCCGATCATGGATCCGGTAACGGAATCGCTCGAAAACTGAAATTCCGTTGCTCTTTTTTTAAGGCAACGGAGATGGACAGCGGATGTCTCATCGCGCTTTGATCTGCGCGAGATGGAGAAAGGGATCGTAATGACTAATCGGACATGGAGCGGCGGGCGCGGGGGGCCGGCATGAATCAGGTCGTCGTCATTGCCCTCCGTCGCCCTTACACCTTCGTCGTTCTCTCCATCCTGATCCTGATCTTCGGTATCCGGGCAGCGATCACGACGCCGACCGACGTGTTTCCGAATATCAAGATTCCCGTCGTCGCGGTCGTCTGGACATATAGCGGGTTGATGCCGCTGGATATGTCCGGGCGCGTGGTCTATTATTACGAGCGTGCGCTGACCGCAACGGTCAACAATATCGAGCATATCGAATCCGGTTCGTATTACGGGCGCGGGATTGTGAAGGTGTTCTTCCAGCCGGGGACGAATACGTCGGTCGCCCAGACGCAGATCACCTCGGTCTCGCAGACGATCATCAAGCAGCTTCCCATCGGCGCGACGCCGCCGCTGATTCTGACCTATAACGCGTCCTCCGTGCCGGTGATGACGCTTCAGGTGCAGAACGCGTCGCTCAGCGGGTCTCGCCTCTACAATGTCGCGTCGAACTTCATCCGTCCGCAGCTCGTCTCCGTGGCGGGGGCCGCATTGCCGAACCCGTATGGCGGCCAGTCGAACTATGTCACGGTCGATATCGATCCCGCCAAGCTCATGGCGCACAACCTCTCCGCCGTCGACGTGGCGGACGCGCTCAACAAGCAGAATATCGTGCTGCCGGCGGGCGATCAGCGAATCGGTCCCTATGACTATATGGTCCGGACCAACGCCCAGCCGCGCGAGGTCGAGACATTCAACAACCTGCCGCTCAAGCAGGTCGGCAACGCGGTCGTCTATCTGAGGGACGTCGCTCACGTGCATTACGGCGGCGCGCCGCAGGCCAACGCCGTCCTCGTCGGCGGCCGGCAGGCGATCATGATGGTGGTCATGAAGACGGGCGACGCCTCCACTCTCTCCGTGGTCGCGGGGATCAAGGCGCTGCTTCCCCAGATCCAGCCGACTTTGCCCAGCGGCACGACCGTCAAGATCCTGACCGACGCCTCGGGTTTCGTGAAGGATTCCGTGCGCGACGTCGTGCGGGAAATGGTGATCGCGGCCTTGCTCACCAGCCTGGCGGTGCTGCTCTTCCTCGGTTCCTGGCGCTCCACCCTGATCGTGGCGACCTCGATCCCTCTGGCGATCCTGTGTTCCGTGGCGGGATTGCAGATCGCCGGGCAGTCGATCAACGTGATGACGCTCGGCGGCCTGGCGCTCGCCGTCGGCATCCTCGTCGACGACGCGACCGTCATGATCGAGAACATCGACACCCATCTGGAGATGGGCAAGGAACTCGAACTCGCCATCATCGACGCGGCCAACCAGATCGTCATCCCGACCTTCGTCTCGACGACGTGCATCTGCATCGTCTGGATGCCGCTCTTCGAGCTGACCGGCGTCGCGGGCTGGCTGTTCATGCCGATGGCGGAGGCGATCATCTTCGCCATGGTCGCCTCGTTCATCCTGTCGCGGACCCTCGTGCCGACCATGGCGAACTTCATGCTCGCGGCGCAGGTGGCGGAGCATCGCAATCCGGAGGCGCATCATCGCGCGCCCGGGCCGTTCAAGCGCTTCCAGCAAGGGTTCGAGCGGCGTTTCACGGCGTTCCGCACCAGCTATTACGAGCTTCTGGTCAGACTGGTGGCCATTCGCGGACGGTTCGTGCTCGGATTTCTTGTCTGCGCGGTGCTGTCGCTGGGGCTTTACCTGGTGGTGGGGCAGGAGTTCTTTCCCGAGATACGGTCCGGTTCCCTGCAATTGCACATGCGCGCGCCGATCGGCACGCGGCTGGGAGAATCCGGCAAGATTTCCACTCTGATGGAGAAGAGGATTCGCGGGTATCTGGGCGACAATGTCGAGACCGTGCTGAACAATTGCGGCCTGCCCTTCTCGCAGATGAATCAGGCCTTCATCCCCAGCCCGACGGTGGGGACGGAGGATTGCGACATCACCGTCTCGCTGAAGAATGACGCGAGTCCGACGGCGGAGTATCGCCGCGCCTTGCGGCGGATTCTGACCGACGCCTTCCCCGGCACGCAGGTCACGTTCCAGCCCGCCGATCTCACGGCGAAGATTCTGAATTTCGGCCTGCCTTCGCCGATCGACGTGCAGGTGATCGGGCGGGATCTTTACGGGAACTACGCCTTCGCCACCAGGCTGGCCCAGAAGCTGCGCCATATCCCCGGACTCACGGATGTCAGCGTGCAGGAGCCGATGACGATGCCCACCATCAGCATCACGACGCATCGCTCCTTCGCGCTGGGAACCGGCATCACGGAGCAGAACGTGGCGCGGAACGCCCTGACGGTTCTCTCGGGAAGTTCGCAGGTCGGTATCGTGTATTATCTCAGCAAGCAGGGCACGTCGCAGTTGATCGACGTGCAGACGCCCGCTTATAACCTCCAGACCCTCAACGATCTGAAGACGATCCCGATCGACCGGGGGGACGGCAATCCGCAGAATATGCAGCCCCAGCTTCTGGCGGCGCTGTCGAATATCACATTCACCGGCACGCCGGCGGAAGTGGCTCATTACAACATCCTGCCGGTTTTCGATATCTACGGCTCGAACGAGAATCTTGATCTGGGGCAGGTGTCGCGGGATGTGCGGAAGGTGATGGATTCGATGCGGAAGGAGTTGCCGCACGGCTCGCGGCTGACCCTGCGTGGGCAGGCGACGACGATGACGAGCGCCTATACGCAGCTCATCATCGGCCTCGTCATGTCGATCGTGCTCGTCTATCTCATCATCGTCGTGAACTTCCAGTCATGGCTCGATCCGTTCGTCATCATCACCGCGCTGCCGGGAGCGCTGGCGGGGATCGCATGGGCGCTGTTCCTGACCCATACGCCGCTCTCCGTCCCGGCGCTGACGGGGGCGATCATGTGCATGGGCACGGCGACGGCCAACGCCATCCTGGTCGTCTCCTTCGCGCGCGAACGGATGGACGTGCATGCCGACGCCCTGAAAGCCGCGGTCGAGGCGGGTTATGAGCGGATTCGCCCTGTCCTGATGACGGCGCTCGCCATGATCATCGGCATGGTGCCCATGTCGATCAGCAATTCGGAGAACGCGCCGCTGGGCAAGGCGGTGATCGGGGGGCTTCTCGTCGCGACCGTCGCCACGCTGCTCTTCGTGCCGTGCGTGTTCGCCATCGTTCATCACAGGAAATCAGGTTCAGGCCATCCGCCGCGCGGCTCGGCCCTTGAGGAAGGAGCGCGGGCATGAGCCAGGGCAATGCGGGGCAGAGTCTCTCTCTGCCGGATCGACCCTCCAGCAGTCGCGGGCGGCTGTTGGTGCTGCTCCTGATCGCGATCGCGGTGATCCTGGCGATCTGGGGTATCGTCGAGCGGGTGGCGCATCGGCATCATCTGGCCATGGATGCCGAGGATTGGGCGCGGCCGCGCGTGACGCTGATCTCGCCGCAAGCCGGTCCCGCGAAGCGGGAGTTCGACCTGCCCGCCAATCTCGCGGCCTGGTACCAGGCGCCGATCTACGCGCAGGTCTCCGGTTACGTGAAGATGTGGTACACGGATTACGGTGCCCATGTGAAGAAGGGCGATCTGCTCGCCGAGATCAATACGCCGAGTCTCGACGCCCTGTACCAGGCGTCGAAGGCGAATTACAACGTCGTGCTGGCGCGATACAAGCTCGCCGTCATCACCGCCAATCGCTGGGCCGCGCTGAGGGGGACTCAGGCGGTCTCGCGTCAGGACGTGGACGTCCAGGCCGCCAACGCCGCCGCGCAGAAGGCGCAGCTCGAACAGGCCGAGCATGAGGTGGACCGCTACGAGGCTCTGGAGAACTTCAAGAAGATCGTGGCCCCCTTTGACGGCGTCGTGACCTCGCGCATGGTGAATGTCGGCGATTACGTGAGCGCGGGCGGCGGCGATCTGAGTGCGCGCGGCAGCGTCTCGGAGCTTTTCACCGTTGCCGACATGCATGCGCTGCGTGTCTTCGTCTCCGTTCCGCAGGACTATGCGGCGGTGATTTCCAACAAGCTGGCGGCGAAGCTGACCGTGCCGCAATATCCGGACCGCGAATACACGGCGCATTATCTGACGACGGCGCAGGCGTTCAATGCCGCGACGCGTACGGTGACGACGGAGTTGACGGTGGCGAATCCGGATGCGTCGCTTTGGCCGGATTCCTACGCGACTGCGCATTTCACCGCTCCCGGCGATCCGAACGTGTTGATCGTGCCGCTCAACTCGCTGATCTTCCGCGCGCAGGGCACGCAGCTCGCGAAGGTCGTGGACAACCGGGTGCATCTGATCGACGTCACGGTCGGCATCAATTACGGCCTGACGATCCAGATTCTCAAGGGGCTGAAGGCGGAAGACCAGATCGTCGCCAACCCGCCGGCCGATCTGCTGGAGGGCGACGAGGTCAAGGTGGTCTCGGTCACGCGCGGCTACAACGATGCGCTGATGGCGCCGAAGAAGAATCGGCCGGCATCGCATGACGCCACGCCCGAAGACAGCTCTCCCGCTCCCGAGATGGGGGCCAAGCAGTGACGTGTGGCGTGCGGCGTCGCGTGGTGAGGCAGGCGAGGAAATGGCGGGTCGGTCTGGCGCTGGGAGCGATGGGGTGCCTTGCCGCGTGCGACCTCGCGCCGGCCTATCAGGAACCGAAATATCTCTATCCCGATGGCTGGAAAGGTCATGGCGTTCTGGTGGACGGCCACCCGGCGGACGCCGCGCCGCGCCGCGACTGGTGGACGTCGTTCCGCGATCCGGAGCTGAACGCGCTCGAAGGGCGGATGCTGGCGCGCAATCCTACTCTTCAGGCGGCGGCGGAAATCTTCACCCAGTCGCGTGACATCGCGCGCGAGACGGAGGCGCAGCTTTATCCGCAACTTTCCGCCATGGGCGCGATGAGCAACAATCAGGCGTCCAAAACGCGACTGTGGCGACCGTCCGGCTCTACCTCGCCCCTTTATGAATCGAGCGTGTATTACAGCGGCGCGGCGACCTGGGAGCCGGACTTCTGGGATCACATCCGCAACACCTCGCATATGCAGAAAAATCTCGCCCAGGCGGAGGCGGCGTCCTATGCGCTGACCCGGCTCGAACTGGAGGCGGAACTCGCGTCGGACTATATCGGCCTGCGCGGGCTGGATGCGCAGTTGGCCGTTTATGACGATTCCGTGCGGTATTTCCGGGCGGCCGTGCAGATCACCCAGCTTCGGCAGTTCGGAGCGATCGGGGCGGGGATGGACGTCTCCCGCGCGCAAGACGAGTTGTTCGCGACCATGGCCGCGCGCAGCAACACGCAGGCGCAGCGCGAAGTGATGGAACATGCGATCGCCACGCTGGTGAACGCCACGCCGGTCAGCCTCGACCTTCCCCGGAGCCACAGCCAGACGCTCGGCTTTGCCGACATTGTGTTCGGGGCGGGCATTCCGTCGGGCCTGTTGCAGCGGCGGCCGGACGTGGCGGAGGCGGAGCGGCGCATGGCGGCGTCGAGCCGGGCGATCGGCGTCGCCCGCGCGGCGTTCTATCCGAATGTGACGTTCTCGGCTACGGGCGGGTTCATGAACAATGGCTTCGACCTCGCCAATCTGGCCAACTCCATGTGGAGCTATGCCGTGCAGGCGGTCGAGCCGGCTTTCACCGGCGGGTTGCGGCGCGCGGCGCTGCAACGGGCGTGGTCCCAGTATCGCGAGGCGGCGGACAGCTATCGCGCGACGGTGCTGGGCGCCTTCCAGGATGTGGAGGACGGGCTGAGCCAGACCCGTCGCTTCCGCGAACAGCAGGAGCAGCAGGCCCAGGCGGTGGCTGCGGCGCTGCGCACGCAGAAGATGGTGATGGCGCTCTATACGGGCGGGCTGACGAATTATCTCGATGTGGTGGTCGCCCAGCAGGCGGCGCTGACGGCCAGGATCGGCGAGGTTCAGGCCGAAACCATCCAGCTTCAGGCCACGGTGCGGCTCGCGCGCGCGCTCGGCGGGGGGTGGAACCGGAACGAGCTGCCGCCCGTCAGCAAGATCGACCCGATTCATCCCCTGCAATATCAGGGATTGCATTGGCCCACTCCGGCGGGGGGCGTCACGAATTTCGGCGCGCCCGCCGATGCGAATCTCGGGGATGTCGGCGCGACTCGGGGGCCGGCGACGAAGTAGGGGTGTGATTCGCATCCCGGGTCTTGCCTGGACATCACTTTTTTCAAGGTCGGGATGTTCGAGGGGCGATGGGCCGTCGACGGTTTCGAGCCGGAACACTTGACAGCTCCCCCTTCGGGGCGGTAAGGGGCCGCCTCTCAATTCGGAACGCGGGAGAGAAGGCGCGGCGTGTCTGTCGCGCCTTTTCGCTGGAACCGCGGTTCGGGCAACCATGAGGAGACCCGGATATGGCCAAGAAAGTCGTTGGCTACATCAAGTTGCAGATTCCGGCGGGCAAGGCGAATCCGTCGCCGCCGGTCGGCCCGGCGCTCGGCCAGCGCGGCCTGAACATCATGCAGTTCTGCAAGGAGTTCAACGCCAAGACGCAGACGCTCGAGCCGGGGATGCCGATTCCGGTCGTCATCACCGCCTATGCGGACCGCACGTTCAGCTTCATCACCAAGACTCCGCCGAACACCTATTTCCTCCTGAAGGCCGCCAAGATTTCCAAGGGCAGCCAGACGGTCGGCAAGTCGGCGGCGGTCGGCAAGGTGACGCTGGCCCAGCTCCGCGAGATCGCCGAGGAGAAGGCCAAGGACATGAACGCCAACGATCTGGACGCGGCGGTGCGCATGCTCGCCGGTTCCGCCAAGTCGATGGGCATCGCGGTGGTGGAGGGCTGAGTCGATGGCCAAGAACAAGCGCATGATCGCGGCCCGGGCTGCGGTCGATCACGCCAAATCCTACAGCCTCGCCGAGGCGGTGGCGCTGGTGAAGACCAACGCCAAGGCGAAGTTCGACGAGACGGTCGAGCTGTCGCTGAATCTCGGCATCGACCCGCGTCATGCCGACCAGATGGTGCGCGGCCTGATCTCCCTGCCGAACGGCACGGGCAAGACCCTGCGCGTCGGCGTGTTCGCCCGCGGCCCGAAGGCCGAGGAAGCGAAGGCGGCGGGCGCCGAGGTCGTCGGTGCCGAGGATCTGGCCGAGCAGATCCAGAACGGCACGATCGAGTTCGACCGCTGCATCGCCACGCCGGACATGATGGGTCTGGTCGGACGCCTCGGCAAGATTCTCGGCCCGCGCGGCCTGATGCCGAATCCCCGGCTGGGCACGGTGACGATGGACGTCAAGGGCGCCGTCCTGGCCGCCAAGTCCGGCCAGGTCGAATACCGCGCCGAGAAGGCGGGCATCATCCATGCCGGAATCGGCAAGGCTTCCTTCGATGCGGCCAAGCTGGAAGAGAACATCAAGGCGCTGGTCGATGCCGTGCAGAAGGCGCGTCCCACGGGCGCCAAGGGCACCTATCTGAAGAAGGCCGCGTTGTCGTCCACGATGGGGCCGGGTGTCCGTCTCGACGTGGCCACGCTGGGCGCGTGAGTTCGAGGCGGCTCCGGGATCGTCCGGAACCGCCGGTGAGATGACGCCCTATTCCGGGGCTATCCTCGGGATAGGGCGGCGCAGGGGCGGGTTTTCCCGTTCCCGAACCTGTCCGAGACCGCTCGTGACGCCTTGCGGGGCGTCCTAAAGGGCCGAAAGGCCGCGCGCGTGAGACGGGGCGCCAGGGTTTCGGCGGGCTTCTTCGCCCGTCGTCGCGCTGGGTTCCGACACGAGGACAGGCGAGCGGTGTCCGCCTCCGCAACGGGGGCGGCGCCATGGGTAATCCAATTGCGGGGATGTTTTCATCCCTGCGGTTGACGAGGAGTATGGGATTTGGACCGTACGGAAAAGCGGGCCTTCGTCGAGTTCCTCGCCAATGTGTTCGGCAGCACGTCGATGGTGGTCGTCACCCATAACAAGGGTCTGACGGTCGCCGAAGTGACGGAGTTGCGTCGACGCGTTCGTGCGGCGGGAGCAACGTACAAGGTCGCGAAGAACCGGCTGGCCCTCCGCGCTCTGGATGGAACCCAATTCGACGGCATCGTGCCGCTGCTGAAGGGGCCGACCGCGCTTGCGTGGGCGGATGACCCGGTGGCCGTGGCGAAGACGATCGTCGAGTTCGCCAAGACGAATGACAAGCTGGTGGTGCTGGGCGGCGCCCTGGGCAAGCAGACGCTGAATGCGGATGGTGTCCGGGCGCTCGCCGAGCTGCCGTCGCTGGATGAACTGCGTGCGAGGTTGGTGGGCATGATCAGCACGCCCGCCACGCGCATCGCGGGCGTCATCCAGGCGCCGGCCGGCCAGCTTGCGCGCGTCTTCGGCGCCTATGCCAAGAGTGGCGAAGCCGCCTGAATCGCATTGGGGCCGGGCGGCGTGAGGCCGCCGGCCTTGTTTGTCAGAAACCAGTGTACATATAGGGACCATCAAAATGGCCGATCTGAACAAGATTGTTGACGAGCTTTCGGCTCTGACCGTTCTCGAGGCAGCCGAGCTGTCGAAGCTCCTCGAAGAGAAGTGGGGCGTGTCTGCCGCGGCTCCGGTCGCGGTGGCGGCGGCTCCTGCCGGCGGCGGCGCGGCGGCGGCTCCGGCTGAGGAGCAGACCGAGTTCACCGTCATCCTCGCGGATGCCGGCGACAAGAAGATCAACGTCATCAAGGAAGTCCGCGCCATCACGGGCCTGGGCCTGAAGGAAGCCAAGGACCTCGTCGAGGGTGCGCCGAAGACCGTCAAGGACGGCGTCAGCAAGGACGAGGCCGCCAAGATCAAGAAGCAGCTTGAAGAAGCCGGCGCGAAGGTCGAGGTCAAGTAAGGATCTCACGGGGCGGAACGGGCATCCCGCTTCGCCTCGCAGGATCAAGGCGGATCGGGGCGGGAATCGGAGTCGATTCCCGCCCGATTTGCCGTTGCG
This sequence comes from Acidomonas methanolica, assembly GCF_004346035.1. Lineage (GTDB taxonomy): Bacteria > Pseudomonadota > Alphaproteobacteria > Acetobacterales > Acetobacteraceae > Acidomonas > Acidomonas methanolica. The sequence goes on along the minus strand of NZ_SLZN01000011.1, from coordinate 30,176 downwards.
GGAGATTGGTCTATGATGGCCGATCGCTGAAACCGCAAAGAACATAACGTCGGGTTGGGCCGGTCGTTCCGGTCGGCCGGTGGCGTCCCTTGCGGGCGCTTTTCCGGCCGACCTGAAGGTCTGGTGCGAAGGGGCAGGGAAGAGATGAACGCGATCACCAAATCGTTCACGGGGCGGAAGCGTATTCGCAAGAGCTTCGGGCGCATCCCCGAAGTGGCGCCGATGCCGAACCTGATCGATGTGCAGCGTGCGAGTTACGAAACCTTTCTGCAGATGAACGTGCCGGCGGACAGCCGCCAGCAGACGGGGCTTCAGGAAGTCTTCAAATCCGTTTTCCCGATCAACGATTTCGCGGGGCGCGGCCGTCTCGAATTCGTCTCCTACGAACTCGAGGAGCCGAAATATGACGTCGAGGAATGCATCCAGCGCGGCCTGACCTTCGCCGCCCCGCTCAAGGTCATCCTGCGTCTGATCGTCTGGGACGTGGACGAGGATACCGGCTCGCGCTCGATCCGCGACATCAAGGAGCAGCCGGTCTATATGGGCGACATGCCGCTCATGACCGATAACGGCACCTTCATCATCAACGGCACCGAGCGCGTCATCGTCTCCCAGATGCATCGCTCGCCCGGCGTGTTCTTCGACCACGACAAGGGCAAGACCCATTCCTCGGGCAAGTATCTCTTCGCCGCCCGCGTCATTCCCTATCGCGGTTCCTGGCTGGATTTCGAGTTCGACGCCAAGGATCTGATCTACGTCCGTATCGATCGCAAGCGCAAGCTGCCGGTGACGACGCTGCTGTACGCGCTGGAGGGCGAGAACTCCATCGCGGCGCGCGCCGCCAAGGCAGCCGCCGGGGGCGATGTCGAATCCCTTCCCATCCGCGGCATGGATCAGGACGAGATCCTGGCCTATTTCTATGGCACCGTTCCCTTCACGCAGACGTCGAAGGGCTGGGCGCGCCCGTTCGATCCCGATGCGTTCCGCGGCCAGAAACTGCTGGAGCCGCTCTTCGACGCCGAGACGGGCGAGGTGGTCGCCGAGGCCGATGCGAAGCTGACGGCGCGCGCCTGCCGCAAGATCGCGGAGAAGACGAAGGACGTGCTGGTGGGCCGCGCCGATCTGCTCGGCCGTTTCATCGCGAACGATCTCGTCAATCCCGCGACCGGCGAGATTTATGCCGAGGCCGGCGAGGAACTGACCGAGGCGCGCCTCGTGGCGCTGGAAGAGTCCGGGATCACGGAACTGCCGATGCTGGCGGTCGATCCGGCGCATGGCCCGTGGATACGCAACACCCTCGCGGTGGACAAGAACGTGTCGCGCGACGACGCGCTCGTGGACATCTACCGCATCATGCGCCCCGGCGAGCCGCCGACCCCGGAGACGGCCGAGGCGATGTTCCAGGGCCTGTTCTTCGATCACGACCGCTACGATCTCTCCGCCGTCGGGCGCGTGAAGATGAACATGCGTCTCGAAGTCGACGTGCCGGACACGATGCGCGTGCTGCGCAAGGAAGACATCCTGCGCACCGTGAAGATCATGTGCGAGCTGAAGGACGGGCGCGGGCAGATCGACGACATCGACAATCTCGGCAATCGCCGCGTGCGCTCGGTCGGCGAGTTGATGGAGAACCAGTATCGCGTCGGCCTGCTCCGCATGGAGCGCGCCATCCGCGAGCGCATGGGCTCGGTGGATATCGACACGGTCATGCCGCATGACCTCATCAACGCGAAGCCGGCTGCGGCGGCGGTGCGCGAGTTCTTCGGCTCGTCGCAGCTCTCGCAGTTCATGGACCAGACCAACCCGCTCTCGGAAGTGACGCACAAGCGCCGTCTCTCCGCGCTCGGTCCGGGCGGTCTGACGCGCGAGCGCGCGGGCTTCGAGGTCCGCGACGTGCATCCGACGCATTACGGCCGCATCTGCCCGATCGAGACGCCGGAAGGGCCGAATATCGGCCTCATCAATTCGCTCTCGACCTATGCCAAGGTGAACAAATACGGCTTCATCGAGACGCCGTATCGCCTGGTGCAGGACGGCGTGTTGCAGGACGGCTGGAAATATCTTTCCGCCATGGAGGAGGAGAAGCTGGTCGTCGCGCAGGCCGACGCGAAGCAGGACAAGGCGACGGGACGCCTGACGGACGAGCTGGTGTCGGTCCGCAGGTCCGGCGATTTCCGCCTCGTGCCGCCCGAGCAGGTCACGGCCTGCGACGTCTCGCCCAAGCAGCTCGTCTCCGTGGCCGCCGCGCTGATCCCGTTCCTTGAGAACGACGACGCGAACCGCGCGCTCATGGGCTCGAACATGCAGCGTCAGGCCGTGCCGCTGGTGCGCTCCGACGCGCCGCTGGTCGGCACGGGGATGGAAGCCGCCGTGGCGCATGATTCTGGCGCCACCATCGTCGCGCGCCGGGACGGCGTGATCGACCAGATCGACGGTGCCCGCATCGTCGTGCGGGCGACGGATTCCTCCGGTTCCACCCAGGGCGTGGACATCTACCGTCTGCGCAAATACATGCGCTCGAACCAGAGCACCTGCATCAACCAGCGTCCGCTGGTGCGCGTGGGCGACATGGTGCATGCGGGCGACATCATCGCCGACGGTCCGTCCACCGAACTGGGCGAGCTGGCGCTGGGCCGCAACGTGCTCGTGGCGTTCATGCCGTGGAACGGGTACAATTTCGAGGACTCGATCCTCATCTCCGAGCGCATCGCGCGCGATGACGTCTTCACCTCGATCCATATCGAAGAATTCGAGGTCATGGCCCGCGACACCAAGCTGGGCCAGGAGGAGATCACGCGCGACATTCCGAATGTCGGCGAGGAAGCCCTGCGCAATCTCGACGAGGCGGGTATCGTCTATGTCGGCGCGGAGGTGAATCCGGGTGATATTCTGGTCGGCAAGGTGACGCCGAAGGGCGAGAGCCCGATGACGCCGGAAGAGAAGCTGCTGCGCGCGATCTTTGGCGAAAAGGCCTCCGACGTGCGGGACACCTCGCTGAAGCTGCCTCCCGGCACGACGGGGACGATCGTCGACGTGCGCATCTTCTCCCGTCGCGGCGTGGACAAGGACGAGCGCGCGATGGCGATCGAGCGCGCCGAGATCGAGCGTCTGACGAAGGATCGCGACGACGAGCGCGCCATTCAGGAGCGCGGCTTCCTGAACCGCCTGCGGGAACGCCTGCTCAACCAGACGGCGGGCGCCGGCTTCAAGGGCATCCGTTCCGGCTTGGTGATCACGGATGAGGTGTTGTCCGAGCATCCGCGCGGCGCGTGGCGCAATATCGTCGTCGCCGACGATTCGGTGATGTCGGAGATCGAGACCATTCGCCGCGAATATGACGCGTCGGTGGCCCGCATTCAGGCGCGTTTCGAGAGCAAGGTCGAGAAGCTCCAGCGTGGCGACGAACTGCCGCCGGGCGTGATGAAGATGGTCAAGGTCTTCGTCGCGGTGAAGCGCAAGCTCCAGCCGGGCGACAAGATGGCCGGTCGTCACGGCAACAAGGGCGTCGTCTCCCGCGTCGTGCCCGTCGAGGACATGCCGTTCCTCGAGGATGGCACGCCGGTCGATCTCGTGCTGAACCCGCTGGGCGTGCCGTCGCGCATGAATGTCGGGCAAATTCTCGAAACCCATCTGGGCTGGGCCTGCGCGAAGCTGGGACAGGATATCGGGCGTCTGGCCGATCAGTATCAGCGCGACGGCGAGAAGAAGACCGAGCTGCTGGGGCGCCTCAAGGAGGTGTATGGCGACGAGGTTTACACCTTCGACATCGCGACCCTGCCGAACGAGCAACTGCTCGAATTGACGAACAACCTCCGCAAGGGCGTGCCGATCGCCACGCCGGTCTTCGACGGTGCGTCGATCCCGGATATCGAGGCGATGCTGGAAAAGGCCGGCGTGGACAAATCGGGCCAGTCGCAGCTCATCGACGGCCGCACGGGCGAGCCCTTCGAGCGGCGCACGACGGTCGGCTACATCTATATGCTGAAGCTGCACCATCTTGTGGACGACAAGATCCATGCACGCTCCATCGGCCCTTACTCGCTCGTCACCCAGCAGCCGCTGGGCGGCAAGGCGCAGTTCGGCGGCCAGCGCTTCGGCGAGATGGAGGTGTGGGCGCTCGAGGCGTATGGCGCGGCCTATACGTTGCAGGAGATGCTGACGGTGAAATCCGACGACGTGTCGGGCCGCACCAAGGTCTACGAGGCCATCGTCCGCGAGCAGGACGATTTCGAGTCGGGCATCCCCGAGAGCTTCAACGTTCTCATCAAGGAACTGAAGTCCCTCGGCCTCAATGTCGATCTGGAGCAGGGCGGCGCGTGACGCCTCCCTCCCGCTTTTTGTCCAGCCCCTTTTTCAAGGCGGGTGGGAGAGCGCAAGCCTCCCGCTCCTCTCACTGGAGTTTCGGCGCATGAACGAACTCATGAAGATCCTCGGGCAGGCCGGCCAGAGCCTGTCCTTCGACCAGATCAAGATCCAGCTGGCCTCGTCGGAGCAGATCCGCTCCTGGTCCTACGGCGAGATCAAGAAGCCTGAGACGATCAACTACCGCACGTTCAAGCCGGAGCGGGACGGGCTGTTCTGCGCCCGCATCTTCGGCCCGATCAAGGACTACGAGTGCCTGTGCGGCAAGTACAAGCGCATGAAGTTCCGCGGCATCGTCTGCGAGAAATGCGGCGTCGAGGTCACGCTGGCGAAGGTGCGTCGCGAGCGCATGGGTCATATCGAGCTTGCCTCGCCGGTCGCGCATATCTGGTTGCTGAAGTCTCTGCCCAGCCGCATCGGGCTGATGGTGGACATGACGCTGAAGGACCTGGAAAAGGTTCTGTATTTCGAGAGCTATGTGGTGCTGGAGCCCGGCACCTCGCCGCTCAAGCAGTTCTCGCTGCTGACCGAGGACCAGTATCTCGACGCCATGGACGAGTACGGGGATGACGGTCTCGAGGTCGGCATCGGCGCGGAAGCGATCAAGAAGATCCTGTCCCGCATCGATTGCGACGCCGAGAAGGTGCATCTGCGCCAGGAGCTGAAGGACGCGACCTCCGAGGCGAAGCGCAAGAAGCTCGTCAAGCGGTTGAAGCTGATCGAGGCCTTCTCCGAGAGCGGCTCCAAGCCGGAATGGATGATCCTTGACCTCGTGCCGGTGATCCCGCCCGAGCTGCGCCCGCTGGTGCCGCTCGACGGCGGCCGCTTCGCGACCTCGGATCTGAACGATCTCTACCGCCGCGTCATCAACCGCAACAACCGGCTCAAGCGTCTCATCGAATTGCGCGCGCCGGACATCATCGTGCGCAACGAGAAGCGCATGTTGCAGGAGGCGGTGGACGCGCTGTTCGATAACGGACGGCGCGGACGGGCGATCACGGGTGCCAACAAGCGCCCGCTGAAATCGCTCTCCGACATGCTGAAGGGCAAGCAGGGCCGGTTCCGGCAGAACCTGCTCGGCAAGCGCGTCGATTATTCGGGCCGCTCGGTCATCGTGGTCGGGCCGGAACTCAAGCTGCACCAGTGCGGCCTTCCGAAAAAGATGGCGCTCGAACTCTTCAAGCCGTTCATCTATTCGAAGCTGGAGAAATACGGTCACGCCACGACCATCAAGGCCGCCAAGCGGATGGTGGAGAAGGAGCGTCCGGAGGTCTGGGACATTCTCGAGGAGGTCATCCGCGAGCATCCCGTCCTGCTGAACCGCGCGCCCACGCTGCACCGTCTCGGCATCCAGGCGTTCGAGCCGGTGCTGATCGAGGGCAAGGCGATCCAGCTTCATCCGCTGGTCTGCACCGCCTTCAACGCGGATTTCGACGGCGACCAGATGGCCGTGCATGTTCCGCTGTCGCTTGAGGCGCAGTTGGAAGCGCGCGTGCTGATGATGTCCACCAACAACATCCTCAGCCCCGCGAACGGCAAGCCGATCATCGTGCCGTCGCAGGACATCGTGCTGGGGCTGTATTATCTCAGCCTCGAGGTGCCGGAATATAATGCGACGCCGGACAAGGCGGAGTATGACGCCGCCGGCCGTCCGGTGAAGGCGGGGCCGCCGGCCTTCACCTCGGTCGCCGAGATCGAGCTGGCGATGACCGCTGGGGTGCTGAAGCTGCATGACAAGATCCGTCTGCGGCGCGAGATGATCGCGGCGGACGGCTCGACGCAGCGCGAAACGGTGCTGACGACGCCCGGCCGCGCGCTGATCGCGCAGATCCTGCCGAAGAGCGCCGCGATCCCCTTCGCGCTGGTCAACAAGCAGTTGACGAAGAAGAACGTGTCGGACGTGATCGACGCGGTCTATCGTCACTGCGGCCAGAAGGAAGCAGTGATCTTCTGCGACCGTCTGATGGGTCTCGGCTTCCGCCACGCCGCGAAGGCGGGGATCTCCTTCGGCAAGGATGACATGATCATCCCCAAGGAGAAGAAGGAGCTGGTCGAGCGCACCCAGGCCGAGATCAAGGAATTCGAGCAGCAATATCAGGACGGTCTGATCACGGCGGGCGAGCGCTACAACAAGGTGGTCGACGCCTGGTCGCGCTGCACGGACGAGGTGCAGGCCGCGATGATGAAGGAGATCTCCCGGCAGGAGATCGGCAAGCCGACGAACTCGGTCTGGATGATGAGCCATTCCGGCGCCCGTGGGTCGCCGGCGCAGATGAAGCAGCTCGCCGGCATGCGCGGCCTGATGGCCAAGCCGTCGGGCGAGATCATCGAGCAGCCGATCATCGCCAACTTCAAGGAAGGCCTGTCGGTTCTCGACTACTTCACCTCGACGCATGGCGCGCGCAAGGGTCTGGCGGACACGGCGCTCAAGACGGCGAATTCAGGCTATCTGACCCGCCGTCTGGTGGACGTGGCGCAGGACTGCATCATCGTCGAGGAGGATTGCGACACCGAACGCGGTCTGACCGTGCGTGCGGTGATGGATGGCGGCGAGGTGGTGTCCTCCCTGTCCGAGCGCATTCTCGGCCGCACGCTGGCGGCGGATGTCCTGCATCCGGCCACGGGCGCGGTGCTGCATCCGCGCAACACGCTGGTCGAGGAGGCCGAGGCCGAGGCGATCGAGAAGGCGGGGGTGGAGAGCGTGCTCATCCGCTCCGTGCTCACCTGCGACAGCCGCGTGGGCGTCTGCGGGCATTGCTACGGGCGGGATCTGGCGCGCGGCACGCCGGTCAATATCGGCGAGGCGGTCGGCGTCATCGCGGCGCAGTCCATCGGCGAGCCGGGCACACAGCTGACGATGCGCACCTTCCATATCGGCGGCGCGGCGACCCGTGGCGCCGAGCAGTCGATGGTCGAGGCGTCGCGCGACGGGCAGGTCACGATCCGCAACCGCAACGTGGTGCAGAACTCGCAGGGCGTCCCCATCGTGATGTCGCGCAACTGCGAGATCCTGCTCACCGACGACAAGGGCACGGAGCGCGCGCGCTATCGCGTCCCTTACGGCGCGCGGCTGATGGTGACGGAAGGGCAGGCGGTCACGCGGGGCCTGAAGATGGCCGAGTGGGATCCGTACACCCTGCCGATCATCACCGAGCAGGCGGGCAAGGTCGAATATCTCGACCTCATCGATTCCATCACGCTCGTCGAGCGCATGGACGAGGTGACGGGCCTGACCTCGAAGGTCGTCGTGGACTACAAGCAGGGCGGCAAGGGCGTCGATCTGCGGCCGCGCCTCCAGTTGAAGGACGAGGCCGGCAACGTGGTCAAGCTCGCCAACGGCAATGAGGCGCGCTACTTCCTGGCGCCGGACTCGCTGCTCTCGATCGAGAACGGAGCGGTCGTCCATGCCGGCGACGTGCTGGCGCGCATTCCGCGCGAGGGCAGCAAGACGCGCGACATCACCGGCGGTCTGCCGCGCGTGGCGGAGCTGTTCGAGGCGCGTCGTCCGAAGGATCATGCCATCATCGCCGAGACGGACGGCCGGATCGAGATCGGCAAGGACTACAAGTCCAAGCGCTGCATCATCGTGAAGAACGACGAGACCGGCGAGGAGACGCAGTATCTGATCCCCAAGGGCAAGCATGTCTCGGTGCAGGAAGGCGACTTCGTGCAGAAGGGCGATCCGCTGGTCGACGGTCCGCGCGTGCCGCATGATATCCTGAAGGTCATGGGCGTCGAGGCGCTGTCCGATTATCTCGTGAACGAGATCCAGGACGTGTACCGTTTGCAGGGCGTGAAGATCAACGACAAGCATATCGAGGTGATCGTCCGTCAGATGCTGCAGAAGATGGAGGTGCTCGATCCGGGCGATACCACCTATCTGATCGGCGAGACGGTGGACCGCATCGAGTTCGAGACGGAGAACGCCAAGCGGCTCGCGGCGGACGAGCGTCCGGCGCTCGGCATGCCGGTGCTCCAGGGCATCACCAAGGCCTCGTTGCAGACGCAGTCCTTCATCTCGGCCGCCTCCTTCCAGGAGACGACCCGCGTGCTGACCGAGGCCGCCACGGCGGGCAAGATCGATACGCTGAACGGCCTGAAGGAGAACGTGATCGTCGGGCGTCTGATCCCGGCCGGCACGGGCTCGGTGATGAACAAGCTGCGCGCCGTGGCCGCTTCGCAGGACCGGCAGCGCGTCGCGCGGTCACGTCCGGAAGTGCCGTCGGATGTGAGCGACGCGGCGGAGTAAGGCGCGGCCCGCAGGATCGGGACGATTCGAGGAAGGGCGGGAGGCGACTCCCGCCCTTTTTCGCATCTGGCGGAACGGTTTCTGCGTCGAATCGTCGAATCGGCGAGTTCTGCTTGACTTGGGCAAAATCCCGCCGTAGGTTCCGCGCCCTCGGCTACCCCCGTCTTACAGGACGGTGCAGGCCGTTCGATAGACACCATGCGCGCATGTGGTGCCGCTCTCCCGTTCGGGACGATGCTTAGGCCATACGCGAATAAGACTGTCAGTGGCGGGCGATATCTGTCGCGCGCCGAATTCTGTTGAGGTGAGCGTCCGGGATTCCTGTCCCGGCGCTGTGGATGAGCAAGGATCGGGAAGGGCGTATGCCGACCATCAACCAGTTGATCGCCAAGGGCCGCGAGCCTGCCGCCAAGCGGAACAAGGTGCCGGCCCTGCAGGGCTGCCCGCAGAAGCGCGGCGTTTGCACGCGCGTCTATACGGTTACTCCGAAGAAGCCGAACTCGGCCCTCCGCAAGGTGGCGAAGGTGCGCCTGACCAACGGGCATGAGGTCGTGAGCTACATCCCCGGCGAGGGGCACAATCTCCAGGAGCACTCGGTGGTGCTGATCCGCGGCGGTCGTGTGAAGGACCTTCCCGGCGTGCGCTATCACATCCTGCGCGGCGTGCTCGACACGCAGGGGATCGCCAAGCGTCGTCAGCGCCGCTCGCTGTATGGCGCGAAGCGTCCGAAGTAAGAGGAATACAGGGTATGAGTCGCCGTCATCGCGCCGTGAAGCGCGAGATCCTTCCCGATCCGAAGTTCGGAGACATCGTCATCACGCGTTTCATGAACGCGCTGATGTTCGATGGCAAGAAATCCACTGCCGAAGGCATCGTCTATGGCGCGCTGGAGACGATGCGCCGTCGCGGCGGTGCGCAGGCTGACGAGGTCGCCATGTTCCATGCGGCCCTCGACAATGTGAAGCCCGCCATTGAGGTCCGGTCCCGCCGTGTCGGCGGCGCGACCTACCAGGTGCCGGTCGAGGTTCGCGTCGAGCGTCGTCAGGCCTTGGCGATCCGCTGGCTCATCGACGCCTCGCGCAAGCGCGGCGAGAGCACGATGCAGGAGCGTCTCTCGAACGAACTGCTGGACGCGATCAACAATCGCGGCACGGCCGTCAAGAAGCGCGAGGACACGCACCGCATGGCCGAGGCGAATAAAGCATTCAGCCACTATCGCTGGTGAGAAAAACCGGCTAGCGGGCTTCCCGGCGGGCGCGCCTGACGTGCCTCGGGTCTGCCGGCCGAAAGAAGTATGAGAAATCTTCCCCGCCGTCCGGCGGCGGATTCTGGAGAGAAACGATGGCAAAGGCTAAATTCGAGCGGACGAAGCCGCACTGCAATATCGGCACCATCGGTCACGTCGACCATGGCAAGACGTCGCTGACGGCCGCGATCACCAAGGTGCTGGCGAAGGCCGGCGGCGCGGAGTTCAAGGCGTATGACCAGATCGACGCGGCCCCGGAAGAGCGCGCGCGCGGCATCACGATCTCGACGGCCCATGTCGAATACGAGACCAAGAACCGCCACTACGCGCATGTCGACTGCCCCGGCCACGCCGACTACGTGAAGAACATGATCACGGGCGCGGCGCAGATGGACGGCGCGATCCTCGTCGTCTCCGCCGCTGACGGCCCGATGCCGCAGACGCGCGAGCACATCCTGCTCGCCCGTCAGGTCGGCGTGCCGGCCCTCGTCGTGTTCCTGAACAAGGTCGACATGGTCGACGATCCGGAACTGCTCGAGCTGGTCGAGATGGAAGTCCGCGAGCTTCTCTCGTCCTATCAGTTCCCCGGCGACGATATCCCCATCGTCAAGGGCTCGGCGCTCGTGACGCTGGAAGACGGCGACGGCACGATCGGCGAGGACCGCGTCCTCGAGCTGATGGAGGCGGTTGACACCTACATCCCGCAGCCGGAGCGCCCGATCGACCGTCCGTTCCTGATGCCGATCGAGGACGTGTTCTCGATCTCCGGTCGCGGCACTGTGGTGACGGGTCGTGTCGAGCGCGGCGTCGTCAAGGTTGGTGAGGAAGTCGAGATCGTCGGCCTGAAGGACACCGTCAAGACGACCGTCACCGGCGTCGAGATGTTCCGCAAGCTGCTCGATTCGGGAGAGGCCGGCGACAACATCGGCGCGCTGCTCCGCGGCACGAAGCGTGAGGACGTCGAGCGCGGCCAGGTTCTGGCCAAGCCCGGCTCGATCACGCCGCACAAGAAGTTCAAGGCCGAGGCTTATATCCTCACGAAGGAGGAGGGTGGCCGTCACACGCCGTTCTTCACCAACTACCGCCCGCAGTTCTACTTCCGCACGACCGACGTCACCGGCGTCGTCCAGTTGCCGGAAGGCACCGAGATGGTGATGCCGGGCGACAACGTTTCCATGGATGTCGAGCTGATCGCTCCGATCGCCATGGACGAAGGCCTGCGCTTCGCCATCCGCGAGGGTGGCCGCACGGTCGGCGCGGGTGTCGTGGCGTCGATCACCGCGTAAGGCACTGAATAAGTCCCGAACTGACGGGCCCCGGCTGGAGCGATCCGGCCGGGGCCGTCTTTCGGGGTCAAACAAGGATGGCAGGGTAAGACCCGAACCTTTTTGAGTTGGACGATTGGTAAGATGGACAACCAGAACATCCGCATTCGCCTGAAGGCGTATGATCACCGTGTGCTTGACAACAGCACCAAGGAGATCGTCAACACGGCGAAGCGTACGGGTGCGCGGGTTCGGGGTCCTATCCCGCTGCCGACGCATATTGAACGGTTCACCGTGAACCGCTCCCCGCATGTGGACAAGAAGAGCCGCGAACAGTTCGAGATTCGGACTCATCGCCGGCTGCTCGACATTGTCGAGCCGACACCGCAGACCGTGGACGCCCTCATGAAGCTCGACCTCGCCGCTGGCGTGGATGTCGAGATCAAACTGTAAGGTCCAGACGATGCGTACCGGATTGATCGCAAGAAAGCTGGGCATGACCCGGCTGTTCAAGGACGATGGCACCCATGTGCCCGTCACCGTGCTGCACTTCGACGATGTCGAGGTGGTGGATGCGCGCACAAAGGAGCGCGACGGCTACACGGCCGTCCAGCTCGGCATCGGCAAGGCCAAGATGAAGAATGTCACCAAGCCGATGCGTGGCCATTTCGCCGCCGCGAAGGTCGAGCCGAAGCAGCATCTCGCGGAATTCCGCGTGGCGGAAGACGCCCTGCTCGAGGCCGGCACCAAGCTGTCCGCTGCTCATTTCGTCGTCGGCCAGAAGGTCGATGTCACGGGCACCAGCAAGGGCAAGGGCTTCGCCGGCGTCATGAAGCGCTGGAACTTCCGCGGCCTTGAAGCCACGCACGGCGTGTCCATCTCCCACCGCTCGCACGGTTCGACCGGCCAGCGACAGGACCCCGGCAAGGTCTTCAAGGGCAAGAAGATGGCGGGGCATATGGGTGACGAGCGGATCACCACACTGAATCTGGAAATCGCCGCGGTGGATGCCGAGCGGAATCTGGTGATGGTGCGCGGGTCCATTCCGGGCGCGAAAAACGGCTTCGTGCTGATTCGCGATGCGATCAAGAAGGACCGTCACGCGGACGCGCCATATCCGGCGGCGACCGCGGCGGCCGCCGGTTGAGGACTGAGGGTGATGGAATACGAAATCAAGACCCTCGATAACGGCAGCGCCGGTTCGGTGACGCTACCCGAGGAGATTTTCGCGGTGGAGCCGCGCGCCGACATCATGGCGCGCGTCGTTCACTGGCAGCTGGCCAAGCGCCGCGCCGGAACCCACGCCGTCAAGGGCATGGGTCAGGTGTCGGGCACGACCAAGAAGCCTTACAAGCAGAAGGGCACGGGTTCGGCGCGCCAGGGCTCGCTCCGCGCGCCGCAGTTCCGCACCGGCGGCGTGGTTCACGGTCCGGTCGTGCGCGATCACGGCTACGACCTGCCCAAAAAGGTCCGCAGGCTCGGCCTGATCTCCGCCCTGTCCCAGAAGGCGAAGGCCGGCAAGCTGGTCGTGATCGAGACGGCGGCGGGCGTGTCCAGGACCCGCGACGCGGCGGCCAAGCTGCGCGCGCTGGGCTGGAGCTCGGCGCTGATCGTGGACGGGCAGGTCGATGTGGCGTTCGGCCGCGCGGTCCGCAACATCGCGAAGATCGACGTGCTGCCGACCATCGGCGCGAACGTCTACGACATTCTCAACCACGACGTCCTCGTGCTGACGCGCGCGGGCCTCGAAGGCCTCAAGGAGCGCCTGTCATGACGACGGAAAACGTGCTCGCGCGCCGCGTCAAGGCGGAGCGCATGTCGCGCGAGGAGATGTTCGACATCCTCCGCGCGCCGGTGATCACGGAGAAGGCGACGCTGCTCTCCGAGCGCAACCAGGTGGTCTTCAAGGTCGCGATCGACGCGGCCAAGCCCGAGATCAAGGTTGCGGTCGAGACGCTGTTCGGCGTCAAGGTCAAGGCCGTGAACACGCTGGTTCAGAAGGGCAAGAACAAGGTGGTCAAGGGCCGCCGCGGTCGCCGCTCTGACGTGAAGAAGGCGTATGTCCAGCTTGCCGAAGGTCAGTCCATCGACCTCACCGCCAAGCTGGCCTGACGCGGGATCGGAATACAATGGCACTCAAGCACTTTAATCCCACGACGCCGAGCACGCGCGGCACGGTGCTGATCGACCGGAGCGAGCTCCACAAGGGCAAGCCGGTCAAGGCGCTGACGGAAGGCAAGAACAAGACGGGCGGCCGGAACAATCACGGCCGTACGACGTCTCGTTTCCGTGGCGGCGGGCACAAGCAATCCTATCGCTACGTCGATTTCAAGCGCCGCAAGTTCGATGTCGGCGCCACGGTCGAGCGTCTGGAATATGACCCGAACCGCACGGCGTTCATCGCGCTCATCAAATATGATGACGGCGAGCTGGCCTATATTCTGGCGCCGCAGCGTCTCCAGGCCGGTGACCGCGTCATTGCGGGCGAGCGCGCCGACGTGAAGCCGGGCAACGCGATGCCGATGGGCAACATGCCGGTCGGCACGATCATCCACAACATCGAGCTGAAGCAGGGCGCGGGCGGGAAGCTGGCGCGTTCGGCGGGCACCTATGCCCAGCTCGTCGGCAAGGATGCGGGCTACGCGCAGATCAAGCTGCAATCCGGCGAGCTTCGCCTCGTGCGTGGCGAATGCATGGCGACGGTCGGCGCGGTCTCGAACCCCGACAACATGAACCAGCATTTCGGCAAGGCCGGGCGCAAGCGCTGGATGGGTCGCCGTCCGCATAACCGCGGTGTCGTCATGAACCCGGTCGATCATCCGCATGGCGGCGGCGAGGGCCGCACCTCGGGTGGCCGTCACCCGGTCACGCCGTGGGGCGTCCCGACCAAGGGCTACAAGACCCGCGTCAACAAGAAGACGGACAGCCTGATCATCCGTCGCCGCAAGAGCGGCAAGTAAGAGGGGGCAAAGAAGATGGCACGTTCCGTCTGGAAGGGCCCGTTCGTCGACGGGTATCTGTTCGGCAAGGCCGAGGCCGTGCGCGCCTCGGGGCGTAACGAGGTGATCAAGATCTGGTCGCGTCGTTCCACGATCCTGCCGCAGTTCGTCGGGCTGACGTTCGGCGTCTATAACGGTCACAAGTTCCTGCCGGTGCAGGTGACGGAGAACATGGTGGGTCACAAGTTCGGCGAATTCTCGCCGACGCGCACCTTCCATGGTCACGGCGCCGACAAGAAGTCGAAGCGAGGCTGATCATGAGCAAGCCGAAGCATATCCGCACGCTTGCGGACACCGAGGCGCAGGCGATCGCCCGCAATCTCCGCGTCAGCCCCCGCAAGCTGAACGTCGTTGCCGCGATGATCCGCAACCAGCCCGCCGATAAGGCGATCGCCGCGCTGACCTTTTCGCGTCGCCGCATTGCGCAGCAGGTTCGCAAGACCCTGGAAAGCGCCGTGGCCAATGCCGAGAACAACCATCAGCTCGATGTCGACCAGCTCGTCGTCAAGACGGCCGAAGTCGGCAAATCGATCGTCATGAAGCGTTTCCACGCCCGTGGCCGCGGCCGTTCCTCGCGCATCGAGAAGTTCTTCAGCCATCTGAAGATCGTCGTGGCCGAGCGTGCGGCGGACGAGGGCCCCGCGCCGAAGGGCCGCGCGGACGCAGAGCAGAAGGCAGCCTGATTATGGGACATAAAGTCAATCCGATCGGGCTTCGGCTCGGCGTCAACCGCACCTGGGACAGCCGCTGGTTCGCGGGCAACGATTATTCGAACCTGCTGCACGAGGACCTGAAACTGCGCGCCTATCTGCGTCGCAAGCTGGCCGGAGCGGGCGTGTCCCGCGTCGTGATCGAGCGCCCGGCGAAGAAGCCGCGCGTGACGATCTACGCGGCGCGTCCAGGCGTCGTCATCGGCAAGAAAGGCCAGGACATCGACGCGCTGCGTAAGGATCTGAGCCGTATGGCGAAGGCCGACGTGGCGCTGAACATCGTCGAGATCCGCAAGCCCGAGATCGACGCCACGCTGGTGGCGGAGAGCATCGCGCAGCAGCTCGAGCGTCGCGTTGCGTTCCGTCGCGCCATGAAGCGCGCGGTGCAGTCCGCGATGCGTCTTGGCGCGCAGGGCATCCGGATCAACTGCTCCGGCCGTCTGGGCGGCGCGGAGATCGCGCGCGTCGAGTGGTATCGCGAGGGCCGGGTGCCGCTGCACACGTTGCGCGCGGACATCGATTACGGTACAGCGACCGCCAAAACGACGTATGGCACGTGTGGCGTCAAGGTCTGGATCTTCAAGGGCGAGATTCTCGCTCATGATCCGTTGGCCCAAGACCGTCGTGCCGCCGAGCAGGCGCCGCAGCGCTGATTTGCCCCGGCGCTGATTTGAAAGATGAAGCGCCGCGAGGCGCGTGAGGATAGAGACCATGCTTTCCCCGAAGCGGACGAAGTTTCGCAAGGCTCACAAGGGCCGCATCCATGGGTTGGCCAAGGGCGGGACGACGCTGAACTTCGGCGCGTTCGGCCTGAAGGCGCTTGAGCCCGAGCGTGTCACCGCGCGTCAGATCGAGGCCTCGCGGCGCGCGATCACGCGTGCGATGAAGCGCGCGGGCCGCGTCTGGATCCGGATTTTCCCGGATCTGCCGGTTTCGACGAAACCTGCCGAAGTCCGCATGGGGTCCGGCAAGGGATCGCCCGAATACTGGGTGGCGCGCGTCAAGCCCGGCCGCATCCTCTTCGAGATCGAGGGCGTGCCCCCCGAGGTCGCGCGTGAAGCGCTGGCCCTCGGCGCGGCGAAGCTGCCGATCAAGACGAAGTTCATCACCCGTATCGGGGAGGCGTGAGATGGCCGACGTTTACAAGGTTGCCGATCTGCGCGCCAAGAGTGCGGACGAACTGAAGACGCTGCTTGAGGATCTCAAGCGCGAGCAGTTCAATCTGCGCTTTCAGGCCGCGACGGGCCAGTCCGAAGGCCAGGGGCGCGTGCGTCTCCTGCGCCGCGCCATTGCCCGGATCAAGACGGTGGCGCACCAATCCAAGAATAGTGCGGGCGCAAAAACGTCCGCCGCGAAGTCCTGAGGAGACACGGACGATGCCGAAGCGCGTCCTGACAGGGCGGGTGACGAGTGACAAGATGGACAAGACGGTGACCGTCCTTGTCGATCGTCGCGTCATGCATCCGCTCTACAAGAAGTTCATCCGCCGTTCGAAGAAATACGCGGCGCATGACGAGCTGAACGAGTGCAAGATCGGGGATACGGTGCGCATCGAAGAATGCATGCCGATCTCCAAGCGCAAGACCTGGACGGTGATCACGCGCAACGGAGCCCCGCTGGGCGCCGCCGCTGTCGCCGAACAGGCGAGCGCGTGAAGGGGGACTGAGGAATGATCCATCCCGAGACCAACCTCGACGTCGCGGATAATTCCGGCGCGCGTCAGGTGCAGTGCATCAAGGTGCTGGGCGGCTCCAAGCGGAAGACCGCCTCGGTCGGCGACGTGATCGTCGTGTCCGTCAAGGAAGCGATCCCCCGCGGCAAGGTGAAGAAGGGCGACGTGCATCAGGCCGTCATCGTCCGCACCTCCTATCCGGTGCGCCGTCCGGACGGCTCCGCGATCCGTTTCGACCGCAACGCGGCCGTGCTGATCAACAAGCAGCAGGAGCCGATCGGCACGCGCATCTTCGGCCCGGTCGTTCGTGAACTGCGTGCGCGCAAGTTCATGAAGATCATCTCTCTGGCGCCGGAGGTGCTGTAATGGCCGCGCGTATCAAGAAGGGCGATCTGGTTCTGGTTCTCTCCGGTTCCGCGCGTGGCACGCGGGGCGAGGTGCTCGCCGTGCTACCGCAGGCCGAGAAGGCCGTGGTGCGCGGCGTGGCCGTGGCCAAGCGCCACACCAAGCCGAACCGCGTGAATCAGGACGGCGGAATCGTCGCGAAGGAGATGCCCGTGCATCTCTCGAATCTGAAACTGGTCGATCCGAAGAGCGGCAAGCCGACGCGCGTCGGTTTCCGCGTGCTCGCGGATGGCCGCAAGGTCCGCGTCGCCAAGGCGACCGGCGAAGTCATCGAAGGCTGAGGGAGGCGACGATGAGCGAATCCACACGCGTTTTGCCGCGCCTGCAGCAGCGTTACAACGACGTCCTGCGCGCCCAGCTCCGCGAGCAGTTCAACTACAAGAATCCGATGCAGGTGCCCAAGCTCGAGAAGATCGTGCTGAACATGGGTGTCGGCGAGGCGGCGGGCGATCAGAAGAAACTGGACGCGGCCGTGGCCGAGATGGCGGCGATTTCCGGCCAGAAGCCGGTCAAGACGCTGGCCCGGAAGGCGATCGCCGGCTTCAAGATCCGCGAGGGTCTGCCGATCGGCTGCAAGGTCACGCTGCGCCGGGCCCGCATGTATGAATTCCTTGACCGGCTGGTCACGATCGCGATGCCGCGCATTCGCGATTTCCGTGGCCTGCCGGGCAACAAGGGCTTTGATGGCCGCGGCAATTTCGCCATGGGCATCAAGGAGCAGATCGTCTTCCCCGAAATCGACTATGACAAGATCGATGCGGTGCGCGGCATGGACATCATCTTCGTGACGAGCGCGAAGACCGATGCCGAGGCCAAGGCTCTGTTGAAGGCGTTCGACCTGCCGTTCCAGGCGTAAGCCGGCGCGACGGGCCCCGTTCGTTCGGGAGCCTTTGAAAAAGGAGGCGGGGCGGGTTTTTCGCTTTCCAAGCGGGAGCCGCCTCCCTATATAGACACGCTGTTTTGGAAAACCGTCGGGATTGGCCCGACAGGTTCCGGGAGAAAGTCACATGGCAAAAGTCTCCGCCGTGAACCGCAACGCCAAGCGCGCCTACATGGCGCAGCGCGACAAGGCGAAGCGGACCGCGTTGAAGGACATCATCAAGGATCGCAACCGTCCGGTCGAGGAGCGCTTCGAGGCGTCCCTCAAGCTGGCCGAACTGCCCCGCAACGGCTCCGCCGTGCGCGTTCGCCTGCGTTGCAAGCTGACGGGCCGGCCGCGCGCCAACTATCGGAAGTTCGAGCTGTGCCGCGTGGCGCTGCGCGACCTGGCCTCCGCGGGCCAGATTCCCGGTATGGTCAAGTCGAGCTGGTAAGGCGGTTTTCTGATGTCTCTTTCCGATCCGTTGGGTGATATGCTCACCCGCATCCGCAACGCGCAGCGCGCGCGTCATGCGGCTTGCGTCGCGCCAGCCTCGAAGCTGCGCATCAACGTCCTCGAGGCGCTGCGCCGCGAGGGCTATATCCGTGGATATTCGACCGAGGAAGTCCGCAAGGGCATCTCGCAGATCCGTATCGAGCTGAAATATGCCGAAGGCCAGCCGGTGATCAAGGAGATCCATCGCGTCTCCAAGCCGGGCCGCCGCGTCTATTCCAAGATCAAGGAACTGCCGCGGGTCTATGCCGGTCTCGGCGTGTCCATCCTCTCCACCCCGCGTGGTGTCCTGTCGGACATCGAGGCCCGCGCCGCCAATGTTGGCGGCGAAGTCCTCTGCCGCGTGTTCTGAGGAGACGCTCATGTCACGTATCGGCAAATACCCCGTCGCGATTCCCGCGGGTGTCGAGATTACCATCGTCAATGGCGCGCTGACCGCCAAAGGCAAGCGCGGCTCGCTCTCCGTGCCGCTTTCGCGCGCCGTCGAGGCGAAGGTCGAGGACGGCAAGGTCGCGATCGCGCCTGTCGGCAGCCGGACCCGCGAAAGCTGGGCGATGTGGGGCACCACGCGCGCGCTGGTGGCCAACATGGTCAAGGGCGTGTCCGACGGCTTCTCCAGGACGCTCGAAATTCAGGGCACGGGTTTCCGCGCCTCGGTCCAGGGCTCCAACCTGGTGATGAATCTCGGTTTCTCGCATGACGTCGTCTATCCGATCCCGGCGGACGTGAAGATCACCACGCCGCGTCCGACTGCGATCACGGTCGAAGGCAACGACAAGCAGCGCGTCGGTCAGGTGGCGTTGGACATCCGGAATTTCCGGAAGCCCGAACCCTATAAGGGCAAGGGTGTTCGCTATGAGACTGAAGTTCTCCGTCGCAAGGAAGGCAAGAAGAAGTAATGGCTACGCAGCAGGGTTTGCAGGAGCGCCGCCGCCAGCGGCTGCGCTACCAGCTTCGCCGCAAGAGCGGTGGCCGGCCGCGTTTGTCGGTCTTCCGCTCTGGCAAGAACATCTACGCCCAGGTGATCGACGATGCCGCCGGCCGGACGCTCGCCAGCGCCTCCACCATGGAGAAGACGTTGCGCGAGAGCGGCAAGACGGGCGCGAACATCGAGGCGGCTCAGGCGGTCGGCAAGCTGATCGCCGAGCGCGCTCTTGCCGCTGGCGTCGGAAAGGTCGTGTTCGACCGCGGCGCCTATCTGTATCACGGCCGGGTCAAGGCACTGGCGGAGGCTGCCCGCGAGGGCGGACTCTCGTTCTAAGGAGAGATCACACATGGCACGAGAGCCAAGAGAAGGCGGCCGTGGTGGTCGCGAGCGTGAGCGCGAGCAGGACGATCTGGTCGATAAGCTGGTGACGATCAACCGCGTCGCGAAGGTGGTGAAGGGCGGCCGTCGGTTCGCTTTCGCCGCTCTGGTCGTCGTCGGCGATCAGAAGGGGCGCGTGGGGTACGGCGCGGGTAAGGCCCGCGAGGTGCCGGAAGCGATCCGCAAGGCGACGGAGCGCGCCAAGCGCACGATGATCCGCGTGCCGATGAAGGAGGGCCGCACCCTTCATCACGACACGTTCGGTCATTTCGGCGCGGGCAAGGTGGTGGTTCGCGCGGCGGATGCCGGCACGGGCATCATCGCCGGCGGTCCGATGCGCGCGGTGTTCGAGTCCCTGGGCGTCAGCGATGTCGTCGCGAAGTCGCTGGGCACCCGGAACCCGCACAACATGGTCAAGGCGACTTTCGCCGCGCTCGAGCGTTGCAGCAGCCCCCGGTCTGTTGCCGCTCGCCGCGGCAAGAAGCCGTCCGAAATTTTCGGCAAGCGTGAGCATGCCGAAGAGCAGGCGGAGGTCGTCAATGGCTGACGTGAAGAAGACGGTCCGCGTGAGGCAGACCGGTTCGACGATCGGACGCGAGGCGGATCAGCAGCAGACGCTGACGGGTCTTGGCCTGCGCGGCATCGGCAGCGTGCGCGAGCTGGAGGATACCCCTTCGGTGCGCGGCATGATCCGTAAGGTGGCCCACCTCATTCGGGTGGAGGAGTGAGATGAAGCTTAACGAACTGCGCGACAATGAAGGGTCGCGCTATCGCAAGAAGCGTCTCGGGCGCGGCATCGGCTCCGGCAAGGGCAAGACGTCCGGCAAGGGCGTGAAGGGTCAGAAGGCGCGTGAGGGCGTGTCCCTCAACGGCTTCGAGGGCGGTCAGCTTCCGCTGTATCGCCGGATGCCGAAGCGCGGCTTCAAGAATATCTTCCGCAAGGTCTACGCGCCGGTGAATCTGGCCCGGATCGAGAAGGCCATCGTCGATGGCAAGCTCAATTCCGATGCGGTGGTGGATGAGGCGGCTCTGCGCGCGGCCGGTCTGGTCGGCACGGGCAAGTATGCCGGCGTGCGCCTGCTCGCGGTCGGCGAACTGACACGGAAAGTCGCGATCGAAGTGGCTGGTGCGTCCGCTGCGGCCGTCGCGGCGGTCGAGAAGGCCGGCGGTTCCGTCAAGGTGACGGCGGCAAAGGCTGAAGCTCCTGTCGAGGCGTGAGCCTGACCGTCCGAAGTAGGAAAGGCAGCGTCACCGCCTGGCGGAGACGCTGTTTTTTTGTCTGCTCCGGAAGAGTTCATCCTGACTTCGCTCGTTCCTTGCATTAAACAGGGATTCAGGGAGGCGGTCATCCGTCTCCGCGCGGGGTTCGGGGCGTTGCTCCGGGGCCGACTAACCACAAGATTAGGGTAAAGGTGGATGGCCTCGTCAGCGGAGCAGCTTGCCGCCAATCTCAATATGAGTTCCTTCGCCAAGGCGACGGAGCTGAAGAAGCGCATCTGGTTCACTCTCGGCGCGCTCATCATTTACCGCCTCGGCACGTATATTCCCGTGCCGGGCGTGGATGCGACGGTGATGGGGCAGTTGCTGGCCCAGCATCAGGGCGGCATTCTGGGCATGTTCGACATGTTCACCGGCGGCGCGCTCGGGCGTATGACGGTGTTCGCCCTGAACATCATGCCCTATATCAGCGCCTCCATCATCGTCCAGCTTCTCTCCACCGCGCTTCCCTCGCTGGAGGCGCTCAAGAAGGAAGGGGAGCAGGGGCGCAAGAAACTCAACCAGTACACGCGCTACCTCACGGTGCTGATCGCCCTCTTCCAGGCCTATGGGATCGCCATCGGGCTTGAGAACATAACCAGTCATGGCGCGCGCGCGGTGATCGATCCGGGCGGATTCTTCATCACCTCCTGCGTCATCACGCTGGTGGGCGGCACGATGTTCCTGATGTGGCTGGGCGAACAGATCACGGCGCGCGGCGTGGGGAACGGGATTTCGCTCATCATCTTCTCCGGCATCGTGGCCAACCTGCCGAACGCTTTGGCCAGCCTGTTCCAGCTCGGCTATACGGGCGCGCTTTCACCTTTCTTCGTGCTGGTGTTCCTTGTGCTGGCCGCGCTGACCATCGCCTTCATCGTCTTCATGGAGCAGGCGCAGCGCCGGGTGATGGTCCAGTATCCCAAGCGCCAGGTCGGTAACCGCATCTATGGCGGCGACTCGACCTATATGCCGCTGAAGGTGAACACGGCCGGCGTGATCCCGCCGATCTTCGCGTCGTCGGTGCTCCTGATCCCCGTGACGATCGCCGGCTTCATGAATGGCAGGAACATGCCGGGCTGGCTTTCCGTGCTCGGGCAGGAGCTGGGGCAGGGGCAACCGCTCTACATGGCCTTCTATGCGGCGATGATCCTCTTCTTCTCCTATTTCTACGCGGCGGTGACTTTCAATCCCGAGGAGACGGCGGAGAATCTGCGCAAGCAGGGGGGGTTCATCCCGGGCATCCGTCCGGGCGTGGCCACGGCCACCTATTTCGACCGGATTCTGTCGCGTTTGACGACGATTGGCGCGCTCTATCTGGTCGCGGTCTGTCTTCTGCCGCAGATCCTGATCTCGCATTACAACGTGCCGTTCTATTTCGGCGGCACGAGTCTCATCATCATCGTCTCCGTGACCATCGACACCATGACGCAGGTCCAGTCCCATCTGGTCGCGCATCGGTATCAGGGACTGATTCGCAAGCAGCGCGGGCGGGTGGGACGCCCCGGAACACCGGGACCGCGCGTGCCGGGAGGGCGTGCGGCACGGAGCCGGAGGACTTCATGAACATCATTCTTCTCGGCCCGCCAGGCGCCGGAAAGGGCACCCAGGCCAAGCGGCTGGAAGGGCGCTACGGCTTTGTGCAGATCTCCACGGGCGACATGCTGCGCGCGGAAGTCGCCGCGGACACGGAGATCGGGCGCAAGGCGAAGGCGATCATGGAGCGTGGGGACTTCGTTTCCGACGAGATCATGATCGCGATGATCGAATCGCGGGTGCAGAAGCCGGATTGCGCGCGGGGCTTCATTCTCGACGGTTTTCCGCGGACCGAATCGCAGGCCCGGGCGCTGGACGAGATGCTGGAGGCGCGCGGCCTGAAGATCGACGCGGTTCTGTTGCTGGAAGTGGACGAGCCGCTGCTGATCGAACGCATCGCCGGGCGTTTCGCCTGTGCGAAGTGCGGTGCGAGCTATCATGACACGCTCAAGCCCACCAAGGTGCCGGGTATCTGCGATGTGTGCGGCAGCCATGAATTCGTGCACCGTCCGGACGACAATCGCGAGACGGTCGCGAAACGGCTGGACGTCTATCATCAGCAGACTTTGCCGATTCTCCCCTATTATGAGCGCGCGGGCCGTTTGAAGCGGATCGACGGCATGGCCTCGATCGAGGCGATAAGCGCCGTGATCGATCATTATCTCGAGGCGCATGGCGCAAAGCCGCTCTCTGAGGCGTGACATCACGAAGAAGTGATCAATTTTGTTTGACTCGGAGGGGGTCGCCGTTATATTGCGCGCCCTCGACACAGCGCCGCCGGGTTCCGGCCAATCTCCGCAGGGGCGGGGATGGACGGGCCGCAGCGGCGCTCCATCTTTGATCCGGCAGCAGGCCGGGACGAATTGAATAGCATGAATCGCCGGGCATCTTGCGCGGCGGGCAGGGAGTGAGTGGCGTGGCGCGTATTGCCGGCGTGAATATTCCGACCAACAAGCGGGTGGTTATTGCCCTGCGCTATATCTACGGCATCGGGCCGTCGCGTGCGCAGGCGATCGTCAAGCAGCTCGAGATTCCCGACGCGAAGCGCGTCAACGAGCTGAGCGACGACGAGATCGTGAAGATCCGTGAACTGATCGACGGGGAGTACCGCGTCGAAGGCGATCTTCGTCGCGAAACGGCGATGAACATCAAGCGCCTGATGGATCTCGGCTGCTATCGTGGTCTGCGTCACCGTCGCGGCCTGCCGGTGCGCGGCCAGCGCACTCACACCAACGCCCGCACCCGCAAGGGCAAGGCCGTGGCGATCGCCGGCAAGAAGAAGGTCACGCGCTGATCTTCAGCTCCGACACGCCCCGATACATTTAGGACGACCTCACCATGGCCAAGGCCGCAGCTCCGCGCGTTCGCAAGAAAGAGCGCAAGAACATCATCTCCGGTGTCGCGCACGTGCTTTCCACGTTCAACAACACCATGATCACCATCTCCGACGCCCAGGGCAATTCGATCGCGTGGTCCTCGGCCGGCGCTCAAGGCTTCAAGGGCTCGCGCAAATCCACCCCGTACGCGGCGCAGGTCGCGGCCGAGGATGCGGGCCGCAAGGCGCGCGAGCACGGCATGGAGACGCTGGAGATCGAGGTGTCCGGTCCGGGTTCGGGGCGCGAGAGCGCGCTGCGCGCGTTGCAGGCGGTGGGGTTCTCCATCACCTCGATTCGCGACATGACGCCGGTGCCGCATAACGGTTGCCGTCCGCGCAAGCGTCGCCGCGTCTGACGGCGTTTCGGCGGGACGCCGGAGAGGCGCCTCGCCGCGGATATCGCGGGTGCCGCTTGCGGCATCTCTTGGCTTCGTCTGGCCGCGCGGGTTTCGCGCGGTCGTCGTTTCGGCGGAACGGCTCTCTGCCTCCTGCGGAACGCGTTGTTTGAAAGGCCACGACATTGGTCCTCCAGAAGAACTGGCAGTCGCTCATCAAGCCGGAAAAGCTGGAAGTCGAGCCCGGCTCGGAACCGTCGCGCACGGCCACCGTCGTTGCGGAGCCGCTGGAGCGCGGTTTCGGCATGACGCTCGGCAACGCGATCCGTCGCGTGCTGCTCTCCTCCCTCCAGGGCGCCGCCGTCACGGCGATCCAGATCGACGGCGTGCTGCATGAATTCTCGTCCGTTCCCGGCGTCCGCGAGGACGTGACGGACATCGTGCTGAACATCAAGCAGCTTTCCCTGCGCATGCATGGCGAGGGGCCGAAGCGCATGATCCTTACGGCCACCGGGCCGGGCGAGGTCAAGGCCGGGCAGATCCAGGCCGGTCATGACATCGAGATCATGAACCCCGATCTGGTGATCTGCACGCTGGACGACGGCGTGAAGCTCGGCATGGAGCTGACGGTCAACACGGGGAAGGGCTACGTTCCGGCGGCCGCGAACCGCCCCGAGGACGCGCCGATCGGTCTGATCCCCGTCGATGCGATCTACTCGCCGGTGCGGCGCGTGTCCTACAAGGTCGAGCCGACCCGTGTCGGACAGGTCACGGATTACGACAAGCTCCTGCTGACGGTGGACACGAACGGCGCGGTCACGCCAGAGGATGCGCTGGCGCTGGCGGCGCGCATCCTGCAGGACCAGCTTCAGCTCTTCATCAATTTCGACGAGCCGCGCCCGGTCCGTCAGGAAGAGCCGCGCGACGACCTGCCGTTCAACCGCAACCTGCTGCGCAAGGTGGACGAACTGGAACTTTCCGTCCGCAGCGCGAACTGCCTGAAGAACGACAACATCGTCTATATCGGCGATCTCGTTCAGAAGTCGGAACAGGAGATGCTGCGGACGCCGAATTTCGGCCGCAAGTCGCTCAACGAAATCAAGGAAGTGCTGTCTTCCATGGGGCTGTCGCTCGGCATGAGTGTGCCGACATGGCCCCCCGAGAACATCGAGGAACTGGCCAAGCGTCTCGACGAGACGTTCTGAGCCACGCCTCACAGAGCAAGCAGAAGGAAGAACGACCATGCGTCATGGTGTTGCCGGGCGTAAGCTTGGAGTTACCTCGTCCCACCGCGCCGCCATGTTCCGCAACATGGCCGTGGCCCTCATCAAGCACGAGCAGATCACGACGACCCTGCCCAAGGCGAAGGAGCTTCGCCCGGTGGTGGAGAAGCTGATCACGCTTGGCAAGCGCGGTACGCTGCATGCCCGTCGGCAGGCTTTCGCGCAGCTTCGTGACGACGCGATCGTCGCGAAGCTCTTCTCGACGGTTGCCGAGCGCTACAAGGCGCGTTCAGGCGGCTATACCCGCGTGTTGAAGGCGGGCATGCGCTATGGCGACAATGCGGACATGGCGGTGATCGAGATGGTCGAGCGCGATGTCGAGGCCAAGGGCCAGGATAGCGGCCCGGTTCAGAACCTGACCGGCGAGGAGCCGCTGGCGGCCTGAACGCAGCCCTCAGCACATGAAGAAACCGGCCTTCAGGCCGGTTTTTTTATCCCGCCGTCGAGACATTATGCCAACTCATTCCATCTTGACAGCGCGGTGTCTCGCCGCTTCCTTGAGGCGGAACAGCATTTGCGACAAGGTGAGAAGACATGGCATCTGATTTGCGGAACGGGCTGGACCCGTCGGTCGCGCGGCTTCAGGAGGGGGCGGAAGGGATTTTCGATGCCCCTACCGCCGCGCGGCTGCGCGGGTTTTCCCGAAGCCTCACGCGGGAAGCCGGGCGCACATTGGGCGATCTGACCGCCGATCAGCCGCTGCTTTTCATCGCTATGACCCTGATCGCCGGCATTTTTCTTGGCCGACGCCTGCGAGGGTAAACCGGCTTTCGCTTGCCCACAAATCCGGCCATTGACAGTCCGTCCATTGCCTATACCGGTCAGACCCGGCGCACGAGGGTGTCGCGTGGACCGTTCCGGGTCATCAGCGTGACCGTGTGAGACGTGCCCGGCGGCAGCGTGGCGATCTGTTCCAGGCGTTCGGCGTTTTCTCCCAGCGGAAATGCCAAGTCGCCGATTCGCGCGTGATGACCGTGCTCGATGACGAGCGGCCCCGGCGTGGCGTCCTCTCCGCTTGAGAGGGTGGAAAGCCGCGTGTCCGAGGCGATGACGAGCGCATGCAGCAACGCTTCCGAAACCGGCAGGAAGCGCTCCCATTCCCGCACCTCAGTCGCGTCGTCATGGAGATGGTCGAACAGCGTGCTGGTCAGATAGGTCACGGGCCGGGTGTCGCGCAGCGCCAGGGCGATCAATCCGGTGTGATCGGTCGGGACGGCGCGCAGGGCGGGCAGCGGCATCGGCAGGGAGACGATCTTGCGGAGATCCACGTCGAATGGCGGCGCGGTCACATCCTCGGCGTAGAAGAAAAGCCCCGGATAGGTCTGGCCCGCAATGGGGCGTGTCGTCATGCGGTCGTGCAGAACATCGTGATCGAGCATGCCGCCGAAATGGTCGAGGAGCCAGTAGCGCTGACCGGATGCTGTCGGTGTCACGGAGAACTCTCCTGCTGAAGTGCCGCCAGAACGGGACCGATGGTCTTGCGCATCACGCTGGGCAGAGCCTGCGCGCCGATCATCGACAGAGCGCAGGAAAACCCTTCCTGCCGTGCGTCGAACTGTGCGACGCGGCCGAACATGACGGTCAGTTGCAGGCTGAAATGAGTGAAGACGTGGTTGATCATGGCGAGTTCGCGGAAACGTCCCGGAAAGGGACAATATGCGGCGGCGTCCTCCGCCGTCCAGCGCGTGTCGCGCCACGGCGTGCCGGGCAGTTCGGTCATGCCGCCGAGCA
The DNA here is from genome assembly GCF_004346035.1 of Acidomonas methanolica. Lineage (GTDB taxonomy): Bacteria > Pseudomonadota > Alphaproteobacteria > Acetobacterales > Acetobacteraceae > Acidomonas > Acidomonas methanolica. Next base: position 3,076 of record NZ_SLZN01000011.1, on the reverse strand, counting down.
GGCCGGACTCGGGCCGTCGCCGCAGCCAGATCGCGTCCTGCCCGTCGAGGACGGCGAAACAGGTGCCGAAGCGCTGCGGCCGGGCCGCCTTCGGCGCGCGGCGGGGGAGAGATGCCGGATCGCCCGTCTTCGCTCCCGCGCAGTCCTCGCGCCAGGGGCAGAGACCGCAGGCCGGATTGCGCGACGTGCAGATCGTGGCGCCGAGATCGAACAGGGCCTGCGCGAAATCGCCCGGACGCGCCCTGGCCTCCGGCTCCTCGTTCAGCCGCTCGGCCAGTTGCGCCAGTATCCTGCGCGCGCCGGGAAGCGGGTCCTGCACGTTGAACACGCGGGCGGTGACGCGCTCGACATTGCCGTCGACCGGAATGACGGGTTGGTCGAAGGCGATCGCGGCGATGGCGCGGGCGGTGTAGGGACCGATCCCCGGGAGACGCGTCAGATCGGCGACCGTCTGGGGAAAACGGCCCATATCAGCGATCTGCCGCGCGCAGGCATGGAGATTGCGGGCGCGGGAATAATAGCCGAGCCCGGCCCAGAGGGCGAGGACGTCGTCCCGGGGCGCCTGCGCCAGCGTCGCGACGGTGGGATAGCGCGTGATGAAACGGGTAAAATACGGACGCACGGCGGCGACCGTCGTCTGTTGGAGCATGATTTCGCTCAGCCAGACGTGATAGGGTGAGGCCGCGTGACCCGGAGCGGCGCGCCACGGCATGGCGCGGCGGTGACGGTCATACCAGGCGAGCAGGGCGGCAGAGGAAGGCACGGCTTCGATATGACGAATGACGCGAGTCGGGGCAAGGGCATGACGGGCCAGGGCGTGACGGGCAGGGGCGGGCGTTCGCTCGGGGCCGTGTTGACGAAGGTGACGGCGCCCGTGTTGCGACGCCATGCCTCTCCCGCCGCGCGGTTGATGCTGGATTGGGAGGAAATCGTGGGGCCGGCTCTGGCGCGCCTGTCCGCGCCGCGCCGGCTGGCGGCCGGAACGGTGACGATTGCCTGCGCGGGCCCGGTCGGCATGGAGTTGCAGCATCGCGCGCCGCAACTGATCGAGCGCATCAATGCCTATTTCGGTCCCGTGCGGCGGGAATTCCCCGACAAGACACGGGTGCCCGCCTTGCCCGTCCTTCATCTGAAAATCGTGCAAGATCCTGCACTTGCTGCTGACCTGCCCGTAACAGCGCGCCGCGCCGCGTCGCCCGTGCCGGTTCCCGGGTTCGGGGAGGGGCCTTTGCGGGACGTTCTGGAGCGTATGGGCGGCCAGATTCGCGCGCGCCGGTCGGAGCGAGACAGGCGGAATGTGACATTTTGACGCATTCCCGCGCGGAAACGGCCTCTTTCGCGGGGCATTAACCGACACGATCTATGGTGAAGGCACCGTCGCAGCGGGGCAGGGAGTGGAGATGATGTCGCGAAAGGCGTTTCTTGTGGCGGCTTTGCTGCTGACGACGGCAATCGGAAGCCGGGTTCCGGTCTCGGCCCATCCCGGTGGTGGCTTCGGCGGTGGTGGTTTTCATGGCGGGCCCGGCGGCTTTGGCGGGGGCGGTTTCCATGGCGGTGGGTTCCATGGCGGTCCCGGCGGAGTCGGCCCCGCCGGTTTCCACGGCGGTCCGGGGTGGGGCGCCGGGGGATGGGGCCATCCCGGCGGTTGGGGTTATCCCGGGGGCGGCGGCTGGGGCCATCCCGGCGGTTGGGGTCATCCCTGGGGTGGAGGCTGGGGCCATCCCGGCGGTTGGGGCCGTCCCTGGGGCGGCTGGGGCCGTCCCTGGGGTGGCGGGTGGCGCGGCGCCGGCTGGGGCTGGGGTGGTCCGGGCTGGATCGGCTATGGGTGGGGTATGCCGGGTTGGGGCGGCGGTTGGGGCTGGGGCGGCTGGGGCTTCGGTTTCGGTCTGTTGAGCGGCGCGATCGCCGCCACGGCCGCCTCCTCCTATTATTGCGCGCCCGGCTATTATGGCTGGATGCCGGTCGCCTGTTCATACGGCGTCCAGGCCTATCCTTATGGCTACGCCCCATATGGCTATAACTATGGCTATGGCGGGTACGTCGTGCCCTATCCGGGCGGATATTGAGGGGCTCAGGCGTCAGTCCCGCGCGACGCTCAGGGGATTGTCGCCGTCACCTCTCCCAGCGTGCTGAACGCCACCCGCGCGACCGTTCGGGGCTCGACGAAGGGCGCGCCGGTGAGGGAGCCGGTCGTGATGATATCCCCCTTGCGCAGGGGATGGCCGCGCCCTGCGGCATGCGCGGCGAGCCAGAGGAGAAGACGCAGCGTGTCGCCGGCTGCATTTCGCGTGGGAGTCTCGACATGCAGCCTGCCGTTCAGCTCGACGCGTACCGTCTCCGCTTCGGCGTCGAAATCTTGCCAGTTGGTGAATGCCGGACCGACGATGAGCGCGCCATGACTGCCCTGATCGGCAAGATGGGCGAGCGGCGCCTGCGAGGCGGGACGGCAGAAGCGGGTATCCACGATTTCGATGACCGGATGAAGCGCCGTGACGGCCGCACGGAGTTCGTCCATTGAGCAGGCGGCGGGCAGATCGCGCCCGAGCTGCCAGGCGATCTCGCCTTCGATGCCGTGAAACCGGCAGAGGCCGGGCGGCAGCGCGGTGTCGCCTGTGAAGATCGTCGCGGCGTGCAGGGGCGCGGCGGAGGGCGTCGCGCCAGGGCCGGACGCACCGACTTTCCAGCCGTGCACAGGGCCGAGCGCGGCGGCGACCAGATCCTGCACCGCATAGGCGCCGGCCTCGTCAGGCGGCGCGAATCCGGGGGCCGGGCAAGGGATGCAGGTGGCCTCGCGGCGGGCGCGCAGCAGGCGAGCGGCGAGGGGAGCGGGATCGAACATCGGACCGTTTTCCGAGAGGTGAGAAGGCCTCTCTTACCGCAAACCGGAATCGCTCGACAGCCCGTGCGGAACGCTCACGGAAAGAGGGTGAAGCGTCCCGGGTTTCCCGGAGGCTAATTGGTTTGAGTCACGCAGCCATATTGATGATCTGAAGGGCTGCATAGTAGTTGGCCTCGGCCTCGGCGGGTGGGATATAGCCGATGGGACCGAAGAGGCGGTGGTTGTTGAACCAATCGA
>NZ_SLZN01000010.1 GCF_004346035.1 Acidomonas methanolica | reverse complement strand
GTCCAGCTTCCGTCTCGTCTTCTTCGTCATCATCGCTCCTTCATACGACAGAGCCAGATATCTCCAACTTAACCTGTGGTCCCATTTCCAGGGGCTACTTCAGGACGCCGTGACTGCGCCGGTCGGGATGATAAAATCGACAAACGAACGATATCGGGACTCGATAATGGACCGACGTGATTTTACTCTCGCCCTTGGCGCAAGCCTTCTCCTGCCCGCCGCCTCGACTGCGCTGGCATCAACTCCAAACCCGGTCGCACGCCTTCGCGCCGTGGAGCAAACTTCCGGCGGCAGGCTGGGAGCGTTTGTGCTGGATATTGGCAGCGGGCGCAGTTTCGGCTGGCGCGCCGACGAGCGCTTTTGCCATTGTTCGACCTTCAAACTTTCGTTGGCGGCCATGGTGTTGCGTGAAAGCGATGTCGGACGTCTCGATCTGACGGAGACGCTGTCCTTCAGCAAGGCCGATATCGTCGGTTACTCGCCTGTTGTCGAAGAGAATCTTGCCGCAGGAGGCCTGTCAATTCTGGCGCTGGCCAAGGCCGTGCAGATCACGAGCGACAATGCGGCCGCGAACGTGCTCATGCGCCGGCTCGGAGGGCCGGAAGCCGTGACGCGCTTCTGGCGTGAGATCGGCGACGATACAAGTCGCCTCGACGGCTACGAACCGAGCGTCAACGTGATTCCGCCCGGCACTGAAGCGAACAGCACGACGCCTCACGCCATGGCCGACACCGTGCATCGGATCGTGCTCGGCGACGTCCTCAGCAAGGGCAGTCGCGAGCGATTGCAGGCATGGATGGCCGCGACGCGGAGCGGACAGAATCGGATACGGGCGGGAATACCGGCTGACTGGCGCGGCTATGACAAGACCGGAACAGGCATGCGACCAGGCCTCGGCAACAAAACAAACGATCTCGCGGTTCTGGTGCCCCCCGGCGGGCGCAGCCCTCTGGTGGTGATCGGCTATTTCGAGAATCCCGTTTTCTCAGAAGCAATACGGCCCGCAGATGAAGCCGTTCTCAAAAGGCTGGGCGAGGTTGCCGCGGCATGGAAGGTCTGACTGCCCGCTTGCCGGGGCGCCGAGAGCGGGAGTGCGAGGGAAACGGAATATCCGGCTGTCAGGCAGAAAGATTGGAAAACCGGATTGACGTGGACGGGCTCTGACGCCTCCGGGACTTCATCATGAACGGATGACGGCGTCCCCATCCTCCCGGCGCGCCAGACATTCCAGCATGGCGTCCTGATGCGGGCGCATCGCCATGGAAATGCGCGCCCATTCGGCAGGGTCGAGCGCGGCGGCGATCTTCGGAGCCAGCACAATGGCATGAATGTCGGAGAGGCTTCGCACGAGAAGGGGCGGCAGCGCCCGCCGAAAGGCACGCGCCGTCGCCGCCGAAAAAAACAGCACGGCCTCGACCCGGCCAGCCGCCAAGGCCGCCAGCCCGTCCTTCGCGAGCGTCGCCGCCGGACGCGCCACATAGGCCACCCGCCGTGTCACGCGCCAGCCCAGCCGCCGCGCGCCTTCGGCCAGCGCCTGCCCCACCCCTTCGCCGGTCGGGAGAAGCAGGTGCCCCCCGCCTCCGGGCGCGGGGCCAAGCGCCGCCAGCAGGGCGGCCGCATCGCCCTCCGCCGCACGCACGTCCCGGAATCCGGCCGCCCGCGCGCGCGCCGCCGTTGCCTCACCTACAGCGAAAAGCGGCAGATCGGGCGTGACAGCCCCACACAGGGAGGGCAGCGCCTGACCGGAACTCACGAGAACCCCGTCGAACCGTGCTTCGCTCAGCCGCAACGGGCGCGACTCCACATTCAGGGCCGGACAGGCAATCCCGCACCATCCCGAGGCCGCGAGACGCGCCATCGTCTCCGACAGGCCGGGCTCGGGCCGCGTGACGAGCACCGCGCCCCGCCGCCCGGACTGAAGGAACTCAGCCCGCAGCGGAATCCTCGAAGATATCGGCAGGCGAATCCGCCCGGAGCGAGGCCCCGAGTTCCTCGCCGAGTCGCCGCGCATCGGCGGGCGCGCCCCGGATCTCGCGCTTCAGATAGAAGCTGCCATCCTCGCGCGCCACCAGCCCGGTCAGGACGAGGTCGCGCCCGGCCAGCGGCCCATGACCCGTTTCGTGACCCGCCCGACCATTCTCCACCAGCCGCGCGTAACCGCCGATCGGGGTGCGGCAGGAGCCGTCCAGCACCGCGAGCAGGGCGCGCTCCGCCGTCGCCACCACCCGCGCCTCGGGGTCCTCGATGGCGGAAAGAAGGTCGAGCAACTCGGTATCCGACGACCGCACCGTCACCCCGACGATTCCCTGACCCGCCGCCGGAACCATCTTTTCCGGATCGAGCACGATATCCGCGCGATCCTCCATACCCAGACGCCGGAGCCCCGCCAGAGCGAGCATCGTCGCGTCACACGCGCCGCCCGCCAGCTTGTCCAGCCGCGTCTGCACGTTGCCGCGCAGCAGGGTGAAACGCAGATCCGGACGGCGATGCAGCAACTGCGCCTGACGCCGCACGGAGGAACAGCCGATCACCGCGCCTTCCGGCAGCACGTCCAGCGGGTCCGCATGACGGGCCGCCTCCGCCCGAAGGCGCGGATGGAGGATCAGCACATCCCGCTCGTCCTCGCGCCGCAGGGTGCAGGCCAGTTCGAGCCCGTCCGGCAGCGTCGTCTCCAGATCCTTGAGGCTGTGCACGGCGAAATCGATCCGCCCTTCCGCCAGCGCCTCGTGGATTTCCTTGGCGAACAACCCCTTGCCGCCGATCTCCGCCAGACGGCGCGACTGGACCTGATCGCCCGTCGTGGTCATCTGGTGCTCCTGAAACGCGCCCATGTCGCGCAGGACCGGACAAAACCGCGTCAAGCGCGTCAGGAAGGCCCGCGTCTGCACCAGGGCAAGCGGCGAGGCGCGCGTGCCGACGCGCAACGGCAGCGTCCGGCGATGCGGGGACGGACGGGTCGCGGCTTGCCGGCGCATCGCCTCGGCGGCAACGGACTGCAAGGAAAGGGCGAGATCGGGGGCAACCTCGCGCGGCGGGCTGGCGTTCATGACGGCTTCTGGTATCCTACCCCGTCCCGCAAGAAAAGAGCGAACAGCGTCACTGACGCTCGCGCGTGCGGGCGCGGCGCATTATAGCAGGCGCATGACCGGCCCTCTTCTCGCAATCGAATCCTCCTGCGACGACACCGCCTGCGCCCTCCTCGCGCCGGACGGCGCCGTGCTGGCCGAATCCGTCCTGACCCAGACCGGCCATGCCGCGCTGGGCGGCGTGGTACCGGAGATCGCGGCGCGCGCCCATCTCGCGGCGCTGCCCGGACTGATCGAGGCGACTCTGGCGCAGGCCGGGGTGACGCTGGAGAACGTCTCCGCCTTCGCCGCCAGCACCGGGCCGGGGCTGATCGGCGGCCTGATCGTCGGCAGCACGCTGGCCAAGGGCCTTGCCCTCGCGCGCGGCAAGCCCTTCATCGCCGTGAACCATATCGAGGCGCACGCCCTCACCCCGCGCCTGCCCCGGCGCACGGCTGATAACGCCCCTTCTGGCAGCGCCCCTTCCGGCAGCCTCGCCTTCCCCTATCTCGTGCTCCTCGTCTCCGGCGGCCACTGTCAATGCGTCGCGGTCGAGGGAATCGGACGCTACAGGCGGCTGGGTGGCACGATCGACGACGCGGCGGGCGAGGCCTTCGACAAGGTGGCCAAGCTGCTCGGGCTGGGCTGGCCCGGCGGTCCGGCGCTCGAACGTCTCGCCATGGAGGGCGATCCGCGCGCCTATGCCCTGCCCCGCCCGCTCATGGGGCGGCCCGGCTGCGATTTTTCCTTCTCCGGGTTGAAAACCGCCGTCGCGCGACTGGTCGCCCCTTATGGGAACGCCGCTCTGCCCCGGCGCGCCGCTGCCGACATCGCCGCCAGCTTCCAGCTCTGCGTCGCCGATCTGATGGCGGACCGCGCCCGCAACGCCCTCGCCCTCCTGCCGGACGCGACCGCGCTTGTGGTGGCGGGCGGCGTCGCGGCGAATGCCACGCTGCGCGCACGGCTCGAAGCCGTCGCCGCCGAACATGCCCTGCCATTCGTCGCCCCGCCGCTCCGGCTCTGCACGGACAATGCCGTGATGGTCGGCTGGGCGGCGCTGGAAACCCTGCGCGCCCGCGCGGAAGCCGGGCTCGGTCCGCCCGACGACATCGCCGTCGCCCCCCGCCCGCGCTGGCCGCTGGACGACGTCCGCCCGCCGGGAGAGGCACGAACCGGAGAGGCGCAAAGATGAATTACCGCCACGCCTATCACGCCGGGAATTTCGCCGATGTGACGAAGCACGCGCTGCTCGTCGCGCTGATTCGCGCCTTGCAAAGGAAGGAGGGCGGCATCGCGGTGCTCGACACCCATGCGGGCTGCGGCGTCTATGCGCTCGACGCGCCGGAACCTTCCAGAACGCAGGAATGGCGCGGCGGGATCGGTCGCCTGCTCGATTCGGACGATGCCGCCCTCGCGGATTATCTGACCCTGATGCGCCGGTTGGGCGCGCCCGGTCTCTATCCCGGCTCGCCCCGCATCGTCGCCGAGTTGCTGCGTCCGCAGGACCGGCTCATGGCCTGCGAGCTTCATCCGGAGGACGCCAGCCGACTGCATCGGGTCTTCCGCGTCACGCCGCAAGCCGCCATTCACCGCCGCGACGGGTACGAGGCCATCCGCGCCCTGCTGCCCCCCCGGCCCCAGACGCGCGGCCTCGTGCTGCTCGATCCGCCTTTCGAACAGCCCGATGAATTCGCCCGCCTCGCGGACGCCGTCGCCATGGCGCGCGCACGGTTTTCGACAGGGATCGTGGCGGCGTGGTATCCGATCAAGCACCGCGCGCCCGTCCGCGCCTTTCACGACGCCCTGCGCGACCGGGGGTTGCGGGCGCTCCTCGCCTGCGAACTGACCCTGCGTCCGCCGCTGGACCCGGAGCGCCTCAACGGCAGCGGCCTGCTGATCGCCAACCCGCCCTGGCCATTCGCGGAAACGGCGAACACCCTTCTGACCGCCCTTCTCCCCCTTCTCGCCCCCGAAGGCGAAGGCGCGGTCTCGGTCGACTGGATCGCCGAAGAATGAGCGCGCGTCATATTGCCGTCATCGGCGCGGGCGCATGGGGCATCGCGCTCGCCTGCGCCCAGGCCCGCGCGGGCGCGCAGGTCTCGCTCTGGATGCGCCGGCCCATCCCGGCTCCCGACTTCGATCGGACGCGGACACTGCCGCGCCTGCCGGATATCGAACTTCCGCCGTTGGTCACGTTGACCAACAGCTTTCCTGCCGAGGCCGATCTCACGCTCCTGACCGTTCCCCTGCAATCCCTGCGCGACATCTCGGCCAGGCTTCCCGGCGCCTCGCCGCTCATCGCCTGCTGCAAGGGCGTCGAAACCGCGACCGGCGCCCTCCCGCTCCAGATTCTCGCGGAGACGCAACCCGGCCGCGCGGCCGCCATGCTGTCGGGGCCGAATTTCGCCGTCGAAATCGCCCGCGACCTCCCCGCCGCCGCCACGATCGCCGCCCCCGACCTCGACGAGGCGCGGGCCTATTGCGCCGGCCTCGCCACACCATCCTTCCGCCTTTATGCCAGTGACGATCCGATCGGCGTGCAGACCGGCGCCGCGGCCAAGAACGTCATCGCCATCGGCGCGGGCATCGCCATCGGCGCGGAGCTGGGCGAGAACGCCCGCGCCGCCCTGATCACGCGTGGCGGCGTGGAGATCGCCCGACTGGCGGAAGCCATGGGCGGCCGCGCGGCCACGATTGCGGGCCTCAGCGGCATGGGCGACCTCATCCTGACCTGCACCGGCCCCGGATCGCGCAATTTCAGCCTCGGCCTCGCCCTCGGGCGCGGCGAAACGCTGGAAGAAATCCTCTCCCGCCGCACGACCGTCGCCGAGGGCGTCGCCACCGCGCCCGCGCTGCTCGCCCTGGCGCGTCGCCACGGCGTCGCCATGCCCATCGTCGAGACCGTCACCCGTCTCCTCGCCGGCTCGGTCGATGCGAAGCGGGCGCGCGCGCTGCTGCTGGACCGCCCTCCGACCACCGAATAGACGCACCGCCCTTTCGTCCCTAAACTGGACAGCCCATGCGGCGTTACAATCAACTCGGGCCGGCAGTCGGCCTGAAGGGTCGGAAGGAAGCTTACCTCACTCATGTGGATGCGGAATGAGAAGATGCGCCGCTTCATTGGCGCAAACAGGTTTGCCCGGGCCATGACGTTCGGGATTCAAAACAAAATCCAGATGCGCCTGCTCGCCGGCCACAAGAACCCGCTCACACTGTTCCGCCTGCGCGCCGCCGCGCGCGACAGCCATTCGCTGTTGAGCGCCGATGAGGCGTTCCTGCTCCATGAACTCGCCAACGCCCAAGCGGTGCTCCCCGGCGTCATGGCGGAATTCGGCGTCTATCGGGGCGCGTCCGCGGCGCTGATCTGCCAGGTGAAGGGCGAGACGCCTCTCCATCTCTTCGACACGTTCGAAGGGCTGCCGGCCCCCGCCGATCATGAGGAACAGGTCTTCTCCAAAGGCCAGTTTCCAGGCACGCTGGCCTCCGTCAAACAGGCGCTCGCCGAATTTCCGGAAGTGCATTACCATCCGGGAATCTTCCCCGCGAGCACGGAAGGGCTGGACTCGCTGCGCTTCAGCTTCGTGCATCTCGATGTCGATCTGCATGACGCGACCCTCGCGGGGCTGGCGTTCTTCTATCCCCGCATGGTCCCGGGCGGGATCATCCTGACCCATGACTATTCGATCATCGAAGGTGTGTCGCGCGCCTTCACCCGATTCATGGCCGACAAGCCGGAACGCGTGATCGAACTGTCCACCACCCAGGCGATGGTCGTCTGCCAGCCGGGCGCACACGCGGCAGAACAGCGGAACGACCGGGCCATCCTGCATGCCGCGCCGGACAGCGCCGCCGCCTGACGCGACGCTTTATCCGATCTTCTGCAACACGATCATCACCTGGGGCAGGCGCACGGGATTGTCGAGAAACTCGACCAGCCGGAAGAGATGCCCCCAGGCCTTGATGACGTAATTGCGCGGGATGATCGCCTCGCCATAATGCGCCTCCGGGCAGGGCGCGCGCACCCCCGCGGCATGGAGGAACTGGCCGGCCTCGTACCGCGTGTTGGCCCCAGCCTCATCCGTGAAACTGTCCGCGCAGGCCTCGTACCAGCCATGTTCCAGCTTCATGCCCGAGGCCCGCCGCGCCCGCATTTCCGCGCAGAACGCGATGAAACGGCGGCTCTGCGTGGTGATGATCGCCAGACCGTCCGGCTTCAGCAGACGATGGAACTCCCGGATCCAGTGCCCCGCCAGAAATTCGTCCAGATGCGAGAAGACAGACCAGGATATGATGAGATCGAAACTTTCCGGCCCCATCATCAACGGGGGCACCAGACCGCATGACAGGAAATTGAGCGCCGGATTGCAGCGTCGCGCCTCCATGAGAAAGCGCGACGTCGAATCGACGCCGTAAAGCGTGTCCGGCCGCACGTCCTTCATGAACAGCCGCGCCATCCGTCCCCAGCCGCAGCCGAAATCCAGCACCGCCGTCTCGGGGCGCACCGGCCGCCCGGCATAGGCGCAATAGGCCTTGATCTCGCGATAAAACACATGCGCCTCATGCAGGGAAACCTCCCCGCTATGGCCATGAATTTCGCTCTGAAGCTGATCGGACGGAAAATCCGGCATCCGCGCGCCGGAAATCTCCGGCACACGCAGCGAGGACACGAGGACGGAGAGCCAGTCCTCGTCACTCTTGTCATGAAAAGTCTCGAAAACCGCAGCGGCGCCGGGCCCCTGATACATGATGACGATCCTGACGCCTGTTCCGTCCGAAACGATAAAATATCGTCAACGACGAAACAAGTGGAACGACCCGCCCAGCCGCCGCCTCACGCCACTTTCCACCCCTGATCGCCGCCGATCGCACGTCCCTGCGCCTCAAGCTCCGCCAACGTCGCAAGCGTCATTTCCATCGCGGCGAGACGCAACCCCTCCGGCAGGGCGGAATAGAGGCGGTCGCACAGCATTTCGGCGGATTGCCAGTCCGGCGTCAGCGCCGTCGCCGCCTGCTCGATCTTGCGTCGCCTTCCGTGCAACAGCCCGTCGAGAAAGGGGTCAGGCTCGGTGATGGCCGCGCCATGGGCGCTGAACAGCGTGCGATATGCGCTCCTCCGCAGCGTCTCCAGACTGGCGAGATAGGCCCCCATACTTCCCCGGGGCGGCGCCATCACCACGGAGGTGGACCAGCCCATCACATGATCGCCGGACAGCAGGCGGCCTTCCCCGAGATCGAAGCAGACATGATCCATCGTATGGCCGGGAGTGGCGACCACGCGCAGCCCATAAAGCGTCTCGCCATCCGTCATCGGCGCGCCGACATGCCCGCCATGCACAGGCGCGCCCGCCGCGGCGGCCAGAGCGACGGTGCCGCCGTCATGGTCCTTGTGGTGATGCGTGAGCAGAATCGCGCGCAGACGCCCGTCGCACGCGTCGAGCACGGCGCGGCGATGCGTCGCGTCGTCGGGACCGGGATCGACGACGACCCAGCCGCCCTCGCTTTCGACCAGCCAGCTATTGGTGCCGTGGCCGGTCATCGGCCCGGGATTGCGCGCCACCACGCGCCGCAACCCCGCCGCCTCGGTGAGCGGGACGCCATAATCGGGAATCGCCTCGTGATAGAGCCTGCGTCTCTGCCCCGTCATGTTCAGCGCGGAATCAACCGTCCGCGCTGCCAGGACTCAGCCGCATCCTCCGGCTCCGCCCCTTCGACGCGAATGGCGTAATCCAGCGCGCTCATGACCCTGTTGCCGAGCATCATCTCCGAGAGTTCGTCGATCATGTCCGGATCGGCGCAGGCTGCCACCTTGTCGAGAACGAGCATCCGCGCGCGCATCTCGCCGCCGAGCAGGCCCCGCGGCTCCTCCAGCACATGCAGCAGATCGCCATGGAACAGCGCATGCGGCTGGGCGAGCATCAGAAGTCGTGGCGCATCGGCGGCTTTCGCGGCGACATCGTCCCACAACGCCTCATCGGCAACCAGCCTCACCGGAATATCGGCCAGACCGGGAAGATGCGCGAGAGCGGCCCGCAGGCGCTGTTCCTCTTCCGGAAGCGTGACGATTTCCGCCACGTCGCCGCGCCCGAGCGACGCCACGGGCCCGAGCGGCGCGGTGGCCGCCCAGCTATAGACGGGGAGGTAAAGTTCGCCGATCGCCCGCAGCCCCGGCCGCAGCAGCGCCTCGTCGCGCGGCAGCCAGGCGGAGACGAGCAGGTCGATCTCTCCCGCCGCCAGCATGTCCGGCAGTTCGCGCGCGGTGACGTCGACAAAATCGACCTCGACTTCATGAGCATCCAGCACCCGCGCGACGGCGGCGGCGCAGCCGGCATGCAGCGGGTCGCGCAGATGCCCGAGCGTGATGGCGGTCATGATCTTCTCCCCGAAAAAACAGGCCGCCTGTCTCTGACCACTCCCGCTTCATTTTGGCAAGGCGGGAGCGGCCGGAGAGCGCATTACCAGATCTTCACGCGCTGCTCGGGCGGCAGGTAGTATTTCTGCCCCGGCTGGACGTCGAACGCCTTGTACCAGGCGTCGATATTATGCGTCGGCAGATCGACGCGCGCTTCGGGCGCGGAATGCGGATCGGTGACGGCGGAGTTGCGCGCGGCGTCGTCGCGCACCTTCTCGCGCCAGACCTGCGCCCAGCCGAGGAACACGCGTTGGTCCCCGGTCAAGCCGTGAACGACCGGCGCGGGCTTGCCGTGCAGCGAGGCGTGATAGGCGTCCAGCGCCAGTGTGAGGCCGCCGAGATCGGCGATGTTCTCGCCCATGGTCAGCTTGCCGTTGAGATGCGTGCCGGGCAGCACCTCGAAGGCGTCGAACTGCTTGCCATACCTGTCCGCCAGCGCCTGGAAACGCTTGACGTCCTCGTCCGTCCACCACTGGTGCAGGCGGCCATGCTCGTCGAACTGACGCCCCTCGTCATCGAAGGAATGCGTCATCTCATGGCCGATCACGGCGCCGATCGCCCCGTAATTGACCGCGTCGTCGCCCTTCGGATCGAAGAAGGGCGGCTGGAGAATCGCCGCCGGGAACACGACCTCGACCTGCGTCGGATCGTTATAGGCGTTCACCGTCTGCGGCGTCATGAACCACTCGTTGCGGTCCACCTTCTGGCCGAGATGGCTCAGATCATGCCCCCAGTTGAAGGCGTTGGCGCGCGCGACATTGCCGTAAAGATCGCCCGGTTTGACGACCAGAGGCCCGTAATCGCGCCATGTATTGGGATAGCCGACCTGAATCTCGAAATTCGCGAGCTTCTGCGCCGCCGCCTTGCGGGTTTCCGGCGCCATCCATTCCACATGTGCGAGCCGCACGGCGAAGGCGGACTTCACCTCATGCGTCAACTCGGTGATGCGCGCCTTGGCGGCGGGAGGGAAATATTTCGCGACATAGATCTTGCCGATCGCGAAGCCCATCGCGCCGCTCGTCGCGCGGACGGCGCGCTTCCAGCGTTCCGAGAGTTGCGGCTGTCCGTTCAGCTCATGCTGGTTGAACTCGAACGACGCCTGCACGAAATCCGTCGACAGGTAAGGCGCGGCCCCGTCGGCGAGATGGAACGCCATCCAAGCGCGCAACGTGTTGAAATCCGTGGAACCGATGATCTTCGCCATGCCGGTGATCGCGCTCGGCTCGGAGACGACGAGGCGTCGCGTGGCCAGCCCGTCCGACGGAATACCCGCGGCAGCGAACATCGCCAGCCAGTCGATCCCCGGCGCCTTCTGCTCCAGATCGGAGATGGTCATGGGGTTGTAGGTCTTGACCGGATCGCGCCGCTCGGTCCGCGTCCACTGGACCTTGGCCAGCTCCGTTTCCAGCGCGACGATCCTGTCCGCCTGGGCCGCGGCGTCGGGCCAGCCGATCAGGCCGAGCATCTTGCCGATATAGGCGCGATAGGCCGTCACCTTCTTCGCGAATTCCGGCTTCAGGTAATACTCGCGATCGGGCAGGCCCAGACTGCCCTGATCGAGCATCAGCGCGTAGGACGTGGGATCCTTGGCGTCCGCGTCGATACCGACGCCGAACGGCAGGAACTGGAACGTCGTCGTCCCCTTGCCGAAGAGAATGGCGAGGGATTGCGCGTCATGCACCGCCTTGACCGCCGCGAGATCCGGCTGAAGCGGCTGCGCGCCGAGCTTCTCCACCGCCGCCTCGTCGAGGAAGGTGGTGTAATACGCGCCCAGCTTCTCCTCGATCGTCGTGGGGGTCGCGACGGATTTCTTCGCCGCCGTCGTCAGGATGCCCTGCACGCGCTCGCGCGCCACGTCGGCAAGAATCGTGAACGGCCCGAAAGCGGATTTATCCGGCGGAATGGTCAGATGGTCGAGATAGGTGCCGTTGGCGTAGCGAAAGAAATTGTCGCCCGGCTTGATTTTCGTGTCCATGCCGGAGGTGTCGAACCCCCAGCCCGGATCATAGGGCTGCACCGTCTCACGAGCATTCGCGGCGAAAGAGGGCGACGTCCCTCCCGCCGCGAGAAGAATACCGGCCACCCGCGCGGCCCGCACATATGTTCTGGAAATCAGCGCCACGTCCGAAAAGCTCCCTGCAAATGTTTTGGCCTCCGATGCGAGGCTGTTACGAACACCATACAGGGAGTCGCGGATTTGCCTACAGAGACCACACGTGAAATGAACTTTAGCCGTGCCGGGATTTCTTCGCCGGCACCGGCGAGGCGATCGCCAGCACGTCGAAATCGAACACGACCATCCGTTCGATGTACGGAGCGGCAAATTCCTTGAACGCTTCATGGGCCGGATCGAAAAAAGCCGCATCGTTGACGACCGGCTTGCCGACATAGAAGTTCCGGTCGCCCTCCGAGCGGAAATTCACCACGAATGCCTGTTGCAGCCCTTCAGCCTGCCCTTCGCCGCTGTTCTGCATTCCCATTTCGATCGACTGCACGACATGCGCGCCGTTCGGGCGGCGGGAATCCTGGGCAAGATGCAGGAATCGCGCCGTCACCTCCGTCCGCTGCGCCGCCGTGGCGGACGCCTTCCACGTGATGAGCACGATATGCCGCACCGGGCCGGGATGCCAGTCCGCCGCGGTGAAGGTCGCCAGCCCCACCTGCGCCGCCAGTTCCTGCAGGGACCGGGTTTCAGGCGACACCCCCGCCTCAACCTTGACGGGACCGTAGCTTGCGATGGGAAGGGAATAGGGATCAGCCAGCGCCATGCCGGGAACCGCGAAACCGGAGAGCGCGAGAGTGGCGAAACCCGTCAGGGCAGCCAGCTTGTCGACGGAACGGGAGAAGATCATCGGACGCATTTCCTCAGCCGGAAGGAAAACAGAACAGTCTCATGTCAACACGAACGACGGCATTCTAGCGCGAGACACGGCCCCGTGCCTTAAAATCCCGGTAGCGTCCTGCAACCGCTCGTTACAGAACGGCGAGCTTCCGGAATTTCCGCGCCCGGTTGCGGATCAGCCAATACATCGCCCGCGCCGTCCAGCCCTGCAATGTCGAATGCGGCGCGAAACCGATGGTCTTGAAGATCATGCTGGTGACGCGGTTGATGTGTTTCTGCTGATAGAATCCCATCGCACGGGACATGTAGGCGGCGATGCAGCGCTCATGGTCGTACGGCATCTCCTGCGGCTCGTTGGTCGTGTGATAGGCGGTGGCGAGTTCGTCGTCCTCGCTCTCCGTCACCCGCCCGAGCGCGATCCGCGTCCGCGCCCAGACGCCGAGCTTCTCGCGCGCCAGATAGCGGTGCATGTGGTCGTAGAACAGCTTGAAGTGACGGAACTCGTCGGCGGCGATCTGCCTGCAGATGGCCTTGAGCACCGGCTCCTCCGTCGCATCGGCCAGCGCGGTGTAGAAGGAGGACGTGCCGGTCTCGACCATGCATCGGGCGATCAGCTCGCCCGTGCGCGAGCCACGGACGGAGGCGTCGACCTGCAACTCGATGTGGAAGCTCCGGCGATACCGCTCGAACGCCTCCATGTAGTCCCAGCCCGGATCGGCCAGCATCGCCCATCTGCCGAGCGCGTCCCCGTGCTGGACTTCCTCGACCGCCCAGTTCTCCGCCGCCGCGCGGAAATCCGGGTCGCCGATGAACACGTTGCCGAGATAGGCGGCATAATCCAGCCCGTTGCGCTCGACCACGGAGGCCGCCTTGACCACGGGAATGATGTCCGGATCGACCTTCGTCGCGTCGAACGCGTCCCAGTCCATCTGTTCGATACGCCAGTGCTTCATGACTGTTCTGATACACGATCCAGGTGGATTTGGGAGCGGCCTCGCGTCATGGAGGTGACAAATAGCGCGGCAATGTGGCATCGCTGCCTCGCCCGAATGATTTTTTTCCCTTTCCGGAGCGATTCCGCATGTCCGACCTCCTGACCCGCACGTCCGTTCCTTCCCCGCGCCGCGCCGCCGCATGGCAGCCGGAACTGCGTCATGACTGGACGCGCGACGAGGTGGCCGATCTCATCGCCCTGCCCTTCCCCGAACTCATCTGGCGCGCCCAGACGGCGCATCGCGCCTGGTTCGACCCGACGCGCGTGCAGATCTCGACGCTGCTGTCCATCAAGACCGGCGGCTGCCCGGAAGACTGCGCCTATTGCCCGCAGAGCGCCCGGCACGAGCAGGGCGTGAAGGCCGAGAAGCTGATGGCGGTCGAGGCGGTTCTGAAGGAAGCGCGCGCCGCGAAGGCCGCCGGCGCCGGGCGCTTCTGCATGGGCGCCGCCTGGCGTTCGCCCAGGGAGCGCGATCTGGACTCCGTCTGCACCATGATCGAGGGCGTGAAGGCGCTCGGGCTGGAAACCTGCGTGACCCTGGGCATGCTGGACGCGCATCAGTCCCGGCGCCTGCGGGACGCGGGGCTGGACTACTACAACCATAATCTCGACACCTCGCCCGAATATTACGGCGAGATCATCACCACGCGCACCTATCAGGAGCGGCTGGACACGCTGGAGAACGTGCGCAACGCGGGCATCAACGTCTGCTGCGGCGGGATCGTCGGCATGGGCGAGGACGAGAGCGACCGCGCCGGGCTGATCGCCACCCTCGCCTCCCTGCCGCACCATCCGGAGAGCGTGCCGATCAACCTGCTCGTCCGCGTCGCGGGCACGCCGCTGGCCGAGGCGGAATCGGTCGATCCCCTCACCTTCGTGCGCGTCATCGCCGCCGCGCGCATCACCATGCCTGCCAGCCATGTGCGTCTGGCCGCCGGGCGCGAGCAGATGAGCGACGAGACCCACGCCCTGGCCTTCCTCGCGGGCGCGAACTCGATCTTCTGCGGCGACAAGCTGCTGACCACGCCCAACCCCGCCGAGCACCGTGACCGGAAGCTGCTCGCGGCGCTGGGGATGACGCCGATGGTGGCGGGGCATTGACCGCCCTCGCCCTCCCGGCGGTCAGAACTCCGTCGTGAGCGAGAACTGGAAGGTGCGCGGCAGACCTTCCATCAGATAGCCGCCATAGGCCGAGGCCCAGTAGCGGCTGTTGGCGAGGTTGTTGACGCCGAAGCGCACGGTCATCGGCTTGTGTCCGGCGAGGAAGGTGTAGCGCGCGGCAAGATCCCAGCGCGTCCAGTTCGGCACACGCAGCGTATTGGCCGCATTCGCCCATTGATGGCCTGTCTGGATCACGCGGCCGACGACCGTCGCCCCCTTGAGGAAGGGCAGGTCGTATTCGAGGTTGCCGTTGATGGTGTAACCCGGAATGCCGATGGCACGGTTGCCGTTATACGCGCCTCGGGCGGTGCGTTTCTGGTCGGCGTCGATGATCGCCGTGCCGCCGTTGAAACGCAGGCCGGGGACGATCTGGCCATTGAGATTGAACTCGATGCCGCGGTTTTTCTGCAGGCCGTTCACGGTGAAGATCTGCTGCCCGCTGGAGCCGTCGGCCACGTTCATGGCGTTCGGCTGGGACATCTGATACAGGGCGATGGACGCGCTCAGCGTGCCGATGTCGTATTTCGCGCCGATCTCATATTGCAGCGTGCGATAGGGCGGGAAGATCTGCCCCACATTCACCACGGCTCCCGAAGCCTGCGGCCCCTGCGACAATCCCTCGATCCGGTTGAAATAGATCGAGGTGCGCCGTGTCGGATGCACGACGAGCCCCACGACCGGCGTGATCACTCCCTGACTGTAATGCGTGGTGCGCGCGGCCGTATTGTAGCTGTACCCGTTGACCGTCAGATTCTGGTAACGGAATCCCGCCGTCAGCGCCACGCGATCGTCGAAGAAGGACATCGTGTCCGAGAAGAAGAGGCTGTACATCCGCACATAGGCTTGGCGCTTCGGATCGTTGACATAGGCGCTGGCAAATGTCTGCGGCGGGGCCGATCTGTAATAGGTCGGAGCATAAAGATTGCTTGCATAATAGGGGAAGCCGAAGGAATAGGCCGTGCGCGTGGTTTCCCAGACCGACGTGCCGCCGAGATTGATCTCATGCTTCACCGGGCCGGTGCGGACGTGAATGCGCAAGCCGCCGCGCGTGCTCTCGTTGGTCTGTCCATAGGGAACGTAGAGATTGGCGTTCGTGGCCGCGCCCGTCGCGACGTCATTGACCGTCAGCGTCGAATACATGCCCTTCTCGTTGCTGCCCAGCCCGCCGAAATCGACATAGCCGAGAACATTGCTGGAGAAATCGTGCTCGATGCTGAGCTTGCCGAAGATGTAGTTCAGATCCACATAGGTCCAGGGCTGGCCGAAATTGCGCGACGGCGCGGGCGGGCGCGGCACACGCCTCAGGCCGCTTCCCAGAAAGATCGCCGGGCGGCCCCAATCGACGCCCTGGTTCTGATAGTTCATATCCACCACCACGCGCGTGGTGTCGTTATGCCAGTCGAACGCGCCGCCAACCACCGCCGAGTGGCGCGTCTCATGATCGACGGAGGTCTGGCCCGACATGCCCGCGACGTTGATCCGCACGCCGAACGCCTTGTCGCGCCCGAAGCGCCTGCCGAAATCGACCGCGCCGCCGCCCTGCCCGGTGCTCGTGTAATCCCCGGTGACCCGCGTGAGCGGCGTGTTCCCCGCCTTCTTGAAGATCAGATTGATATTGCCGCCGATCGCCGTGCCGCCCGGCGCGGACCCGTTGAGAAACGCGCTCGCGCCGTTCAGGACCTGCACCTGATCGTAAAGCTGCGGTGAGACGAGCTGGCGCGGCACGATGCCGTACAACCCGTCAATCGCCACGTCGTCGCTATAGACGGGGAAGCCGCGGATGATGAACAGCTCCGAGAAATTGCCGTAGCCATAGGTGGTGCGGACGGAGGGATCGTTCTGCAACACCTGCCCGAGCGTCTGGGACTGCTGGTTCAGGATGAGGCTGGAATTGTAGCTGCGGATGTTGAAGGGCACGTCCAGCCCCTTCTTCGTCCCCAGCGCCCCGAGCTGACCACCGGACGTGACCTCCATGCGGTCGCGCCGCTCGGCGCGCACCAGAATCTCCTCGTCCTTTTGCGCCTCGACACTGGGAGCCGCTTTCGCGCCGGAAGCCGCTTTCACACTGGGGGCCGTGTCCGCCTTCTTCGTCTGCTGCGCGAGAAGAGGCGTGGACAGGCTGCATCCAGCCAGGAGAAGAAACAGTCCGGAATGGAAACGGCGCCGGCACGAACGGGATCGATGCAAACGGAACTGGCTCATCGGAGAACCTCGGGAGGAAAGCGGGAAGGGTGTCCCCGCTTACACGCAACTGCGATGCGGTCGCAATATACCGCGGCGCTTTCCTCTCCGCTGCGTCGCTTTACAGCAACACCCCGGCAGCGTATAGACTTGCGAATGGGTCGCAATACAGTCTCCACCCGATACGACCTCTCTCCGGCGACTCTCTCCGCGCGGTGGCCGCATGCCCGGTGGATCTTCCGATTGCTGCTCTGCGCGGCCTGCTCATGGGGCGTGAGCGAGGCCACGGTGACGCTCTGCGGAAGGTTGTTGCCGACCACCCGGCCGCAAGACGGGTTTCTCGTCGGCCAGATCGCGGGCGTCGTGCTCTTTCCGCTGTCTCTGTTGCTGGCCTTCGGATGGCGGAGCGGCTGGGCGGGGACGATCGTGCTCGCCGTGACGGCAGCCCTGCTGCTGGCCGGGAGCCGTCTCGCCTGATGCGGGACACATTGCGCGCACGGATGGGCTGGCTGCATGGCTGGGTGGGATTTCTCGCGGGAATTCCCCTCTTCCTGATCTTCATCACCGGCACGATCAGCGTGTTCGACGTCGAACTGGGGCGCTGGATGGAGCCGGAAATCGCCCCTCGTCCCCTCGTCGCGCCCACGCCGCAGGCCCTGGAGAAAGTGGGAGCGGCCTGGGCCGGGTTGCGGAGTCCGACGGTCACGCCCTTTCTCAACCTGCCCTTCGCGCGCGATCCGGTCATCCGCCTGCTTCATTACGACGGACATGAATTCGTCGGCCCCGCCTTCGACCCGCGCACCGGCGCGGCGCTGAACGCGCGCCCGACCGTCGGACGGGAATTCTTCTACACGCTGCATTTCACCCTGCGCCTCGGCCGCGACCGGGGACGGCAGGTGGTGAGCCTGCTGGGCCTCGCCCTTCTGGTGACGCTCGGCTCGGGCATCCTCATCCATCTGCGCTCACTCCTGCCGGACCTGCTGCTCTTCCGCCCCTTCGCCGCCCACGCCCGGGCATGGATGGACGCGCATGTGCTGGCGGGCGTCCTGTTCCTTCCCTTCCTCCTGACCATGGCGCTCACGGGCGTGATCATTCACGCCGGATCGATCTTCCCCGAAGGACCGCATGACCGTCATGGTCATGCACGACCGGCGCAGCGCCTCCCGCCCCTGCCGCCCGTCGCACCGCTCATCAGCCGGGGGGAGGCGGAGTTCGGCGCCGGGAAGCTCGGCTTCCTGCTGCTCAACCCCGACGGCATCAGCGTCGTGCGCGCGGACGGGGCGAGCTTTCTTCTCACCCGCGACGAAGCACGCTTCGCCTATGGCGACGGCCGGTTCCTCGGCGTCACGCGTCATGACGGGACGATCGCGCAGACGAAGCAGGTCTTTGACGGCGTGCATTTCGCGCGATGGGCGCCGCCGGGCCTCCGCTGGCTCTATTTTCTCTCCGGCGCGGCAGGCACCGCGCTGATCGCCGCCGGGCTGGTGCTGTTCCTCATGCGTTACCGGCGGCATCATGCACAGGCGTGGATTTTCCGTCTGGCCGAGGCGCTGACGCTCGCCGCGACGACGGGATTCACCGCCGCGGCACTGGGCCTCCTCTGGCTGAACCGACTCGTCCCCGCCCGCCTGGCGGACAGGATCGCATGGGAAACGGACGGCTTCTTCGCGCTCTGGCTGTTCGCGCTGCTCCATGCGCTGGCGAGCGCGCTGACAGGCCGGGCCCGGCGCGGCTGGCGCCAGCAACTGGGCTGGATCGCCGCACTCGGCGCGGCGCTTCCCTTGCTCGACCTCGCCACCCGGCCCGGCTGGACCCGGCATCTCGGCGCGAACGCCTTCATCGCCGTGGACGGCGTCGCCCTCGCCCTTGCCGCCGCAGCCTTCCTAACGCAGCGCAGACTCAGGGAGGCGGCATGATCCTGCTGGCCGAAACCCTGCTCTGGAGCGCGGCGCTGCTCGCCCATGCGCTGCGTCAGGTCAAGTTCCGCCGCCTGCTGCACTTCACCGGCGCGCCGCCGCCCCGTCTCGCCGTCATCCTGCCGATCCTCACCGCCCTCGCCCTGGCGGTCGGGGCGGAAGGCTGGCGCGGGCTCGTCGGCTGGTTCGGCACGGCCTCACTGGCGGGGCTGCTCGTCACCGCCGGACTTACCCGCACGATGCAACGCCATCACTTGCGTTGAGCCGCCTCACTTTGGGCCGCGATCCGCTCATAAGACGCCGCGACGCCCGGCTGCCCCCCCGCCCGCGCGGCCTGCGCCGCCAGCCGCAGGGCCCGCGCCATGCCGCGATACTCTCCCGCCGCGCGGCGCCGCTCGGACGCCGCGACCGCCTGGGTCAGCGCCTCGGACGCCTCGCCCGCGCGCAGATGCAGGCGCGCGGCGAGTTCCGCATGATCGGCGCGTTCGACCAGAGGCGTCCGGGGCGCATCGCCCAGACGACCGACGCAGCGGGCCAGCACATCCCCGCGCCCCAGCCCATCCGCCGCCATCCCGGTGAGAAAGACCGCGCGCTCGCCCAACAGGCCGCCCTGATCCGTTCGCCGCGCCGCGAGATCGAATGCGCGGCCATAGTCGCCGAGACGATAGAATGCCGCCGCCTCGACCACATCGAAATCCGGAAGATCATGCGTCCCGCGCAAGGCGAGATCGGCCCGCGCCCGGTCGAGCGCGACCAGCGCGCCCTTCGCATCCTCGCGCGCCAGCCGCGCGACGGCGAGGTCATAGGCCGAATCATGCAGCCCGGCCGCGTCATTGCTGAGCAGAGCGCGGCGATACGCCGTCTCGTACTGCGTCTGCGACTGGTCGAACCGCGCGAGACCGAAGGCGCTCCGCCCGAGATCCATCGCTTCCGCCATCGCCGGATCGGCCTGCGGGCGGGACGGCGCGGATGAGGAACATCCGGCGAGAAGCAGAAGGAGCGCCGCCGCGCGTCTCATGGCGTCACCGCCTGCTCCGGCAGACGACGGGACTCCCCGTGCTGGCCCTTGCCGCCGAGAATCCACAATCCGCGGAGCTGGTCGGAGAGTTTTTTCAGACTGTCCGCCGTCGCCTGAGCCTGCACCAGCAATCCGGGAAGCTCCGCCGACGCCGTGTCGAGATGCGCCATCGTCTCACGCGCCGTCGGGGTCATCTTTCTCAAATCCCCGCTGATGATGCGGACATTGCCCATCGCGCCATCCGCTTTCTTCACCACGCCGGCGACCTGCGCCTCCATCGGCTTCAACGCCTGGATCACTTCGTTGAGCTGCGCCACCGTCGCATCCGCCTGGCGGATCAGCGTGTCATCCACGAGAAGCCGGCCGACCGTGCCGTGCCCGGCCTTGAGTCCCGCCACCACGGACTTGAGATCCGCCGTCATCGCCTCGGCGTTTTTCATCACCGGGACGATCGATTTCTGCATCTCCGCGAGCATGTGGGTGATCATGTCCGCCGGGTTGGGCTCGGGTTTGGCCGGAAGTTCGGCGAACTCCCAATCCATCTTCTCGCCCTTGCCGCGCGAGAGATCGATATAGGACGCGCCCGCGACGACGAAACGCCGCTTGATCGTCGCCGTGGAATCCTGCCGGATGAAGTTCTTGAACTGCGGGTCGATATCGGCGACCGCGTAGATCTGGCTGTTCTGGTTGAGATGGACGGCCCGAATGGCGCCGATCCGCGTGCCCATCAGTTCGACGTCGTTCCCCACGGCCAGCCCCGCAATGCCCGATTCCGGCAGGATGAGGCGCAACCGGGCCGCCGGAGTCAGCCACTCATGCAGCACCCCGGCCTCGACCACGGCGGCGATGAAGAGCGCAAGACAGGCCAGCACGAGCGCGCCGACCAGCTCGTCGGCATAGCGCACGCGCAGAAGGGGAGCCTGGGTTTCACGGTGGCGCAGACGCAGCATCACGCACCTCGCATCGGAAAGAGACCTTCGTCGATCAGACGATAGCGGCTCGTCGCCGCGTCGCGATAGCCGCCCCACAGCGCGGCGCTGCGCGTGATCCACAGCACGGCGGCGCCCTGATCGCGCGCCTGGGTCAGCATGCCGAGAAAGGGCGTGAGCAGATCGGTCATATCGACCTCCACCGGATCTTCGAGAATGAGCAGGGCCGGCTCCCCCAGAAAGGCCCGCACCAGCGCGGCGCGGCGCAGATCCAGAGGGGAAAGCCTGCCGGGCGCCTGAACCGGCAGGCCCGGCAGGCCGAAGCGCACGGCAAGCTCCGTCGCCTCGGCGATCAGTTGTTCCGTCGGGATGCGGGTATGATGCAGAACGGGGGTGAGAATGTTGAAATGCGTGCCGAAGAGATCGACCCACGATCCCACCTGCGACACGCGCCCGATCCGTCCGCGCAGAGCCCAGCGCTCACGCTCGTCCATCGTCGCCCAGTCGAGCCCCTGACAGCGCACGCTGCCGTCGCGCAGCCCGACCATCCCGGTGCAGAGATCGGCGAAGAGGCCGGCGCGCACCGTGTCGCGCGAGCGGATGAGCGCGCATTCCCCCGGCATCAGCCGCAAATCATAGGCGCTGGAAAGCAGCCCCTCGCTCTCCAGCGCCGGACGCGCCTCGCGCAGCTCCAGCACCGGCACGTCCCTGGGGGTCGTCATGCGCCTCATGACATGGCGACCGTGAGCGCGACGTTGATGACCATGAGCACCATCATCCCCCGGACGAAACCGCGCGGCATCAGCCGGGCCATGTCGTCGTCACGCGTCACGTCCATCCCGGTCAGGGTGGAGGACAGGCTGACGAAGAATCCGGTCAGGAGGAATTTCAGCGGCACGCCGGCATAGTCGATCGGCCGCAGCGCCCCCACGACATCATAGAGAAACGCCCAGATCGGCTGGGTGACGATGGCCTCCACCCAGCAGACGATATAGCCGACCGAGAGCGACACCACGCTGAACAGGATGCCGAGCGTGAAGGACGCCACCGTCGTGGCGAGCGCGCGGGGCACGACGAAAAAGAGGAACGGGTCCACCCCTTCCGCCTCGAAGGCGCGCATCTGCCCGCCGAGCGTGAGCAGTCCGATCTCGGTCAGCGCCAGCATCCCGTTCCGCCCGAGAAGGATGACGCCCACCAGAACCGGCGCGATCTCGCGCACCAGCACGGTCGCCAGCAGCGAATCGGTCGTCGCCTGCATCCCCAGCACGCTGAGCCAGTACACCGTCTGCGCGACGATGCCGAACCCGACGAGCGCCGCCACCACGAGCGTCGAGAGGAAGCCGCCTCCCGCGGCGTCCCGCAAGGCATTGCGATATTCCATCCGCACCGTGCGCCGCCAGGAATTGGGGCGCACCCCGTCACGCACCACCCCCCAGCCCGCGCCGACCAGCATGAGCGTGAAGCGCAATTGCCGCCGGGCACCCGCCCCGATCCAGCGCAGCGCGGTCAGCGGGTAGGCCGCCAGCGCGCTCATCTGTGCCCCGCCAGAACGAAACTGCGGGTGATGCCGGTGCGCGGCAGGTAGAATTCGCCGCGCGGGCGAAAAAGAAACGCCTCCTTGAGCACCGCATAGGCACTTTCCGAAACCTGAATGGTCGCGGCGTCCGGCATCGTCTCGGCCAGCAGTTCCGCGAACTGCACGGCCTCGCCCCAGAGGTTGAACACGCCCGGCTCGTCGCCCAGCACCGCGCCGAGTGCGGGACCGATATGCAGCCCTATGCGGAAATTCGTCATCAGCTCGGCTTCGGCCAGCGTCACCATGCAAAGCTCGCGCACCGCCAGAACCGCATCCGCCAGACGCAGGGCGGCGGCGCGGTCCTCCTCTTTCCCGCATCCGCCCACCAGCAGAATGCGGTTGCCCAGCGCCTGCACCGAGAACAGGCCGTGCTCGCGCGCGATGGTCTGCATCTGGGCGGCAAGACGCTGCACGACGGGAAGAAGATCGACATCGCTGTCGATGGTGGGCGATGAGGTGAAGCCAAACACCACCATGGCCGCAGAAACGAGCGGATAGCGCCCCGCGGGCAGGGGCGCGTCGGCATCGCCGCCCGGAGCGAGGAGAAAGACCTCCTCCACCCGCAGCGCCCCGGCCGCTCCCTCGCTCCGCCTGTCATGCACCTCGCCGCTGGCGACATGACTGGACGCGGTGAAGCGCACCGCCGCGATTCCGGCCACGAATTCGCCCAGAACCGCAGCCGAACCGGGCCGCCGCACATCCTCCAGAACCACGAGGCCCAAAGGCCGCCCCCTGATCATGATCGGCACGAGCAACACGCCGATCCCGCCATGGTTGCGCAGAAAGAGCCGGTGGAAGGAGCGCGTGCGATCATCCGTCGCCGCCTCCGCGACCGCCACGGACTCGCCCGTCTCGATCACGCCGAACAACCCGGCCACATCGTCGCGCCCCAGCTCCAGCCCGGTGCTGTGAGCGTCCTCGCCACGATCATAGGCATCCTCGCACAACAGGCGATCACCGTCCTCGACCAGACGCCAGAGACTGACGGCCCGCGCTTCCGTCGCCTCGGCCAGAATCTCGGTCAGGGCGGGCACCTCGTGCTCCGCCTCGAAGAGATCGGGCTCGCCGGCGAGCCGCGCGAGCACCTCCGTCTCCTCCTCGCGCCGCGCCCGCTCGGCGATGAGAATTCGCCGCGCCTTTTCCGTCATGCGGTTCTGGCGCACCAGGAACCCCGCGAGCAGGGCCGCGAGCAGCACGACGACCAGCGAGAACATCAGGTTCTGCCATCCGGCCGCACGGGTAAACGCCGCGAAATCGCTCTCCTGCGCCTCGAGGATCACCATCCATTTCTTCTGTTTCCCGTGATCCAGCGGCGCTGCGACGGTCACGTAATCCCGGCCGTCGGCATGAATGATCTGCGGCCCCGGCCCGAAGACGTTGTACATCGCGAAGGCGCGGGCGAAGACGGGCTCGCGCGCGGCGGTCAGCTTCATCCGGGCGAAATCCCAGTCGGCCGCCTTCGCCGCCAGCTCGATCCCCGCGCCCGCGACGAGATGCCCGTCGCCGTCCACAATGATGGCCCGGCCCGACTTGCCCAGATGAACGCTTTCCAGAAACGCCGTCAGCCGGTTGAGCGAGATGTTGATCGCGAACACGCCGGCATGGCCGTTGGTGTACGTCATGCTCGTCGCGGCCGTGACCACGAAATTGCCGGTGTCGCGGAAGGCGTAGGGATCGGTCCAGAGCAGATGGTCGAGCCTGATCGCCCCTCGGTACCAGGCGTGAGTGCGCGGATCGTAACCGGCGGCGTCGGTGTCGTTCTCGCCCGTCAGCTTGCCGCTGGCGTCGTAATACCAATGGTGGAACACGTCGCGCCCGCCGATCGTCTCGAAATGGGCATATTCGATCCCGGCGAAATGCAGATGCGGGTTGCGCCCGACATACCAGAACGCGCCGGTATCGTCCGCGAGATAGAAACTCTCGATCTGCGGCACATGCACCAGCATCGAACGCGCATAGGCCTGGAAGATCTTCGGCGGAGAGACCAGCGACTCCGTGGCCAGCAGGTCATGCGCGATGATCGCCGTCGCCGGGGCGGGACTGAGATAATTCGAGACGCGGAGGGAAATCTCGTCTTCCTGAATCAGGAACATCTGCCGCGTCAGACTCAGCACACCGTCGCGATTCGTTACATAGGAGCGCAGCGCCACGACCAGGATGACCACCACCACAAGCAGCACGCCGAGAATGGGGCCGCCCACCTGGACGAGCGTCCGGCGGCGCTGGCGCGGTTTCGTTCCAGTAGGATCGACGATCTCGACAGAACGCAAAGTCAGTCCTCGTTACGAAGCGTCACGTCTTACGGTTCTGTCACGGCGCGCCGCGAGATGCAAAGTTCCCGTCTTGCCTCCGACTGACGGACATGCTTGCTCATCGGAACGTCATTTCTGAGCGAGCGGGGGAGAACGACCATGCCCGGCACCATCCTGCCCGACCGGCGGGTTCTCGCCCTCGGCGGCAAGGACCGCGTGGGGTTTCTGGACGGACTCGTGTCCAACAGCGTGGCCGAGGCCGCGCCCGGACACGCCGTCTGGGCCGGATTCCTGACACCGCAGGGACGATACCTGGCGGATTTCTTCATCTTTTCAGACGGAGAGCGGCTTTTCCTCGATTGCGATGCGAGACAGGCCGAGATGCTCACGACGAAACTCGCCCGGTTCCGCCTCCGGGCGGAGGTGACGATCGCGCCCGCCGATCTGGGCGTGACCGCCGGATGGGGCGGGACGCCCCAGCCCTCCGACCCCCTCGCCGCGCCCGATCCGCGCCTGCCCGGAGCGGGCTGGCGCGCGCTCGTCGCCATGCCGGAGGCGGAGTTGGACGAGTTCGCGGCCTATGAAGCGCATCGCATCGCCCTCGGCCTCCCC
This sequence comes from Acidomonas methanolica, assembly GCF_004346035.1. Taxonomy (GTDB): domain Bacteria; phylum Pseudomonadota; class Alphaproteobacteria; order Acetobacterales; family Acetobacteraceae; genus Acidomonas; species Acidomonas methanolica. The sequence goes on along the minus strand of NZ_SLZN01000010.1, from coordinate 82,229 downwards.
TCTCCCGTCGATTGCGACGTGGAAAAGACGCTGCTGCTGGAAGCGGATTTCGACGCGCTGCACGGCGTCTCCTTCACCAAGGGCTGCTATATGGGGCAGGAAGTGACCGCCCGCACCCATTACCGCGCGCTGCTCAAGCGCCGCCTGCTTCCAGTCGAGGGCGAGTCCGATCTGCCGCCTTTCGGCACGCCGGTCACGCGCGACGGGCAGGATGTCGGCGAACTGCGCTCGGTCAGCGGAACGCGCGGCCTCGCCCTTCTGCGGCGCGAGGTGTGGGAAGCAGTCCCGCTCCTTGCGGACGGCGTATCCCTGCGCGCCGTCCCTCCCTCCTGGCTGAACATGGGAGAGCCCGCATGAGCGCCGCTTCCCTGGCCTCCATGCTCGACGACGTCGCTTTCGACGCCGACGGGCTGATCGCCGCGATCGCCCAGTCCGCCGAGGATGGGACGGTCCTGATGCTCGCCTGGATGAACCGCGAGGCGCTGGCCGAAACGCTCTCGACGGGGAAGGTCTGCTATTACTCGCGCAGCCGGGGCAAGCTCTGGCGCAAGGGGGAAACATCGGGTCAGCGACAGGAACTCGTCTCAGCCCGCCTCGACTGCGACGGCGACGCCGTGCTCCTCCTCGTGCGCCAGACCGGCGTCGCCTGCCACACCGGGCGGCTGAGCTGCTTCTATCGCGAGATGCGCCCCGACGGGTTCCGGGACACCGAAGCGCCCCGCGTGAGCCCGGACGAGCTTTACGGCCGGAAAACGCCGACACCCTGACGCCCCGAGCGCGTCCCGGCTCCTTTCCTGGAAGGAGGAAACGCCCCTACCCCACCGGCCGCGACATCACCTCCAGAATGTCCGCCGCCGCCGCGTCCGCCGCCGTGGGAAAGCCGGGAGGGGGCCGGAGGCTGTCGATCACCTCGCGAAACGCCGCGCGCTGGCGAGCAGCGGCTGAAGGATCGAAAAGCAGCCCCTGCACGGCGTCGGCCAATTTCTCCGGCGCGCAATCCTGTTGCAGCAGTTCCGGCACGACCTCCCGTCCCGCCAGCAGGTTCACCATGGCGACATAAGGCACCTTGATCATCCTGCGCGCGAAGAACGCCGTCAGCGGATTGACGCGATAGGTCACGGCCATCGGCACGCCGGCCAGCGCGAGTTCGAGCGTTGAGGTGCCGGACTTGGTCAACGCCGCGCCCGCCGCCGCGAAGGCATCGTGCTTGTCGTTCAGATCCGTGACGATATGCGGCGGGACCGGCCAGCGCGCCACCCCCTTCCGCACCCGCGCCGCGACGAGCGACGAAATCGGGATCACGGGATGAATGTCCGGAATGCGCGCCTTCAACACCTGCAACATGGCCCCGAAGATTGGCAGCAGGCGCGGCACCTCGGAGCGGCGACTCCCCGGCATCAGCACCACGACGGGCGCGTCCGGCGCCAGACCGTGCCGCATCCTGAATCGCGCCGCGTCTCCGCGATCCGCGCCCGATTGCAGCACGGGATGCCCCACGAACGTCGCATCCAGCCCGTGCCGCGCGTACCATTCCACCTCGAAAGGCAACAGGCAGAGCAGCCTGTCCCAGAGGCCGGGGAAATCCTTGACCCGCTCCTGATGCCAGGCCCAGACCTGCGGCGCGACGAAATGCACCCGCCTGATGCCCATCGCCCCGGTGCGCCTGAGCAGGCGCAGGGAGAAACCGGGACTGTCCACCGTCACGATCATGTCCGGACGGCGACGCTCGATATCCTGCACCACCTCGTCCAACCGCCGCGACAGCAACTGAAGGCGCGGCAGCACCTCGACCAGCCCCATCACGGCGAGATCCTGCATGGGGAAGAGGCTCCGCAATCCCAACGCCTCCATCCGCGCGCCGCCCACCCCGACAAAAGCGAGAGCAGGGTCGGCGCGGCGCAACGCCTCCATCAGCCGCGCGCCGAGAATGTCGCCGCTCGCCTCGCCGGCCAGCAGCCAGACCACTCGCCCGGCGCCGACTCCTTCCGTCCCGCTCATGGCCCGTGCCGCCTCAGCGCCGCAGCCGCGCGCCCGTCGCTTTTTCCACCGCCGCGACCACCTTGGCGCAGACCGTTTCGATCTCCGCATCCGTGAGACTGGCATGGGCCGGTTGCAAGACGATCTCGACGCCGAGCGAACGGAAACCGGGCTCCAGAGGCGTGCCCTCGTAAACATCGAACAGCCGCGCCTCGCCGATCAGCCCGCGCTCCGCTCCCCGCGCGGCACGCAACACCGCGCCCACCTCGACCTCCGGCCCGGCGAGAAAGGCGAAATCGCGCCGTACCGGCTGGAACGGCGAAAGGGCCAGCGCGGCCCGGCGGCGGTTCTTCGGCAACGCCACGGCATCGAGAAACAGCTCGAATGCCACGAGCGGCCCGTCCGCGCCCATCTCCCGCAACACGGCGGGATGCAACTCGCCGAACGCGCCCAGCACGATCTTCGGCCCCTGACGCACCTGCCCCGAGCGGCCCGGATGATAATGCCCCGCCGCATCCGCCGTCACACTCACGGCCTCGCCCGGCACGCCCAGCGCCGCCAGCGCGGCGTCCAGATCGGCCTTCGCGTCCCACAGAGTCGCCTCGCGCGCCGGAACGCCCGGAAAACGCGGCGTCAGCCCACCGCGCAGACCGGCGAGGATCAGAGTCTGTCCGGTCGGGCTGAACGAGGGACCGATCTCGAACAGCCCGGCCCCCTCCAGCCCGCGCGCGACATTGCGCTGCCAGGCCCGCACGAGATTGGGCAGGGGCGACGGGCGAAGCTGGTCGAGATCGCTGGCGATCGGGTTGAGCAGACGCAGGCCGTCCGTGGCCGTGCCGAACAGGGCGGCGTCCTCATGCGCGACGAAGGAGAATCCGACCGTCTCCATCAATCCGCGCGCGGCGCAGAGACGCCGCACCAGCCCGTTGCGGGCCTGACCCGGCGCGACGGTCGCCGCCGGAACCATCGCGGCACGCGGCAGCATCACCGGCGGAACGGCGTCCACCCCGTGCAGGCGCAGAACCTCCTCGATCAGATCGCATTCCGCCTCGATCGCATGCACTTCCGCCGCGGCCGTCTGCGCGCGCTCGGGATCGAGATGCGGCGCCTGATCGAGCGTGACCGTCATGGCGATGTCGTTGCGCCATGACGGCACGGCGAAGCGCGCGCGGGTCTCCTCGCGGTCCAGAACCTCGAAGCCGAGATGCTCCAGCGTCCGCACGGCATCGTCCGGCGCGATCTCCACCCCGCCGAGCCCCGCGATGCGCCCGAAGCGCAGCCAGGCGTCGCGCTGCCAGCCGGGCGGCTCCCCCGCCTGCACGATCTCACTGGCGACGCCGCCGCAGAGATCGAGGATCAGCCGCGTGGCCGCCTCCAACCCCGGCAGGACGAGGGCCGGATCGACCCCGCGCTCGAATCGCTGGCGCGCGTCGGAATGGATGCCGAGCCGCCGCCCGGTCAGCGCAATGCGGACGGGATCGAACAGCGCGGCCTCGAGGAAGACGTCGGTCGTCTCCTCTGAAACGCCCGTCGCGGCACCGCCCATGATCCCGGCCAGCGACTGCACGCCCGCATGATCGACGATCACCAGATCATCCGTGCCCAGCACGTGGTCGCGGCCGTCCAGCGCCGTGAAACTCTCGCGCGCGGCGCGGGCGAGGGTCAGCGTCCCGCCCGCGATCTTCGCCGCATCGAAGACATGCAGCGGACGGCCCAGATCATGGGTCAGGTAGTTGGTCACATCGACCAGGGCGGAGATCGGCTTGAGGCCGATCGCCTCCAGCCGCCGCCGCAGCCAGTCCGGGCTCGGCCCGTTCCTTACACCGCGCACCAGCCGTCCGGCCACATAGGGGCACGCCTCGGGATAATCAATCCGCCAGGAGACGGGGCTGGGGAAGGTCCCCTCGACCGTCTCCACCAGCCAGGGCCTGAGACGGCCGATCCCCGCTGCCGCGAGATCGCGCGCGATGCCGCGCACGCTCAGCGCGTCGCCGCGATTGGGGGTGATGGAAATCTCGATCACCGGATCGTCCACCTTCGCATATTCGGCGAAGGCCTGACCCAGCACGACGTTCTCCGCCAGTTCGGCGATGCCGTCCGCCTCCTCGCCCAGAGCCAACTCGCGATAGGAGCAGAGCATTCCGTTGCTCTCCTGCCCGCGAATCTTTCCGGCCTTGATGGTGATGTCCGAGCCCGGAATATGGGTGCCCGGCGGCGCGAAGATCACATGCAGCCCCGCCCGCGCGTTCGGCGCGCCGCAGACCACCTGCACCTTCTCGAAACCGCCGCCCGCCGCGACGACGCAGACCTGCAACCTGTCGGCATCCGGATGACGATGCGCCTCAAGAATTTTCGCGACCCGGAAGCCCTTGAGGCTGTCGGCGGGATTGTGAACGCTTTCGACCTCGAGCCCGATGCCGTTCAGCTTCGCCAGGATCTCGTCGAGAGAGGCGGTGAAATCGAGATGATCGCGCAGCCAGGAGAGCGTGAACTTCATGGGAGTCAGACTCCTTCCGCGAGGCTGACGGCGGAGAGCGCCGGGAAGCCGTAATGACGCAGCCAGCGCAGGTCGCTCTCATAGAAGGAGCGCAAATCCGGAATGCCGTGCTTGAGCATGGTCAGGCGCTCGATCCCCATCCCGAAGGCGAAGCCCTGCCACTCCGCCGGGTCCAGCCCGCAATTGGCCAGCACCCGCGGATGCACCATGCCGGACCCCAGCACTTCCAGCCAGTCCATGCCGCCGCCGATCTCGCCCGTCTGGCGGGACCAGCCGATATCGACTTCCATCGAGGGTTCGGTGAAGGGGAAATAGGAAGCGCGGAACCGCACCGGAAGCTGGGGCTTGCCGAAGAATGCGCGCAGGAATTCGATCAGGCAGCCCTTGAGATGGCCGAGCGTGACGCCTTTCTCGATCACCAGCCCCTCGCATTGATGGAACATCGGCGAATGGGTGGCATCGTGGTCGGCGCGATAGGTGCGGCCGGGCGCGATGATGCGGAAGGGCGGTTCACGCGTCAGCATCGTACGGATCTGCACGCCGGAGGTCTGCGTGCGCAGCACGCGCTCCGGCCCGCTTTCGACGGCAGGCGGAAGGTAGAACGTGTCGTGCTCCGTGCGCGCGGGGTGATGGTCCGGCGTGTTCAGCGCGGAGAAATTATGCCATTGGCTCTCGATATCCGGCCCCTCGGCGACGGAGAAGCCCATCGCGCCGAAGATCGCCGTCATCTCGTCGATCGTGCGCATGATCGGGTGTAGCAGCCCCGACTCCGTCTGCGGCGGCGGCATGGTCACGTCCACGCGCTCGGCGTGCAGCCGGGCGTCGAGCGCGGCGGCGGCGATCTCCTCCCCGCGCCGTTCGACGGCGGCGGTCAGTTCGTCACGCAGGCGATTCAGCGCCTGGCCGCGCTGGCGGCGCGTCTCGGGGTCCATCCGCCCGAGTTCCTTCAGCAGAAGCGTCAGCCTGCCCGATTTGCCCAGCGTGCCGACTCGCACGGCATCCCAGGCCGCATGATCCTGCGCCCCGCGCAAGGCCGCCAGCGTCTCCTCGCGCAAACCGTCAAGATCGTCGCTCATCACCCCTGCTCCCTGCTCACAGACCTGCCGTCCCCTGACGCATCAACGCCGAAAAAAGAAAACGGGCCGTCCTGATACAGGACGGCCCGCTTCCTATCAAACCCCCGCCGCGACCGGCAGGGAAAAGTTTTCGCCCTCGCGCGACCGGCGCTCAGACGGCCGGAGCGGCGTCCAGCGCCTCGCGGGCGGCCTTGACGATCTCGCCGAACGTGGCGGCGTCGTCATAGGCGATGGCGGCGAGGACCTTGCGGTCGATCTCGATGCCGGCCTTGGAGAGACCATTGATGAACTTGCTGTAGGTCAGCCCGTGCTCACGCACGGCGGCGTTGATGCGCTGAATCCACAGGGCGCGGAAGTCGCGCTTCTTGTTGCGGCGATCGCGATACGCATAGCGCAGCGCCTTCTCGACGCGCTCCAGCGCGATGCGGTAATTCGTCGAGGACCGGCCGCGATAACCCTTGGCCAGATCCAGAACCTTCTTGTGACGGGCGTGGGTGGTGACGCCGCGCTTGACTCGTGCCATTGCCTATCTCCTCACGCCAGCCCGTAGGGGGCCCACTGCTTCACGGTCTTCGCATCCATGTCCGTCATGGTCTGCGGGCCGCGATTCGTGCGCTTCATCTTCTGCGGGCGGTTGATGAGGCCGTGGCGCTTGTTGCCCGGGCCGCACAACACCTTGCCGGTCGCGGTGATCTTGAACCGCTTCTTGACCGACGACTTGGTCTTCATCTTGGGCATTTCGGTCCTCCTGTCCTCGATACGGCGTCCGGCAAGCGGGACGCCCGATGCCGTGTGGGGCCGGCATGTCCGCCTCCGCACGGCGCGCGGCCGGGCATGCCCTACAGGCCCGGACTCGCGCGATGAAGCGGCGGCTTTAGACGAACTCGCCCCCGCGCTCAAGCGTCTTTTGCGGAGGGCCGGGATTTTACCCGCGCCGGGACGCGGCGCGACGCGAAAAATTATGCCGGTTCCGCCATCCGGCGGACCTTTTTTTTCCTTGATTCATAGGTAAGCATGAATCCGCCGAAAGCCCGGACCGCCGCATCGCCGGAACGCGCTCACGGTTTCCAGACGCACTGAGGAGTGCATCGTCATGATCCGTAAATTCGCTCTCGCCGCGCTTGCTTTCGGCCTCACGCTCTCCCCTCTCGCCCCCCTGGCCCATGCCAAGGCGCCCTGCCGCGACGGCAAGGGCCGCTTCACCAAATGCGAGGCCCCCGCGCCCAAGAAATGCCGCGACGAGAAAGGCCGTTTCACCGCATGTGACGCGGCGAAGAGCGCTCCCGCCCCGAAAGCGGCACCCACCAAGGCTCCCGCCACGCCGAACTGAGCCCTCGACCTCCGCCGTTTCGAGGCGTCCTTACCCGGCCCGCGCGATCATGGCGCGGGCCATCGCCTCGACGCCGTTCCCGCGATTGGTGGAGAGCGCCTTCACCAGCCCCAGTTCATGCAGGAAAACCGGACTCGTCGCGCGGATTTCCTCCCTGCTGCGCCCCGAATAGACGCGCATGAGCAACGCCACGAGGCCCGAGACGATCGCCGCGTCCGACGCTCCGGCGAAAAAGATCCTGCCGCCCTCTTCCCGCGCCTCGAGCCAGACCTGGCTCTGGCAGCCGGGCACGCGATGCGCGTCATTCCGCCATTCCGACGGGAACTCCGGCAGGGAACGTCCCAGTTCGATGATATACTGGTAACGGTCCATCCAGTCGTCGAACATGGCGAGTTCGGCGCCGATCTCCTCGATCGCCGCCGCCGCGGTTTCGTCCCTCGGCTGGACAAAACCCGCCTCCGCCGTCACCGCGGCGCTCACAGAATGAACCGGCTCAGATCGCCCTTGTGGGCCAGAGGCTCGACCCTCTCGCGCACATCGGCGGCCCGGATGGTGATCGCCTCGCCGCCCCGCTCCGAGGCGTTGAAGGACACCTCCTCCAGCAGCCGTTCCAGCACCGTGGCCAGCCGCCGCGCGCCGATGTTCTCGACCCGCTCGTTGATGTCCGTCGCCACATCCGCCAGCGCATCCACGGCGTCCTCGGTGAAGGAAAGATCCAGCCCCTCCGTCCGCATCAGCGCCTCGTACTGACGCAGAAGCGAATGCTCCGGCTCGCTGAGGATGCGCCGCAGATCCTGCCGCGTGAGCCCGTTCAGCTCCACGCGGATCGGCAGGCGGCCTTGCAGTTCCGGCAGCAGATCGGCGGGCTTGGCGAGGTGGAACGCGCCCGAGGCGATGAAGAGGATATGATCCGTCTTCACCGGCCCGTATTTGGTCGAAACCGTTGTCCCTTCGATCAACGGCAACAGGTCGCGCTGCACCCCGTCGCGGGACACGTCTCCGCCCCGGAATCCGCCCTCGGCCGAGCGGGAGCAGACCTTGTCGATCTCGTCGATGAAGACGATGCCGTGATCCTGCGCGTGCTGCACCGCCTCACGTGTCAGCGCATCCGTGTCCAGCAGCTTGTCCGCCTCCTCGCGCGCCAGCATCTCGCGGGCGGCGGCAACCGTCAGCCGCTTGCGCTGCGGCATGCGGTTCATCAGCCCCTTCATCATGTCGTTGAAATTGATGACGGTGCCGGGCGTCATGCCGGACAGATCCGGCGGCGCGCCGTCGCCCGAAAGCTGAAGCTCGACCTCCTTGTCCTCCAGCTCGCCCTTGCGGAGCATCTGGCGGAACTTCGACTTCGTGTCGGCGGACGCCGTCTCCCCCACCAGCGCATCGACCAGCCGCGTTTCCGCCGCCGCCTCGGCGCGCGCCTGCACGTCCTTGCGCCGCAGATCGCGCAGCATGGTGATGGAGACCTCGACCAGATCGCGCACGATGGATTCCACATCGCGCCCGACATAACCGACCTCGGTGAACTTCGTCGCCTCGACCTTCAGGAAGGGCGATTGCGCGAGTTTCGCCAGACGGCGCGCGATCTCGGTCTTGCCGCAGCCGGTGGGGCCGATCATGAGGATGTTCTTCGGCACGACCTCCTCGCGCATCATCTCGCCCAGCTGCGCGCGCCGCCAGCGGTTGCGCAGCGCGATGGCGACCGCGCGCTTGGCGTCGTCCTGCCCGACGATGAAACGGTCCAGTTCCGAGACGATTTCCCTCGGCGTGAAATTCGGCACATCCATCAGACCGCCTCCGCTCCGAGAAGTTCCACGCGCAGGGCATGGTTCGTGTAAACGCAGATGTCCCCGGCGATCTTCATGGCGCGCCGCGCGATCTCCTCCGCCGTCAGCCCCGGCACCTCGATGAGGGCTCGCGCGGCGGAAAGCGCGTAATTGCCGCCCGAGCCGATGGCGATGATGCCGTCCTCAGGCTCCAGCACATCGCCGTTGCCGGTCAGCGTGAAAGACCGCTCATGGTCCGCAACGGCCATCATGGCCTCCAGTCGCCGCAGATAGCGGTCCGTCCGCCAGTCCTTGGCCAGTTCGACGCAGGCCCGTTCGAGTTGGTCGGGATAGCGTTCGAGCTTGCTTTCCAGCCGCTCCAACAGGGTGAAGGCATCCGCCGTCGCGCCCGCGAAACCGGCGAGGATCGTGTTTTTCGGCCCGATGCGGCGCACCTTGCGGGCATTGCCCTTGATGACGGTCTGACCGAGCGTCACCTGACCGTCCCCGGCCATGGCGACCTGCCCGTCGCGCCTTACACAGAGGATGGTCGTGCCATGCCAGCCGACCGGGTCGTGATTTTGCGATACAAGGTTCATGGAGATGGAAGATAGGTCGCGGCCGGGTTTCGGCAAGTGGCCTTCCTGTCCCGTCTTCGAGATTTCGGAGATCCGCAGGCCGCCGGAACATTGATTTATCCCGGGCCCGTCCGTTTCAACCGGCCCCGATGCGCGCCGGAGACGATGCGGCGGCCATGTGCGGTGTCCCCCTGCCCGGCGCCGACAGGGTCTCGACCAGGGCCGCGCGCAAGGTCTGGGGCGTGAAGGGCTTGTCCAGCACGAAGGCGTCGCCCGGCAGGCTGCCGGGATCGGCATAGCCGCTCACGTAAAGCACCGGCAGGGACGGCGCGACCCGCGCCAGAGCCTCGCCGCATTCCCGGCCGCTCATGCCCGGCATCATCAGATCCAGCACGACGAGATCGAAGCGCTCTCCGTTCTCGACCAGCGCCAGCGCCTCGGCCCCGTCCCTTGCCGTGACGACCTCATGACCGTCCTGACGGAGGAAATGTTCCGTCACCAGACGCACCGAATCCTCGTCATCCACCACCAGAATGCGGCACGGCGGCAGGACGGCCCTCGGAACCGTCTCCGACACGGCGTCCAGCGCGCGGCAGGACTCGCAGACCGGCAGCCAGAGAGACATGCGCGTGCCTTCGCCCGGCCTGCTGTCCACCCGCACATCGCCGTTGCAGCGACGCAGGAAGCTGTAGATCGTCGAAAGCCCGAGCCCCGTGCCGCTCCCGATCCCCTTGGTGGTGAAGAACGGCTCGAAAATGCGCGCCGTCGTGTCCGCCGTCATGCCACACCCCTGATCGGCCACGGTGATGACCACATTGACCGGCCCGTCCGGCACCGCCCGCTCGGCGCGCGAGGAAATGGCGACGCTCCCACCCTGCGGCATGGCGTCGCGCGCATTGATGCAGAGATTGAGCAGCGCCATTTCGAGTTGGCCGGGATCGCTCATCACCATCGGCAGCGTGCCGTTCTCCGCGACGCCGGACATATCGAGCGTGCAGCGCCCGGTCGGCCGCCCGTCCTCCGTCATGTGGCGGCTGAGACTCTGCACCAGCAGGTCCTGCATCCCCCGGATGAGCGGGCCGACCGCCACGGGTTGCAGGGCGGAGGATTTGGGCCGCCCGAATTCCAGCAGCCGGCGCGTCAGCAGGGTTCCGCGTTTGGCGGCTTCGCTGGCGTTCTCCAGCAGCCGCGCCGCCATCACGCCCTCAGGCGGCACCATATCGGCCAGAAGCTCCAGCGACCCGAGGATGGCCGTCAACAGATTGTTGAAATCATGCGCGATCCCGCCCGACAACGTGCCGAGGGCACGCATCTTGTCGTCCTGCCGCAGCCGGGTTTCCAGCGCCATGCGCTCGGTCACGTCACGCACCATGCAAACCTGCCAGCGTTCGGCGGGCGGCACGATCTCACCATCGGGACGTCGCGGCCAGGGCAGGGTGGACCGGATGAATTCCTGCCATCTCCGGCTGCCCCCGCGCTCGATCTCGCAGAGATGCTCGTAATGCCCGCTTTCCACCGTGCGGCGACACATCTCCCGATACGTTTCGTCCGAGATATGGGGGAAAAGATCGCGCTCATGCACCGTCGCCCGCGCATCGCCTCCCCGTTCCGGGCCGATATTCCGTCGGATGCACCGACCGTTCGCATCGCTGAAACTGAGGCCGAGCGGCGATGCCTCCATCAATCCGCGCAACAGGGCGCGTTCGGTGAGCAGGGCGCGCTCCACCCGGCAATTATACGCCACCTCCCGGATCATCGCCCGCAAGGCATCCGAATCCCAGGGCTTGTGCGCGTAGAAACGGATACGCCCCTGATTGAGGGCCGCCACCACGGCGGCGAGATCCGCGTATCCCGTCAGCAGGATGCCATGCGCATCGGAGAAGGCCCGCGCCTGATGCAGGAACTGATCTCCCGTCATGCCCGGCATCCGCTGGTCGGAGACGATCACGGCGACATCCGGAGTCCGGCGCAGCGTCTCCAGCGCCTCGACCGGATCGGTCGAACTGAGGATGTCGAACTCATCCTCCAGCAAATCGGTCAGGGCGACGAGGATTTCCGCCTCGTCATCCAGCAGCAGGATGCGGCTGCGCTCGTTGGGCTCGTATCCGAAATGCTCTCTCATGACGTGCGTCCGATCGTCACTGGCGTCCGATTGTCACTGGTCCCGTCATCGTCATACGGACGGGGATCGAAAGGGTGAAGCGCGCCCCCGGCCCATGGCCGCCGGGGAGCCACGCGTCACGGATCTCGATGCTGCCTCCATGCGCCTCGATCACGCCATATGCAATCGCCAGGCCGAGTCCCGTGCCCGCGCCGACCGGCTTGGTCGTGAAAAACGGTTCGAAGACGCGGGCGCGGATTTCGGGCGGAATGCCCGGACCGTCATCGGCAATGCTCAGAACGTAGAACGAGCCCTGATCGTCCTGAACCAGCGCGGTCTCGATCACTATACGCCCCGGCAGAGCTTCCTTCTCGCCCTGCCGGTCGCCGCGAATGGCGTCCGCCGCGTTGCTGACGATGTTCATGACGACCTGATGCACGAGCGCGGGCTGGCAGACGAGCATCCGTGGCGCGCCGAGATGGCGTTCCACCGTGATCTCCTGCCCGAATTTATGCGCGAGCAGCGCCAGTGCCGTGTCGATCGTCTCGACGATGTCCACATCCTGGAAGGCGCTTTCGTCCAGCCGCGAAAACCGCCGCAGGCTGAGCACGAGATTCTGGATGCGTTGCAGACCGAGCCGCATGGACCCGATGCGTTTGCTGCATTTGTCGAGCAGTATCGCGCGCCTCACCAAGGCTTCCGCCGAGTCGTCGGACGATTCGTCGAGCGTGCAGAGCTCGCCCAGAGCCCGGGCGACGGTCTCCTCATGCGCGAGAGTGAAGGCCAGCGGATTGTTGATCTCATGCGCGATGCCGGCCACGAGCTCGCCCAGCGACGCCATCTTGGCGGTCTGCACCAGTTTGGCCTGCGTATCCAGCAGCCGGGCATTGGCCTCGGCGAGTTCCGCGTTCGCATGGGCCAGCGCCTCGGCCATCTTGGCCTTGGCGGCGATCGCCCGCGCCTCGCTCTGCGCCGTCTGCAAGGCGACCTCGCGCACCTGCCGCTTGATTTCCTGCCGCCGCACCTCGTCCTGCGCGAGCTTGCGGCGCACCATGACACGAATACGCAGCGCCAGCACGTCCGGCCCGATATCGCTCGGCACCAGATCGTCGATCCCGGCGTCGAACAGATCCGCCGCCGAACGTCGCCGGAAACGGTCCGCATCGACGATCCCCAGAATGCGGAACGGCGAGCCGCCCGCATCGACCACATCCTGCCGCCGCGCATCCAGCCGTCGGCAGAAGCCCACGCCGTCGAGCCGCGCCGAGGTCAGATCGAGCACGAGACAATCCGGACCGTCCTCGCCGCCCAGCCACCCCCCCTGCACGAGTTCGCCCGACCCGGCGACGGTCGTCACCGTATGGCCGTCACGCCAGAGCATCTCGCCGAGGGATGCCCCCTCGGAATCGCGCTCCCAGCCATGGCAGGCGGCCCATTGTTCGTCATTCTCATCATCGTCGTCACGCGGCCCCGTCACAATGACGATCCGCGCGCGGCGGAAGCGCCCGGCATCCTCGTCGGAGGACAGGGTCGAGCCTTCCCGCAACAACGCGCGAATGCGCAGCACCAGCAGATCGGGATGGGCCGATTTCGAAATATAGGCGTCCGCCCCGCTTTCCAGCCCCTCGCGCTCGAGGCCCGGAGCGACGTCCTCGGTCAGCATCAGCACGGGAATGGAGCGCGTGCTGGTGTTCATGCGGAATTGCCGCGCCATCTGCCCGCCGGTCATGCCGGGCAGGTGATAGTCGGAGACCACAAGATCGGGCAGCGCCTCCTCGAGGGTCGCGAGCGCCGCTTCGCCGCTCCCGACCCGCTGCACGACGAAGTCATTCTCCGTCAGCATCCGCTGAAGCTGGATCGCCTGAACGTCCGACCCTTCCACGAGCAGAACGCGCGGCGTTCCCTTGTTCGCTTCCATCGCTCCCGTGACGCCCCCTACTCGCCCTCCGCATCCCGAAGACAGGGCAAGATTGCATTTTGAGAGCTCCACGGCTACCTCATGCAAGGCGGTTGTCCGGAAACAGGCCCAGACTTGGCCCGCGGCATCCCCGAACATGGCCCGGCAGCAGCATCAGGAAACCCTTTACGATGGAATTTCCACCGCCCCCCGCCGCGCAGCGTCTGCTGACTTCGCGCGATGCCAACCGGGCGGACGCGACGGCCCGCCAGTGGGCGATTCTGCGCACCGGCATCTGGTCGGTCTGCTATTTCGCTTTCTATCTCGCCCAACAGATCGCGGAAATCCTCGCACCGCTGTTGCTGGTGATCGGACTCGGCTGGGCGGCGCTGCCCACCATCGTGCGTGCCGTGACCACCAGCGCCGCGAATGCCGACCCGCAGGCGCGCGACGTCATGTCGCATGTGGTGGCGGCGATCCCGAGCCAGTTGACGGTGGCCGGTCACGTGCTGACGCCGACCGGGCTGATTCTCGATGGGTTCCTCCTCATGGGACTGGCCGCACTGGGCGCTACGTTGTCGGCAATAAGTGCGCGCAATATGTGAAAAGCCGCGCCCCGGGCGGCCAGATCGTCTCGATCCAGTTCCGCGCGTGCCACAGCAGCGCCAGCCCTCCCGCGACACCGGCGAGTGAGGCGGACCACGCGACGGACCAGAAGACCGGGCCGCCAAGAGGCTGCCGCGAAGGCGGGGCGGCTGGCGGCGCGATCGGCCGGGAATCGGGCGAGACCGGCCGTTCCGCGAAAAGCGGCGTCACAGCCGCGGCGACGGGCGGAGGTTCCTGCTCCTCAGGATGTTCTTCCGCCTCTATCGGCCCCGCCCATTCCGGCTCGTCCTCGGCCCCGGATTGATCTTCCAGCCCCGGCTCTTCCAGTTGGGGCGGCACGGACTCCGCGATGAGCGACTCCGGTTCCCGGCCTCCCGCTTTCTCTTCCGGCGTTATGAACCATCCCGCGCCGCACCGGGAACATTGCAGCCGACGCGATGTCGACACGAGCACGGAGGGAACTTCATAAACCGCATCACATTTCGGACAGACGATCCGCATCCATTCCCGCCAAGAAAACTCTGTGTCACGCGCGTCACACCGCGCCGCCCGGAAAAACTAGCGCGAACTCCTTAATGAGGAATTAATCATCATGCAGTATCGGCGAAATACATTTCCAGTCGCATGGTGACGCGGTGATCTTCCTTGAGAATATTCAACTCCGCCACGGCGGAACCCGGCGCAATCCGGGTGCGACGATCCTGAGGAACGTCAGCCTCAGCGTGCCGGACGGCGCCTTCCGCTGGCTGACCGGCCCATCCGGCGCGGGGAAATCCAGCCTGCTCAGCCTGCTTCACCTCTCGATGCGTCCGGCCGCGGGGCGGATGGAAATCTTCGGCGTCGCGCCCGACCGCGCCAGCCGTGGCCGCCTCGCCCGCATGCGCCGGCGCATCGGGCTGATCCCGCAGGATTACCGGCTTCTCGGCGAACTTTCCGTCCTCGACAACGTCGTCCTGCCTCTGCGCATCGCTCGGCAATCGGAGCGCGACTCCCTGCGCGAGGCGCGCGCCATTCTCGACTGGCTCGGGCTGGACGGGCGGGAAGACGTCCTGCCGGACCGGCTGTCCGGCGGAGAGCGCCAGCGCGTCGCCATCGCGCGCGCGCTCGTCACCCGCCCCGATCTCCTGCTCGCCGACGAGCCGACCAACGCGCTGGGCGAAGAGCAGGCGCGCGGCCTGATCGGTCTCTTCCAGCATCTCGCCCATTCCGGCGCGACCGTGATCGTCGCCACGCATAACGCGACGCTGCTGCGTGATTTCCCGGCCAGAACCTTCGCGCTCGACGGCGGCCATATCCGGGAGGAGACGCCGGACCCATGAGCCGCGCCTTTACCGCCCGCCTGCTCTCTCCCGCCTCGGGCGCCGGGCGCGGCGCCGTTCTCGCCGTGATCGCCGCGATGAGCGCCCTGAGCGTGTTCACCCTGGCCGGATGGTTCGGCGCCAGCGCCCTCTCGACGGCCTGGCGCACGGACGGCACGAATGTCGTGACGGTCGAACTCCCCCGGTCGACGAGCGGGTCGGCCCCTGCCGATTCGGTCCCGGCGTTGATCGAAATCCTGTCGCATCAGCCCGGCCTCGCCGAAGTCAGCCTTCTCCCGGCCGGGGAGGCGACACGGCTGATGGAGCCCTGGCTGGGCAACGGCAGCGATCTGGCGCTCTCTCTCCCCGTCATCATCACGCTGACGCATAGTCCGTCCGTCTCCCTGGAGCAGATCAGCCAGATCGTGCACGACAAGGCGCCCGACGCGGTGATCGAAGAAAACGCCCTCTGGGGCGACCGCCTCGCCATGCTCGGCACGAGCCTGCAACTCTGCGCCGCGATCGCGACGGCGCTGGCGGCGGTGACGTGCGCGCTCGTGCTGGCCGTCTCGGTGGTGACGGGACTTGCCGCGCGCCGACGCGCGGTGGTGTTGCTGCATGAACTCGGCGCGACGGACGGACTCATCGCCGGACGCATCGCGTTGCAGGGCGGGCTGACCGCCCTCGCCGGGGCGCTGTGCGGCGCGAGTCTCGCCTTTCCCGCGCTGGTCTTCCTGTTCCAGGCCACCGCTCCTTTCCGCCTCGGCGCGGCGGGAACGACCGATACGCATTGGCCTTCGGGACTGGCGGACTGGGCGGCGAGCGTCGTCACCCTGCCCGCCCCGCTGCTCTGGACCCTCGCCACCCTACCCCTGCTGATCAGCCTGTCAGGCTGGATAGCCGGCCAGATCAGCGCGCGGCTCTGGCTCCGCCGTCTGCCATGACGCGCCGCCTCGTCCGCCGGGCCATTGTCCGGGGCGTCCGTTGGGCCGCCCTCTGTCTCGGCGCGGGCGCACTGCTCTGGACGCTCGGACTCGTCTGGTTCGGGCTCGATACGCTCCAGCCGCCGAAGCCGCCGCCGCGTTGCGACGGCATCGTCGCCCTGACCGGCGGGCAGGATCGCATCGAGACGTCCCTGCGTCTGCTGGGCGAGGGGTACGGGCAACGGCTGCTCATCTCCGGTGTCGGCCCGCACGCGACGTTGCGACAGCTCAGCGCGTCCATCCCGCCCGGAATGGAGGATCGCATCACCCTGGGGCGGCGCGCCATCACCACGATCGGCAACAGCGTCGAGACCGCCGAATGGGCGCGGCGTTACGCCCTTCACAGCGTGATCGTCGTCACGGCCGGCTATCATATCCGCCGCGCGATGACGGAGATCCAGCGCGCCGCGCCCGATCTGAAGCTCTATCCCTACCGCGTCCGCCCGCCCGCGCTGCGGCGTCCCTTCAACCGCGCGAGCCTGCTCCTCATTGCGCGCGAATATGACAAATGGCTCGGCTCGAAACTGGGGCTCTCCCGCGGCACGGGACTGCTCCCGTGATCGTGCCCCTCGCCATATTGCGCCGCGACGGTCCTTCGGGCGAAAAGACGCCATGACCGCGTTCCGCTCCGCCCTGTTCCAGCTCTACTTCCTCTTGCTGACGCTCGCCATGGGGCTGGGCGCGCTGCCGATCCGCGTGCTGCGTCAGGAGCGGACGGCCCTGGCCTATGCGAAGCTCTGGTCCCGCCTCGTGCTGGCCGGATTGCGTCTCTGCGGCATCCGCATCGTGGTGGAGGGGCTCGAGCGTCTGCCCGCCGGTCCCTGCCTGATCGCCAGCCAGCATCAGTCCTTCTTCGACGGCTTCGTCTGGATGAACCTCGTCCCGAAGCCCGCCTACATCATCAAGCAGGAGCTGACGCGCGTCCCGCTGGTCGGGCCGATGCTCCTTCTGGCCGGCATGATTCCGGTCATGCGCCACGCCGGGGCGAGAGCCCTGCGCAGTCTCATGGCCGCGACACAGGAGGCGTTCGCCGAAGGGCGCCAGATCGTCATCTTCCCAGAAGGCACGCGCACCATTCCCGGCGCGCGCGTGCCGCTTCAGCCCGGAATCGTCGCGCTGGCCAAGCAGAGTCCGGTCCCGGTCGTGCCGGTGGCCACCAATTCGGGGCTCTTCTGGCCGCGAAGCGGCTGGAGCAAGACGCCCGGCATCATCACGGTGGCCATCGGCAACCCTCTGCCCCCGACCGAAGGGCGCAGCGCGCTGATCGCCGCCATCACGGCCCAGTGGGAGGAACTGTGCACGCGCCACAACCTGCCGCTGCCTGTGGACAACTCTGTGAGCGATATGAGGGTTTTCTGATGGCGTCTTGGGGAAACCTTGTTTTTTCCCGGACCCTTCCCCTCCCGCGCCCATCCCACCCCGAATCCCGCCGCGACGCGGATCATTCGCGGAAAAGGCCGCCAATGCTCGGCTTTAGAGCCCGCTCCCGATGCCTCGACACGCGAGTGCCCCGTCATCGCGCGACGAATTTCGAGCGGATTCAGGGCGTTGCCGAAGACTCCGGCAAGATGGGGATAAGTTGCTTTTTCCCCAGAATGATGCAGGGAGCCGCCGCATGAGACCGGTCCGGCGGCGGCCGGCGGGGACGGGTCTCGCCCTGGCAGGCGTCACATTGATCATCGCGCTCGTCGCCGCCCCGCTCGTGGCGTCCGCACTGCTCGACCGCCGCCTTGCTGCCTTGCATGAGGCGCTCACGGCAAACGGGGCGACGCTGGGCTATGCCGACACCAGGCGACGCTGGACGCTGCTCGGCGCACGGGTCGAGATGAGCGCGCCGAGGCTGACCGGGCCGGACGGAACGGTCTGGCAAGCGGAGCGGCTGACCGCAGGCGTCGTCCTCCTGCATCCCGCCAGCCTGATGCTCTCCGCGGAAAATGGCCTTCTGCGCGAAGGATGGGGCAGCCTCGCCGCCGTGTCGCTCCAGGCACGTCTCACGCGGCACGCAGGAACACTTGCCGGACGATTTCGCACCCCCTCGCTCACCATCGGCATGGGTCGCAACATATCGTTCGAGACCGTCACAGGCCGCGTCGTTCTCCGGCTTCATCCGCCGCCGGGCGATACAAGGTTCGGGCTCGATCTGCACGCCGATACGCTCTCCCTCCTCCCCCCGCCGCCGCTCGCCGCCTTCGCCCCCGCGTGGCCGCCGCGGAACGTCTCCCTGACGCTGGCCGTGCTCGCGCCCGTTCAGGCGCGGACTCTCGACCGGCGCATTCTGGTGCAGAGAGCGGAGGCCACGCTGGGCCCGCTGACGATTCGCGCCGGCGGGACGTTGCACTGGCCGTCAGGAGACGGCGACCTCACCCTGCATGGCGAGGGGGTGCGCGCGACACTGCGCCAGGAACTCGATCACCCGCCTCCCGCCCTGCGTCAGGGGCAGGCCGCCGCCCTCGCCCGTCTGCTCGACTCGGCGCGCGGCAGGATCGATCGCCTGCCTGAGCATTTCGATCTCGGACTGCGGATCAGGCAGGGCGCGCCGGATATTGATCTGTCGCGCCTTGCGACGCTCCTCGACAGGGATACGGTCAGAAGCGGTCCTTGAGCGCGCGAATCCGGGCGAAGGCGGCGACATCCGGCGCGCGCAGGAACGGGTTGAGACGACGCTCATCCCCGAGCGTCGTCGGAACGCTGGGCTTTCCTTCGTCGCGCAGACGTTCGACCTCCAGCAGACGGGCCGCCAGTTCCTCGTTATCCGGGTCGAGATGCCGCGCGAAACGGGCATTGGAGAGCGTGTATTCATGCCCGCAGCAGATGAGCGTCTCGTCGGGCAGCGCATCGAAGCGACGCAGGCTGTGGAAAAGCTCATCCGCCGTGCCTTCCAGCAGCCGTCCGCATCCGAGGCTGAACAACGCATCGCCCGTGAACAGGGCCGGAACGGAGGGCGCGTAATACGCCAGATGCCCGTCCGCGTGACCCGGCGTGGCGATCACCTCCAGGGTCTCGGCCCCGAACGTCACGACATCGCCATCCTTCAGCGCCAGATCGAGAGGCGGCAGGCGCGCGGCCTCTGACGCCGCTCCGGCGACTTCCGCCCCTGTGCGCTCCCGCAGGGCCTCGACGCCGGCGACGTGATCCGCGTGGTGATGGGTCAGGAGAATCAGGTCGAGCCCATCCTCTCCCAACACGGCTTCGATCGGAGCGGCTTCCCCCGGATCGACGACGGCGCGCGAGCGCGTCACGCCGTCCTCCAGCAGCCAGGCGTAATTGTCGGACAGAACGGGAATGGGGCTGATCCGAAGCATGCCGAAACCTTCCTGCGTCTAAACAATCCGGAACTTACCTTGAGCGCGGCCACACGCTACCGTCTCCATTATGCTCTCTCCCCGCTCTCTGCCGCCACACGATGCCGCGAGCTTCTACGCCACGCGGCGTGGCCGCCGCACCGCCGATTTGCTGGCCGCGCGGCTGACGCCCCTGCTCCCCTCCCCCGCAGGGCGGCGCATTCTCGGACTCGGCTACCCGCGCCCGATTCTCGATCGCTGGCCCGGCCTCGACCAGGCCAGATGGGTGGGCACCGCGCGGCTGAACGCCCCGTTGACGCGCCGCGCGCCCTCCGTCGATCCGTCCGGAAGCCAGCCGCAGGGCCTTTCGCGGCGGGACTGCGTCGTCAGCGCCGAGGCGCTGCCTTTCGACGATCTGAGCCTCGATTGCGTCATCATGCTGCACGGGCTCGAATTCGCCGGAAATGCCCCGCTGCTGCGCGCGATCTGGAAGGCGCTCGCCGATGACGGGCAACTGGTGCTGATCGTCCCGAATCGCACCGGCTTCTGGGCGCATGACGAATCGACGCCCTTCGGGCATGGCCTTCCCTATTCTGCGGGACAGCTCGACCGGCTGCTGGCGCGCGCCCTGTTCCGCCCCGAGGCGACGCGCGCCGCGCTCGCCGTGCCGCCTGTGGCCCTGAGGACGGGACGACGGGCGGCAGCCGGGCTGGACCGGATCGCCTGCTGGCCGGGGCGGCAGTTCGGCGGCGTGCATATCGTCGTGGCCCGCAAGGATCTCTACGCCGGCCTGCCGCTGACGGCCGAACCCGCCGGCCTCGCACGGACGGTCATGGGAGCGGGGCTGGGATAAGGGAGACCGGAACAGGGACGCTTGACCCGGCAGGCGGGCGTCGTAAGACTGCCGCGCATGTCGATCATCCAGTCCTTCCGCTCCGTCCTCTCCCCGCCCCATCGCGCGGCGACGCCCTTCCTCGCACTGACGGGAGGGATCGCCCTGCTGGGCCGCGCGACGCCATGGCGGCCCACACGGCTGATCGGCAATCTCGCTCTGGCCGGTTTCGGCTTCTGCCTCTATTTCTTCCGCGATCCCAGGCGCGTTCCGCCCCCGCGCGCGGATGTCGCCCTGGCGCCCGCGGACGGGCGCGTGGTCTCCGTCGAGCTGGCCACGCCGCCGGCGGCGCTGGACATGGGGACGGAGCCGGTCTGGCGCGTGGCGACGTTCCTGTCCGTTCTGGACGTGCATATCAACCGGATGCCCGCCGCAGGGCGCGTGACGCGAATCGCCTACCATCCGGGGCAGTTCGTCAACGCCAGTCTCGACAAGGCGTCAGAACTCAACGAGCGCAACGAGATCGCCCTGACGCTGCCCGACGGGCGACGGATGGCCGTCGTGCAGATTGCCGGGCTGATCGCGCGGCGCATCGTCTGCCAGGTCGCGGAAGGGGACGAGGTGCTGGCGGGCGACCGCTTCGGACTGATCCGCTTCGGCTCGCGCACCGATCTCTATCTGCCGCCGGGCGTAGCACCCCTGGTGCTCGCGGGCCAGACGATGATCGGCGGCGAAACCGTCATCGCCCATCTCTGAGCGGAGCACGATGGACCCCTCCCTTCCCCCGGCGCGCCCGAAACGACGCATCCGCCGCCTGCGCCGCCTCGGGCGTCCGCGGCGCGTCCGCGTTCGCGGCCCGTCCTTCAACCGGCTGATCCCCAACATCCTCACCATGCTCGGCCTCTGCTCGGGGCTGAGCGGCATGCAGTTCGCCATCGAGCGGCGATTCGCCTACGCCGCGGCGGCGCTCCTCATCTCGGCCTGCATCGACGGGCTGGACGGGCGGATTGCGCGGCTCCTGCACGGCACGTCGCGCTTCGGCGCGGAGTTCGACAGCCTCTCGGATTTCGTCTGCTTCGGAGTCGCGCCGTCAATCCTGCTCTATATGTGGGCGTTGCAGCATACCGGACGCTACAGCTTCATCCCCTGCATCATGTTCACCGTCTGCATGGCGTTGAGACTGGCCCGCTTCAACGCCAGCCTCGATGACGACGACAAGCCCGCCTATTCCTCCAGCTTCTTTACCGGCGTTCCCGCGCCGGCTGGAGCAGGGCTGGTGCTCTTCCCGGTCTTCCTGGGGCTGGAGGCGAACAAGATGGGATGGACGACGGTGGAAGCCCTCTCCCACGCGCCGCTGGCGACCGTGCTGTGTCTGGTCGTCACGGCGGCGCTTCTGGTTTCGACCCTGCCGGTCTGGTCTTTCAAGAACTTCAAGATCCCCACGCCCTATGTCCTGCCGGTGATGCTGGGCACGTGCGGCTTCGCCGCGGTGCTGATCGCCGATCCATGGGGCGCGCTCGCCGCGGCCGGGTTGATCTATCTCGCGATGCTGCCCTTTTCCCGCCGCTCCTATCATCGCCTGCGGCGTGAGGCGGAGGCGATATCGGAGTTCGTGGAGTAGGTCACCCCGTCCGCGCCTCCTGGCCTTTCCCGCGCGCGTCTTCCTCGATGTCGTGGAAGCGGCGATAATCCACCGCGATGCCGCCGCCTTCCCGCAGGTCGAGAATATCGACGAAACGATGGCCCGCCTTGATCCGCTCGAAGCGATAGGACGCACGGGCGAGCATCGTCTGGCCCGTCACCTCGTCCGTGCCGGTGAGCGTCAGCATCACCTCCGCCTGCTCGCCCAGCAGGTGCTTGTACAAATGCTCCGCCAGCGGGCTGTCCTTCTCGATCACATGAGCCAGCACGAAGGCGAACCGCAGAATCGGAATATGCGGTTGCAGCAGCGGCAGAGGCACGAAACGCCGCACGGGATGCCCGTTCTCCCCCATCACATATTGGGCCAGCGCCGCCTCCACGCCGACCGAGAGCAGCGCGCTGCGACGGCAGTTCGCGATGCGGACGCACAGGGCGGGCATGCCGTGTTCGGAACTGATGACCGCATGCCGCGAGAAAATGACCCGCGCGCGCGGGCGGGCGAACCGGGCGAAAACCGCGCCCGTGCCCAGCGCGTTCACCAGCATGCCGACATAGAGCTCCACGGTGGAAAGGATATTGGCGGTCGGGCCCTCGGGCGCCATCGCGCCATATCCGACGGTGGAGAAGGTCTGCACGCTGAAGAAGAACAGATCGTCCAGCCGGTGCGGCCGCACACCGCCGACCGTCGCGCCGGTCGCTGCGTAAAGCAGGGTGAAGATGAAATTCACCACAAAATAGAGCGCGACGGACCAGAGCATGAAGCCCGGCCAGGACATGGTCAGCAGGTGGTGGTAGATGTCGGTCCAGATGCTGTCCGCCAGCCCGATGCGCTGGACGTCGCCATCGCTCTGCTCCTGGATCAGATGGGCGTGAAAGCGGCGCTCCGGGTCCAGGGCGACGGGCGGGCGAAGCCCTTTTCCCCCGCGCCGCCAACGAGTCTTCATCATCGCGTCACCCTCGACCGTAAGGGCGACGGAATGCGCTCAGGCGAACGCCGCGTCCTGCAACCGGGCGAGCACGCGCTCGCGCCCCATCAGCCGGATCAGGGCGTGCAGTTCCGGCCCGGCTTCCTCCCCCGTCAGCGCCAGGCGCAGCGGATGAAACAGCGCCCGCCCGCTCCGGCCGGAAACCGCGCGCAATGCCGTCATCCATGCCTTCCATGTCCCCTCGTCCCAAGGCGCGGGCGGCAGCGTCTCCCGCGCCTGTTCGAGGAACGACGCCTCGTCGGACAAACCGGGAGGCGTGATCTCGCCTGCGACAACCTGCCACCAATGGGCGATCTCGCCGGTGAGGTCCACATTCCCGCGGATGACATTCCAGAAATCTTCCGTCGCGCCCTCGGGCAAACGGTCCTGAATTTCCGCGAAGCTCTTCTGGTGCAGCAGCTTGCGGTTCAGCCCCAGCAATTGCCGCATGTCGAAGCGCGCGGCCGAGCGCGAGACGCGGGAGAGGTCGAACCCCGCCGCCGCCTCGTCGAAGCTCATCGCCGCCGGATCGTCGGCCGTGCCGAGGCGGGAGAGATAGGAGACGATCGCCTCGGGCTCGATGCCGTCATGACGCAGGGAGCGCAGGGACAGCCCGTCGAGACGCTTGGAGAGCTTGGCGCCCCCCTCATCCAGCAGGAGCGGCATGTGGCCGAAGGCGAACTGTCCGGGCTTTCCGCCCAGCGCCTCGATCAGGTCGATCTGCACGCCGGTATTGGTGAGGTGATCCTCGCCGCGCACGATATGCGTGACGCCCAGCTCCAGATCGTCCACAACGGAGGCTAGGGTATAGAGCACCGTCCCGTCCGTGCGCAGGAGCACGGGATCGGAAATCGCCGTCAGCTTGACGCTGCACTCTCCCATGACGAGGTCGTTCCAGCGCCGCGTCGTGTCGCTCAGCCTGAAGCGCCAATACGGCACCTTGCCGTTCGCCTCCGCCCGGGCGCGCTGTTCCGGCGTCATCTTCAACATCGCGCGGTCATAGACCGGAGGCTTGCCCGCGCGCAGCCGCGCCTCGCGCTTGGCGGACAGTTCGAGTTCGCTCTCGAAGCACGGATAAAGCCGCCCGGACGCCTTGAGCGCCTCGACCGCCGCCGCGTAACGGTCCAGTCGCGCCGATTGATGCGCCTTTTCCTGCCACCCGATTCCCAGCCAGCGCAAATCGGTCTCTATTCCCGTCTCATACTCCTCGCGCGAACGGTCGCGATCCGTGTCGTCGATCCGTAGGAGAAACACCGCGCCATGACGGCGCGCGAACAGGGCGTTGGCGATGGCGAGCCGGGCGTTGCCGACATGGAGATGCCCGGTCGGGCTGGGAGCGAAGCGCAGTTTCATGCCGCTCCATATGCCTCGGCGGACGCATGGATTCCAGCGTTATCGGCAGGCGCGCTTCGCGAGGCGCTCCCTCTTCCGCCGATCATTCCTCCGGCGCGTCGTCCTCGTCATCCTGAACCAGACGGCGCGGATCGAGGGCGCGCCAGTCCCGCTCCATCGGCGTGGCCGGTTCCTCGGAGAAATGGTCCAGCTCGTCGGCGGATGTCCAGCCCTCCACGCCCGAATCGGCGACCGTCGCATCCTCGCCGAAAGCGTACCACGCCTCCAGCACCGCGCGGCCCGTCGCACCGCCCTCGCGGCACCGCTCGATGCTGTCGCGCACATAGGCGCGGGCGAAGGCGTTGGCATGCGGCAGATCCAGGAAGCCCGCGATCGTCTCGACCACGTTGTCATCCTCTTCCGACGCGCCTGAATGGTCGATGATCCGCACCGTCCATTCCTTCTCGGGCCATTCCTTCTCGGGCCATTCCTTCTCGGGCCATTCCTTCTCGGGCGTGGCGTCGGTTTCGGTCGTCTCGGTCATGGCTCGGCGCTTTCAGAAGGCGGCAAGGGGGCGATGCGAGATTTGGCGAGCAGGAACTCCCGCCCGACCTTCACCCGCGACTCCCCGTCATAGGCCACGATATCCGCGGTCGCATAGGTTTCGCTCCAGCGGGCAGGGATGAAGGAGCCGGTGCCGATCACATCGACCGGGGCCCGCGCATCGGCCATGGCGGCGCATTTCTCCAGCCCGAAGCCGGAGGAGGCGACGAGACCCACGGACGGGAATCCGGCTTCGTCCAGCACCTCGCGCATCCGCCAGATCGCCGCCGCCGAGACGCCGGTGCCGACGAGATCGCGCAGTTCCTGGTCCGACCGATAACGGCGGATGGCGGCCGGGCAGTTGCGCTCCAGCACGGCGTAGGAGGATTGCGGGTCGAGCCCTTCGAGGAAGCGCCCGCCATGCGTGTCCAGCCGCAGGTTCAGACGCCCGGCCGCCGCGAGTTCGGGGAAGCGGCGGCATACGGCCAGACCATCCGTAACCTCCCGCCCGTAATAATCCACCAGCACCGTCAGCGGATCATGCGGATAGACCTCGTGATACATCTCCGCCGCCCGTACCGTGCCACGCGCATAGCCGATCAGCGCGTGCGGCATGGTGCCCAGTCCTTTTTCGATCCCGAAGAACGGCGCCGTCACGTCATTGGCGCAGCCGACGAAGCCCTTCGCCCCCTCCTGCCGCGCCGCCGCGGAGCCCACAGCCGCCGCGTAATCCATCATCTCCTGCATCTCGAAACCGGCGCAATGCCGCGCCTCCATCGCGAGAAAGGCGACATGAGGCAGGGTGAGCGCCATCTGGTAGGCGTGGTGCGCGGCGACGCAGCACGCGCCCAGCCGCTGGAGCAGCAGGGTTTCCAGCGGAGACAGTTCGATGAAGGAGCCGGTCAGGTAGAGCAGCGGCTCGCCCGCCCCGACCCAGGCGCCGTCGGGATAGACCTGCTCGCACTCGATGACGATGCCGCGCTCGCGCGTGACGTTCTCCAGCCATCGCCGCATCAGCCCCGTCGCGGCGATGACGGGCCGGCGGATGAACACCGCGTAGGTCACGCGCGCATCGCCGAAATGCGCGACGATCGCCTGCGTGCGGTTGAAATAGGCATCCGTCCGCAGCGCGACATCCTCGCGGCCGAGGGCCTGTTTCGGCCCGGCGGCACGCGCCAGCCCCGCCTCGATCGCGGCGAACGGACCCGCCGTCACGCGGCGTCAGCCCCGGCGCGGAACTGGCGGGTGAGTTCCTCGGCCACGAGAAAGGCCATTTCCAGCGACTGTTCCGCGTTCAGGCGCGGATCGCAGAAGGTCTCGTAACGGCCGGTCAGATCGGCCTCGGTGATGCGGCACGCGCCGCCGACACATTCCGTCACGTCCTGCCCCGTCATCTCGACATGAATCCCGCCCGGCCGCAGCCCGGCCTCGGCGAAAACATCGAAGAAGCCGCGCAGTTCCGTCAGGATCGAGTCGAAGGAGCGCGTCTTGATCTTGTCCGCCGTCGCGATGGTGTTGCCGTGCATCGGGTCGCACAGCCAGGTCACGATGCGCCCGGTCCGGCGTACGGCGTCGAGCAGCGGCGGCAGGTGATCGCCCACCTTGCCCGCCCCCATGCGCGAGATCAGCGTAATCCGCCCCGCTTCGTCACGCGGATTGAGAGTCTCCAGCAGCTTTTCCAGATCGCCGATCTGGGTGGACGGCCCGACCTTGATGCCGATCGGATTGTTCACCCCGCGCAGGAACTCGACATGCGCGCCGTCCGGCTGGCGCGTGCGATCGCCGATCCAGACGAAGTGAGCCGTGCAGTCGTACCATTCGCCGCTCAGGCTGTCCACGCGCGTCAACGCCTGCTCATAAGGCAGCAGCAGTGCTTCATGCGAGGTGTAGAACTCCGTGTCGTTGATCTGCGGCGCACTCTGGCTGAGGCCGCAGGCGGACATGAAGGACAGCGTCTCGTCGATCCGCCCCGCGAGCAGGCGATACCGTTCCGCCAGTGGCGAGCGCTCGACGAAACCGAGATTCCAGCGATGCACCTGATGCAGATTCGCATAGCCGCCCGAGGCGAAGGCGCGCAGCAGGTTCATCACGCCAGCGGACTGGAAATACCCGGTCTCCATCCGGCGCGGATCGGGAACGCGCGCCTGCGCCTCGAAAGCCGCGCCGTTGATGATGTCGCCGCGATAGCTCGGCAGCGTCACGCCGCCGATCGTCTCGGTATCCGAGGAGCGGGGCTTGGCGTATTGCCCGGCCATGCGCCCGATCTTCACCACCGGCACCTTGGCGGCGAAGGTCAGCACCACCGCCATCTGGAGCAGCACGCGGAACGTGTCGCGCACGATATCGGCGGTGAACTCGTCGAAACTCTCCGCGCACGCCCCGCCCTGCAACACGAAGGCCTCGCCCCGCGCCGCCTTGGCGAGATGCGCCTTCAGCCGCCGCGTCTCTCCGGCGAAGACCAGCGGCGGATAGCGCCGCAGCCGCTCCTCGACGGCTTCGAGCGTCGCGGCGTCCTCATAATGCGGCATCTGGCGCGCCGGATACGACCGCCAGCTCGACGGCGTCCAGCCGGGATGCGTTACAGCGTCGTTCGGGGTGGCCATGCGTCTGCTGCTTCCTGTCCTCTGTTTCCGCACGAAGCGGGCCGCGTTTATGCCGGGAATTTCGCGCCGCGCCTAGTAGGATGTTATGCGCCCGGGGCAGGCAGGGGATGAGTGTCGGGATGCGTCCTCGTTCTTTTTCGCAAAGAGGCACGAAAAACCTTCCCTGCCCCGCCGCGACGTCATGTGACCCGGCGAAACGTCAGATTGATGCGGCAGGCCCCGGTCGCCGGATGATCGCCCGCGCGGATCGTCGCGACGCCGTGAAAGGCCAGACGCGACGGGCCGCCCCAGACCACGGCGTCGCCGTGTAGCAGATCGAAGCGCCGGATCGGCTCGTGCCGGGACAGGCCGCCGAAGAGGAAGCGCGCGGGCAGGCCCAGAGAGATCGAAACGATGGGCGCCTCCAGCGCCGCCTCGTCCCGATCCTGATGCAGTCCCATCCTCGCTCCGGGAACGTATCGGTTGATGAGCGCGATCTGCGGGCGAAACCCGTCATATCCCGCCGAGGCGGCACAGTCCCGCGCGATCTCCGCGAAGAGCGGCGGCATGGGCGGCCAGGGGCGTTCCGTCAGCGGGTCCGCCGTCACGTAGCGATAGCCCCGCCGGTCCGAATGCCAGCCCAGCGGCCCGGCGCTGGTCATCGCCGCCGACATGCGGCCGCCGCCGGGCGTCGTGAGGATGCGGAACGGAGACAGGGCCGCGATCCGCTCCACCTCCCGCAAGAGACGGTCGGCGCGATCCAGCACGGCGCCGGGCAGCAGAACCGCTCCGGGCGCGATCGCCTCCCATTCGCGCAGACCGGCGAACAGATCAGCCATTTTTCCTCCCTCCGCACGTCATGTCCCGAACTTCATGCACCGTTCTCTTGAACCAAACGCCGTCCGCCGCAATTATACCGTAAGGAGGCGTACACGCGCGCCTCGCTCCGACCCGGCTCCCCCTTTTGGCGACAAAACGGAGCGTTCACGAAAAGGATTGCCCCATGGCGACGCTCCGCCTTCCCCTGCTTCTATCCCTGGCGGCCCTCGGCCTGCCGGGCATGGCACTCGCTCAGGCGCAGACATCATCCCCCCAGCCTCCGCAGGGTGCCGCATCGAAGCCTGGCCTGGAATATCGCGGCAACGGGGAGCAGGTGACGGCGCATGGCCGACATTCCCTCCCTCCCGGCTACCAGGAGGCGCCGAACGTCGATTTCAAGCACGGCCCCGATCCGGATCATGAGGCGAACATCCAGCGCGATCCGATCACCGGCACCGACCTCACCCAGTTCGGCTCGGCCTATCAGAGCGCCAGCCCGGTCCAGACGGGCACGCTGGGCGACACCAACGGCAATGGATGGATCGCGCCGCACTGAAGGATACGGGCTTATGCCGTCGGCCGCCCAGGTTCCATCAACACGCGGGAATCCGCAACGGAGTTTCGATCATGGCTTTCGTGACCACACGGGACGGGATCAATCTGCATGTCAAGGACATGGGCAGCGGCCGGCCGGTTCTGCTCATCCATGGATGGCCGCTGAGCGGCGACATGTGGGAATATCAGACACTGGCGCTGGTCGAAGCCGGATATCGCGTCATCACCTATGACCGGCGGGGTTTCGGCCAGTCGGGCCATCCGGTCACGGGGTATGATTACGATACGCTGGCTGACGACCTCGCCGCCATTATCGACGCGCTGGCGCTCGACGCCGTCACCCTGGTGGGCTTCTCCATGGGCGGGGGGGAAATCGCGCGCTATCTCTCGCGCCATGGCGCCTCGAAAATCGCGGGCGCGGTACTGCTCGCTTCGGTGGTGCCCGGCATCCTGAAGTCGCCCGACAATCCGGAAGGTTTCGATCTGGAGACACTGGCCGGGCTCAAGAAGCAGATCCGCAAGGACCGCTTCCATTTCCTGCGCAGCTTCGCCCGCGATTTCTACGGGATGTCCCTGCTGGGCGGTCCGGTGAGCGAAGCGCTTTTGGACTGGCACTTCGCCCTCGCGATCATGGCGAGCCCGATGGCGACGCTGGATTGCGTCGATGCCTGGGGCATGACGGATTTCACCGCCGACACCGCCGCCTTCACGATGCCGACCCTCATCATTCACGGGACATGGGATTCGTCCGTCCCGGCCAAGATCGCCGGGGAACGGGCGGCGAAGCTGATCCCCCATGCGCGCTACATCCCCTATGAGGACGCGCCGCACGGGCTTTTCGCCACGCATCACGCGATGGTCAACGCCGACCTGCTCGCCTTCCTGGCCGAGACCGCCTGATCAGCCCCCTTCGGCGCGCTGCTTCACATGGCGCGCCGGACTCCGCATCGTGACGATTTCCTCGGCCGTCGTCGGATGAATGCCGATGGTGCGGTCGAAATCCCGCTTCGTCAGCCGCGCCGTCACCGCGATGGCGAGTCCCTGCATCAGTTCCGGCGCGGCGTCGCCCATCATATGCGCGCCCAGCACCACCTGCGTCCGCGCGCAGACGACGAGCTTCATGAAGGTCTTGCGATCGCGCCCGGTCAGCGTCTGGCGCAGCGGACGAAAGCGGGCGGTGTAGATGTCCAGATCCGTCTCCCGCGCGGCCTCCTCTTCCGTCAGCCCGACGCTGGAGAGCGGCTCGGAAAAGAACACCGCCTTGGGCGTCGTCGCGAAGGACCAGTCCCGCGTCCCGCCTCCGAACAGACGCTCGGCCAGCATATGCCCCTCCGCGATCGCCGTCGGCGTGAGGTTGTAGCGGTCCGTCACGTCGCCGATGGCGTAGATATGCGGGACGGAGGTGCGGAACGCATCGTCCACGACGACCCGCCCCTTCTCGACCGTGACCCCCGCCGCCTCGACATCGAGCCGCGAGAGATTGGGCGCGCGTCCGGTGGCGAAAAAGACGCAATCGGTCTCCAGAGTCTCCCCCGCGCCGAGATCGAGGCGCAACGCCCCTCCCGGCAGCTTCTCCACCCCGCGCGGCGAATGGCCGGAGCGCAAAGCGATGCCGTAGCCGGGCAACGCCTCGGCCAAGCTGGCGCGAAGCTCTTCATCGAAGCCGCGCAAGGGCAGGTCCTGCCGGTACACCAGATCGACATGCGACCCCAGCCCGGCGAAAATCCCCGCGAATTCAACCCCGATATAGCCGGCGCCGATGATCGCGATACGCTCGGGCCGCGCGGGCAGATGGAACGCGTCGTCCGAAACGATCCCCAGCTCCGCGCCCGGAATTCCGGGCCGCACGGCCTGCGAGCCGGTGGCGATGACGATCGCCTTGGCCCGGACTCTCCGCGGCGTCTCTCCCGGCGCGAGAGGCGATGCGCCGATCTCCAGCGTATGGGCGTCGAGGAAGCGCGCATGCCCGCTCATGAGCGTCACCCCGGCCGTTTCCAGCAGGGAGACATAGATGCCGTTCAGCCGTGCGATCTCACGATCCTTGGCCGCGATCAGCTTCGACCAGTCATGCGCGCCCGCGCTCATGTCCCAGCCGAAGGCGCGGGCGTCCTCCGCCATGCCGCCATACTCGCTGGCATAGACCATCAGCTTCTTGGGCACACAGCCGAGATTGACGCAGGTGCCGCCCCAGTGCCGCGCCTCGACGATGCCGACTCGCGCCCCGCTCCGGGCCGCGATCCGCGCGCATCGCACGCCGCCGGAGCCCGCGCCGATGACGAAAAGGTCAAACTCCTCCATGAGGTGTCCCTCCGGTCTTCAGCGTTCCGCGAAAGCCTTCTCGACCACGTAAGACCCGCGAGTGTTCATGTTGCCTTCCTCGAAACCCATGGAAAGCAGCAGTTTCTCCGTGTCGGCCAGCATTTCCGGCGAGCCGCAGATCATCACCCGGTCATGCTCGGGATCGAGCTTCGGAATTTCCAGATCCTCGAAGATCCTGCCGTTCTCGATCAGGGTGGTGATACGGTCCGTCACCTCGAACGCCTCGCGCGTCACCGCCGGATAATAGCGCAGCTTCCCGCTGAGAATCTCGCCGAGGAACTCATGCCGCGGCAGTTCGTGGCGGATATGATTGGCATAGGCCAGCTCTCCCGAGACACGGACCGTATGGCTGAGCACGACGTTCTCGTAGCGCTCATACGCCTCGGGGTCCTTGATGAGGCTCATGAACGGTGCGAGCCCCGTGCCGGTGGCGAGGAAATAGAGGTTGCGCCCCGGACGGAGATTGTCAAGCAGCAGCGTGCCCGTCGGCTTGCGCCCGACCAGAACGGTGTCGCCCACCTTCACATGGCGCAGGCGCGAGGTCAGCGGACCTTCGGGGACGGCGATGGAGAGAAACTCCAGATGCTCCTCGTAATTGGCCGAGGCCAGTGAATAGGCGCGCAGCAGCGGCTTGCCCTCGACCTCGATCCCGATCATCGCGAACTGGCCGTTCTCGAAGCGCAGACCCGGATCGCGCGTGCAGGTGAAGCTGAAGAGCCGGTCCGTCCAGTGATGGACGGAGAGCACTTCGCCTGCGTGAAGATGCCCGTATTCCTTTCCCGGCTTCGCGAGCCTGTACTGGCCGGGATGCCCCTCATACGGTTCGAGCCCGCTCAGCGGCTCGTCGATCACCGGCATGGGAAGAGACACGGTTGCGGACATGGGATCGTCTCCAGACTCAGCGCGCGGAAGATGCCGCGCCGGAAATGCGGCGGGTGTTCTAAAGCATCCGCGCGGCGCGGGGAACCCCAGGAACGACGCGCTTCACATTATTTATGCGTACGTTCGATAAACGCCGCCACGTTGTCGTGCAACTCGTGCAGCGCCTGCGGATGAGCGTAAACCATATGCCCCGATTTGTACTGCCTGATCTCGATATTCTTCGCGAGATCGCGTGGAATCGGCAGGTGACGCATCTCGTAGATACCCTCGAAATAGGGGGTGCCGAGATCGAAATACCCCTGGTTCAGCATGACCTGAAGCGCCGGATTGCGTTTCATCGCATCCGCGAGATCCGGCAGCACGTTCGGCTCGCCGCGTGCCTGGCCCGTCTGGTCGGGCTGTTTGTGCGGGAAAGTCCAGCGCCCGATATTGCCCGCGCTGACCTTGTATTCCTCATACCCGTCATCGAATGCGGGATCGTTGCCGAAATGCAGCACCCGACGGACATAATCGTTGAACGCCGCGACATAGGCGGATTCCATCGCCGCCGATTGCGGATCATAGAACGGACGCTGCCCCAGCGGATCGAGACTCGGGCCGGAGAAACGGCTGTCGAGACGCCCCGTGTCCAGCGCCTTGTCGGCCATCAGCGTCTTCTCGAATTCCCCGCCATTCACCCGCAGATCGGCGCGCTTGAGATACTCCACCGGCAGGCCGGTATAACGGTGCAGCGTCTGCGCGACGGTCTCGAAATCGGCGTCGCTGATGGTCGTCCCCTCTTGCAGGGCGCGCGTATAGCCGCCCTGCGCGAACTGCTCGACCTCGCGGAGGAACGGTTCGAGCGCCTCGGGCTGGTCCGGCAGTTTGTGATGATACCATGCCGTCGCCGCATAGCTCGGCAGAGCCAGCACGTAAGGCTGGTCAACGCTCGGATTCATCTGCGGCCTGTCGGGCGAATTCGCGTAGTCCAGGATCTGCGACAGCAGGATCACCCCGTTGAGGTCGATCCCCTTATGTGACGACAGACGATCCGCCACGATGGCCGACCGCGTCGTGCCGTAGCTTTCGCCGAAGAGGTATTTCGGCGAGTTGAACCGCCCATGCCGCGCCAGGAATTCCGCGATGAAATCAGTGAAGGCCGCAGCGTCCGGGTCCGTTCCATAGAACGCCTTCGCCCCGTCCTTGCCGATCACCCGCCCGAACCCCGTGCCCGGCGCATCGATGAAGACGAGATCGGTGACATCGAGCAGAGAATCGTCGTTGTTGACGACGTCATACGGCGCGGCGGGAGTGTGGACGTCATCCGCCGTGACCACGCGCTTCGGGCCGAACGCCCCCATATGCAGCCAGATCGTCGCCGAGCCCGGTCCGCCATTATAGACGAAGGTGATGGGGCGCGTTTCCGCCGCCGCACCCTTCTTGAAATACGCGACGTAGAACATCGCCGCCTTCGCATCGAGCGGCATGTGGTCCTCCCCGCCCGCCATATCCGGAGCGGGAGCAGCCGGATTGGCGGCGTCCCATCCATCGGGATGGATCACCAGCGTCCCCGCCTCAGCCGTATAGGCGACGGTATGCCCGCGCACCGTGACGCTGCCCTCGCTCGACACTCTTTGCGGCCTGGAGAGAAACGCCGCCGCCCCTTTCTCGGCCGGGGCCTCAGGCGTTGACGGCGACGCGGCGCGGGACGATGTGGGCAGGATCGCAACGGACGCCGACAGAGCGATAGCGACAGACAGTGACAAACGTTTCACGAAACAATCCCATTCCATAACGAGCCGATTCATCCTTCCCCATCCCGCCGTCGGACTCAAGCCAGAAACAGCCCGGCGATCGTCGCGCTCATGGCGTTGGAAAGCGATCCCGCCAGCACGCATCGGAGGGCGGCGCGGGCGATGAAGGCACGGCGTTCCGGCACGATGCTGCCGAACGCGCCGATGAGAATCCCGACGCTGGAGAAATTGGAGAATCCGCATAATGCGAAGGAGACGATCCCGATGGTGCGCGACGACAGCGCATGAGCGTGAATAACGGGCGAAAGCCCGACATAGGCGACGAATTCGTTGAAAGCGAGTTTCTGCCCCAGAAATCCCCCCGCCCGCACCGCCTCGGCCGCCGGTATGCCGATCAGCCACGCCACCGGAGCCAGCGCGACGCCCAGGACATGGTTGAGGCTCAACCCCGCGACGCCGATACGCGCGCCGATCCCCTGCAAGGCGCCGTCGATCAGCGCGATCAACCCGACAAACGCCACCAGCATCGCCCCGACCGCCACAGCCACCCGCGCGCCGCTCATCGCGCCTTCGGCGATGGCGTCGAACAGATTGGTCGCATGAAGCTCGGCGCGCGGCATCGCCCCGGTCGCGGCACGCGGCGTCGGCCAGAGGATCTTCGCGAAAAGCAGCCCGCCCGGAATGGCCATGAACGACGCCGCCAGCAGGTAGGTCATCGGCACGCCCAGCGCCGCATAGGCCGCCAGCACCGACCCTGCGACCGACGCGGTGCCGGAGCACATGACCGTGAACAGTTCCGTCTCGCTCATCTCGGCGAGATACGGCGCCAGCGCCACAGGCATCTCGCTCTGCCCCAGGAAGATCGTCAGCACCGCGGAGAAGGATTCGAGCGTGCTTGCACCGAGCACCCGGCACAATCCGCCGCCGATCCACCGGGCCACGGCCTGCATGACCCCCCAGTGATAGAGGATCGCCATGAGCGCGGACACGTAGACGATGGCGGGAAGCACCCGGAACGCGAACACATAGGCGCCTCCGCCGAACAAGGTCTCCATCCGTGGACCGACCAGGCCGCCGAACAGGAAGGCCGCGCCGACCTGCCCGTAATTCAGCACGGTCTCCACGCTGGACGCCAGCATGGCGAAGACCGCCCGCCCCCAGGGCACGAAGAGCGCCAGCACCCCGATTCCGAACTGGATCGCCAGCGCGACCACCACCAGCCGCCTGTCGATCGCGCGGCGATCGGCCGAGAACAGAACGCCGATCGCCAGCAGCACCACGATACCCAGCATGCCGCGCCAGATCATCTCCCGCCCCCCTGTCCAAAGCAGGAGGGACTGTGTCGATGCGCTTCCGTTCTGTCCAGAGGCCGGCACGGACTCCTTGGCGACCGCCAGCGGAACGCCTATGCAGGATTTGTAGTCCAGAGGTCAGACCAACATGCCGACGATTTACGATTTTTCCCTTCCGACGCTCACCGGCGACTCCACGATCGCGCTCGAACAGTATCGGGGCCGCCCGATCGTCATCGCCAACACCGCATCGAAATGCGGCTTCACGCCGCAATATGAAGCATTGCAACATATCTGGACCGAATTCGCGTCCGAAGGGCTGGTGGTGATCGGTGTGCCCAGCAATGATTTCGGCAATCAGGAGCCGGGAGACGCAGCTGCGATCAGCGAGACATGTCATCGCAATTATGGCGTCAGTTTTCCGATGGCCGCGAAATCCCACGTCAAGGGACATGATGCGATTCCCCTGTTCCGGTGGCTTTCGGAGCAGGGCGGTTTCCTGGCGCGTCCGCGCTGGAATTTCTACAAATACATCTTCTCGCGCGACGGCATGTTGTCGAACTGGTTCACGCCGCTCACCGATCCGGCGGGACCGCGCATGTCCCAGGCGCTCCAACGCGTCATCCTCGACAGGTGAATGTGGAAACGCGCCCGCGAGGAAAGCCGCATGATGATCGGAGTTGATACAGAGACGAGGCCAGAGACCAGGATAATTCCAGGACGAGACGATGCGCTCATCATCGTTGACGTGCAAAACGACTTCCTGCCCGGCGGCGCACTGGCGATAGACAACGGAGACGCCGTCATCGCTCCATTGAATCGCCTGGCCAAGCTGGATTTCGGCTGCGTTGTCGCAACCCAGGACTGGCACCCGGCCAACCACCTCTCCTTTCACGCCCAAGGGGGCGCCTGGCCTGCCCACTGCATCCGGGGAAGCGCGGGCGCCGCCTTTGCCGATGCTCTCGATACGGGTCCGATCACTCATATCATCCGCAAGGGGGTCAGGGCGGATCGCGACTCCTATTCGGGATTCTTCGATAATTCCGGTCAGTTTTCCACCGGCCTCGACGGGCTCCTGCATGCACTCGGCATCCGCCGCGTATTGATCGGCGGTCTTGCCCTGGATTATTGCGTCGCCGCCACGGCGCGCGACGCCGCACGCCTGGGATTCACCACCCTCGTCATCGAAGACGCCTGCCGCGCCGTCGACAGTGGAAACCGGCAAATTCATGCGCAGTTGTCATCCGAAACCATCATGCTGATTTCATCTCCTGATATTATCGGCGCGTAACGGCCGTTTCCGGCGGCGTGATCTGACGTGCAAAGGCGGCCATGATCGGCCGTAATCCGGCCTCGGTAATGCGCGCCGTATTTTCCTGGACAAGACGCGTTGCCAACGGCTCATCCCCCGCACGCGTCGCATCGGCGATCAGCCTCACCACGAGTTCCTGATCGCCGGGAGCAAGCCGGCCCAACGGGGGCCTTGAAAATTGGGCCATTGCCGACAGCGCGTTGACGGCACCTTGCCAATCATTCTTTCTCTCCGCGAGATCGGCCCTGACAAGCTCTGCCTCATCACCCGAGGTGGCGCCGAGACATTCCGTCACGACATCGGTATTCCCCTTTTCAAGAGCGATACGCGCCAGTTTCACCCGCAGTGCCGCCGGTATGTCCCCTTCAGGATAATTCGTCGTCAGAAGCGCCATAGCCTCCTTGGTGTGATCCAGCCGCATCAGGTTTTCCGCGATCCGGTCGTTGATCGCACGACGCAGGCCGACATCAGTGATCCGGCCGGCAGTCGCCCGCAGGACATCGACCTCGCGGGCCATCAGTCCCAGCATATCGAAACCATCCGCAAGTGACTGCCGAAGCGCCGGCCACCGCGGATCCGCCGTGGACATTCCGTCGGAAACGGCCTGAAGGGCGATCAGGATAGATGCCGCCTCTTTCGGCGTCTTGCGCGGCAATGCGCGCGCGTCCTTCTGAAGCCGATCGATAAGAACATCATTCGCGTGATTGACGTCCATGCTCCAGGCCGGCTCATACCGCTTCAAGGCGAGCAGAAGATCGCGCGCATTCGCCCAGTCCCCGATCGCTGACGCGGCATCCAGTTCCTCCAGCAGAACTTCAGGCTCCCGTCCCGCGAGACGCGCCCCCGGCCGCAACGGGTCTAGCTCTTCCATGAGATCCCTCTCGCCGATTTTCCCTGCCCTGAGAGCAGCCAACAGATAGGCCTCTCGCGCCTTTGCCGCACGAACGGGATCGACGGACCGCGCAACACCATCAAGCGCGGCGAGACTTCCCGCCGGTGCATCCCGCGCCTTCGAGAGCGCCAAGGCCAGTCGCACATCCTCCGTATCGGGAAATCGCCGGAGCGCTTCACGCGCCTCATGGCCGCCATAACGGGCGATCCACTCCGCGACAGGACCATTCAACGCTTTGGCAAGCGGTTCAGGATAATTCAGCAACGATTGAAGACCGGCGGCAAGAAGGGATGCGACCTTCCGCCGCCCGTCATCACTCCCGCGCGGCGGGGTTTCATCCGCCATCTCGCCGAGACCGCGCCAGAATTGCTGCTCCGGCGTGTTCTCGTCCGCTTCGTCCACGGACGACCTCTGCTTGCCGGAAAGCGTGCGGACTGCAGACCGCAACAAGACATCGTCGCGTGTCACGATGCCACCCGGATCATCCTCCAATGCGGTTGTAAGGATCGTGCTTGCCTTGACCTTGTCTCCAAGCGCCAGCGCTGCGCGCGAGGCCCGCAGCCGCGCCGCAAAGCGGTTCGCCGGTTCAGACAGCGCCGCAGTCGTCCATGCCCGCCGGAAATTTTCCTCCAAAATATTCGTGGAAGCCCTGCTCAACATGAGTTGTGGCGAATTCAGCACCTTGCGCACGCTCGGAAGAGAGGTCGGAACCGCCTCGCTGCCGATTGCGTCCAGCCCGAATCCCTCCTGCACTTTCCGCAACTCGATCGCATCGTCATCGGCATCCACGACGACTCCGATCAGACTCGTCCGGATGGAGAAGCCGATGCCGGCAACAGCCTCCTCCACGTGGCTCTGACGCCCCGCCACCAGACCCAGCAAGACGCGCCGCCCCGAATACGGATCATTGATCTGCACGACAGGCTGTCGGCTTCCGATACTGTCCGCCGGAACCGGAAACACGATCGTATTACCCATCTGCCACGGCACGATGAGCCGCGTCTGATCGAGATTGCCGTCATCGGTCAGTTGCCATCCCCAGTTCGCGCCGAGTTGCAGCGGACGCAGCGAAAACGCATGTGCATTCGGCCAATGGAAACAGACGACGGTCGCGTCAGTGAGAATTTTCGTCGTCCATCCGACGCCAGTCTGGGCGTCGTCGGAGGATGACGCGCCGAGAGTATGCCGCCCGGAGGATACCAGAATAACGTTGTCCCCGGAGCGATAAGCCGCCACAGCCACACTACCGTCCAGCGGAATCCAGACGCCTCCGTCATTGAGAAGAATCGTCTGCGCCGCCGCGTCAACTCCAGCAGGAACGGATTCCTGCGCGAGGGTCGGAGGCAGGTCAGGAGCGGGCGACTGGGCAACTCCCTTGCCGGACGGATTGGCGTCGCTCGCGCGCGCGGGCGTCATGACCGGAGGCGGAGGGGAAACGCCAAGATATTCGTTCATATTCCCCACAAGATTCCAGCCGTGAGGCAACGCGGCTACGGCACCCGCCGCAGGAGGCGCAGCCGGGAGTCTGAATGGAACGTACGGGAGAACTACCCATGTCCGGCTCACTGTCCTTGCCTGCCCGTGCCCCCCGATCAAAGCCATGCAGGTCAAAACCGCCGAAACAGTCTTCTTAACCGCCATCATGACTCACCGGGATGAGAAGCGGCTGTCGACGCGCAAGCATCTGAGTCGCCAGAATGGCGCGTTGCGGCGACATCTGCGCCATGATCGCCGAAGCGCGACGCGGCGGCATGTTTCCAAGAAGCGCCACGCCGACATGGAGGTCGAGAATATCGAAAATGGCCGCCGCGTCGGCTGGTCTCATCGCCTCGTAGATCGCGGTCAGCCGGGCCGCGTCCTGAGGCGTCAGAATCGGCTTCGAAGGGCCTCCTGACGCCGCATTCCCTGCCACGCCGACCTTCAACTTCCGGTCAAGGACCAGTGTTGCCGCATCGATGAGGCGCTTCTGTTCAGCCATCGCCTTCGATTCAGCCGAGATGACCTCCCGTTGTTTGACGATGTCCGTCACCAGTTCCTGCATGCCCGGCTCAGCCGGACGGGGCGGCGCCTTGCCGTTGCAAACGCCGCCTCCCGCGCATTTTTCGCTTCCCTGTCCTCGCCCTGTCGTAACTGGCGTCGTCGGGCCGGAGAGAGTCTCCCCGGCGACTGGCGGTGCGTCGCCCGGTGCCGACGACATCTGAGCATCGGCATTTGCTCTTTCGATGAGAAAATTTCCGACTACCGATGCTTGAGGTTTGCCGGAGACCGATCTCACGATATCAACAATATCGAACGCCAAAGCCACGACCATGAACGACGTCGCGATCGGCACGACCTTTGCCAACCCGAGACGAAACCGGAAACGCCAGCGCACTTCTCAGATCCTCTGCATCCGGAGGGCACGCAGCAATTCACGCTCCGCCTCGCTTTTGGCTCCCTTGCCCCGAGGGTCATAAGAAGGCTGAGGTCGCTCGTCGCCCTGGGCAGGCACCATGTCATCCCCCGGATTCCTCTGCACGCTGCCCCGCGCCTGAACACGAGCCACCAACTCCTCCCCGAGACGACAAAGTTCCTCCAACTCCGCGCGAAGCGCCTTTCCGCTCTCGACGGATTTACCTAGTTGCCGCGTGGATATTTCGGTCGCCTGCCGAAGTTGCTCAATGCCCGTCCTGGCTTCGCCGCAGCTCCGTTCAAGACTGACGATCAGATTGCCGAGTTCCGCGCGATCCCGTCGCAAGACGGCCAGAGCCCTTCCGAGATGCAGGCTGTAGAAGATCGTCGTCACCAGAAGGAGAGCGAGCGCCACCTCGATTCCGAGCTGAATGTCATCCATGATCTTGTTCCGTCGGCAAGAGATCTCCCTCCAGATCGAAAGGCGGCCGCTCCTCGTCGGCGCGTTTCTCGACCTTGAACGCCAACCGTCCCCGCAACTGCCCCAGGCGTCCCTGATAGAGCATCCGGTCGCCACATCGCAGCCGTGCCGATGAGGCACCCCCTTGACGCAAGACGAGTTGATCTCCCGGCCGCAGGGGCAGAATGTCGCCGAGAGTCAGTCCGTCATCTTCGATGACGACCTCCATCTCGAGATTCGTCTTCCAGATTTCACGGGACAGATGATGCTCCCAGGTGGCATCATGACCGAACTTCTCTCCCATGAACTGCTGAAGAAGCACGTCTCGGACGGGTTCGAGAGTCGCGTGCGGCAGGATGAGCGTCATCGTGCCCCGGCTTTCCCCGACCTGCGCGGTAAAGCTCGCTCCCACCACGCCATCCGTCGCGCGGGCAATGTGAACGAAACGATCACTCAGCTCCAGACGCTCGAACCGGAAGGTGACGGCGCAGAGCGGCCCGAATGCCTGCCCCAGATCAGCGAGAACGGAATGCACGAGCGGCTCGATGAGTGCGCGATCGATCATCGTATGGCGTCGTTCCACGCGGCTTGCCTGCTTGCGGAGACCACCGCCGCCGAGCAGGGAATCGATCACCATGCAGATCAGCGGCGCGTCGAACACGAGCAGCCCATAATTTTCCCATTCTTCCGCCTTGAAGACCGCGTACATCCCATTATCCGGCAAGACCTCGAACCTGTCCGCGAACCGGTCCGACGTGACGCTCGACGCAGCGACGACGACATTGTCGTTCAAGACCCCGCGCAGTGTCGTCATGAGCACGCGCACGAACCGATCGCAGACCACATCGAGCATCGGCAGTCGCTCGTAGGAAGGCGCGGCATGCTCCAGAAGCAGTTCAGCTCCTCCCCGCCGCCGAATGGTCGGCCCTTTGCGCGAGGCCCGTGCGGCGTCCGCCGTCGCGAGATCCACCACATTGATGCTCTCACTCATTGGACCAGCACCTCCGTGAAAAACAGGTCCCTGACCTGTATGGGCGCAAGCGCATTGCTGATCTGCGCCAGCAATGCCTCCCGCAACCGATAGAGACCGCTTCCCGCCAGTTCCTCTGGCCGGGTATCGTGCAGGTAGGTCTGGTAGAGATCTTCGATCTGCGGGATATGGGTGCGGGCGGCAGCCGCGTCTCGCTGATCCGCAAGCTGGATCTGCGAGGCGACGCGAACGAAAGTCGCATGCCCGCCCTCTGAATCGAGGGTCGCCATAATGGTGGGGATGGCGAGATTGAAAGGCGAGATCACGACCGCCGCAGGTTTTACTACGGAACGGGCGTGATGCGTCCAGTAATAGGCCCCTCCCCCGCCGCCCAGTGCAAGAACAAGGGCGAGCACCGCCAGAACGGTCATCTTCCCCCGTTTCGCGCGGTTCGTTTCATCGCCTTCCATCGGCTTCGTGCCTTTCAACCGTCTACGAAGCCGAGATTGCGCGAAAAAAGTTAAAGAGAGGTTTACGCGACGTCGATTGCCGCATCGCTGCCGAAATCGTCGATTTTAATGATTCGTCAAGCATTCACCGTCTACACTTCGGAACATGTGCATGTGGTGTCCTTCCGCCCTTCAAGGCCGCATCATCAGAGCGATGGCGTTTGTCCTGCTTCTCAGCCTCGGCGCCTGTTCGAGCGGTCCGCGGTATGGAGGATCAGCGGAGGCCTATCGCGCCCCTGGGCCGCCTGACGATCCGTGGGGACCTTATATCTCGGAGGCATCGACGCGTTTCGGCCTGCCCGACCCCTGGATTCGCGCGGTCATACAGCAGGAATCAGGAGGGCACGCCTATCTGAACGGGCAGCCGACCACCTCTGACGCCGGGGCCATGGGGCTGATGCAACTCATGCCCGATACCTATGCTGACATGCAGACGCAGTACGGTCTCGGGAGCGATCCTTATGATCCACATGACAACATCCTGGCAGGAACGGCTTATCTCCGGCAGATGTACGATCGTTATGGTGCGCCGGGATGCCTCGCCGCCTACAATGCCGGCCCGGCGCGCGTGGATGATTATCTGGAAACGGGCAGGCCATTGCCCAATGAGACGATCAATTATGTCGCGTCCATCGCCCCCGCCCTGGGAACGAGCGCATCGCTGAGCGGACCCTTGGCGGCTTACGCCTCCGCCCCGGAGGCGCTCGCGGAACAGTCCGAGGTCGCCGCCGCGCCTCCAATCCCTGCCCCGGCCGCGCCAGCCGCCACGAGCGTCGCGGCGGAAATGTCGGCGCTGAATGCGACGCCACATGGCTGCAACACCAACGCCGCTTACGACACGGTCGCCTCATGCCCCGAGAGCGACCCGGCGGATCGGGACCCTCCTTCTCCTGCTCTCCAACCCGCAATCTACAGCCCTCCGCCGTCAGGCGGCGGCTATGCCGTGCAGGTGGGCGCCTTCGGTTCGCCTGACCGGGCGCGACAGGCGGCCGGGACAGCGCAACAGACGGATTCGTCCCAGTTGCTCGCGACACGGCTCGTCGTGCAGCAGACCGCCAGCGCGGGAGGCAACCCGCTCTGGCGCGCCAGATTGACCGGGATGGACCGGATGACGGCGGGGAATGCCTGCCGGACATTGACGGCACGCGGAATCGCATGCGTGATCATTCCACCGGGAGAATAAGGCCTGTTTGCAAGCTCGGCTCCCGCGCCTACCATGAGCGACACGTCACTCATCGATCGCAGGATTACAGACTTGGCCACATCTTCCAGCGCGGCAGACACCGCTGTTCACGCCGAGATCAGCGAGGAGGGCTATCACAAGGATCTCGGCCGCCGGCAGATCCAGATGATCGCCATCGGCGGCGCAATCGGCACCGGCCTCTTTCTCGGAGCAGGCGCCCGGCTGCAACTCGC
The DNA here is from genome assembly GCF_004346035.1 of Acidomonas methanolica. Taxonomy (GTDB): domain Bacteria; phylum Pseudomonadota; class Alphaproteobacteria; order Acetobacterales; family Acetobacteraceae; genus Acidomonas; species Acidomonas methanolica. The sequence continues at coordinate 39,397 of NZ_SLZN01000010.1, read as the reverse complement.
GGGCCCCGCCCTCGCCCTGATCTACATGGTCTGCGGCGCATTCTCCTTCATGATCCTCCGTGCGCTGGGGGAACTGGTGATGTACCGCCCGACGGCAGGCAGCTTCGTGTCCTACGCGCGCGAGTTTCTCGGCGAGAAATGGGCCTATGCCGCGGGCTGGATGTCATTTTTGAACTGGGCCATGACCGGCATCGTCGATATTACCGCCGTGGCGCTCTACATGCATTTCTGGGGCGTGTTCGCGACAGTGCCCCAATGGGTCTTCGCGCTCATCGCACTTTGTATCGTCGGCAGCATGAACCTCATCGGGGTGAAATATTTCGGCGAGATGGAGTTCTGGTTCTCGCTCATCAAGGTCGTGGCTCTGGCGCTTTTTCTCATCGTCGCCACGCTCATCCTGGGTTCGCGGATGCCGATCGCAGGCCATGCCACGGGCATCGGGCTGATCACCCAACATGGCGGCCTCTTCCCACACGGGCTGATTCCGGCCCTCATGCTGCTTCAGGGTGTCGTTTTCGCCTATTCGGGCATTGAGCTGATCGGCACCGCCGCGGGCGAATGCGCCGATACGCGCGACATCCTGCCACGCGCCATCAACAGCGTGATCTGGCGAATCGCGCTGTTCTATGTCGGTTCGGTCGTCCTGCTGGTCTGCCTGCTGCCCTGGAGCGCCTATCGCGCCGGGACCAGCCCCTTCGTCACCTTCTTCCAGGCGCTGGGCATCAAGGGCATCGACCATGCCATGAACATCGTCGTGCTGACGGCCGCGCTGTCCAGCCTGAATTCCGGCCTCTACGCCACCGGCCGCATCCTGCGGGCGCTGGCCCTCGGCGGATCGGGGCCGAAGCCGCTGGCGAAGCTGAACCGCCAGTCCGTACCCTATGTCGGCATCCTGACGACGGTCGCCATCTATCTCGTGGGGGTGGGGCTGAACTATCTGATCCCGTCCCGCGTGTTCGAAATGGTGTTGAACATGTCGGCGATCGGCATCATCGCCACCTGGATGTTCATCCTCATCTGCCAGTTGCGGCTACGCAAGGCGATCAATGACGGACAGATCCCGCCCACCGGCTTTCCCATGCCCTGGGCGCCGGTGAGCAACTGGGCGACTCTGGGATTCCTCGCCTTCGTCGTGGTGATGATGGCGTTCGACTACCCGGAAGGCACCTATACCGTCGCGTTCATTCCCCTGATCGTCCTGATCCTCGTCATCGGGTGGAGACTGCTGAAACGCGATCGGGCGGCGTAGGGCCACGCAGGGCGACGGTCATCAGCTTCAGTACCGAGACCCAGCTCCGCACGCGCCACTTGTCAAGCCCGACAAAAAACCTTGCGACACGCACCAGTTCTTCCGCAGGATAGTCGGCGGGCAATTTCGCCATCAATCTGGCGCCCTGATCTCGATTGCGGGTTGCGGCCAGCCGATCGGCCCTGGCCAAAAGGCGCGGCAGTTCAGCTGGATTCGGGTCCGTGCAATAGGCGGGCGTTCCGGGCTGCTGGCGCCACGACGCGTCAATATCCCCGGCATCGTACGCATCAAATCCGAGACTCTCGACGATCTCCATCACGACCTTGCGCGCGGCCGCATCGTCGCCCGCGACCGGCAAGGCGATGCGCTCGGCGCTTCCGCGCGGCCGCCCCTGACTTCCCAGCCGCCCGGCGATGATGTTGTTGAACGCCTTGACGACGGGTTTGCCCAGTTGCTCCGAGACCCAGACAGATTCATTCTGCCCGTTATCGATCGCCTGCAAACGTCCGTCCCGCGCAGGGTAATAGTTGTTGGCGTCCACGACGACGGCGTCGGGCGGAAGCTCGGCTATGACCGAAGGCGGTATCTCGGGTATTTTGCAAAGAGGGATGGCAATGATCAATACGTCGACTCCCGCCGATAAGGTACCGAGATCGGCGACGGTGGCTCCCGTCCGTCGAGCGAAATCAGACAAGCTGGCCGGTCCGCGGGAATTGGCGACTTTAACCGCGTATCCTGCGCGCGTGAGCATCGTCGCCAATGTTTCTCCGACATGCCCGGCACCGATAATGGCAATCTGCATAGCTGTGGTTCTGTTTCATAACTCTCGATGGTTATGATGCTATACCGGCAGAAAAGCGCCGCAAGACGGCACTTTTCCATGCGTCGGTTACTTGGAGAGAACTCATGCCCCCTGCCACGGCGTCTTGCAGTCACCAGGCGATCTTGACCAGTCTGGGCGACAAATGGACAGTTCTTGTTGTTCTGCAACTTGCGCGCTCGACTGAAGGCCGAATGCGGTTCTCCCATATTCGTCGGGAGGTAAATGGAATTTCACAGCGCATGCTGACCGTGACGCTGAGGATGCTTGAGCGAAACGGCCTTGTCGTTCGGCATTATCACGCTGAAGTCCCGCCACGCGTGGAATACGAGCTGAGCGCCATGGGTGTCAGTCTGGTGCCGGCGCTTGAAACGTTCGCAGGATGGATAACGGCGCATTGGGACGCGATGGCTGACGCGCGCAAACACTATGACGCGCGGGAAAAGTAATCCGGATACGCTGCCTTATTGCAGTGTCCCGTCGCTCTGCCAGAACTGTCGTCAAAACAAAAGCGGCATGCCCCGGATCACATCGACCCGGAACATGCCGCCTTCATTGATCGTCAGCCGGCCCGGCCAGACCGAGCCGGAGCGTCTCCCGCCTCGCGGCGGGAGGCGTTTTACTTCGGCCAGCCGGCCAGAATCTCCGACTTCACGGACGCCGGAAGCATCACATAGTCGAGCGCCAGCGCGTCGGAGTCGCCCTTTTCCAGACCGAAGGTGAAGAAATCCTTCACGGCCCGAGCCTGGGTGGCGTTGGTCGGATTGGTCGGCACCAGAACGAAGGTCGCCGCGACGATCGGCCACGCACCCTTGCCCGGACCGTCGAGCAGATCCACCGCATAGTGATCGGCGTGCGCCCAGTCGGCGCCCTTGGCGGCGGCGGTGAAGCTGCCGATATCCGGCTTCACATACTCGCCGTCATGATCCTCGAGCTCGGTGACGGTCAGGTGGTTGCGGTTGGCGTAGGCATACTCGACATAGCCGATGCCACCCTCGGTCGCCTTGACACTTGCCGCCACGCCGTCATTGCCGCGCGCCCCAGCGCCGCCAGCCCATGAGATCGACGTGCTCGCGCCGAACTTCTGCTTCCAGTTGGGTGAAACCTTCGAAAGATAGGAGGTGAACACGAAGGTCGTGCCCGAGGCGTCCGCGCGGTGAACCGGAGCGACATCGGAATCCGGGAGCTTCAGGCCGGGGTTCAGCGCCTCGATCCGCGGATCGTCCCATTCGGTGATCGACCCGTCATAAAGCCCCGCAAGCGTCGCGCCGTTGAGCTTCAACACGCCCGACTTGACGCCAGGGATGTTGACGATCACGACGATGCCGCCCATCGCAGTCGGAAACTGATAGAGCTTGTTGGCGGCGAGCTTCGCTCCGGCCACCGGCGCGTCCGATGCACCGAAATCGACCGTGCGGGCGATGATCTGGTTCTGACCTGCACCCGAACCGACGGACTGGTAGTTGACCTCGGGGCCGCCCGCCTTCTTCACGCTGGCGGCCCAGGCGTCATAAAGCGGAGCGGCGAAGCTGGAGCCCGCGCCGGTGATGGAGGCCGCCTGAGCGGAGGAAGCGCCGGCCAAAGCGGTCAGCGCACAGGTTGTCAGGGCAAGAACGCGGGACAGACGCATGGTCTCTGCTGATCCTCATATGAACGGGCAGGCGCGCAGATGCGCCTCGCCGCCGTTTGGACTGGCCCCTCTGTAACCCCGGCGGACGGTGCCATGACAGGGGCAAGCGCATGATAGTTTTATGACACGCGTCCGCGAGGATGAGGGCGAGCGATCCGCCCATGCGCATCATGCGCCCGAATCGGGCGACACCCCGTGCAACCGGGGCGGCAAATCACGCCTCTCCTCCCCCTTCGCTCCCGGACCAGCCGCCCATGGCGCACAGACGCGCCCATTGCGCCGCCGTCACCGGCACCACGGAAAGCCGGGACTGCCGGATCAGCGCGAAATCGGCCAGAGCCGGTTCCGCCTTGATCTCCGCCAGCGAGACGGGATGCGGCATCGGCCCCACCGTCCGCACATCCGGGCATACCCACCCCGAACCCTCCGGCGCGGTGGGGTCCGGATAGGCCGCGCGGACCACCTCGACGATCCCGACGATGCGCTTCTCGCTGACCGAATGATAGAAGAAGGCCCGGTCGCCGGGACGCATGGCGGCAAGATTGTTGCGCGCCTGATAGTTCCGCACCCCGGTCCAGGGCTCGGTGCCGTGCGCGACCTGCCGCTCCCAGGAAAAACTTTCGGGCTCGGATTTGATCAACCAAAATGCCATGAGAAGTGACGCCTCCGGCAAGACTTTCGCTCCCTTTTACGCCCCACCCCCGAATCCTTCGGCTCCCGGAGCCGGGAGAGCGGGCAAATCAAAAACAAATCAATGTCTTGGGGAGGCGCCTTGCTCCGATATTCGCTTGCGGTTTTCAGAGGCGGGACACTAGCATAAGCAGGGCCGTCAGCCTATGGCGTCACGAAGCCGCGCGTGCCTGCCGAATTTTTTGCGGGGAACAGCCAACGCGCGTATATAGACGCCCTCGCCCTCACCGGTCCGAAACCGTCACGCTGGAGACGCATTCAAGTTGAGCGCCTTGCCCCAAAGCGCCGTCAGCCCCCCCCAGCGGGGCGGTCTGCTCCATCGCTTCGCCAATCCCGGCCGCTTCCTGCGCCTCGCCCGCTGGCTGACGCCGCTGCTCGGCTGGATCAGCGCCGTGGCGCTCGTGGCGGGGATCATCTGGGGCCTGTTCTTCTCGCCGGCCGACTGGCAGCAGGGCGATACGGTCCGCATCATGTATATCCACGTGCCGATGGCGATCCTGGCCTCGGCGGGATATTTCGCGCTGGCCATCTGTGGCGTGCTGACCCTCGTGTGGAAACACCCCCTCGCCGATCTGGCGGCCGTGGAGATCGGGCCGGTCGGCGCGACCGCGACGGCCCTCTGCCTCGCGACCGGCTCCCTCTGGGGCAAGCCGATGTGGGGGGCATGGTGGGTCTGGGACGCGCGACTGACCTCCATGCTGGTGCTGTTCTTCCTTTATCTCGGCCATATCGCGCTGATCCGCGCCTTCGACGATCCGCAGCGCGGCTATCGCGCCGCCGCCATCCTCGCGATCGCGGGTTCGGTCGATCTTCCCATCATCAAGTTCAGCGTCAACTGGTGGAACACGCTGCATCAGCCCGACAGCATCACCCTGACCGGCGCGCCGACCATGTCCATGTCCATGCTGGCACCCCTGATGGTGTGCATGATCGGATTCTCCTGCGGCTTCGGCGCGCTGGTCTCGGCACGGCTGACGGCGGCGATCCTCGAAAGCCGCGCGCGGCAGATGATGACGCGGCGCATCGCCGAGCGGGAGGAGGCCGCATGACCCATCTTCCTTTCATTGCCGCCTCGTACGGGGTGACGGCTGTGGCGGTCCTCGTGCTGACCGTCCAGGCCGTCCTCCGCCTCCGCCGCGCCCGGACGCGGCTGGCGCAACTCGAAGCCCTGCGGAAGACCTCAACCCGATGAGCGCCTCCAATATATTCGACTCCGGAAAATCCGGCGGCGCGCGGCGCGGCATGACGCGCAAGACCCGCCGCCTCTGGCTGGTCGTGGCCAGCGTGCTCTGCCTCGGCGTGGCGACGGCGCTGGTGCTGAACGCCTTTTCCTCGAACATCGTGTTCTTCATGGCCCCGTCGCAGATCAGGGCGCATGATCCGGGACCGGACCGCACGGTGCGGCTGGGCGGCATGGTCGTTGCGGGATCGCTGCACCGCGAGACCGAGGGCACGACGCCCGTCAACATCTTCGAGGTGACGGACGGCCAGGCCGCCGTAACGGTCCGCTTCGCGGGCATCCTGCCGGACCTCTTCCGCGAGGGGCAGAGCGTGGTGGCGCTCGGCACGATGCGGAAGGACGGGACGTTCCGTGCCTCGGAAGTGCTCGCCAAGCACGACGAGACCTATATGCCGAAGGAAGTGGCCGAGGCGCTGCGCAAGAGCGGCAAATGGGACCCGCGCTTCGGCAAGCCGCCCAGCGCGGCGAGCTGGGACACCATGACGCGCGACGAAGCCCGGGCTGCCATCGACGCCAAGACCCCGCGCAACGGAAGCTGAATTCATGATCGGTCCTGAAGAGGGGCATTTCGCCCTGGCGCTCGCCTGCGTCGTCGCCCTGGCGCAATTCGTCCTGCCGCTCTACGGCGCCTCCCGCCACGACCGGCGGCTGCTCGCGCTCGCGCCCCTGCTGGCGGTGTCGCAGTTCATCGCCCTGGCCCTGTCCTTCTTCTGCCTCGTCTGGTCGGCGACACATGACGATTTCTCGGTGCAGAACGTCGCGGACAATTCCGCCATCGCCAAGCCCCTGCTCTACAAGATCACCGGAACCTGGGGAAACCACGAGGGCTCGATCCTGCTCTGGACGCTCATCCTCGGCCTGTGCGGCGCGGCGGTGGCGCTCTTCGGGCGCGGGCTGCCCGCGATCCTGCGCGCCCGCGTGATCGCGATCCTCGGCGGCGTCTCGGCGGGGTTCCAGCTCTTCTGCCTGCTGACATCGGACCCGTTCGCCCGCGTCTGGCCCGCCCCGACGGACGGCCGCGGCATGAACCCGCTTCTCCAGGACCCCGGCCTCGCCTTCCATCCGCCCATTCTCTACACCGGCTATGTCGGTTTCGCCGTCCCCTTCGCCTTCGCCGTCGCGGCGCTGATCGAGGGACGGGTGGACGCGGCCTGGGCTCGCTGGGTGCGGCCCTGGGCCGTGGCGGCCTGGAGCTTCCTCACCTGCGGCATCGCGCTGGGATCGTGGTGGTCCTACTACGTGCTCGGCTGGGGCGGATACTGGTTCTGGGACCCGGTCGAGAACGCCTCGCTCATCCCCTGGCTCACGGGAACCGCGCTCGTCCACTCGTCCATCGTGGTGGAGAAGCGCGAGGCGCTGAAGATCTGGACCGTGCTGCTGGCGATCGCGACCTTCTCCTTCTCGCTTTCCGGCACCTTCCTCGTGCGGTCCGGCATCCTGAACTCGGTCCACGCCTTCGCCAACGACCCGGCGCGCGGCGTGTTCATCCTCGGCCTGCTGGCGGTGGTCATCGGCGGCTCCCTGCTGCTCTTCGCCTGGCGCGCCCCCGCCCTCGTCTCGGGCGGGCTGTTCGCGCCCTTCTCGCGCGAGGGCGCACTGGTGCTGAACAACATCCTGCTCTGCTCGATCTGCGCCGTGGTGCTGACGGGGACGATGTATCCGCCCTTCATGCAGCTTCTGTTCAACCGCACCATCTCGGTCGGCAAGCCCTTCTTCGACGCGGCGACGATCCCGCTGACGATCCCGCTTCTGGCCGCCATGGCGCTGGGCACGATGCTGCCGTGGAAACGCGCGCACGCGCGGCCCGTCCTGCGGCGTCTGCGCCTCGCGGCGGCCTGCGCCGTCATCGCGCTGGGCGTGGCGTGCTGGACGCTCTCCGGACTCATGCCGATCCTCTGCGCCGTCGGGGCGGTCTGGGTGATCGCCGCGAGCCTGACCGATCTGGCGGGCCGGCTGGGCCTGTCCCATTTCAACGCCGCCCACACCCTCGCCCGCGCCCGTTCGCTCCCGCGCTCGGCCTTCGGCGCGACGCTGGCCCATATCGGCGCGGGCGTCACGGTGCTCGGGCTCTGCGGCATGGCGCAGGCGCAACATGCCATCGTGGAAGTCAGGCCGGGCCATACGGAGACGCTGGGCGGATATCAATGGACCCTGCTCGGCGTGCATGAGGCGAAGGGGCCGAACTACACCTCGCTGATCGCCGATATCGCCGTGCGCCGTCACGGGCGGCTTGTGACGGTCATGCATCCTTCGAAGCGCGATTTCGCCGCACAGAGCCAGACGACGACCGAAGTGTCGATCCGCACCAACCTGCTTTGGGATCTTTACAGCGTGATCGGGGATCGCCACGGCGCCGGATCCGCCGCAACCTATGTGCTGCGGCTGCATGTCAATCCACTAGCGCCCTGGATGTGGCTGGGTGGCCTGATCATGGCGATCGGCGGTTTCCTCTCCCTTTCCGACCGCAGGCTGCGCGTTGGCGCGGCACGGCGGACGGCGCAGGTGCGGGGAGTCGCCGCGGAATGAGCGAGAACGTGACACGGCGGCGCATGCTGATGACGCTGCCCGTCCTCGCCGCTGCCGGAATCGGCGCGGGATTCTGGAAGATGCTCAGCGGCATGGGGAGCGGAGGGTTTGACCCGCGCGCCATTCACACGCCGATGCTCGACCGTCCCCTGCCCGATTTCAGCCTGCCCGGTCTGCCGGATCAGGGGAACGGCTTCGGCGCCGCCGATCTCCGCGCCCAGACCCGGCCGGTCCTGCTGAATTTCTTCGCCTCCTGGTGCATTCCCTGCGTCGCCGAGATGCCCGCCCTGCGCGAGATCGCCGCCCATATTCCGGTCTGGGGCATCGCCTACAAGGACAAGCCGGACAACGCCGCGCGCTTCGTGGCGCGGGACGGCTCGCCCTTCACGCGGGCCGCGCTCGATCTCAGCGGCATGACGGCGATCGACTGGGGCGTGACCGGCGTGCCGGAAACGTTCCTCATCCTGCCCGGTGGCCGCATCGCCTGGCACGGCGCGTCGGAACTCACCCAACGAACATATGAAACGCAGATCGCGCCTGTCGTACGGGACGCCATGACACAGAGTGCGGTAAAATGAGGCGCGCGCGTCTTGCCTGGATGGCGGCGGGCATGTTCTGCCTCGCCGCCCCCGCTTTCGCGGTGGACGACCCGTCCGAGATGCTGCCCGACGCCCGGCAGGAGCAGCGGGCGGAGGCGATCGGCGCACAGTTGCGCTGCCTCGTCTGCCAGAACGAATCCATCGAGGACAGCAGCGCCGATCTCGCCCGCGATCTGCGTCACGTGGTGCGCGAGCATGTCGCGAAGGGCGAAAGCGACCAGCAGATCATCGACTGGATGACACGGCGCTATGGCGAGTTCATCCGCCTCAAGCCGCGCCTTTCGGCCGCGACGGTGATGCTCTGGGGCATGCCCGCCCTCGCGCTGATCGCCGGGCTGGCGATCGCGGGCGCCGTCCTCCTGCGCCGTCCGAAAGCCGTGCCTCCCCTGAGCGAGGAGGAGCGCCGCCGCCTCGCCGAACTTTCGCCCTCGACCGGAAACGACTGACATATGACCTGGCTTGGCCTGACGCTGATCGGCGTGCTCGCGCTGCTGCCGCTGCTCTGGGGCCTGCGCAAGCGGGTCGCGGCGACGCCCTCGAAGGATCTCGTGGACGAACGCGCCTCGGCGCTGGCTCTCTATCGGGGACAACTGGAGGAACTCGCGCGCGACCGCGCTCTGGGCCTCGTGGCGCCGGAGGAATTCGAAAGCGCGCGGATCGAGGTGCAGCGCCGCCTCCTCGCGGCGGACCGGATCGGCACGTCCGCGCTGGCGGGCAGCGGGCGCGGGCGCATCGCGACGGTGATCCTGCTGATCCCGGTCGGCGCGCTCGGGCTGTATCTCGTCAACGGCCATCCCACCCTGCCGCCCCAGCCTGGACGTCAAGGCACCGCCGAATCGGTGGACCCGAAGATGGCGGCGCTGCTCGACCGGCTGCAAGGCGCCGTCCAGCACATGACGCCGGCCGATCCCGCCTATGCGCAGGGTCATGCGCTGCTCGGCCAGGTGGAAGAAGCGCGCGGCCAGACCGACGCGGCGGTGCGTGACTACCATCTGGCGCTCGCTGCGAAATTCGAGCCCGTTCTGGCCTTGCGGGTCGCCGAACTCCAGCGGGCCAATGAAGGGCGGATCAGCGCCGACACGCTCTCCCTCTATCGCCGCGCGCTCGACGCCGCGCCGAAGGACGCGCCGTGGCGGATGGACGTTGAGGCCAGAATCGCCCAGGGTGAGCACGATCTGGGAGAACAGAACCCGACGAAGTGAGGCGCCGCATGACATTGTCCGCCATCATCGGCCACGTCTTCGCCGGCGGTATCGGCGCCTTGCCGCGCGAAGGCCAACCCAGCGGCATCTACAAGCGTCTGATCGTGACGCCCGTCGTCATCGGCCCCGAGGGTCTGGAGGGCGACCAGCAGGCGGACCGTCGCGTTCATGGCGGCACGGAAAAGGCGGTGCATCATTATCCGGTCGAGCATTACGCCGTCCTCGCCGCTCAATTTCCCGAGACGGCGGCGGCATTGCACCCCGGCGCCATGGGAGAGAATTTCTCCACCTCCGGCCTGACGGAACGGAACGTGCATATCGGCGACGTATTCGCGGCGGGCAGCGCCCTGTTGCAGGTCAGCCAGCCGCGCACGCCGTGCTGGAAGATCAATCATCGTTTCGATGAAGACGCGATGGCGCGATTCTTTCTGCACGCCCGGATCACCGGCTGGTACTACCGCGTCCTTGCGCCCGGGCTCGTCCGGCCGGGCGACCGGATCAGCCTCGTCGAACGTCACACCGACCGATTTTCCATCGACAGCTTCTGGCGGCTGCAACACGCGGAAACACCTTCGGTCGCGGAGATGGAGGCGCTCGCCGCCGTGCCCGGCCTCGCGCCGGACTGGGTCCGCCGTCTCGGCGAGCGTGCCGCGTGGCTGAAGCGATGAACCGGGACGCGCCGGGGCAAAGTCGAAAAACCCCCTGCGGTTCATTCCTTCAAGAAAGAACGAGACCATTCAGGCCCGCGGGTGCTATCGTGAGCGTGGATACGTCTCTCCCACCGGAGTTCCTCCCATGAGCAACGCATTCGGCTCCAACCTGCCGCCGATCCGGCGTGAGAGCGGCCTGACCTTGCGGCAATGGGTGTGGATCACGCATCTGCTCTATGCTGCCTCCTTCTTCACGGCCATCACGCATATTCCCGGCGTGATCGTGGCCTATCTGAAAATCGGCGAGGCCCGCGGCACGCCATATGAGAGCCATTTCATCTACGCCATCCGCAGCTTCTGGATCGGCATCGCTCTGCTTTTCCTCGGCGTGATCCTGGCAGTCGTGGGGGTGGGCTTCCTCATCCTCGGCCTCTGGGGCGTCTGGTGGTTCATCCGCATCATCCGCCCGATCATGGCGCTGCTCGACGACCGGCCGATAGCCGATCCTTATGGTTTCATCTGACATCCGGATGAGTGCCGGATGAGTGTTTGAGGGGCTGCTTCACGCCTCAGCCTGAAGCGATCAGCCCCGCCAGGAGTCCGTTCTTGCGTCCCCAGCCCACGCCTCGACCCGTCATGGACGATATCATGCTCTGCCCCGTCTGCCGTCAGGCCATGCGGCGAACAGCGGAACTCTGCCCCCATTGCGGCGCGGAACGTCGCTTCGGCCCCACACCGCGCGAGACGGCGCACGGCCTCGCGGGCGGGGCCGTGGCGGTGCCGCTCTTCGCCATCGTGGTCGCCGGACCGTCGCTCTGGGATCTTCCCATGGCCCTGGCAGGCGCGATGGCGGGATTCTTCTTCGCCCATAGCCGACACGGCGGCGACCGTTGGATCGGCGGAACTCAACGCCTCCGCATGGCGACGACGGAACGATAGAACGTCTCGATTTCCGCTGCCCGAACGGGCAGGCGCCAGCGGTCGAGCGCCCAGTCGCGCGCTCCCTGCCGCCGCAAACGCCTCAGCCCCTCCGCCAGCGCGCCGACATCCTCCGGCGGCACGAGACAATCCGGGGCCTCGGCGAGAATATCCGTCACCCCGCCCGCCCCCGTTGCGCAGACGGGCAGACGCGCCGCCATCGCCTCCAGCAGCACCAGGCCGAACGGTTCGCGGCGCGAGGGCAGGACGAAGCCGTCCAGCCCGGCCAGATCGCCGGGGAGATCCGCGCGATAACCACCGAAGATCACGCCGGAATCGGCGAGACCCCGCAGCCGCGACTCCTCCGGTCCTGCCCCGAACAGGATGAGGCGCGCGCCGGGCAAGCCCGCGTGGCGAAAGGCCTCGATCAACAGGTCGAACCGCTTTTCCGGCACGAAGCGCCCCGCCGCGCCGATCAGGAACTCATCCGCCCCGATTCCGAACTCCGCCCGGAGCGCGGCCCGGCGTACGGGTTCGGGCGGCCCGGCCTGCGTCCAGTTCCCGATCACCGCGAGGTGCTTTCCCGTTACGCGCTCGGCCTGCCAGCGCGCGATGCAGATCAGCCCGTCATGACCGCCATAGGCGCGGGGCGCGTAGCGGTTATGCAGCGTCGCGATCAGCGCGGGACGACGGGCGGCGAGCCATCGGGCACGGAAGCTGGCGCGGCCGAGATGGGTGTGGACGATATCGAAACGCCGCCGCCGGGTGAGCGCCGCGAGCGCCGCCCCATAGCCGGACCGCCCGGCACGCAGCGTCTCGACCGGAGCGCAGAGGCGGGAGATGATATCCTCGCCCGTGAATGGATCGGCGGTGCGCCGCCCGATCAGCACCGTCACCTCATGACCGCGCGCCTGGAACGCGGCCAGCTCCGCGACATGGCGCTCCGTTCCCGCGACCTCCTGCGTGTCGATGCAATGCAGAATCCGCATCGCGGCGCGCTCAGCCCCGGCCGAGCCCGCCCTCCAGCGCCGTCAGCTTCACGCGTTTCTCCCGCGTCGCCTGGCGGGAGGGCGGCCGCGGCTGGCAGGAAATGAGATAGAGTCCCAGCACGAACACCACGTCGGACAGCGTCATGAACCATGACGACATCATCAGCGCCGGCGGCGCGTTCGCCCCCTGAACGGCGGCGATGATCATGAAGGGAATCGAGAGCGGCCGCATGCCCGCCAGCATGGGGCGCAGCGGGTTGGGCTGGCCGGGCCGCACCAGCGAGCGCACGCGGCTGATGCCGACGAAAAACGCGAGGCCGACACACCAGACCAGCACGTTGAAGACGGAATCGCCGAACGACATATGGCCGACGACCATCATCAACCCGATCGACGCGCCGTAGAACAGGATGGCCCCGAGCTGGAAGCTCAGCCCGAGTTCCACGGCGGGCAGGCGCTCCGGCAGTCGGTCGGCAATCGGCTGGAAGACGGTGTCGAGCAACCAGGCATCGGCCTGATGGATGCGGTTGAGGATGGACATGGTTCCCGCATGTAGCGCGACGGCGCGTTTCGCGCATCTGTTTTTGTGCGGCCGCACGCATGGACAGAGCCGGAAACAGGGTCTTAGATCAGACCTGATATATTCTAACACTGGAGATGCCGATGCCCCTGCCCTTCCGCTGCCGCCTTCGCAGGGCTCCGCGCGGGTCGCTTCCCGCCACGGTCGCGCTGGGGACGCTTCTGGCTCTCCTTGCTCCTCCCGCCCATGCCGAAACGGCGAAGGCGCCGGGCGCGATGGCGCAGGCGGTGCGCGCCACCCTGCCGAACGGATTGCGCGTGGTGATCGTGCCCGATCCGCTGGCGCCGGTCGTGCAGACGCAGATGATCTATCTCGCCGGTTCCGCCAACGCGCCGAAGGGTTTCCCCGGCACCGCCCATGCCCTCGAACACATGATGTTCAACGGCGCGAAGGAACTGGGACGTGACCAGCTCTCCACGCTCAGCGCGCGGATCGGCGACAACAACAACGCCTTCACCACCGAGGACACCACCCAGTTCTATTTCGAGGCGCCAGCGCAAAATCTCGGACTCCTGCTGCATATCGAGGCGGACCGGATGCGCGGGGCGCTGCTGACGGAAAAGGACTGGCAGCACGAGCGCGGCGCCATAGAGCAGGAAGTCTCGCGCGACCTGTCCTCCCCCGTGGAGCGCTATCTGGTCGAGCAGAGCAAGACGCTCTTCGCCGGAACGCCGTACGAGCACGACGCGCTCGGCACCCGCCCCTCCTTCGACAAGACCGACGCCGCGCTGCTGCGGCGATTCTACGACGCGTGGTACGAGCCGAACAACGCCATCCTGCTGATCGTCGGCGACGTCGATCCCAAGGCGACCCTCGCGCAGGTGCAGGCGCAGTTCGGCGCTCTGCCGGCCGGGCAGATCCCGCCGCGGCCCGTCATCCATCCCGCCCCCGTCGAGGCGAAGACCATCAGGCTGGACAGCGATCTCGGCGTCGGCTTCGTCACCGTCGCCTTCCCGATGCCCGGCGCGGCCGATCCCGACTATGCGGCGGCCCAGATCCTGGCGGATGTGCTGGGTAGCCAACGCGGCGCGCTCTTCGCCCTCGTGCCACAGGGCAAGGCGTTGCAGACCGAGGTGGACTACAGCCCGCACGCACAGGCGGGAAGCGCCGTCGTGCTCGCCGTCTTCCCGAAAGGCGCGGATTCCGGCGTCCTTCTCGAAAACGTGCGCGGCGTGCTGGCGGAGATTCGCGCGCATGGGGTGCCTGCGGAGCTGGTCGAGGCCGCAAAGCGCAAGGAGATCGCCTCGCTCGAATTCGATGCGGACAGCATTTCCGATCTGACGGAAAGCTGGGCCAACGCCCTGGCGCTCAACAACGTCTCATCGCCTGCGGCGCTGGTGGACGCCTTCCGCGCCGTGACGCCGGAGAAGGTCAACGCCCTTGCGCGGACACTGCTCGACCCCGCCCATGCGCTGACCGGCATTCTCACCCCCACCGAGTCGCCCAATCCCGCCGCGATGCAGGGCAAGGCCGGCGAGACGTTCATCACGCCGCCGAGCCATCCGGTCACGCTTCCCGAATGGGCGCGGGCGGAGCTGGCGACGATCGCCCTGCCGCCCACAGCGCCCCGGCCCGCCGCCTTCACGCTGCCGAACGGCCTGCATCTGCTGGTGCTGCCGGAGCATGTGAGCCACACGGTCAAGCTCTACGGTCGCATCCGGCACGAGGACGTTCTGGAGCAGCCGCCCGGGCATGAGGGCGTCGCCGAACTGACGGGCGGCTTGTTCATGTACGGCAGCACGATCCGCGACAGGCTGAAGCTCGCCGCCGACCTGGACGCCATCGCCGCCGAGGCCGCGGCGGGCTTCACCTTCGGCGCCAGCGCGCTGACCCCGGTCTTCGATCAGGCCGTGGCGATTCTGGCCGATAACGAACTCCATCCCGCTTTCCCCGCGAACGCCTTCGCGGTGCTGAAGGCGCAAGCCGTGGCGGAACGCCCGGGGATCATGCAATCCCCCGCCTATCGCTTCCGCCGCGCCGTGCTGCGCGCGCTCAATCCGCCCGGCGATCCGACCCTGCGCGAGACCACACCCGCCAGCCTCACGCATCTTACGCTCGATGACGTGAAGGCGTTTTATCATGCCGCCTATCGCCCCGATCTCACGACCATCATCGTGATCGGCGACACGACGCCGGAACATGCGCGCGCGCTCATCACGCAGGAGTTCGGCGCGTGGAAGGCCGAGGGGCCGACGCCCGTGGTCGATCTGCCGCCGCGTCCGCCGAACCGGGCGAGCAAGACCGTGGTGCCGGACGCCGGACGTCTTCAGGACCAGGTGCTGCTGTTGCAGACCATAGGCGGGGGCGTGAAAAATCCCGACCGTTATGCGCTGGAAATGGGCAACGAGATTCTCGGCAGCGGCTTTTCCTCCCGCCTGATGCAGGATCTGCGCGTGCGGACGGGTTATGCCTATTCGGCGGGAAGCGGCGTGCAATGGTCGCGCAGCCGCAGCACCTTCCTCGTCAGCTTCGGTTCCGACCCCGACAAGGTCGCGGCCGCGCGCGCGGCCGCCGTGGCGGAATTGCAGGCCATGCAGGGGAAGCCGGTCAGCGATGATGAACTCACCAGCGCCAAGGCGTCGCTCCTGCGCGGCATGCCGATGAGCCGCGCGAGCTTCGATGCGCTCGCCGACGGATATCTCTCCTACGCGTCGCTCGGCCTGCCGCTGGACGAGGCCGACCGGCAGGCCCAGGCTTTCTACACCATGACGCCGGACGCCATTCTGGCCGCATGGAAACACTGGATTCGCCCCGATGACCTGGCCCAGGCGGTGCGCGGTCCCAATCCAGGCTGATCACTCTCCGGTGCGGCGCAGAAGGGCGTTGAGAGTCTCGACGCCCTGTCCGTCACACAGGCCCGGCCGGCGCAACACGCAGAAATGCTGCGCGCAGGAGAGGACGGCGAAGTCGCGCGGCATCGAGGGAAGCGTCACATCCTGCGCAAGCAGGTAATTGAACGCGCGTTCCGACGCGGCAACCTGTTGCGGCGTCGTCAGATAATAGAACGGGGCGGACCGGTCGAGCTGGGTGTAGCCGCCCGTCATGCTCCATTGCGCGAAAGCCGGACCGTACTGCCCGAAACCGCAGGCGTCGCGATGAGCATAAAGCATGCGGCTGGCTTCGTAGGGCCCGCGACGGTGATGCAGATGCGGCCAATAGCCGCTGACGAACACCAGCCCCGCGCTGCACAGGATCGCCGCCGCGAGACGCACGTCCCCGCCCCATCTCTGCGCCAGACCCGTTCCCGCAAGCACGAGAATGAGGGGAAGCGCCGGATAGATGAAGCTGGCTTCCTTGTGGGGAATCACGGAATGGGACAGCAGGATCGCCGCCGCCACGCCCGCCAGCAGCAAACGGCCAGGGCGGAGTTGCGTCCTGAAAGCCCAGTAACACCCCAGCCCCACGGGGAGACAGGCCGCGCCCCAGAACGCCGCCATCTGGCCGAGATAGAAACCGCCAGACCGCACGCCATAGGCATCGGCGCGATGAGCGAGGTAATTGATAGCGAAATTCGTCCAGACCGAACGAAACGGCGCCCCGAGCGTCAGCGCATCCAGAATGCCCTGCCCCAGCACGGGAATGGCCGCCCCGAGGACAAGCCCGATCGTCGCCGCTGGGCTCCCCCGCCACGCGATGAGACAAAACAGCAGCCCCACGGCCGTCCCCGGCGCGAATTGCAGCCGGATCACCATGCCGAGCGAGAGCAGGAGTCCGATGAGAAGGGCCTGCAAACCGGACGGGAGGCGCCGCCGTTCCAGAAACGTCGCGCCCAGAAGCGCTCCGACATCCAGCGCCAGCCCTCCCTGCGCCTCGGTAAGCGTCCGCGAGGCGAAAATGACAGGGTCCGGCCAGACCGCCATCGTCATGGCGCAGATCCACGCGCCCCGTGTTCCGACGGCCGCCCTGCCGAACGACCACGCGGCGGCGACCAGCCCCAGCGACAGCAGACACAGGCCCCCCTGCGCGAAGAGCAGGGAATGACCCAGCCCGAGGGCGAAGGCCAGCCGCATCAGCCCGGCGATCACGCCGGGAAGCAGCCAGGACCTCAGACCGGAGCGCCATTCCCACGTCACCACCCCGTCACCGGTCAACAGACGATGCGCCGGCTCGGCATATTGGAAGATCTCGTCCACGCGCCAGACGAACGGCACGAAGAGCAGCAGCGCGAGCCTGAGCGCCAACGCCAGAGCGCAGATCAGCGCAAGAGGATGGCGCAGGCCGAACGCCCGCATCCGGGCCATGACGGACCGGGCCGGGAAACCGGCGTTTCGTCCTCCGGCGCAGGAAAATGACGGCCCGCCCCCATCGTCAGACACTCTCGCCCCGCTCCCTGATCCGGTTTGCCCGGGCAGAACCTGCCACCCTCCCGACAAAAACCGAGAGGGAAGCCCGTTCGTCACCGTCATGAAGTATAACGACGCTTTTCACGCCCCTCAGAAGCCGTACGAAATCCTGCCGCCAATGAAGCGCGGCGCGCCGGGAATGTAGAAATAGGTCGTCGTGGCCTGACCGCCGGTCGTGTAATAATGGCGGTTGAGAATGTTGCTCGCATACAGCGTGATCTGCCATTTCTCCGAGACCGGATGCAGCGTCACATGCGCGCCGAGCAGGAAATAGGGCGGCAGACGATAGAATCCCGTGCCGCCCGGCGTCAGGGCCTGCGCGTCGCGATAGACCCAGTTCGGCCCGAATTCGATCCCGTAGGATTGACTGATCGCCTGCCGCCACTCCACCTGCCCGTTGAGGGTCAGTTTCGGCTGGCCATTATTGACGCCCGCGAAATTGTCGTTGATCGCTTTCCAGACATGATGGGCCGCGTAATAGGCATTGGTCGCGGCGCGGTTGACCGTCGGAAAATCCTGGAATGTCCCGCGCTGCCAGCCGAAATTCTGCGTGAGGAAGACATGGCGGAGGACGTGCAGATCCACCGTCCCCTCGAACCCCCAGCTTTCCGATTTCGGCACGTTCGTCAACTGGCTCAGCGGGCCGAAATCGGGAATCAGGATCGTGCCGAGAATCTGCTGGTTGTGGAAATCGTTATAGAACGCCGCACCGTTGACCCGCAGCACGTTGTGGATCAGATCGCTCTTGAAGCCGAGTTCGTAGGTCAGGACGCTCTCCGGCTTGAACGGATTGAGCTGGGCCTGGATCTGGGTGTTGTTGGCCGTGAAGCCGCCCGGTTTGAAGCCCTTGCTCATCTTGTAATAGACGAGCACGTTCTGCGTCGCCTGCCACGACACGCCGACCTGCCCGGCGAACTGCGCCGCCGCCGTGTTCTCGCCATGGAAATTCTTCGTCCGGCCGCCGAAAATCTCCGATTGCATTCCGGTGATCCCGCGATCGTCGATCTCATGCAGCAGGCCGCCGAACAGCTTGACGTCATGCGGCAGACGATAGCTGACATGCGCGAATTCGGACGTCGCCTCCTCGTTCAGCCCGAAGGTCGACGCCTGCATGTAGCCGCGCGCCGGGAGATAATCCGTGTAGTCGAAGAAGAAACGCTGGTTCATGCGGGTGCGCTGGTAGAAAGCGCCGATCGCCCATTGGAAGCGCGCGGCGGCATCGCTGTTCGACAGACGCAGTTCCTGCGTGAACGCGTTCGAGTCGATCGTGCGGTACGTGTCCGCCTGAGCCTGAGCGGTCGCGTCCTGATCGGTGTATTCCTGCTCGCGCATGGTCTCGAACGCGCTGATGGATCTCAGCGTCGCGAAGCCGAAATCATGGGCGATATTGAGGTCCGCGCCCCAGAACCAGTCATGTTCGCTGGGCTTCAGCCCGGCCTTGCGCCCGATCAGCGACGCGAATTGCGGCCGGAGCGACCATTCCGTCTGGGTCCAGCCGACAGTCGGCAGCGGCGCGGACCCGATCAGACGATGGATCGGAATCCCGCCGACGACCTCGCTGTCATCCTGCACCACATGGCCGGTCAGCATGACCGTCGTGCGCGAATCAAGCTGCCATTTCAGCTTGGCCCGGAGCGCCCAGAGATCGGCGTCGCCGAGATGCGCGCCGTTCAACGGGTCCGTCTGCCAGCCGCCGCCCTTCTGCACCTGACCGGCGATGCGGAAGCTCAGCCCCCGCGCCAGCGGACCCGAGACATAGGCCTCGCTCCGGCTGCGCGCGTATGAGGCCATATCCTCGCTCGCCCCGGCATGGAAACTGTCCGTCGGGTCGTTCGTGTGGAAGAGGATTTCCCCCCCCGTGTCGGATTGTCCATGCTCGGTGCCGACCGGCCCCGGCATGACCGTCACGTTGGCGAGGTCGAACATCATCCCCGTCGCCATGGTGGAGTAGGCGTAGGGCACATCGTCGTAATAGGCCAGCACCGGCCCCATGTTGCTCTGCGTGAAATCGTTGAAGCCGAGACCGCGCAGGTAAAAATTCGTCGAGGCCGTGCCGTTGATGCTCTGGATGGTCAGATTGGGAGCGACATATTCGAGGGCCCGCAGAGTGAGTATGCCCCGTTCCCGCAATTGTTCTCCGGTCAGGAGCGTCGCCGCGTCCGGACGATGTTGCTCCGCCTGGAACGCAAAGGCGCGGCGCGTGCCCGCCACCTCGATCGTCTCGGCGGCCGAAGCCGACTGCCTGACGGTGCGAGATCCTGTTGTGCGAGTCCCTGCGGCGCGAGAACCGGCATTTCGGGGCGCATGCTGCTGGGCATGACGGGGCGTCGCGCCGGCCGACAGGGTCGGCAGGGAGAAACCCATCGCGGCGCCGAACAGGACGATATGCCGCAAGGACATACGCCGAAACGGAAAATCCAGCAGCCTTGCCAATTTTGCAACACATCACTGAGGGTTGACGTCGGCCGTCTATGGCCCATTTCCCCCGCGATGGCAACGTCTTCCGACAACGGGCCGGACGCAATGCGGGTGCATGATACAGGCGATCATGCAAATTCCCGGCGGCACGCGGCGTTTCGACGCATTCCAACCGGGCCTGAGACTCCGGGGGCTCGATCTCCCTGACGGGCGGCTCAGCCCGTGGAGTCTCAGGCCGGGCTTCGGTAAATCCCCTTCAGCGGCGTCAGATACGCCGCCAGATCGACCCGCAGAGGCATGAGATAGGCGCTGTCGCCGCGCTCGGCCGCCAGCGTCAGCACCTCGGCGGCGAATGCGATATTCGCGTCCAGGCTCGGGTCGAAATCGCGCGGAAAGACGATGCGGTTCACGCGCTCCCAATAGGCGCGGGATTTCGGTCCGATGACCGGGGAAAGCCCCCAGAACACAGTGTCGTCATGCAGCCAGTTCATGCAGAGATCGAGCATCCGGCGGTCGAAAAGCGGCTGGGTGAAAAACCCCGCCGCCCCGGCATCCCGCTTGCGCGCGATTTCCTCCAGTTCCTCGCGCGGTGACCGGCGATACGGGTCGAACGCCGCATAGACGGTCAGATGCGGCAATTCACGGCGATATCGGGCGATGATCTCAGCACTGCTCTGCGGCCAGGTGCGATGCGTCGGGTCGGGCGGCGGATCGCCCGCGATCACCAGCACCTCGCGCAACGCCGGATCGTCCGCGCCGTGCAGCGGCCGCTCGGGATCGACATCGACGGCGCGGATATGCGGGATGACGCTCCCCGCGCGCCCTTCCAGCAACGCCGCCGCCTCCCAGGAGCGGATCGGCAGGCGCAGAAGGTCGGGCACGTTGATGACCGACATCTCCGGCAGAATCCCGCGCACGAGCGCCGCATCCGCCAGCAACCCCTCGCGGCTGCGCGGCACGAGCTCGACGGCGAGACGCCCGCTCATGACGCGGCCTCGAGCAGCGGACGCGCCGCCTGAAGCGTGTTGTGCAGCAGGCAGGCGATCGTCATGGGCCCGACCCCGCCCGGAACGGGCGTGATGTGCCGCGCCACCTTGCGGGCCTCCTCGAACACGACATCCCCGACCAGCTTCGTCTTGCCGTCACTGGTCGGCACGCGGCTGATCCCCACGTCGATGACCGTCGCGCCGGGCTTGATCCAGTCTCCGCGCACCAACTCGCTCCGGCCCGTCGCCACGACGAGGATGTCGCCCTGCCGCGCCAGCCCCTTCGGGTCGCGCGTGTGGATATGGCCGATGGACACGGTGCAGCCCTCGCGCAGCAGAAGCTGGGCCATCGGCTTGCCGACCAGATTGGATGCGCCGATCACCACGGCATGAAGTCCCCGCAGATCCGGCAGCGTCTCCCGGATCAGCATCAGGCAGCCCAGCGGCGTACACGGCACGATCCCGTCGATGCCGAGGCTGAGCCGCCCGGCATTGACCGCGCCGAGCCCGTCCACGTCCTTCTCGGGGCGGATGGCGTTGGTGACGACCACCGGGTCCATATGGGCGGGCAGCGGAAGCTGGACGAGAATGCCGTGAATCTGCGGATTGTCGTTCAGCAGGCGGATGAGATCCAGCACCTCCTCCTGCGGCGTCGAGGCCGGGAGCATGTGCATGAAGGACCGCATCCCCGCGCGATGGGTCTGCAACGCCTTGTTGCGGACATACACCTCGCTGGCCGGATCGTTGCCCACCAGCACGACGGCCAGGCCGGGCGTCGCGCCCGTCGCGTCATGCAGGGCCTCGACCTCCGCCTTCACGCGATCGGTCAGGCGGCGGGCGATCGCCTTGCCGTCTATGATGTTCCCGACATCGGATGGCGAATCTGTCATTGGACCCCGTGCGGACAAGGTGATGGTGTGGGCAGGATCGTCCGGAGCGGACTGCGAAGCGGAGGAACATATCGTGAGCGAGGCAATACGCAAGAACTTCGCCAGTGACAACACGGCGCCCGCCTGCCCGGAGGTGATGGCGGCGCTGATCGGCGCGAATGGCGGCCCGGCCGCGTCCTATGGCGAGGACGACGAAACCGCCCGGCTGGAGGTGCGCTTCCGCGAGATTTTCGGAACGGATCTGCTCTGCTTCCCGGTCACGACCGGGACGGCGGCCAACGCGCTGGCGCTCTCGGCGCTCGTGCCGCCTTATGGCGCCGTGCTGTGCGACCAGAGCGCGCATATCGCCTGCGACGAGGCCGGCGCGCCGGAATTCTTCACCCATGGCGCGAAGCTGCTGCCCCTCCCCTCCGCGGATGGCCGCATCACCCCCGACGCGCTGCGCGAGGCGATCGCGGCCAATCGCGAGGGCGGCGTCCACGCCAGCCCGGCGCGCGCGGTGAGCCTGACCCAGACCACGGAATGGGGCACGGTCTACCCGATCGCGCAGGTCGCCGCACTCGCGGCGATCGCCCATGAGGCCGGTCTGGCCGTGCATATGGACGGCGCGCGCTTCGCCAACGCGGTGGCGCATCTCGGCTGCACGGCGGCGGAGGCATCCTGGCATGCGGGGATCGACGTGCTGAGCTTCGGCGGCACCAAGAACGGCGCCATGGCGGCGGAGGCGGTGCTGTTCTTCGACACGGCGCGGGCCGAAGATTTCCTCCGTCGGGTGAAGCGCGGTGGCCATCTGTGGTCGAAGCAGCGCTTCCTGAGCGCCCAGCTTCTCGCCCTGCTGGAGGCGGATCTCTGGCTCCGCCACGGCCGCCAGGCCAACGCCATGGCGCAACGGCTCGCCCATGGCCTGCGCCGCCTGCCCGGCGCGATCCTGCCCTTCCCCGTCGAGAGCAATGAAGTGTTCGTGGTGCTGCCAGAAGCCGTCGTCTCCAGGCTGGAGACGTCAGGCTTCGTTTTTCACCGCTGGACGACCCCTCCGGGGGTGAACGGCGTGCTGATCCGGCTGGTCACGCACTACGCGACGGAACAGGCGGATGTCGACGGGTTCCTCGGCGCCCTGTGAGGAAAAAACAGGCCGGGGCAATCGCCCCGGCCGTCACGATCAGAAATCCGCGTTGATGCGGCCGAAATAGTAACCGCCATAGATGGGGACCTGCTCCGAGGTCTGGTCATACGGGTTGGCGCCGAGATAGTTGACGGATTGCGGCACCTTGCGCGGACGGACGTTGAAAATATTGTTGGCGCCGACCGCGAGGTGCCAGTGATCGTTGAAGCGATATCCGACGATCAAATCCGTCGTCCAGCGCGGCGTATTCACGAACTGATAGAAATTCGTAACGGAATACTGAAGATTCGCCGGCCCCCAGTCGCTGTACTGGAGCATGTCCTTTGTCTCGCCCCAGCGGGTCTGACGCAGATTGATGTCCCAATTTCCGATCGTGTAATAGGCGTTCAGGATGATCTTGCTGCGCGGATAGGCGGTGGTGATATAGCCGATATTCTCCGCGTTCAGATAAGGCGTCATAGTGCCGGCATCATCCCACATGCCGTTATGGTGCAGACGTGTGCGGTTCAAGGCAATCTGGAGATTGAGGAGCAGGTTTCCATATTTATGCATGTGGAAGGTGTAATCGGACTTGATGTCCACACCTTGAGTCCGCGTGCTGGCCCCGTTGGCGAGATAATAAGCACTGACGCTATTCTGGTTATAAGAATTCGCCGGCAGCTGGAAACCGAGATCCTCGATGGCGTCAATCGCGGTCTGGCCGTTGACGGTGCCGCCCTGCACGATGCGGTCGCGGATATTGATCTGATACGCGTCAGCCTCGACATGCCAGCCGCGAACGGGTTCCACGATAACGCCGCCGGAGATGCTCGTCGAGCGCTCGGGCTTCAGGGCCTTCGCGCCGAGCGAGGCGGCGGCGGCGGAGCTGGCCGCCAGCAGGCCCGACGCGCCGGTCGGCGAGACGTTCATGGCGCTGAAATGCTCTTCCGCCAGCGTCGGGGCGCGGAAACCCGTGCTGATCGTGCCACGGAAGGCGATACGGCTCGTCAGATCATAGCGCGTGGAAATCTTGCCGATCTCATTGTTGCCGACATCCGTATAATGTTCGAAGCGGCCCGCGAAATCCGTCTCCCATTTCTTGGTGAAATGGAAGTCGCCGTCGAGATACACACCCCAGACATTACGCTGCCACTTGCCCGCGTTCTGCGGCGCCAGACCGGCATAACCCTGCGTGCCGCCCAGAACGTAGGAAGGCTGGATGCCGGGCCAGATCTGATAGGATTCCAGACGATGCTCCGCGCCGAAGGCGAGCGTCATGGGAACGACGTCGGCAATATTGAAACGACGGCGGAAATCCGCGTTCGTCGTCCACTGTGCCATGTTGTAGCTCTCGGCGCGGGCGGAGGTCGGGCTGAAGCCGCACCCGGCGGAGGAATAATACGAGCTGCTGGGACTGGTCGAACAGGTGGGCTGGAGCATGCCCGTGTTCACGGTGTTCTTGTTGCCGACCTTGTCGAAATCCGCGCCATAGACCGAGGACACATCCCACTGGAAGCCCAGCACATTGTCTCCCTTGGCGCCGACGAGACCCGCGTAGTCGTTTTCCTCGATGGTTTCGAGCGGAGAGAAGCCGTAGGGAAAGATGCTCTCCGCGACGCCGCCGCCGACATTCGGCACGCGATAGTTTTCGTAGGCTTCCGAGTGACGATGCGTGTAAGTGATGTTGCCATAAAATGCGACGTGCTCGTTGAGCGGCTTCTCCCAGTCGAGGCCGAAATTCTCGCGCGTCTCTTCCGGCGTGCTGGTGATCTGGTTGGACGTGACCGGAATGTTCAGCCCCGGCTGGCTGAAGCTCGAACTGCTCGCCTGCGGCGGCTGCGAGGGAAGCAGACGATGGTCCGCGAGATTCGGCGTCACATAGTGATCCGTATGGTAGATCTGGCCGAAGAGATGAAGGAATCCGTTATTCCCCAGCTTCATGCCGCCATCGGCGTTGAGCTGATACTGCCAGCCGTCGCCGTTATAAGCGTTCGCGCCGGTCTGCGCGCTCATGTGGACGCCGTGATCCTGCTTCTTGGTGATGATGTTCACCACGCCCGCGATGGCATCGGACCCATACATGGCCGCGGCGCCGTCTTCCAGCACCTCGATATGGTCGATCATGTTGGCGGGAAGCATGTTCAGGTCCACGCCGGTCGCGCCGAAATTCGGGCCCGAATCCGCCGTGAAGTTCGCCGTGGTATGACGGCGCTTGCCGTCGACGAGGACCAGAACCTCGTTGGAACTGAGACCGCGCATATGAATGGCGGAAACCAGGGCCGCCGCGTCCGCGCCGACAGCTTCGACGTTGATCGACGCGTAGGTCTGCGTGATCTGCTGGGCGAGGTTCATGGAGCCGGACCGCTGGAGGGTGGCTGCCGAGAGGACGGTGACGGGCGAGATGCTCTGCCGCGCATGCCGGTTGACGCTATGCGTGCCGGTGACGATCACGTCCTCCGCCTGGGACGCGTTGAGAACGCGGGCACGAGCGGCCCGGGTGGGCGCGGCCGGCGTCGCAGTGGACTTCGCCGGCGCAGCCGTGGGCGAAGCCGCCGTCTGGCCGGAGGCCGATTTGCTGCGAGCGCTCTTGTGCTTCGGCGTTGCCGCCTCAGCCCGGCCGGAAGGGCCGGCCACAAGAAAAGCGAATGGCAACGCAAGAATTGTAGCGTTCATGAGGCGACGACGAAATTGTCCGTTCAAGTTCCATTCCCCGATTGAAAATTTATTTCGTCATGATCGCGATTCGTTTTTATATCGCAAGAACAAAGCCTGAGGTCGGAGGCGATTGGAGGCACAGTGTGGCGGTTATGCAACGATTTGGCAATGTTCTGATATCGGTCTTATCGAAAGACGTTTAAAATCCGCGCCATGGATGCGGGCGGCGGCGCCACGGCCTCGATCGTTTCGTCATCGACCGTTACCTTCAAATGCCGGGCGAGAAGCCGCAGCGGCCCGTCGCCCGGATGCGGATTATAGACGGGATCCCCCAGAATCGGCGTGCCGAGCGCCGCGCAATGCACCCGCGCCTGATGGGTGCGGCCCGTATGCAGCGTGAGTTCCAGCCAGCTCAGCGCGCCGTCCGTGCCCAGGAGTCGCCATTGCGTGCGGGCGGGTTTCCCTTCCGGGTCTGGAACGATCCGCCATCCGCGCGGCGACTCCCTGCGGCCGAGCGTGAGGGTGACGTCTCCTTCCTCCCCTTGCGGGCGGCCGCTGACGATGGCCCAGTAAGTCTTGGACGCCGCGCGGGACTGGAACGCCTGCTGCGCGGCGATCAATGCCTGTTTCCGCAACGCCACGAGCACGCAGCCGGACGTGTCGGCGTCCAGCCGGTGGACCAGCCAGGGACCGTCCTTGCGGCGGGTCAGCGCGGGAAGCGCGTCCTCCAGCGTCCTGCCCGTGCGCGGCCCAGGATGGACCGGCAGCCCGCCCGGCTTGTCGATGACGACGAATCGCGGGCTCCGATACAGAACGGGATAGGGAAAAAGCCCTCCTTCCGCGTTCCCCATCGGGCTCAGGCTCCCCGGAACGCCGCCAGCGGGTGATGCTGTCGCCCGTCCGCGTCGAAATTCCCCGGCTCCAGCCAGTTCTCGAACGCCCGGCGCAGCCTCGGCCATTCGCCATCGACGATCGAATACCATGCCGTATCGCGATTGCGCCCCTTATAGACCACCGCCTGCCGGAATATCCCCTCGAAGCGGAATCCCAGCCGCAGCGCCGCCTTGCGTGACGGACCGTTGAGGCTGTCGCATTTCCACTCGTAGCGCCGACACCCCAACGTATCGAAGGCGTAACGCATCAGCAGGAACTGCGCCTCGGTGGAGGCCGGGCTGCGCTGGAGCAGCGGCGAGAACGTCACCCAGCCCACCTCGACCACCCCGTTCGCCGCATCCTGCCGCATCAGCGACAGCGTGCCGACCGCCTTGCCCGTCCCGAGCGCGATCACCGCGAAATGACGCGGATCGGTGCTGGCCGCCATCGCCTCCGCATGAGCGCGAAACGCCGCTTCGTCCGCGAACGGCCCATAGGCGAGATAGGTCCAGCCCCGGTCATCCGGCGCCGTGGCATAGGCCGCAAAGAGATCCGCCGCATGTCGCGCCGCATCCAGCGGCTCCAGACGGCAATAGCGCCCGTCCAGCGTCACCGGCCCCGGCAGCGGGCGCGGCGTCCAGCCCGGCATTGGCGCGCCGACCGGCTGCCCATGGGCGTTATACTCTTCCGGCATCAAAGCGCTTCCATGGCGACACTATTTCCTTGCCTGTTTGACGACAGCATCCCTCAAGGAGGCGCCGCTTTTCCAAAAAAAGAAGCCCCCTCTAGCGGTGCGGCCGGAGAAGCGTCAATCTCCCGGCGGAAGGAGCACGCATGATCATCCGGGACGCCCGACCGAACGATATCGACGCCATCACGGCGATCTACAACCATGCCGTCGCCCATACCACGGCGATCTGGAACGAAACCCTTGCGGACCGCGAAGATCGCCTGGCCTGGCTTGTCCAGCGGCAAGGCGCGGGCTGGCCGGTGCTGGTCGCCGTCGATCCGCGCGAGACCATCCTCGGCTACGCCACCTACGGCCCCTGGCGCCCCCACGAGGGCTATCGCCACACGGTGGAACACTCCGTCTATGTCGATCCGGCCCAACAGGGAAAAGGCGTCGGCACGCTGCTCATGCGCGCCCTCATCGACCGTGCCCGCGCCCAGAAGATGCACGTCATGGTCGGCGGAATCGAGGCCGGCAACATGGCCTCCCTCCGTCTGCACGAGGCGCTGGGCTTCGAGCGGACCGGGCTGCTGAAGGAGGTCGGCATGAAATTCGGCCGCTGGCTCGATCTCGCCTTCCTGCAACTCACGCTCGATCGGCGCTCGCCCGAAGACGCTCACCCATCCAGCGACTGCAACTCGAACAACCGCCGGTAGATCCCGCCCTCCTGCCGGACGAGTTCCGCGTGAGAGCCATCCTCGCGCACTTCGCCATGGCTGAAGACGAGGATGCGATCCAGTTCCATCACCGTCGCCAGACGATGCGCGATGACGATGACGGTGCGCCCCATCATCAGGCGATGCATCGCGTCCTGCACCAGCGCCTCCGATTCCGAATCGAGGCTCGATGTCGCCTCGTCGAAAATCAGGATCGGCGCATCGGCCAGAAACGCCCGGGCGATCGCCACGCGCTGGCGCTCGCCGCCGGAGAGCTTCACCCCCCGCTCGCCCACCAGCGTCGCATAGCCGTCGGGCAAACGCTCGATGAACCCCGCCGCATTGGCCTGACGGGCCGCCTCCGCGATCTCCGACTGCGTCGCGCCGGGGCGGCCATAGGCGATGTTCTCCGCCAGCGACCGATGGAACAGCAGCGGCTCCTGCGGCACGATGGCGATGTGCGCGCGCAGCGAGTCCTGCGTCACCGACCGGACATCCACCCCGTCGATCGTGATGCGCCCGCCGCTCACGTCATAGAGCCGCTGCAACAGCTTGGTCAGCGTCGTCTTGCCCGATCCGCTCGGCCCGACCAGCGCCACGCGCGAACCCGGCGTGATGTCCAGCTCCAGATCCTGATAGAGCGGCGTCTTCTGGCCCGGATACTGGAAGCGCACATGCTCGAAACGGATCGCGCCATGGGTGAACCGGGCCGGGACGGCGTCGGGACGATCCAGAACCTCCGGCTCGTGCCTGAAGATCGCCACCAGCTCCTCGGCCTCGTTGATCGCGCGCTGCAACTGGCTGACCTGCTGTCCCAGATCGCGCAAATAGCCCTGCACGAGGAACACCATCGTCAGCACATAGGCCACATCGCCGGGCCCCGCCTTGCCTTCCCACCACAGCCAGACGGAGAGCGCGATGAGCAGCATCCGCATGACCAGTGAGGCGAAATTCTGAAGATTGCCGCTATTCGTGCCGCGGACCCAGCTCCGCTCGGTCCGCAGACCCCAGATCCGCAGCGTGCGCGCCAGGCGGCGATCCTCCCGCGCCTCCGCGCCGAACGCCTTGACCACCGCGTTGCAGGTGATCGCGTCCGCCATCGCCGCGCCCATCTTCGTGTCCCAGCGATTCGACGCTCGCGCGGAGGGCGCGACATAGCGCAGGGTCAGCGTGATCGAGAGCCAGACGAACAGCACCACGGAGACCGCCAGCACCGCCCCCATCAGCAGCGAATGCAGCGCGAGAACCAGCGTCGTCCCGCCGAGCACGATGATCTCCGGCACGATCAGCAGCAGCATCGTGTCGTTGATCATGTCGATCGCCCAGATGCCGCGCGTCAGCTTGCGGACGGTCGACCCCGCGAAGCTGTTCGCGTGCCAGTCGGTCGAAAACCGCTGCACCCGCGCAAAGGCGCGGGACGCGACATCGTTCATGATCCGCAAGGTGAGATGCGTGATGCCGATGAAGGACAGTCGCCGGCCCAGCAGCCCGCCCAGCCCCAGCGCGATCAGCCCCGCCACACTCAGCGCCGCGTCGTGCAGCACCGCCGCCTGCGCGGCATCATGCGGCACGCCGCCCGCATGGCGCGACACGTCCCGCACCAGACGCCCGGCCAGAAGCGGCATCACGATGTCCATCGCCGTCGCCATCGCCACGCCGAGCAGCGTGCGCGCGAACGGCCCCGGATGCTCCACCCAGCATCGCGCGACGAAGGCCAGAATCCCGGTGAACGAAACCTCTCTCTTGCGGTTCCTTGCCCCGGCGGCAGAAGTCACTTCACTCGATTCGTCTTCGTCCGACACGCAAAAACGGCTCCGGCACGACGCCTCACCGGCGCTCGTGGCTCATCAGGGGGTCAACAGAGGCAGTACCTCAGTCGCGTCCCGGTTCGACTTTTCGGGCTCCCGGACCTCACTTGTTTCAAAGTCAGGGATTCCGAAGGGCGGAACCCCGCATGCCGGGCCGACAGTCGAACCAGGACAACGACCGTCACCTCATATGACCGCTCCCCGCCCCCCACGCAACCGCCGGAACGGGGAGGAGAGGAGACGAGGACAGGAACCCGATAGGAGACTCGGGCACGCCGCGCTACGTTCCCGCCGCAGGAGAACCGTTCATGACCATCCCGACCGCCCGGCGCCCGATGACGAAACCGGAAGCCCGACGCTTCATCACCGCGCTTGCCGAAGCCAATCCGGACGCCAGAAGCGAACTCGACTTCGCCAACCCTTTTACCCTGCTCGTCGCCGTCGTCCTTTCCGCCCAGGCGACGGACAAATCCGTCAACAAGGTCACGGCCGGACTCTTCGCCGAGGCGCCGGACCCCGCCGCCATGCTGCGTCTCGGCGAGGCGGGCATCGCAGCCCATATCCGCACCATCGGCCTCTGGCGCGCCAAGGCCCATAATGTGTTCCTGCTCTGCCGGCAGCTTCTGGACCACCATGGCGGCGACGTCCCCTCCGACCGCGCCAGCCTCGAAGCCCTGCCCGGCGTTGGGCGCAAGACCGCGAATGTGGTGCTCAACGTCGCCTTCGGCGAGAGCGCCATGGCGGTGGATACGCATATCTTCCGCATCGGCAACCGCACCGGCCTCGCCCCTGGCAGGACCACGCGGGAAGTGGAGGACGGGCTGGTCGCGCGTATCCCGCCCGACATGCTGCGCCCCGCCCATCACTGGCTGATCCTGCACGGGCGCTATGTCTGCAAGGCCCGTGCGCCGGAATGCTGGCGCTGTCCCGGCTACGCTCCCTGCCAGTTCCCGGAGAAGCGCGCCCGTCTCATGCTCCATCCTCCCGCATCGCAGAACGCATTGCTTTCATGAGGGTCGGGGGCGTCGCGATCAGAAATGATAGGAGAGGCTGCCGTAAAAGGTCCGAGGCGCTCCCATATTGAAGGACTGGTAATCCCCCGACATCGGATTCCCGTTTTCTCCCAGTTGACCGATATATTTATCGTTCAAAAGATTATAGACGGTGAATGAGATGGTCAGATGACCGGGGCCGATCTTCTTCGGCACCCGGTACGACGCCCCCGTGTTGACGAGCCAATATCCGGGCACTATCACGTCGTTCACATAGCTGAGCGGACGGGCCGAGGTATAAGCCGCGCTGATATTCGCCGAGATCTCTTTCCACGTGTAGAGTGCAGTCGATTTATACATGTAATGCGGGTAATTGACTTCACTCTTGCCTTTCAAGGCATAGGTGACGCCATCAGTCGTGACGTCGTTGTCGTATTTCGAGCTGTTGTAACTGAATGAGTTGGTGATATCGAGCCCCGTGACCGGCGTCACGGTCAGGGAGGTGTCCACACCATACATCTGAACCGAGCCGAGATTGGCCAGGACCGATTCCGAATCCACGATCGAGCCGACGGTGATGGACCCGACGCGGTTGCGATAGTCCGTATGGTAAAGATCCACCAGACCGCGCACCCATGGCGAGGAATAGCGGTATCCCACCTCGTAGACATAATCGGATTCAGGTTGGATATTGTTCCTGATATAGTTGAACGTCGCCCAGTCGGCCGCGCCCCACGGCGAGGACGAATTGTAGCTCCCCGGACCGAAGACGGACAGGTTCTTCGAAAAATCGAAGAACAGCTCGTTGTTATGGTCGATCCGATACGTGATGCCCACCTGCGGCAGAAATGCGGAATTATAATGCAGCGTGCCGTGCGGCAGAGAGGACTGACCCGTATAAGTCGGATCGTTCTCAATGATATGCGACGTTCCGGAATAGATAATCGACCGGAAACCGGCATTGATGGTCAGATTCCTGACCGGCTTGTACGTGTCCTGAAGATGGATCTGAAGCGTGTCGAAGTGATAGCCGATATTGTATGGCGAGCCATAATAGGCCGAGGACGGAAGCGGGTTGAGGGAGTTCAGTGGCGCTCCCTCTCCCAGTACCGGCTCCTCGTAATATCTTTTGGTGTAGTCGTCATTCGTATGGTCATACCACACGCCGCCTTCGATGAGATGCTTCGCAAGCCTGTATTTCAAACTCGCCGTCAGACCGCCTTCCTGCCCCATATTCACGAAGTCCTGCTCGGTGAGAGGCGAACCGTTGGGTGCCTCCATGTAAGGGGTCGCCCATAAACCATGATGGGCACGTCCCAACCCGTAGAACGACGCATCCAGGTTCAGGCGGTTGGTGAGCTGGTTATTGTATTTGACGTAGGCCATGTAGTTGCTGAAGCGGTTCGGACCGTCATAATAGGACGCATCCGCCGGATCTTGCAGCAAATCATAGCCTGCCGGATAGCTGCCTCCGGGCAGGCCCTGGGCCGCGAGCGCCGCGCGATAGGCTGCGGCATAGTTCGGCTTGTAGTACGTGATGCGTTGGCCGAGCGTATTGAGAATATTCATGGAAAGATCGGGATAAGGATCGCTGCTGTTATAGGCCCAGGCGAAAAATGCCTTCAGATGGGAATGCTCGTCGATCGGCTGGTCGAGCTTCGCGTTCACGACCTCCCTGAACTCGGACCCGCCGCCGACCCACTGCCCTTCCGACGCACGATCGTACGAAACGAAGAACTTCGTTCCGTGCTTGCCAATCTGCCCGCTGTCGAACCGCACGAACGTGTCATAGGCCGCATAACTGCCGAAGGTCTGCGAGATCGTGCCGCCGTATCGATCCTTGGGCGTATCGGTGGACCATCCGATATGCCCGCCGAGATTCGTGACGGACGGCACATCCACGCCGCCCGCGCCCTGAGACACCGATACATGACCGAGATTGGACTGGGAGACGAAATTCTGCACGTCCATGGCGGGAATGCCGTCGATCGTGCTGGCGAGTTCTCCAACCTCGAAACCGCGTATATACAGATCCCACGACCAGATATCGATGCCCAGCGGATCGCTGCTCATGAACGTGACGCCCGGCAACTGATTGAGCATCTTCATCGGATTGGTGCCCGCGACGTAGGTCGAGAACTGTTCCTTGCCAAGCGCCTGGACCTGACGCGTCGATCCCATACCCACGACGCTGATGCTCTCTGCGGTGAGCGGGACCGCCTTGCGGGTGTTTTTTTTCTTCTTCTTGTCCGGAGGGGACACAGCATTCGTCTTCTTCACCGGATCGGCGGCGGCGAGCGCGGCGGACGGAGCGAGACTCAGCGCGAAAAGGGAAACCGCCGAAACGAGCCCGAGTTTTCTTACCGCGCGAAGACGGTTCTTTGTCGCAAGCGACGCCATATTCGTAAACTCCCGTGGCAAGTTCGTCCCAGAGACGAAACGTTAGGCCACGTTACGAGAGCGGTCCAAGATCGTTTATATGGCTCTCGCTTAACCTGCGGTTATCTCGGCTCTTCCGCCGCGCCAGGCGGCGAAACGGCAATAACCCATGGCTAACGGCACATGTCTTTTTTGGAATTGACTCGTCCGGTGCGAGCGTAAAGCATCGCTGACAGTATTATCAGGTCAACGAGTCAGTCCGGGAGATACTCGTTACAGGATGGTGTGCGACGATGCCCTACGAAGACTCTCCCCCGCATGAAGGTGAACCCGGCACATGACAACGGAAACGGCGCGGTTCGTCTATTGCGGGGGCAATTATGTCCCGGAGCAGGACGCACGCCTCAGCATTTTCGACCGCGGCACGCTGTTCGGCGACGCGGTCTACGAGGTAACGGCCGTCATTGACGGTCGCATGATCGACAATTCCCTGCATCTCGACCGCCTCGAACGCTCGCTTGCGGCGCTGGACATCCCTCTGCCCTGCCCCCGCGCCGAGATCGCGGCGATCCAGAACGGCCTCATCACGCGCAACGCGCTGATGGAGGGCACCGTCTATCTCCAGATTTCCAGAGGGGCAGCGGATCGCGATTACCGATATGCCGACACTCTTTTGCCCGATTTTTTCGCGTTCACACAGCGGCGCGCGATACGCGATACGCCTGCGCATCGGGACGGAATTGCCGTGGCGCTGCTGCCGGAGCCGCGCTGGGCACGCCGCGATATCAAGACGACGATGCTGCTCGGCCAGGTTCTGGCGAAGCGGGAGGCGCGCGACGCAGGCTGCGCGGAGGTCTGGTTCGTCGAGGACGGCATGATCACCGAGGGCGCGTCCTCGACCGCCTTTCTCATCACGCGCGACGGCGCGGTCGTCACCCGGCCGAACTCGCGCGCGACACTGCCGGGCTGCACGCGCCGGGCCGTGCTGGACCTCTGCGCACGCCACGGCCTGGTCTTCGTCGAGCGCGCTTTTACCCCGCAGGAGGCGGCGGACGCGGCGGAGGCGTTCCTGACGAGCGCCGGCTCGCTGATCACGCCCGTCGTGCGGATCGCAGACACCATTATCGGCGACGGGAATCCGGGGCGGCTGACGCGCCATCTCCAGCGCTATTATCTGGACGCCGTGCTGGGCACTGACGACCGATGAGAGCTGCGCGAACTCCCTTTCTTCTTGCCTCCCTTTGTGCGGCGCTCACCCTCCATCCGGCCAGCGCCGCCGATGGATACGGCCGGTGCGCTCTCTTCGGGCATCGCGCGACCGGCCATATCGAGCCCGCGATCCCCGGCCAGCTGACCGTGCTCGTCAACCTCCCCGCCGTCGGCGAGTTCGACGGCGAAACGCCTGAGACGATCCGATCCGGCCGCGAATTCTGCATGGCGGTGAATCTCGCCTACCGGCTGGGGCTCGACCGCGTCGTACTGCGCAATACGACGCTCGATTCGCTGATCGCCGGGCGGAACCGCGGCTACGACCTCGCGCTCGCGCTGCTGTCTGTCCGGCACCGCAAGCGCGACGTCGTCACCTTCTCGGTGCCCTATGCGCGCGACAGCTACGGCGTCGCCGTGCGCGCGGGTAGACCGGCCGATCCGACGCGCCTCCGCTCGATGCGCGTTGCGACGCAGATCGAGGCGAACGTCCCGGATTGGCTGCGCGACACGTTGCATATCCGGCGGCTCTCGGCCTTCGACGACACGGGCACGATGTTCACGGCGCTCGCGGCGGGCAATGTGGATGCCGTCGTCACGAGCCTTTCGGTCATCCTCGGACAGGTAGGGGCCGCGCACGGGCGCTTCGTCGTCGCCGGGCGGTTCGCGGACGGCCGTCCGCTGGCCGCCATCCTGCCGCTCGGCTCGGCCGAGGCGCCGGAGATCGACCGGCTCCTCGACGCCATGCGCGACGACGGCACGCTGGCCGCGCTGGAGACCGCCTATCTTGCGCCGAGCTGGCATGGCATCGACCCGACGGAGATCCCCCTATGGCGATGACGGCGGCAGAAACCGGCGGCCCGACTCCCGCGCGCCTCCATCGCGCGCGCTCCGTCCTGGCGCTCCTCGCCGCGCTGGGGATGGGCGGTCTGACCGCGCTCACGGCCTGGCGGATCGGCGGTTACGCCATGGCGCAGGGCATCGCCCCCGTCCTCGTCGCGCTTGCCGCCCTGCCTCTTCTGGCGGCCTGCGTCTTCGTCGCGCGGCTGGGGGTTCTCGCGGTCCTCTTCTCCCGCGCAGGGAAGAAGGCGGCGGAAATCCATGAGGCGCGGGAATTCGGCGCGCGCGCCTCGCTGCGCGCGTGGAACGCGCTGGCCTGGAGCAGCGCGCTGGCGATCCTCCTGGGGCTCGCCTGGCTCCTGGCGCTCAACGACGCGGCGGTGAGCCGGACCTTCTTCGATCTCGGCCTGATCCGCCGTTCGGCAGGCGCGATCCTCTCCGCCTTCACGGTCAATATCGCGATCTTCGTCCTCTCCTTCGGGCTGATCCTCGTCTGGGCGCTCGTCGTCGCCATCGCGCGCACGCTGCCGGGCGAGGCCGGACGCCCCCTGCGCGTGATGGCGACGGCCTATTGCGACCTGTTCCGCGGCCTGCCCGCCGTCATCACACTCTATCTCATCGGCTTCGGCCTGCCGCTGACCAACCTGCCGGTCCTTTCCTCTCTTTCCTCGACGGCCTACGCGGTCATCGCGCTGACGCTGACCTATGGCGCCTATACATCCGAGGTCTATCGCGCGGGCATCGAGAGCGTGCATCACAGCCTCGTCTCCGCCGCCCGCTCGCTGGGCTTCAGCCATGCCATGACGCTGCGCCACGTCGTCATCCCGCTGGCGCTGCGCACTATCGCGCCGCCGCTGATGAACGACTGCATCAGCCTCCAGAAGGACACCGCACTCGTCTCCGTCATCGGCACGATCGACGCCTTCAACCAGTCGAAGATCATCGCGGCCAACGATTTCAACCTGTCCGCCGTCACGACGGTCGCCATCCTCTTCGTGGCGCTCACCATCCCGCAGGCACGGCTCGTCGACCGGCTGACCCGCGACATGGCAGGCCGACGCGCGGCGGGAGGCGCATGATGGCGCTTCTCGAAATCGACCGGATCACCAAACGCTACGGGGCGCTGGAGGTTCTCTCCGGCCTGTCCCTCCAGGTGGACGAGCACGAGGTCGTCTGTCTCATCGGCCCGTCCGGCTGCGGGAAATCCTCGCTCCTGCGCTGCATCAACCGGCTGGAGGACACCGACTCGGGCGAAATCCGCGTCCATGGCGAGCGGATCACCGGCAAGGGCGTCGATCTCGACCGGCTCCGGCGCGAGATCGGCATCGTCTTCCAGGCCTACAACCTCTTCCCGCACATGACCGTGCTGCGCAACGCGACACTCGCCCCCATGGCCCTGCTCGGACAGCGGCGCGACGAGGCGGAAGCACGCGCCATGACGCTGCTCAAGCGCGTGGGGCTCGCCCACAAGGCGGCCGAGCATCCGGACCGTCTCTCGGGCGGACAGCAGCAACGCGTGGCCATCGTTCGTGCGCTGATGATGAACCCGAAACTGCTCCTGCTCGACGAGATCACCTCCGCGCTCGACCCGGAACTGGTCGCTGAGGTGCTCGACATCGTGCGCACGCTGGCGGCGGACGGCATGACCATGATCCTCGCCACGCACGAGATGGGCTTCGCGCGCGAGGTCTCGGATCGCGTCTGCTTTCTGTGGCAGGGGCAGGTCCACGAGGAGGGCACGCCGGACGCGATCTTCGGCGACCCGCAGAAGGAGAAGACACGCGCCTTCCTGCGCGACCTCGTCAAGGCCGGGCGGCTGTGAGCGCGCAGCCGCGCCCGGCACGCGATTTCGCGCTCATTCCGGCGGATCATCTCCCCCCCGGCCCGCTCAACGCGCTCACCGACGTGCCGGGCGTCGCGGTCGGGCACCGCACCCTGCGCGGCGACGGCACGGCGACGGGTGTGACGGCGATCATGGCCGCCCCTGGCGACCCGTTCCGCGAAAAGATTCGCGCAAGCGTGGACGTCATCAACGGATTCGGCAAATCCGTCGGATTGCTCCAGCTTCGCGAACTCGGCACGATCGAGACGCCGATCCTTCTGACCAATACCTTCGGCGTGCCTGCCTGCGCCGAGGCGCTGATCCGCCGGGCCATCGCCGCGAATCCCAGCATCGGCCGGACGACCTCGACCGTCAATCCGCTCGTCCTGGAATGCAATGACGGCGCACTCAACGACATCCAGTCCTTCGCCGTCACGCGGGAGGACGCGGTTGCGGCGCTTGACGCGGCGTCAGGCGGCCCGGTTGCGCAAGGGGCAGTCGGAGCCGGGACCGGGATGACGGCCTTCGGGTTCAAGGCGGGGATCGGGACGGCCTCGCGCGTGCTGACGCTCGGCGCGCGGACCTTCACGCTTGGTGCGCTCGTGCTCGCCAATTTCGGCGTGCCGGGCGACCTCGTCCTGCCCTGCGGCAGGCGGCCATCCGTCCGCCGCGACCGCGAGGGGGAGAAAGGCTCGGTCATCGTCATCCTGGGCACAGACCTGCCGCTGGACGACCGCCAGCTCGCCCGCACGGCCCGGCGTGCCGCCGCCGGGCTGGCGCGGCTCGGCTCGTTCTGGGGACACGGCAGCGGCGACATCGCGCTGTGCTTTACCACCGCCGACCGGGTGTCGCACGATCCCGACCCGCCCTTCGTCACCGTCACGCGGATCGCGGAGCCGCTGATCGACCTGCCGTTCCGCGCCGCTGCCGAGGCGACGGAGGAAGCCGTGCTGAACGCGCTGTGCGCCGCCCCGGCGATGCAGGGCCGCGACCGCTTCTTCCCCTCCCTCGCCGACTGGTTACAGGAAAGCGTCCCCTCATGAAGATTTTCATCAGCGCCGACATGGAAGGCACCGCCGGAATAGCCGCATGGCCGGAGGTGGACCGCCTCCATGCCGACTATCCTGCCTTCCGCGCTCTGATGACTGACGAGGTCGTCGCCGCCTGCGAAGGCGCGCATCAGGCGGGCGCGTCCGAGATCCTGGTGAAGGACGCGCATGAAAGCGGGCGCAACATCCTCCTCGATCGACTGCCCGCCTATGTGACGATCCTGCGCGGCTGGTCAGGCCATCCAGACGGCATGATGTTCGGCCTCGACGAGAGCTTCACCGCCGCACTCTATACGGGCTACCACGCCAGGGCGGGCGATGCGGGCAACCCTCTCGCCCACACGACCTCGCGGCGGATCGCGCTGGTGACGCTCAACGGCGCGCCCGCTTCGGAGTTCACGCTCAACGCGCTTTGCGCCGAATCCTACGGCGTGCCGTCCGTCTTCCTCAGCGGCGACGCCACCATTTGCGCCGATGCGTCGACCCTCGTCCCGGGGATCGGCACCGTCGGGACGTTGACCGGCTTCGGCCCAGCCACCCTTTCGCGCGCGCCCGTCGATGCGACGCGCGCGATCCGCGACGGCGTCACCGAGGCGCTCTCGCACCCCTTCGCGTCCTGTCTGCCGCAGCGACGCGACATGTATGAGATCGTCATCACGTTCTGCTCGGCGGCGGATGCCTATCGCGTCCAATGGTATCCCGGCGCGCGCCCGGCCGGTCCCTGCGCGATTGCCTTCGAGGCACGCGATTTCTTCGATATTCGCCGCGCCTATCAGTTTTTGACACATTGAGCGGCGGAAGGGAGCGATGTGAAGCAATTTTCCCGACTCCCGGCGCTTAACGACGCGACGATCGGCAGAGCCGTCCTCGATCTCGTCCCGATCCGCCATTCGGCGGCCGCAATCCTCTCCATCTTCACGGTCGATGTCGCGGTCTTCGTCCTTTCTCCCGGCCGATCCTCGTCGGAGCGCTCGCCGTCGCATGTTCGGCCCGACGGAGCATTACACCAATATCGGAACGATCCGAATTCGGTTCAATAGACTTTTGTTGCGTCTCCCGTCGAGCACGTCCTGCGCCGAGTTCAGCGCGAGAACCAACAGAATGCAACAATATCAAGACCATCCCGCATAACCACTTAACCGGAGTCTATGGGGAATGTCACAATTGGAAATTGACAGATATTATTTCGATATAAAAACATAAACATTGCCATGTCCGATCGATTTTTTCGGCTGACGCATCGCTCGTACACGACCCGTAAGGCGCCCCTTTAATGGTGGAAGGTAATGACATGTCCTGTTTCCACACGAGATCAACGATCAAGAAGTCAGCAACGCCGGGTCGCCCCGCCCTTGACCGTCGCGGCGGGAATGATTTATGGCGGGGCCTCCGCGTGAGTAACCGGCCGCTTGAGACCGCCCTTGATCAAGCTGCCTGTTTGTGAAGTGTTGCCATAGGCTGCCAATTCCACGGCAACAGTTCGTGCAGACGATTGACCTTGTGGTCGTTGATTCTGGCGATGACGTCGGCGAGATAATTGTGGGGATTGAGACCT
>NZ_SLZN01000009.1 GCF_004346035.1 Acidomonas methanolica | reverse complement strand
CCTTCCATTCTCTCTCAATCTTCAATTGTCAAAGAACAAAACCAACTTAAAGCCCCTGATTTCACTCAGAAAACCCAGAGAAACCTCAGCCCCCCTCGTCGGTAGCGGGCTTTTACGAGCACTCACACCAAAGCGTCAATGGAAAAAATGACAATAAAAAAAATTTCTTCGGCCACGCGGTTGTGCAATGAAAAGATGCATATCCGGTGTTGGAGTTCCCTCGGAACGCCATCACTATCATCGTCGTGAACCGGATCAGGGCAATTCCGCCCCGGTCGTCCGCCTCATGAGGAAGTCGGGATCGCACGTTCCCCCATGTCTGACCCCCATGCCTGAAGATCTGCCTCCAGCATCCGGAGAAGCCGGCGCGCAAGCTCCGAACGGCCTCCGGCGCGTACTCAGGAATGTCGCCGTGCTGCTGATGGGGCGCGCCGTGAACGCGCCGCTCAGCCTGGCGCAGATTTCGCTGACCATTCATCTTCTCGGAAGCTACGGTTTCGGCCTCATCGCCATGATGTACGCCTTCGCCCGCATGGTCGGCGATGTCGTCGATTTCCAGTCCTGGCAGGTCGTGCTTCATTACGGCGTCGGCCCGCTGACCCGCGGAGAGAGACGCAGCTTTCAACATATCGTCGCCTTCAGCCTGCTTCTTGATCTGATGAGCGGACTCGTCGGCTGCATGGTCGGGATGGGCATCGCATGGTTCGGGACGAGCCTGCTGGGATGGCCGCCCGGCATCCGTCTGGTCGGGACGATCTACATGGTCTCCGTCCTGTTCATGACGACCGCCACGGCGACGGGCGTTCTCCGGCTTTTCGACCGATACGACCGGCTCGCCATGCAAGGCACCGTCGCGACGATCTGCCGGGTCATCGGCGTTCTGGCGATGCTCGTCCTCGGCAGCTCCATTCCCCGGCTTGCCGCCATCTGGATGATGGCCGAAGCCACGGCCTGGGCCTTTCTGAGCGGTTTCGCGATTCGCGAGCTGCGTGTCCGCAACCTCCTGAAGGGCTTTTCGTTCAGCCTGCGCCTGACGGTCGCCGATATCGTGCGTGGACATATGGGGCGTCTGCATCCGGGGATCTGGCGCTTCGTCTTCGCCACCAACTTCACCTCGACCCTGGCGCTGACCTTCGGTCATCTCGGGACGCTGATGGTCGGCTGCCTGCTGGGGCCCGCCAGCGCGGGCTATTATCGCCTCGCCAGCCAGATCGCGGCGGGCGTCGCCAAGCCGGTCACCCTGATCCAGACAACGCTTTACCCCGAGATGGCGCGCATGTGGCGCGACAAGGCCACGGGACGTCTCTACCGTCTCTGCATCCAGATTGCCCTGTCCGGCGGGGTGGTCGGCTGCGTCATTCTCGCCGTCGCCTTCTTCCTCGGCCACCCGCTGTTCAGGCTGCTGACGGGCGAGGCCAATCCGCAGGCCGTGCCGGTCATGCTCTGGCTGCTTGCGGCGGAGATCGTCACGGTCTGGGGACTGCCGCTCGAACCCCTGCTCTTCACCACACGCCGGGCCGGAGCGGCGATCAAGGCGCGCGCGCTCGAAACGCTGCTCTTCCTGCCGAGTCTGTTCTTCATGGTCCGCTGGTACGGGCTCGGGGGCGCCGGACCCGCGACTCTTCTGGCGACGATCACCCTGATCGGACTGCAACTCCTGCTTGTGCTCGAGGCGCGCCCGCATGATGCCGCGCGAGACGCCGCCCCATGCTGAAAGTCGCCTTTCCTTACATCGCCCAACCTCACCAGACACTTCACTCCCTGCCGATCGCGATGGAAATGGCGACCCGCTATCCGGATGTCGACGTGCATGTCGCCTGCACGACCCAGGCGCATCTCGACTACGCCCGCACACTGGGCGCGCTCTATCCCCGGGCGAGAGCGAAATTCGAGCTGCTGGCCCTGCCGGATGTCGTGCGCCGCCATATCGAGACACATGGTCCAGGCATCATCCCGAAGCTGCTGAGCCTCTTCCTGAACCGGGACTATTTCTCGCGTTTTCAGGGGATTGTCGTGCCGGAACGCACGTCGCTCTATCTCCGGCGCATGGGCATCCGGAAGCCGCGCATCGTCTGGACGCGGCATGGCGCGGGCGATCGCGCCATCGGCTTCGCGAAGGACGTGCGCGAGTTC
This sequence comes from Acidomonas methanolica, assembly GCF_004346035.1. Lineage (GTDB taxonomy): Bacteria > Pseudomonadota > Alphaproteobacteria > Acetobacterales > Acetobacteraceae > Acidomonas > Acidomonas methanolica. The sequence goes on along the minus strand of NZ_SLZN01000009.1, from coordinate 106,278 downwards.
GACTTCGTGCTCCTCTCCGGCCGCAAGGTGGAGCGGCGCCTGCTCTCGGAAGGCGCGATTCGGCCCGGACATTATTTCCGCGGCGCCTATGCGAAGTTCGATATCGTGCGGCGCATGGGCGGCAAGCGCTCGCGCCTGTTCGACAATGACCGGCCGACCATTCTCTATAATCCGCATTTCTCGGCCAGGCTCTCGTCATGGCCGGTCTGCGGCGAAGACGTGCTGGCGTTCTTCGCGCATCAGGACCGCTATAACCTGATCTTCGCGCCGCATTACCGGCTGTTCGACAAGCGGCGCAGGGAGGGAGAGGCGCTCGTCTCGCGCTACGCCGCCTTCCCCCACATGCTGATCGATCCCGGCAGCCCGCGCAGCATCGACATGACCTACACCATGGCCGCGGATCTCTATCTCGGGGATGTCAGCAGCCAGGTCGCCGAGTTCGTCGTGCGGCCGCGTCCCTGCCTGTTCCTGAACGCGCACCGGATTCATTGGCAGGACAATCCGGACTATCAATTCTGGACTTTGGGCGACGTGCAGGATATGAGCCCCGCCTCCGGCCACACGCCGGGGAGCAGTCTCGACGAGGCGCTCACGCGGGCTTTCGCCCGTCACGACGCCTTTATTGAGGTTCAGCGTCAATATGTATTAGAAACCTTCGAGTTTCCGGACGACGGCCCGACTGCTCCCGCAGCCGCCGACGCCATCGTCGAATTCCTCAGGAGGGCCGCATGACGAATCATCGGCCGGTTTATGATCGCATGACGGACGATGGAGCTGGGCAAATCTTGAACGACACCGGGAGCACCGCAAAGACCTCGATTCCGACTGCGACGGATTGCGAACAGACCAGACGTTTCGGCGATTTCGCCACCTTCGCCGACGCGCTCGATTACGCCGCGCAAGGTCGGGCGGGCTTCAACATCTATAACGGGCGCGGTCAGCTTCTCGAAGCCCTGCCGTATCGCTGCCTGCGCGAGCAGGCGCTCGACACCGCGCGGCGCCTGCTGGGACGCGGGCTGCATCCCGGCGATCGGGTCGCCATCATCGCGGAGAGCGACGGCGATTTCGCGCGGCTGTTCTTCGGGTGCCAGTACGCGGGCCTGGTGCCTGCGCCGCTGCCCCTGCCGATCGCCTTCGGCGGGCGCGACTCCTATATCGCCACGCTCCGCGGCATGATCGCCGCCGCCGAGGCGCGGGCGGTAATCGTTCCGGAGGTGATCGCGGGCTGGACGCAGGAGATCGTCGGAGGGCTGGAGCTCGCCTTCGGGGGCCTGCCCGCCGACCTGCTTCGCGATCCCGTCCCCGACATCGCGCTGCCCGCGCGCGAGCCGGCATCGCTGTCCTACCTGCAATTCTCCTCGGGCAGCACCCGTTTTCCGATGGGGGTGGCCGTCACGCAGGAAGCGGGCATGGCGAATGCGCGCGCCATCGCGCGGGACGGGTTGCAGGTGCGTGCGACGGGCGATCGTTGCGTGTCCTGGCTGCCGCTCTATCATGACATGGGGCTGGTCGGGTTCTTCCTCACCCCCATGACCTGCCAGTTGAGCGTCGATCTCCTCCCGACGCGGGAATTCGCGCGGCGGCCGCATGTCTGGCTCGACCTCATCAGCCGCAATCGCGGAACCATCGCCTACAGCCCCTCCTTCGGTTACGAACTCTGCGCGCGCCGCCAGGCGCCGGAGACGCTGGACCTGTCCTGCTGGCGCGTGGCGGGAATCGGCGGCGACATGATTCGCCACCATATTCTGGAAAATTTCGCGGAACGTTTCGCTTCGGCAGGCTTCCGCGCAGAGGCGTTCGTCGCGAGCTACGGCATGGCCGAAGCGACGCTCGCCATCAGCTTCGCCCCGCTGGACACCGGGATCCAGACCGATACGATCGATCTGCGCCGCCTGGAGACGGAAGGCGCGGCGTATCCGAGCCATGATCCGTCACTGGTCCTGCGCACCTTCGTCCTTTGCGGGCGCGCCCTCCCCGACCACGAGGTCGAGATTCGCGACACCGAGGGCAAGGTGCTGGCGGATCGCCGCGTGGGCACGGTCTATGTGCGCGGGCCGAGCCTGATGCGCGGCTATTATGGCCGGGATTCGGAGACACATTCCGTGCTGTCCGGCGACGGCTGGCTGAACACCGGCGATCTCGGCTACATGCTCGACGGGCAGGTGGTGATCACCGGGCGCGCCAAGGATCTCATCATCATCAACGGACGCAATATCTGGCCGCAGGATCTGGAATGGTCGGCGGAGACGGCGATCGGCAGCCTGCGCTCCCGCGATGTTGCCGTGTTCTCCGTCGAGACGGAGACGGGCGAGAACATCGTGGCGCTCGTCCAGTGCCGCGCCACCAACCCCGCCGAGCGCGAATGCCTGCGGGAAGAGACGGCCGGTCACTTCCGCCGCCAGCATGGCGTGGACGTGGAGGTCATCCTTGTCCCGCCCCATACCCTGCCGCAGACCTCGTCCGGCAAGCTCACCCGCGCCCGCGCGAAGGCCATGCTGCTAGCGGGTCAGTTCGAACCGCTGGTCAGTTCCGCCGCCTGATTTCAATTTTTCGGACCCCGTCCTATCCCGGAGAGACCTGATGGCCGAAACGGTCGAGTCGATCACCGCGCTGATCATTGAGAAACTGCTCGCCAACCCGAAAGTGCCGCGAGACATCGACGGCGACAGCCGGATCGTGGACGATCTCGCCTTCGACAGCCTCGCCGTGATGAACTTCGTCATGGAGATCGAGGACACGCTGGACGTCTCCGTGCCGCTGGACCGTCTGGCCGACATCCGCACCATCCGCGATCTCGCCATCTGTCTGACGGAGCTGAAGGGCGGCGCGCCTGCATGACGGATATCTTCGCCAAATATGCGGGGCTGGCGGCGGATATCGAAAACCTCCGCCGCGCCGCGCCGCGCAACCCTTTCGGCGTCGTGATCGAACGCCCGCTCTCCGCCACGGTCGGGCTGATCGAGGGTCGCGAGACGCTGCTCTTCGGCACGAATAATTATCTTGGCCTCAGCCAGTCCAGCGTCGCCGCGGAGGCCGCGATCGCCGCCATCCGCTCCGAGGGCGTGGGCACGACCGGCTCGCGCATCGCCAACGGCACCTACGCGCTGCACAAGACCCTGGAGCACCGTCTGGCGGAGACCTTCAGGAAGCGCCATTGCCTCGTCTTCTCGACGGGGTATCAGGCCAATCTCGGCACGATCTCGGCGCTGGCGGGGAAGGACGACATCCTTCTGCTCGACGCCGACAGCCACGCCAGCATCTATGACGGCAGCCGCCTGTCGCAGGCGCAGGTGATCCGCTTCCGCCACAACGACCCCGAGGATCTGGACCGGCGGCTGGGCCGGCTGAAGGACCATCAGGGGGCGAAGCTCATCGTCGTCGAGGGCATCTACTCGATGACCGGCAACGTCGCCCCGATGAAGGAGTTCGTCGAGGTCAAGAAGGCGCACGGCGCCTGGCTTCTGGCGGACGAGGCCCATTCCTTCGGCGTTCTGGGAGCCAGCGGGCTCGGCGTGGCCGAGGCGCAGGGCTGCGAGACGGAAGTCGATTTCATCGTCGGCACCTTCTCCAAGAGCCTGGGCACCGTGGGGGGCTATTGCGTCTCCGATCATGACGGCATCGAGTTGATCCGCCTCTGCTCGCGCCCTTACATGTTCACGGCGTCATTGCCGCCGGAGATCATCGCCGCCACGCTCGGATCGCTGACCGAGATGCAGGCCCGTCCCGAGCTGCGCGAGAAACTCATGGCGAATGCCCGTCAGCTTCATGACGGCCTGAAGGGGCTGGGACTGTCCGTCAGCACGCATGTCAGCCCGGTCGTCGCCGTCACGCTCGACAATGTGGAGCAGGCCATCGCCATGTGGAACCGGCTGCTGGAAAGCGGTCTTTACGTGAATCTTTCCCTCCCCCCGGCGACGCCGACTCAGAATCCGCTTCTGCGCTGCTCCGTCATGGCGGCTCATGAGACGGACCAGATCGCACAGGCCGTCGGCATCTTCGAACGGGTCGCGGGAGAATACGGGCTGGGCCGTTAGGCCCCGCTCCCGCCGTCGAGACAGCGGTCATTTTCTCCTGCGGAGCAGCACCGTCCGGGCGCGCCACAGCAGCCGGGGCAGGCAAAGCAGCGGATGGCGCGCCTCGAACGGGGACAGGCGCAGATCCGGGCCGCCATGCCGCAGGATCTTCCAGGCGAGATAGGCCGCTCCGCCCTCGAAAGTGAAAGCGGCCTTCAGCAGCCGGGCCACGTTCAGCATCCGCCCCCGCCGGGCGATGCGCGCCCAACGCCGCCGCGCCCGCTCCGGCGTCACCAGCGGCGTCAGCGCCGGACCGTCCCGGTCGAAGGCGAGCCCCGCCGCCCGCCAGGCGAGTGGCAGCAGCGCGGCGTAGCGCGCCTCACCATCCGCCATCAGCACCCGCGCCCGCTCCGGCGTCTCCACGCGCAATTCCACGCCATAGGTACGGATGAACAACCCGGACCACCAGCTTTCCGCCGTCATCGGCCCCTCGCCGAGCCGCGCGGCCCACCCGGCCGCCGTCATCACGCAACCCCGTATGGCGGCGAGAATCCTGTCCGCCGCGCGTTCGTCCCGCACCCAGACGAGCCGGACGGGCTGGCAAAACCGCGCCCAGATCGTCGTATCGCGAGAATCGGGGCGCGAACGGGCGAGAAACTGGTCGAGCGTGAGAAGGGCGACCTTGGCGCGCAGGCCGTCCCGTTCGACATAATGGACATTCGGCGGCAGCAGGGCGTTGCCCAGTCGGAGCGGAGCGGATTGCGGCCAGTCCTCGAGCGAGTCCAGCAGAATATAGAAATCGAACAGCCCGTCAGCATCGAACGCGCGCAGGCCGGAGCCGTAAAAGAGCACGCCCAGCGGGCGACGCTCCCCGACGATCGCCCTGACGAACGCCACGAGCCGGGGATCAACCGGATGGGTCAGTTCCCCGATGAGGAAACGGTCCAGCGCGTCGGCCGTCATGCGATCACCCCTGAAGGAAGGTGAAGACCGGCCCGCGCCCGACCACGATACTGCCTCCCGGGCCGGGACTCAGCTCCTCGCCGTCGAGCACGAAATCGCTTCGGCTTCGCAGCGTGATCTCGTCGACGCAGCCGCTGCGGTAATCCGGATGGGCGCGGAGCCAGTCCGGCGCACGCCCGCGCAACAAGGCGAGCATCGCCGGGGCAAGACGGCGCGGACGGGCGGCGATCTCCAGAAAATGCACGCCCTGCACCGGGTCGCCGGGCCGCCGCCAGAACGGCCAGATGCCATGATCCAGATGCTGCAAGCCGGTGGCGAGGAAGAGAAAACTGCGTTCATGCGGCAGCACGTCCTCTCCGGCGCGAATGTCCACGGCGTCGCCGTTCAGCCAGATCGACCGGCGCGATTTCAGCGCCAGGCCGCCGACGGCGCCGATCAGCGTCGCCGCGACCGCGAAGCCGTGCGGCGCATAGCGCAGGACATGCGGCGAATGGGCGATCGCAATGGCGCGGGCAAAGCCGGTGCTGCCATGAAACATTCCCAGCCGCTCGGGCTGGCTGCCGTCGGACCATGAGATCCGCAGAGGGCGACGGCGGATGGGCACGAATGTTTCGGGCGCGGAGACGATCCGCCGCAGCGCCTCCATGCCGCGCCGACGGAGCCCGACATCGCCGGCGATCAGATTGGAGTTGCCGGACGGAAAAACGGCGACTCGCGGGAGCGCGTCGGCGGGATAGGCCCGATGAATCGCCGTGAGCACGTCGCTCACCGTGCCGTCACCGCCATCGACCACGATCAGGTCCACCCCGCGCCGGGCCAGTTCGCCCACGCGCCGGTCCAGTTCGTCATGCGAGGTCGGCAACAGGAAATCCCGCCCCAGCAACTGCGACGCCTCACTCACGAACGCCGAGCCGGTGTGTCGGTTCCGGCGGCTGCGGGGATTGTGGATCAAGGCGACAGTCAAGGAAAACAGCGCTCCGCGGATGAAAAACATCCTCTCAAACGCCGTCTGAACCGATCGGTCAACCCCGAGGCGACAGAGGCATGCGGATCGGCTATGAAAACCTCATGCCTGAGTCCTTCCCCCCGGTGGTGCGGATCGCCCATCTCTCGGACGTTCATCTCCCGCCACCATTGCCCGTCGCGGCAGGCGACCTCATGAACAAGCGCGCGCTGAGCCTGCTCTCATGGCATTTTAACCGCCGCCATCATCATCTCGCCGCGCTGGGCGACGCCGTGGTGGCGGATATCGCCGCCCATCATCCCGCGCTGATCGCGATGACCGGCGATCTGACGAATTTCGGCCTGATCCCGGAAATGGAGGCCGGCGCGGCGTGGCTGGCGGGCCTGCCTGCCCCCGCCGTGATCGTCCCGGGCAATCACGACAGGATGACCGGCCTGCCCTGGGCGAAGGGACTCGCGCTCTGGTCGCCCTGGATGGCGCCCGACGAGGCTCATTTTCCCTATGTCCGCCGCATCGGCCCCGTCGCGCTCATCGGCGTGAACAGCGCCGTTCCCAGCCCCCCCTTCATGGCCTATGGGCGCGTCGGCGCACGGCAGACGGCGCGGCTCGCCGCGCTGCTGCGCCGCCTGCGCGGCTCATGCCGGGTGGTGCTCATCCACCATCCGCCCCGCACCGGCCTCGTCCCCTGGCGCAAATCCCTGCTCGACAGCCGCGCCGTGACCGCCGCCCTGAAGGCCGCGGGCGCGGAACTCGTCCTGCATGGCCACTCGCACGACGCGAGTGCTTCGACCGTGCGCGGCGCCGGCATCCCGCTGATCGGCTCCGCCTCGGCCTCGCTGGACTCGTCGAAGCCCGGACGGCGCGCGGGCTGGAACGCGCTGGACATCAGGCGCGAGGACGAGGCCTGGCGCATCGACCTGACGCGCCGCGTCCTGCGGCCGGCGGGCGACGGCCTGGAAACCCTGACGCAACGGAGCTGGCTGCGACCCGTCTCATGACCCAGGACCGCCTGCCGACGCTCGATCGGTATCTGTTCGCCCAGCTCCTTCCGCCGTTCCTGATCTCGCTGGGAGCGGTTCTGGCCGCCCTGCTGCTCGAACGTCTGTTGGTCCTGTTCGACGATCTCGCGGCGGCGGGAAGCTCGCTGGCGACCTTTCTGGGGCTGCTGACGGATCTTCTGCCGCATTATCTCGGCCTCGCCCTGCCCGCCGCGCTCTGCGTGAGCGTCTATCAGATCGCCCGGCGGATGAGCGAGAATAACGAGATCGACGCCCTGATGGCCAGCGGCGTCTCGCTGATCCGCTACGCGCGCCCCTTCATGCTGACGGGGCTGCTGCTGGGCGCGCTGAGCGTGCTTCTCTACGGCTATATCCAGCCCTTCGCCCGCTACGATTTCCGCGCGGGGTTCTACTTCGCCGCGCATACCGGCTGGGCGCCCCATCTCCAGGCCGGCATGTTCGCGGCGACGGGGAGCGGCTCGGTCCTGACGGCGGACGGCGTGAGCCATAATGGCACGGTGCTGCGCCGCGTCTTCATCCGGGACCACGACAACGCGGGCGTCGTGCGGATCGTGACGGCGGAGCGCGGGCTGCTGACCATCGCGCGTGACCGCTCCGCCACCCGTCTCGACCTCTGGAACGGCACGATCCTGACCGATCCCGGCCCGGATAGCGTCAAGACGCCGACCCAGACGCATTTCGTTCACAGCCGGCGGCTGATCCTGCAAAAGCATACGGGATCGAGCTTCCGCAAACGCGGGGCCGACGAGCGGGAACTGACGCTCTTCGAACTCATCCGCGCGCTGCACGGCGCGCCTGATAACGGCATCGCCGCAACGGAGCTGCGCGGGGAACTGCATTTCCGCGTCGCCCGGGCCCTGGCCATCCCCTTCATCCCGGCCCTCGCCGTCGCGCTGGCCATGGGCGCGAAACGCCGCCGCCCCGTGCTCGGTCTCATCCTGCTGGCACTCAGCCTGGTGGGATTCGACCATGTGCTGCAACTCGGCCATGGCCTCGTCGCAGCGAAAGGCCTGTCCCCCGTGCCGACGATCTGGCTGCCGGAACTCGTCTTCTGCACCTTCTGCCTCGCCGTCCTGCTGCGCCGGTCGCGCGGTTCGTGGCGGCGGCGCAAGCTGACGCGCCCGTCATGACACTCTCCCGCAGGTCCCCCAGCCCCCCCCGGCACGTCCTGCTCGTCTATATGACCCGCGCGCTGGCCGGGCATATCCTGCTCTGCGCCTTCGTGCTCGTCGCGCTGATGGAGATCCTCGGACTGCTGGAGCAGACGACGCCGATCCTGGCGCGTCACCTCGGGCTGCGGGGGGTGGCGACCTACGCGCTCCTGCATCTCCCCGCCATCGTGCTGCGCGCCCTGCCGCTCAGCGTGCTGATCGGGGCGATCGCGCTGCTGACCCGGCTCACGCTCGGCAGCGAGATCGCGAGCCTCCGCGCGGCCGGGCTGACGACCGGCGCGCTGTATCTCCTCCTCCTGCCTGCCGTCCTCGGCACCGCCGCGACCGGACTCTTTCTGCATGAGGTGCTCGCGCCGCGCTCCGAACTGGCGCTCGCCCGGTGGTGGAACGCGTCCGCTCCGCATCCCGAAAGCATCAGTCCGGATCTCTGGTTCCATGACGGCGACGCGATCGTCCACATCACGGGCTTCGGGGCCAGCGGCCGGATTCTCTATGGGGTCAACATCTATCAGCGCGCGCGAGGCGGCGTCCTGCATGCGTCGGACCGGGCCGCGACGGCGCGCTGGTCGCAGGATCGACGGGAGGGGCCAGGACAATGGGAAGGGCGCGACATGCGCAGACTCGTCCTCACACGCGACCAGGTCATCGCCAGCGCCGTGCCCTCGTCTCCCCTTCCCCTCCCGAACGTCACTCCGGACGAGGTGCTGATCCTCGCCCAGCCCTATCCCCAGATGTCCACGACGCAGGTGCGGGCCGTGCTTCATGGCGGCGCACCGGCAAGTTTACCGAAGGCGACCTATCGCATGGCGCTGTTTGCGCCCTATATAATGCCGTTGAACCTCAGCGTGATGCTTCTCCTGGCGTTGCCTGTGGTCTATATCCCACCCCGCACCGGCAGCCGCAGCATGATGCCGGTGGCTGCTCTCGGCGCAGGGTTCGCCTATATCGTGTTGCAGGGAATTGTGCAGGCGCTCGGCAATGCCGGGACCTTGCCCGCACCGCTCGCCATCCTCGCCACGCCGCTCATGGCCGTTCTGCTGGGGATGACCTGGGTGCTGAAGATGGAAGAATCATGAACGAGTCCCGACCGCTTTCCTCCGATCCGCAAAACGACCCGTCCCAACCGAACGGGAGACTGGCAATGTGGCGCAACCGCGCCTCCCTGCGGACCGGGCGCAGCTTCGACCTGGGCAAGATGAATCTGCCGCAACTCTGGATGGCCTATCTCACCTATCCGACCATCCTGCTCTATTTCGCCCTCATCGTCCTGACGACGACGCTCTGCCTGCGCGCGCATCCGCCGCTCATGCATGTCCTGATTCCCGTCGCGCTGGTCGTGGCGATCTACCCGATCACCTGGTACGCGATCCACCGCTTCATCCTTCATGGCCAGTGGCTCTATCGCAACCCGCTGACGGCCGGGCTCTGGAAGCGCATCCATTTCGACCACCATCAGGACCCGCATCTGCTGGACGTGCTCTTCGGCTCGCCCCTGAACACGATCCCGACCATCGCGATCATCGTGACCCCGCTGGGTTATGCCGTCGGCGGCTGGCCGGGCGCCTGGGCGGCGATCGCGACCGGCCTTGCGATGACCTGCGTCTACGAATTCTTCCACTGCATCCAGCATCTTGCCTACAAGCCGCGTTCGCGCTGGGTGGCGCGGATGAAGGCGCTGCACCTCCTGCATCATTTCCATGACGAGGACGGCAATTACGGGATCACCAATTATTTCCCCGATCGCCTCTTCGGCAGCTTCTATGAGGACGCCCGCTCGCGTCCCCGCAGCGCGCATGTGTTCAATCTCGGCTATACGGTCGAGCGCGCCGCGCGCTTTCCCTGGGTCATGCGCCAGACCGGCGCGCCGCCGCGCGACCGCCCCGAGGGCGCAAAACCGGGCAGCGCGCGACCGGCGGCGTGACGGAGCTTCCAGTTCTCGTTCTCGCGGGATCGCGCGACGGAGACAGGGACCCGCTCGCCCGCCACGGCGGCGTCGCGCACAAGGCGCTTCTGCCGGTCGCGGGGCGTCCGATGCTGGCGCGCGTGCTGGACTGTTTGCGGGCCACGCCGGGGCTGGGGACGATCCACGTCTCCACCGAAGCACCGGACGATCTGCGCGAGGTGGCGGGGAATGTCGTCTTCCTGCCCGCCGCGCCCGGCCCTAGCGCGAGCGTCGCTCAGGCGATCGCGGCGTGCGGCACGCCGCTCCTCGTGACCACGGCGGATCACCCGCTGCTCCGCCCGGTCTGGATCGCCGAATTCCTCGCGGAATCGGACGCGTGCGATCTCGCCGTCGCCGTCGCCACCCGCGCGGTCATCGAACGCGATGTGCCGGGGACGAAGCGCACCTATATCCGCCTGCGCGACATGCGCTTCTCCGGCTGCAACCTCTTTCTCTTCGCCACGCCGGCCTCGCGCGACGTCGTCAGACTCTGGCAGCGGCTCGAACGCGAGCGCAAGAAACCCTGGCGCATGGCGGCGATCCTCGGCCCGACGATCCTGCTGCGTGCCGTGACCGGAACGCTCACCAGCACGGCGCTCTGCCGCCACATCGAACGCCTGACCGGCGCGCGCGTCCGGCTGGTGCCGATGAGTGACGGCAAGGCGGCGGTCGATGTGGACAAACCCGCCGATCTGACTCTGGTCGAGCGGATTCTGTCCGAAACGTGAGGGGCGCCTATATCATCAATTCGGTGGAAGGCGGCGGCGCGGCCCTCCCCGTCCCCGACGTCACGCGGGTCATGCGCGAGGCGGGGCATGAGGTGACGGTGCTCGCCCTGACCCGGCGCGACGGCAAGGCTGTCGCGCCGATGGAAGCCGCCGGGCTGGAGGTGAGGGTCCGTGCCGGAGGACGCACCGACCATCTCGCCGCGCTCCGCTGGCTGGACGCCGAGATCGCGCGGCTCCGGCCGACGCATCTCTGGACATCCCTGTCCCGCGCCACGCTGCTGGGGCAGATCGTCGGGGCGCGGCGCGGCGTCCCGGTCATCAGCTGGCAGCATTCGGCGCGTCTCAAACCCGCCAATGCCCGGCTGCTGCGGCTCTTCCGCAACCGCTCGCAACTCTGGATCGCCGATTCGGCCAGCGTCGCGGCCCAGACCCGCGCCACGCTCGGAATCGCGCCCGACCGGCTCGCCATCTGGCCGATCTTCCGCGCCGATCCCGCCTTTCCCACGGCGCTTCCATGGCGGAGCGGCGAGCCCGTGCGGATCGGCTCGCTCGGACGACTGCATCCGGTGAAGAACTACGACGTGCTCTGCGCCGCCGTCGCCCTGCTGCGCCAGCGCTCGGACCTTCCACCCTTCTCGGTCGTTATCGGCGGCGAGGGCGAGGAACGAGCACGCCTCGAAGGATTGATCGCCCGCGACGGGCTGCCCGTCACCCTGGCGGGCTATGTCGCGGACCCGGCGGCGTTCCTCACCGGGCTGCATCTCTACACCCAGCCCTCACGCTGGGAAGGATTCTGCCTCGCCGCGCATGAGGCGATGCTGGCGGGACTGCCAATCGTCGCCTCGGAGGCCGGGGAGATCGCCCGGACCGTCACCCCGGCTTTCGGCCGCATCGTCCCGCCGGGAGATGCGCGCGCCCTTGCCGACGCCCTGGCCGGACTGCTCCGCGCGCCCGATCAGTTGGCCGCGAAGGGCCGGACCGCGCGCGCCCGCGTGCTCGACCTCTTCAACGCCGAAAATTTCGAGGCGCAAGGCCGCGCTATCCTCGCGCGCGCCGCCGACCTCACCTGAACCGCCCCGCCTGCATCGCCTTCGCGGCGCTCACCGCGTGAACCGGGCGCCCAGCCAGCGTTTCGCCTCCAGCAGGAACCGCCCCGGCCCGATGGCGATGCGCTTCACGTCGATGAGCGTCTGGTCGCCCAGTTTCGAGATGGTGTGCAGCCCGTCCGTATAGGGCGCGAGACGCGGCGGCGCGGTCACGCGCGGTCCCTCCTCGATCCGCACCTGATCCGGGTCGATGTGGAGATGCAGGAAACGGACCGCCGCGCCATAGGTCCGACGGCAATCCTGCACGGGCAACACGATATGCCCGTCATGGAGGAACGGCGTCCCGCCCGGCCGCGCACCCCCGCGATCGACGCGAATCGGGTTTCGCGGATGCGGGCGCCATTCTCCCGTCAGCGTGTCCGCCCATGCCGCGCAAAGCGTCATTTGCCGTCCCTCCTTCCGCGCGGCCGGGGTGTAGAAGATCCACCACCTGCCCTCATGAAACACGGGCGAGGCGTCGATGGCGTTTTCCGGAAAGCGGAACGCCTCGACCTTCTCCCATGTCTCGGGAAAGCGCCGGCTGCGATAGAGACTCAGTTGCCCCGACCGGCACGCCTCCGGCAACATGAAGACCTGCCCCTCATGTTCGAAGACGAAGGGATAGGAGAGATGCCACGCCTCGCGCAGCACGGTGTGACGCGCCATCGCGTAGCCGTCCGGGGACAATGCGATCATGTCGATCACCCCATGCCGCTCGTCATAGGACATCGCCTCGAGGAAGACGAAGGCGCGCCCGTCATGCCGCACGCCGAACGGATCGGCGAGAATGCGGTTCCGCCCCGGATCGGGCAGCACGATCATCTCGAAGGAGTCGAGCGATCCGGCGCGCATGACGGCCTCGATCGGCGCGCGGACCAGAACGCTCCGCCAGAGATCGGTTTTCAGGAATGCCATGAGTGAGGACGACCTTTCCCTTCGCGGTCCGAACGCGCAGAATGGGGACATGCGACCCACCCTGCCGGAGACCCAGCTCGCCATCCGGCGCGCCGCCCTTGCCTTGTGCCGGACTCTCGGCTGGGCGGCCGTCAACGAACTGACCCTGCCCGCCTCCGGGACATCCCTCGGGCGACGGGCTGATATCATGGCGTTGCGTCCGGATCATGGCTTCGTCTGCATCGAGGTCAAGTCCGGTCCGCGAGATTTTCTCACCGATCGGAAATGGCATGAATACCGCGACTGGTCGGACCAGTTCTTTTTCGCGGTCGACGAGGATTTTCCGGTCGATCTCCTGCCGGAGGATGCCGGTCTGCTCGTCGCCGCCGTGCGGGATCTGCCCATGGGCATCCTCGCCGAATGCGCCATGATCCGTCCCGCGCCTGAACACCGGCTTTCCCCCGCGCGACGCCGCGCCCTCACCCATCTCTTCGCCACCACGGCGGCGGCGCGCCTCGCCCTTCTGGAAGATCCCGCCATCACCGCCTCGCTACGCGCGACCCTCGGGGTCACGCTGCGCGCGGACTGAACCCGCTCAGGAGCCTGTCATGACCCGTTCCGGCCCATACGATCCCGCCCTTCAGGACGAACGGGAGCGCGCGCTGCGTCTGGCCGCGGCGGAAGCCGTCGCCGCGGAGGCCGCCGCCCTCGCGATGAAGCTGCGCCCACCCCCAGGCGGTCCGCAGGGCGGGACGAAAGGGGTGCAGGATTATGTGACGGAGGCGGACGGCGCGGTGGAACAGTTCCTCGCCGAGCGTCTCGGCGCCCTGTTTCCGGATGACGGGTTCCTCGGCGAGGAAAACGGACGGCGGTCGGACGAGGCGCGCCATAGCGGCTATGTCTGGGTCGTGGACCCGATCGACGGAACGTCGAATTACGCGCGGGGGCGGGAACGCTGGTGCATTTCCATCGGGCTGATGCATCATGACGAGCCGGTGGCGGGCGTCGTCAACGCGCCGGCGCTGGGCGAGATCTATACCGGGCGGCGCGGGCACGGGGCGTTCCTGAACGGACGCCCGCTCACGGCGTCCCCCGTCACCGACCCGACGACCGCCATAGTGGAGATGGGCTGGAGCCCCAAAGTGACGCGGCAGACCTATACCGGCAAGATCGACGCCTTCATGGCCCTCGGCGTCATGCCCCGGACCTGCGGCTCGGGCACGCTTGCGCTCTGCGACGTCGCCAGCGGGCGGCAGGATGCCTATCTGGAGATGGTCATCAATCTCTGGGACGTCGCCGCCGCGCTGGTCTTTCTGGGGGAGGCCGGCGCGATCGCCTCCCCTTTCCTGCGCGACGGCGGGCTGACGGGCGGGGCGCTGCTCTTCGCCGCCGCCCCGGGAGTCGCACGATCGCTGGCGAATGCGGCCGGCATCGCACTGGACTGAAACGCCGCTTCATGATTCAACCATATTTCCATGTGACGAACATGGCGTCATTACCGTCCGAGAGGCCTGACCCAATGCCGTTGATCCGTTCCCGGTTCCGCCAGATGCTTCTGACCGGACTTGCCCTCGGCGTCGTGACGGCAGGCTTGCAGCGTCCCGCATATGCCGCCGGCGCCGTCGCACAGCAGGAGCTGGTGGACAAGGCGACCCTCGCCGTACAGGACCTGTTCAAGGGAACGACGGCGAAATCCCGCGCCCAGCGTTATCTCGCCCAGGCCCGCGCCGTGCTGGTGTGCCCGTCCATCTTCCGCATCTCGATCGGCATCGGCGGCTCCGGCGGCGGCTGCCTGCTGCTTTCGCGCGCCGCGCAGGGATCATGGTCGGACCCCGCCTTCTACACGCTCAGCTCCGGTTCGCTCGGCATCCAGCTTGGCATGGAAGATTCGGAGATGATGCTGTTCGTGATGTCGGATCGCGGGTTGCAGGCGCTGCTGGACAGCCAGTTCAAGTTCAACGCCGCCGCCTCCGCCTCCTTCGCGACCGTCGGCAGCGGTCTCGAGGACAGCACGGCGGGCGCCGCGAACACCGATATCGTCGCAATCCAGCGATCGAAAGGGCTGTTCGCGGGCGTCTCGCTCGGCGGCTCGAAGCTCACCGTCGATAGTGGCGCGAATCGCGCCTATTACGGCCAGACCGTCGGGCCGGAAGACATCGTCGTCACCATGCGCGTCAACAACAGCGGCGCGGACCCGCTGCGCTCCATTCTCTCGCGCGTGGCCCTGCCCGCCGCCGCGTCGACCCCGTCCGCCACGCCGCCCTCCGTGGCCGCGCCGGGCAAGGCGGCATATGCGGTGGGCAACAGCCCCTATCCGGCGAATTACAACAGCGCCCGCTCCTATGCGTCCCAGGTCGGGTCCACGGCGGGCTCGACCGCACGCGGCGTCGCCACCGAAGCGCTCGCCCCGCCGCATTGACCTGCGGAGACTTCCCAGATCCCGGCGATGGAAACGTCGTCGCCGGGTCGGAGAAGTCTGGAACGCCGCGCCGTTCTTCTTTGACCCCTCAGCCCGCCTCGATCCGCGCCATCGCCATCCCGACGCTCTCCGTCCATGAGAGCGGCTTCCACGCCCTGAGCGCCCGCATGGTCGCATCCGGAAGCAGTTCGTGTCGCAGCGCCTTGTCGATCGCCGCCCGGAATCCCACGCCGTCCAGGGGATCGACATAGATCGCCGCATCGCCGCCGACCTCGCGCAACACGGGAATGTCGGAGCAGATGGAGGGCACGCCGAGCGACAGGGCTTCGGCCAGCGGCAGGCCGAAGCCTTCGACGAAAGACGGGAAAAGCAGCGCCCTGCTCCCCAGGAGATAGCGCACGACCTCCCCGTCCGAGAGCCCGTTATGCTCCTCGACATGGCCGCGCAGCACTTCGCAGCGGTCCAGCATGTCGAGAATATTCTCGTTTTCCCACCCGCGTTTGCCGATGATCACGAGCTTGGGCGCCTTCGGACCCAGTTCCGTCACCAGACGCCGCCAGAGATTGAGCAGCAGAAGATGGTTCTTGCGCGGCTCGATCGTCCCGAGACACACGAAATAGGGGCGATCGCTGCGATGCGGCGGCAGATCGCTCGGGGGATGTTTATGCACCCCGTGCGGTACGATCCAGACCGGAACATGCGCCCGCCCGGCCGCGACCAGCCGGCGTTGCATCGCCTCCTGCACTTCCTGTGACGGCACGATGACGCCGCCGGCATAGCGCGTCACGGTGCGAATCCGCGTCTCGTGCCGCGCGGGCTCGCCGGGCCGCGCATATTCCGGATAATCCAGCGGAATGAAATCATGCACCATCGGCACGAAGCGCGCGCGATAGCCGCGCACGACATTCCGGATCACGCGCGGCCGGGTCAGATGATGATGCGAGACGTGCAGATGAACGATCTCGCCGCCGATCTTCGGCCGCAGGCGCCGAAGCGTCTGGCGGCGCAGCGCCGCCCCGAGCCGCCCGGCTTTCGGCCCGTCCGGTCTCCCGTTCCAGACGGCCTGAAGTTCCAGCACGAAATCCTTCGCCTGATCGAAGGGAAGCGCGCCATAGGTTCCCAGAATCGGGTGCATGGCGCCGAAGGTCAGCCGGTCGGCGTAGCGGGCCAGGAGATACTCCGCATAAACCAGCTCGACACGGTCGATGCCGGTGGGAACCGGCTCCGCCGCACGGGAGATCAGGCGCGAAATGTCGAACAGGATGGACAGCTGTTTCCTTGTCTCTGTCATGAGGGATTCAGCCGTGGGAGGACGCGGAGGACGGAGCCGTCCGCGCCCGATGAGCGATCGGCGCATGGCGCTCGAGACGCTCGATCGCGGCGGAGACGAGCGTCTCGAGCGCCTCGTCCGAGAAGAATCCGCCCGGCACCAGACAGCTATGGACCAGAACACGCTGGAACGCGCCGAACACCGCGGGATCAGGCGGTGTCGGGGCCGTCCAGAACGTGTCCAGCGAGCCCTGATGCGTGATACCGTCGATGTTGTACACGGCCCGTCCCAGCGTGATCGTCGGCACGCCGCACGCGACGGAAAGCGTGCCGGTCGTGCTGTTGATCGTTACAATGCCGCGCGCCTGGCACACGACCGCCGCGATATCCCCGGCCTCCATGTAATCAACCCGGCCGGCGACCCCGCAGCGCGCGGAAATTTCCGCGACGAGCCCCTTCCAGTCCTTCACGCCGTTATCCAGCGGATGCTCCTTGATGACGAGCCGGAGATCGACCGGCGCATGGGCGGCGAAAGACGAGATGACCGTCGTGATCGCTTCCGCGATATCCGCGAAATCGGAATGCATCCGCACCTGCGCATCGGCGTCGAGCTGGAGCGGAAAGAGAACATAGCGCCCGTCCAGCGTCTTGAGCTTCGCCTCCAGCGCGGTGGAGCGGCTGCGGGCCCCTTTTCCCCGCCCGATCTTCCGCAGCCAGCCGATCCCCTCGCGGACGGGATGCCACGGGCGATGCGTCGTCCAGTTGTTGAAATAGATCCCCCGCGACAACAGATCGGCCGCATTGTAGATCACGCCTTCGAACGCGCGGCGGCGAAAGGAAGAGGGCACCGGGAAATGCTTGCCTGCGGGTGGCAGCATCGCGGCCGTCCGCAGGTAGTAGTCCGGATCGCGTGGCAGGGTCGAATGCCCGTTCACGCCGCCGAGTTCCAGCGTGACCCAGTCGGGGCGGAGATAACCTTCCTCGAACACATGAACGGGAAGATGCAGCTCCTTGCATATCTCCAGCGCGGTGCGGTGCAGCGGACGGCAATCGCCGAAAAGAAGAACGTCGGTGATCTTGCGCGAGGCGATGATCCGGCGAAGCGTCGCGGGCCATTGCCTCGCATCGCCGCGATAATTGATCGCGCCGGGATGCGCCCAGTACCACCAGTCGCCCCCGTTGAAGTTCACCTTGTAGACGCCGTAGCCGTCCCGCCGCAGACGTGCGCCGACGCGTTCGAAGAATGGTCCCATAAGCCCCTGGAGAAACAGGAAATTCCTGATGGGAAGCTGGGGAAGATGTTCGGCGACGGGCGAGGTCGTCTCGGCGGGGAGAATCTGCTGCATGATCAAGCCCCCTTTTGCGCGAAAACGCGGCGTCGGGCCAGCCTGCGCGTGATCCAGCGTCGCAGGCCGCCCTGAAGGCGCCGGACGCGCATCGTCAGATTCGGCTGCCAGAGACGCGCGTCGTTCAGACGCTCGATGAGAAGTTCCGGCGTGCAGGGCAAGGCGGTCAGGGGATCGAGATAGCGCGGGTAGAGGAAGAGCGTCGCGGCGACGAGTTCGTCGAGCGACCGCTCCCTGTTGCGCCGCACGCAGGGCGTGCTCCGATCTTCCGTCAATCCCCAGCCGGAATAGAAAGGCCGCCCGTAGGTGACGACCTTCTTGCCGCGCAGCAGCGCCTCGAAGCCCGCGAGCGACGTCATGGTATGCAGTTCGTCGCAACGGGAGATCCATGCGGTGATCGGTCCGTCCCGGCTGATGACGTCGGCGAGACGCAGGGCGTCCTCATCCGGAATCGCTCCGGCGCGATGCCCCGCATCGACATCCGGATGCGGACGATAGACGATCAGCGCGTCGGGATTCTCTTCCCGCACGCGCATGAGCAGTCCGGGATTTCCGCCGATTTCCGGCGCGCCGAGCCGGACCGACAAGTCGTCCGCCACCTGGCCGGGCACGAGAATGACGCGACGGCCGTCATCGGGAAGAGCCGTGGCGGCCCCGCCTGCTCCCGCCGCATATTTCGTGACGCCGCGGCTCACGAGCACCTGCCTCAGGGCGCGCGCGCGTTCAAGCAGTTCCGGATCGAACGCCGCCGTGGCCAGAAGATGTTCGAGATCGCTCTCCCGCGTCGGATCGAAATAGATGCCGCGCGAATCGATGACGATGGACGAGGGCGGCAACAGGTCGCTGCCCAGCCCCGCCGAGCGGATAAAACCGTCCTCCATCAGCCGCAGGCCGATCCCGCGCCGCGTCGCGCACTGCCTGAGCGCCGGCGAAAGGCGGGACGACCAGACGGCGATATCCCCGCCGCGCGCTTCCGCCGTCCGGATCGCCGCCCGTGCCGTCCGGCGGAAGACGGGGGGAGCGGACCCCGCGAGAAAGGCGGCGATCTTGCGCCGCTTCCACCACGCGACGCCCGTACAGACGGCGATCCGGCGATTTTCCTCCATCTGCCGCCGCACCATGCCGAGATAGCGGATCGCCTCTTCGGCGCTCCACGGCTGGCCCGTCAACGGAGAAACATAGCGTGTGCCGAACCGCACCCTCTCATATGCCCAGGCCGCGCCCAGCTCCTCCCGTCGTTCTCCAACACGCTGGACGACTCCGCCATAGGCGAGCGTCAACACGGCCAGGCACTCGGTCAGGGCGTCCGGTTCGGCGCACCACAGCGTGACATGCGGGCCGAGCACGCGATGCGCGTCGAAGCCGCGCGTCAGAATCCGGCTTCCCCCCTCGCCCGCCTCCCTTGCGAGCCAGGCCGGGACGGCGGAGCCGGGCGGGAGAACGAGCGTCCTGTCGAGAGGCAGGGTGTCACGCAGGGCGGTCCAGACCCCATGCGCCGCGCGCTCCTCAGCCGGGAGCCGCAGGATATGCTCGATCGTCTCATCAGCGTCGGGCGCGGGCGCCCAGAACGCGCCCCCCACCCGCTCCCGCCGGATCAATGCGAAGAGCGCTGCGATTTCATCCAGACATTCGCCAGACAGAATTCCGGCCGGATCGGCGGCGCCCCTGCCGTGTATCTCCCCGGTCGCATCACGGGCGACCTGCTTCCCCTGCAACCAGGGCGGTGTGGGCAGCCACACGCCGGGACAAGATGCGGAAGGGCCAGACCCGGAAGCCCAATGAGGAATAATGATCATTTCACGCGCCTTATAGCCGCAAGGGGAAACGCCTGCTACGGGGCTTCCACTCCGTTTCCCGTCGTCTTTCTGAACGCAATCTGTGGCAAGCCTATGGCTCTCAACCCGATTTTTGGTGACAACGTGCGAAGACAATCTACCGGATGAATATCTTGTTGTGGTCCTGCCTCCTGCTCGTCATCGCCACCGAACTTCTCGACGCGCTCGCCGCGCCGCGCCGCGCACGCTCGACGAGCGCCTTCCTGCTCCGCACACTCCCGCCGCTCGCGGTCCTCGGTTTGATCGACATGCTCTGCGGACGGCCCTTCGTCGGACTTGGCGTGACGCTCGCTCTGGAAATCGTGCTCGTCGCGGGGTCAACGATCAAGCTGCGCCTGCTGGACGAGCCGCTGGTCTTTTCCGATCTCGTCGTTCTCGTCTCCTTCCTGCGGGAACCGAAATTCTATCTTCATGCCCTGTCTCCGGGGATCAGGACGCTTCTTCTCATCGCCGCCCTCACCATGCCGCCACTCCTGATCTGGTCCGTCTTGCATGGCAGCCTTGCCGTCCGACTCTCCGGCCTGCTTCTCTGCGGGCTCTCCCTCGTGCTGTTGCGAGTCCTGCTGAAATCCACTCCGCTGATGCGACAGCCGGCCCTGCGCGCCGATTTCCGCCGTCACGGCCTGATCGCGACCCTCGTGACCTATCGTCATCGCTGGAAAAATGCGCCCCCGCTCCCCCCACCGCCGCGATGCATGGCAGGCCAGCCCCTGCCCACGCTGCTGGTCGTGCAATGCGAATCATTCTGCGACCCGGAAGCTCTGTTCCCGGGAGCCTCCCCCCTGCCGGGACTGGCGGACGCCCGGCGCAAGGCGGCGCAGTGGGGAAATCTGCGCGTCAGCGGTTTCGGCGCCTACACCATGCGGTCCGAATATGGCGTGCTGTTCGGCCTCGATGAGGAGCAACTGGGATTCCGGCAATACGATCCGTTCCTCTCCGGCGAGGAGACGCGGCTCCATGCGCTCCCGAACCGGCTGGCCGCACACTATGGCGAGCGGATTTTCCTTCACCCGCATGATTTGCGTTTCTACGGCCGCGACCGCCTTCTGCCGCGCTGGGGTTTCACGCGGCTGATCGGCGGCGAGGCGTTCGAAACCGCCGAGCGCGCCGGCCCCTATGTCGCGGATCGTTCCTTCGGTGAGGCGCTCTCCCGCCTCGTCGAGAGCACCGTCCCGCCGCGCCTCATCCATGGCGTCTCGATGGAGAATCACGGCCCCTGGGCCAGGGGCCGCCTGGGGCTGGAAACGCCGCGCGCCGCCTATGAAGCCCATCTGCGCAACAGCGATCGGATGCTCGCGACGCTGATGAACGATCTGGAGCGCATGGAGGCGGACGTGCTGCTGGTGTTCTTCGGCGATCACCGCCCCTCCCTGCCCGGGGATCTGGACCCGGACGCCGGACGGGAAACGCCCTATCTGATCATCCGCTATGTCCACGGCCGGCCCACCGACCTCACTCCCGCCGAGCACAAGATCACCGACATCACCCCGGCCGGGCTGAACGCGGCCATTCTCGCGGCGCTCGGCATCCGGCAAGGTCAGGCCGAGGCGATGCCGGAACAGGCTCCGATCCGGCGCACGCCATAAGGAGCCGCTTTCACATGCCCGAAGCCGCGCCCTTCAGCGCCAGGCCGAGTTTTGCGCCGGAATCAGGAGTTCGTTTTCCATCCGCGAGACGGTGAGGGCGAAGCCCGGAGGCGGCCAGAGCCCCTCCTGCACGCTACGCGCCCGGATCGCCGCGCGCGCATTCGGATCGGCATAGGGCCAGAGATGGGCGAAACGCTGGGGGCCGTCGATCGACGCCATCACGGCGACCAGCGGCGACAGGGTCTCACGTCCCGGCAAGGAGGCGAGAAACAGCGCCTCCGCCTCCGCCGACCGGCCCGGATTCACGTCGTAGCAGCGCCATTCATACACGCCGCCATAATGCCCGGCAGGCTTCGGCCCCGCCCCGAGGCAGCGCCAGCGCGTGCGTTCGACGCCCTGAAGGAAAGGGAGACTTGCCTCCGGCGCGTCGAGCGGCGCCGCATCCAGCGCCTCCGGAGAATCGGAGACCCGCATC
Organism: Acidomonas methanolica; assembly: GCF_004346035.1. GTDB lineage: Bacteria > Pseudomonadota > Alphaproteobacteria > Acetobacterales > Acetobacteraceae > Acidomonas > Acidomonas methanolica. The sequence continues at coordinate 84,568 of NZ_SLZN01000009.1, read as the reverse complement.
ACGTAGATCCGGTTGAGGAGTCCGATATCGACCGACCAGAGTCCAACATCCGTCAGTCCGGCGAGGGAAAGAAGCACATTGGCCGCCTTCCCCGGCACCGCCTGAAGCCGCAGCGTTTCACAATAGGACATGGCGCGCTCTCCGTTTTCCCGCAGCGTTCAGGATTTCAGGGAATCGACGAAACGCTCCAGCCAATGGATGGTGTAATCGCCCTTCCGGAATTGCGGATCGGCGAGAATCTGGCGGTGCAGCGGAATCACCGTCTTCACCCCATCCACCACGCATTCGTCCAGCGCGCGCTGCATCCGGGCGATCGCCTCGGCGCGCGTGGGCGCGTGAACGATCAGCTTGGCGATCATGCTGTCGTAATAGGGGGGCACCCGATATCCGGCATAGATCGCGCTGTCCATCCGCACGCCCAGGCCCCCCGGCGCGTGAAAGACGGTGATCGTGCCGGGATTGGGGGCGAAGGTCTCCGGGTCCTCGGCGTTGATGCGGCATTCGATCGCATGCCCGCTGAACGAGATGTCCGACTGCCCGTAGCCGAGCGGCTCGCCCGCCGCGATGCGGATCTGCTCGCGCACGAGATCCACGTCGCATACCATCTCGGTAACGGGATGCTCGACCTGGAGGCGGGTGTTCATCTCGATGAAGCAGAACTGCCCGTCCTGATAGAGGAACTCCAGCGTCCCGGCGTTGCGGTAGCCCATCTTCGCCAGCGCCGCCGTCGCCGTGGCGCCGATGGCGTCGCGCGCTTCCGCCGTGAGCGCGGGCGAACCCGCCTCCTCCAGCAGCTTCTGGTGACGGCGCTGCAGGGAGCAGTCGCGCTCGCCGAAATGAACCACGTTGCCATGGGTATCGGCGAGAATCTGCAATTCGATATGGCGCGGACGATCCAGATATTTCTCCAGATAGACCTCGTCATTGCCGAAGGCCGCGCGGGCTTCGGTGCGCGCGACGCTCCATGCCTCCTCGAGTTCGTCCTCGCCGCGCGCGACCTTCATGCCGCGCCCGCCGCCGCCCGCCGCCGCCTTGATCAGCACCGGATAGCCGATCCGGGAGGCGACCGCGCGCGCCTCCTCGACCGAACGCAACGCCCCGTCCGATCCCGGCACGAGCGGCACGCCCAGCGCCTGCATCGTCGTCTTGGCGGTGATCTTGTCGCCCATCATGCGGATGTGCCGGGCGGTCGGGCCGATGAAGGTCAGCCCGTGCGCCTCGACCGTCTCGGCGAAATCGGCGTTCTCGGAGAGGAAGCCGTAGCCGGGATGGATCGCCTCGGCCCCGGTGATGGTCGCCGCCGACAGGATGGCCGCCACGTTGAGATAGGAATCGCGCGAGGAAGGCGGCCCGATGCAGACGGCCTCGTCGGCCAGGCGCACATGCATCGCGTCGGCGTCGGCTGTCGAATGCACCGCGACGGTCGCGATCCCCATCTCGCGGCAGGCGCGGAGGATACGCAAGGCGATCTCGCCGCGATTGGCGATCAGGATCTTGGAGAACATGAGCGCCAGAACCTTATTCGATGATCGCCAAAGGCTCACCGTATTCGACCGGATTGCCGGAGACCACGAGGATCTTCGCGATCTTGCCCGATTTCGGCGCCTTGATCTGGTTGAAGGTCTTCATCGCCTCGATCAGCATCAGCGTCTGCCCCGCCGCGACGGTCTGACCTTCCGACACGAAAGGCGGCGAGGTCGGATCGGGCGTCAGATAGACCACGCCGACCATCGGGCTCGTGACCGCGCCCGGATGTTTCGACAGATCGGCCGGAGCGGCAGGCGCCGCGGCGGTCGAGGCAACCGCGGCGATAGGAGCGGCGACCTGCGTCACCACGCCCCCCCGTACCACGCGCACCCGGCTGTCCCCCTCGGCGACCTCGATCTCGGTCAACCCGGTTTCCGTCAGAATGTCGGCCAATGCCCGGATGGCATCCGCGTCCACGAGCATACGGCTCATCTCTCGTCCTCGTCCTCGATCATGTCAAAAACTGCCTGCATCGCCAGGGCGTATCCCCGCACGCCGAGCCCGCAGATCACGCCGATGGCGGCGCGCGCGGTATAGGTGTGGCGGCGGAAATCCTCCCGGCGATGGATGTTGGAAATATGCACCTCGACCGTCGGCACCCCCACCGCCAGCAGCGCGTCCATCAGCGCGATGGACGTATGGCCGTACCCGGCGGGGTTGATGACGACGCCGCGCGCGCGTCCCCGCATCTCCTGAACCCAGGAAATCAGCTCGCCCTCGATATTCGTCTGACGGAAATCGAGGGCGACGTCGAGCCTCTCGGCCGTGGCGAGGCAAAGCTGCTCCACGTCGTCAAGCGTCGCCCGTCCGTAGATTTCCGGCTGGCGCAGACCGAGCATGTTGAGGTTGGGGCCGTTCAGCACGGCGATCAATGGGCGCATCATCTCGGCCTGCCCCTAGCACGCCTCTCCGTCGCGTTAAAGTGGCGCTCAGGTACCGGACGACAAGGGCGGCGACGCTCAGTGCGCGAGATAGGCTTTCACGAACGCGTCCAGCCCGTCCGCCTCATGGGCGGGCTTGTCGGCGCGGATGCGCGCGATCCGCGGGAAACGCAGGGCGATCCCGCTTTTGTGACGTGTCGAACGCTGCGCGGCGTCGAAGGCGATCTCCAGCACCAGCGCCTTCTCCACCTCCCGCACCGGCCCGAACCGCCCGATCGTGTGATGCCGGACCCAGCGGTCGAGAAAGCGCAATTCTTCGTCAGTGAAGCCGAAATACGCCTTGCCGATCGGCACCAGCTCCGGCCCGTCCTCGCCCTCCCGCCAGAGACCGAAGGTGAAGTCCGAATAATAGGAACTCCGCTTCCCGTGGCCGCGCTGGGCATACATCAGCACGGCGTCCACCGTCAGCGGCGCGCGCTTCCACTTCCACCACATCCCGCGCGGACGGCCGGGCAGATAGGCGGACGCCCCCCGCTTGAGCATGAGCCCCTCGATGGACGCCGCCCGCGCCGCTTCGCGCAGGGCCGCGAGTTCGGAGAAATCGGCGAACGGAATCAGCCGCGAAAGATCCATACGCTCCGGTCTCACGCGCTCCACCCAGGCTTCGAGACGCTTGCGCCGCACGTCGAAGGCGAGCCCCCGCACGTCCTCGCCGTTGTCGAACAGAATGTCATAGAGGCGCACAAAGGCCGGAAAGCGCGCCATCATCGCGCCCGTCGGCGTCTTGCGGTTCAGCCGCTGCTGCAACTCGGCGAAAGGCGCGGCCTCGCCGTCGCGCAGGACCAGCAATTCCCCGTCGAGCGCCACGGCCTCCCCCGTCGCGTCGAGCGCGTCGAGAATCTCCGGAAACGCCGCGCCGATATTTTCCGCCGTGCGGGAATACAGCCGCACGCCCCCGGCGGTGCGGACGAGCTGGACCCTGATTCCGTCCCATTTCCACTCGGCGCGCCAGTCCTCGGGGTCCAGCGCGGCCAGATCGGCGTCCTCCAGCGGATGCGCCAGCATCGGCGGGCGGAAGACCGGCGCGCCGGCGGGATCGGGCCGGCTCTCGCGCCCCTCGATCCAGTCGAAGAGCGGGCGATAGGGCGGCTCCAGCCCGTGCCAGATCTCCTCGATCTCGTCGGGCGCGATCCCGGCGATCTCCGCCAGCGCCGTCTTGGCCAGCCGCCCGGACGCGCCCACACGCAGGCCGCCGGTCATGAGCTTGAGGATCGCATAGCGCACGGACGGGGCGGAGGCGTCGAGCCACCGCTCCACGATCCCGGGCATCTCGCTCTTCGTCGCCGCGCGCAACGTTTCCACGACGAGAGACACGGAGGGCGGCTCCTCGACGGCCGCTTCCCGCACGGGCCAGATCAGCGCCACCGTCTCCGCCAGATCACCGACATAATCATAGGACAGCTCGAACAGCACCGGATCGACCCGCGCCGTCGCGATGTCGCGGATCAGCGACCGTCTCGCCGCCGGAAGAACCAGCGTCCCGGCGATGGCCGCGAGCGCATAGCCGCGATCCGGGTCCGGCGCCTCGGCGAAATAGGCGCGCAGCAGGGCGAGCTTGACCGTCCGCGCCGGGGTGAAGGCCAGACGCTCCAACAAGGCCGAGAAGAGTCTCATGCGGTCTCGTCCTCTTCATAGCCGATGAGCCGCAACGCCCGCCCGCGAATGCCGAACCCCGCCAGCGCATGGATCAGCGCGTCCTCGCGCCCATGCGTGACCCAGATATCCTCCGCCCCCACCTCGCGGCAGGTGGTCAGGAGCGCGTCCCAGTCGGCATGGTCGCTGATGATGAGAGGCAACTCCACTCCGCGCGATTTCGCGCGCTGCCGGACCTGCATCCAGCCCGAGGCGAGGCAGACCACGGGATCGGCCAGACGCCGCGCCCAGCGATCCGCGATCGCCCCGGGCGGCGCGAGCACGATCCCGCCACACAACTCGCCCTTCGCCGCCTCCGTCGCCGGGCGCAGATCCCCGAGCGCCACGCCGAACCGCTCATAGAGTCCGCACAGCGGACGCAGCGCGCCGTGGAGCCAGACCGGCCCGTCATATCCCGCCTGCCGCAACAGGGCGATCAGGCGCTGACACTTGCCCAGCGCATAGCATCCCACCACATGAGTGCGGTCGGGGAAGAGCTTCACGTCGCGCAGGAGCTTGTCGATCTCGCGCAAAGGATCTGGATGACGAAACACCGGGAGGGCGAAGGTGGCCTCGGTCACGAACAGGTCGCACGGCACGGGCGCGAAGGCGCGGCATGTCGGATCGGGCGCGCGCTTGTAATCGCCGCTCACCACCGCGCGCGTCCCGGCGCGTTCCATCACCGCCTGCGCGCTGCCCAGCACATGCCCCGCCGGTTCCAGACGCAGCCGCACCCCGCCGACGGTCAGCTCCTCGCCATAACGCAGGGGCTGCTGCGTTGCGCCCGCGCGATCCTCTCCGAGGCGAAGGCGCATGATGGCGAGCGTCTCCTCCGTCGCCAGCACCGCGCCGTGATCCGGCCGGGCGTGATCGGCATGGCCATGGGTGATCACCGCGCGCGGCACCGGAACCAGCGGGTCGATAAAGAAATCACCCGGCGCGCAGTAGAGTCCCTCGGCCCTCGGCACGAGCCATTCCGTCGCTTTCATTCTTCTTCCGCCCCTGCCCTGGCCCATCTCCTGGCCCGATCATGACGTTGCCCGCCCTCTTCTCAACGTGGTTCACGGCCAATGGGTGGCACCCCTATCCGCATCAGATCGAAATGGCGGCTCTGGCGCGAAAGGGACAGTCCGCCCTGCTCATCGCCCCGACGGGCGGGGGCAAGACCCTGGCCGGGTTCCTGCCGAGCCTGATCGAACTGTCCGAAACGCCGCCGGAGCAGCGGCGCGGCATCCACACGGTCTATATCTCCCCCCTCAAGGCGCTGACCGCCGATATCGCCCGCACGCTCTCCCGCCCCGTCGCGGAGATGGACCTTCCCGTCCGCATCGAGTCGCGAACGGGCGACACCTCCGCCGCTGCCCGCGCCCGGCAGCGCGCGGCCCCGCCGGACATCCTCCTGACCACGCCGGAGAGCCTCGCCCTGATGCTGTCCTGGCCCGATTCGCCCGCGCTGTTCGGGAATATGCGCGCCGTGGTGATCGACGAGATCCACGCGCTCTACGGCACCAAGCGCGGCGATCATCTGGCGCTCTGCCTCGCCCGCCTGTCCCGCCTCGCCCCGCAGGCGCGGCGGACCGGCCTGTCCGCGACCATCGCCGATCCCGCGACGGTCGCGGCCTTCCTCGCGCCGGGGGGAGAGGCGCGGCGCGTCCGTCTCGTACAGGCACGCGCGGGCGCTCCGCCGGACGTGCGGACGCTGATCCCGTCCGGCATGGCGGATTCGGAGGACTGGTATCTGCCCTGGGCGGGGCATATGGGCGTCAACGCCGCGCAGGCCGTGCTGTCCCGCATCCGGGCCGCCGGGATGAGCATCGTCTTCGTCAACACGCGGGCGCAGGCGGAGCTGATCTTTCAGGCGCTCTGGCGGATCAACGACGAGACGCTGCCCATCGCGCTGCATCACGGCTCGCTGGAGATCGAGCAGCGGAGCCGTGTCGAGACGGCCATGGCCGAGGGGAAATTGCGCGCCATCGTCGCCACGGCCTCGCTGGATCTCGGGATCGACTGGGCCGGGGTGGACCAGATCCTCCAGATCGGCGCGCCGAAATCCGTCTCCCGCCTCATGCAGCGCATCGGCCGCGCCAACCACCGGCTGGACGAGCCCTCGCGCGCCCTTCTCGTCCCCGCCAGCCGCTTCGAGGTGCTGGAATGCGAGGCCGCCCGCCAGGCCGTCGCGGCGGGCGATCTCGACGGCCCCGCCCCGCGCCCCGGCGGACTGGACGTGCTGGCGCAGCATGTCCTCGGAATGGCCTGCGCCGCGCCCTTCACCGCCGATGTGCTCTATGCGGAGATCACCTCCGCCGGGCCTTACGCCGCTCTCGCCCGCGCGGATTTCGACGACGTGCTGGCCTATGTCGAGCATGGCGGCTACGCCCTGCGCGCCTATGACCGCCATCGCCGCCTCGTGATCGATTCCCTTGGCCAATATTGGGTGCGGAACGAGCAGGTCGTGCGGCAGTACCGCATGAATATCGGCACCATCGTCGAAGCGCCGATGCTCCGAATCCGCCTGCGCGGCGGGCCCGTCCTCGGCGAGGTGGAGGAGTATTTCGCCAATCAACTGACCGAGGGCGACAGCTTCGTCTTCGGCGGGGAGCAGCTCGTCTTTCTCGGGATTCGCGACATGGCGATCGAGGTCGCGCGCGGGAGCGGCGACCGGCCCAAAATCCCGGTCTATGGCGGAAGCTGGATGGCGATCACCAGCAATCTCGCCCGCCGCGTGCGCGCGCTCCTGCACGACAAACGCGCGTGGCCGACCCTGCCCGACCCCGTACGCGAATGGCTCGCGGCGCAGGCGCGCCGCTCCGAACTGCCCGGAGAAGGCGGGCTGCTCGTCGAGACCTTCCCGCGTCACGGGCACTGGCATCTCGTCGCCTATACGTTCGAGGGGCGGAACGCTCATCAGACGCTGGGCCTGCTTCTTACGCGGCGGCTGGAGCGCGCCGGATGCGGGCCGCTGGGCTTCGTCGCCACCGATTACGTCATCGCCTGCTGGTGCCTGCGCGAGCCGACGGACATCGCGGAGCTGTTCAGCGAGGACATGCTGGGCGAGGATCTGGACGACTGGATGGCGGAAAGCTCGCTCCTGCGCCGCACCTTCCGCAACGTCGCGATCATCGCCGGGCTCGTGGACCGCGATCTTCCCTCGCGCCGGAAGACCGGACGCCAGATCACCGTCAGCACTGATCTTCTCTATGACGTGCTCCGCAAGCATCAGCCCGATCACATCCTGCTCCGCGCGACATGGGCCGACGCGGCGAGCGGCCTGACCGACCTCTCCCGCATCGCCGCGATGCTCAGGCGCGCGCGGGAGGGGCTGGTGCATCGCCGCCTCGACCATATTTCGCCGCTCGCCGTGCCGATCATGCTGGAGATGGGCCGCGAGCGCGTGGGCGGCATGGCGGAGGACGAGTTGCTGGCGGAGGCGGAAATGCTGATGGCCGAGGCGATCGCTCCGGCCACCAACGAGCCCCTTCCGGACACGGGTCATTCTGGCTACCGTAGCAGGGAGCGCCGTCGCCCTCCCGCCGACAGGACGGCCGGCGGGAGGGCTGACAGAGCAAACCGGAGTTGAGACATGATGACTGCACGATGTGCCGCCCTTCCCCGCGCCGCCTTCTGGAGCGCCGCCGTGCTCGGGCTGGCGGCGGCCGCCTTCCCCCCGGCGGCCCATGCCCGGATTGCCACCACGCTCTCCGCCGGCAGTCCCGGACTCGCCATCGCGCAGGCGATCAGCAACGCCGATCGTCCCGCGACGGACCGCGCCCGCGACGCCGACCGCAAACCCGCGGCGCTTCTGGCCTTCGCCGGCGTGCGGCGCGGCATGGCGATCGCGGACGTGATGCCGGGCCAGGGCTATTTCACCCGGCTGTTCGCGAATGCGGTCGGGCCGACCGGCCATGTCTGGGCCGTCGAGCCGGCCTGGCTCCTGGAGAAACATCCCGGCGCACTCAACGCGATGAACGCGCTCGCGCAGCAGCCCTCCTTCGCGAATGTCTCCGTCGTCACCCGAAAACTCGACGCACTCGCCCTGCCGCGCAAGGTGGATATGGTCTGGACCTCCCAGAATTACCATGATCTGTATTACGGCCAGAGTCCGGACGCGGCGCTCGCCTTCGACAAGGCGGCCTTCGCGGCCCTGAAGCCGGGGGGAATCTTCATGGTGATCGACCATGTCGCCGCACCGGGCGCAACCGGCGATCTCGCATCCCTGCATCGCATCGACCCGGCGCTCATCCGCCAGCAGGCGGAGGCGGCGGGATTCGTCTTCCAGGCCGAAAGCAAGGCGCTCGCCAACCCTTCGGACCCGCATGACAAGCCGGTCTTCGATCCCTCCATCCGGGGCCGGACCGATCAGGCCATATTGAAATTCCGCAAGCCCGCCCGCTGACCCCTCCTCACCGGACACCGAACCCGCCATGAAGACCCTGACTGTCGCCCTCAGTTCCGCCGCGCTGCTCCTTCTCGCGGGATGCGCGGATGATTCCGGCGCGGAGAAGACCGCTTCGACCGTCCCCCCGGCGCAAGCCCCGGGACAGTTGGTCTCCAGCACGCCTCTCGATCCCGCCCTTTCCGTACCCGACGCGAGCAAGGCGCTGTCGATCTCCTATCTGGCGACGAACGGCGTCACCGGCTCCGGCCTCGTGCAGGTAACGGGCGAAGTGCTCTATCCCGACGGGCCCGCACCCGCCGGGGGCTGGCCCGTCGTCGCCTGGGCGCACGGCACCGTCGGAATCGCCGATCAATGCGCCCCGTCGCGCAACCCGCATTCGGCGCGCGACAAGGAGTATCTCGACGCCTGGCTGAAGCGCGGCTTCGCCGTCGTCGCCACCGATTATCAGGGCCTCGGCGGCGAGGGGCCGCATCCTTACCTGAACGCCCGCGCCGAGGCGTATAGCGTGCTGGACAGCGTACGCGCCGCCCTCTCCGGCCTGCCGGACCTGCGCAACACCGTCATGATCGTCGGCCAGTCGCAGGGCGGGGGCGCGGCCTTCGCCGCCGCCGCCTACGCGCCGCTCTATGCTCCGAAGCTCGACATCCGGGGAACGGTCGCGACGGGTATCCCCTACATCACCCCGCAAATCGCGAAGACTCTCTTCGCCAGCGGACGCAAGGAGGGGCGCCACAAGGGCGACGGGCAAGGTGATTCGAGCTGGGTGATCGCCTATATGCTCCTGATGGGCGCAGGACAGGCCAGCATCGACCCGACATTCGACCCGAAGCTGGCCTACACGCCCAAGGCCATGAATGCGTTCCACGCAGCATCGACCGAGTGCCTCGCCCCTCTGCATGACATCATCAAGGCGGACGGGCTGACGCAGAAGAACGCCTTCACGCCCGCCCTGCCCAAAGTGCTCGCGCCGGTCATTCGCGCCATGGCTTACCCCACGCTGAAACTCTCCGCTCCCCTCTTCGTCGGCACCGGGACGGCGGATACCGACGTCGCGCCGCTCAGCCAGCTTGCCCTCGTCAAGGATGCCTGCGCGGCGGGAACGCTCGTTCAGGCCCATCTCTACAAAGGCAAGGACCATTCCGAGACGGTCCTCGCCTCCCTCCCCGCCTCGGCGGCCTTCACCGACGCGGTCATGAACGGCAGGCCGGTCACGCCGGACTGCACGCCGCGTCCTCAATGATAGCTTCCCGGTGAACACCGCGCCGCTCGTCCTCGGAGGGGCGCGTCTCCTGCTCGATCCCTCCGGCGCGCTGTTCTGGCCGGAGGAAAGCCTGCTGGTGGTGGCCGATCTCCATCTGGAAAAAGGCACTGCCTTCGATCGTCACGGGCTCATCCTGCCTCCATGGGACAGTGTCGAAACGCTCGCGGCGCTGGAGGACGCGATCGAACGGCATGCCCCCGCGCGACTGCTGGCCCTGGGCGACAGCTTTCACGACGCGGGCGGCTGGGCACGCCTCGACAGAGTGTTGAAAGCGCGCCTTCTGGCCATCGCCGCGCGGATCGAAACGGTCTGGCTGTCCGGCAATCACGATCCCGAGCCAGACCCGGAACTGCCCGGTCATCGGGCCACGATCGCCTCAAGGGGGCCGTTCGTGTTCCGGCACGAGGCGAGTGCGGACCGCACTGGGGAGCAGATTGAAATATCCGGACATTTCCATCCCAAGGCCCGGATGCGGCTGCGCGGCCAACTCATCGCCCGGGCCTGTTTCATAACGGATGAGAGGCGGCTGATCCTCCCGGCCTTCGGCGCTTACACCGGAGGTCTGGACGTCTCCGACCCCACGATCGCCGGCCTGTTTCCGCGCGGCACGACGATCTTCATGCGCGGGCGGCACAATATCTATCGCTTCGAACGCGCGGCGGCATGACGCCGATCCGCGCCGCGGCGACGACTTTCAAGCGGAGGCCCCACTCTGTTCCCCAATCTGTTAATGCCTTGTTCAGCATTTCCCTCTAATATCCCGATCACCGCGCCACGGTCGTTTTCGCCGGGCTCGCATCGTTTTCTTTCCGGACTGCCTTCGTCATGCCATTCGCCGCTTCCCCTCTCGATGCCGTTCCCCTCCATATGGATCTCGACGGGGATCGCGCCTTCATGCGGGATTATCTCGATAAATCCGCGGCGGCGATGTCCGCTTTCGCATCGGACCGGCGGCTCGCCGCGCAATTGCTGGAACTCGGCGGCCTCATCGCCGATTCGCTCGCGGCGGGAGGCAAGCTGCTGACCGCCGGGAATGGCGGCAGCGCGGGAGACGCCCAGCATATCGCGAGCGAATTCACCGCGCGGCTGATGTACGACCGCCGCCCGCTCGCCGCCGTGGCGCTGACGACGGACAGTTCCAGCCTCACCGCCATCAGCAACGATTATGGCTACGAGCATGTCTTCGCCCGGCAGGTGCTCGCCCTTGGCCGCCCGGGAGACGTGTTTCTGGGCATTTCGACGTCCGGCCGCTCCCCCAATATCCTGCGCGCCTTCACCGAGGCGCGACGCGCGGGACTGACCACCATCGCCTTTTGCGGTTCCGCCACCACGGACCTGCCGGATGTCGATCACGTCTTCAGCGCCTCGTCGGACTGGACGCCGGTGATCCAGCAAGTCCACATCACCGCCGGTCATATCGTCTGCGGCATCGTGGAGAGACGCCTCTGCCCGCGCTGAGCGCCATCGGCAGGCGTTGCGACAGGCTCGAAACTCCCGCACAAGCATAGCCATGGACGCCGCCTCCTCTCCCGCCGCCCGCGCGATCGCCGCCGCCGCCGAAGAAACCGGCCTGACGCCCGCCGCGCGCGAATGGCCCCGGCTCGAAAAACTGGTCGCGCGCGCCCTCGCGCCGGGAGCCGATCACGTCGCACCGGCCGATTACGAGCGTTGCCTCTGCGACGTGCGCCGCAAGGACTGGGCGGCGCAACTGATGAACGCCGCCCGTCGCGCGGGCGAGCAATGGGTCACGAAGCCGGATGTGCTCGAGGCCGTCAGCCGGATGCATGATCCACGCGCGACAGCCGGGGGTCTGCGCGCCGTGCTGGACGAGGTGCTCGCCGAACGCATGCGCGAACTCGGCGACACGCCGCGCGCGGTGCTGGAGGCGATGCAGGCGGATTTGACGGATGCCGGGCAATTTCTGTCCGGCGCGCAGGTGGATCGTCTGGCGCAGGCCGTCGCCGCCGCGTTCGGCATCGCGGATACGCAATTCGAGGACGAAATGCTCGCCGCGGAGCGCGCGCGGCGGGAAGAGGAAGCGCGCATCGAGGCGCGCGCCGAGGCGCGGCGGCGCCGCGAGGAGGAACGTCTCCGCACGTGGGAAGAGAGTCTCGTTCCCTATTCGGCGATTCCCGCGATCCTGCATTGCAGCCAGCGCGAAGTCCTGCGCTGGCTCGCCGAGAACCGCATCCCCGTGGCGCGCCGCGTCCCCCAGCCGGACGGGACGGAACTCTTCCTGTTCGATCCGGAGGAGTTGCGGAAGCTCCGCCGCCACCTTCCGGAATGGCGGGGCCGCGCGCTTCCGGTCGAGCCGGAGCCGCAACCCGCGACGGGCCGCAAGGTCGGCAACGCCGTCATCGCCCGCATCGCCGCGCTGGACCGTTACGCCGCCCATTTCAAAACCGCCCGCGCGCTCAAGCGCCGCATCACCCTGGTGACAGGCCCCACGAATAGCGGGAAGTCCTACACTGCGCTGAACGCGCTGGCCGCCGCCGGAAGCGGGCTGGCCCTGGCGCCTCTCCGCCTTCTGGCGCATGAATTCCGCGAGGCGCTTCTGTCGCGTGGCGTCCCCGCCTCGCTGGCGACGGGGGAAGAGCGCATCACCCTGCCCGGCGCCCGCCATCTGGCAGCCACGGTCGAGATGTGTCCGTTTCATCATCCCGTCGACGTGGCGATCATCGACGAGGCGCAGATGCTCGCGGACCCCGATCGCGGCGCGGCCTGGACGGCGGCGATCATGGGAGCGCCCGCGCGCCATCTCTATGTTCTCGGCGCGCCGGATTGCGCGCCGCTGGTCCGGCGCATCGCCGAACTCTGCGACGATCCGCTGGACGAGATCAGCCTCGAGCGCAAAAGCCCGCTCAAAGCCGCCGAAGCGCCGGTGCGATTGGGCGAATTGACGGCCGGCGACGCCGTGATCGCCTTTTCCCGCCGCGAGGTGCTGGATCTGCGGGCCGAATTGCTGGCGCGCGGACGGCGCGTGGCCGTGGTCTACGGCGCGCTTTCGCCCGAGGTGCGCCGGGCCGAAGCCGCCCGCTTCAACGATGGCGACGCCGAGATCCTGGTCGCCACTGACGCGATCGGCATGGGCCTCAACCTGTCCATCAAGCGTGTCGTGTTCAGCTCCTTGCGGAAATTCGACGGGCGCGACACCCGCGACCTCACCACGCAGGAAATCAAACAGATCGGCGGCCGCGCCGGGCGCTACGGCAAGCATGAGGACGGGCTCGTCGCCGTGCTGGCGGAAGCGGGCAGCCCGGCCTTCATCCACAGGAAACTGGTCGCGCCGCCTGAGCCGATTCTCGAATTGCGACCGCTGGTCCAGCCTGACGCCGACATCGTCCGTGCCGTGGCGGAAGAAATGGACACGGAAAGTCTCTACGGCGTGTTGTCCCGCATCAAACGCGCGGTCCTGCGTCCGGACGACCCGAATTACCGCCTTGCGGACATGGATCAGGCCTTCGAGATCGCCTCGGCGCTGGAAGGAATCGACGGCCTCGATCTCACCGAGCGCTGGACCTATGCCATGTGCCCGGTGGACGAGCGCGATAACGGCATCGCCCGGCTGACGCGCTGGGCCACGGATCACGCCGCCCGCCGGACCGTGCCGCCGCCGGGAACGGGTCGCCTGCCCCAACCCGTGCAGGCGGGGCGCGAAGAGCTGGAACGCGCGGAGAAACGACACAAACGCCTCGTGGCCTGGCGCTGGCTGGCGCTGCGCTTCCCCGAGGCCTATCCGGATTTCGCGGCCGCCGAGGCGAACAGCGAAACCCTCAATGACTGGATCGAAGCGGTGCTGCGCCAGCAGAGTCGTGTCCGCGAGCATGAGCGGCAGGAGCGCCGCCGCGGCTTCGGACCGAAGAAGGCCGCACCACGCCCCACCACGCGCAAACCCGAGTCGCCGCGCAAGCGGCGGTGATTCGCGCCCCAAGGCGCGGCGGCCGGAAATTTAATCCGGGAGTCAAAAAAATTTCTTTCATTTGTCATAAAAACGGGTCTAACGTGATTTTGCGGTGATCGGGCAGCTTCAAGTATCCGGTGGGTCGCTATCCACTGATCAGGAAGTAAAGCCCAGTTCAGCGCAAAACAAATGCGCCATTTCGCGCAGTGCGATGAAAGGAAGCCGATATGTCATCTGGTCTTTCCGTAAGCACATTCCATCGCAAACCCATGGAATATTCAGGGGTTGCCCATGTCAATGTCATACATTGGGGGGCCGATCCGCCGTAAGGCGGCCTATGTCATACGACGCCGGTCGTTTCAGTTGAGCGGGTCTCGTCAAGGCGGTCTCTGCTGAAGCGATTGGTGCCTGATCAGATGAACAGAATATCATGCAGGCGCCATAGGGCGCCTCTTTTGTTTCCAGGCGCTGGGCACCCCGTTCAGGGATGACCGTCCGTCTCCAGCAGCACGTCGTCCTGAACCCCGGGCGACCCCGCGACCGTGCGATAGACATTCTGAGTATAGGGCGGCGCGACAGGTGCGATGAATTTCACCGGCATGTTGCCGATGCTGAAATGAGACGGCGCATCATTCGGGATATTGGTGCTTTGATGCGCCTCGTTTCCAGGCAGACCGAGCGTGCGATGCGTCCGGACCGTCGCGCTGAAATCCGCCAGCACGGCCTCGCTATCCTCCACCTCGGTATAGCCATGCGGCGGCGGAGGCGCGCCGCCATCCGGGAGCGCCACGAGTTGCGCGGGGGTCAGCGACTTCCCGGCGGGCGCGCCGGCGGCGGCCATGTCATGCGCGGGATCGGCGAGAGCAGGCCCGGCGAAAAACGCCATGAGGCCAGTCGCCGTCACGATCGTCCGAATTTTCCTGATCATCGTCCGTCTCCTCGCCCCATCTGCGCACATATGTCATTTGTCTGTCTTAATCCTCATCCATGGGCAAATGAACAATTCTATCGCATCTTGCGTTTGCCTTGCGCCAAGCGCATCGCCAGCCATGAGGAGACCGTCATGACAACAAGCAATGGCCCGTCAAGCAATGGCCCAGCCACGCCCTATGCGGGCGAAATCGCCGCCCTCTCGCTCGATTCCGAGTCGCTCGCACAGCTCGAGTCGGTGCTGGCCAGGGTCGAGCAGGGCCGTGGCGTTCTGGTGCGACTGGCGGATCTCATGGGCGGCGCGGTCGGCCAGGCGGCGAGGCTCGGCCTGCGCGGGCTCGGCATGGCCCCCGCTTTTCAGGCCAAGCTGCAGGGCCTGGCGGAAGCGGCCATCACCCGCGCCTTTGACGTCGCCATCCTTGGCATCCAGCACGAGCCGCCTTCGGAGCGCGCGCCATGGCGCGACCATGCCGGGCAGGCGGCGGTCGCCGTTTCCGGAGCGCTGGGCGGTTTCGGCGGCGCGTTCGGTCTCGCGCCGGATATCGGCTTCACGACTCTCGCCATCATGCGGGAAATCGCCCGCATCGCGCAGGAAGAGGGCGAGGATCTGCGGGATGACGAAACCCGCCGCGCCTGCCTGGAGGTCTTCGCCCTGCGCAGCTTCCCCGCCGGACGGGACAATGAAGAGAGCGAACTGGGCTTCTTCTCCGCCCGCGCGCTGCTGCGGGGACGACCTGTGGTCATGCTCGTCGCGGAGGTCGCGTCGCATTACGGCATCGGCCTTTCGCGCAAATTCGCGCTCCAGATGATGCCGGTGGCGGGCGCGCTGTGCGGCGCCTCGCTCAACGCCGCCTTTCTCTCGCATTATCGCGCGCTGGCCCGGGCGCATTTCACTATCCGCCGCCTGGAACGCCGCCATGGCCCCGTCGTGCGGCAGACCGCGGCGCATATGGGGACGGCCGGACCGGCGGAAGCGGAGGCGGCGTTCTGAAACGGCACAGCCCGATGTCTGGTACGGCATTCCTCAATAGTTTGCGCGCCCTGGTGGGACGGCGTCACGTGCTGACCTCCGACAGCGCGACCTATCGGTATCGGAAAGGGTTTCGCTGCGGCGAGGGGCCTGTCCTCGCCGTCGTCCGGCCCGGCTCGCTGGTCGAACTCTGGCGCGTGGCGCAGGCCTGCGTCTCCGCCGGGAAGATCGTCCTGATGCAGGCGGCGAATACCGGACTGACGGGCGGTTCCGTCCCGGACGGAAACGGCTACGATCGCGAGATCGTCCTCATCAACACGCTCCGCCTCGCCAAAATCCATGTCATCGGCGGCGGACGGCAGGTCGTCTGCCTGCCTGGGGCGACGCTGCACGCGCTCGAACACCTCCTGGCGCCGCTGGGGCGCGAGCCCCATTCGGTGATCGGCTCGTCCTGCCTCGGCGCGTCCGTGCTGGGCGGCGTCAGCAACAATTCAGGCGGCGCCCTCGTGCAACGGGGGCCGGCCTATACGGAAATGGCGGTGTTCGGGCAGGTCGGCGCGGATGGCGTTCTCCGGCTGGTCAATCATCTCGGCATCCCCCTGGGTCCGGACTCCGGGGAAATGGAGCCGGAAGCGATGCTCGCCGCCCTCGAACGCGGAGCGTTCGACGAAAGCCGGATCGACTGGACCGCCGGGAAGGGCCACGATGCGCGCTACGCCACACGCGTCCGGGATGTTGAGGCGGACAGCCCGGCGCGGTTCAACGCCAACCCGCAAAACTGGCACGACGCCGCGGGCTGCGCGGGGAGGCTGGTCGTCTTCGCCGCGCGGCTGGACACGTTTCCCGCGCAAAAGGACACGGCGACCTTCTATATCGGCACCAATACGCCCGACGTGCTGGAAACGCTCCGGCGCGACGTGCTGACCGGATTTCCGGAACTGCCGATCGCGGGCGAATACGTCCATCGCGAGGCGTTCGAGATCACGGAACGCTACGGTCGGGACATGGTGGCGCTGATCCGCCTGATCGGCACGAAGCGCCTCCCCCGCTGGTTCGCGATGAAGGCGCGGTTCGACGGATTCGCCGCGCAGTCGCGCTTCCTGCCGCCCGCCCTCGCCGATCACGTGCTTCAGGCGTTCAGCAAATGCCTGCCTTCCCAGATTCTGCCGCGCCTCGCAGCCTATCGCGACCGCTTCGAACATCATCTGATGCTCAAGGTCTCCGGGACGATGGCCGAGGCAATGCGCGCTCATCTCGCGGTGTTCTTCACCGGGCATGAGGGGGATTGGTTCGCCTGCACCCCGAAAGAGGGGGCGCGGGCCTTCCTGCATCGTTTCGCCGTCGCGGGGGCGGCCATCCGCTATCAGACGATGCACCGGCGCACATGCGCCGCGCTGGTGCCGCTCGACGTAGCGCTCCGGCGCAACGACCGGGACTGGTTCGAACGGCTGCCGCCCGCACTGGCGGAAAAACTCGCGGCCCGCGTGTATTACGGACATTTCTTCTGCCACGTGATGCATCAGGAATACGTGGTGCGGAACGGCTTCGATCCCGAAACGGTCAAGCATGACCTCCTGGCTCTGCTCGACGCACGGGGTGCAAAATATCCCGCCGAGCACAATGTCGGCCATCTCTACGCCGCGCCGCCGGAGATGGCCGCGCATTACCGCGCTCTCGATCCCTGCAACTGCCTCAATCCGGGCATCGGCAAGACCAGCCGGAAGCGGAACTGGGCCGCGGAGAGCGTGTGAGATGTCGCCTATCCGGGCAGCGGAAGCGAAACCTCGCATTGTGTCCCGCGTCCGACGCTGCTCCGGATCACCAGCTTGCCGCCATGCCGGTCGACGATGTGCTTGACGATGGACAGCCCCAGCCCCGTGCCGGAGACCTGCGCGGTGCCATGCGACTCGATGCGGTAGAACCGCTCGGTCAGGCGCGGAATATGGCGCGCCTCGATTCCGGGGCCGTTATCCTCGATGAGGAACCGCAGGACGTCCGCATCGACCGTAAGGCTGATCGTCACATCCACGCCCGGGCCGCCGTATTTGACGGCGTTCTCGACCAGATTGAGCAGAACCTGCACGATCTGGTCCTCGTCGCCGAGGAAGAAAATACCCTCGTCGGAAAACGGAAAGGTCAATGACGCGTCGGCGTCGCGCATCAGGAACGTCGTCTCGTCCATCAGGCGGTCCACCACATCGCTCACCGAGACGACGCTCTTCGGGCGCGTATGTTCGAGCCGCTGGACGCGGGAGAGATAGAGCAGCCGGTCGATCAGCCGCTGCATGCGCCCGGCCTGCGCCGCCATGATGGCGAGAAACTGTTGCTGGGCGACGGGATCGTCGGCGGCCGGCCCCCGCAGCGTCTCGATGAAGCCGACGAGAGAGGCGAGCGGCGTCCGGAGTTCATGGCTCGCATGCGCCACGAAGTCGGCCCGCATCCGGTCCACGGCCTCCGCGTCCGAGCGGTCGTCGAGGATGACCAGGACATGCGCCTCGGCATTTTCCCCTTCGCCCGGAGGGAACAGTTCCGCCGGGACGAGCTGGAACGACGCCAGCACAACGCGGCGCACCGGGACATCCAGTTCCAGCGTCGTGGCGATGCTCTCCTCCGCTGCCAGACGTTCCAGCGCCGCATGGACGCCTGGATGTCGGATGACCGCTCCCAGCGATTCGCCGAATTGCATGCGCGCCGCACGATTGGCGTGAGACAGCCCGCCCTCGCTGCGGAGCAGGACGGCGGCGACCGGCAGAAGCTCGACGAGCGCCTCGGGCCGCGCGCGCGGGATGGATACCAGAAGCGACGGGAGCGCAGCACGCGGCTCGACCGGCTTGCCGCGCCGGCCCAGCCACCAGCCGAAGATGCCGCACGCGCCACCGGGGATCAGGGCGGCGGCAAGCAGAGAGACGACGGCAGACAATCCGGCCCGTCAGGGGGCGTCGTCGAGCGCGTAACCGGCGACGCGGACGGTGCGGATATAATCGGGCTCGTCAGCAAGATTGAGCGCGCGGCGCAGGCGACGGATATGTACGTCAATCGTGCGCAACTCGACATGCATGTTCGGGCCCCAGAGACGCTGGAGAATGTCCTCGCGGGAAAACACGCGCCGCGGATGACGCATGAAAAATTCGAGCAGCTTGAATTCGGTCGGACCCAGCGTCAGAAGGCGGCCCGCGCGTTCCACACGGTGGGTTTCCGGGTCCAGACGCAGATCGGCGAATGAAAGCGTGTCATAGCCCGGCTGGGTGCGGCGCAGCACGGCGCGCAGCCGCGCATCGAGCGTCTCGATGCTGCACGGCTTGACGATATAATCGTCAGCGCCGCCATCGAGCCCGCGAATGCCGTCCTGCTCGTCCGACCGCGCCGTCAGCATCAGGACGGGCAGATCCCGCAGCCGCGCATTCGCCCGGATGCGACGGCAGACATCGAGGCCGGACAGCCCCGGCAGCATCCAGTCCAGCACCACCGCGTCCGGGCGGCGATCCTCCAGGGCGGACAGGGCGGCCTCACCGTCGCCGACGGTTTCGGCCCGGTAGCCCAGCTTCTCGAGATTGTAGCGCAGCATGAGTTGCAGGGAGGGATCGTCCTCGACGACGAGAACGCGGGCGGAGCTCTGGCTCATCAGGGAAGCTGGACCTCATCGGGATCGCTCAGCGCCGCGCCACCGCGAGGACGAAGAGCAGGAAGCGTTGCGCCGGTGACGGCGTAGTAGACGCGCTCGGCGATGTTGGTCGCATGATCGCCGATCCGCTCAAGGTTCTTGGCGATGAAGAGAAGATGCGTGCAGGTGGTGATCTTGCGCGGGTCTTCCATCATATAGGTGACGAGGGCGCGGAACATCGCGGTGTAATACTCGTCGACCTCGCGATCCGAGTTCCATACCTCGAGCGCGCGGTCCGCGTCCTGCTGGCTGATCGCGTCGATGGCGCGGCGCAGGTTGTCCTGCACGAGACGCCCCATGGCGCTCAGCCCGGAGAGCGAGATGTTGCCGTCGATGAGGTCGAACTTCCGGCTGCGGCGCGCGATGGAACTCGCATAGTCGCCGATCCGCTCCAGATCGCCGGTGATCTTCAGCGCGGCAACGATCTCGCGCAGATCGCTCGCCATCGGTCCGCGGAGCGCGAGCAGCCGGATGGAGAGCGTCTCGACTTCCCGCTCCAGCGCATCCACCTGGGCGTCCTGCGCGGGCGCGGCCTGGGCCGCCTGCTCGTCCTGCTCGGTCACGGCGGCGATGGCCTGCGCCACCTGACTTTCCACGATCCCGCCCATGCGCGTCATCAGGGCACGCAGCCGGGTCAGTTCCTGCTCGTAGCTCTTGACGGTGTGAGCACTGTCCGTCCCCATGGTCTCTTCCCCCGCGTCCCTCAGCCGAAGCGGCCGGTAATATAATCCTGCGTCTGCTTCTCGCGCGGATTGGTGAAAATCTGGTCCGCCGTATCGACCTCGATGAGATTGCCCAGATAGAAGAACGCGACCCGATCCGCGCAACGGGCGGCCTGCTGCATGTTATGGGTCACGATGACGATGGTGAAATCACGCTTGAGTTCGTCGAGCAGTTCCTCGATGCGCGCCGTCGAGATCGGGTCGAGCGCCGAGGTGGGCTCGTCGAGCAGGACGACTTCCGGCTTCGTGGCGATGGTGCGCGCGATGCACAGGCGCTGCTGCTGGCCGCCGGAGAGCCCCGTAGCGGGGGCGCGCAGACGGTCGCGCACCTCCTTCCAGAGCGCCACGCGGGTCAGCACATCCTCCACGCGGGCATCCATCTCGGCACGCGAGAGACGCTCATGCAGGCGCACGCCGAAGGCGATGTTGTCGTAGACCGACATTGGGAAGGGCGTGGGCTTCTGGAACACCATGCCGATCCGCGAGCGCAACATGTTCAGGTCCAGCGCGCGATCGAGGATATCCACCCCGTCGAACAACACCGAGCCTTCCGCGCGCTGACCGGGATAGAGATCATACATCCGGTTGAAGATGCGAAGCAGCGTGGACTTCCCGCATCCGGACGGCCCGATCATGGCGGTGACGCGACGGGAGAGGTAGTCGAGGCTGATGTCGTTCAGCGCCTTGTGGGTGCCGTAATAGAAATCGAGATTGCGCACCTCCAGCGCGACGGCCGCCGGAAACGGGGCCGGAGCCGCCGCGATCGTCCCCGAAGTATTTGCGATCACGCTCATATCCTGCCGTTTCCCGTCAACTCTTCTGCCGTCCGAAACCGAAGCGGACGACGATATTGATGGCCAGAACGCCGAAGGTGATGAACAGCGCGCCCGTCCAGGCGAGCGCCACCCAGTCCTCGTACGAGGCTCCGGCATATTGATAGATGGCTATGGGGAGGCTCGCCATCGGTTTGTCCAGCGAGAAGGACCAGTTCTGGTTGCCCAGCGAGGTGAAGAGCAGCGGCGCCGTCTCGCCGCTCACCCGCGCGAGGGCGAGGAGAATGCCCGTCAGCACCCCCGGACCCGCCGATCTCATGCAGATCATGAGAATGACTTTCCATTTCTCCGCGCCGAGCGCGGCGCCGGCCTCGCGCATCGCCGTCGGGACGAGACGCAGCATGTCCTCGGTCGTCCGGACGATGATGGGCACGGCGAGGATGGCGAGCGACACCGCGCCGGCAAGCCCCGAGAAATGACCGAACGGCGCGACGAGCACGAGATAGACGAACAGGCCGACCAGAATGGATGGAGCCGAAAGCAGCACGTCGGACACGAACCGCACCGTCCCCGCGAAACGTGACGTGCCGCCATATTCCGCAAGGTAGATCCCGCAGGCCAGCCCGACGGGCGCGCCGATCACCAGCGACATGATTGTCTGGATGATGCTGCCGACGATCGCATTGGCGAGGCCGCCATGGCTTCCCGGAGGCCCCATCGGCCGGATGATCGCGGCCAGGGACAAGCCCGCCACCCCCTGGGAGAGCAGAGTCCAGAGAATGGAGCAGAGCGCGATGACCAATAAGGCGCTCGCGAGATAGCCGAATCCCGTCGCCAGAAGATCGCTCGCACGGCGGCGTGTCGCGAGTGGATTCTTGCGCCAGCCGGGCGCGGAGGTCGCGCCCATCAGCTCTTCTCCCGCAGGAACCAGCGGGCGACGGAGAGCGTCCCGAAGGAGATCAGCACGAGGAGAAAGCCCAGCGCGAGGAGCGCTGACAGCTTGAGGCTTCCGGCGGGACTTTCGGGGAATTCGAGCGCGACCAGCGACGCGACGGTATTGCGCGGCTCGAACAGCGACCAGCCGATGGTGTTCGCGTTGCCGATGACGAAGGTGACGGCCATGGTCTCGCCCAGCGCGCGCCCCAGCCCGAGCACGACGCTGCCGATCATCCCCGCGCGCGACCAGGGAACGACCACCCGGCGTATGACTTCCCAGCGCGTGGCCCCAAGGCCGTAGGCGCTTTCCTTGAGCATCGGCGGCACGACCAGAAACACGTCCCGCATCACGGCGGTGATGAAGGGCGTGATCATCACGGCCAGCACGATCCCGCCCGTCAGCAGGCCCGTTCCGAACGGCGCGCCATGAACGAGCCAGCGAATGCCGGGCGTATGAGCGAAGCTGTGGTGGAGGATGGGCTCCAGATGCTGGGCCATGAACGGCACCACCACGAAGAAACCCCACATGCCGAAGATGATCGAGGGCACGGCGGCGAGTAGCTGGATGGCGGTTCCCACGGCCTCGGCGAGCGCCGCCGGAGCGATCGCCGTCAGCCAGAAAGCCGAACCGAAGGCGAGAGGCAGCGCGATGGCCACGGCGATCAGCGTGGACCCGATCGTGCCGAAAAGCGGCGCCAGAGCGCCATACTGATTGGTGACGGGGTTCCAGACATTCGAGATGACGAAGTCGAGGCCGAAGACCCGGAAGGCTTGCAATCCGCCCACGCCCATCGCGATCACGAGGCCGCCCAGCACGAGCAGAACGAGCGTCGCGCAGCCAAGGACAACCAGCCGGAAGAACTGATCTCCCTGCCAGAAGGAAGGCTTCGTCGCCTTCATCACAGGGGCTGGCTCGGCAACGCTCGAAACGGTTGTCATCTGCCTCTCTGAATTCAGGGACCCGCCAAACATCGCTGCTGTAGCCTCGCCCCCGTATCGAGACAATATCATATGTCCGGCGTCCACGATTAATCTTTGATGACAGCCATGGCGGCGGACGACCATTGTCAAGCGTAACCGCTTGAGGAAATGTAGCGGACCGGCCCATGATTCCGGCCCCTGTGACCCTGGTAAGGACCGATAGAATAATGTCTTCCCTGGACGCGACACGGTTTATCGGCGCGCTTGATGTCTGCGAAATGGGTCTGGCGAAGGGATGGGCCTTCGATCGTCTGCCTCCGCATCAGCCGGCGAAGCTGCATGTCCTGATCGACAACCAGGAAATCGATCAGATCCTTTGCGATCGGCTCCGGCCTGACGTGGACGAGGTCCTTAGTCTCACAGGATTGCCCCTGGGCTTCGAATACGAAATTCCGGAGCAGTTTTTCGACGGCGAACCTCACCGGATCGGGTTTCGGCTCGGCAATCGCGCCAGCCTCCTTGCGCTTGACCCGGCCAATGCGGCGGAGCGGGTCGATCATCTGGTTTTCGACGGTAAAATTCCCGTCCGATACGAAGCGGTGCTTGACGGCATCAAACGGGGAGTCCTGCGCGGATGGGCGCTCCAAAGCACACGCAAGACGCCGCGCCGGGGCGGCGTGCTCCTGAAAATAACCGTGGACGGCGCGCAGATCGCGCAGGTTCGGGCCGATCGCTATCGCGGCGATGTCGCCGCCGCGCTCGATTGCGATCCCAATTGCGGCTATGAAGTCGTCCTGCCGACCCGCTTGCGCAGCTCCGCGCCCCGGCAGTTCCGGGCCTTCATCCTCCCCGACGGCAAGGAGGTCGACGGCAGCCCCTATGTCACCTCGATCGCGAACGATCTGCTCGAAACGCGGCTCGTGGACATCGCCGACACGATCGGCCGACTGCAAAAGGAATTGACGCAGCTCAGGAATGACATTCGCGACATCATTCCACGGCCCAGCCACAATCTGAGCAACTATGACATCTGGGCCCGCCATTATCAGGCGGATCTCCGCGCCCGGCTGGTGAAGGCCCGGCTGGAGACGCCGTTGACGGACGAGCCGCTCGTCTCGGTCCTCTGCCCGACCTACAAGCCGCTCATGCGCGATTTCGAGGCGGCAATAGAGTCCGTGATCGGTCAGAGCTACCGGAACTGGGAACTCATCATCGTCGATGACGGCGGAAAATCCCGGGACGTCGCCGCGCGGATCACACGCTATTGCATGGCCGATCCACGCATAAGAGCGCTCACGCTGGCGGAGAATCAGGGCATCTCGAACGCCACGAACGTCGCCATGGACGCGGCGCAGGGCAAATACACGGTCTTTTTCGATCATGACGATCTGCTGCTCGACGTGGCGATCGAAGTCATGGTACGCGCGGCGGAACGCACCGGCGGCAAGCTGCTCTACTCGGACGAGGACAAGATCGACCAGGCCGGATACTTCCTCGATCCCAACCTGAAACCGGATTTCAATTACCGCTACCTTCTGGGCTGCAACTATATTTGCCATCTGACGATGATCGACACCGCGACGATGCGCGCGATCGGGCATCTGAAAACGGAGTATGACGGCGCTCAGGACCATGATTTCATGCTCCGCGCCGCTGAACGTCTCAACCCCTCCGAGATCGTCCATGTGCCCGAAATCCTGTATCATTGGCGCATGACGCCGAACTCGACTGCGGTTTCGATCGCCAACAAGCAATATGCGGTCAAGGCCGGTGTCCGGGCCGTCACCGACCATCTCAAGCGCATGAAAACACGTGCGAAAGTCGAGGCGATCAACAATATGTCGATCTATCGGGTATTGTGGAAAGTGACGAAGCAGCCCAGCGTGACCGTCATTATTCCCTTCAAGGACCAGATAGAGACGACCAGACGGTGCCTGCACGCCCTGCTCGACAATACCGACTACAACCACTTCGAAATTCTTTTCGTCGACAACTGGTCCGTCACCGAAGAGGCGCGGGACTTCATCGGGGAAGCACGAAAGATCCCGAATGTCCGCGTGCTGACCGTCGAGGAGCCCTTCAACTATTCACGCCTGAACAATCTCGCCGTTGCACATTCCAACTCCGACTTCTACATGTTCATGAATAATGACGTGTTCGTCGAGGACAGCAACTGGCTCAAATACATGGTGGGGGAGGCGACAGCCGCGCCCGATATCGCGGCCGTCGGCGCCAAGCTGCTCTATCCGACACGCATCGTGCAGCATTCCGGCGTCGTGGTCGGCCCGGCGGGCGTGGCCGCGCATGTGCATCTGGGGCTTTCGGCCGAAGACTACGGCTATATCGGCCGCGCCCGCCTGACGCATGAAGTCTCGGCGGTGACAGCCGCGGCCATGTTGATGCGGGCGGACGTTTTCCATGAAATCGGAGGATTTGACGAAAAGGAATTGCAGGTCGCCTATAATGACGTCGATCTGTGTCTCAAGATCCGCAGCGCCGGATACCGGATCGTGTTTTGCGCCGATGCGGTCGCGTTCCATCACGAATCGCTCTCGCGCGGATCCGATCAGACCCCGGAAAACGAATGGCGCTTTTTCGATGAAACGCAGACGATCCAAAATCGTTGGAAAGACAACGCGATCTTTCGTCAGGACCCGGCCTATTCGCGCTTCTTTACCGTGGATCGCCCGCCCTTTTTCGATCTTCACGCCCCCTCCGAACTGGAGCCCGTGCCGCTCTGACCGGCTCGAAACCAAAGCCTGGTGCTGACGTTGACATGGCAGCGGACGGCGCGGTTTTTCCGGCGCCTGCACCGAATGGCAGCCATTCTGGAGAAGAGACCCCCATGAGCTCGAACAAAAACCTCGACAAGGCCTTGCACAAAACGCGAAACAGTCTTCAGGACAACGCGAAGAAGGTGTCGATTGAAGTTCTGAACGCCAGACTGGCCGATCTGATAGACCTCGCTCTGATCACCAAGCAGGCCCACTGGAATCTCAAGGGGCCGCAATTCATCGGCGTGCATGAGATGCTCGACGGGTTCCGGGACGCGCTGGATACGGCGACCGACGATGTGGCCGAACGCGCTGTCCAACTCGGCGGAACGGCCTATGGCACGATCCAGACCGTCGCGGGCGCGTCGAGTTGCACAGCCTATCCGACGGATATCTACAAGATCGGCGATCACATCGCAGCCCTCATCGATCGCTACGCCGTCGTGGCCAACAACGTGCGCGAGGCCATCGACATCACCGACGAAGCCGGAGACCCCGACACGGCCGACCTGTTCACCGGCATTTCGCGGGCCCTCGATAAAAACCTGTGGTTCCTCGAAGCCCACGTTCAGGAGCCGACCGGCACGCTGCGCGACGGCGACAACAAGGGCGAGCGCTAAATCCCATCATCTGGAAGGGATCACAAAGCGCCCCTTCCCAGAAAAATGGGAGCCTTTCCGGCGCAGTGCGCTTTGCCGGAAAGGCCCGGAAGGGTGACGTGCTCTTGGAACATCGTCGTTCTTTTTAAAAAAAGAACCAAAAAACTTTTTCGACCGCCCTGATTATGGACGGGCTGTCAGCGACCATACCCGTCCGGATGAGCCTCGCGCCAGAGCAAGGCGGTCTCCACGATCCTGTCGAGTTCGGCAAAACGCGGCGTCCACCCCGTCTCCCGCCGCAGCGTCGCGGAATCCGCAACCAGCTTCGCAGGGTCTCCCTGCCGCCGGCCGGCCGCCTCCCACGGCACCTTTCGGCCGCTGACACGCTCCACCGCGCTGATCACCTCAAGGTTCGAATACCCCTCCCCGTTCCCTATGTTATACACCACGCTCCGGTCATGAATCTGATCCAGCGCCCGCAAATGCGCGTCCGCAAGATCAGTGACATGAATGTAGTCACGGATGCACGATCCATCCCGGGTCGGATAGTCGGTCCCGAACAGCTTGAGCGCAGGCCGTCGCCCCAGCGCCGCATCAATCGTCAGCGGAATCAGATGCGTCTCCGGACGATGGTCCTCCCCGGCGCGCCCCCCGGGATCGGCCCCGGCCGCGTTGAAATACCGCAGGCATGCGCTGCGCAGCCCGTGCACCGCGTCCGCCCAATGCAGGACACGCTCGATCATGTGCTTGCTCTCGCCATATGGCGAGCCGGGCTGGATCAGCGCCGTCTCCGGGATCGGCTCCGAACGCTCCGGCCCGCCGAACAGCGCCGCCGTCGACGAAAACACCAGCCTGCCCACGCCCCTCGCAACACACGCCTCAATCAGATTGAGCGCTGTCATGTAGTTGCGCCGGAAATAGCGCAGTGGCTCCACCATGCTCTCCCCTACCAGGGAAAGTGCCGCAAAATGCAGCACGCCGTCCCACGCCCCACGCGCAACGACACCCGCCGTGGCATCACGGTCCATCAGGTCAACTTGGTGAAACTCAACGCCGGGCGGAAGCGCCTCACGATGCCCCGTGCTCAGGTCATCAAGCACCACCACCTCATGCCCCGCGTCCAGAAGCGCCAGAACAGCATGGCTCCCAACAAAGCCACATCCGCCAGTCACCAAATACCTCATCAATCGTTCCTTATGTCGACCGAAGGATGAGAGTACAGAAACCCGGGGACGTACTCCACAGAATAAGAAAGCAGCGCCATATCCGTAACCCCGTGGAGCCGGATATGGTGCCGACATTCTCCTTCGGATGACGTCGCGTCTAGAGGCTCAACGGAAATAGGAGCGCACGAGCGAAACGACCTCGTTGATCGAGGAATCCGTTTCAGACACATCCTTGGTGAGATGAAGAAACTCCTCCCGCAGGTGGCTTTCCAATACCCCCGCCATCAACCCGTTGATGGCTCCCCGAACTGCGGCGATCTGCTGAAGGACCGGGCCACATTCGCTGCCAACTTCAAGCGCGCGTTCAAGTGCGTCGATCTGGCCCCGCACACGCCGGACACGCGCGAGAACGCGCTTCTTTTCATCAGGCGAATGCGGCAAGATGTGGCTCCCTTATAGTGTGAGTGAGTATCGCACGGATTTGATCGTTACGGAACCCATTACTCCTGGGGTGTACCTGTGCCAACCGCCCCGACGGAGCGGGCTTTGACATAAGCGTAGATCTCGTGAATCTGCTCAGGAGTGAAGAAACCCGCCCAGCTTGGCATGCCCTTGTCCTTGCGGCCGACCATGGCGACGCTGGTGAATTCCTGTTCCGTCATGCCGTTGCTCAGAGAGTTGCGGAGGTTCGGCGCATAGGAACCGCCCACCGCATCCTCGCCGTGGCAACGGAAGCAGTAGGAATTATATGTCTCGAAGCCATGGAAAACGGCCTTGGTGACTTTGGTCGTGCTTCCATCCTGAAAAATCGGAAAACCGACCGTGACCTTCTTCCCGTCAACCGTATAGGTATAGGCTTGCTTGCTGGCTTCGGGCGCCGCCTGCCCGCCGGACGCAGCCGAACCTGATTTCAGGCTCAGAATCCAGGTGACGATCTGCTTCGTCTGATCCGCGCTGAGACTGGGATGCGGCGGCATGGGAATACTTCCCCATGTCCCGACATGTCCCTTGTCGATCGCGTCGACCAACGTGTTGACGGCCGATGCATCACCGGCGAATTTGGCGGCCACATCCTTGAAGGCGGGACCAACCACTTTCGTATCCACCGCATGGCAGGAAAAGCAGTCGCTTCCTTTGGCGATCGCCTCCCCGCCCGACTGGGCCGAGGCAGGAGTGGCCGTCATCAGCGCAGCGCCTAGGATAGCGGGCAAAATCAGGAATCTCTTCTCGTTTGTCATGGTCTGTTCTTTCGTTTTTTTGACCAGAATATTCATCGGTCAATTATAGGGAATCGCGCCCTTTCCGCTGTAAAAGCGTACCCCGGACGAGGCGAGTGCATCGCTCAATTCCTGTTTATGACCGTTGATGACCGTGTTAAGCGCATCACGAAGTCCTGTGTCCTTTTTCCGGACTCCCATGGCGATCTTGTAGGCATATGTGACCTGAGGCAGGCCGGGCCCATAGAATTCGGGCGGCACCTCCCGGATCGTCAGATCGGGATAGTCCTTCAGAAACGCCCCGATCGCCGGTTGCCATGTGACAACGATATCCACCTGGCCGCTCTTCACGGCGTCGAGAAGTATTCTGGGTGAGACATTCGGATCGTCCGCGACATCGAACGACACGGCATTATCCACCAGACCGAGCATCTGGATCGCGGAAACGGGCGTCGTGTCATCCTGCACGCCGATCTTCATCGCACGCAGGGCCGGCGACGACATGGCCGTGACCGCCTGGGCACGTGTATCGGCTTTCTTCGAGATGAACACATATGCCGATTCATAATATGGGTCCGTGCCACCCTCCTCGGGATCACCCGCGGGAAGGCTCATCACCACATCGCATTTCCCCACGTCCAATGCATCGGCCAGAAAGTTGGGATATCCGCCGGGTCCGCGTTCGCTCAACCAATAATAAACGAGCTTTCGTCCCATCGCCTTCGCGACGATTTCCGCAATCTTGTTTTCAAATCCCTCGCCAGCCTTGTTGGAGAAAGGGAGATAATTCGGATCCGCGCAGACACGCAGCGCGGCCGAATCCTCCCCCGGCGCCACACCGATCTCCGGCGTGCTTCCGGCTTTCGTGCTGACCGCCCGGGCGGCATAGGCGGAGCCTGCCGTCCCGACGCCGATCAGCGCGGTGCCCAGAAGCAAAAGCCTTGAAAAAAAACGCGGGCGCATGATACACCTCCGAAATGAATTACGACGGGAACGCGCCCCTCGTGACGCCGAAGCGTCAGGAGAGGCGCGATCGGTCACGCCTTCTGCGGCAGGGCAAAAACCATCAGCGTTCCGCCGAGGTTCGTATAGTTCGGCAACGCGGCCGTCAGACCTGCGCCACCCAGACCATCGGTGCTCTTGTGCAGGTTGTTGGCCATGCCGATGGCCGCCCAACCGCCGACACCGGACAGCACCGCGACGTATTGACGGCCGTTGTGCATATAGGTGATCGGATTGCCGATGATGCCGGACGGGCACTTGAACTCGTACAGAATTTTGCCCGTCTTGACGTCCACCGCACGCAGCTTTCCGTCCAGCGTGCCGTAGAAGGCAAGCCCGCCATCGGTGGTCAGGGCGCCGCTCCAATCCTGGAACGTGTCCTTGATCTCCCACTTCGTCTTGCCGGTCTGGGGATCAAACGCGATGAAACGACCGCGATTGCCGCCCGGTCCAGGTTCCATGTTCACGATGGCGCCGACAAAGGGGAAGCCCGCCATGTATTTGACGGCGAAGGCCTGGTAGCTCATGCACAGATGGTTCAGCGGCGCATAGACGAGCCGGGTCTTCGGATCATACGAGATCGGCTGCTCGTCCTTGTCGCCCTGCGAGGACGGGCAGATGCCGGTAACGTTCTTGTCCTGCGTCGTCATCTTCGTTGGATCGACGACCGGACGCCAGGTCTTCGGGTCGATGCCCGTCGCCCAGTTCACCGACGAATCATACTTGCTGATCCGGATCGGGTGGCCATTCTCGCGATTCAGCAGATAGGCGAAACCGTTGCGATCGAAATGGATGAGCGCGGGAACCTTTCTCCCGTTTTCCTCGGCATCGATCAGCAGCGATTCATTGACGCCGTCATAGTCCCAGCCGTCATGCGGAGTCATCTGATAGACCCATTTCGCAACGCCCGTATCCGCGTCACGCGCAACGATCGACATCGACCACGCATTGTCGCCGGGGCGCTGCGTCGGGTTCCAGGTGCCCGGGTTGCCGATCCCGTAATAGACGAGGTTCAGCTTGGGATCGTAAGAATACCAGCCCCAGGTGGCGCCGCCGCCGGCCTTCCACTGATCGCCGCTCCAGGTCTTCAGGCTCGAATCCGCGCCGACCGGGCTGCCCGTCGCACCGTTGAGCGTCTTTTCCGGATCGAACTTGAGGTCGCTGTCCGGTCCTTCGCTGTAAGCGCGCCAGATTTCCTGGCCGCTGTGCAGATCATAGGCCGTGAGATAGCCGCGCACACCGAACTCGCCGCCGGACACACCGACGATGACTTTGTCACCGACGATCATCGGCGCATCGGTCATCGTGGAGCCGACCTTGGGATCAGCATTCTTCGCCGTCCACTTCACTTCGCCGGTCTTCGCATCCAACGCATAGACGATGCCGTCGAGCGCATTCGCGATGACGATGCCGTCCGCATAGGCCGGACCGCGATTGACAACGTCACAACATGCGACAGGCGGCGCGTCCTCATTCGGGGGCGGCATGAACTTCCATGCGATCTGATCGGGATGATCGAGATCCACGGCGTAGACGTAGTTCGGATATGACGTCTCGTAGTACATCATATTGCCGATGACCAGCGGCTGTCCCTCAAGCCCGCGAAGGGTTCCCGTGGACATCGTCCAGGCAACCTGAAGGTTCTTCACATTCGAGGCGTTGATCTGGCTCAGCGAGCTGTGACGCCAATTATTGTACGTGCCTGTCGGCATGTTCCAATTGTCGCCATTCTCCTGCATGCCAGCCAGAGAGACGTCAGCCGCATGGCTCGTGCGCACGCTGCCGCTCACGAGGAGAAGGGCGGCCAGGCTACTTGCCGCGACCAGCATTGACTTGCTGTGGCAAGTATTTCTTTTTGTGTCCATTTGAACTTTACTCCGAAACATTTTTCTGTCCGGATCGGTCGAACTCGTGTTTCCCATGGGCACCGGCTCGACCCGGCCAGCCACTGGTCACGCAATTCACGTGATAAATCAATAGGTGGATTTCCGAGGGAAATATCCCTTAAAATACGTAAAAACAATGAGTTAATCAGGCTGACTCACAAACTTCCCTGGAGTATACCCCCGCACATATGCGTGACCCTTGATCACACAAAAATGCGATATTTACCCATGAGCGTATTCGACAGAGCCACTCACGCGTTATGTGTCATTATTTTTCTGTCGATTAACAACATCATTATATTAATGATGGGATTCACCACCAAAGTAAAAGATGGCGAATCCGACTCGCGATTGAGGTCTTCACGGCGCTCATTCGACATCGCTTCGTCACCCATATCAATTAATAAATATATCTGCACTTTTCTCATAACGTAACGTGAGTGATGCGAAGCGCGCTGTCCCGGCGCCAGCCTGTTCGACTGCCGGCAAGCGCTCTGCGGCGTGGCGCGACCCGGCAGGAGTGAAGGGCCGCCGACACGCACGCAGTTGCGCAGCCCGCCTCAGGGCGCCTGCTTACCACCTCCTTTTTGTCGGTGCGGCTGCTCGACGAACTGCTGCCATGCGCGGCAGCAGATGGCGACCATGTCGTCATAGGGCTCGCAAGACCCGGTTCGACAACCAGATGGGGCGCGAGCATGGCCAGATGTTTGTGACCGGGCTCCACTCGCGTAAACGGGGCGGTAGCGGCATGCTCGTCGATAGGCTGGACGCGATCACGGGGAAATCCTTTTAAAACCTCCTGCGCATCGGAATTCCGGCAAGGACGCCGAGGACGAACCGTCAGGAAGCGGATATCGCGATCGCACATGCTCTCGCTCATACGGGCACAGAAGAGACGGACGCCGTATTCTTCATGACGCCATGCGCAGAGATCGCACAGTAGCCCGCGCGCGAGGCATCGTCATGGATCGCCGCGAGGATCAGCCGAATTGGTATCAGTCGCATCACGGGTGGCGGACATAAAAAAACCCCTGCCCGGCGGTCTGCCCGGCAGGGGTCTTCGTAAAAGGCGAAGGTTACTTGCCGCTATAGATCAGCGGCACCTGCGACTTCGTGGCAATATCCGCCGTCAACTTGGTGGAGCCTGCGGGCATCCCGTTTTGCTGGAGCAGGAAGGCCATGATGTTCACGTACTGATCGGTCGTCAGGCTGCCCGGGTTGGTCGCGGGCATGTTCTTGGAGACGATCGCGTAGATGTCGCTCACATGAAAATTCGCCTTGGCCGAGGCGAAATTCGGACCTTTCAACGCCGGCCCCGCCATGCCGCTGAGATCGTCGCCATGGCACTGCGAGCAATTATCGGCGTATTCCTTTGCGCCTGCCTTGGCCTGGTCCTCCGTGAAGAGGGCCGGCTTGGAGGACGTCTCATCGGCCGCAAGGATGAAGCCGCTCTTCGGTGTCTCGGCATAAGGCGCCACGACGCTTGCGAGCTTGCCCGAATGCCGCAGAGTGGTCACGGCGGCATTGAACGCCTGCGCGGCCTGCGCGCCTGACGCGCCATAGAGGGCGACGACGTTCCACTGGGCATGCGGTTCGTTCAGCGCATGGATACAGTAGTTCCTGTCCTGCCCTTTGGCGGCGAGGAAGTTCACCGCGCTGGCCTGCCAGATCATCGCCGCCGGCACCTTGTGCGCCACGAGATCGTTCATCGCCTCGGCATCCGTCGGATACACGCTGGCACGCACATTCGGGTGCTTCTCGAAATAGAGATTCGGCGCCGTGAGATTGGTCACGGCCACTTCCGACCCGCGGGGCAGATCACTCAGCGCACGCGCCTCGCTGCCGCGCGGCGTCACCAGCACGAAGCCGGTGCGTGCATAGGGAAGAGAAGCATGCGTCCCTTCGGGAATCGCCGGTTCCTTGGCGGACGTATCGACCGGGAAGCCGAGCACGAGGCTGCACTTCTCCGCCGCGAGCTTCTTGAAGTTGCTGGCGTCGTACCCGTCATCATCCCCGTCCGCGCTGCCGTCGAACTGATAAAGCCGGGTGGTCATGTTTTCGCTGCCGGCTACAGCCTTCGCAACACGCTCATCCATGGCGTGAGAGGGGCTGCTCTTGTCGACGCAGAAGGACATCGCCGCCGACGCATTGGACTGGGAGGCCGCGAAGCCTCCCAGAGCCGTCAGGGCGAGAAGACCATAACGAATAGTCTTTTCAGCCATGTCATTTTTTCTTTCACAAAGCAAAGACGTAGAGGTGGCCACCCAGCGGAATGTGCCGGACGCGAGGTTCTTTCGCGGCTTCACCGCCCCAGATCGGAGTGCCTCCACCCCAACCAGCGTAAATGGCCACGTATTGCTTGTCACCAACTTTGAACGTGCTCGGCGGCGCCACGACGCCGGAAGAAAGTTGCGGGCTCTTCCAGAGCACCTTTCCGGTCTTCGCGTTGAAGGCATAGAGATAGCCGTCCGCGCTTCCGGAGAAGAGGAGACCGCCGGCCGTGGTCAGCATGCCACCGTTCCAGGGCAGCTCGGACGGGAAAACCCATGCCTGCTTGCCGGTGGACAGATTGATCGCCTGCACCGCGCCCCAGTTATCCGGATGCTCCGGATCATGCTTGACGAGGAAGGTTTCGCCCAGGAACGGCAGCCCCGCACGATAGGCGACCGAGGTCCCCTTCATGGTCATGCAGCTGTAGAACGTCGGCACATAGGCGTATTTCGTCTGCGGATCGACAGAAATCGGCCACCAGTTCTTGCCGCCGAGGAAGCTCGGGCAGGTGAAGATTTCCTTGTCGATATCCGGATACAGCGCGGGATCGGTGATGTTGTGGCCCTGCGCGTCAAACCCCTTGACCGACGTGGCGTGAGCGAAGGGCACGGCGTAGATCAATTTGCCGTCATTGCGGTTGATCGCATAGAACCAGCCGTTGCGGCTGGCGCTCACCAGCGCCTTGTAGGTCTTGCCCTTGTAGGTGATGTCCGTCAGCACGGGCTCGTTGGTGCCGTCATAATCCCAGGTGTCATGCGTGGTGTACTGATAGTACCACTTCAGCTTGCCCGTATCGGGATCGAGCGAAAGCACGCTGTCCGTATAGAGATTGTTGCCGGGACGGAGCTTGGCGAGCCACGGACCGGGATTGCCCACGCCCCAGATCAGGGAGTTGGTCGCCGGATCATAGCTGCCCGTCAGCCAGGCGGCGCCGCCGCCGGTCTTGTAGGCGCCCTTCGGCCAGGTGTCGCCGCCGGGCTCGTCCGGCGCCGGAATGGTGTTGAAGCGCCACACCTTGCTGCCGGTCTTCGCATCCAGAGCCTGAATGAAGGCGCGCGCGCCATATTCGCCACCGGATTCACCGACGATGACCTTGCCGTTCACCACGAGCGGCGCCAGCGTCATCGCATAGCCGAGATCCGGCACCTCGAGCTGGTTCTTCCACAGCACCTTGCCCGTCTTGGCGTCCAGCGCGACGACGTAGTTGTCGAGCGTCGCCATGTAGACGGCGTCACCGTAAAGGGCCACGCCGCGATTGACCACGTCGCAGCAAACCGTCTTGAGGCCGACATGGGAAAGATCATGCTCATATTTCCAGAGCAGCTTTCCGGTCGAGGCCTGGAAGGCGAAAAGCACATCCCTCGGCCCGGTGATGAACATATAGTCGCCATTGACGATGGCGGGGGATTCATGACCGCTCTTCAGACCCGTCTCAAAATCCCAGACGGGCTTGAGATCCGTGACGTTCTTGGTCGTGATCTGCTTGAGGGGCGAATAGTCGCTCGAATTGTAGTCGTGGCGCACCATGAGCCAGTCGTCGCTCTGTGCTGCGTGCAGGAGGTCTTGCGTCGTAACCGGCTTGTAGGGTTCGGCGGGCTGAGCCATGGCGGTCGAGGTCGCGGCGAAGCTCACGCCGGCGAGGCATCCCAGCATCAGGCTTCGAACGGAAAGCCCTGCTTGGCGAGAGGGCCGGGCTGATTTCCCGGCGAATCTGGGAATCGACATTCTTTCTTATGCTCCAGATGAGCCCCGGCGCGTCGGATCGAGAGCAGCCGGAAGCGGACTAAATGCGAGGCCGGGACCTGTGGCTTCCGGACGACACGGGAACGGATTAGCAGGCGCTCAAAGTTTTGTGTCAAGCACCTCACCTTTGCTAGATGGACACAACATGCAAGATAACGTTATTGTGACTTACAAGTTTCTTGTGTGATGAAACTTTCTCGATGAGGCATAGCAAAAGCATGATAGCATCATATCCAAATGACCATGTTCTTCGTTACTTCATCTCGCCAAAAAGTTATCGAAGGAATAGGCGCAGCACGTGCTACCAATAGTTGCAAAGCGCCTTCCTTCAGGGGAAAAATGAATTATATCAAGTCATACCTCGCCGGCCGACAAGCGCTTTTCCGGTAAGGCGAGAAATTGTGGCCAGCAGTCGACGGAGAGGCATATCCTTCCGGTCATATGAGGCTCGGAGGGCCTCTTCCGGCTGATCGCAGTCCGTCGGTTGAAGTATTTGAAATTCCGTGGATGACGGAAGAGAGGGTGTTCGGGAGCGTCATGCGACAAAAAATAACGGGAAAGGCAAAAGCATGGACTGCCTTGCTGCTCTGTTGCGCTGCGGGGGCCGGCCTCCCGGGCTCCGCTCGGGCGGACGGAGACGTAGCGGCGGGCAAGATCATTGCTGAACAGGGTGTCAGGCCGGGACATCCCGTCTGCGCTTCGTGCCATATGGCGGACGGCTCCGGCCAGGCGATCGGCGGCATTCCGCGTCTTGCGGGACTGCCGGCCTCCTATTTGGAGAAGCAGCTCGGCTATTTCGCCAGCGGCGTGCGGGCGAATGTCTTCATGAAGGAATTCGCGGCCGCCCTGACGCCGGAGCAGCGGGCGAACGTCGCCGCCTATTACGCGTCGCTGCCGGCACCGGCCTATGATTCGTCGATCGCCCCCGCTCCGGCTCTCGTGAGCCAGGGCGAGGCGCTGTACAAAAAGGGCAAGCCGGCCCAGCGGGTGATGGCATGCGCCGGATGCCACGGGCCGACCGGCGCCGGGCTCGGAAAGATGTTTCCGGCACTCGCCGGGCAGTCCCAGGCTTATATGATCGAGCAACTTTCGATCTGGCATACGGGAGCGAAACGAGATCCGGACAGCGCCCTCATGCTGATGGAGGCCAAGTCTCTCACGCCGGACGAGATCCGGGCTCTGGCCGCCTATATCCACACGCTCGGCTTCGCCGCAGCGAAGCCCCAGTGAAGAAGGCCCCGATGAGAGCGCCAGTGATGCATGACGAGGTATTGTTATGAGCAATGAGAACGGGCCTTTTGCGGCCGAGGACGAGAGGGCCGCGCGCCCCGTCGGAACGTGGGTGATCGGCGGCATTCTGCTGGCCTACGTCATATTCGCGTGGAGCGTGGTGTCGCTCATTTTCCTGCATCGCGCGTGAGGGGGAGGAGAGATAATGTCGGATCTTTCGTCCATGACGCCGTCCGAGCGCCGCTTCTACGAAGCGGGCGAACGGCAAGAGCGCATCTGGGTGTTCATCGTCCTGATTCTGCTGACGGTGTTGACCATCATCGCCATGCTCTACGTGGTGATCGACTATAACCTGGTCACGAAATCGGGCGGGCAAACCCCCGTTATCGGGCAAATGACCACGGATCAGGCGCAGCCGGAAGGCGTGGCGGTCGAGACCGGGCCGAACGCCTACACCGTGTCGCTGGTGGCCCGCATGTGGCGCTGGGCTCCCGGGCCGATTCATGTGAAGCAGGGTGCGAAGATCACGTTCCGGGTGACGAGCGCCGATGTGCTTCATGGCTTCGAGGTGCAGGGGACGGACATCAACCTCACGGCCGTGCCCGGCGAGATCGGCCTCGTGTCGCACGTGTTCCGCAAGCCCGGGACATATTACATCATCTGTAACGAATATTGCGGGCTGATGCACCACGCGATGGCGTCGCCCATCATCGTGGACCCTGCCCGGCCTGAAGCGGAGGCAGCCCAATGAGCGCCCATCTTTCCACTCCGGCAGCCGTGGCCGTTCCGAGGCCCGACGTTCTCGCCGCGGAACGGCGCATGATGCTCGCCTTCCTGGTCGTCGGTTTTTCGGCCCTGCTGCTGGGAGCCGGGATCGGGCCGTTGCAGGCGCTGAACTATAGCGGCCACAATCTCTATCCGGCCCTGCGTCCGTTTTTCCAGAGCTATTATCAGGGCCTGACGATCCACGGGGTGATGAACGGCTACGTCTTCACCTTCTTCGTCATCTGCGGCCTGCTCGTCTACCTGCCCGCGCGCGAACTCGGCATCACGCCGAACATGACTCTCTGGCGCGGCAGCTTCGTGATCATGCTGATCGGCACGGGACTCGTTCTCGCGGCCATGTTCGACAACAGCTCGAACGTGCTCTGGACCTTCTATCCGCCGCTGAAGGGCAGCCCGCTCTTCTATTTCGGCCTCACCGCGCTCGGGCTGGGCAGCACCCTGCCGCTGCCAATCCTGCTCCAGATGCGCAGTGCCTGGAAGAAACAGCGCCCCGGCGAGGTGACTCCGCTGGTCACCTACATGGCCCTCATCACGATGCTCATGTGGGACGTCTCGACGATCGGGATCATGACGGAACTCGTGATCCAGATGGACCCCTGGTCGCTGGGCCTGATCCATACGGTCGATCCGGCCATCAGCCGCACGCTCTACTGGCTGACGGGTCATCCGATCGTCTATTTCTGGCTGATGCCTGCCTATGTGTCGTGGTACGGCCTGCTCGCGAACCAGCTCGGCGGCCGCCTCGCCTCGGACGCCATGGGCCGCCTGACCTTCGTGCTGATGCTGATCTTCTCCCTGCCGGTCGGGTCGCATCACCAGTTCGCCGATCCCGGCTTCTCGCCGATCTGGCGCGGCATTCTCGTGGTGCTGACCATGTCGGTGGCGTTCCCCAGCCTGATCACGGCATTCACCATGGGGCTGACGCTGGAGTTCGCCGGACGCAAGCGTGGCGGGAAAGGTATTCTCGGATGGTTCAAAGCGCTTCCCTGGGGCAACCCGAGCGTCGCGGCGCAAGTCCTGTCCATGCTGACATTCGTGATCGGCGGCGCCTCCGGGATGGTCAACGGTTCGTGGCAGCTCGATGCGGTGGTGCATAACACCACCTTCATTCCGGGCCATTTCCATATGACCGTGGGAAGCGTCGTCGCGATGACCTTCATGGGCATGGCGTTCTGGCTGATCCCGCATCTCACCGGGCGCGCGCTGATCAGCCGCAGGCTGGCGCTGGCCGCGGCATGGCTGTGGTTCATCGGCATGAGCACCTTCGGCATCGGGATGCAGACGGCCGGTCTCTACGGCGTCCCGCGCCGCGCCTGGGTGTCCGCCCTGCCGCATGAAGCGTTCCACACGCTCTACGGCGCGGCGCATATTCCCATGGCGCTGATCGGAATCGGCGGCGTGATCCTCTGGCTCGCGATGATCTGCTTCTACATCGTGTTCTTCGGCTCGCTGCTCTTCGGGCGGAAGATCGAGGCGCCGGCCATCCCGTTCGCCCGCGCGTTCGGACGGTCGGAAAGCTACAGCCTCGAGCGCCCGGCGGTTCCGTCCGAGCACACCTCCTCCCTGGCACGGGCCATGGAGCCCGTATGGTTCTGGACCGGCGTGGCGACGCTCATCTGCGCGCTGTCCTATGTGCCGATCTTCTGGTCCTTCCTGCGTCATATGACCCTCTCTCCGGGATGGGTGGCGTGGTGAGCGCCAAGGCCCTCCGCTCGGTGGGCCGCGCGCTGGCCGTGGCCCTTCTCCTCGGAGGAGGGCTATGGCTCTATGCGGGTCGGGAGGGCGCCTACAGCTTCGAGGGAACCCCCGTCCGCCCTCATTCGGCGCCCCCCCTCGATTTGCAGGATGAC
This sequence comes from Acidomonas methanolica, assembly GCF_004346035.1. Taxonomy (GTDB): domain Bacteria; phylum Pseudomonadota; class Alphaproteobacteria; order Acetobacterales; family Acetobacteraceae; genus Acidomonas; species Acidomonas methanolica. The sequence continues at coordinate 45,473 of NZ_SLZN01000009.1, read as the reverse complement.
AGAGGGCAGCCGTTCCTGCTCTCCTCGTTGAGAGGCCAGGCGGTGCTGGTCTATTTCGGCTATGTCCACTGCCCCGATGTCTGCCCGATGACGCTCGCGGCGCTCAGGCCGGTCTTCGCGGAGCTGGGGGCGGATCGCGGGCGGGTGAAGGTTCTGTTCGTCACGCTCGACCCGCAGCATGACGACGGCCCCGCCCTGCGGACCTTCCTCTCCCATTTCTCGCCCGTGCCCATCGGCCTGACCGGAACGCAGCCGGAGATAGACAAGGTCACGCGGGACTGGCATGTGACGGTCATGAAAGAACCCATGAACGGGATGATAGATCATAGTTCCGTGCTGACCCTCGTCGGGCCGAACGGCATGGTCCATGCGCTGTACGGGCCGACGCAACTCAATAATCCGTTCGGGATCGCGCAGGATATTCGTCACGTTCTCGACATGGGCAAACCGGGCGCGAAGTGAGGATTTCAACCGTGCTTCGTCTGGCGGCGCTGTCGGGCGCACTCGCCGCGACCGGAGGCGCGCTGTGGGAATTGTCCAGCACGCTGGCGTCGATGGTCAGCTATACGGCGGCGCTGATGGCCCTGAACCAGATCGCGCCGCCGCTCTTCCTTCTCGCCGCCGGAGCGTCGGCGCGGCGCGCGCCCGCTTCGTCCTGGCTCTATGATCCGCTGGTCGCGCTGACCGTGTTCGGCGGCCTGAGCATTCTGGTCAGCATGCCGCAAATCCTGTCGCGCGGCCTGGCCAACGCCCTCTTCTCCCTCCCGATCGGGGGGCTGGAACTGCTCTCCGGCCTGCTCCTCTGGGCGCAGGTCATGCCCTGGACGCGCCATATCAGGAACGATCTCTGGCTGGCGGCCTATCTCACGCTGGCCAATCTGCCGATGATGGTGGTGGCGGTCATCTGGATGACGGCGGGCAACGTCCTCTACGCGCCGTATCTCAACCTCATCTGCCTGTGGAATCTGCCGCCGCTGGACGATCAGCATTATGCCGGCTTCGTCATGCTCGCCGCCGGATTCCCGCTTCAGGTGATGGCGCTGTGGTATCTGGTGGAGGGGCTTCACGCCGCGCACCGGAAATCTGCGAACTGAGCATTATTTCAAACAGCAGCGGCCAGTCCTTGCCGGTCACGTAAAGCCGGTCATTCGCCGCGTCATAGGCGATCCCGTTCAGGACGGCGTCCACGTCGCGCGCGCCGACCCGGCGAACCAGCGGCGTCAGGTCGATCCATCCGATGACCTTGCCCGTCGCGGGGTCGATGCGGGCGATCTCGTTCGTGAGCCAGATATTGGCCAGCACCTCGCCCTTCATCATTTCAAGCTCGTTGATGTTCCGCAGCGGAACGCCATCCGCCGTGACGGTCAGCCTCCGGACCACATGCAGATCGCCCGGATCGAGAAACCGCAGGACGGGCGTGCCGTCCGACAGGATAATCCGGCGACCGTCATAGGTCATGCCCCAGCCTTCGCCGGGATACTGGAAACGGCCAAGACGACGCAGGTCCGGCAGGCTCCAGCGAAAGCCAACGCCGTTGCGCCAGGTGACGCTGAGGATTTCATCTCCCACGGCCACGATGCCCTCGCCGAAGAGATCGGGCGGAAGCTGGACACTGCGCAGGACCCGCCCGGTGCGGAGATCTTCCTCACGGATGAAGGACGCGCCTTCATACCCCGTGCTTTCATAGAGACGACCGTCATGAATCAGCAGCCCCTCGGTGAAGGCCGAGGGATCATGCGGATAGACATGCAGCACGCGGGCCGTTTCAACGGGCAGGGCGACCGCATGCGCCGGAAGGATCGCCAGAACGATCAGGCAGCGGAGAAACCGCATCACGGTCAGGCAGGAGGCCCCACGAGCCGCCATACGTCTTCCAAAGCCGCCTGAAGCGTCGGCTGAGGCGTTCCCCATGTCACGCCCTCCTCCGGGTGTTCGAGGCCCACGCTCCAGCCGCCGCCCGGCGGCCGTTCGATCTGCACGCCCCACCCGTCCGGAATCCGCGCGATCAACCGGGCGAGTCGCGCCTCGGGGGAAGCGGGCTTGGCGTAGTTGTGGCTCATCTCAGCCCGTCCCGCCCACGGTAAGGCCGGAGAGCTTCAGCGTCGGCTGACCGACGCCGACCGGCACGCCCTGCCCCGCCTTGCCGCACGTGCCGATCCCGGGATCGAGTTCCATATCCGCGCCGATCATGGAAATCCGCCGCATCGCCTCCGCACCGGAGCCGATCAGCGTCGCCCCCTTCACCGGGCGCGTCACCTTCCCGTCCTCGATCAGATAGGCCTCGGACATGGCGAAGACGAACTTGCCCGAGGTGATGTCCACCTGTCCGCCGCCGAAATCCACGGCGTAAATCCCGCGCCGCGTCGAGCGGATCATCTCCTCCGTCGTGACATCGCCGCCCAGCATCAGGGTGTTGGTCATGCGCGGCATCGGGGCATGGGCATAGGACTGACGACGGCCGTTCCCGGTCGGGGCGACGCCGGTGAGCCGGGCATTCAGCCGGTCCTGGATGAAACCGCGCAAGATGCCGTCCTCGATCATCACGGTGCGCCCGCTCGGCGTGCCCTCGTCGTCGATGGTCAGCGAGCCGCGCGCCTCGGGAAGGGTGCCGTCATCGATCACCGTTACGCCGGGCGCGGCGACACGCTGACCGAGCATCTCGGCGAAGCAGGACGTGCCCTTGCGGTTGAAATCGCCTTCGAGCCCGTGCCCGACCGCCTCATGCAGCAGAATTCCCGGCCAGCCCGGCCCGAGCACCACGTCCATCTCGCCCGCCGGCGCGGGCGCCGCGTCCAGCGAGACCAGCGCCCGGCGCAACGCCTCGTCCGCCGCCGCCTTCCATGTCTCGGCCTCCATCAGACGCCGCACGTCGTAGCGGCCGCCCAATCCCCGTCCGCCGCTCTCGCGCCGCCCGTCCTGCTCGACCACCACCGAGATGTTCAGCCGCACCAGAGGACGCAGATCCGCCACGTCCTCACCTTCGCGCCGCAGGATGCGCACCGCCTGCCATTCGGAGGACAGCGAGGCGCTGACCTGCACGATCCGGGGATCGAGCGCGCGGGCATAGGCGTCGATCTCCGAAAGCAGCGCGGCGCGGCGGGCGAAGTCGGTTCCCTCGCGCGGATCGTTCTCGGCGTAGAGGCGGCGGTTGGTGGCCGCGGGCGGCGCGGCAAGCGTGCCCGAACGCCCCTGCCGGACCTGACCGACCGCATCGCCCGCCCGCCTGAGCGCCGGACGGCTGATGTCATCCGAATGCGCGAATCCTGTCTCCGTTCCCAGAACGGCGCGAAGTCCAAAGCCCGAACTCGTGTCGAAATTGGCGGACCGGATCACCCCTTCATCTAGGGTCAGCGATTCGCTTTCCCGATATTCCAGAAACAATTCGCCGTCATCCGTCCCCTCCAGCGACTCCCGCACCAGAGTCGCCGCCTCGTCCCGCGTCAGCCGGGCCTGCGCGCCACTGAAGAACACCGTCTCGGTGGCGGCAAGGGCGGAAAGGGGGGCGCGATCGGCGGCGAAACGGGAACTCATGGGGCGGGAACACTTTTCCTGAACGGGACTTCGTCCAACATGGCGCTTTCCCCGCGCGATTGCGAGAGGCCGTTGCGCGAAACGTCTCTCGGCCTCTCGCGCTTCCGCCACAGGCGGCGGACGGGGGCGACCAAGCGACGGCGGAAAAGGAACAGAGATGAGGAGAGAGACAGGGGCGCTTCTGATCGCCGCAGTCCTGACGGCGAGTCCCGCCGCCGCCCGGCCGCCGGTCCCGTTCACGCCGCCGGCCATGGCGCGCCAGATGGTCGCGCCGCAGGATCTCCGCCCTCCCTCCATCGCGCTGGACGGGCTGTTCGCGGCGATCGGTGACGCGCATCTCTTTCCCGATTTCAAATCCGTGGCGGACGCGACGCCCGACCGCGCGCCCGAGGCGCTCCTCCGCCTCTGGCGCGCGGAAAAGGCCCGGCCCGGCTTCGTCCTCGCCGATTTCGTGCGCCGGCACTTCACCTTCCACCCCCCGGCGGGCGTCATCTATCGTGTCTCGCGGAACGAAACGGTTCCGGACTATATCGACGGCATGTGGCGCGTCCTGACGCGCGGCCCCGACAAACCCGTCCCCTATTCCTCCCTTCTGCCGCTGCCCTACCCCTATGTGGTCCCCGGCGGCCGGTTTACGGAACTTTATTATTGGGATTCCTACTTCACCATGATCGGCCTGGCCGAGAGCGGCCATATGGATCTCGTCGAGGACATGGTGCGGGACATGGCGTCGCTGATCGACCGTTACGGACACGTTCCGAACGGGACGCGCACCTATTATCTCAGCCGCTCGCAGCCACCCTTTTTCGCACTGATGGTCGAATTGCTGGCCAGGCATGAGGGACCGCAGACCCTTCGCCGTTTCCTGCCCGAAATGAAGCGCGAATATGCCTACTGGATGGAAGGGGCGGAGCGCCTCGCGCCCGGCCAGGCGCATCGCCATGTGGTGCGCCTCGCCGACGGCACCGTGCTGAACCGCTACTGGGACGATCTCGACACGCCGCGCGACGAGAGCTACCCCGAGGACATCGCCACCGCCGCGCGATCGGGCCGCCCTCCCGGCGAGGTCTATCGCGATCTCCGGGCGGCGGCGGAATCGGGCTGGGACTTCAGCAGCCGCTGGCTCGCGGACGGGCACAGCCTCGTCACGATCCACACGACCGACCTTCTGCCCATCGATCTCAACGCCCTGCTCGCACATCTCGAACAAACGATCTCCCGCGCCACCGACGGAGCGGAATCGGCGGCATGGACGGCGCGCGCCCGGACGCGGCTCGCCGCCATCGACCGCCTCATGTTCGATCCCCGGCTCGGCGCTTGGAGCGATTATGACTGGACGAAAGGCGCAACCACCGGCGTGCTCTCGGCGGCGACGTTCATGCCGCTCTTCCTTCACCTGGCCAGCCAGGAGCAGGCCGATCGCCTGGAGCGGACCTCGCGCGCCCGATTGAGCGCCCCCGGCGGAATCGTCGCCACGACGCAGCACACGGGCCAGCAATGGGATTCGCCCAATGGCTGGGCGCCGCTGGAATGGATGGCCGTGCGCGGACTGGTCCGATACGGCAAGGACGATCTGGCGCGGATGATCGCCGAGCGATGGATGCGCCGCGTCGTCGGGACGTGGCGGACATCCGGGGTGTTTCTGGAGAAATACGATGTCGTCTCGCCGGATGTCAGCCCGGTCGGCGGCCCGGGAGGCGGCGAATATCCCATGCAGATCGGCTTCGGCTGGACCAACGGCACGTTGCTGGGATTGATCAAGCTCTATCCGACGCTCGCCGAACCTCTTCTGGCCGAGCCTCCCCCGAACGACCAAAAATCCGCGCCACGGAAATGAAAAATTAAGGATTGCGGCGATAGCCATAAGCGAAAGGAGTTTCGCCATGGCCACCGTCCCGTCTTCCTCCCCTGCCCCCGAGACGCTCATGGACGCGATGAAGCGTCAGGACTGGCCCGGCGCGCGGCGCGCGGCGCTGTCCGTGCTGGCGCGCGAGCCGGACCACCTCACCGCCCTGGCGTTGCTCGGCGAATGTGAAATGAATCTGGGACGCGTTGCGTGCGCCTTGGCGCCCCTGAACCGCTGCGTCCGTCTCGGCGGCCAGTTCGTGCACCGCATCCTGCTCGCGATCTGCTTGCGCCGCCTCAAACGCCACCCCGAAGCCCACCGGCAACGCGATCTCGCGGCGTCGGCCGTTCCCCATTCCGCCATGGCCTATTTTCTTCTGGCGAATTCTTTCGAGAGCGACGGGCTGCATGAGCGCGCCAGAGCCTATTACGAGCATGCGCGCGCGCTCAATCCGGCGGACGGCGTCATTCTGCATCGCCTCGGCTGCTGTCTGGTCATTCTGGGGGAACCCGAGCAAGCCTGCATCCATCTGCGCGACGCCTGCTCGGCCGACATGACCAACGCGAATTATCATACCGATTACAGTTCCGCCCTTGCCGGATGCGGCCGTTTCGAGGATGCGCGGCTGGAGGCGGAGACGGCGACGCTGCTTTCGCCGGCAAGTCGCGTGGCCTATCATAATCTCGGCCATGCCCTGCTCAACCTCGATCGCAGCGAGGACGCCGTCGCGGCGTTCGACCGCGCGCTGGACATCCTGCCCACCGAACCACGGACGCGCTTCTCGCGATCGACCGCCCTGTTGAAAGCGGGGAATTTCGCGGAAGGCTGGAAAGACTACGAATATCGCTGGCAGGATTGCCAGGTGATGCGGACCGACCTGTCGGCGCCGCTCTGGCAAGGCGAGGATCTGCACGGAAAATCCATTCTGCTGCATGGCGAGCAGGGATTTGGCGATTCGCTCCAGTTCATCCGTTTTGCGGAGGAGTTGAACCGGCGCGGCGCTCGCGTAACGGTACAGGTCGGCTTCCCGCTCGTGCGGCTTTTCGAAAGCGTGCGAGGCGTGGCGCGCGTCATGACCATACTGCCGCCCGACTTGCGCCTGGATTACCATCTGCCGATGGCGAGCCTGCCCTATCGCCTCGGCCTGACCCCCGACACCATCCCGTCAGCCCCCTATCTGTTCGTCGGGGAAAAGGAAATCGAGCGTCAGGGCGGTGCAGTCAGGCGGCATATGACACAAGAGAGCCAGACGCCGGATCTCGTCGTGGGCCTCGTCTGGGCGGGAGAAGCCCGCAAGCACCAACCACGCGCCCACCTCGTCGATCGCCGTCGCTCCATGCCGCTGGAGTCCCTCCGCCCGCTCTTCTCCGTGGAGGGACTCCGGTTCTGCAGCTTTCAACTGGGCGATGCGAAACAACAGATCGGGACATCCGGCCTGCCAGTCGTCGATGTGACGGACGGCATTGGCGATTTCGCCGACACGGCGGCGCGGCTCTTCGGCATCGACCTGCTCATCGCCGTGGATACATCCATCGTCCATCTGGCAGGAGGGTTGGGCCTGCCCGTGTGGATGATCTCACGGTCCGACGGGTGCTGGCGCTGGCTGGAAAAACGGTCCGACACCCCCTGGTACCCCACGATGCATATTTTCCGGCAGACCTCTCCGGGAGACTGGAACGATGTCGCGGAACAGCTTCGCGCCCGGCTTTTCCGCTGGTCGAACACGTATCGGTGCATGCGGTTCGACCGCATGGAAATGGCGGCAAAATAAATTTTGTCGTCTTGAGAATCTGTTAACCACTCCCGTGGTGATCTGGCGCTGCGAAAAAATTCGCGAAACCGGAGAAAAATCCAATGTCACTCTCGATCAACACCAACAACGCCGCCATGGCGGCCCTCCAGAGCCTCGATCAGACGACCGCGGCTCTCAACCAGACCGAAAGCCGCGTCTCTACCGGCAAGGACGTATCCAGCGCCTCCGACAATCCGGCGGTGTACGCCATCGCCCAGACGATGAACTCGCAGATCGGCGCGCTGTCCGGCGTCCAGTCCGGCCTGAACTTCGCCTCCCAGGTCGTCGCCACGGCTTCGCAGGCGATGACCTCCATCAGCGGCATCCTCTCCTCGCTGTCGGAAACCGTAACCAGCGCCGAAACCACAGGCTATAACGCAAGCACGATGAACGCGGCGCTCACGCAAGCCGCGACACAGATCAACGCGATCGCCTCGGGCGCCACTTTCCAGGGCGTCAATCTGGTCGGCGGCACATTGGGGGCTGGCGTCTCCTATACGTCGGTTTCCGCCGCTCAGGACGTCAATGGCACGCTCTTCACCCAATCCGGCTTCAACGCGACGGCCGCCGGTCTCGGCTTGTCGGGCCTCAACGTCAATCAGGCGGGACTTCAGCTTTCGTTTTCCGCGACCCCCACCTCCGGTTCGGCAAGCGCCATAAGCTTCCAGGACGCCCTGACGGAAGGCTCGACAACCGTCGGAGCCGGAGACGGCGCCTCCATCACGCTCAACAACACGGCGTGGACGTCGGCAGCCAGCGCATCGGCCTCGAATCCCGCGATCGAATCGGTCTTCATCGCCACGAATTACACCTCGGCCGGCACGGCTGCCCTGACGTCTGAAACGAGCGGCGGCTCGGGGACGGGCGGCACGCAGGTCCTTGCCAGCCAGTTGGCCACCCTTACGGGGGCGACCACCCTGACCGTCAACGCGGATGGCAGCCTGACCGGCGTCGGAGCCGCGACCGTCAGCGCCAATGGCGACCTGATGTATCATGCGACCAACGGCGCGAAGATCACCGTCTCGAAAGATGATAACGGCAATTTCAACTATTCCGTCGTCACCGCAACGGATGCGAACGGGAATGCGACGAAAGAGACGAGCCTCACCCTCGTGAACGTGGGCACCGGCGCGGCCGGCAGTGACGCCGCGACCAACATGATCACGGCCATGCAGAGTGCGGGTTTCGGCGTGAGCCAGTCGGCCGCCGGCGCGTTGACGATTGCCGGGAATAATCTCGACGCTTCAAATACGGCGGGCGTCTTCACGGCGGCGACGTCCACTGGCACCACCTATGCCGGGACGGCAAGCGAGGCGACCGGCGCGAATGTCGCGTTGCTGGCCGTGCAGGCGGCCATCTCCAAGATGAATACCATCGCCAGCACGTTGGGTTCCTCAGCCAACCAGCTCTCCGTTCTGAGCGGCGCCACCAGCAGCCTTTCCAACGCTCTCACGAGCGGCGTGGGTGCGCTGACGGATGCCGATCTGGCGGCGGAAAGCGCGAAGTTGACGGCCTTGCAGACCAAACAGCAACTCGCGATTCAATCCCTTTCGATCGCGAACTCGCAGTCCTCTTCAATCCTCAGTCTTTTCCGGGGCTAAACTTCGTCAAGCAAAATATCTCATCGAGGGGTCTACTCGCTTCAGGTTGAACACGCCTGAAGCAACCTCTCAAACAAAGACTCCAATGACGCGCCGTGAAACTGGACTGAAATTGAAACTGTCAAACAGGAGATAAACTGATGTTTTATGGTGCGTCATACTACCAGAACCAAGACGGCTCAGGGCTTTCGCCTCGTGAGACTGAATTATTCGCTTTCCGCCGAATCAATGAACAACTGGAAGGCGCTTCGAGCGGAACCTCGCGGCGTCAGGCCCTCGCCTTGAACTACAGGCTGTGGTCTCTGTTGCTCCGTGCAGCCGGGAACCGGGACAATCCCTTGCCGGAAACTCTGCGCAACGACGTCATCAAACTCGGCACATGGGTTCTCGTTCAGAGTAACCAAGCCATGAATACGAACTCGTCGCTCAAACCGCTGATCGACATCAATGCCGAGATGATCGACGGGCTTTCGCCCACATCACCAGCACCGTCAAGGAGGGCCGAACATGACGGACGAACGGAAAAGCGTGTCACCATGGCAGTTTTGACGTGAGTTTCCGTCTACTCTGATCGGCCCTTCTGGAAAGCCGTAAGTCCGGCACGCAACATCACTATTTTTCTTCAGTCTCAATGTAACGCTTTACCGAGAGCGACCACAAATCCACTCCCGGAAAACGTAAGATCATATCTCACTGAGGGGAAACGATGTGCGGCATACCCTGTTTTATCTCGCCGCCGGATAATCCACGTAACCCTCCGGCTCCTGGCTGTACCAGGTCTTCATATCGTCCGGCGCAAGAGCGAGCCGCCCGCGCAGCCGGTGTACCAAATCCGGATTGCTGATAAATTTCCGCCCGAAAGCAATGGCGTCCGCCGCCCCGCTTTCCAGCGCCCACGCGGCATCTTCAGGCGAGTAATCCTGGTTCAGCACCAGCGGCCCGGTGAAGACCTCGCGAATGTACGGGGACAATTTCGGCTGGTCGGTCTTGCCGAACGTCCCGTCCGCCCCCAGCTCCCGCAATTCGAGAAAGGCGATCTTCAAAACGTCGAGGATTTTCGCCGCGGGCAGGAACACCGTCAGCGGATCGCTGTCGATCGCCCCCTGTGAGTTGCCATTCGGAGAAAGCCGCACAGCCGTCCGTTCCGCGCCGATGGTTCCCGCCACACGTTCAGTAACCTCACGCAGCAGCCGCACGCGGTTCTGGGGCGCGCCGCCATAGGCGTCGTCACGATGATTGGCGCTGTCACGCAGGAATTCGTCGATCAGATAACCATTGGCGGCATGAATCTGCACGCCGTCGAAGCCCGCTGCCACGGCATTGCGCGCCGCCCGCTCATACGTGTCGAGAAGGCGCGGAATCTCGCTGATCTCCAGCGGGCGCGGCACTTCATAGTCTTTCTTGCCCTCATAGGTATGCGCCTGCCCCGGCGCGGCGATGGCCGAGGGCGCGACGGGTTGCTGCCCGGTCACACTGGAATGCACCATCCGCCCCATATGCCAGAGTTGGCAGACGATCTTTCCACCCCTCGCATGGACAGCATCCGTCACCGGCTTCCACGCTTCGACCTGTTCATCGCTCCAGATCCCCGGCGCGAACGGCCAGCCCAACCCTTCTCGACTGATGCCCGTCGCTTCGCTGATGATGAGGCCGGCGCCAGCGCGTTGGCCATAATATTCGGCCATGATCGGGGTCGGCACATGCTCCCGCGTGGCGCGCGCCCGCGTCAGCGGGGCCATGAACACGCGATTCCGCGCTTCAATGCTGCCGACACGGATCGGATCGAACAAACTCGGCATGCTTATCTTCCTCTTCCGGACCCGGCGAAGATTTATTGTTCGCCTTTCATCGAACAATTTATATGCAAAGACGCTGGTTTCAATCTCCCCGACGTCTTAAATGAGCAAAATACTTTCAACCCGGAGTTGCCCGTCCTGATGCCGTCTTTCGACCATTCCGCGCCCGATGCGCCGGATCTGATGACGGTCCTGCGCGCCCTCGCCGATCCGATTCGCCTTGAAGTCGTCCAAACTCTCTCAAGAGTTGAATATGCGAACTGCGCCGCTCTGCTCGGTGACCGCCCGAAATCCAGCATGTCGCACCATTTCCAGGTCTTGCGCGAGGCCGGGCTGGTCCGCACCGAGATACAGGGCGTCCAACATCTCAACTTCCTTCGCCGGGCGGAGATCGACGCCCGCTTCCCCGGCCTGCTCGCCGCCATCCTCCAGAGCTGACGCGACCGCCCGTCGGCCGCTTTGCGTCATTCCCCGAGTTCGAACCGCGCGATCACACGCCCACGCGCGGGATCCCAGACCAGCAGCTGCTCTCCGTCACTGCCGCGCAACCGGACGATGACCGTTCCATCCCCGCGCGGTGTCACGCTTTTGATCCGCGTTCCCTCCGGGGCGACGAAATGGGTGATGGTCTCTCCCCCAACAGGCAAGGCGGCAATCGCCTCCGGAGTCGGGCCGAAGATCGTGCGATGCGTCACGCGCCACGTCACGACTCCCGTCAGCGCGATCATGCCGACGACGATCATCGCGCCCATGACGATCACCGCCGCCATCAACCCCCGCGACACCACACGCCGCCCCGTTTTGTCCTGCATCGCCCCAGCCATCATCGTGCTTCTCCCGTCCCCCCCTCCTGCGCTACAGCACCGTCATGAACGACGCCAGCCCCTTGTCGCCCTCCGTGCCGCCCCCGCGGCCGGAAAGCGGCGAACATCACAGCCTCACGGTCAGCGACGCGCAATCCGGCCAACGCATCGACCGGCTGCTGGCGGAGACGCTGCCCGGCCTCTCGCGCTCCCGCATCAAGGCGCTGATCGAGGGCGGCCACCTCACCTGTAGCGGCGTGCTCCTGCGCGAACCGGCCCATGTCGCGCGAACGGGCATGGCGTTCGCGCTCACCGTTCCCCCCGCCGCGCCCGCCCGACCAGAGGCGGAGCATCACGACCTGCCCATTCTCTTCGAGGATCGCGATCTCATCGTCATCGACAAACCGGCCGGCCTCGTCGTCCATCCCGCCCCCGGCAACGAGAGCGGCACATTGGTCAACGCCCTGCTCGGCCACTGCGGCGAGGATCTGGAAGGAATCGGCGGCGAGAAGCGTCCCGGCATCGTCCACCGGCTGGACAAGGATACGTCGGGCCTCATGGTCGCGGCCAAGACTCCGCTGGCTCATCAAGCGCTGTCGAACGCCTTCGCCGCGCGCACCATCGACCGCGCCTATCTTGCCCTCGCCTGGGGCGTGCTCCCGGCCGAGACCGAGTTCGACGGGCCCATCGGGCGAGACAGGCGCGACCGCAAGCGCATGGCGGTCGTCACCGGCCCGACCGGCAAACACGCGCTCACCCGCGTCCGACGACTCGACCTGCTGCATCATGCCGTCTCGCTGGTCGAATGCCGTCTCGCCACCGGGCGCACGCACCAGATTCGGGTGCATCTCTCCCATGCAGGCCATCCACTGCTCGGCGATCCGGTCTACCTGCGCCGCATTCCGGCAGCCGCGCGCGCCCTCCCGGCGATCGCCCGCGCGGCGGCGCTGGACTTTCCCCGTCAGGCGCTTCATGCTGCCCGCCTGGGCTTCACTCACCCACGGACCGGCGAAGCGCTGCTGTTCACGAGCGAACCGCCCGCCGATTTCCGCGCGCTTCTAACCGCGTTGCAACGGGAAGATTAATCCGGATTAATATAGTCTGATTTATTGACAAAATCAGCGCTCCATGTTTCCCTTACCTACTCCGACGAGTTGACGCACCGCCGGAACGGATGTCCCGTCTGTCCTCGCTCGTGGTGAGGGGGGCCGGCGGGGACGAGAATCCCTCCCAGCGTCACCCGGGGCTCCGGCGGAACCTTTGCCCTGCCACCCAGTTAAGACTGGCACTGGCGCCCGCCAGTCCTCCCGGGCGAAAGGAGCACGCGCCTATGGCCTCTTCCGCTGTCATTTCAGTAGGGCCCGAGAGCAATCTCACCCGTTACTTGCAGGAAATCCGCAAGTTCCCCCTTCTCACTCCGGAGGAGGAGGTCGAACTCGCCCAGCGTTGGCGTCGCGATCACGATACCGAAGCCGCGCACAAGCTCGTCACTTCGCATCTGCGCCTCGTCGCCAAGATCGCCATGGGCTATCGCGGCTACGGCCTGCCGGTCAGCGAACTCATCAGCGAAGGCAATATCGGCATGATGCAGGCCGTGCGCCGCTTCGACCCCGATCGCGGCTTCCGGCTGGCGACATACGCCATGTGGTGGATTCGCGCCGCGATGCAGGAATATATCCTGCACAGCTGGTCGTTGGTGAAAATGGGCACCACCGCCGCGCAGAAGAAGCTGTTCTTCAACCTGCGCCGCCTGAAAGGCCAGATGCAGGCCATCGACGACGGCGATCTCAAGCCCGAGCAGGTGAACAAGATCGCCACCGACCTCGGCGTGCCCGAGGCCGACGTCGTCTCGATGAATCGCCGCCTCGCCGCCCCCGACCACAGTCTGAACGCCCCGCTGCGGCTGGACGGCGAAGGCGAGTGGCAGGACTGGCTGGTGGACGACCACGAGAACCAGGAAGAGAGCCTTGCCGAATCGGAGGAACTCAGCGGCCGTCAGGCGCTGCTGACCGAGGCGATGAAGGGACTGAACGAGCGCGAGCGCCATATCCTGATGGAGCGCCGCCTCAAGGAAGACCCCACCACGCTGGAGGAGCTGTCCCACCACTACGGCATCTCACGCGAGCGCGTCCGCCAGATCGAGGCCCGCGCTTTCGAGAAGCTCCAGAAAGCCATGGCGGCCGAAGTCGCCGAACGCCGCCGCAAAGGCACGGAAGTTGCGGGGCACTGACAGAGCGCAAGACCATTCCGTGAGCGAGCCGGCGGAACCGCATGAGTCCGTTCCTCTTCCATCCCCGCTCCCTCGAAGCAAGCCGGACTGGTCGAGCCGCCCGTTCTTCATCGGCGGCATCGTCTGTCTGGCGGTTTTCGAGCTTACACTCGGCGTGACCTTTCTCCATCAGCGACCGGCGCAACATTATGTCGTCGGCGTCACGCACGGGCCGAGACTCAACATGCTCGTGTCGCCGCGGCTTCCTTATCCGGAGATCGCCCGGCGGGAAAATCTTGAGGGCAAGGTGACGATCAAGTGCTGGATCGACGCCGAGGGACGATCTTCCGCCTGTCATGTCACCCGCAGCGGAGGGTTTACGCTCGATCAGGCGGCTCTGAATTTCGCCCGGGTCGCCAGCTATTTTCCCGCCCAGCGCAACGGGCAGCCGATAGGCCATTCCTATCAGCTGCATGTCAATTACACGTTGGGGCCGGGAACCGGCCCCTTCCCGTCGCGACTTCAGAACGTCAACCGCAATCCGCCATAGCCGCTGATCGGCATGGCAGGGCTGTAGGCGCGCGGATTGGTCGCATTCGGCACTTGCCACAGATAGACCGAGTTCGCAGGCGAGAATGTGCCATACGTATAGTAACGGCGATTGCCGATATTGCTGACCTGGGCAAAGAACTGCAAATTCTTCGTAATCTGATACGTACCATGCAGGTTGACCGTGAAGAAGCCCGGCAGTTCCGGCGTCAGATTCGCCTCGTCGCCATAGAGATACTGCCCCGATTGCAGCACGAAATTGGCGCCGAACGTCAATTTGGGCGTCAGGCGGAAATCGGCGCCCCCGGTCAGCTTGTCCTTGGGAATGCCCGCGAGACGATCACCCGGCCGTATGGTCAGATTGCCGTTGGCATCGGCCTGCGGATTGCTGCCGCCGGACTCCACGTAGGTTGTGCGGTACGTGGCGTCGTTGAACGTATAGTTCAGATAGACGGTCCACCAATCCGTATTGTAGGCGAGGTGCAGCTTCGCCCCCTGGCGCCGCGTGTCGCCCACGTTCTGGAAGAAGGCGCGATTGAGCGTGACGCTGTTGATGAAGGCGATGTCGTCCTGCGCATTGGTGCGGTAGATGCTGCCTTCGTAAACGAGCGCTCCGCGACCGATATTCACATGACCACGCAAGCCGATTTCATAGGTATGCGTGATGACCTGACGCAGATTCGGATCTCCAACGAAGAAATTCGCAAGGCTGCACGAATCCTGCGGACTGGCGCATGACAACTCCGCCGGAGTCGGCGCGCGGTTGTTTTCGGCGAAGCTGGCGAAACCCGAGAGCCAGTTCGTGAACCGATAGGTCAGACCCGCCGACGGGTTGAAATGCGTGTAATGGTGATTGCCCGTCAAATCCCCGCCCATCTTGTCGGACAGATTGACGTCCGCGATATTGATGCGGCCCGCCACGGTGAGCGAGAGCCGGTCCGTGAGACTGAGCGTATCGGAACCATAAATACCGTAATAATTATTCTGTATGCCGACGCGAACAGGGACATTGCCCGACTCGTCGAGCACGACGCCGGGACCGATGAAGGAGCGTGTCAGCGGCGTCACGCCACCGATATAGCTTGTGGCCGAGAACATCGTCTGCGAGCCGTTGAAGCTGAAACCAGCAACTTCATTATTCTTGAGACCGAACAGCTTGTGCGTCGATATTTCCTGAAACGTCGCGCCGTAGCTATTCGTGTTGGTCGTCTGATCATCAAGCTCGTTATAGGAATAAGGATTGCTGCCGAGATAGGCAGGAATCGTCGCGCCGTTCCGGCTTGTCGAATAGTTACCCGGACTTTGACAGAGCAGACCTGTTCCGTCATTGCACGGAGAATCGTTCGGCGCATTGCCGTTCGACACAAGCTGCTGGAAATAGGAATAATATTCCAAAGCCTGGAAATGCAATGTCGGCGTTATATCGATCCCCTGCTTGAGATCGAACATCAGGTATTTGTTACCGATGGCATTGGGCGCGGTGAACTGAGCCGCGGGATCGGCCTGGAGCAACTGGATCGGCGAGGTTCCCGGACCGTTCAGCGTCGAATTGGCCATCACGAGATTGGCGTGGAATTCCTTGTTGCCATGTTTGTAGCCGAGATCGGAATACAGATTCTGAATATCGGTGCTCTGGAGATCGCGCCAACCCTCCTGATGCTCCTCGCGCGCCGCGACATACACCGACCAATCGCGCCATTTGTGGCTGAACTGACCATTCGCCTGAATCTGCCCGTACTGACCGCCGGACAGATCGGCCTCGACCAGATTGCCCGTATTGAAGCCGTCCTTCATGCGCATATTGACGGAGCCGCCGAGGGCGTTCAGACCATAGACCGGGTTTGCGGTCTGGACTTCCATCTTCTTGATCGCGATCGTCGGGATCATATCCCAGTTCACCGTATCGCCGAACGCCTGGTTGAAGCGAACGCCGTTCATATACACCGCGATACCCTGCGGCGTGCCTTGAAGAGGTGAAGCCTCGAAGCCGTTCATGATCATGGTCGGCTGGTAGGGATTGCCCGACGCGGAATCCATGTTCACGCCCGCGAGTTGCCCGTCCATGGCCTGAATCAGATCAGGATGACCGTAGCGAAGCAGATCCTTGTCCGTCAGAACCTGTACCGAGGACGGAACCTTTTCGCGGCTGATACCAGTGCCCATCAGCGGCGTGATGCCGATGACATCGATCGTCTCGCTCTGCGGCGCCGGCAACACGGGCTGAGTCTTTGTGGGCGCCTGCATCTGCGCGGTCTGTGCGGATGACGCGACGGGCGCAGCAGGCGAAGGAGAGGCAGACTGGGCCAGCATGGTGTTGGCATGCGACGCATGCCGGGCCTTGACCGGATGACGATGCGTCGCCGCATCCGCTCCGCCGATCATGATCACCCCCGGCAGGACGAGCGCGGAGGTCAGCAGCAGAGCACGATTCCCCCTCAATCCGCCCCGGCGCCATCGTCGGACTACCCGCGATGTGAAGCAGGAGTCACTCACACATTCTTTGCCCACGCATTCTTCGTCTGACATGCTGTCCTAATCTCGTTTCTTAGCAGGGTCAGTCCCTTTCGCGCATTTAATGCAAACGATTTCAGCAACCAAATGAAATACAACGCCGAGCAGACGCTCTCACGTCACTGTGACAAGTCTTATTCACTATTGTTATGAATCTTTATCGAAAACGATATAAACGGCATCTTCACCGTTTCCCGTTTCGGCAGGCACTTGTCCTCGTCGCGCTTTCCTCCCCCTTCCCGAGAGCGCTCTCATACGCCAGACTCCGCGGCGCATCTCTACCAGCCGGAACCGCCCATGCGCCCCTTGCCCGCCCCGCTCCTTTTCGCAGCATGCGCGCCCACCATCACCGGGGCCGACCCGGCCGACCTTCCTCTCGACTCCGGCGGAGACAATCTCGGAACCGGCCCTTCCCACGGTCGAACTGACAGAGCGCCCGGACGTCTGGTCTCCCTCGCGACAGCGCCACTGGCCGGCGCGGTTCAGCTTCCTTCGCGAAACTGCCCGCCGCTTGCCGCGTCATGACTCTCTTTCCGCGCAAAACCGGCGGCGGGCTGCTCGCCTTCCTGCTTCTGGCGGGATGCCAGCCGGAAATCCATGAAGGTATCCGTCATATCGCCGCACCGCTCGACGCTCACGGCAAACCCCCGTCCTTCGTGCCGCCGCCCTTTCCCTTTGACGTCGAAGCCGAAACCAATCTCCCCGCCGCCTGCCTACGGCATGTTCTCGCCTCTGAATTGCTGAACCGCAACGGCGCGCCGACCGTACCCGTCCGGATCGACGACGAGGAGGGTGCCGCCTTTCTCAGCCCGTCCGAGGACATGATCGGCGTCTTCGACGGCAATGATGAGTTCCTGGAGCTTCCCGACGACGGCTATGTCGGCGCGCTCACCCTCGGCACCATGGAGACGACCCGTCTCACCCATATTCATGAACTGCGCATGGCTCAGGGTCATGCCGAGAATGTCGAGGCGATGAAGTTGGGCACATTCAACGACAAGCCGGGCGTCACCATGGGCGCACTGGCCATTCTCGGCTTCGACATGTTGGGAAATTACGACGTCCTGCTCGACATCCCGGCCCGGCGCCTCACGCTCTTCATGCCGCCCGACACGCCAGAATGCCGCGACCTTTCCCGGACCACCGGCCCCCATTCATTTCGCGCACCACTGATTGCCGGACGCACCGGAGTCGATAACATGGTCACTGTGACGCTGGATGGCGCGCCCATCGGGATGCATGTCGAGCCAAGCTCCAACCTGTCCGTCCTCTCCGAGAAAGACGCAACGGCAGACGGATTGCGTCGCGTCGATCTCGACGAGGGCGACCGCACCAATACACTCGACGGCAGAATGATCCTCGGTTATCGCCATCGCTACCGTAAAGCCCAGATCGGTTCGTGGCACGGCGGACCGTTCGGCGTGAATGTCGAGACGGTGAACTACAACCTGCTCGGCCGCGATTTCTTCCGGCACCGCAAGGTGCTCTTTGCCTTCCGCCAGGGCATGATGTTCTTCAGCGGCGAGGAACTCGACACCGGACCGCGCGATATCGGGCCCGGCAACCTGCCCCCCATCTCATCACACATCGCGCACGCCGCAGTGCGGCAATAGGCCCATGCCCCCAAACGGGTGGAGGCCGAAACCCCCTCCCCGCCGGAAGCGATCAACCCTGACCCGCCAACAGGGTGGTCAGCCGCCGGGCGAAACCCGCCGCATCCGGCAGAGCGTCGCCCTCCTGAATCCGCGCCACATCGAGCAGCAATTGCGCGTAAACGGAAATGTCCTGACCCGCCGCCAGCTTCCCCGCCAGATCGCGGATCAGCGCGTGACGCGGATTGATCTCCAGCACCGGCAGATCCTGCGGCAGGGACTGGCCGGAGCGCTGCATGAGACGCCGCATCATCGGGTCCGGACCGCCGTCATTGGCGAGCACGACCGCACTCCCCACCAGACGCGCCGACGCCCGCACCTCTTTGACAGTTTCGCCCAGCGCGTCTTTCAACGCGGGGAGCAGCGCCGACACATCCGCCGCCTCGCCATCCTGCGCCGGAGTTTCGAATTTCTCCAGATCCGCATGCGCCTGCGCCGCCGCCTTCAGCGGCTTGTCCTGATAGGAATGCAGCCGGTCCGGCCAGAATCCATCCACCGGATCGGACAACAGAAGCACCTCGATCCCCCGCGCCCGATATCCTTCGAGCTGCGGTGAATTGGCCAGAGCCCCCGGATTGTCGCCAGTGAGATAATAGATCGCCTCCTGCTCCGGCTTCATGCGGGCGACATACTCGTCCAGCGTCACCGGATCGTCGCCATGGGTGGAATGGAAGCGCGCGAGACCGGTCAGTTCCTGACGATATTCGCTGTCCTCCCAGATCCCCTCTTTCACGATAGGGCCGAAATTCTCCCAGAACGTCGCGAATCCCGCCGCGTTCTCGGCATCCCTGGCGCGGTTCCTGATCTCGTTGACGACGCGGCGCGTCACCGCCTTGCGAATGCGCGCCAGAACCGGCGTGGATTGCAGCATCTCGCGCGAGACATTCAGCGGCAGATCCTCGGTATCGACCACGCCCTGCACGAAGCGCAGCCACGCCGGGAGCAACTCCGCATCGTCGGTGATGAACATCCGGCGGACATGCAGATGCACCTTGCTCTCGCGCGACTGTTCCATGAAATCGAAGGGCCGCGCGCTCGGGATGAAGAGCAGTGCGGTGAACTCCGTCGTGCCTTCCGCGGACCAGTGCAGCGTGGCCCACGGCTCGTCGAACTGATGCGAGACGCGGCGGTAGAACTCCGTATAGTTCTCGGCGGAAATATCCGATTTCGGCTTGCGCCAGAGCGCCGTTCCCTCATTGGCGGGCTTGTCCTCCTCGCCCTCGCGCAGAACGATCGGCCAGGACACATGATCCGCCCATTTCCGCACGATCGAGCGCAACCGCCACGCATCGAGGAACTCGTCCGCATCGGCTTTCACATGCAGGATGATGTCCGTCCCCGGCGCCTCGCGCGTCGCGGGTGAGAGCGTGTAGGCCCCCTTTCCGTCCGACGACCAGCGCCACGCCTCCTCGGAGCCCGGCTGGCGCGACACGACGTCAACACGATCCGCCACCATGAACGCGGCATAGAAGCCGACGCCGAACTGCCCGATCAGGCTCGGCCGGTCTTCCGGCTTGGCCGCATTCAGCTTCTCGCCGAAGGCCCGGGTGCCGGAGCGCGCGATGGTGCCGAGATTCTTCGCCAGTTCCTCCTTGCTCATCCCCGCGCCGCTGTCGCTGATCGTCAGCAGCCGTGCCTCCTTGTCCGGATGAATGCGAATCGAGGCATCCGGCGGCAATGTCTTCGCCGCATCGGTCAGCGCCTCGAAGCGCCGCTTGTCGGAGGCGTCGGCGGCGTTGGCCACCAGTTCGCGCAGAAAAATCTCACGTTCGGAATAGAGCGCATGAACCACCAGATCGAGCAGCCGCCCGACCTCGGCGCTGAATTCATGCTGTTCCCCCTCCACCGGAGCGGCGGGCCGCGACGTTTCTTCAGTCATGAAATCTCCTGCTTGCAGTCCTTTTGCCGCCGGAGATATGCGCCCGCTCCCTTCGCATTTCAACGTCCGCCTCCCACGCGGAATGAGGACTTACCTCCCTTCCGGTTAAGATTCCATGAACGCGACGCGAGAAATCGCGCCCGCCGCGTCAGCGGCAGGCCGGAAGCACGTGATCCCGCGTCAGGGGGGCGAGCAGCACCATATCCGGCTCATCCGGCCTTACCCAGCGCAGTTCCGCGATCTCCGCGCGCGCGGCGGGCGATCCCGTGATGACGGCGCGATACAGCACGGCCACAACCGTCATGTCCGGCTCGTTCGCGGCGGGCGCGGACACCTCGCCCAGCAACGCCAGCCCGTCCGGCGCGACCTCGACTCCCAGTTCCTCGCGCAATTCCCGCCGCAGCGCCGCCTCGGCACTTTCGCCCGCGTCGATCTTGCCGCCCGGCTGCATGAACGCCGCCGTCCCGCGCTTGCGGACGAGCAGGACACGCCCTTCCACATCGCGGATCACCGCCGCCGCGATCCGAATGATCCCGCTCATCGACCGTCCTTCCCCGATTTCCGATAGGCCGCGACATTGCGATTATGCTCGTCCAGCGTGGCCGCGAAACGATGTCCCCCCGTTCCCGTCGCGACGAAATAGAGCGCGTCTCCGGACGCAGGATGCGCGACGGCCTCCAGCGTCGCCAGACCCGGCGAACAGATCGGCGCGGGTGGCAATCCGGCGATGCGATAGGTGTTCTCCGGTCCTGACTCGTCCAGTTCGGCGCGCGTCAGCGGGTGATCGATCGCGCCCGTTCCCTCGCTGAGATCATAGATGACCGTCGGGTCCGATTGCAGCCGCATCCCCTGCGCCAGGCGGTTGAGGAACACCCGCGCGACCTGCGGCCGCTCCGCCGGACGTCCGGTCTCCCGCTCCACGATCGACGCCAGCACCAGCAGCGCATGGGCATCGGGCAAAGTCAGTGAGGCATCCCGTCCGGCCCAGACTCGCGCCAAGGCGCCATCCATCATATGTTGCAACCGCCGGACCACGGTCGCACGCGGCGTTCCCCGCAGAAAGGCGATCGTCTGAGGCAGGACGCTTCCTTCGGGAATCGGCGGCGTCTCTCCCGTCAACGTGTCGGTCGCCTTCAACTGCGCCGCAACCCGCCAGGCCGTCCAGCCTTCCGGAATGGTGAGATGATGCTGGACCGGCGGCGCATGCCGCAGCACCCACACCACTTTTGCCAGGGAAACATGCGCCGGGAAAGCGAGTTCGGCGGCATGAAGCGCGCCGTCCCGCCGGGTCAGCCATATGGTGGCGCGAAAGACCATGCGCGCCAGATCGTCATCCTGCACAACGCCGGCTGCCGCAAGATCATGCCAGACCGTCAGGGTGTCGCCGTGAGGCACGACCACATCCCGCCCGGCCTCCAACGGCCCCGGGCGTTGCCAGATCCACCATCCGCCGCCGACCAGCGCGCCTGTTCCGAGGAGGAGCAGGCAGAAGATCACCCCTACCCAGCGCGCAATTTGGCGGCCAGACGAGAGTTTCGCGTCCGGCGGCGTCTCAGACCCCGCGCACGATCAGGCTGGCATTGGTGCCGCCGAAGCCGAAGCTGTTGGACAGCGCCACCTTGATGTCCCGCCGCTGCGCTTCGAGCGCCACACGATCGATCACGCTTTCCCGCGCCGGATTGTCGAGATTGAGGGTCGGCGGCGCCACGTTGTCGCGGATCGCGAGCAGCGAGAACATCGCCTCCACCGATCCCGCCGCTCCCAGAAGATGGCCGATCGCCGATTTGGTCGAGGACATCGCCAGCTTCCGCCCGGCATCGCCGAAGAGCCGCTCCACGGCGTCGAGTTCGAGATCGTCGGCCATGGTCGAGGTGCCATGCGCGTTGACATAGTCGATATCGTCCGGCGTCAGCCCGGCGCTCTTCAGCGCCGCCTTCATCGCACGGAACGCGCCGTCATGTCCCTCGGCAGGCGCGGTGATGTGATGCGCGTCGCCCGAGAGGCCATAACCGATGATCTCGCCGTAAATCTTCGCGCCACGTTTTTTGGCGTGCTCATATTCCTCGAGCACCACGATGCCCGAGCCCTCGCCCATCACGAAGCCGTCGCGCTCGCGATCCCACGGACGGGACGCTCTTTCCGGCGTCTCGTTGAACCCGGTGGACAGCGCGCGCGCCGCCGCGAAACCGGCGATGCCGAGCGGGCAGACCGCCGCCTCGGCGCCGCCGGCCACCATGACGTCGGCGTCGCCGAGCATGATGAGCCGCGTCGCGTCGCCGATCGCATGCACGCCGGTCGCGCAGGCCGTCACCGCCGAATGGTTCGGCCCTTTGAAACCGTAACGGATCGAGACATGGCCCGACACCAGATTGATGAGCGCCGACGGGATGAAGAACGGCGAAAGACGGCGCGCGCGCCCTTCCGCCACGGTCAGCGACGCGTCGTAGATCGTCTGCAATCCGCCGATGCCCGAACCGATCATGACGCCCGTGGCGCAACGATCCTCTTCCGTCTCGGGCGTCCATCCCGAATCCTCGACCGCCTGAATCGCCGCCGCCAGACCGAGATGGATGAAACGATCCATCTTCTTCTGTTCCTTGGGGGGCACCCAGTCGCTCAGCGTGAAACCGCCCTCCGCGGTCGGACCCTCGGGCACTTCGCCCGCCACCTGCGCCGGCAGGTCGGAGGGATCGAAGCAGGAGATGCGCCGGATTCCGCTTCGCCCCTCGACAAGGCGCTGCCACGTGACATCCACGCCAACGCCAAGCGGCGTGACGAGGCCCATACCGGTGACGACGACGCGCCTCTCCTTCATTGCCGATATGTTTGCCATCATGGGCGGGCACAGCTCCAAAACGAAAACCAGACCTTATCCCGCCATACGCGGGATATCGGGCCGGTCCAGAATCTTTCAGTCACACCGCCGGCTCCGGCCTCGCCGAAACCGCGGATCTGCGCGGGTCCACCGGACACCATCCGGCGTTCCCACTGCGAACCTGGAAAACGGTCTCAGGCCGCCTTCTGCTTCTCGATGTAGTCGATCGCGTCCTTGACGGTCGTGATCTTCTCGGCCGCATCCTCGGGAATCTCGACGCTGAACGCTTCTTCGAAAGCCATGACCAGTTCGACCGTATCCAGGCTGTCCGCACCGAGGTCGTCGATGAAGGACGCATCCGGCGTCACCTTGCTTTCGTCCACACCGAGGTGTTCGACAACGATCTTCTTAACCTTATCGGCGATTTCGCTCATCTCTTCTGGCTTCCTGTCTGCCCGGAGCCCGGGCGTTTAAAAAACGAAATGGACCCGTCTGGCTGCTCGAGCCGGGTGTCCCGACCGGAACACACCCGCCCGCCTGCGCGAAAACCACACTCCGGACGAAGCTGGCGGCGATTAGCACGCTTTTCCCCGCTCCGCCAAGTACGTGCACGGTTTTACCATATTCAGTTCATGGCCATGCCACCATTGACGTGAACCGTGCTTCCCGTGACCCACCCCGCCTCGTCGGATGCGAGATAGACCACCGCCGCCGCGATGTCTTCCGGACGCCCCATGCGCCCGAGCGGAATCGCTCCCAACAGCTTCTCGCGCTGGACGTCCGGCAGCGCGTCCGTCATCGGCGTCTCGACGAAACCCGGCGCGACGACGTTGACCGTGATGCCGCGCGAGCCGACCTCCTGGGCGAGCGCCTTGCTCATGCCCGTCATGCCCGCCTTGGCGGCGCAGTAATTGGCCTGCCCGGGATTGCCCGTCGTCCCGACGATGGAGGCGATATTCACGATTCGGCCCGCGCGCCGCCGCAACATCCCCTTGAGCGCCGCACGGCACAGGCGGAACGGCGACTCCAGATCGACCGTCAGGACCTGCGACCATTCGGCGTCCTTCATCCGGATCGCCAGATTGTCGCGCGTCAGCCCCGCATTGTTGACGAGGATGTCCAGCGGCGCGCCCGCGACCGCCTCCGCCCGTCCGACCAGCGCGTCCGCCTCTCCGGCGTCAGAAAGATTGGCGGCGCAGATGAACGCCCGCTCCCCCAGCGCCGCCGCCAGCGCGCGCAACGCCTCTTCCCGCGTGCCCGAAAGCACGACGGCCGCGCCCCGCTCGTGCAGCGCCCGCGCCACAGCCGCTCCGATTCCTCCGGAGGCGCCCGTCACCAGCGCCGTCTTGCCCTCAAGGCTGAACATGATCCCGTATCTTTCCCAAAAATAGTCCTGCGCCCGACACCGATCTCAAGACAGCAGCTTCAGCACGCCCTCGACCTCGTCCGGCGCGCCCGCATTGGCAACCGCCAGCGATCCGTCGATGCGCTTCACAAGGCCGGAAAGAACCTTCCCCGCCCCCAGCTCGATCACACTCTCGACCCCCATCGCAGCCATGGCCAGCACGCTCTCGCGCCAGCGCACCGTGCCCGTCACCTGTTTTACCAGCAGGCCGCGGATCTCCGCCGGGTCCGACACCTTCGCCGCGGTCACATTGGCCACGACAGGCACGACGGGGCGCGCGATCTCCGACCGTTCCAGCGCCTCGCCCATCGCCTCCGCCGCCGGCGCCATCAGGGAACAATGGAACGGCGCCGAGACCGGCAGCACGACCGCCCGCTTCACGCCCTTCTCCTTCGCGATCGCCACGGCCCTCGCAATGGCGGCCGTCGTGCCGGAAATCACGATCTGACCGCCGCCATTGTCGTTGGCGACCTCGATCACCTCATGCCGGTCAGGCTGCCCCTCCACCCGAAGAATCGCCGCCTCCTCGCAGATCGCACGCGCCTGGTCGCTCTCGACGCCGATCAGCGCCGCCATGCCGCCTTCCCCCGCCGGCACCGCCTTCTGCATCGCCTGGCCGCGCAGGCGCAGCAACCGGGCCGTCTGCGCGATGCCAAGCGATCCCGCCGCCGCCAGGGCGGAGTATTCGCCGAGCGAATGCCCGGCCACCAACGCGGCCTTGTCCTGCACGCGAAAGCCACCCTCACGCTCCAGCACCCGCAACACCGCCATGGAGACGGCCATGAGCGCGGGCTGGGCGTTTTCGGTGCGCGTCAATTCTCCGGCGTCGCCCTGAAACATCAGCGCCGAAAGCTTCTGACCCAACGCGTCGTCCACCTCCTGGAACACCTCGCGCGCCGCTCCGAACGCGTCGTTCAGCGCCAGCCCCATGCCGACGGACTGGCTCCCTTGCCCGGGAAACACGAACGCATGAACCGTCATGACCTCAAACCCTGTCTGCCACAAAATAAGGTCGCAAGGTGATGGCGAGCCCAGCCCCGCTTGTCAAATACCGCGACGCGCCGACCGTGTTCCGGCATGCAGTCCGGTCCCTCGGAAACCATTGACTCCAGGCGAGTCCTGCCACGCTAATTCCCGACCGTTTCCCCCGGCTCGGCCAATCCGTGCGCCACCAGGCTCGAATACATATAGGCGCGGCCGAACGGCTCCAGCAGCGTTCCGGTATGGGGATCGCGATAGGTTCCGCGCCCGTCTCCGCCCAGGACACCGCATCGAACTCTGAGCAACTCTTCACACGGAAACGATTAAAAATTCGTTGCCGACAGCCAGACGAGTCGCGCGACCTGCCCCCGCCGCAGCACCACGACCGCATTCTGCCCGAAGCGCCGCGCCAGGGATTTCGCCCGCGCCAACGGCATCGCGGCGGCGAGGAACGGTTCGGCCCAATGCCCCAGCCGCCCCTCTCCTTCCCGCCACGCCACGTCATGCAGGCACCGTCGCAACGCCGCCATCCGCCGCGCATTGACCCCGGGCGGCAACAATCGGCCGCCCGGATTGCACGCCCCCAGCAACACGATCTCACGCCCCGGCAACGGCCAGCCCTGCGGACGCCGCCCGATCCGCACACGCAGCCCCGGCGCGGCATAGAGCGTCGCCCGATAGGCTTGCGCGAGGCGCGGCGTGGGCGCCCGCGCCCCGCTCACGGCGTGGGCGCCGCCTCGTCACCGTCGCGCTCGTTGCGATGCACCCAGGTCGAAAGCAGCAGCCCGAACCCGAACATCATGGTGAGCATGGCCGAGCCGCCATAGGAAATCAGCGGCAACGGCACGCCCCCCACGGGGATCACGCCCATGACCATGGAGAGGTTGACGGCGCAATACAGAAAGAGATCGACCGAGATCCCGAGCGCCAGCAACCGCCCGAACTGGTTGCGGCTCATCATGGCGATCATCATGCCGCCCGTGATCATCAGTCCCAGCAGGATCATGACCGCGATCGCGCCGACATATCCCCATTCCTCGCCGATCATGGTGAAGATGAAATCCGTCTGTTTCTCCGGCAGGAAATTCAACTGCCCCTGCGTGCCGTGCAGATAGCCTTCCCCCCACATCCCGCCCGAGCCAAGGGCGATCTTGGACTGGATGATGTTGTATCCCGCGCCGAGCGGATCGTGCTCGGGATGCATGAAGGTGTCGATGCGCGCCTTCTGGTAATCATGGAGATGCGCATAGACGAACGAGCCGAGAAACGGCACCGGCGCCACGAGAACGGCGATCTGCCAGAGCCGCATCCCCGCCACGAAGAACAGCGTCGCGCCCAGAACGCCGATGATGACAGCCGTTCCCAGATTGGGCTCCTTGAGCACCAGCACCACCGGAATCAGCACCAGAAGCGCCGGAACCGCCAGCCGCAGGGGATTGCCCAGCTTGGCGGGGTCGACGCGGGAGAACCAGGCGGCCAGCGCCAGGACCAGGGCGATCTTCGCCGTCTCCGAAGGCTGGAACTGGAGCCCCCCCAGCACGATCCAGCGTTCCGCTCCCTTGCCGACATGCCCGATCCTCAGCACGAGGACCAGAAGCGCCACCGCGCCCAGATAGATCGGCACGGAGGCCAGCTTCAGAACGCGGGGACTGATCAGCGCAACGACCGCCATCATGATGAGCCCGAAGCCGAAGCGCAGCGCCATCGGCGCGGCGAACGGCCGCGCCGACCCTCCGCCCGCGGAATAGAGCGCGACATAGCCGACAGCGGCAAGCGCGCAGATCAGCAGGACGTACAGCCAGTTGATCCGCAACAGTTTGGACAGCAGACGGAAGCTCGGCTCCGCCCGCCAGAGACGTTTCTGGAAGCGCATGCCTCCCGATACTCCCGTAAGGAATTCTGACGCCAGAAATTTCGGGCTAGAAGTTTTCTGCGACCGTCTGGCCGGGATCGTGCAGATGATTGACCGGATCGCGGTTGAGCGTGTCCGTCATGATGTCGCGCGCCAGCGGAGCCGCCGCGTCCGCGCCCGCATTGCCGTGCTCGATCACCACGGCGAGCGCGTAGCGCGGCGCGTCGAACGGCGCGAAACAGATGAACAGCGCGTGAGGCCGTTCCTCCCAGGGAAGCGACATGGAATTGAAATGCCCGCTCTCGCGCAGCGCGCGCGAGATGTGCCGCACCTGCGCCGAGCCGGTCTTGCCCGCCATCTGCACGCCCGGAATGTCCAGCCGCGCCTTCGGAGCCGTGCCGTGCGGCGCGTTGACGACATCGAACATCCCGCCCCGGATCACGTCCAGATGCGCCGGCTCGATCTCAAGCGCGGGCGCGGCCGTCACATCGGTCTGGTCCGAGAACCTGTCATTCACCCGCCGCACGAGATGCGGCTCGACATTCCGGCCCGATGCGATGCGGGACACGTAGGTCGCGAGTTCCAGCGGCGTCACCTGAACGAATCCCTGGCCGATCCCGGCATTCACCGTGTCGCCGCCGTTCCAGTGATGCCCGTGCGTGCGCCGCCATTCCGGCGTGGGAATGACGCCCGAGCGCACATGGGTCAGCTCGATGTCCAGCTTCGTACCGAGACCGAAACCGTTCCCCATCGCCTTGATCGGGTCCATGCCGATCTTGCGCGCGAGCTGATAGAAATACACGTCGCAGGAATATTTCAGCGCCTGGCGCATGGTGAGGTTGCCATGCCCGTATTTCGACCAGCAATGGAACCGAACGCCGCCCATGTCGTAATAACCGGGACAGTTGAACCGATCCTCCGGCGTGACCATGCCGGATTTGAGTCCCGCCAGCGCCACGGCCGGTTTGAACGTCGAACCCGGCGGGTAAACGCCCGCCACGGCCTTGTTGATGAGCGGCGTGCGGACGTCATTCGCCCATTCCGTCCATTGCTCGCGGCTGACACCGGAATCGAACAGTGTCGGATCGAAGGACGGCGTGCTGACCATGGCGAGCACCTCGCCATTGCGGCAATCCATCACCACGGCGCTCGCCGCCTGGTCCGCGATGCGGCCCAGCACCATCTGCTGAAGCCCGGCATCGATGGTCAGGGACAACTCGTCGCCCTGCCGCCCCTCCTGGCGGTTGATCTCGCCCAGCACGCGGCCCCGCGAGTTGACCTCCATCTCGACCGAACCCGGCTCCCCGCGCAGCAACGCATCCTGCGTCTGCTCGATCCCCGCCCGCCCGGCGCGCATCCCCGGCAGCGCCATCATGGCCGAGGCCGCGAGATCCTTCTCGTTCGGCGGCGCGACATACCCCACGACATGCGCAAGCTGCGGCCCGAGCGGATAGGCGCGCGTGGACCCGACATCGACGAACACACCCGGCAGGCCCGGCGCATTCAGCTCGATCCGCGCCATATCGTCCCAGCTCAGGAAATCCTTGAGCGCGACCGGCACGAATTTCCGGACATGCCGCATGTCCCGCTCGATTCGTGCCTGATCACGCTCGTCCAGCGGGATGATCTGCCCGAATTTCCTGATGACGGCGGCCGGGTCGGTCGTCTCTTCCGGCAGGAGCAGGGCGCGCCAGTTGACCTTGTTTTCCGCGAGTTGCACGCCGAAGCGGTCGGTGATGATCCCGCGCGGGGGCGCCAGCATCCGCCTGCTGACGCGGTTGCGCTCCGCGAGCGCCTTGAGATGGCCGCCATCGACGACCTGCAGATCATACAGCCGCCGCCCCAGCAGACCGAGCACCCCGGCCTGGGCCGCAAGGACAAAAAGCGCGCGGCGGGTGAAAACCCCGCGAGTCGGCACGACGACGTCCTTGCGCGGCATCAGCCGCTGAAGCGGTCGCGGCTTCCTGGGAAAAGGCAGCTTCATGAAGCGGGGCACGCAATGGCGAACTCACGCGATTCCCGCCCCCCATGCGGGACATGACCGGGCAGGCAAACCGTTTCATGGCGGATGCTCAAGAGCAAGATACTGACCTTCAGGCTCGGTCCGGATTGACGATCGCACGGTGCACCCTCACGAACAGGGCGCTCAATGTGGGATAGATACCGATACTCAGCCCCGCCTGAAAGAGGGCACTCATTGGCGGAATAAATCGCAGCGCGCCGACGCAGGCCACAACCCATTGAAATAATGAGAGAATAATACAGAGCGCCGCGAACAGGCCCCAGCCGGGCAAAAAATTAATTCGGCTCAGACCATATCGCCAGGTGTGCGCCACGCCGTGAACCACCAGAAGCGCGATCAGAATCGTCCCTGGCGGCCCGAAGCTGATGAGATCGGCCTCGAGTCCCACGAGAAAAACCGCCCAGGACGGCATGGATTCCGGCAGATGCGCGGACCAGAAATAGACGCTGCCCAGACAGATTCCGAACAGAAGCGCCGATTCCCCCGGCAGGCTGGAAAACGCGGAGAGCAGAAAGACGCAGACGAGGAGCGAGACCCATGGCAGAGCCAGCCGCAGCGCCACATCGAGTCGCCGCCGCAGGCTTGCGCGCGGCTCGATTCCCGGCTGGCTCGACGGTGGAGGCAGATCGAGTCGCATTCCCGTCCTCATCTATCCCGGCCGCCCGGGAACGAGAGGGAACGGTGCTCCGGCGGCCGGCGCACGTTTCATCCGTCCCGGCGCTTCCGGCCCCTGCGTGCTGGTATGCCCGTAATCGAACACCCTCACGATATCCGGATGCTCCACGTCTCCGTCAGGCACCACGACCGGCTCGCCCGCCCGCACGTAATGCACCACGCCCACCGGCAGACCGCCGGGCAGGCCGGAAAATTCATCGGCGGCTTCTCCCGCGGGAGGCAACTGCTCGCTGGTGAAGACGCGCTCACCTTCCAGAGGGTGATTGTTCTGCGCATAGAACAACAGGCGCGGCGTCGCGCTGCCGTCCCCGGCCATGATCGCCGTGCCGTGCGACGATTCCAGCATGACCGGAAGGCGGCTCGCCTGATCCGTGACGAGCAGGATGCGCGATGTCCGCGAGCCGACCTCCGTCACCCGTCCGATCAGCCCCTTCGCGTCCAGCGCCACATCACCCACATGGATATCCTGCCCCGCTCCCGCCGCCAGCAGGATCGCGCGCCCATATAACCCTCCCGCGTCCCGGATCGTGTGGCCGCTCACGAAGCGCGGCGCATTCTCCGGAATCCAGTGCAGATTCGCCTTGAGTTGCGCGTTCTCGTTCGCGAGCGCTACGGCCACGTCATACCAGCGCCGCAGCTTCTCGTTCTCCTGCCGCAGGCGCACGTTCTCAGAGCCTAACCGGGCGAATGCCCGCACATCATCCCAGACGTGACGCAGCTTCTCGCCCGGCTGGGCCATCAGCGCATAGGCCGGCGCCAGCACGTCCTCGATCTCCAGACGCACATGATCGACAAGCGGACGGCGCGCCACGCCGAGGACGAGAAACGCGCTGGCAAGCAGAAAGAAGAACGGCAGAAACAGCTTGGCGAGCGCCTGACGCGCCTGGATCGACAGCATCTCCGGCCGAGCCTCCCGCTCGCGTCGCGACGGTTCAGTACATCGAGATCAACACGTTCCGCAAACGACGCATTTCCTCCAGCGCCCGCCCCGTGCCGAGCGCCACGCAGTTCAACGGCGACTCGCCGACCAGCACGGGCAGCCCCGTCGCGTGACGCAGCACGTCGTCCAGACGATGCAACAGCGCGCCGCCGCCGGTCAGCACGATCCCCTTGTCGACGATATCGGCGGAAAGCTCCGGCGGCGTATTCTCCAGCGCCATCGTCACCGCATCGACGATCTGGCTCACCGGTTCCGCGAGGCTCTCGGCGATCTGCGCCTGACTGACGATCACCTCACGCGGCACGCCGTTGATGAGATCGCGCCCCTTGACCTCCTTGACCGGCCCGTAATCACGCGAATTCTCGGGCAACATGGCGGAGCCGATCTCGATCTTGATCCGCTCCGCCGAGCTTTCCCCGATCAGCAGGTTATGCATGCGCCGGATATAGGAGATGATGGCCTCGTCCATCTTGTCACCACCCACGCGCACCGAGCGCGCATAGACGATGCCGCCCAGCGAGATGACGGCCACCTCGGTCGTGCCGCCGCCGATATCGACGATCATGCTCCCCGAGGGCTCCGTCACCGGCAGTCCCGCGCCGATCGCCGCCGCCATCGGCTCCTCGATCAGCATGACCCGCCGCGCGCCCGCGCTCTCGGCGCTTTCCTGAATGGCGCGACGCTCGACCGCCGTCGAGCCGGACGGAACACAGACGATGATCTGGGGACTGGCGAATGCCCGGCGATTATGCACCTTGCGGATGAAATGCTTGATCATTTCCTCCGCGACCTCGAAATCCGCGATCACGCCGTCACGCAGGGGGCGGATGGCCGTGATGTTGCCCGGCGTGCGGCCGACCATCTGCTTGGCCTCCTCGCCGACGGCCAGCACCTGCTTCTTGCCGCGCACCTCGGCGATCGCCACCACCGACGGCTCATTGAGCACGATGCCACGCCCCTTCACGTAGACGAGCGTATTGGCCGTGCCGAGATCGATGGCCATGTCTGCCGACATGAGACCCAGCAGACGTGAAAACATCCCCAAACCTCCGGGAAAATAATCCGCAAACTCATTCGCGCACGAATACGTGCAGCGCGCACGATACGGCGGCAAACCGGAAAAGACGCGCCTCGCCCCGGCGCAGGGCTTAGCGAGGCGCGCCCTCCGGAGCAAGGGGGTTCGCGCCGTTATTCTTTCTCGCCGTCCTGTCCAGAACGCTCGCGCCACGCCGCCGCCACGCTTTAGCCATACCCGCCCGCGACAAGCACGTTAGGCAACGCTTTCCAGAAGACGACGCATGCGCAACCCGTCATGCGGCCGCCCCGTTGAAACGTTGTCCGAAAAATACCGGCCTACCGGGGCGGGTACAGTCCCGGCCCCGCAGGCCGCCATCAACACAGGAGTTCGACATGAAGAGCATTTCCGTCCCCGTGCTGCGCCCCATGGCCCTCGCGGCCGGCGGGATCGGCCTGCTTGCCCTGGCCGGCTGCGGCAACCCCTATGATCCCGGCGCGCGCGCGGGCTCCGGCGCACTGATCGGCGGCGGCACGGGCGCGGCCATCGGCGCCCTCGCGGGCGGCGGCAGGGGCGCGCTGATCGGCGGCCTCGCGGGCGGCGCGATCGGCGCGGCCGGCGGCGCCGCCACGACGCCCAACCGCCCGCGCGGTTATTGAGCCTCCGCGATTATTGAGGCGCTCCGCGCGAGTCTTTCCGGCCGAACCAGTGTTCGCCGGAAAGACTTCAAGTTATTGTTTGAGGGGCTGAGTCAGCCTGAAGCGATCAGACCCTGGCGGATAACACGAACATGACCACCTCCACTTCTCTCAGACACACCCTCTCCCTCACCGCACCGGCCTTGCTGGGCGTGGCGGCGCTCACACTCAGCGGATGCGGCAGCGCCTACAGCCCCACCGCGCGCGCGGGCTCCGGCGCGCTGATCGGCGGCGGCACGGGCGCGGCCATCGGCGCCCTCGCGGGCGGCGGCAGAGGTGCGGCGATCGGCGCGCTCGCGGGCGGCGTGCTCGGCGCGGCGACCGGCGCGGTCACGACGCCAGCCCGCGGCGGCTATTACTCGAGCGGCAACGCGCCCTATCCGAACGGCAATGCCTATTATGGAAATGGCCGCCCGCCCGCCCCGAACGGCGGATACAACAACGGCTATCCCCAGCCCACCTATCAGCAGCGGCCCGGCTATCAGCAAGGGTGCCAGCCGGGCTATAATTGCCAGCCCGCCCCGCCGCCGCCGGGCAATTACGGCTATTGAGGGAGGAATCCCGAGGAGAACGGCCTCTCCTCGGGACGAAGCGGACGCCCTTACGCGATCAGCGCTTCCGGCTCCGAGCGGACACGCTTGACCAGCAGCTTGTTCAGCGCATGGACATAGGCACGCACCGCCGAGACCACCGTGTCCGCATCCGCTCCCTGCCCGTCCACCAGCTTCCCGCCTTCCTCCAGACGGACCGTCGTGCGCGCCTGCGCGTCCGTTCCTTCCGTCACCGCCCCGATCGTGAATAGCGCCAGGGTCGCCTCATGCGGGAAGACTGCCTGAATGGCGCGGAACGCCGCATCCACAGGCCCGTTCCCCTCGACCGTGGCCGCGCGCGTGACGCCGTCCACCGCCAGTTCCAACGTCGCCTCGGCAGGACGCTTCGACCCCGCGATCAGATCCAGCGAGACGAAGCGAACCCGCTCGTGGTCGCGCGACTCGTCATCCACCAGTGCGCGGATATCGTCATCGAACACCGTCTTCTTGTGATCGGCCAGCACCTTGAACCGCTCGAACGCCTGCTGGACGACGGACTCCTCCAGCGCGTATCCCATCGCCGCGAGCTTGTCGCGGAACGCCGCGCGGCCGGAATGCTTGCCCAGCACCAGCGACGACTTCGTCCATCCCACCGATTCCGGCGTCATGATCTCGTAGGTCAGCGCGTTCTTCAGCACACCGTCCTGATGAATGCCGCTCTCATGCGCGAAGGCGTTCCGCCCGACGATCGCCTTGTTCGGCTGCACGTCGAAGCCGGTGATCATCGCCAGCATCCGCGACACGCCCAGCAGCTTCGGCGTGTCGATCCCGTCATCGAAGGGATAGCGGTCGCGCCGGGTGCGGATCGCCATGACGATCTCCTCCAGCGCCGCATTCCCCGCCCGTTCGCCGATGCCGTTGACCGTGCATTCGATCTGCCGCGCGCCGCCCTCGACGGAGGCCAGCGTATTGGCCACGGCCAATCCCAGATCGTTGTGATTATGCGCCGAGAAGATCACCTTCTCCGCCCCCGGCACCCGCTCGCGCAGCATGACGAAGATGGCGCGCATCTCCTCCGGCGTCGCATAGCCGACCGTATCGGGTATGTTGATGGTCGTGGCGCCGTTCCGGATCGCGGCTTCCACGCAGCGGCAGAGGAAGTCGGGCTCGGTCCGCGACCCATCCTCGGCCGACCATTCCACATCGTCCGTATAGCGCCGCGCCGCCTGATTGCCGGAGGCGATCAGCTCCAGAACAGTCTCCGGCTCCATGCGCAGCTTGTATTTCATATGGAGCGGCGAGGTGGAGATGAAATTATGGATGCGCCGCCGCCGCGCCGGGGCGATGGCCTCGCCGGCCGCCTCGATGTCCTTCCTGCCGCCGCTGCGGGCCAGGCCGCAGACCACGACATCGGACACCGTCTCGGCGATCCGCTTCACACTTTCGAAATCGCCGGGCGAGGCGACGGGAAAGCCCGCCTCGATGATATCCACGCCGAGCGCTTCCAGCGCGCGCGCCATGCGCAGCTTCTCGTCCAGATTCATGGAAAAGCCGGGCGACTGCTCGCCGTCACGCAACGTGGTGTCAAAAATAATGACGCGATCTTCGGAGATGCGCCCGAAGGAAGGATGGTCGATGCTCATGTTGAAGACGTGCTTTCGCTATGGAATGAATGCCTGAAATCCATAGTCCCCTGAACGCAGCGGCCCGCAGGCCGCCCTGATCGCGCTCAGGGGCCGATAAGTCGAAGCGCGCCCGGAAGCGAGAGACCCGCGCAGGCGTCGAGGCGCGCGAAAGCGCAACCTATGAGACGCGAAAGGGCGGGCGAGGCAAACATGGGCGACACTCTATCGCAGCCCGCGCTCCGTTGCTAGTCTCGACCTAGGATTTTCAGGATGAAATTCACCATGAAACTCTATGATCGCGCCACATCCGGCAATTGTCACAAGATTCGCCTCTTCGCCGCCCTGACCGGCATCGAACTCACCCTCATCCCGGTCAACACCGAGGCCGGCGAGCAGAAGACAGCCGCTTTCGCCGCGCTCAATCCCTTCCAGCACGTTCCGGTGCTGCGGGACGCCAGCATCGCGATCTGGGAATCTCCGGCCATCCTGATCTATCTCGCCAGGAAATTCGACCTCACCCACTGGTGGCCGGAAGAGGCCGAATCCCAGGCGCATATCGCCGCGTGGCTGTCGATCTCGACCAACGAACTCTGGCACGGTCCCGCCCGCGCCCGCGCGATCGTCAAGCGCGGCGGTCCCGGCGATCTTGCGGCCGCGCACGCCATCGCGGCCGATCTTCTGCCGCGACTCGACCGGCATCTGGAGGGGCGGGACTGGTTCGCCACCTCGCGCCCGACCATCGCCGATTGTGCGCTCTTCCCCTATCTCGCCATGGCGCATGAGGGGCGGATCAACCTCGCGCCTTTCGCTCATCTCCGCGCATGGCTGAACCGCGTCATCGCCCTTCCCGGTTTCCTGGGCATGGACGGCATTCTGGACCACTACTGAGAAGCCGTTTTCTGACGTCCCTATCCCGCCGCCGTCGCCATGCCGGCGAAATAACTGTCCACCGCGCTCCGCATCGCCAGGGTGATTTCCGCGCGATGCGCCCGTTTTCCCAGCGCGGCTTCGTCCAGGCGATTGGACATGAACCCCATCTCGACCAGCACGGACGGAATATCGGCGGATTTCAGGACCACGAAGGCGGCATGCCGCGCCGGGTTGGTCAGCAACCTGATCTTCGGACGGAACGATTCCACCACGCTGGACGCCATATGGGCCGACCCCCGCCGGGTCTCTTCCGTCACGAGGCTGGCAAGAATCTGCTGCACCTCCGGCGAAACGCCGTGGAAGGCTGGCCCCGCGAAACGATCCGCGCTGTTCTCGGTCCGCGCCAGCGCGGCGGTCTGCGCGTCCGAGGCGCCGGATGAAAGCGTGTAGACGCTCGCCCCCCGCACCCCCGGATCATGCAGCGCATCGGCATGCATGGAAATAAAAAGCCCCGCCTTATGGCGATGGGCGAGTTCGACACGCCCTTCCAGCGGGATGAAACGGTCCGTATCCCGCGTCAGCACGACCTGATAGCGGCCAGTCGCAAGGAGCTGTTGGCGCAACTCGGCGGCGGCGGCCTCCGCGATATGCTTCTCATACGTACCGCTGATCCCGATCGCGCCGGGGTCTTTCCCGCCGTGACCGGGATCGAGCATCACGACCGGTTTGGGCGGCGGAGCCTGCCGCAACACGGCCGGTTTATGCAGGACCGGATGCTGATGAGCCGCATGATGCTTTGCCTGATGCGCGAAAGCCGCCACGGACCGCCCCGCCAGCAGAGTCAGGCCACCGCCGAGCGCCAGACGGCGTCCCAAGCCATGCCTCTCCATCCTCCACCCTCCGCGATCGGTGTACCGACGCATGTTTTCCGGCATCATCATGGCCATAACGTGGCGAACCGGGTCTGGTCAGTCTGTCCCGGTTTGAAAACCGATTCTACGCCGCCGGGCGCTGCCCGGCACCCGCCAAAGGGCTCGCCCTTTGGAAACCCTCGATTTCAGACAAGCAGGATCGGACGAGGCTGGACATTCAACCCCGAAAAACAACTGCCGAACATCTCCTCTTGCGCCGAAGGAGCTTTTCCGTCATCCTACAGGGACGAGAGACCCAGACGGTCGATTTCCTGCAAGAGCGAAGGACGCCGGGCGGGACGTCCCGTTGACGATCCTCCGCGCGACGTCGTGCCGTGTCTCCGGCAGGATTCCGCCTTTCACCAAGCCCTAACCGAGGGCGCGGGAAAGCGGATTTCCGCCCCGGTTATCGTCGCCCCGCTTGTTTTCGACCTTGGGGACTTCATGCCTTTCGCCACTCGCGCCAACGGGATTGATCAGGAAGCGGGGCTTCGCCCTGTCTTGTCGCCCGGCGATGCGATCGGTCTCCGGCCCGCGCCCCATTTTCCCACATCTCTCAGCAGTTTCGCCACGGCCTGCAGGCATCCGGCCCCCGCGCGCAGGCGCGGCCGCCTTCGCCCGTCCGGTACCGTGGCCGACCGGAGTTCCCTTTTTAATGACCAAGCGTATGTTGATCGACACCACCCACGCGGAAGAAACCCGCGTGGTGGTGATGGACGGTGATCGCCTCGAAGAATATGACGTCGAAACCGCAGCGCGCAAACAGCTCAAGGGCAATATCTATCTTGCCAAGGTAATCCGCGTCGAGCCGAGCCTCCAGGCCGCCTTCGTGGAATATGGCGGCAACCGCCACGGCTTCCTCGCCTTCAGCGAAATCCACCCGGATTATTTCCAGATCCCGGTCGCCGACCGCGAGAGGCTGCTCGCCCTTCAGGAAGAGGACGCCCGCGACGATCTGGCCCGCACCGACGCGGAACGCGCCGAGCCCGCGGAGCATGACGAGCCCGCCGCCGAGGGCGACGCGGATGCGGACTCCGCCGATCAGTCTTTCCCCGAAATGGTCGGCGGCGAGAACGACACCGGCGACGAAGCCGCCGCCGCCCGCCGCATGGCCCGCTTCCTGCGTGCCTACAAGATTCAGGAAGTCATCCGCCGCCGCCAGATCCTTCTGGTGCAGGTCGTCAAGGAAGAGCGCGGCAACAAGGGCGCAGCACTCACCACCTACATCTCGCTGGCCGGCCGCTATTGCGTGCTGATGCCCAATGCCCTGCGCGGCGGCGGCGTCTCGCGCAAGATCACTTCGGAGTCCGACCGCAAGCGCCTGCGCGAGATCATCTCCGCGCTGGACCTTCCGCGCGGCATGGCGATGATCGTCCGCACCGCCGGCGCCCAGCGCCCGGGGCCGGAGATCACCCGCGACTGCGAATATCTCCTGCAACTCTGGGACGATATCCGCAGCCACACCCTGTCCTCCGTCGCGCCCGCGCTGATCTACGAGGAGGCGAGCCTCATCAAGCGCGCCATCCGTGATCTCTACAGCAAGGACATCGAGGAGATCCTCATCGACGGCGAACCCGCCTGGAAGAGCGCGCGCGAGTTCATGCGCCTGCTGATGCCGCATAACGTCAACCACGTGAAACTCTGGCGCGAACAGGCGCAGTCCCTCTTTGCCCGCTATCAGGTGGAGGGCATGCTCGATGCGATGTTCTCGCCGACCGCCCAGCTCAAATCGGGCGGATATCTGGTCATCAACCAGACCGAGGCCCTCGTCTCCATCGACGTGAATTCCGGCCGCTCGACCAGCCAGCGCAATATCGAGGAGACCGCGCTGCGCACCAATCTGGAAGCCGCCGAGGAAGTCGCGCGCCAGCTTCGCCTGCGCGATCTCGCCGGGCTCATCGTGATCGACTTCATCGACATGGAGAGCCGCAAGCACAACACCATGGTCGAGAAGCGGCTGAAGGACGCCCTCCGCTCCGACCGCGCGCGCATCCAGGTCGGCTCCATCTCGCATTTCGGCCTGCTGGAAATGTCGCGCCAGCGCCTGCGCCCGTCACTGGCCGAATCGGTCCTCACCCCCTGCCCGCATTGCCAGGGCACCGGCTTCATCCGGGGCACGGAGAGCGCGGCGCTGCATGTGCTGCGCGCCATCGACGACGAGGGCGTGCGCCAGAAAGCGGCCGAGATCGAGGTGCTGGCCGCGCCCGGCGTCGCGTTCTACATCCTCAACAACAAGCGCGGCTGGCTGGGCGAGATCGAGCAGCGTCACCGCATGCACGTGGTCTTCAAGCCTGATGACGCACTGATGCCATCCGAGGTGAAGATCGAGCGTCTGCGTCCACAGACCGAGTCCGCCCCGGTACCTCAGACCACTATCCCCACGGCGATGCTCGCCGGACCGTCCGAGCCTTCGGTCGAGATATTGGACGAGCCCGAGGCGCTCGACGCCGGGGAGAACGAGGCCGTTGCCCAGGATGAGACGTCGGGCGAGGCACGTGAGGAAAATGGCCGTCGCCGCCGTCGCCGCCGCCGTCGCGGGCGTGATCGCGACCGTCGTCCCGAGCAGAATGGCGGGGAAGCGTTCGCCGACGGCGTGGACGAAACCGGCGACTCGACGCCTGACGACGAGGCGACCGTCGAACCGCACGCCGTTGCGGAGGAAAATATCGTTCCGGGCCGCCGCCGCACCCGCTTCCGCCGGGCCAATCGCGATGAGAGCGAAACCGGACCGGAGGAGGCCCCTCAGGCGGAGCCGCGCCGCGAAACGCGGCGTTCCAGCCCCGCCCCGCGCGGCTGGACGGGCCCGACGCCGGCCGATCCGTTTGCCGGTGCGGGATTCGATATTTTCGACGTGATCGAACAAGCGGAAAACGCTCAGGAATTGTTCGAACCGAGCCGCGCCGAGCGGACCGGCCGGGCGAAGAAGAAAGCGGCTCCGGCCGCTCCGGTCGAGGCGGTCGAGCCGGAACCCGCCGCCAGGACGCCGGTCGAAGAACCGCCTGTCGCCGTGATGGTGGAAGAAAAAGCGCCTGTCCGTCGTCGCGGCCGTCCGCGCAAGGATGAAAGCATGGCGACCGTAGCCCCGGTCGCCGAAGTTCCGGTCGTCGAGACCGCAGCGGTCGAAACGCCGGTCGCGGAACAGGCGCCCAAACCCGCCCGTCGCGGTCGTCCGCGCAAGGCTGTTGCGGAAACCGCCGCGGAGGACGTGCCGACCCCGACAGCGGACGTCCCCACGGTCACGGACGAGGCGCCTGCCCAGCCCCGGCGTCGCGGTCGTCCGCGCAAGGCCGCCGCTCCGGCAGCGGAACCGGAAGCAGCCGCCGAGGCCGCAGGTGAGGAAGCGCCCGCGATCACCCCGATCGACGTGGACGAAGTCGCTCCCGCCGAGCGGCGCGTGGGCTGGTGGCGGCGCTGAGCCGACATCCCGCACGTCGGACATCTCAGGGTCTGATCGCTTCAGGCTGAAGCGATCAGACCCTGAAACAACGGAAGAAATGCCCCCCGGAGCGGATTGGACGGTCGGGAGGAAGTCTTCCTTGCCTCCCGCTCGTTCACTGCGCGGGACGCAAGGGCGGCTCGGCGGGAACCTCGGTCAGCGGCACGCCCTGATATTTGCCGGTCAGCGTCTTGAGGAAAGCGACGATGTCGGCCACATCCTGATTCGTGATGTCGTGATCCGGCGTCTGGTAGCGCGCCATATTGCGCACGGCGTCTTCCAACGTCTTCTGGCTGCCGTCATGAAAATAGGGCCAGGTCAGAGCGACGTTCCGCAGATTGGGGACTTTGAACCGCTCGTCGTCCGCTGCCTCCTGCGTGACGGTCGTCCGGCCGAGATCGGCCTGGGTCAGCGCATCGCCACGATCTTTGAAATACGCCCCTTCAAGCCCCATGATCTCATACGCTCCCCCGCCAACGGCGACGCCGTTATGACAGCCCGCACATCCGATCGCCTTGAAGCGCTCGTAGCCGCGCTTTTCCTGAGCGTCGAGCGCTGAGTCGTCGCCCTTCAGATACAGATCGAACCGGCTGTCCGGCGTGATCAGCGTCCGCTCATATTCGGCGATCGCATTCGTGACCGTGCCCTCCGTCACGCCCTCGAGGCCATAGAGCGCCTCGAAGCGCGTGGCGTAATCCGGCACGGCCCGGATGGTCGCAGCCACCTGATCCCAGTCATGCGAGCCCATCTCGACCGGATTGGTCACCGGCCCCGCCGCCTGAGCGGCCAGATCCTTCGCCCGCCCGTTCCAGAACTGCGCGATATTGAACGCCGCGTCATAGACGCTCGGAACGTTGATCGGGCCTTTCTGCCCGTTGATGCCGGTCGCCGTCCTGAGATTGTCCACCCCGCCCGTATTCAGCCCGTGACAGCTCGCGCAGTTGAGTTGCCCGTTCCCGGACAGCCGCTTGTCGAAGAATAGATCGCGCCCCAGCGCCGCCTTCTCCCAATTGACGGGAAGGCTCTCGGGAATCGGCTGGATCGGCTCGGCGGCGAAGCGCGCGGCCACGCCCGTCGTCGCATAATAACGCCGCCGCTCCTCATGCACCCAGTTCAGCACCGCCTCGCGAGCCGCCTCTGTCATATAGGCGTCAGGATGCATCAGCAGCATGGACCACGGCGGCATGCGGTTCTGCTCGACCACCTCCTCGATCCGCGACAACTGCTCGACCGAGGGCGGCTTGCCCGCCCTGAACGCCGCCAGCACGGGATCGAAGCGAAAATGGCGCAGAGCCTGGCGCACGTCGTGCTGCATGAGCTGATGCGCGATGGGCAGAGTCGCATAGAAGGGGAGTGGCGTTCCGGGCACATGACAGTAATCGCACCGGGATTTCTGGAAGACGGCGAACGCGCTCATGGCCACCGGATCGCTCCGTGTCGGACTTCCGGCGGGCAATTGCGGCACGCCCTCATGATCGAAATGCATGAGCCACGCGAGCGTGCCGCCATAGGCCACGCCTCCCAGCAGCACCACGCCTGCAAGGGCTTTCGTTACGATCGAGGACACGTGCCGCTTTACTCCTGAAAATGAAATGAATGGCTCTTGAAAGTCTGGAGCCGGGCCTCACATGTCTAACTGTTTCTGCCAATCACTCTGATCGGTCTGGTCGATTCATGACCTCCCGCAGCCGCTCCCGCGCGATCGCGACATAGGATGTGTCGCTCTCGATCCCGATCCCGCGCGC
The DNA here is from genome assembly GCF_004346035.1 of Acidomonas methanolica. Lineage (GTDB taxonomy): Bacteria > Pseudomonadota > Alphaproteobacteria > Acetobacterales > Acetobacteraceae > Acidomonas > Acidomonas methanolica. Next base: position 3,783 of record NZ_SLZN01000009.1, on the reverse strand, counting down.
GCCGACGGCTTCCGCCGCCAGCAGCGTCGTCCCGGTTCCCATGAACGGGTCCAGCACCACGCTCCCGGAGGAAACACCGTGCAAAGTGAGGCAGGCCAGCGGCAAGGCGACGGGAAAGGTCGCGGGATGATGGAATTTCTGCTCGCGCGTCCGCACGGTCTCGTAGGGGATGAACCACGTATCCCCCCGGCAGCGGCGATCCTGCTCATGTCCCCGCCGGGCAATGTTGGATTTGTCGGTGAACGGCACGCCGGCCGCCAGCCGCTGGAGCTTCACGTCTCCCTTCAGCGTGAGGTGAAACACGTGCTCATGATTGCGATTGACGTAGCGCGAGGAATTGACCGGCTTGAAATGCCCGTGCGTCACATCGCCGATCGCCACGGACTTGATCCAGGTGATATGATTTTGCAACACGAACAGCCGCCGCAGCCGGACCATCAATTCGAAGGGCAGCCAGGGCTCCGCCGAGGACCCCGCGATATTGAGAAAGAACGACGCCCCCGGCCGCATCACCCGCGCCACCTGCGCCCCGATGCGCTCCATCCACTCCAGATAGGCGTCCTCGCTCAAGGCGTCGCGATAACTGCGATAGGACAACCCGAGATTATAGGGCGGCGACGTCACGACCACGTCCACGCTCTCCGCCGCCATGCGCCGCATGACGCCCAGCGCGTCGCCGCGCACCAATTCATGCCGCCCCAGATGCTCCCGCCGCGAGCGGATCGTCGCGGCCATGATCAGGCGGGCGGCCGCGGCAGCAACACCACCATCCGCCCTTTGGCGCGCAGCCTGCCCGCCACGTCCTCCGCCCGCGCGCCCCAGCCGGTGAAGAGATCACCCCGCCCGGCCCCGCGAATATCGGAGCCGATATCCTGCGCCAGAACGAGATGCCGCCACGCGCCCGCATCGCCTGTTCCTTCCGGCATCGTCGTCTCGACCCAGAGCGGCGCGCCGAGCGGCAGCACCGTCCGGTCCACCGCCATCGACCGCCCCGGCGTCAGCCCGACGCCCAGCGCGCCGGGCGCGCCGACACTGGGCAGAAGACCGTCCAGCCGCCGAAAGAAGACGTAATTCGGATTGCGCTCCAAAACCTCCCGCGTCTGATCCGGATGCGCCGCGAGCCACGCACGGATGGACTGCATGGTCACATCCGCGGGCGCCAGCGCGCCACGCTCCTCCAGCACCTTGCCGATCGGCACATAGTCATGACCGTTTCGCCCGTCATACCCGACGCGCAAGACGGACCCGTCCGGCATGACGATCCGCCCGGAGCCCTGAACCTGCAGGAAGAAAAGGTCTTCCGGACTCTTCAGCCACGCCAGAACCGGCGCCTTGCCGTCCAGAACCCCGGCATCGATCTCCGCGCGGCTGAAATAGGGTTTGAACGCGCCGTCCACCCAATGTCCGCTGACGACACGCCCGTCCGTCGCGCGGGCCTGGACCAGATCCGACGGACGACCATAAAGAGGCGTCTGGAACGCGCCGCCGCGCTGCGGCGCGCCCGCGACCTCCACCTCATAATAGCCGGTGTAAAAGGCGGAAACGCCAATCTCATACGGGACGAACCACGATTCGAAATACCGCCGCGCCGCCTCGTCCCCTTCGCCCACAGCCTCCAGGGCGGCGCAGGCCCCCGCCCAATCCCCGGCGTAACGCCCATTGGGAATCGAGCCGTCCCCCGCGCCGCCCAGCACGCTTTCCGGCGGCATGCGCGCGATGCGTCGGCATTCCTCCCGCAAGGGAGCGACGAGCGCGGAGGGCGTCTCGTCACCCCACCCCGTCAATGTTTCGAAGGACACCGAAGAAAAGGCGGCACGCTGCGTGGACGCCGCCTGCTCGGCACATCCGGCGAGCAGGCCGGCTACAGCCCCGAGGGCCATCAAGCACACAAATTTCATGGGCGCAGACGCTACTCCAAGCCGCGCCCTTCGTGAACCCGCCTCTCGGGCGCTCTCAAGCCGCGCGCGTCGCCGCGAGCCGCCAGGATGCGCCACCCGTCTGCATGCCGAACACCCGCTCGAAACGCCAGAGATCGGAGAATTCCGTCACGGCCTCGGTCCCCACCAGAGGCTGGGCGTCCCGATCGCGCAGCAGGCTGATCTGCCGCGACACGATCAGCACCTCGATCATGCCCCGCTTCACATCCGTTCGCGGCCCCGTGTCCTGCGTTCCCGTTCCGGGCATCTCGATGGCGGCGTCCTGAATGGCCAGCGACTGCACGGCCACGATCTCCACCTGCAAGACCTCGCCCGCCGCCTGACGCGCCTCGAGCGCGGAGACGAACGCCTCGAACGCCCCCGGAGTCAGCGTCGCGCGCAGCTTGTCCCGATCCCCGGTCGCGAAGGCCAGCACCACGCTGCGGAAGACCGTCTCCACCCCGCGCAGAAAACGCTCCGGCACGAAACCCGGCTCCAGGGTCGCGATCGTCGCCAGAACCTGCCCCACGCGCGTTCCGGGCGCCGGAATCTCATGCGTCGCCACCGGCTCGGCCGCCGGCGCGGCGACGATCGCCTCCGGCCGCGCGACAGGCACGACGCGAGGCGCGGGCGCCTCGGACACACCCACCCGTCGTCCGAGCACGCGCCACAACCTGTAGCCGAGCAGGACGCTCACAAGCGCGAACACGACGATGTCATAGGGAATGGCGTCAAGAAATTTCATCAGAACCCTAGCTTGCGATCAGGCCCCCTGTTTTGGGGCCCCCTGTCTATAACACAATCCGTTTGATCCTGCCTCTCCCCGTTTTCGACGGTTGGCGCATGGGCCGCGCCATGCTACCGCCGAGTCAGCGACGCGGTCCGCATCACGCGGGCCGCCCCGACGCCTTCGATCCGAGAGAAACCATGTCCGAGACCACCACGCCCCCCGCCAACGACTCCCTGCCTTCCGACGCGCCGCAGGGCATTCCCCTTGCCATCAACCTGCAATACACGAAGGATCTCTCCTTCGAGGTGCCGGCTGGCGCGGCGATCTTCAAATCCCTGCGCGACGCGCCGCAGGTCTCGGTCAATATCGACGTGAAGGTCGATCAACTCGAGGAAAACCAGCCGGTCTTCGAGGTCGTCCTGACGACGCGCGTCGAGGCCGTCGAAGGCACTGGCATCCAGGGAGAAGCCCAGGCCGGCCGCACCGTGTTCATCGCGGACCTGACCTATGCCGCCATCGTCACGCTCAATAATCCGCCCCAGGACATCATCGAGCCGCTGCTGCTCGTCGAAGTGCCGCGCCTGATTTTCCCCTTTGTCCGCAGCATCATCAGCGACGTGACGCGCGATGGCGGCTTCCCCGCCGTTGTTCTGGCGCCCATCGATTTCGTGGCGCTCTGGCAGGCCAAGCGCGCCGCCCAGTTCCCGGAACCCGCCGGCCACGCCTGAAACACGCTCCGGGGAGGGCAAGCCCTCCCCGCCCGAATCAGGCCATGGCAAGAGCGACGTCCTCGAGCGCATTCTCCACCACCAGATAAGGCCCACCCGCCTTGATCTGGATGGTGAGGATGGCGACGCTGTCGGGCTGGCGCGTGCCGAGGGGCAGAAGCGCGTCACCGCTGGTCCAGCGGGTGTCCTCCCATTCGAGAGGGCTTTGTTGCGGAAATAGCTTGTTCCTGGATTCACGGAATGAACCCAGGGTGGTAGCTGAATGTGATGAGCAAGCCGCCATCCCCGATCTGCCGCACGACGAACTGGCGTTTGTATAATGCCGCGCTGAAGCAGCGCGGCTCCCTGACGGTGTGGTTTGACCCGGCCATGGTCTGGAATGGGCTGCCGACGGGACGCCGCGGTCGTA
>NZ_SLZN01000008.1 GCF_004346035.1 Acidomonas methanolica | reverse complement strand
CCCTGGACGAATGGCCAGGTCGAGAGGATGAACCGCACGATCAAGGAGGCAACGGTCAAGCGCTTCCATTACGAAACGCACGACCAGTTGCGCCAGCACCTCGCAGACTTCGTCGCTGCCTACAATTTCGCCCGAAGGCTCAAGACATTGCGCGGCCTCACTCCATATGAATTCATTTGCCAGCAGTGGGAAAAAGAACCATCACGGTTCATACATAATCCGCACCATCAAATCATGGGACTAAACATCTAGAGGATCGCAACGTCTTTGCTTCCCCTCTCTTGCCCCGCCATATCTTTCTGCCGCTCTACGGCCCGATATGAGGATGGTGTCATCAACGGGAGAGATTTCCGCATACGATTGGCCTCAACATGCAAACGCTTGATAATCGGCGTTCGCCTGGACACCCATCGGATTTCTTCATGCACCCGCATCTCGCACGCCAGAGCGTGCTGGCAGTCGGTGAAAATGATCTTCCGGGCTGGGAGGTGTCTGTCACGCCTAGCGCACCGTATGGCACAGTTCACAGCCCAGAGTTCCGGGTAAGCCGGTCCAGTCAAAATCCGCGTAACCTGGCCGATGGTCGAGATTTTTGTCTCCCCGTCGCGAAAATGGACAATGATCCCCGCATAGGAGGCGCGTTCATGGTCCGCTGATGCGTCCACGGCGATCAGGGTCGCCAACGGGTCAAACAACTCTTGGAACTGAATTCCCCATTCCAGGGCGAGGCGGTAGGCATTGTCCATCTTTCACTTCCTGAGTGGAGAGGGAGAAGCAAGTTAATGCTTCTCCCTCGGACCTGTTGACCGGTCAGCCATTCCCAACGGGATAGCCGAAGGACTACCTGCGCAACGCGCAGGCCCCAGGAAAGGGGCGTCCTATTTTACCGCAGGTTTTGCCGGTTACCCGACGCACAGAACTCGACATCCTCATAAGATCATCTCCTTATTGCTGCATGTGCATTGATTGCTGATTGTTGGAAAACTGCCAGTTTTAAGGGGAATGCGACCAACACTCCCTTTTCCCCCGGTCGATCGTGGTACCACCCACGAGGATCAGGAACATCGTCACCAGGTGCCGCCAAGCACCCTCTGTATTGCTTCTCTGTCGCATGGACCTTTCGAGACTTTGACAGGATGAGGAACCACCCTCGAAATCCCTGCCTCTCCCCAACGCTTCGGATAAACCGCGAAGGGGATTTTCACTCTACTAAGCCCGCTCCCGGTCATAGGCTGTCGCTCAGGAACCACCCCGAGCAGCCCTTAGAGTCCGGTCGAGATCATTTTGAACAATTTCAAAACCTTATAAACAGGACCCACCCCGTCCACCAAGTTTGCAACGAATAAAACTCAATGATTTCAAGGTCCGGTGAAATCTACCATACCTGCAAGTGATTGAAATTTCATAGAAAGATCTCGACCAGACACTTAGACCTTCCCGCGTTATTCAGACGGATTTTAACGAGCAGTACGCGAGCATCTCACCATGATTGCTAGGCTCTTGGAGCCTTTCGACCGTGCCAGGGCACAGCCGATTTGGGGGGACCGAACATCCAAAGCGTCTCCCTTACTCACACCATGATTTCCAATTTTACCCACCGGAACACTGTAGGCCCCGGCACTCGCACTTTCTCTCCGCGCAGCGTCCTACTGAACGCCGTTACAGGCTTGAGCTATCCGACGATCCAGGCGGCTTGCGCCCCCTGGTACCGCTTCATCCAGGTTTCCCCTCTGAGGCCCATGACGGTTTCCCGCCATGCCGTCGCCCACCTGCGCGGCACACGTTCGACAATCCCTTGCCGCCCGTGGAACGGACTGGATACCGTTTCTCCCATCTGACAGGCTCACCCCTTGCCGAAACCGGCAGGGGTGGCCGTGTCCGCGTCGCCCATCTTCATCTTGAAATATCAAAGATTGGATTGGATCGAACGGGGGAGTTTCACCCCCGAGCGCCCATTGCAGCCGGACGAGCCCGATTAAAGGCATCCGGCTACAGCAACAGATCGGGCGGGGCTGGTTAGGCCGCGCCCTGCTTGCCGATGGTTAGACGGCAGGCGTGCCCCGACTGGGGCGGCAATACGAAGTGACGTGCTGAGGTGGTGGTTTGCAGCCTGGCCCTCTCCTTTCATGGGGCCGGATTGGTGGGGTGCTGTTGGCGCAGCACCGGAAGGATGGCGAGGGTCGGTCCTGATGCTTGGCGGGCATCGAAGATCGACCACGAGGGATACGATTTCGACGACCAGAATCAGGAACCGGAACGCCGGTTCTTTCGGTGTGCCAGCGACCGGCACGCATTACGGCTTTCCATGTGAGGATCGGGTGTCGGCATCCAGCCGCCCCGCGTATGTCAATCAACGCGCATGCAGGACGTGGAGGCCCTGCCAGAGCAGGATGCCTCACCCAGATTCCGCCCATCAAGTAATTTTTTATAGGATGTTCAAGTTATGAAGTATTCGAACGGCTTGCCGTTCGGATTCCGCTTATTTTATATGAAGTACCCAACCCGCCTCGCGAGAGGTCGGTTTCTTGATAAAATATTATTTCAAATCAATTAGTTGTATAAAATTTCGACCTTTTTCGACCCTAAACGACCATTTATGACCCTATTTAACCATATTCGACCTTTTGCGAACGTATTTGAACGAAAATGAACGTTTCTGAACGCCTGTCGCGTCCTGGTCGCGCACTCATTTCGGGGCGTTTCGCGAATCAAGTATAGGCTTGTTAATGTATCACGATACATTAAGTGTATGCGTCAAAACTGTGTATCCGTATTTTGACACTACCTGATTTTTTTATTTATGTGTTACGGTTCGTGCGCGGATTGCTCAAACTTTGAGTGTATTTAAGCGTGTATTTTATTGCCGCTTAAATATGCCGGTTGAACACAGAAAACGCGCCATGAACATGACTGAGGATATGCGCGGGAGTGCAAAAAATATGACCGTAAATATGTTCAAAAGTGCTTTGCTAGTCACGATTTTTGCGCTGTGCAGAATATCCATTGTTGCAAAAGCGCAGGTCATAGTGACCGACCCAAAGACCGAAGTTAGTACCGACCTGGGCTATCTTGAAGCTGCCAAGTCCTACCTGCAACAAGGTGAACAGTACTACATGCAGGGAGAGCAGTATTACGAACAGCTAGAGCAAGCGGCGCAGGAAATACAGAACGCTAAAGGTCTGGATAATATCGCTTCATTGGGGGGGCGGATCACTGGATTCCGATATTTCCCGACTTGAGAGCGTCACGGATGACCTGAGTGACCTTTATTCACTGAACGGGTTTAGTGGGAATTTCTCTCAAGATGCGAGAGAAGTTCTTTCCAGCACCTACAATCTGCCAGGAAGCACCAGCGCCCAAGCGGGTGCGGCCAGCCTGATGGGTCTGGCATCGGACAGCCCGACAGATGCCGGATATGACCGGGCGGCTCGTGATACCAACCAGGCCATGCGGGAGGCCGCGTCTTTGGCGGCGGTGAACAAGGATCGCCAGAACATGGCCCAGGTCATGGAGAAGCAGGACGAGGCCCTGGACAACCTCGGAGATGATGATGTGGGAGCATCCACGCAGCTCATCGCGGCCGAGCAGTCCACCGCGCTGCATCAGAATGACGCCAGTTTGCAACTACAGCAGACCACGGCGGACATGGCTTTTCAGCAGCATATCCGGCAACTGGAAGTCGAGAACGACATTGCCGAAAAGAATCTCAAGCATCTGCAAAAGGTGCAGGCTTTCACAGCATCGAGTGACTGATATGAGGCAAATTCTATTGATGGCCGCAGTTGTGGCCGGGTTTGGTGTAAGCGAGATCCGCACGGCTCATGCGCAGATCATAGATCCCGAGTGGCAGGCGACACAGGCCACCATGAAAGCTGATGAGCAGAAGCAATGCCGGCACATGACGCTAGGGCGCAAGCTACATTGTTTTGAGCAGCTACAGGCTTCCTATGAGGCAAGAGGGCTGGTACCTGGAACAATGTCCTATGTGCGTCGGCGCTTTGGTGGCGAGAGTGTCCAGGGGCTCGATCAGGAAATACGATCCATCAATCGGACGTACAGCCAGGCGCGCCATATAGGCACCTATGAGCATCCTTTGCCTGGTGAACTCACCGCCGACATGCAGCAAGGCAATGTCAGCTATTTGAGCAAGCTGATCGAGGAAAAGGGCGGAATGCCGCCGCTGCTGCCTTTCGGGAACCGATAGGGGCAGGAGAAGGAAGAAAGAAAGGAAGAAAGGAAGAAAGGAAGGAAGGAAGAAAGGAAGAAAGGAAGAAAGGAAGAAAGGAAGAAAGGAAGAAAGGAAGAAAGGAAGAAAGGAAGAAAGGAAGAAAGGAAGAAAGGAAGAAAGGAAGAAAGGAAGAAAGGAAGAAAGGAAGAAAGGAAGAAAGGAAGAAAGGAAGAAAGGAAGAAAGGAAGAAAGGAAGAAAGGAAGAAAGGAAGAAAGGAAGAATACTTTATGTAAAGAAGTAAAGAATAAATATACGTGAAATATTATTTTGACATGCCTTAAAACGCCTGATAACGTTTTCTATTGATATTAATGAATTCTGATTTATTCAGGTGATAGCAGCGAACCAATGGGCGTGCTTCAGAAAAAATCCAACTTGCCAATTCCAAATGGTACGGGTGCATGTCGTTCACTTCTTATCCGCCACATTGACGATTTGCGCCGTTTTCGTGACGAGGAGTGGTCATACGAATCGATTCATCGGGCATTTTTGGAGTGCTACGGTGAAATATTTGCGGTACCTTTGCAGGTTTTTCGAGAAAGAGCGAGGCGTGTTCTCCGAAAAAGAACAGAAAAAGAATTACTCCTTCTGAGGCAGGCACAAGGCGCGAGGTTGCGTGAGTGATGGCGAATTATCTATTGTACACAGAGCCGCAAGCAGCTTCTCGTCTTGGCATTTCTTCAATTACACTGCGACGAGAAAGGCAGGAAGGCCGGATCGGTTACCTGAAAATCCGTTCGCGAGTGCGCTACGCCGAAGGCCATTTGATAGACTACCTCGCAAGGAATGAAAGATGTCCGAAACTGACGCAGTATTCAGAATTGGACAATACTTTCTTGGAAAACGTCCAAACTCGGATTCGTGGTGCGCGTGCTGGTATGATCCTAAAACCAGACAAACAAAGCGAGCATCTCTTGGCACAAATGTTCTTCAAGAGGCGAAAATAAAGCTCGCAGAATATGTAACAGAATACGCCAAAAGAAGAAATGAACCGACGTCAGAGACCGGTTTGGCTTCTGTTTTTATGCGATACTTCAAGCATCATAGCGAGAAAACACGGAGTGCTGGTCCAAACAGAAGGGCGCTGGAGCTGATGCTGGATAGCATGGAGCCAGGCGCTTCCGTTGCTGGGTACACCGTCGCCGAACAAAAGCGCATCGCCTCGTGCTTGCGGGGCAACGGTTATTCTGCTGGCTACACCCGCCGCGTCATGGGCATTGCCGCTGCCGCCGTGAACTGGGCCTGGAAGAATGGCGAGATCGATCGTCAGATCCCGATTGTGCTTCCACCTGAAGGCGAGGGGCGCGAGCGCATTATGACGCTTGAGGAGATGGCTCGGCTTTGGGCGACAGATATGCCGCCCCATCTTCGCATATTTCTTGCGCTTCTCATCGGGACGGCCTCACGCCCAGAGGCACTTCTGCAACTCACCCGTGAGCAATGCGATCTGGGGCATGGGGTGATTGACCTCAACCCGCCAGGTCGGGCTCGAACGAAGAAGCGGCGACCACGTATTCCGATGCCGGAGTTTTTGAGATCGTGGATTGAGAGCGTCCCTTCTGGTCATCTCGTGACCTACAAGGACAAGCCGATTCTCAAGATCAACGGAGCATGGCGTGCTGCGCGCGAATCGGCAGGACTGCCGCCAGATATCGTGCCCTACACAGTTCGACACACCATGGCGACTGAATTGATCACGCGCGGTGTGCCCGAAATAGAGGTTGCTTCCCTCATGGGGCATGCCATGCCGAATCTTCGCACCACTGGCCGATATGTGCATGTGCGTCCGGACTTCCTCGCAAACGCCAGACAAGCTATTGACGAGGTCGCAAGCGCCATCGACCGGGTGGCAGCCCGATCGATGGTAAAACTCAATTTGCGTGCTAACAGCGTGCTAGACCCAAATGCAAAGGATGGCAGTCCAATGCATAAGCCTCAGAAAACCGTTGGTTTTCTGCCGGAACGGATGGTGGGCGCAACAGGGATTGAACCTGTGACCCCTACCATGTCAAGGTAGTGCTCTACCGCTGAGCTATGCGCCCATCCGATCCGTAGGCGGGCTATTAACGTCGCCGGATGGAACTGGCAAGCCACCGCGCCGAAAAATTTTCATATCGACGTCCCGCCGCGGAGGGACCAGAAGATTTCGCATGGACGCATCCCCTTCCTCCGCCCCGTTCAGCATCGTCGCGCCACAGGATCTGCTCATCCCCGTCGTGGTCGCCTCCCCTCATTCCGGCACGATGTATCCGGATCGCTTCCTGCGTCTCTCCCGCCTCGATCTCGCAACGCTCCGCCGCAGCGAGGACGCCCATGTGGACGTCATCGTCGCCGATGTCCCCACGCTCGGCGCGCCGCTCCTGCGGGCCCATTTTCCCCGCGTCTATTGCGATGTGAATCGCGCCGCCTGGGAGCTCGACCCCGGCATGTTCCGCGAGAGCCTCCCGTCCTTCGCCCTGACGACGACCGACAAGATCCGCTCCGGCCTCGGCATGATTCCGCGTGTCGCCGCCTCGGGGCGCGGAATCTACCGGGAGCAGCTCCCCCTCGTCGAGGCGCATATCCGGATCGCGCAATGCTGGCAGCCCTATCACACCGCTCTCGATACATTGCTGGAGAGGGCGCGGGCGCGGTTCGGGTTCACCATCCTGCTCGACATCCATTCCATGCCGCGCCTGCCGCATCGTGATACCGCCGATATCGTGCTGGGTGACGCACGGGGACAGAGCGCCTCTCCGGCCCTCATGGCGTTGCTGGAAAACGAATTCAGGATGCGGGGCTACAGCGTCGCCCGCAACACGCCCTATGCCGGCGGCTACGCGACCCGGCATCATGGCCGTCCGAAAGAGCGGCGTCACGCAATCCAGATCGAGATGCGCCGCGCGCTCTATATGGATGAGACGACGCTGGAGCCGCACAAGGGGATCGAGCGTCTGCGAAACGACATGCGGGTGGTCGTTGCACGCCTGGCCTCCGTGCTGCCCTCCCTCCGCGACGAGATGGGCTTGCAGGAGTATGACTCATCTTCCTATCGTCATCTTTCCGGGCACTCCCGCCCGGGCCTGTCCGGGGAACGTCAAGTCATGTCCACCAGTCCGAAGGAAAAAGCCGCTGAACTCGCGGCGGCCCATGGCGCCGAGGCCGCAACGATCGCCCGCCGTCACTATGAAACCGCGCTCGAGGAACAGGAGATTGGCCAGCAAGGCTATTGGCTCGATGTCATCGAACACCTCAAGGGCCTTGCCTGACACGCACTCCCAGACGAACCGGCTCTGCGACGGGCCGGTTTCCGGTGCGCCGAGCCGGAGTCAGAACGAAGCGACCGACCTTCCGCATCGTCCTGCGAACGCGGCATTCGGCAAGCCGCCCAGCGCTTCCTTCAGCTTCGATGGGGGGGGCGGAAAAATCCGCTCCCCTCTGCACCAAACGACCTGCGTCGCGGATCAGCTCTTCGCCTTCGCCTCGCGACGACGGCGATGCAGGATAGCTTCCGTATAACCGTTCGGCTGCTCCACGCCCTCATAGACGAGTTCGCGCGCGGCGCGGAAGGCAGGGCCATTGCCGTTGCCGGCCAGCGGGGAATAATCCGCCTCGCCTTCGTTCTGGCCATCCACCACCTTCGCCATGCGCTGGAAACCCTCCTCGACCTCCTCGCGCGAGATCACGCCATGCAGCAGCCAGTTGGCGACATGCTGGGCGGAGATCCGCAGCGTGGCGCGATCCTCCATCAGCCCGACGCCGTTGAGGTCCGGCACCTTGGAACAGCCGATCCCCATATCCACCCAGCGCACCACGTAGCCGAGAATCCCCTGGAGATTCGTATCCAGCTCGGCGGCGCGCTCGGCGTCGGACCAGTCGGCCTCCTGCACAAGCGGCAGTTCGAGCAGATCGGTAACGGGACGCGGCTGCGTCTCCGCCAGCGCGGCCTGCATCTCCTCGACATCCACCGCATGGTAATGCAGCGCATGCAGCGTGGCGGCGGTCGGCGACGGCACCCAGGCCGTGCTGGCGCCCGCCTTGAGCTGGCCGCCCTTCTGCGCCAGCATGTCGGCCATGCGGTCCGGCATCGCCCACATGCCCTTGCCGATCTGTGCATGGCCGCGCAGCCCGTATTTCAGACCGATGGCGACGTTGCGCTGTTCATAGGCGGCGATCCAGCCCGTGCCCTTCATGTCGCCCTTGCGCAGCACCGCGCCCGCCTTCATGCAGCTATGAATCTCGTCGCCCGTGCGGTCGAGGAAGCCGGTATTGATGAAGAACACGCGATCCTTCGCGGCGTGGAGGCAGGCGGCGAGATTGGCGCTCGTGCGGCGCTCCTCGTCCATGATCCCCATCTTCAGCGCCAGCGGCTTCAGCCCCAGCAGGGACTCGACCCGCGCGAACATCTCGGAGGACAGCGCCACTTCCGCGGAACCGTGCTGCTTTGGCCGGACGATATAGACCGAGCCCTTGCGGCTATTGCGATGAGGCGTCCTGCCGTCCAGATCCTGCTTCGCGATGGCGGCGGCGAGGACGACGTCAAGCAGCCCCTCGGGGATCTCCTTCCCGTCGCGATCCAGCACCGCATCGGTGAACATGTGCCAGCCGACGGAGCGGAACAGCATCACGCTGCGCCCCGACACCGTGTGGTCCGACCCGTCCGGCGCGGTATAGACGCGGTCCTCAGCCAGTTTGCGGAGCTTGACGCCGTCCTTGTCCGGCACTTCGGCGGAGAGCGAGCCGTCGATCAGCCCCAGCCAGTTGCCATAGACCAGCAGCTTGTCCTCGGCATCCACGGCGGAAACGCTGTCCTCGGCGTCGATGATCGTGGTCAGCGCGGATTCGAGGACCACATCCGCGATGCCCGCCTTGTCCTTCGCCCCGACCGGCGAATGGCGCGAACGGCGGATGTCGATGTGCAGGCCATTATGGACGAGCAGGATCGAACTCGGGGAAGCCGCGTCGCCCTGATAGCCGACGAGCTGGTCCGGATGCAGCAGCCCAGACGTGCGACCGCCCTCCAGATCCACATGAAGCCGGCCCTTGAGGATGGAATACGCGGTCGCGTCCGCATGGCTGCCGGAAAGCAGCGGCGCGGCCTCGTCGAGGAAGGCGCGCACACGGGCGACGACCGCGCGGCCGCGCGTCTCGTTATAGCCCCTGCCCGGCGCGAGATCGCCCTCGCGCGGAATCGCGTCCGTGCCGTACAGCGCGTCGTAGAGGCTGCCCCACCGGGCATTGACGGCGTTCAGCGCATAACGGGGATTGGTGACGGGCACGACGAGCTGCGGACCGGCCAGCGTCGCGATCTCCTCATCGACATCCGGCGTCGAGACGGTGAAGGCGGGCGGCACCGGCTCCAGATAGCCGATCTCCCGCAGGAAGGCGTCCTGACGTTCGGGCGCGCGGTTCGCCGGATCGGCCAGGAAGGTGTCGATCTGCTCCTGCATCCGGTCGCGCACGGCCAGCGCCTCGCGCGCGCGGGGGGCGATGTCGTGAACGATCGCAGCGAAGCCGCTCCAGAACGCCGCCTCGTCCAGACCGATGGCCGGCAGCACCTTCGCCGCCACGAAATCCTTCAGCCCCGCATCGACGCGCAGGCCGCCAATCTCACTGTACCCCATCTTCAATCCTCTTGAGAGTCTTTCCGGTGAGGGACCGATCGCGCTTCAGGCCGATAGCCTGAAGCGACCAGACCCTAACGGAAACAGCGGAGGACCGCCTCGCGCAGCCATCCGCCGTTCAACATAACGTCGCAGCAGGAGCGGCCGCCCCGGGCGATGATGCCCGGGGCCGTCGCCCGATCTCCGTCACTCAGTGATGGAACTGCTCCGTCTCGGTCGAGCCGGACATGGCCGTGGTGGAGGATGCCCCGCCCGAGGCCGCGACCGCAACCGCGTCGAACCAGCCCGTGCCGACCTCGCGCTGATGGCGGGTCGCCGTGTAGCCTTCCGATTCCGCCGCGAACTCGGCCTGCTGCAACTCGGAATACGCCGCCATGCCCGATGCGGCATAGCCCTTGGCGAGCTTGAACATCGAGTAGTTCAGCGCATGGAAGCCCGCCAGCGTGACGAACTGATACTTGTAGCCCATCGCGCCGATCGCCTTCTGGTACTCGGCGATCTCCTTGTCGGAGAGCTTCTTCTTCCAGTTGAAGGAAGGCGAGCAGTTATAGGCGAGCATCTTGCCGGGGAAGTGCTTGTGGACTTCGTTGGCGAACTCCTCGGCTTCCTGGATGTTCGGCTCGGAGGTCTCCCACCACAGCAGATCGGCATAGGGCGCATAGGCGAGGCCGCGGGCGATCGCGTATTTCACGCCGAGACCTTCCTTGATGCGGAAGAAGCCTTCCGCCGTGCGCTCGCCGGTGAGGAACGGACGGTCGCGCTCATCGACGTCGGAGGTCAGCAGCTGGGCCGAGTGCGCATCCGTGCGGCAGACCAGCACGGTCGGAACGCGCTCGATATCGGCGGCCAGACGCGCGGCGTTCAGCGAACGGATGTGCTGGGAGATGGGGATCAGCACCTTGCCGCCGAGATGGCCGCACTTCTTTTCGGAAGCGAGCTGGTCCTCATAATGGACGCCGGCGGCGCCGGCCTCGATCATCGACTTCATCAGCTCGAAGACGTTCAGCGGGCCGCCGAAACCGGCCTCGGCATCGGCCACGATCGGCGCCATCCAGTAGGTGTCGTCGCCCTTGCCTTCCAGATGGGCGATCTCATCGGCGCGGCGCAGCGCGTTGTTGATGCGCTTGACGACCATCGGCACCGAGTTCGCCGGATAGAGCGACTGGTCGGGATACATCTGGCCCGCGAGATTCGCGTCGCCCGCCACCTGCCAGCCGGAAAGATAGATCGCCTTCAGCCCGGCCTTGACCTGCTGCATGGCCTGGTTGCCGGTCAGCGCGCCGAGGGAGTTGATGTACGGCTCCTCGTGCAGCAGCTTCCAGAGACGCTCGGCGCCGCGGCGAGCGAGCGTGTGCTCGATGGTGAACGAACCGGAGAGCTTCTCGACATCAGCGGCCGTGTAGTCGCGCTTGATCCCCTTGAAGCGTTCGGAATTGAGGAATTCTTCCACGGAGCGAATGGTCACAGCCAGGCTTCCTTCTCGTTAAGCAAAACAGGCCACGGATAAAATGGCTGGCGCAGACCTTAGGCGCGGAAGCGGGGACGCCCTAGCGCAAATGCCGTGAGATGTGCGGAAATCTGTAAAACTCTTTACATATCGATGCGCTATTTTGTATAAATATAACATCATGAGCGGCACCCGCATCGGCAAGATCATCCGGCGACTTCGGCAGGAACGCAGTCTGACACAGCAGGCCCTTGCCCAGCGCCTCGGAATTTCGACCGGCTATCTCAACCTGATCGAACACGATCAGCGTTCCGTCACCGCGCCGCTCCTCATCAAGTTCACCCGCGTCTTCGACGTATCCATCGAAACACTGTCCGGCGTCGAGGAGCAACGGACCGAATCGCAGCTGCGCGAGGCGCTGCTCGATCCCGTCCTGACCGGCCAGACCGAAATCCCCTCCCATGAGCTGGAGGCGCTCGCCGCCCAGCCGGCGGTGGCACGCGCCGTGCTGGCGCTGCATCAGGCCGCCCGCGCCGCCCGCCACGACGCCGACAGGACGCAGCTTCCCGGCGAACGCTTCGTCATCCTGCCGCAGGAGGAAGTGCGGGAAATCTTCGACCACCGGCGCAACCACTTCGCCGAGCTGGAGGAAAAGGCGGAACTCATCCGCGAGATGCTCGCCCGCGAGATGGGGCTCTCCCGCGGCGAGGAACTCCCGCCCTCCGAGATGAACCACGCCATCGCCACCCGCCTGCGCCGTCATCATGGGCTGGTGGTGCGCGTCACGGCGCTCGACGGGGTGATGCGCCAGTACGACCCCGTCGCCCGCCTGCTGCTCGTATCCGACCTCATGCCGCGCGAAAGCCGGGGCTTCCTCCTGTGTTTCCAGTTGATGCTGCTCGAAGCCGGCGACGTCATCGACGCGATCATCGCGGAAGCCAATCCCAGCTCCTCGGAGGCGCGCACGTCGCTCCATATCGGATTGGGCAATTACGCCGCCGCCTCGGTCCTGATGCCCTATGCCACCTATCTCAGGGCGGCGACGGACCTGCGCTACGACATCGACTGCCTCGCCACACGGTTCGGCGTCTCGTTTCATCAGGCCGCGCATCGGCTGACGACGCTTCAGCGCCCCGGCGCGCGCGGCGTACCCCTCTTCTTCGCGCGGGTCGATCCGGCGGGGAATGTGAGCAAGAGCTTCTCGGCGTGCGATTTCCCGATCCTGCGCCAGGGCAATCCCTGCCCGCGCTGGAATGCCTGCTCCATCTTCGCAACACCCGGCCAATGGCGGGCGGAGACGGCGCAATTCTCCGACGGCCGGACCTTTCTCACCTTCGCCCGCACGGTCACGGGCGCATCGCTGACCTATAACGACATTCCGCCCGTCCACAGCATCGCCATGGGCTGCCCCATCGAACACGCGGCGGAGGTCGTCTATGCGGACCGTCTGAATCTGGATGCCGAACCCTCGCGGATCGGCCTATCCTGCTATCTCTGCGACTGGACGGACTGCCGCTCCCGCGCCTTTCCGCCTCTCAAGCACCGGCTTTCGCCGACGCTCGATCACCGTCTCTCCACCCCCTATGCGGCGGGGGTGGAGCAAGGCCCCGATCTCTGATCCGGCCGCGAGGCGCAGCCGCTATGCGCCGAGCACGCGCTTCAGCCGTCCGTCGATCGTGTCGAGAAAGGACTGCGTGTCGAGCCATTTCGTGCCGCTCCCGACCAGCAGGGCGAGATCCTTCGTCATCTCGCCGCCCTCGACGGCCTCGACGCAGACGCGCTCCAGCGTCTCGGCGAACCGCACCACCTCAGGCGTGTCGTCGAACCGGCCGCGATAGATCAGCCCGCGCGTCCAGGCATAGATCGAGGCGATGGGATTGGTGCTGGTCGAACGCCCCTTCTGATGCTCGCGATAATGGCGCGTCACCGTGCCATGCGCGGCCTCGGACTCCACGATCCGCCCCGTGGGATCGAGCAGCACCGAGGTCATCAGCCCCAGCGAACCGAAGCCCTGCGCAACGATGTCGCTCTCCACGTCGCCGTCATAGTTCTTGCAGGCCCAGACATAGCCGCCCTCCCATTTCAGGCACGACGCCACCATGTCGTCGATCAGGCGATGCTCGTAGGTCAGGCCCAGCGCGTCGAACTCCGCCTTGAACTCGCGGTCGAAAATCTCCTGGAACGTATCCTTGAACATGCCGTCATAGGCCTTGAGGATCGTGTTCTTGGTGGAGAGATAGACCGGCAGCTTCCGGTCGCGTCCATAATTGAACGAGGCGCGCGCGAAGCCCTCGATCGATTTCAGCGTGTTATGAATGCCCAGCGCGACGCCCGGCCCCGTGAAGTCATGGACGTTCAGCTCCACCGGCGCGCCCCCATCGGCGGGCGTATAGGTCAGGGCGACGCGCCCCGGCCCCGGCACCTTCATTTCCGCCGCGCGATAGATATCGCCATAGGCATGGCGGCCGATCACGATCGGCTTGCTCCAGTGCGGCACGAGACGCGGCACGTTGCTGCAAATGATCGGCTCACGGAAGATCGTGCCGTCGAGGATATTGCGGATCGTCCCGTTCGGCGAACGCCACATCGTCTTGAGGCCGAATTCGGCCACACGCGCCTCGTCCGGCGTGATGGTGGCGCATTTCACGCCCACGCGATGTTCCTTGATGGCGTTCGCCGCATCGACTGTCACCTGGTCGTCGGTGGCGTCCCGATGTTCGATGCCGAGATCGTAATATTTGAGATCGATGTCGAGATAGGGAAGAATCAGGCGGTCCTTGATGAAGTGCCAGATGATGCGCGTCATCTCGTCACCATCGAGTTCGACGACCGGATTTTTCACCGTGATCTTTGCCATAGGACCAACTCTCTTCAAGAATCCCACAGCAGGTGCGGGAACATTTTTCCGTGACCTCCACGTCGCGGGAACGTGACATTTTGGTCCGGGCATTGGGGTAACACGCCCGGGCGCATGAACCCACATCGGCGAAGGTCACAAATTCGACAACGTCGCGGCATCCGGCGAGGACGCGCAGGGGGACACGGGCCGAGGCGTTTTGGAAGAAAAATAGAGCGTAACACGCCAGCCTTCGGGGAGTTGTCATAATAAATTAACTTTCATCCCGGACCTCTTCTGGTGTCATTCCGGGCCGGTTCCCCCTTGCGATGAGGACTCATCTTGTCAGATACGAGCGCTCCCCACGGCCATTACATGCGCCCCCGCATGAACGCGGGTGAAACGCCCGCCTTCCGCCTGTTTTTCCTCTCGATCCTTGCCCTCGCCCTCGCCTTCGTGGGCTACAGCGTCTTCGCCGACCTGCAGGCGGCGGGCGAGCACGGCATCGCCGTCGGCGCCTTCGCGCTGCTGGGCCTCGCGCTGGTGATCGCGCTGGCCTTCGAGTTCGTCAACGGCTTCCACGACACCGCCAACGCGGTGGCGACGGTGATCTACACCAACAGCCTTCCGCCGCTGGTGGCCGTGGTCTGGTCCGGCATGTGGAACCTGTTCGGCGTGCTGGTCTCCTCCGGCGCGGTGGCCTACAGCGTCATCACGCTGCTGCCGGTGGAACTCATCCTGCAAGTCGGCTCCGGCGCGGGCTACGCGATGATCTTCGCGCTGCTGATCGCGGCCATCATCTGGAACCTCGCGACCTGGGCCGTCGGCATCCCCAACTCATCGTCGCACGCGCTCATCGGCTCCATCATGGGTGTGGGCATCGCCAACCAGCTCATGGCTCCGGCGGCGGCCACCTACGGCGTGGATTGGGGACAGGCCCGGAAAGTGTTCGCCTCCCTGCTGTTCAGCCCGATCTGCGGCTTCATCCTCTCCTTCGCCCTCCTCTGGATCTTCCGCCTGGCCCTGCGCCGTCACAAGAGCCTGTTCCAGGCCCCGGAAGGCCACAAGCCCCCGCCGGGATGGATTCGCGGCCTGCTGATCTTCACCTGCACCGGCGTCTCCTTCTTCCACGGCGGCAATGACGGGCAGAAGGGCATGGGCCTCATCATGCTCATCCTGATCGGCGCGGCGCCGACCGCCTATGCGCTCAACCGCGCCATGCCGGAATCCGCGATGCCCGCCTTCGTGCAGTCGGCCGACCGCGCGGCCGGGGTCTTCCATGCCCATGCGAACGGCGCGGATCAGATCGGCGTGGAGGCCGCGCGCAGCCTCGTGACCGACGCGCTGCGAAACAAGAACGCCGCGCAGCCGGGCGTCTATGGCGCGCTGGCGGTGATTTCCGACGATATCTCCCACTCCGTCGCCAGCTACAAGACGCTCGAAGCCATCCCCGCCAGCCAGGTGTCGAACGTCCGCACGGACATGTATCTGGTCTCCGACGCCATCCGCACGCTGAGCAAGGACGCGGCCTTCAGCGACGGCGACGCGGGCACGCTGAAGACGTTCATGGGCAAGCTCAACGCGGGCACGCGCTTCATCCCGATCTGGGTGAAGATCGCGGTCGCCGTGGCGCTGGGCATGGGCACCATGGTCGGCTGGAAGCGCATCGTCGTCACCGTCGGCGAGAAGATCGGCAAGACGCACCTGAATTACGCGCAGGGCGCCTCCGCGGAACTCGTCGCCATGGGCACGATCGGTCTGGCGGAAGGCTACGGCATGCCGGTCTCGACCACCCATATCCTGTCCAGCGGCGTCGCCGGCACCATGTCGGCCCAGGGATCGGGCCTCCAGTGGTCCACCCTGCGGAACATGGCGATGGCCTGGATCGTCACCCTGCCGGCCGCCATGCTGATCAGCGGGGTTCTGTTCTTCATCCTCCGGCACGTCTTCTGAAACCACGGCCGGAGCGGCGCGGGGAGCGCCGTTTCACCGGCTTGGCCTCCCCGTCAGGCGGGAAAGGCCATGCCGGCCACGATCGTCACGAGGGAAAACGGCCCTCGAAGACCAGCGTGTCGAGCGGGACACGATCCGACGGCACCTCCCGCGCGCGCAACCCTTCCGGCAGCGCTTCTGCCTTGCCCTGCCGTCCGATGGCCACCGCCGCATGCAGCGCGTAATCCTCCGGCAGTTCGAGCCCCGCCCGGGCGCGGGCGCCGTCGAAGCCGCTCATGGGATGGGTGGCCCAGCCCTCCCGCGCCGCCTGAAGCTCGATCATCGCCGAGGCCGCCCCCGCATCGAAGGCATGGGTCGGCGAGGGAACGGGCTCGGCGCCGCCCGGCGGGGTCATGACCATGTGCGAGGCGATATAGACGATGGCCGACGCATTGGACGCCCAGGACTGGTTGAACGGAATCAGCCAGGACAGGAAGCGGTCCCAGTCCGGCGTGCCGCGCCGTGCGTAAAGAAAACGCCAGGGCTGGCTGTTATAGGCCGACGGCGCCCAGCGCCCGGCTTCGAGCAGTCCCAGCAGATCCGTCACGCTGATCTCCACCGGCTCGAAGGCCCGGGGCGACCAGCGGTCCAGAATGAAAGGCGCGGCCGTTGATTTTTCCGCTCTGCTGGGAGCCTTGGTCATCTTGTCTCACTTTCTGTCGTGACGAGGGATGCGATGTCGCTCCCGGATCATAGCCGACGTCGTAGCCCCACTGTCCATAGAGCAGCCGCACGGCAGGCCATGGCGGCCAGTGACAGATTGAATCCCCACCCGGACATGCTATCCGTTGCATGTTGATAACAGTATCGGCGCGCCCATGCCCTCCACCCCCTCCCTCTCCCGCCGTTCCCTCGTCGCGGGTGGCATGGCTCTCGGCGGCGCGGCCACGCTGGCCGCCGAACGGTCGGGCCCGACCTTGAGCCGGGCCGAATCGCCGCCCGCGCCTCCGGCACACGGGCCGCGCCTCTTTCTTCCCCCCATGCGCGAGGACCAGATCGCCGACATCAAGGTCTGCCTGCGCCCGTTCCGCGCCGCCGGGCCGCGTTACGACGTCGAAAAACTGGGCGACAAGACCGTCTTCCATCACTACGGCCATGGCGGCAGCGGCTGGTCGCTCTCCTGGGGCTCGGCGGATTTCGTCGTCGGACGAATCGCCGCGACGCTGGAAAGGAGAATCGCGGTCATCGGCTGCGGGATCATCGGCCTGACGACCGCGCTGACCGCCCTGCGCGCGGGGATGGACGTCACGATCTATACGCGCGACCTGCTGCCGCGCACGCGCTCCGTGCGCGCCAACGGAAGCTGGACGCCATCCTCCCGCATCGCCCTCGCCAGCGCGGCCGGCCCCGCCTTTCCCGATCTCTGGGAGCGCATGGCCCGTTTCTCATGGGCGAGCTATCGCAGCTATCTCGGCCTGCCGGGCGAGCCGATCATGTTCCTGGACACCTATCGGCTGGAGGATCAGCGCAACGAGGCCAAGGCGAACGGCGAGGACCATTCCGCCGCTCCGGCACAACCCGGCAAGGACGATTTCGCGCGGTACGACACGCGTATCCGCGACATCATTCCCGCCGCGATCGACCTCCAGCCCTCCGAAAATCCGTTCCCCGTGCCTTATGCGAAGCGCGCGGCGATGATGATCTTCAATTTCGGCGCCTATGGCGATCACCTCCTCTCCGAATTCCACCAGTCCGGCGGCCGCATCGTCATGCGGGAATTCCACAGCCCCGCCGATCTGCGCCACCTGCCTGAGCGCGTGATCGTCAACTGTCCCGGCTATGCGGCGCATGACTGGTGGCAGGACCGCTCGCTGATCCCCGTGCGCGGCCAGACCACCTGGCTGCCGCCCTGTCCGCAGGGCCGATACGGCGTCGCCTATCGAGGGGCGGAGATGCTCTGCAAGACCGACGGCATCATGGTGCAGGGCTATGATCTCGACGGCCTCGGCGAGATGGCGGGGGTCGGCAATGCCTTCGAACATCCGGACCGGCGCGAGGCCGCCCGCGCCATCGGCGTCTTCACCGATCTCTTCCGCCGCACCGCCGCGAGCCGGAGCGCATGATGAGCTGGCGATCTTTCCTTCGCACGGCAGTCCTGCCCTGTGCCGCCCTGCTCTGCGCGCCGCTTCCCACCCAGGCCCGGACGCATCACGCCGCCGCACCCGGTTATACCGTTGCGCAGGCGGAACGCGGCGCTGAACTCTATGCGCGAAGCTGCGCGCTCTGCCACGGCGAAGATCTCGGCGGCACCTTCCAGACACCCCCTCTCACGGGCCGGTTCGTGCGAAACTGGGCGGGGACGCCGCTCTCGGAACTGGCGCGTTACATCCATGACGCCATGCCCCTCATGGCGCCGGGCACGTTGTCATCCGGGGACGTTCTGGCGCTGATCGCCTATCTCTTGCAGGAAAACGGCGCGAAACCGGGCAAATGGCCCCTCCCCGACCGGCCGGCGCGCCTCGACCATCTCGTTTTCCCCGCCAGCCCGGCACGCTGATTGGGCGCCGCCGCATAGGGGAAATTCACTTAAATACTTTAATTAAATAACAAGTCACCACCGCTCAGAGCGTGTCGAGCGGAATCTTCAGGTAGCGCGTCCCGTTTTCCTCCGGCTCCGGGAAGCGCCCGCCACGCATGTTGACCTGGACCGAGGGCATCAGCAGCCGCGGCATGCCGAGCGTCGCGTCCCGCGCGGTCCGCAGCGCCACGAACTCGTCTTCCGTGACTCCGTCATGCACATGGATGTTCCGCGCCCGCTCCGCGCCCACCGTCGTCTCCCAGACATACGCGTCGCGCCCGGGCGCCTTGTAATCATGGCAGAGAAACAGCCGCGTCTCCGGCGGCAGGGCCAGAAGCCGCCGGACCGAACGGAAGAGCTGCCGCGCATCCCCGCCGGGGAAGTCGGCGCGCGCCGTCCCGTAATCCGGCATGAACAGCGTGTCGCCGATAAACGCCGCATCCCCGATGATAAAGGCCATGTCGGCAGGCGTATGACCGGGCACATGCAGCGCGATGCCCGGTAACGCGCCGAGCGGCACGGCATCGCCGTCCTGGAACAACACGTCGAACTGCGAGCCGTCCCGCGCGAATTCCGTCCCGGCATTGAAGATCTTGCCGAACACGGTCTGCACGGTCATGATCGCCGCACCGATGCCGAGGCGGCCGCCCAGCTTCAGCTGGAGATGGGGCGCGGCCGAGAGATGATCCGCATGGGCATGCGTCTCGATCTGCCAGACGATTTTGAGGCCCGCTTCGCGGATATAGGCGATGATTTCGTCCGCGCCATGCGTGGAGGTCCGGCCCGAGGCCGGGTCGTAGTCCAGCACGCTGTCGATGACAGCCGCTTCGAGGGTCACGGGATCATGCGCGACATGAGTGGCCGTGAAGGTCGCCTCGTCAAAGAAGCTCCGTACCACCGGACAGGCCCCGCGCGCCCGGGCCAACTCGATCTGAGCAATCGCCCGCGCCAATGCCTCGTCCGTCATCCTGCGTTCTCCCTGGAACACGGACAGATTGAACGAGACTGGACGATTCTTCAAATATAAATTTAGTTAAGTGATAAACTGACACCGGAGGCCGCAGACATCTCGCGCCGCACGTCCCGTCAGCGGCAGACGCTGCGCGCGCCTGTCGCGGCAATGAACGTGCCGGTCAGCGGCTCGAAACACGCGTTTTGCGGGCAGGTGCTGCCACTCGTCAGCCCGTCCGGATAGACGGCGGCGGCGGTAGCGATCGCCTCCTTCGCCGCGCTGCCGCAGAGCGGCGTGTCGATCGGCGCGGAAGGATCGTTGGCCAGAACCGGCGCACCCGGCGCGGGCGGCGTCTCGGCGGTATATTCCGGCGCGAAACTCTGCGCCGTGACGGTCGGATGAGGCCTCGTCGCGGCAACCGGTCGGGCGGGCGTTTCCCCGCATCCGGCCAGACCTGCCGCCGTCAGAAGCAGCAGAGCCAGCCTCGCGCGATTCTCCATGCAATTCCCCACGCGCCCCATCCCCTTCGTCACAGGCTGAACTCCCCCTGAACCGACGGCTCGCCCCGCCCGGCCTTGTCCATACGCCCCACACGCTGCCCATCAGCGAATGCGATCACGATCCGGCCGCCTTCCGGATGCTGCGCCGCCCGCGTCAGCGGACGGCCCGACGCATCCTGCACCACCACATAGCCGCGTTCCAGCACCGCACGCGGCGAAACCGCCTCCAATTGCCCGGACAGCCCGCTCAGCCGCGCCTGATCGAGGCGCACCACCGCGCCGAGCATCTCGGGCGAAAGACGCGCCCGCGCCGCCCGCATCCGCCGCGCCTGCACCAGCCCCGTCACCGCGCCGTCCAGCCGCCCCGCGATCTTCCCCAGCGCCTCGCGCCGCCGCGCGATCAGCAGATCGGGCGAGGGAACACGCCGCTCGACCCCCACCAGACGCGCCCGCGCGCGCTCCGCGACCCGCGGCAACGCCAGCGACAGCCTCTGCGCCCGGTCATCCAGCCGCATCCGCGCCGTCTCCACCATGGCCGGGAGATCGGGCATCCGTCCCGCCGCCCGGTCGAGCGCGGACCGCGCCTCCTGGAGACGCCGCACCAAAGCGCCGGAGAGCCGCGCCGCGCGATGGGCGAGATCCGCCACCATCTCGGAGCGGAGCGGCACCGCCATCTCCGCCGCCGCCGTGGGCGTGGGCGCGCGCCGGTCGGAGGCGAAGTCGATCAGCGTCGTATCCGTCTCATGCCCGACCGCCGAAATCAGCGGAATCGGACTCGCCGCCGCCGCGCGGACGACGCGCTCGTCGTTGAACGCCATGAGATCCTCGAGCGAGCCGCCGCCGCGCGCGACGATCACCACATCGGGGCGCGGGGAAAGCCGCGCGAATCCTTCGATCGCCGCCGCGATCCGCGCCGCCGCTCCCTCGCCCTGCACCGGCACCGGCCAGACCAGCACCTCACGCGGGAAGCGCCGGGCGATGGTGGTGCGGATATCATGCAGCACCGCGCCGCGCGGCGAGGTCACGACCCCGACCAGACGCGGCAGAAACGGCAGCGGCTTCTTGCGCGCGACATCGAACAGCCCCTCGGCGAGGAACTGCTTGCGCAGCGCCTCGATCCGCGCGAGCAGCGCGCCCTCCCCGGCGAAGCTCATCTGCTCGATGATGAGCTGGTAGCTCGACCGCTCCCCATAGGACGAGACCTTGCCGGTCGCGATGACCTCGATCCCGTTCTCCGGCGTCAGCCCCAGCCGCGAGACCGAGCCCCGCCAGACCACTCCGGCGATCTTCGCGCCCTCGTCCTTCAAAGACAGATAGACATGGCCCGACGGATAACGCTTCAGCTCCGTGATCTCGCCGCGCACGCGCACGCGGGCGAATCCGCCCTCCAGCGTACGCCTGATCGCCCCGGAAATCTCACTGACGGAATATTCGGGCACATTGCCCGGGTTCCGCCGATCCTCGCTCTCACTCATGCCGCCAGTCTATGCTAGACGGCGGAACTCGGAAACAGAGGAAGGACGACAAGGATGAAGGTGCTGCTGGTCGGATCGGGCGGACGCGAACACGCGCTGGCCCGCGCCATCGCCCGCTCCCCGGAGCTGGACGCGCTCTTCATCGCCCCCGGCAACCCCGGCATGGCGGAACTCGGCACCCTCCTGCCCATCCGGGCGGATGACGTGGCGGCGCTGGTCCGCTTCGCCCGCGAGACAGGCATCGACCTCGTCGTGCCGGGGCCGGAAGCGCCGCTCGTCGCGGGTCTGGCCGACGCTTGCGCCGAGGCCGGGATTCCCTGCGCCGGGCCGAGCCGCGCCGCCGCCGCGCTCGAAGGCAGCAAGAGCTTCACCAAGGAGATCGCCGACGCGGCGGGCATTCCGACCGCCCGCTGGGAACGCTTCGAGGACGCCGACTCCGCGCTGGCCTTCCTCCGCCGCCGGGGGGCGCCGATCGTCGTCAAGGCGGACGGGCTGGCGGCGGGCAAGGGCGTGATCGTCGCCGGGACGCTCGCCGAGGCCGAGGCCGCGATCCGCGACATCATGACCGGCCGCACCTTCGGCGAGGCGGGCGCGTCGGTCGTCATCGAGGAATGCCTGTTCGGGCAGGAAGTCTCGCTCTTCGCCTTCTGCGCCGATGAACGGGCCGTGCTGATCGGCGCGGCGCGCGATCACAAGCGTATCGGCGAGGGCGATACGGGGCCGAATACCGGCGGCATGGGCGCGATCTCGCCGCCGCCCGGCTTCGGACGCGCGGAGCAGGAGGCGGCGCTGGACCTCCTCGTGCGCCCGATGCTGCGGGAGATGGCCCGGCGCGGCACGCCGTTCCGCGGGATCATCTTCGCCGGGCTGATGCTGACCGAAGACGGCCCGAAACTCATCGAATACAATGTCCGCTTCGGCGATCCCGAGGCGCAGGCCCTGCTGATCCGCCTGCGCTCCGATCTGCTGCCCGTGCTGAAGGCGCTCGCCGACGGCGATCTCGACCGTGCGGAGATCGCCTTTTCGGATGACGCCTCGATCTCCGTCGTCCTCGCCGCGCGCGGCTACCCAGGCACGCCCGCGCAGGGCGGCCGCATCGCCGGGATCGACCGCGCCGAGGCCGTGCCCGGCGTGCAGGTCTTCCAGGCCGGAACCGCGCTGAAGGATGGCGCGCTGGTCGCGTCGGGCGGCCGCGTGCTCACCGTCTGCGCCGCCGCCCCCACCGCCGGGGAAGCCCGCGCCCGCGCCTATCAGGGCGTCGAGGCGATCATCTGGGATGACAAGATCTTCCGCCGCGACATCGGTGCATGACGCGACGACGCGACGTTGTCGGACTTGAAGCGGTGCTGGCATTCCTCTGCGCCGTCATGGCGATTGCGGGGCTGTCGAGCGGCGTGGCCGAAGCGTCTTCCGGCCAAGAGCAAGACATAACCGTGTATGGTGTCTCGGCCGCTCGGTTGCGTGACTTTATTCATACAATGACCGGGCCGGTGACGGATCGCCAGCTTGCCCGCTGGAATGACAAGCTTCGAATTTGCGTATTCGGGCTCAAACCGGAGTTCGCGGCAATTCTTGTCAGAACGCTTCAAAGCGCGGCCGAGAGTACCAACTTGAAGTCATCAGTGGATTGCAATGATCCAAATGTTCTGATTGCCGCCGGCAACGGACATACCGAGATAATGAAAAGCATTATCGAAAAATATCCAGACATGCCATTTATCAACAACTATATCGGCATGATCTATCAAACGAGCAACGGCATTTCAGATCATCTCAGACAAAAACTTACGGAAGCAAAAGCCGTCCGGTGGTATTGGTCAACGGAGATGACACCAAATTCCGATTCATCGATCGGATTTTTCATCCAGACTGACCATGGAGTCGTCATGCAGCCCCATGTCGACCAGTCCGATATTTCAGCTCTGAGAGAAAGCAGCCATCGGGAAACGCATCTTGCAATTGTGACAATCAATACTGACCTGGCGCAGGGCGTCTCCTGGGGAGCGTTGGGCAGTTATGTCGCGATGGTTGCGCTGACTGATCCACCCATGGACGCCTCATATCCGGCCTATTCGATCATGTCCCTCTTTGAAGTCAAAATAGCCTCGAAGCCGGACAGGCTGACGGAGTTCGACACCAGGTTTCTGAAAGCCTTTTATGCCAGCGAAAACGATGTTTCCGCGAGCGATCAGGTGGACGAGATCTTTCGTGACATGACGCGGGGACGGCCGTGACCTGGTCGCGGCGTCGCGTTGCTCAAGCGAATTTTCCGCCTGACAGCGATCTCCCCTGAAATTCATGGACCGGCTGACCCTTGCACACACAAACCGGCCCAAGATTTACGGCGTGCGGCAGGGGCGACGAACTCGCGGGCATGTAGCGCCAGACGCTCGCGGGCGGGAAGTTCAGGGGGGTCCAGGCTTCACGCGCCTTCGACAGATCATGCGCCTTCGCCGGAAGCGGCGAGGTAACGCAATAGCTGTAATGCAGGAAACCCCGCCCCGGCGCGACGGCCTCGATCGCGTCAATGAAGCGGCGCTGCTCGCTCTTGCGCAGCAGGACGAGCGGAATCCCGCAAATCACATCGCCGATCCGGCCATGCCATTGACGCGGAATGAGAGTCGGCAGATCGCGCGCATCTCCCTCGATGACGTTCACACCGGGGAAACTCCGCCGCAATTGCGCCGCCATGCCGGGGACGATCTCCACGACGAAGAGTTTTTCCGGCGGCACGCCCGCGGCCAGAAGGGCGCGGCTGACCGGCCCGGTTCCCGCGCCGAGTTCGATCACCGCCTCGTCCGGAGCCCGGCGCGTCTGACGGACCAGCCGGGCGCACAAGGCCGGAGAGGATGGAACGACGGAACCCGTCCGGAGAGGATTTTTCATCCAGCGCGACAGGAGGCCGAAGCGGGACTCGTTTTCCACCGCGTCCCGGGCCAGATCCCCGTGCCGCGCGCTCTTGCGTAGTGCCTGGCTCATGCTGTCTCCGTCTGCCCGCGCCGCGCGGATCGGCGGTGCTAAAGCTGGAGTCTATGGCCGGAAGCGCGGCCCGCCACCAGCGACAGTTCCATGAAATCTCACCGCGAGGCTTTCACCGCAGAAGAACGGCCTCCGCCTCCTGCACCACCTCGACGATCGCTCCGGGCTCGAAGGGAGAGACCAGCCCGGCCTCCGCGAGCAGTTCGGTGAAGGGCTTGCTGCCCCCCGCCGCGCAGAGCGCCTTATAGGTCTCCATCGTGCCCTTGCGGTCCACCCGGCTGCCCAGCCAGAGTTGCAGGGCGCAGCACAGCGCAAGGGTGTAGTCGATATAATAGAACGGCGAGCGGTAGATGTGCATCTGTGCCTGCCAGCGGCCGCCCTTGCCGGGATAGGCGAGATCGCCCCAGTTGCGCCACGGCATGTAGAGCTTTTCGAGCCGCTGCCAGAGGGCATGACGCTCCTCCGGCGTCATGTCGGGGCGCGCGTAGATCTCGTGCTGGAAATGGTCGACGCAGGCGCCATAGGGCAGGAAGCACAGGCTGTCGATCAGATGCATGCGGCGGTAGCGGTCCGCCGCACCATCCTCCACCAGACGGCCGATCTCCGGCCAGGCGAGGAATTCGAGCCCCATGGAATGGATTTCCGCCGCCTCCATGGTCGGCCAGAGCATGTCCGCCAGAGGCAGGGTGCGGCTCTTCCAGTTCTGGAAGGCGTGCCCCATTTCATGGGTGAAGACGCCGATATCGTTATGCGTGCCGTTGAAATTGGCGAAAATGAACGGCATGCCGACCGTCGGGAAGGAGGTGCAGAACCCGCCCCCCGCCTTGGCCGGACGATTGCGGAGGTCCATATACCCCTCCCGCGTCATCTCCGCGAAGAATGGTCCCATCTCCCCGCCGGGATCGAGCGCCTCGAACATCGCCTGCGCGCGTTCGAGCAGCACATCATGATCCCCCGCCGGATCGGGATTGCCCTTGGGGTCGATCAGCGCCTCGTCCCAGGCCCGCAACTCGTCCCAGCCCATCTCCAGCGCCCGACGCTTCAGCAGCGACGCCACCAGCGGCACCACATGCGTCACGATGCGCTCGCGGAACGCCGCCACATCGGACGGACCGTAATCCGTCCGCCGCATCCGCCGGTATCCCAGCGGCGTGTAGCCCGGGAACCCGAGCGTTCCCGCCATTCCGGCGCGCAGCTTCACCAGCCGGTCGAAAAGCGAATCGAGCGTCGCGCCGTTCGCCTCGAAGAAGGCCCAGCGTGCCTGCTCCGCCGCATGCCGCGTTTCCCGGTCGGCGGATTGCAGATAGGGCACGAGGCCCGACAGGTTGAGCGTCTGGCCGTCGAAGGCGATCTGCGCGGAGGCCAGCAACGCCGTGTATTCCGCGCCCAGCCGCGCTTCCTCTTCCAGATCCCTGGCGATGCGCGGGTCGAAGGTGGTGATATCCGCCTCCCAGAGCCGCGCGACATAAGGCCCGACGACCGCCTCCAGCGCCGGGCGCTCGTCGAGCAGGCGGCGCTTCAGCGCCACCTCATGCGCCGCCGCCGCCGGCGCGAGCGCGTCCGCATAGTCGCGTTCGGCCTTCGCCGCCTCGTCCGCCGTGTCGCGAGAGAACTGGAGATGCACGAGCGAGGCCCAGGAATCGAAGCGTCGCCGCGTCAGATCGAACGCGGCGACCGCGCCCGCGAGGTCGCCCGCGTCGAGCAGACGGCCGATGGCGTCATATTCGGCGGCGAGAGTCTCTGCCGTCGGCCGATCGAACCGCAATGAGGAAAAAGCTGGCATTGTCGTCATGGGCTGATGCTCGCATTCATAGGCCCGCGCGTCCAGTCTTTCAGCACATGACTGTATTTCAAGCAAAAACAGAAAAACGACGAAGCGCACTATTAAAAAATAATTTCTTTCTACTTTCAGTGACATGACTGCCGTCGCAACGCAGCGGGGTTTGACTGAAACTCTCTGATAAGTCTATAGTATTTTCAAAACATACGCGTCACGGCTGCGTCGTTTTCCGGTCCGTCAGCGTCTTGAGAAACGCGATGACGGCTTGGCGCTCGTTCTCGTCCAGCGCCGGTTTGTCTCCGGGCTTGCGATCGAACGGCGCATCCGTCGTGTCGAGATTGTCCCGATACGGCGCGGGAAGATCGTCATAGGCATGCACCCTGCCATGCGCGTCCTTGCCGTAGAAGCGCGCGGGGTCGATGTCGCGCAGGACGTAGAAATCCATCACGTCGTCCAGCGAGTGGAACACGCCGTTATGGAAGAAGACCTTGCGCGCGGCGACATTGCGCAAGGTCGGCGTCGCGAACATGCCGCAATAGGGCGCCAGCAGCTTCTTGCCGTCCGGCTGACGGTCACAGACCCCGAGATCGAAATAGGCGGGATTTCTGTTCTGCACCAGATCCATGTTGCGCGGCACGCCGAGCGATTCATATTGATGATCGGTGAACAGCGGCGGCAAATGATCCGGCTTCATCTGATCGACATGACAGGCCGCGCAATTGCCTTTCTTCGGATCGTTGAAGAGCAGATAGCCGCGCCGTTCCTCCGGCGTGAACCGCGCCTTTCCTTCCAGCCAGTCATCGAATTTGCTGGAATAGGAGTGGAAATCCGTCTCCTCGATCTGGTAGCGCGCCAGGGCGAACAGCGCCTCGGCCACGAGATAATCCGGATAGCGCCGCCCCTGATAGCCCGCGAAATCCATCAGCGCTCCGGCATAAGGCGCGGTGCGCAGCCGGTGGAGCACCCTGTCGCGCGTGGCGGCCATTTCCGCCGGATCATAGAGCGGCCCGGTCGCCTGTTGCTGGAGCGTATCGGCGCGACCGTCCCAGAACAGGCCGCCCTGCGGCACGAGTTGCACGGCCGACGCCGCCGTATTGCTCGCACTCTTCGCCGAACCGCGCACGACATCGTGCGGAGCCTGAATCGGCGCCACCGTGTCGTCGGCGACGGCGTCATCGGGGCCGATGCTGAAATTGGGCTGACGTTCGAGATAGGTCAGCGACAGGATGGCGCGATGCCCCTGCCGGTCGAGTCCGACGCCGCCGGTGAAGACCGAATCCGCGCGCGCGGGGCCATAATGCGCGGCCGGATCATGACAACTGGCGCAGGAGATCTTCCCCGAGCCGGACAGCTCCCTGTCATAGAACAGCGCCTTGCCGATCTGCGCCATCGCCGAAAGCGGACGGCGCGGCGGCCGCCGCAACTGGCGCGGACAGGGGTTGCTCCCGTCCTCGCGCGGATCGCAGGCGGCCACGGACGCAACGTCGGTCCTCGGCTGAGCAAGCATCGGCCGCGCAAGCGCCGGCATCCCTTCGAACACCAGGACGACGCCCGTCAGCGCCACGATACTCGACCGCCAGACCGGAAAACACGACACGCTGGACCTGCCCCGTCAAAAATCAGTGTGAAGATGTCTGGCGCAGCAATACCCCGCGAAACACGATTTCTCCATCAAAAGCCTGTTTCGCCTTGACGCGGAATTCGAACTCATCCTCCGTGCTGTCACAGCGGAACCGCAGGCTTGGCATTGTCGTCGAAAGATTGGCGAGCGAAATGGCACGCTGGATGATCAGACCCTTGTCGCGCGAGTTGACGTCCACAACGATTTTCTTGAGGTTCCGGCTGATGACGGAAAGATCAAAGGTGACGGTATAGTCGCCGAGCGGAAAATCCCGGTAGGGCCCGAAGATCAGGTGGCCGTTAGGGTAACGACCGAAAGCGAACCGGAGGATGTCACCTTCCAGCTTGCCATTGTGATGGCGAAATTCGCGCGGCTCCAGCCGATAATTGCCGCCGTTCTTGAAGTTTTCGAACTGCGCGAACCGCAGACGCTCCGCGCGATCGAAGAATTTTCGGAATGTCTCGATGTCATATCGCGAAAAAAGATTGTAACCGCTGTCACGGATGGCGGGCTGTACAACTGTCGGCGTTGATTCCCCTTTTTGCATCTGCTCCATAACGGCATGCGCAAGCTCGGGTTCTGCCCGAAGCGCGGCGGGAAGAGCGGCCTGGATATGAGTCGTGCTTCCGCGCTGAAGCAATGCCAGCGCATCCAGTATCTGCGCGTCCACGATTTCCTCCGTATAGGACTCCAGGACGCGCTCCTGAGCCGCGAGGACTGTCTTGTAGACTGTTTCATCCTGCAAGGCGATGACGGCGGCAGCGAACATGTTCAGATCGTAATAATGGAACCCCAGCGGATGATCGACCATCAGTTCACGCAGGGCGGTTGTCGACCAGACGATGGTCGGCAGCCCGCAACGCATCGCCTCAAAAACCGGAAGGCCGAAGCCTTCGTGCTCGGACAGGCAGAGGAAGACATCGGAAATTCGATACAGCTCTTCCAGTTCCGAGTCGGATACTTCTCCATGGAAGACAGTTTCGACGTCAGGATGATTGCCTGCGTGATTTTCGATCTCGCTCTTGACGTCGTCTTCACGCCCGGCGAAGCGCACGACGACTGGTTTGCCTGTTTCCTGACGCACGCGCTCGGCGACCGAGATAATGGATTTGTGGCCCTTGTGCTGCACGACGCGGCCGACGAAGAGCATGTTGATCACGCCGTCCGGGGCAAACCGGCGCTCCGGCCTCCGCCGGTCGAATGTGTTTTCCAGATATCGGCTGGCCGGGTAGACGACGGCCGAGCGGGAAGCCTGACCTCCCAATGCGATAAACTGATCGCGTGTGAACAGTGAATTGACCCAGAAGAACAGATTCGGCTTGTCCGCGATCGCGACGATATTCTCGAAACCTTCGAGCGTGTGAACGAGATAGATTTCCTTGGAGAAATAGAACCAGGGCGACGTGTTGTTGTGCCAGCGAATGACAGAGGGCGTCGGTCGATCTGTCAGAAACGCATCCATTTCTCTCCAGGCGCCGCAATAATGATAAACGACGGTACCTTCGGGATTTTTTGCACACCATTCATGGAAGGCCTCAAGGCCCTCGACAGGGACGTCGGGATGACGCGCAAGGTCGAAGCGTTCGGCAAAGATACGGATATCGCTCCCGGCGTCGGCGAAGAGATTGATGGCCCGCTTGTATTCATACACGCAGTCGAAACCGATCGAGTCGCTCTTTTCGAACAGTCCCTGAACGAGGAACGCAAGTTTCATGGTGAAGGAGACCTTGATAAAGTCAGAGCGGCGGAAGCGCGAGCAATTCCGCACCAGCATCGGTTGCAACGGAACCGTAGACGCTCAGAGCCTTCAAATAGAACTGCCGCGCCATTATTGCATCACCGGATCGTTTGTAAAAATGACCGATCCGCAGACACAGATCGGCGTCGTTCGGCAGCAGGCTCAGGGCCCGGCTGTAAAGGGTACGGGCCGCTTCGAGGTTCCCCGCCTCTTCGTGCATCTGGGCCGCCTGCATGATATAGGCATATCGGTCGGGTTCGAGATGGAGACCCATATCGTAGAAACGGGCCGCTTCCGCCCATGCTCCGCTGTCTCTGGCGGCATCCCCCTTGCGGAACAGGGATTTCGCCTGTCTCTTGCTGGAAAGTTGAGCCAAAGGTCCGAATGCGGGGAGACGCGTCAGCCAGCGATGGGCTCCAGACGAGGGCGTTGTAACGATGGCATTCCCGCTTCCCTCCGTTTGCGCGAGAGTGATGCCGGAGAAAATGACGTTGCCCTCAAACGCGTCGACGGCTCGCAGCCGAATTTCGACCCTCGGCGCATCACCAACAAGCGTGAAGGGAATCGGGGCATGATCCGTGTGCTCGCCAGGGGGCAGTGTAACGATCCGGCTCGCGACCTGTTGGCCGTCTGAATTCACATCGATTTCGAATGGAACGTCCTTTTCGGAAAGGATCTTTATCGTGGCATGTAACGTCGCCCGATATTGCCCGGGCGGCATTTGAGCATAGGGCCCGAAAATCAAGTGATCGGCCTCGACGGCAATTGGTGCAGGCGGTTTGGCTTTCTCTTCCGGCAGTCTGGTATAAACGCCCTTGCACATGGAGAATTCCTCCGGCCGGAAAGTGACGGAGGGTTCATGCGCCGGCACTGTAAGGACGCGGACAAGTTCTCTGCCCTGCGTCAAGTAATCCTTGAACATCCTCAGATCATGGAGAGAGGTGACGTTCATGTGGGAGTCAAAGGTCAGGTTTGCGTCAAAACCATGCCGATAACGTTCGTATAAAGACGAACGTGCCACGTCAATCGCATTGGCAGCCCGGGGCAGGTAACGAATTGCGGGACGCGACAGATCATCCGGAACCGGTTGGCCCCAGCGACTTTCCTGTGCGGCGAGGGCGGTGAGAATCTGGTCTTTCAAAATATCTGATGAATAGGTCTGGAGAACCGCATACTGAATTTCGAGAAGGCGGTTTCTGACGCTCGGTGTTTCCAAAGCGCCGATGGCAGCCGCAAAGAGGTCCAGATCGAAGTTTGGAAAAGCGAACGGGTGCGCTGCAAGGAGTTCACGAAAAGCCGTGGCCGCCCACGCGATGACGGGCAGCTGGTAGCGCATGGCTTCGAAGACCGGAAGCCCGAAACCCTCATGTTCGGACACGCAAACGAAGATGTCGGCGGTTTGATAGAGGTGAACGAGGGCATCGTCGGAAACCGGGCCATGAACGATGATGTCTGCCCGGGCATCCTCTATGGCCAGTCGCAAACGCGCGGAGAAGGCGCTCGGCTCATCGAGGCCTTTGCCGACGATGTGCAGCCTGACTTTCCGGCCAATGATCTCCTGCGCGCGCTCGGCCACGGCGATGGCATTCAGGTGGCCCTTATGCGCAACGACATCGCTGACAAAGAGAAGATCGACCGTATCTTTATCATGCCGCTTTTGGTCCGCCATGTTCTGACCGCTGGCAACAGGAAGGGTCAGGTAACGACTCGCCGGAAAGACGATGTGGCACCGCTCCGGCGCGGCGCCCAAGGCGACGAGCTGATCGCGCGTAAAGGCGGAGTTCGCCCAGAAAGACACATGGGTGCGGTTAATGAATTGGATGATGTTTTCGTAACCGAGCAGTGCATGGTGCGCGTTCTGGTTCTGCACGCCGAACGTGAACCAAGGCGGGGTGGCGTTGTACCAGCGGATAATGACGCGTTGACATTTTTCGCGCAGAAAATCATCGAAGGGCGAGCGACTATCGCAGTAATGAAACAGAACGACAGTCTCAGGCTCTTCAGTCAGCCATTTTTCGAAGGCTGATGCATTTTCGACCGGAAGGTCAGGAAAAGCTGACGGGTCGTAACTGCCGGCAAAGAGGCGGACCGTGCCGTCATTCGTATTTCGCGATGACAGAACTCTATAATGGTGGGCGACATCATTGCACACGGAGTCATTCTTTTCCGCCATGCCGATGGATAATATTGCCAAACGCACCTAAAGCTCTCCCAAAGCCCATAGAATACAATAAAAATTGTCGTGATATTTTGATGTCATCATTTCATAACTTGGTAACTTCTCTATCTGATGTCTGTCGATCCGTTATATGAAAGCATGCCATTCACTTCTTCGGGCGGGAATATGACGTGTGCGCATTCGACCTGAATTTGCGACGCTTGCCAACCCCCGGCAATATGAAGGGGCTGGAGACGTATTGTTTCCATGAGCGACCGCACAGATTCAAGTGATACGCAGGATGATATACTGTTTTTATTGCATGCCCTACCAAAAATTCTTCGTAAAAATGGCGCGCCATCCGCTACGAGATAAAAACATTTAAGAATCTCCGATCATTTTAATCAGGAATATTTTCAGCCCATCGTGGTGATATTGTCTAGACCGATCTTCATGGTCGCGTCCGCAGATCGGGCGATAACGTGTCTTCCGCAGGGTGGCGTCAAAGCGCTCGGACACGGATTTCGTCACGGGAAAGGACGTCAGGAAAGCGTCGCCACGCCGCCTGACCAACGGCGACGCCGTGCCCCCCACGGCGCACGGCGGCCCGAAACGATCAGACCCTAGCGGAAACAGGACGTTCCTGACAAAATGCCGGGATGGCATCCCGTATTCTCATCCAGCCCGGCCAGATCTGGCAGCCGTCCTCTTCCGCCGTGCCGTCCCGACGCATCGTCGATCTCGTGAAGGGTATAGTCTCCTACACGTGCGATCTGGCGGCGCCTCCGGGCGAAGCGTCCCAAATGGTCAGCCAGCAATTGTTCCGGCGCTGGATTCGCGAAAACGATGTCAGCCTCGTCGGCAATACCGGCGAGAAAGTCTCCCCTTCCGCGGAACTGGCCAAGAAGATCGTCTCCCTGCGCAAGGCGCATGGCATGACCCAGGAGGATCTCGCCGAGAAACTGGGACTGTCCCGCTCCGCCGTCGCCGCGCTGGAAACGGGACGGAGCAGCAGCACGCGCAAACACGTCCCCACCCTGGCGGAGATTTTCGGCGTGCCGGTCGATTTCTTCCTGACCGGCATGGTGGAGGCGGAGACGTCCATGACCGTCACGGCGGACGAGGCGGATCTGCTTGGCCTCTATCGCACGCTCTCCCCCGAACTCAAACTCAAGCTCCAGCGCCTCGCCGAGACCCTCACCCGGCAGGCCTGACGACCAGCCGCCCCGGGCCACCCGGTTCACGCCCGCCGCAACATGGCGTTCGCGAAGAGCCGGTCGTCCAGAAACGCCTCGTTGCGATCGAGTTCGACGCTGACGATGAGCAGCGAACCCAGAGCCTGGGTGAGATCGCTGCGCTGCTCTTCCCCCGTATCGTCATGCTCCATCCGCCGCAGCACCCCGAGCACGCGCGCCACTTCCTCGCGCAGATGGCCCAGCGTCACCCCGCTTCCACAAAGCCGCGCCATCATCGTCTCGATCTCCGCCCGCGCTTCGGGGGGAAGCGCGACCGACCGCGCCCGCAGGGCCAGAAGATTGCGCCCCATCGTCATCACCGCCAGCGCCCCGCCCAGATACGTGTCGAAGACCGGCGTGACCTGCAATCCGGCATAGCGGATGAGCCGTTGCATGGACTGCGTGATCATCCCCACCCAGTCGGCATCATCCGGCGCATGACGCCCGCCGCGCAGGATGCGCCGCAACCCGCCCAGCGTCCGGCGGCGCATGACCATGCAGACGCGATACTCGTCGAACGGCAGCACGCATTTGAACACCAGCACGCCGCCGCCCAGACTCAGCAGCAGCGTGACGGCCGTGTTGAACCACGTCAAATCCGCCATCTTCGTCGCATTGCCCAATCCGAGCATGACGGGGAAGAACATGGAGTAGGACGCCGCCTGGCTTTGCGTCGCGGGATTTCGCAGCGCCAGCCCGCCCAGCAGCATGAAGGGCGCGATAGCAAGGGTGAGCGCGCCGAAGCCGTCCGCCAGCGGAATGAGAAAGAAAACAGGGACGATCGACGCCAGAACCGCCCAGCAGGCACCGTAGAAGAAGCGGTTGCTCGCCAGAACCGTATTCTCCACCGCCGCGAAACGCCCGCACACCACCGCGACGAGCGAGACGAAGACCGCCCCGTTCGTCCAGGCCGTCATCTCCCAGACCATCCCTGCGATGAGGATCGCCGCCGTCGCCCGCACGCCGTTATGCCAGGCCGCGCGCCAGTTGGGCAGCGCCTTCAGCCTGTAGCGCCCCGGCGCCGCCAACGCAGCGGGATCGGCGGCGAAACAGGTGAGCAGCCTCTGATATTCACGCAGGAGAAAAGCGAGCCCCTGCAAGGCCACACGGTCGCGAATGGCCTGCTCGCGCCCCGCCTCGTCCCCCTCCGCCGCATTCTCAACGGCGATCGTCCGCGCCTCCGCCCGATGGCAGAGTTCGGCCTGCGCGTCGATCTCCGCCCGCACGCCCGCCACCTCCGCCGGATCGGCCAGCCGCGCCGCCATGCCCTCCAGCAGCGTCGCCGCCGCGCCGATCACCTCCTCCGACAGCGCCGACCGATCCGGCACCGCGCGCAACCGCGCCCTCATCCCCAGAGCCCGCGACATGAGACGGGAGATCAGCCCGATCGTCTCATAGGCGCAGACCACCTGCCGGTCGCGCCGCCCGATCTCGACCGCGATGAACTCCATCTGGTCGTTCAGGGCCAGCGTCCGGCTGAAGACGGCGCGCACGTCGTTCTCCGGCGGCGTGCTCCCGCGCAATATGTCGGCCAGCGTCGCCGTGGCAGAAGCGATGGCCGAGAGCAGCTCCGCCCGCATGAAGCGCCGCGCCCGCGCGTCAAGCCCGGCGGCGAAGAGCAGCCCCGCCACCATCTCGCAGATCACGCCGATGACGATATAGGTGCCGCGATCCATCGCCACGGAGAACACGGTGCCGGGATGCGCGCTCGAATCCATCGCGATGATCGCCCCCGTATAGGCGGCGAGCACGAAGGCGTAAGAGCGGAAATTCTGCACCAGCGTCGCCAGCCCCGCGCAGAGTCCCGCCCAGATTGCCAGAGCGGGCAGGAACAGCCAGGGCTGCT
This sequence comes from Acidomonas methanolica, assembly GCF_004346035.1. Classification (GTDB taxonomy): domain Bacteria; phylum Pseudomonadota; class Alphaproteobacteria; order Acetobacterales; family Acetobacteraceae; genus Acidomonas; species Acidomonas methanolica. The sequence goes on along the minus strand of NZ_SLZN01000008.1, from coordinate 89,117 downwards.
GCGGGAAACAGGCGATGATCAGAATCGCCGCCACCATGCCCGCCGCCGTGCCGACGATCCGCCACCGCCCTTTCGAAAGACTTTCCCCCCGCGACCCTTGCGCGACGATCCACACCGTCATCGCCGCCCATTGCGGCTCGCTCAGTTCCATGGCGAAGGCGATCCACAACGCCACCAGCGACGCGATCGTGTTCCGCACCGCGAAGAGCAGCGCCGACATATCGGGGTTCCAGAGCCAGGCCAGCGGCCATTCCGCGGCCAGCGCGCGCAACGCGCTCCGGCCAGTTGATACGATACGTGCGGACATCGGCGTCAACCTACACGAGCCCGCGCGCCGCGTCGCGCCCCCAAGACGTCGCACTCCCCAGGGCAGCATAGTTTCCGGGGCGCGTCACGCTTTCATCTGGCTTTTGCGCGCCATCGCCTCTATGCAGCATCCTCCATACGCCCCTTTTCCAGTTGCAGACAGAGTCCGAGCCTGATGAGTTTCCCCGCTACCGTTCCTTCCCTGAGCCGCGCCCTCGTCGCGCGCGGCTATGAGACACCGACCCCGGTGCAGGACGCCGTCCTGCGCCCCGGGCTGGAGGAGCGCGACCTGCTGGTCTCCGCCCAGACCGGCTCGGGCAAGACCGTCGCCTTCGGCCTGGCCATCGCGCCGACCCTGTTTCCCGAAGGGGCCGAGCGCCTGCCGCCGACGGAACATCCGCTCGCTCTCGTCATCGCGCCGACGCGCGAACTCGCCATGCAGGTGCAAAGCGAGCTTCAGTGGCTCTATGCGGAAGCCGGCGCGCGCATCGCGAGCTGCATCGGCGGCACGGACGCCAGGCGCGAGGCCCGCGCGCTGGGGAACGGCGCGCATATCGTCGTCGGCACGCCCGGCCGCCTCTGCGATCACCTGTCCCGCGGCACACTCGACCTCTCCGGCCTGCGCGCCGTGGTGCTCGACGAGGCGGACGAGATGCTGGACATGGGCTTCCGAGAAGAGCTCGAACAGCTTCTGGACGCCACGCCGGAGTCCCGCCGCACCCTGCTCTTCTCCGCGACGATCGCGCGGGACATCGCCGCACTCGCCCGGCGCTACCAGAAGAACGCGGAACGTATCGACACGGCCTCCGGCGCGAAGCAGCATGCCGACATCGCCTATGAATGCGTCGTGACGCCGCCGAGCGATCTCGGCCGCGCGGTGATCAACGTGCTCCGCTATCACGAGAGCCCGACGGCGCTGCTCTTCTGCAACACCCGCGCCATGGTCGCCGACGTGCAGGCCGCGCTGCTCGCGCGCGGGTTCGCCTCGGTCGCCATCTCCGGCGAGATGGGGCAGAACGAGCGCAGCCGCGCCATCGAGGCGCTGCGCTCCGGTGTCGCGCGCGTCTGCGTCGCCACCGACGTCGCCGCCCGCGGCATCGACATTCCCGCCCTCAGCCTCGTCATCCACGGCAATCTCCCCAGCGACCCCGCCACCCTGCTGCATCGCTCGGGCCGCACGGGCCGGGCGGGGCGCAAGGGCACGAGCGTGCTCATGGTGCCGATGACCCAGCGCCGCAAGGCGGAGCGGCTGCTGGCCATGGCGAAGATCACCAATGCCGAATGGATCGCCATACCGACGGCCGAGGCCATTCACGAGCGCGACGCCACGAGGCTTCTCGAGGACGAAACGCTCTTCGCCCCGTCCAGCGCCGCCGAGGACCAGCTGGCTTCCCGCCTGGCCGAGGCGCATGACGCCCATGGGCTCGCCACGGCCCTCGCCCGCCTCTGGCAGTCCCGCCTTCCGCGCGTGGAACATATCCGCCCCGTGAGCGTCGAGGCCCCCGCGCGCCCTGCCCGCACGGACCGCCCGGCGCGCGCGCATGACGCACATGACGAGCATGCCCAGGGCGGCGAATGGTTCAGCCTCTCGATCGGCCGCAGCGAGCGCGCCGACCCGAAATGGCTGATCCCGCTGATCTGCCGCCTGGGCAACGTCACCAAGCGCGAGATCGGCTCCATCCGCATCAACGGCGACCACACGCTGTTCGAGATCGCCGCCGACAGCGCGGAGCGTTTCCGCGCCTGCATCGAGGGACAGGACGCCGACGAGGCGCGCATCGAACCCGCGTCTGCGCCAGAGGCGGGAGCGGCCCGTCCGCCGCGTCGCGACGGGGGACGTCCGCCTTTCCGCAAGAACGCGGCACCCGGACGCGGGCCGGTCCGCAGGAACGGCCCCGCGACGGCAGGAAAAGGCAAGGCATCCTCGCGCAAGCGGGGTTGATCCCGCCGCGACTTTTTCTCGCTGGCCAACATCGCCGGTTTGCGACACTCTGCGCGCCGGCAGACCGAATTTGAACCATACCGTCACGGAGGGGAGTCATGCCCGTCAAAGACCCGAAAGTCATCGAGCATCTCAATACGCAGCTCACCAACGAGCTGACGGCGATCAACCAGTATTTCCTTCACGCCCGCACCCTGCGGCACTGGGGCGTGACCCTTCTGGGCAAGAAGGAATACGAGGAATCGATCGAGGAGATGCATCACGCCGACTGGCTGATCGAACGAATCCTCTATCTCGGCGGTTTGCCCAACGTTCAGCGGCTGAACACCATCATGATCGGCCAGAACGTCGAGGAAATCCTCAAATGCGACCTCAAGCTGGAGGAAAAGGCGCTGGCCGATCTCCGCGAGGGCATCGCCTATTGCGAGAGCGTGCGCGATTTCGTCTCACGCGACCTGCTGCTGAAGATCCTCGACAATGAGGAAGAGCACGAGGATTATCTGGACCGCCAGTTCGACCTCATCAAGCAGATCGGCATCGAGCGCTATATCCAGCTCAACGCCGCCCCCGCGCCCGATCAGGAATAGGACGGAAAGCCGCGCGACCGCGGCCACATGACATAGCTCCGCGCGAGCGGCGGACCAGCCTGCCGCCGCACCGTTCCGAGCGCCGCGGCGCCGATGATCCGCTCCGGGCCCTCCGCCCGATCCGTCCAGCGCTCCTGTTCCACCCCGAAGCACTGGCCATCCCCCCACGCCCGATGCTCGGCGGGCAGCCAGTGCCCGGCACAGGCGAGCCGCGTGGCGAGCAATGTCACGGCGGAGAGGAACACACCGCCACGTCCGTCGAAAGCGGCGGCCAGACAGGCCCGCGCCATCTCGTCCTCGCCCGTCTGGATGCAGGCCGTCGCCGCGAGCAGGCTCACCTCCACCGCCGTCAGCACAGGCGCGCCGGCCTCGCCGACCGCGATCGGCGCGTTATGCGACCCGGCATGGCGCGCGAACGCCTCGGCCAGCACTTCCGCGACGCCGTCGAAATCCTCCCCGAAACAGGGCCAGAAAATCCCTTTCATGAGACACATCTGCCCGGCGCATCGCGAACTCCGCTCGCGCGCGAAACGGCGGATCACCCAGAGCGTCAGCCTCTCGCTACAGGAGAGGTCGATCAATCGCACATCGCTCATGGCACGCCTCCTTTCCCTCGCTCCTTCACGCAGCCGTGAACCGGAGACGGGTTTCAGTGACAGGCCGCAGCCTCCGTCGTCATGACGGCCCGACGGGCGGCGGCCATCACGGCCCGGCGCGCATCGCGAATCTCGCGCAGCATACAGACCACGCCCGGAACGCAATTCCCACACTCTGCGCGGCACCCGCGCGCGGCATAGATTTCCGCCGGCCGCGACGCCCCGCCCTCCACTGCATGTTCGACATCGTGGTGGGTCAGCGCATTGCAGGAACAAACAATCATTCGGCCCATTCCGTCATGAGATGCAGATGCCCCGGACAGACGAGTCCTAACTCGGAATGGGAAGGAGTCGCAATACCAAATGCGACAAATTCTTAATTACGACACGGCAATCCCAAAACTCTCTCCGCCCCGCCTCAGGATTCCGGTCTCCGGCCAGTCCCGGCCCCGCCTATTTCGGAGCGGGGTAAGGCCCTTTCGGCGCGGGCCCGGGCAGAAGCGACGGCGTTCCCGCCGCCCGTCGCCCGGGTCCCGCCACCGTCCGGCGATATTGGTCCGCGCCCTTGATGTAATCCATGTGCTTCTGGCGCGCCTCGTTCAGCTCCGCGATCCGGCTCTGCTGCGCCGCGATCTGCTTGTCCAGATGCGCGCGCTCCGCACCTGTCGCGGAATCGCGCCGCGCCTTCAGATGCTCGACCTCCTGCGTCCGCCGGTTCAGTTCCTGCTCGTCGGCATGGTGATAGCCCGCGCCTCCCCGTTCCGGCGTGACGGGCAGGCGAGAGGACGGAGTCTCCGCCAGTTGGGCGGCCATCGCCGTCGTCATCGGCGATCCGCCGAGCATCATGACGGCCATCAATGCGTTGCGGCTTTTCATGCCTTGTCCTTTTCCTCTCGGGTCGGTTTTTCTGTCAGGCGGGATGAACGATCGTGTCCTTTTCCAACGCCCTGCGAAACTCGGCGATCTTTCTGACCAGATCGGACGTGGCCGGCGGCGGCTCGGGATTCAGCGATTCGAGACACCCGACCAGCGCCTCCATCGTGACCAGACGCGACAGCCATTTGTGATCGGACGGCACCACCAGCCATGGCGCGTCTTCCGTCGCCGTCGCCCGGATCGCCTCCTCATACGCGACCTGATAGCGGGGCCAGAACTGCCGCTCGACCAGATCGCCCTCATCGAACTTCCAGCGCTTCTCGGGACGGTCCAGCCGCCGCAGGATGCGCCTGCGCTGCTCGTCGAAGGAAATATGCAGGAATATCTTGAGAAACAAGAACCCCTGCCGCGTCATGTACTGCTCGAAATGCCGGATATCCTCCAGCCGCCTGTCCCAGAATTCGGGATGCGACGGATCGCCCGGCAGGCCGTCCATCGCCAGCCGTTCGGCGTGAACCCGCGCGACCAGCACGTCCTCATAATGGCTGCGATTGAACACCCCGACCTTCCCGCGCGGGGGCGCCGCCGCATGAACCCGCCACAGGAAGTCATGAGCCTGCTCCTCCGGCGTCGGCGCCTTGAAGGAGGTGACATCGGTGCCCTGCGGATTCATCCCACTCATGACATGGCGGATGAGACTGTCCTTTCCCGCCGTATCCATGCCCTGCAACACCACGACGATCCCGCGTGTCCGCGCCGCCGCGAAATTCTCCTGCAGGACGGCCAGATGATGCCTGCGCGCCTTGACGAAACGCTTGGCGGTCACCTTGTCCAGCCCCGCCTTGTCGTCCGTCGCATGGTCGACGATACGGAATTTCTCCCCGTCGGTCACGCGGTACCGCGCGACCAGACCGGCGACGGCCTTGCCGATGGGATCGTCCTCAGCCAAGGCCGCGATCCACCGCAAGACCCGCCGGCGCCTGACAGACCGGCATCATCTCGATCCGGTTCACATTCATATGCGGCGGCAATCCGGTCAGCCAGGAGACGGTCTCCGCGATATCCTCCGGCGTCAACGGCGTGGTGTCCTTGTAGACGGCCGCCGCCCGCCCGTCGTCACGCAGCCGCACGTTGCTGAACTCGCTCCCCCCGCACAATCCCGGCTCGATATCCGTCACCCGGATGCGGGTTCCGAGCAGATCCGTCCGCAGGTTCATCATGAACTGCCGCACGAAGGCCTTAGTCGCGCCATAGACGTTCCCGCCCTTGTAGGCATAGGTGCCCGCGATGCTGCCGATCGAAATGACATAACCCCTGTCGCGCGCGACCATCCCCGGCAGCACCGCCCGCGTCAGCGCGGCCAGACCGATGACATTGGTGCCGATCATCGTCTCCCAATCCGCCCATTCGGCATCTTGCGCTGGACCGATCCCGAGCGCCAGACCGGCATTGTTCACCAGCACGTCGATCTCGCGCCAGGCTTCCGGAAGCGTTTCAGGGAGAGCGGACACGGCGGGACGATCCAGCATATCCAGGGTGACGGGCAGGCAGTGATCCGCGCCGAGTTCGTCGCGCAGGGCCGCCAGCCGCTCCGCGCGACGCCCGGTGGCGATCACGCGATGCCCGTCGGCGACGCAACGGCGCGCGATGGCCTGGCCGAAACCCGCCGTCGCCCCCGTCACCAGAATGATCGCCATGCGTTCTCCCTTCCACACTGTCGCGCCACATCATATGCTGGGCGGCGTTGCCCCCCGGCCGATGAAACGTGACTGATTCTGGCAAAGCCGATCGGGCGAATCTTGTAAATTCGTCGCAACTTGCCGAAATAAGGATACATGACGGCCCGTTCTTCCGACACCCCGGTTCCCGACAATTCAGATGCCGCCCCAGACGCCGACAGCCTGGCCGGCCTGCTTCTCGTCGCCAGCCCTTCCCTTTCCGACACGGAATTCGCCCGGAGCGTCATCTATCTCTGCCTCCATACGGCGGAGAGCGGAGCGATGGGCGTCATCGTCAACAAGCGACAGGCCCAGCCGGGACAGGACGCGCTGTTCGAGCAGCTCGGAATCGAGCCGACTCCTCCCCGCCGCAGGATCGGCATCTGCAATGGCGGCCCGCTCGACCCTCATCGCGGATTCGTGCTGCATTCCGCCGACTGGTCGGGGAAAGACAGCATCGCCATCAACGAGGACACGCGATTGAGCGCGGATCTCGACGTGCTGCGCCGGATCGCCGCGGGAGAGGGTCCGCGCCGGGCCTTGCTCGCCCTGGGTCATGCGGCCTGGGAGGCCGGCCAACTGGAGAACGAACTCATCCACGGGAACGCCTGGTTCGTCGTCCAGCCGACATCCGAACTGATCTTCGGCGCGGATCACGGCGCCAAATGGCGGCGGGCGCTGGCGAGTCTGGATCTGGACCCGCTCGCCATGCCCGACGCCGTCGGGCACGCCTGAAAGACGGGCTCCGATGGTCCGGCGGGGCCCGAAACCCCGCCCGGAACGGCGCTTTCAGCCCTTGAACATATGCGTCGCGTGGGTGATCGCCCCGCCGGCGCGGATGGCGGCGGCGACCAGCCCCGTCTCGCTCAGCTGCGCATCCGTCGCACCGGCCTTGCGCGCGGCCTGGGTGTGCAGCTCGATGCAATAGGGGCACTGCGTCGTCAGCGCGACGCCCAGCGCGATCAGCTCCTTGGTCAGCACATCCAGGGCGCCGGGCGCGAATGCCGCCTCGTTGAACGACCAGAACGCCTTCATCCCCGGCTCGGCCGCTGTGTTCATCGTCTGGAGTTTCTCGAGGTTTTTCATGTCATACATGTCAAGCGCACCCTTTCGCGAAAACGGACCCGGCATGAAGCCAGCCCCGGCGGTTCATGATACCGGCGATCCTATAATCGCGTGAAGGCCCGCGCGGTTCACAGCTTGAAGAGCGCGTTCCGCTTGCCCTTCCGGCCTCGGAGCGTTAGAAGCCCGCGTCATTCCGCGTACCATGCGCGCCATTCCAGATCCGGGAAACATATTAATGAAGCAGCAGGCGAACCTCATCCGCGCCGGCCAGGTCATCGAGCATGACGGCCGCCGCTGGACCGTGCTGAAACAGCAGATCATCACCCCCGGCAAGGGCGGCGCGTTCATCCAGGTCGAGATGCGCGACCTCAAGACCGGCAACAAGACCAACGAGCGCTGGCGCACCGCCGACACGGTCGAGCGCCTGATGACCGAGGACAAGGACTACACGTACTCCTACGAGGAAGGCGACAACATCGTCGTCATGGACCCGGAGAGCTTCGATCAGGTCATGCTGCCGAAGGATCTGTTCGGCGACCAGCTTCCGTTCCTCCAGGACAACATGCCCCTCAACGTCAAGCTGGTGGAGGGCGACCCGGTCGGCGTTTCCCTGCCGCCCAGCGTCGTGCTGGAAATCGTCGAGGCCGATCCGGTGGTGAAGGGCCAGACGGCCTCCTCCTCCTACAAGCCCGCCAAGCTGTCCAACGGCGTCAAGACCATGGTGCCTCCCTTCATCGAGGCCGGCGAACGGGTCGTCATCCGCACGGACGACGCCTCCTATGTGGAACGCGCGAAGGACTGATCCCGCCCTTTCGGCCCCTCGACCCGCCTTTCGCTCTTTCGACCTCATGAACCGGAACCCCACGCCATGCGCCTCTCGCCGCACATGACCATCATGCAGACCGCCGCGGCCAAGGCGGCCAAGCGCCTCGTCCGCGATTTCGCGGAGGTCGAGCAGCTTCAGGTCAGCGTCAAGGGGCCGGGCGATTTCGTCTCGCAGGCCGATCTGCGCGCGGAGAAAGTGATCCGCGAGGAGCTGGACCGCGCCCGTCCCGGCTACGGCTTCCTCATGGAGGAAAGCGGCGCGTCCGGCAGCGACAACTGGACGTGGCGCTGGATCGTCGATCCGCTGGACGGGACGACGAACTTCCTGCACGGCATTCCGCACTGGGCGATCTCCATCGGCCTCCAGCGCCGCCTGTCCGACGGCCAGACCGAGATGGCGGCGGGCATCGTCTACAATCCCGTGGCCGACGAGATGTTCTGGGCGGAAAAAGGCGTGGGCGCCTTCCTCAACGACCGGCGCCTCCGCGTCTCCGCGCGGCGCAACATGGGCGAGGCGCTCTTCGCCACCGGCATCCCTTTCGCCAGGGTGCCCGCCCAGCGCCGCCTGCCCTTCGCCCGCGCGCTCGGCGCGCTCATGCCGCAGGTCGCGGGGATTCGCCGCTTCGGCGCGGCGGCGCTCGACCTCGCATGGGTGGCGGCGGGACGATATGACGGATTCTGGGAATTCGGGTTGAAAGGCTGGGACGTGGCGGCCGGGCTGCTCCTGGTCCGCGAGGCGGGCGGCTACGCGACCGATCCCGACGGTCACGAGATCACCGATCTTGACGACGACGTGAACGTGGTGGCGGGCAACACACATCTTCACGGTCCGCTGCGCGGCGTCGTTCACGAAGCGCTCAATCGGCAGGCATGATCTAACGAAACGGGGAGAGGGCATTGCTCTTCCCCGCCACGGGCGTTTAGGATCGCGCCCGTCATGAAACGGCTGCTTCCCGCCCTGCTCCTCGCCGCCCCCTCCGCATTCACCGCGGGGGCGTACGCGCAGGTATCGACCAATATCGACGCGCTCCCCGCCGCCCCCGCCTCTCCTCCGGCGGCGCGGGCGGCCGCGCCGCCGCGCAGGCCGCCCGCCACGTCCGCCGCCACGTCCCATGCCGCCGCCTCGCATATGGAGCCACGCAGGACCTCCACCGCATCGGTGACTCCGCCCGACGTCCCGCCGCAGCCGCCGGCGCCCGTTGTCATCCCCCCCCCCGCCGTTGCGGTCCAGACTTATCCGCCGGTGCCGCCGACGCCGGTCAAGCCGGTGGCGGGCGCCCCGGGCAGCGCGGAGACCGAGCCGGACGGGATGCGTCTGACCTTCGGCTCAGGCAGCGCCAACCTCAACCCCGCGAGCCTCGACGCGCTGACCGCCCTGGCGAAGACGCTCGCCACCGAGCCCACCCGGCGGATTTCCCTGCTCGCCTATGCGGCGGGGAGCGAAGATGACCGCTCCACCTCGCGTCGCGTGGCGCTGGCGCGCGCGCTGACCGTCCGCGCCGTGCTGGTGAACGAGGGCGTCGCCACCACCCGCATCTACCCCCGCGCCATCGGCCTGCCGCCACATGGCGACGCGAGCACGCCCGACCGCCTCGATCTCATCGCCTCCGGCACAGTCCCCGCCGGACCCGAACAGGCGCAATTCGGCGCCGTCCCCCCTTCCTCGCCCGCGAAAGCCACGCCGTGACGAAACCCACGCTCTTTCTCCTCCGCATGGTGATTTTCCTTGCCGCCGTCGGCGGCGCCTGCGCGATGTTGCGGCAGACGCTCTATGCCGCCTTCTTCAGCAACCCGATCCTCGACGGCCTCATCCTCGCCATCCTGTTCATCGGCATCGTCTGGAACCTCCGCACCGTGCAGAGGCTGATGCCGGAGGTGAAATGGGTCGAGATGCTGCGCCAGCCGCGCACCGGCCTCGCACCGCCGAGCCCGCCGCGCCTGCTCGCGCCGATGGCGTCCATGCTGGCCTCCCGCAACCGCACGGACCGGTTCTCGCTCTCCACCCAGGCGACCCAGGTGATGCTGGACAGCCTCTCCGCCCGCATGGACGAATCGCGTGAAATCTCACGCTACATGACACAGTTGCTGATCTTCCTCGGTCTGCTCGGCACGTTCTACGGCCTGCTGCTGACGGTCAGCTCCATCGCCAACGTGATCGGCGGCATGTCGGTCGGCAGCGGCAATCTCGATGCGATGTTCGGCCAGTTGAAGAGCGGCCTCGCCCAGCCGCTGCACGGCATGTCCACCGCCTTCTCCGGCTCGATGTTCGGTCTCGCGGGCGCGCTGGTGCTTGGCTTCCTCGACCTGACCGCCGGACAGGCGCAGAACCGCTTCTTCAACGAGCTCGAGGAATGGCTGGCCGGGGTGACGCGCTTCGGCGGCGCGGGACCGGACCTTTCCGAGGCGCCGATTCCCGCCTATGTGCAGGCCCTGCTGGAGCAGACGGCGGAAAATCTCGAAACGCTGCAAAATGCCGTCTCGCGCGGCGAGGAAGGCCGCGTGCGTCAGACGCAGCTTCTCGACGGTTTGCAGGAGCGCCTGCGCGGCATGACGGAACTGCTCACCGCCAACCAGATGCTCATGACCCGCGTGGCCGAGGCCCAGGTGGCGCTGGTTCCCTTCCTCAAGCAGGTGGGCGAGGCCTCCACGCCCGGCACCAGCGCCTTCGAGGACGCCCGCGCCAATCGCGAACAATTCGCCCGCATCGAGGGCCATCTCGTCCGGCTGATCCAGGAACTCCATGAAGGCCGCGCTCATATGAGCGGCGAAATCCGCAACGACCTGCGCGTCCTCGCCCGCACCATCGCGGCGAGCACGGGCACGACGAACCCCGCCGCGCCCGGCGGGGCGCAGGGCTGACCGCGCCGTGGCCCGCCGAATCCGCCGTTCGACCCATGGCGGCCTGGATGCCTGGCCCGGCTACGTGGACGCGCTGTCCACGCTGCTCATGGTCGTCACCTTCGTCCTGCTCGTCTTCGTGCTCGGCCAGCAATTCCTCTCGGTCGCGCTGAGCCGCCGTACCCACGCGCTGGACGCGCTCTCGGGCGAACTGGCGCAACTCCAGCGCACCCTCTCCCTGACCGAAAACCAGAACCAGAAGCTGGGGAACATGGTGGCCTCGCTCACGGTCGAACGCGACAAGGTCAAGACGCAGGCGGATGCGCTGGCCGCCCAGATCGCCGCGCTGAACGGCCTGATGGCGCAGAAGGATCAGGCGCTGACCGCGGCGGGCGACACCGCGAAAGCCGATCAGGCCTCCATCGCCCAGCTCAAGACCGAACTCAGCCAGCTCAACACCCAGCTTCAGGCCATCGCCCAGGCGCTGGAGGCCGCGAAGAAGGACAGCTCCGCCAAGGATCTGCAGATCGCCGATCTCGGCAACAAGCTGAACATCGCCCTCGCGAACAAGGTGAACCAGCTTCAGAAATACCGGTCGGAATTCTTCGGCCGCCTGCGTGACCTGCTCAAGAACCAGAAAGGCGTCGAAATCGTGGGAGACCGCTTCGTCTTCCAGAGTTCGGTCCTCTTCCCGGAGGGAAGCGCCGACCTCACGCCTGAAGGCGTCGAGGAGATCAAAGCCCTCGCCCAGACCTTCAAGCAGGTGGCCCGCCAGATCCCGCCGGATATCCCATGGATTCTCCGCGTGGACGGCCACGCCGACAAGCAGCCGATCCACAGTCGATTCCCGAGCAACTGGGAACTTTCGTCGGAACGCGCCATCACCGTCGTCAAGCTGCTGATCGCCGAGGGCGTGGACCCCCATCACCTCGCCGCAACGGGCTTCTCCGACTACCAGCCGCTGGACAACGCCGACACCTCGGCCGCCTATGCCCGCAACCGCCGCATCGAGTTCCGCCTGACGGATCGCTGAACACGGAGCTTCAAAGGCGGTTGTACGGGAACCGGCGTTCCCGGCAATGTCGCGCTTTTTGACCCCGCGCCGTTGACGTCAAGCGTTGCGAAAGGGCAACCGCCCTTTCGCGGATGCAGGGGAGAGCCCTGTATCGAAGCACCGCCGATCAAACCCGTGCAGGACCCGATTTCCTCCCGGCGCGACTTGCTCTATGTATCGCGCCATGACCGCCACACCGCTCGCCCTCATCCGCAACTTCTCCATCATCGCCCATATCGACCACGGGAAATCCACACTTGCCGACCGGCTGATCCAGGCCTGCGGCGCGCTGACCGAGCGCGAGATGAAGGATCAGGTGCTCGATTCCATGGAGTTGGAGCAGGAGCGCGGCATCACCATCAAGGCGCAGACCGTCCGCCTCACCTATCCGGCGAAGGACGGAAAGACCTACATCCTCAACCTCATGGACACGCCGGGCCATGTGGATTTCGCCTATGAGGTGAGCCGCTCGCTCGCCGCCTGCGAAGGCTCGCTGCTGGTGGTGGACGCGTCCCAGGGCGTCGAGGCGCAGACGCTCGCCAATGTCTATCAGGCCATCGACGCGGGACACGAGATCGTCCCCGTGCTCAACAAGGTCGATCTCCCGGCGGCGGATGTCGAGCGCACGCGCGCGCAGATCGAGGAAGTCATCGGCATCCCGGCGGATGACGCGGTGGAGGTCTCGGCCAAGACAGGGCTGAACATCGCGGGCGTGCTCGAAGCCCTCGTCACCCGCCTGCCCCCGCCGAAGGGCGACCGCGCGGCCCCGCTCCAGGCATTGCTGGTCGATAGCTGGTACGACCCCTATCTCGGCGTCATCATCCTCATCCGCGTCGTGAACGGCACGGTCAAGCGCGGCGACCGCATCCGCATGATGCAGGCGGGCTCGACCTATCACGTCGATCAGGTCGGCGTGTTCCTGCCCAAGATGACGAATGTGGACGAGCTCGGCCCCGGCGAGATGGGCTTCATCAACGCCGCGATCAAGACGGTGGCCGATGTGGCGGTGGGCGACACGGTGACGCTGGACCGTCACCCCGCCGCGGCCCCGCTCGCCGGGTTCAAGCCCTCGATCCCGGTGGTCTGGTGCGGTCTCTTCCCCGTCAATGCCGATGATTTCGACAAGCTGCGCGATTCGCTCTCCAAGCTTCGGCTGAACGACGCCTCCTTCCATTTCGAGGCGGAAACCTCGGCGGCGCTCGGCTTCGGCTTCCGCTGCGGCTTCCTCGGCCTGTTGCATCTGGAGATCGTCCAGGAGCGCCTCTCGCGCGAATTCGACCTCGACCTGATCGCGACCGCCCCCTCCGTCGTCTACAAGATGACGCTGACGGACGGCACGAAGGAAGAGCTGCACAACCCCGCCGACATGCCGGATTCCGGCAAGATCGCCACCATCGAGGAACCGTGGATCAAGGCCACCATCCTCGTGCAGGACGAATATCTCGGCTCCGTGCTGACCCTCTGCTCGGAGCGGCGCGGCGTGCAGTTGGACCTTACCTATGTCGGCAACCGCGCCATGGCGGTGTACAAGCTGCCGCTCAACGAGGTGGTGTTCGATTTCTACGACCGGCTGAAATCGCTCACCCGCGGCTATGCCAGTTTCGATTATCAGATGGACGAGTACGAGGAGAGCGATCTCGTGCGCATCTCCATCCTCGTCAATCAGGAGCCGGTGGACGCGCTGGCCTTCATCGCGCACCGCTCCGTCGCCGAGACGCGCGGGCGCGCCATCTGCATCAAGCTCAAGGATCTCATCCCCCGCCAGCTTTTCAAGATCGCCATCCAGGCCGCCATCGGCTCGCGCGTGATCGCCCGCGAAACCATCGGCGCGCTGTCCAAGGACGTGACGGCCAAATGCTATGGCGGCGACATCAGTCGCAAGCGCAAGCTCCTGGAAAAGCAGAAAGAGGGCAAGAAGCGGATGCGCCAGTTCGGCAAGGTCGAGATCCCCCAGAGCGCGTTCCTGGCCGCGCTCAAGATGGATTGAGCATTCCCTGACAGGACGATCGCGCCAAAAGGAGAACTCCACGCGCCGGAAACCGTCATAACGAAGCCTATCAGGGACGAGCGAGGAATGACGAATGGAGAGCCGCGTGACTCCGCCCCCGCATGCCGCAGACCGCCGCCGTCATCCCGCCCTGCGCGTGGCGGGCGGGGCCGTCGGCGCGATCGTCCTCGCGCTCCTGCTGCTGATCCTGCTCTGGCGCTGGGACTGGTTCGTCCCCCTCATCAACCGCAAGGCCAGCGCGGCGCTCCATCGCCCCGTGACCATCGCTCATCTGCACGTGTCGCTCGGCCTGAACACCGTCGTCACCCTCGACGAGCTCGACATCAAACAGCCTGAGAATTTCGCGGACGAGAAAGAGGATTTCGCCTCCGCGAAACACATCACGGTCGCGGTAAAACTCTGGCGTTACGTCACCGGCCACGGGCTCGAAATACCGCGCATCGTGATCGACGCTCCGCGGGGAGACATCGTCGCGCGGGCTGACGGCACAGCCAACTACATTTTCGGCGACGCTTCCGCCTCATCCGGCAAAAGCAGCGACGCGACGCCCGTGCCGCGCATCGACTCGCTGACGATCACCGATGGCGACATCCGCGTCGCGCTGGCGAAATTCCACGCCGACATGCGTCTCCTCGTCCATATGCTGCCGCCACGGAACGGGCCGCAAAGCGAGGATGACGGCAGGATCGTCGTGGACGCGAAAGGCCGCTACGCCGGCCAGCCAATCACGGGCCATCTCGTCGGCGGCGCGCTGCTTTCGCTCGCGAACCGCACCCATCCCTATCCGATCGACGCCTATATCGAAAATGGCCGGACCCACATCTCCCTCAAGGGCACGGTGGACGATCCCCTCCATTTCGCGGGCACGAAGCTGACCCTGCATCTCACCGGGCCGGACATGGCCCTGCTCTACCCGCTGACCGGCGTGCCCATCCCGCATACGCCGGCCTATTCCGTCGCCGGGAAGCTGAACTATACGGCCGACCATATCCGCTTCGACGATTTCGAGGGCCGCATGGGCACATCGGATATCGGCGGCGACATCGCCGTGGACCCGCACGATCATCCGCCGACGCTCGACGCCCGGCTGCATTCCCATCGCGTCGATCTCACCGATCTGGGCGGCTTCATCGGCGCGTCGCCGCGCGGCGAGAAAGCCCCGCCGCCGACCTCGCCCGCCGGGCACGTCCTGCCGGACCAGCCGATCGACGTTCCGAAGCTGAACGCCATCAACGCCCATCTCGTCTATCATGGCGACCATATCGAGAACCGCAAGGCGCCGCTGGACGATATCGATGCCGATATCGTCGTGAAGGACGGCAGCATCGACATGCGCAAGCTGGCTTTCGCGGTCGGCAGCGGCACGCTCGGCATGGCCGCGACCCTCGATCCGGCCCCGCACGACCAGTTCACCACGAAGCTGCGCGTCGATGTGTCCCGCCTCGACATCGCCCGGCTGATGCGCGCGACCGGCACTTTCAAGGGCAAGGGCACGCTGGGCGGCCACGTCACCCTGAACGCTACCGGCAATTCCGTCGCCAGCCTCGTCGCGAACGGAAATGGCGGCGTCACCCTGGTGGTCGATCACGGCGGCGACGTCTCCGCCCTGCTGCCCGATCTGGCCGGGCTGAAACTCGGTAGCGCCCTCCTCTCGGCCATGGGCGTGCCGGACCGTTCGAAACTTCTGTGTTTCATCGCCAACATGCCCCTGCGTCAGGGCGTATTGCACACCGACACGCTGCTGCTGCTGACCGACGCCACGCGCAGCACGGGCGAAGGCACGGTGAATTTCCGCACGAACCGGATGGATTACAGCATCACCACCCGGTCGGTGCACATGAACATTCTCTCCATTCCCGGGGCGATTCATGTCACCGGGCCGATCGACGCCCCCTCGATCATGCCGGGGGCGGAGGTGATTGGCCGCACGGCGGCCGCCGTCGGACTGGGCGTGCTCTTTCCGCCCGCCGCGCTGATCCCGACGATTCAATTCGGCGTCGGCAAGGGCGGCGTCTGCGAGGCCGCCCTGCAGGAGGCCGACACGCGTCCCGCCGCCGGCATCGCCCCCGGCTCCACCACGGGAAAGGGCCGGCCGGTCGTGAAAGCCGCCCCGTCTGCGCATCATGGTGCCCATCATGCTCCCCCGAAGCGGACGCATCTGTCATCCGGCGACGTGCATGCCGCCTGGGAGCGCAAGCTCCACGGCCATCCATGAGCGCGGCGACCGGCTGAAGAGTAAAAAACGCGACAGGGAATGGCTGGCGGATTGATCGCCCCCCTCTCGCCTGTCAGTCTCCCGCCATGATGCGCCGCCTCGCCCTTCTCGCCACGATTCTGGTGACGATTCCGCTCGCCGCCTGCCAAGACGACGCCGCGCCTTCCAGCGTGACGCCGCTCAGCAACGGGCCGCCTCCGGTGATCCTGATCTCGATCGACGGCTTCCGCCCCGATTATCTCCATCGCGGCGACACGCCCACGCTCGACCACCTCGCGGAAACCGGCGTGTCCGGCGCGATGCGGCCCGCCTTTCCGTCCGTCACCTTTCCCAATCACACGACCCTCGTCACCGGCCTGACGCCGGACCATCACGGCATCGTCAGCAATACGATGCGCGATCCGGCCATCCCCGGCGAAACCTTCAGCGTGGGCAAGCGGACGGGATTGAACGACCCGCGCTGGTGGGCGGGCAGCGAGCCGGTCTGGATCACGGCGGAAGCGCACGGGCTGCGCACCGCGACGATGTTCTGGCCGGGCTCCGAAGTGCCTTTCCACGGCTTGCGCCCGCATGACTGGAGAGCTTTCGATCCGCAGGTGACGCCGCAGGAGCGCGTCGATCAGGTGCTCGCCTGGTTCCGCCGCCCCGGCAACGCCCGCCCCGCCTTCACGACGCTGTATTTCGACGGGGTGGACCATGCGGGCCACAAATACGGCCCCGATTCGGCGGCCGTCCGCCGCGCCGCGCGCAAGGTGGACGACGCCATCGGCGCGCTCGTCGCCGGGCTGGGCGACGAAGGCGTCACGCCGGATCTCATCATCGTGTCGGATCACGGGATGACCGCGATCAGCCCGAAACGGGTCATCCCGCTGACCGATCTCGCCCCCGCCGACGACATGGAGATCGTCACCTCCGGCGCCTATGCCGGGCTCGACCCCCGTCCCGGACACGAACACGCCCTCGCCACAGCCCTCGCCCGGCCGCACGCCCATGTGCAATGCTGGCCCAAATCCCGCATTCCGGCGCGTTTCGCCTATGGGCAGAACCCGCGCGTGCCCGCCTTCCTCTGCCTCGCCCAGACGGGCTGGATGCTGACGGCGCCGGGCGCGCATCCGCCCTCCGGCGGCACGCACGGCTATGACAACGCCGATCCCGCCATGGCCGCGCTCTTCATCGGCCATGGACCGGCCTTCGCCTCGGACAAGACGATTCCGGAATTCGACAATGTGGACATCTACCCGCTGACCATGGAGCTGCTTGGGCTGATGCCGCTTCCCGATGACGGCACGGTGACGCCCTTCGCGCCCTATCTGCGTGGGGTCTACGCGAATTTCTGAGTACCCGACCGGCTTGCGTGCCGGGAGCGCAACGAACATCATGGCCGGCCCCACGACCCGACCGGACGCCGCCCTTGCCCCACGCCTTCGCCTCCTGGCTCGACCGCCGCTTCGCCCTCTCCGCGCGCGGCACCACCCCCGCGCGTGAACTCCTCGCCGGGGTCACGACCTTCGGGGCGATGGCCTATATCATGGCCGTGAACCCGGCGATCATGAGCCTGGCAGGACTCGACCGGCACGACATGATCATGACGACCATCGCCGCCGCCTTCTGCGGCACGATGCTGATGGCGCTGCTGGCCAACATGCCGATCGCCCTCGCCCCCGCCATGAGCAGCAACGCGATCTTCGCGCAGATCGTGGTGAAGCAGATGCATGTGAAACCCGCCACCGCCTTCACCATCATCCTGATCAGCGGGCTCGCCTTCACCCTCCTCTCCGTCACCAGCCTGCGGCAAAAGATGGTCCGCAGCTTCCCCGAGCCGATCGTGATGGGCATCCAGGTGTCGATCGGCATCTTCATCACGCGGATCGGCATGGTGACGGGCGGGCTGGCCGTGCCCGGCGCGGACGGC
Source organism: Acidomonas methanolica (assembly GCF_004346035.1). Taxonomy (GTDB): domain Bacteria; phylum Pseudomonadota; class Alphaproteobacteria; order Acetobacterales; family Acetobacteraceae; genus Acidomonas; species Acidomonas methanolica. The sequence goes on along the minus strand of NZ_SLZN01000008.1, from coordinate 71,175 downwards.
TTCCATTTCGGCGATCTGGCCGATCCCGCCGTGCTGCTCTGCCTGGGCGGCGTGCTGATGGCCGCCGTCGCCACGGTCCTGCGCCTCCCCGGCGGGCTGCTGCTGACCATCGCCGCCGTCACCCTGACCGGCCTCTTCGTCTCCAGCCGGGGACATCCCGTCACCCCATGGCCGTCCCGCCTCGCCGACTGGCCGCATTACCCGACGCACCTGCTCCTGCCCTTCGATTTCGGCGATTTCCTTTCCCATCTCGGCCTGCTGCTGCCCATCACGCTCTATTTCTTCCTCAGCGATTTCTTCGACGCCACGGGCACCATGTTCAGCGTCGCCAACCGGGCCGGACTGCGCCATCCGAACGGAGAAACGCTGCTGGGCCGCCGCGCCTTCGCCGCCGACGGCGCGGCGAGCGTGATTGGCAGCGCGCTGGGCACCTGCACCGTCTCGGCCTATGTCGAAAGCCTCGTGGGCGCGGAGGCGGGCGGAAAGACCGGGCTCACCGCCGTGACCGTGGCGCTGCTCTTCCTCGCCTCCTCGGTGTTCTGGCCGGTCATCACCATCATCCCCGCCGTGGCGACGGCCCCGATCCTCATCCTCGTGGGCCTCGGGATGCTCTCCCATCTGAGCCATGTCACGGACCGCTCCACGGAGGCGATTCTCACTCCGCTGGCGATGCTGCTGACCACCGTGCTGACCGGCAATTTCATGTATGCGCTCTGCTTCGGCGTGCTCTTCTATTCGGTCCTGCTGGCCGCCACGCGGCAGTTCGCCCGGCTGACGCCCATGCTGCTGGGGCTCGACACCGTCTTCCTCTTCTATCTCATCCTGGTCACGAAGATGGGACTCGGCGCCTCCGGCTAGGCGTTAACCCGGCGGAAACCTCTCCCGCGATACAGTCCCTCCGCAACCCGGAGGATTCATGCCGCACATCTTCATCGCCACTCCGTGCTATGGCGGAATGGTCACGCAAAGCTACATGCAGTCCGTCATCGGCTGCCTCGGCGAGGCGGGCGCGCTGGGGCTGACCCTCACCCTCGGCATGATCGGCGATGACGCCCTCGTCACCCGCGCCCGCAACACGCTTCTGCACCAGTTCTTCACCCGCACGGACGCCTCTCACATCCTGTTCGTGGACAGCGATATCGGCTTCACCGCCCACGACATCGCCGCCCTCGCCGCGTCCGGGAAATCCGTGATCGGCGGCGCCTACCCGCTGAAATCGCAGTACTGGGACGCGGCGACCACGCGCCTCGTCGCCGCGGGCGAAGCGCCCGCCACCGCCGGCCTGCGCTATGTCGGCGAATGCCGCGCGCTCTACGACCGGCCGGACGCCCCGCTGTCCCGGGTCTCCTATGTCGGCACGGGGTTCATGCTCATCGCGCGGGAAACCGTCGCGGCCCTGCGCGCCGCCTGCCCGGAGACGCGCTACCGCCGCATCGATGCGCCCGGAGACCGGGAACGCATGGGCGGCGACGCCTACGCGTTGTTCGATTGCGCCATCGACCCGGACACGGGCACCTATCTGAGCGAGGATTTCGCCTTCTGCCGACGCTGGACACGGATCGGCGGCGAGGTCTGGCTGCATCGTGGCCTGAAGCTGAGCCATACCGGCGCCAGCACCTTCCTCGGCGATCCCGCCGCCCGCCGGATCAGCCCCTTTTGACGCGCGCCTCCGCGAAGCAGCGGGACAGGAACCGCGCCCCCTCGCGCAACGCTTTTCTTCCATCCGCCGTCATCGCATAGAAATTGAGGAAGCCGTGAATCGCCCCCGGCACCATCCGATAAATGACCGGCACGCCGGCGGCGGCCAGACGATCGCGATAGATTTCGCCCTCCCCGCGCAGGGGATCGAATTCCGCCGTGATCACCATGGCGGGCGGAAGACCGTCGAAACGTTCGGCCAGGGCGGGCGCGAAACGCCGATGGGTCAGGAGCGATTCAGCGGCGAGATAGGCCCGCACATACCATTCCATCACCGCCGTGGTGAGCATGTAGCCGTCGCCGTAGCGCAACCGGCTGTCCGGCTCCAGCGCTCCGGTCAGGGCGGGGTAATAGAGAAGCTGCCCGGCAATCACCGGACCGCCCTCGTCCCGCGCGATCTGCGCCGCCACCGCCGCCAGATTGCCACCCGCGCTGTCCCCCGCCACGGCGACTGGCAGATCGTAAAGCCGCGCCATCCCGGCAACCCATCGCAATGCCGCCCGCACGTCCTCCACCGCCGCGGGGAAAGGATGCTCGGGCGCGAGACGGTAATCGAGCGAAACGATCATCGCATGGGACTGCCGCGCCAGACGGCAGCAGATCCCGTGATGCGAGACGAGATCGCAATGCACGAACCCGCCGCCATGCAGGAAGAGCACCACACCGTCCACCCGCCCGCGCGGACGATAGAGCCGAGCCCGGCACACTCCGTCGCCGCCGGGGACGAGCACATCCGACCAGTCCCTGATCTGAAGGGACGAAAGCGCCACGGGAAAACTCGGCCGCCCCGTCGCCGCGCGCAGGGCCGCGAGAGTCTGGGCGTCGGACGGGACGAAACCGGATGCGCGGACCTTCTCCCGCCGCGCGGCGCGCCACATTCCAACGAACCGGAGAAAGGCGAGAAGCGCGCGGTAGAACAACGACGGACGGGACGACATCCGCTCATGATGGCGGCGAACCCTTCGCCCCGCAAGCGGAGCCGCGCCTTGACCCTGCCCGGCGTTTGGGCCAGTTTCCGCCCGCCAGACGGTCGGGCGGCCGCTGTCGCGTCGATGCGAATCGGCGCGATGGAGGAAAGTCCGGGCTCCACGGGAGAACGATGCCGGTTAACGACCGGCGGGGGCGACCCCAGGGAAAGTGCCACAGAAAACAAACCGCCCGCCTGACCTCACCGTCGCGGGTAAGGGTGAAACGGTGCGGTAAGAGCGCACCGCCTGCCTGGCAACAGGGAGGGCAGGGCAAACCCCATCGGGAGCAAGACCGAATAGGAACGGCTGGCGGCGTCTCCGGATGCCGCCGGAGGGCTCTCCCGCCTCGTCGTTCGGGTTGGTCGCGTGAGGCGCGCCGCAAGGCGCGTCCCAGAGGAATGGCCGCCCCGTCAGCAATGACGGACAGAACCCGGCTTACAGACCGTCTGGCAATTTCCCCCTTTGTTCTCGTCAGGACAGTATTGATCCGGTCTCGACCCCGCAGACGGGCAGAGAACAAAACAAAAACATAGCAGCAAATCGTAAACACTTTGCTAATGCGCGCGTGAATTTCCATCTCCGCTGAACAATCGCCTCTAAAGGGACGAAAAACTTCGATTTTTGGCGGTTCGACACGCGCGAATTGTTTGACCGCCCATGAAATCCCATGTTATCCCATGCATACCGCGTATGAAAACCATGTCATCCCACGCCACCCTGCCCACCGCAGCCCGCATTCCGGAGATGGCCTGACAGTTTTCCCGCAGCACGATTCACCGCTCTGTCCGGTTATGGCGGGACAGGCTGAACACCAGGGAGGACCCGTCCGGCGTGAGCGCGTTTCTCGGCACGCACCAGAACCGTTTCGACGCCAAGGGCCGCGTGTCCATTCCCGCGCCCTTCCGGACGCTCCTGCGCGCCCAGGCCGATGAGGGCACGCCGCTGGTGATCCTGCGCCCCTCGCCGCTCCACCCCTGCATCGAGGCCTGGCCCAACGCCGCCTTCGCCTCCCTGGGCGCGCCGCTGGATGCGATCGACATCTTCTCCGAGGACCATGACGATCTCGCCACCAGCCTCTACGCCGACGCCTATCCGCTCGACCCGGACAAGGAAGGCCGCATCATCCTTCCCGAGTCCCTGCGCCAGCACGCGGCGCTGACGGACGAGGTCGCCTTCATGGGCACGGGCCGCACCTTCCAGATCTGGGAACCCGCCGCCGCCGCCCGCCGCCGCGAGGACGCGCGCAACCGTTCCCGCGCGCTGATGGGCCGCAAGAACGGGGGAGACGCCGCATGAGCGCCGTATTCTCCCGCCATGGCACGGATATGTTTCCCACCTTCGCCCCGGCCTCCGGCACCGACCACCCGCATCCGACGCAGGAGCGGCCGGGCCATGTTCCCGTCATGCTGCCGGAGGTTCTCGCCGCGCTCGCCCCGCGCGACGGCGGGCGCTATGTGGACGGCACGTTCGGCGGCGGCGGCTACACGGCGGCGATCCTCGCTCACGCGGCCTGCGGCGTCTGGGCCATCGACCGCGACCCCGACGCGCTGGCGCGCGGCGCGGCGATGGCCGCCCGGTTCAACACGCCGGACGCGACACGCCTGCACCTGATCGCGGGGAATTTCGGCGCGATGGCCGACCTGCTCGGCGACGCCGCGCCCTTCGACGGGATCGTGCTCGATATCGGCGTCTCCTCCTATCAGATCGACGAGGCGGAGCGCGGCTTCTCCTTCCGTCACAACGGGCCGCTGGACATGCGCATGTCCCGCGACGGGCGCAGCGCCGCCGATATCGTCAATCAAGAGGACGAGCACGCCCTCGCCGATATCCTCTATCATTACGGCGAGGAGCGGATGTCCCGCCGCATCGCCCGCGCCATCGTCGCCGCCCGCGCCGAAGCACGCTTCGAGACGACCGAGCAGCTCGCCGCGCTCATCCGCAAGGTCGTGCGCCCGGACCGCTCGGGCATCGACCCTGCGACGCGCAGCTTCCAGGCGCTGCGCATCGCGGTGAATGACGAGCTCGGCGCGTTGCAATCCGCTCTGGAACAGGCCCCCGCCCTGCTCGCCCCGGGCGGAAAGCTGGTGATCGTGACCTTTCATTCGCTGGAGGACCGTCTGGTCAAGCAGGCCATGGCGACGCTCGCCGGACGCAACAGCCGCCCGTCCCGTCACGAGCCGATGGCGCTGTCGCCCTCGGCCGGCCCCGCTTTCGCGCTGGGCCATTCCCGTCCCGTCACCGCCTCCACCGAGGAGGTGCGCGCCAATCCCCGCGCCCGCAGCGCCCGCCTGCGGACCCTCATCCGCCTTCCCGTCCCCACCGCTCCGACCGGACAAATGCCATGATCAGGCCCTTCACCGTTCTCTGCGCCCTCCTCGCCGGCGGTTCCGGACTGTTTCTCTATACGAAGAAGCATGAGACGACCGTGCTGGACCAGAACATCACGCAGATCGTCCAGTCGACGGAGCGTGTTCGTCAGCAGACGGCCATGCTGCGGACGCAATGGGCGCTGCTGAACCAGCCCGACCGGCTGGCCTCGCTGGCCACGCGCTTCCTGCCGCATCTCCGGCCCATGGCGCCGCAGCAATATGTCCGCCTGGCCAGCGCCATGGACATGCTGCCCGCGCCCGGCTCGCATCTCGTCACGGTCGATCCGCGCGCGGCGATGGACGGACAGATCGCACCCGCCGCCGCGACGCCCGCGCCCCGGCAGAGCCCGCCCCAGACCCTGTCTCAGATTTCGCCCCAGACGCCGACGCGGCGTCCGGCTGCCGCGGCGGTCGCCGTCATCGCCTCCGCCGCGCCGCCGCCCCCGCGCGTCGCGGCGCATGGCGACGCCCCATCGCCCGTTTCCCAAGCGCCCGCATCGACGCGCGGCGCCACGTCCCGCATTCAGCCGTCCAGGGCGACGGCCGCGCCGGTCGAACTCGCGCGGCTCGAACCCCGCGCCGTCGACGAGTCCCGTTTCGCCCACCGCGCGCCGATGCCGTCCCGTCTGCATGACGAGGCCCGTTCGACGGCGAAACCCGATCGTGTCATTCGCCCGGCGGTTTACGCGGAGCATTATCATCCGCCGCGTCCGACGCCGATGATGGTCGCCGCGTGGCGTCCGGCGTCACAGCCGCGCGTCTCGCATCATACGATCAACGACATCGGCTCGGCGCTCGGCGGTTCCGGAAGCGCGCTGCCGCCACCCATGCCCCTGAACTGATCGCATCGCCATGCGGCTGCGCGGCCCCTCCTTCCCCGGCAAACCCAGCTCCCGACGCCTCCAGGCGTCGCTGGAGCAGATGCATGTCCGGCTTCTGGCAGTGGGAGGGGGCTTCCTGGCCCTGTTCGGCGCCGTCTCGCTCAAGCTGGCCTTCGCGACCGTCCTCATGCCGATGGCGCCCGAGCAGCGCCAGATCGCCCCGCAGGTTCCGGACATTCCGAAAAGCGACCCGAAAGGCCAGATCGCCGGGGATTTCGCTCTTCCCAACGTGCATCGCGCGACCATCGTGGACCGCAACGGCCAGACTCTCGCGCTTTCCCTTCCGGTGGCGCAGGTCTACGCCAATCCCATGGAGATGATCGACCCTGCGGACGCGGCGAAAAAGCTCCGCGCCGTCCTGCCGCAACTCGATGAAGCCGAGACCGTCCGCCGCCTCTCGCTGAAGAAGCAGTTCGTCTACCTGGCCCGCGACATCGCCCCGGCGCAGGAGATCGCCATCAACAATCTCGGCATTCCCGGCATCTATTTCGAGCCAGGCGAACGCCGTCATTACCCGCTGGGCCGCACGGCCGCGCAGATTCTCGGCAGCGTGGACATCGACGATCACGGCATCGCGGGCGTCGAGCGCCATTTCGACCAGCGCCTGAACACGGACAGAACCCCTCTGCGCCTGTCGCTCGACGTGCGCGTCCAGGCCGTCGCGCGTGACGTGTTGCAGGACGCCGTGGCCGAGTTCCAGCCCATCGGCGCGGCGGCCATCGTCATGGACGTGCGGACGGGCGAAGTCCTCGCCATGGTCAGCCTGCCGGATTTCGACGCGAATGACTTCGCCCATGCCGACCCGAACGCGCGCTTCAACCGCGCCGTGACCGGCGTGTACGAGCCCGGCTCGACCTTCAAGCTCCAGACCGCCGCGATGGGGCTGCAATACGGCGTCATCCATATCTGGGACCGGTTCTCGACCACGCCGATCCATATCGGACGATTCACCATCTCCGACATGAAGACGGACCATTTCGCCCCCTATCTCGCCCTCCCCGACGTGCTGGCCAAATCGTCCAACCCCGCCGCCGCCCATATCGCGCTGGATGTCGGCGCGACGCGCCAGCAGGAATGGCTGAAGACCATGGGGTTCTTCGACCGCGTGCCGATCGAGCTGCCTGAAGCGGCGCGCCCGATCATCCCGTCCCGCGCGAACTGGGGCGTCTCGGCGGTGATGACCGTCGGCTTCGGCCATGGCGTGGCCGAGCCGCCGCTCTCGATCGTCCGCGCCACGGCGGCGGCGGTCAATGGCGGCATCCTCGTCACGCCGACCCTGCTCGCGAAGACGCCCGAGGCCGACACCCCGGCCTCCGCCGGCGCGCCGGCGCTGACCAGCCCCAGCGGCGCGCCCATCCGCCCCGTCGTCTACGCTCCCGCCGCGGAGAGCGCCGACCCGGCCGAGATCCCGAACGGCAGGCGCGTCCTGTCCCAGGAAAACTCCACCCTCCTGCGGAAGATGCTGCGCCTCGACGTTACTCAGGGCACCGGCAAGACCGCCGAGGTGCCGGGCTATTACGTCGGCGGCAAGACCGGCACGGCGGAGAAGATCGGCCCGCATGGCGGCTATCTCAAGCATGTCAACGTCTCCGCCTTCACCTCGATCTTCCCGATGAACGCGCCGCGCTACGCGGTCTATGTGATGCTCGACGCGCCCCACGCGACACCCAGAACGTACGGCTTCACCACCGCCGCGTGGAACGCCGCCCCCACCGTGGGCAAGATCATCTCCCGCATCGCCCCCATCCTCGGCATGTTCCCGGACACGAAGGACGCGGCGCGCATCGGCGCCGAACTGGCCATACCGCTGGAACCCCGCGTGCCCGCGGGATATCGCGCCCTCGGTCCCGGCAACGATCCCGGCGATCCCCGCGCGGCGGCACAGCGGAAAGCCGCGGAGGCCAGAACCGCGCATCTCGTCCGTCACAGCGTCAAGCGCGGCTGATCGGATCATGCGGCTTTCCGATCTTCTCGCCGCCGCCGCGCTTTCCCTCCCGGACGGCACGGGCGATCCCGAGATTGCGACGCTGACCGCCGACAGCCGCGCCGTCACGCCGGGTTCGCTCTTCGCCGCGCTCCCCGGCGCGAAAGCCGACGGCGCCCGTTTCATCGCGGATGCGGCGGCGAAGGGCGCGGTCGCGCTGCTGACGCCGCCGGGCGTCCCCGTCCCGCCCGGTCTCGTCCATGTCGCGACCCCCGAACCGCGCCGCGCCCTCGCTTTGATGGCGGCCTCCCTCGCCGGGCCGCAGCCGGCGCGCATCGCCGCCGTCACCGGCACGAACGGCAAGAGCAGCACGGCGGAGTTCATCCGCCAGCTCCGCCACGCGCGCGGCGATCTCTCCGCAAGCCTCGGCACGCTCGGGCTGATTTCCGACCGTCCGGTCCCGCCGCCGCCCGCCCTGACGACGCCCGATCCGGTCGCGCTGGCCGAGACGCTGGCCGCCCTCGAACGCGCCGGGGTGGAGTCGGTCGCGCTGGAAGCCTCGTCGCACGGGCTCGACCAGCACCGGCTGGACGGGGTGGCGATCGCGAGCGCGGGCTTCTCCAACCTCACCCGCGATCACCTCGATTATCACGGCACGCTGGACGCCTATCGCGACGCCAAGCTCCGCCTGTTCCGCGATCTCCTCCCCGAGGGCCGCATCGCCGCGCTGAACGCGGACATGGACCCGGAGACCGTCGCCGCCGTCACCTCCATCGCCGCCGCCCGCCGCCACCGGCTGCGGACGGTCGGGCTGGCGGGCGAAACGCTGCGCCTCGTCACGGCCCGCCCCCTGCCGGAAGGACAGGTGCTGACGCTCGATCTGTTCGGCACACGCCTCCCCGACATCACCCTGGCGCTGCCGGGCCGTTTCCAGGCGGACAACGCGCTGCTCGCCGCCGCGCTGGCCTGGGAGGACGATGACGAGGCGCGCGCCGTACTCGATCTCTTGCCCAGGCTGACGGGCGTGCGCGGACGCTGCGAGCGCGCCGTCCTCCGCGCCGACGGCGCCGCCGCCTATGTCGACTACGCCCACACGCCGGACGCGCTGGAGCGCGTGCTGGTCAGTCTCCGCCCGCATGCGGCGGGACGGCTGATCGCGGTGTTCGGCGCGGGCGGCGACCGCGATCGCGGGAAGCGCCCACTCATGGCCGCGGCGGCAGGAAAATTCGCGGATATCGCCATCGTCACCGACGACAATCCGCGCGGCGAAGACCCCGCCGCCATCCGCGCCGAGGTCAGGGCGGGCTTTCCGGACGCGCTGGAAATCGGCGACCGCCGGGCGGCCATCGCCGCCGCGCTGGACATGCTGCGCCCCGGCGACGTGCTCGTCGTCGCGGGCAAAGGCCATGAGCAGGGCCAGATCATCCAGGGCGTCGTCCATCCCTTCGACGATCGCGGCGTCCTCCGCGAACTGGCGGGAGTCGCGCCGTGAGAAGTGACGCCGCGCCCCTCTGGTCCAGCGCCGAACTCCGCGCCGCCACCGGCGGCACGCTGGCCGCCGAAACCGGCGTCAGGGGCGTCTCCATCGACACGCGCACGATTCAGCCGGGCGATCTCTTCATCGCGCTGGCGGGCGACAACAGCGACGGCCACGTCCATCTCGACACCGCCTTCGCGCGCGGGGCCGCCATCGCCATGGCACATCGCGACGGCGACGATCCCCGCCTGCTCCATGTGGCCGACACGATGCGCGGCTTGCAGGATCTCGGCCGGGCCGGGCGCGCGCGCTTCGGCGGCACAGCGATCGGCGTCACCGGCAGCGTCGGCAAGACGACCACCAAGGACATGCTGAAGCTGGCCCTCGCCGCCTACGGCCCGGCCCATGCCTCCGTCGCGTCCTATAACAACCATTGGGGCGTGCCGCTCACCCTCGCCCGCCTGCCGCGCGACGCCGCGTTCTGCATCGCGGAGATCGGCATGAACCATCCGGGCGAGATCGCCCCGCTGGCAGCACTGGCCGCGCCGCATCACGCGGTCATCTCCAGTATCGGCACGAGCCATCTCGGCCATATGGGCAGCATCCATGCGATCGCGCTGGAAAAATCGGCCCTCATCGCCGCGCTTCCGCCCGGCGGCGTCGCCTTCGTGCCGGATGACGCGCCGGGGCAGGACTGCTTCGAGGCGGCGGCGGCGCGGTCCGGCGCCAGTCTCAGGCGCGTCGGGGCGGGCAGGAGCGCCGATTTCCGCCTGATCGACCTCACCTGCACCGCCGAAGGCAGCCGCTTCACCCTCGGGGGCCATGAGGTGACGCTCGAAGCGCCGGGACGCCACCTCGCGCGCAACGCCGCCGCCGTTCTGGCCGTCATCCTGTCCCTCGGTCTCGATCTCGCCCCGGCGATCGCTTCCCTGCGCGGCTATCGTCCCGGCGCCGGGCGCGGCCTGACCGAGCCGCTCCCCTGCGGCGCGGCGCTGATGGATGAGAGCTACAACGCGTCCTCCCTTTCCATGCGCGCGGCCTTCGACACGCTGGCCCTCCTGCCCGCCACGCGCCGCATCGCCGTGCTGGGCGACATGCTCGAACTCGGCCCCTTCGCGGAAGCCGAACATGCGGGGCTCGCGCCCGACGCGGCGCGCGCGGCCGATCTCGTTTTCTGCTGCGGTCCGGCGATGAACGCACTTTTCACGGCTTTGCCGCCGGAAAAACGTGGCGCTTGGGCGCCCGATGCGGCATCACTCGCGCCTCTTCTCAAACCTTTCCTGACGAATGGGGATCTCGTGCTGATCAAAGGCAGCAACGGCAGCCGGATGCGTGACATCGTGGCGGCGCTCAAGACGCCGGAACCGGAGACGCGCGAGGGCGCGCACTGATGTTCTATGATCTCATCGCGGCCCACGCCACATCGCATGGCGGCATCTTCAATCTCTTCCACTACATCACCTTTCGCTCCGGTTGCGCCTGCGTCACGGCCCTGTTCGTCAGCATGGTCCTCGGCAAACCCTTCATCGCGCAGCTCAAGCGCATCCAGCGCGAAGGCCAGCCGATCCGCGCCCTCGGGCCGGAGCGGCATATTCTGGAAAAGGCCGGCACGCCGACCATGGGCGGCCTGCTGACGCTGATCGCGCTCTTCACCTCGACCCTGCTCTGGGCCGACCTGACGAACGGCTTCGTCTGGGCCGTGATGACGATCACCGCCGTCTTCGGCGCGGTAGGCTTCGCAGACGATTATCTCAAGCTCTCGCGGCGCAACACCAAGGGCGTTTCCGGCCGCGTCCGCCTGGCCATCGAATTCGCTGCCTCGCTCGTCGGCGGCTACTGGCTGGAGAGCCTGATGCCCGCCGACCTGAGGAACACGGTGGCCTTTCCCTTCGTGAAGGATCTGCTGCTCCCCCTGGGGTTCGCGTTCCCGCTCTTCGCCATGGTGACGATCGCCGGCTTCGGCAACGCGGTGAATTTCACCGACGGGCTGGACGGTCTGGCGATTGTCCCCGTCATCATCGCCGCGCTGGTCTTCGCGCTGATCTCCTATCTCGTCGGCAATCACGTCTTCGCCGACTATCTCCAGCTCCATCATGTCCCCGGCACGGGCGAACTCTCGGTCTTCTGCGCCGCGCTGATCGGGGCGGGGCTCGGCTTCCTCTGGTTCAACGCCCCGCCCGCCGAGGTCTTCATGGGCGATACCGGCTCGCTCGCGCTGGGCGGCGCGCTCGGCTCCGTCGCCGTCGCCACCAAGCATGAACTCGTGCTCTGCATCGTCGGCGGGCTGTTCGTGGTCGAGACGCTCTCCGTCATCATCCAGGTCTTCTGGTTCAAGCGGACCGGGCGCCGGGTGTTCCTCATGGCGCCGCTGCACCATCATTTCGAGAAGAAAGGCTGGAAGGAACCGAAGATCGTCGTGCGCTTCTGGATCGTGTCGATCATCCTGGGGCTCTGCGGCCTCGCGACGCTGAAGCTGCGCTGATGAGCACGCCCCGCCCCTTCCCCGCCGCTCTCCTCGCCGGACGGCGCTTCGCCGTGCTGGGGCTGGGACGCAACGGGGGCGCGGCGGTGGACGCGCTGCTCGCCATGGGGGCGAGCGTGCAGGCTTGGGACGACCGGAACCCGGCCCACCCCGTCTCTCCCCCGGCGCAGGACCGGCTGACGCTGGCTCCCTTCACGACGCTGAAGGGGATGGACGCGCTGATCCTGTCCCCCGGCATCCCGCACACGCTGCCCGCCCCGCATCCCGCCGCCGTCCTGGCGCGCGAGGCGGCCGTGCCGATCCTCTCCGACGCCGAGATCCTGTTCCGCTGCGTCCGCGCCGCCGGTTCGCGGGCCCGCTTCGCCTCCGTCACCGGGACGAACGGCAAATCCACCACCACCGCGCTGCTCGCCCATATCGTCGAACAGGCCGGCTGGCCCGTCGCCGCGGGCGGCAATCTCGGCACGGCCGCGCTCGCCCTGCCTCTCCTGCCCGATGACGGCGCGTACGTCATCGAGATGTCCTCCTACATGCTGGAGCGCCTCGACCGCTATCACGCCGCCACATCCTGCCTGCTCAACCTGACGCCGGACCATCTCGACCGCCACGGCGACATGGCGGGCTACGCCGCCGCGAAGGCGCATGTTTTCGACCATATGGACGCCCGGGACCGCGCGGTGATCGGCGTGGACGATCCATGGTGCGCCGCCATCGCCGAGAGCGTGACCGCGCGCGGCGTGCCCGTCACGCGCCTCTCCCTCGCCGGCGCGCCCGCCACGCTCACCTTTGACGGAACGACGCTGAAATCGGACGGCCGGGCGCTCTTCGCCATGGCCGAGGCCCCGGCGCTTCCCGGCGCGCACAACGCCCAGAACGCGCTCGCCGCCTGGGCGATGGCGGCGCATCTCGGCCTTTCCGCCGAGGCCATCGCCGCCGGGCTGCGTTCCTATCCCGGCCTGCCGCACCGTCAGGAGCGTGTCGGCACGTTCCAGGGCGTCACCTTCGTCAATGACAGCAAGGCCACCAACGCCGAGGCGGCGGAGAAAGCGCTGGGCTGCTATGACCGCGTGATCTGGATCGCCGGGGGCACCGCGAAATCCGGCGGGATCGAGAGCCTCGCCCCACTCTTTCCGCGCATCGCCCGAGCCTTTCTCATCGGCCGCGACGCGCCGGTCCTGGCGGACACGCTCGCCCGCCATGGCGTTCCATTCGAGATCGCCGTCACGCTGGATCGCGCCGTGCCCGCCGCTCACGCCGCCGCGCGGGCGGAAAACGCGCCCGTCGTGCTGCTTTCACCCGCCTGTGCGAGCTTCGATCAATTTTCGAGCTTTGAGGCGCGCGGTTCACAGTTTATTCATCTTTTTGGCAATCTTATAGAATCAAACACTTCAACCGAGCCGTTGCCACGAGAGGACTGACGCCCCATGCCAGCCATTTCCCGCGTCGATGCGTCGCGCCTGGCCCGCTGGTGGCGGAATATCGATCGTGTGACCCTTTCCTGCGTCGGCATCCTCATCGCGTTCGGCTACATCCTCATGCTCGCCGCGAGCCCCGCCGTGGCGGTGCGAATCGGCGCGTCGCGCGAGATGTTCATCCTCAAGCAGGTGGTCTTCCTCGCCTTCTCCGGGATGACCGTGCTGGCCGTCTCCACCCTCTCGACCAAAGGCGTCAAGCGGCTGGGCCTGATCGGCGGCGTGATCGCGCTCGCCGCCACGGCGCTGACGCTGGTCCACGGCGTGGAGATCAAGGGCGCGCGACGCTGGATCGCGCTGCCGCTCATGTCGGTCCAGCCTTCGGAATTCCTCAAGCCCTGCTTCGCCGTCGTCACGGCCTGGCTGCTGGCCGAGCGGCGCAGGCACAGGCTCTTCGGCCGCGTCCCCTTCCCCGGCCTCCCGATCGCGCTGGGCTGCTTCGCCGTCATCCTGCTGCTGCTGAAATCCCAGCCGGATATCGGCATGCTCTCGGTCGTCACCATGGTGTTCATGACCCAGCTTTTCGTGGACGGGCTACCGCTCCTCTTCGTCGGGCTCGGCGTGGGCGCGATGGTCGGCGCGTTCGGCGCGGCGTTCGTCGCCTTCCCCCATGTGCGCTCGCGCGTGGAACGCTTCCTGCACCCGAATATCGGCGATCACTACCAGATCGACACCGCCCTGCGGGCCTTCGGCAATGGCGGGTTGCTGGGACGGGGACCGGGCGAGGGCCGGGTGAAGGATCTTCTGCCCGACGCCCATGCCGATTTCGTCTTTGCCGTGGCGGGGGAGGAATACGGCCTGCTGATCTGTCTCGGCATCATCGCGGTCTTTCTCGTCATCGTGTTGCGCACGCTGCTCAAGCTGATGCGCGAGGACGACCCGTTCATCATCACCGCCTGCACGGGTCTGGTCGCCGGCTTCGGCTTGCAGGCCTTCATCAACATGGGCTCGACGCTGCATCTCATCCCCACCAAGGGCATGACCCTACCGCTGATCTCCTATGGCGGCTCATCGGCGATCTCCGTCGCCCTGACCCTGGGCATGGTGCTGGCGCTCACCCGCCATCGCGTCACCGCCAGCAGCATCTCGCAACGGTTCGAGGAAGAGGAGTTCCTCGACGGCCAGCGCTGGAACGACCAGCACTGGCGCGCGCGGCAGGACCTCGCATGAGCTGTTCGTCTCCCCTGAAGATCGCGATCGCGGCAGGCGGAACGGGCGGGCATTTCTTCCCCGCCGAGGCGCTGGCGACGGAACTCGGCACACGCGGGCACACGCTGATCCTGATGACGGACCGCCGCCACGGCGCGCGCGCGACCGGCTTCTTCGCCGACAGGCCGCAATATGTGCTCGACGGCGCGGGCGTCGCGGGCAAGGGTCTCGCAGCGAAGCTCCGCGGGTTGAAGGCGCTGGCCGGCGGGACGTTCGCCGCCCTCGCCCTGCTGAAGACGATCGCGCCGGACGCGGTGGTCGGATTCGGCGGCTACCCGTCCGTCCCGCCGCTTCTCGCCGCGCGGCTCATGGGCGGGAGGCGCCCGGCTCTGATCATCCATGAGGGCAACGCCGTGCTCGGTCAGGCCAACGCGCTGCTCGCCCGCTTCGCCGACGCCGTCGCCACCTCCTATCCCGTCGTCGCCCGCTTCCCGCCCGGCAAGACGGCGGTGCTGACGGGCATGCCCGTGCGCCCCGGCATCGCGGCGCTGATCGACACGGCCTATGACCCGCCCGGCGAGACGCTGAACCTGCTCGTCTGGGGCGGCTCCCTCGGCGCGCGTGTGTTTTCCGACGTGGTGCCCGAGGCGCTGACCGCCCTGCCGCCCGGCGATCGCGCGCGGCTGCGCGTCACGCAGCAGGTCCGGCAGGAGGACGCGCCGCGCGTCGCCGCCCTCTATCGGAACGCCGGGATCCTCGCCACCACCGCGCCGTTCTTCGACAACGTGCCGGACCTGCTCGCCGCCGCGCATCTCGTGATCGGCCGCGCCGGCGGCTCGTCCGTCGCCGAACTCACGATGGCGGGCCGTCCCGCCATCATGGTGCCGCTGCCGGTCGCCGCCTCCGACGAACAGGGCGCGAATGCGGAGGAACTGGTGCGGGCGGGCGCGGGCTGGATGATCCGCCAGCCCGATTTCACCGCCGCCGCGCTGACGCAGCGCCTCGAAGCCCTGCTCGCCGATCCCGCCGCCCTCCCACGCGCCGCCGCCGCCGCGCGCGCCCTCGCGCGGCCGGGCAGCGCCGCCCTGCTGGCCGATCTGGTCGAATCGACCTGCGCGGCCTATGCCTCGCCCTCATCCCCCACCCTCTGACCCGCCCTCCGCGAAAGTCCGAACTCCCATGCGCGCACTTCCCCTCTCCATCGGCACCATCCATTTCGTCGGCATCGGCGGCATCGGCATGTCCGGCATCGCCGAGGTGCTGCACCTGCTCGGCTACAAGGTGCAGGGATCGGATATCAGCGAGAACGCCAACGTCCAGCGCCTGCGCAAGCTGGGACTCACCGTGCATATCGGCCACGCTGCGGAAAATCTCGGCGCCGCGCAGGTCGTGGTCACCTCCACCGCCGTCAGGCCCGACAATCCGGAAGTGACCGCCGCCCGAGCGCGCCTCATCCCCGTCGTGCGCCGCGCGGAGATGCTGGCCGAGCTGATGCGGCTGAAATGGTCCGTCGCCGTCGGCGGCACGCACGGCAAGACGACGACGACCAGCCTCGTCGCCTGCCTGCTCGAACACGCGAAGCTGGACCCGACCGTCATCAACGGCGGCATCATCGAGGCGTACGGCACCAACACGCGCATGGGCTCCGGCGAATGGATGGTCGTCGAGGCCGACGAGAGCGACGGCTCCTTCCTGCGCCTCCCCGCCGTGATCGCCGTCGTCACCAACATGGACCCGGAACATCTGGACCATTGGGGGACGGAAGAGGCCATGCAGGCGGCCTATGACCAGTTCGTCTCCAACATCCCCTTCTACGGTTTCGCCGTGCTCTGCATCGACCATCCGGCGGTGCAGCAGATGATCCCCCGCCTCTCGGACCGCCGCGTCATCACCTACGGCTTCAGTCCGCAGGCCGATATCCGCGCGGAGAAAGTCATCACCGACCGGCTCGGCGCGACCTTCGAGGTCGTGATGACCGACCGCACGCGGAACCGCACGCGCCGCGCCGGGCCGTTCCGCCTGCCGATGCTCGGCAATCACAACCTCCAGAACGCGCTCGCGGCCATCGCCGTCGCGCATGAGATGGATATCGACGACGCGACCATCCGCTCGGCCCTGGCCAGCTTCCGGGGCGTGAAGCGCCGCTTCACCCGCACCGGCGAATATGGCGGCATCACGGTGATCGACGATTACGGCCATCACCCGGTCGAGATCGCCGCCGTCCTGCGCGCCGCCCGTCAGGCCGGGGCGCGTCAGGTCATCGCCGTGGTGCAGCCGCATCGCTATTCACGCCTGCAAGGGCTGTTCAACGAGTTCTGCACCTGCATGAACGACGCGGACACGGTGGTCGTCGCCGATGTGTACGCGGCCGGCGAGGGGCCGATCGAAGGCGTGAGCCGCGACGCGCTGGTGGAGGGGCTCCGCGCGCGCGGGCACCGTTCGGTCGTGCCGCTCTCCGCGCCTGACCACCTCGCGGAGATGGTCAACGCCATGGCCAAGCCGGGCGATTATGTCGTCTGTCTCGGCGCGGGCACCATCACCAACTGGGCGCAGGCCCTGCCCGGCCAGCTCGCCGCGCTGAACGGCAAGCCGGAGAGCAAGGACGCCGCCGCGTGAGCGTGACCCCCCTTTCCCTGCCGGGCACGCGCGGCCGCCTGACCCATAACGCGCCGCTCGCGCCGCGCGCCTGGTTCCGCAGCGGCGGCCCCGCCGAGGCGCTCTTCACGCCCGAAGACGCGGACGACCTCGCCGCCGCCCTGCGCGCCCTGCCGCGCGGCACGCCCGTCACCCTGCTGGGCGCATGCTCGAACGTGATCATCCGCGACGGCGGGATCGCAGGGCTCGTCATCCGGCTGGCGCGCGGCTTCTCCGGCATTGACGTCGAGGCGGACGGCATCGTCGCCGGGGCGGCGGCGCTCGACATGACGCTGGCGGAGCATGCCGCCGCCGCCGGGCTGGACGGTCTCTCCTTCCTCGCGGGGATTCCCGGTTCGGTCGGCGGCGCGGTCGTCATGAACGCCGGCGCCTATGGCTCGGACACCGCCGCCGTGCTGGACTGGGCGGAGATCATGCTGCCGGACGGCTCGATCCGGCGTCTGGACAATGCCGCACTCGGCTTCTCCTACCGTCATTCGGCCCTGCCCGATGGCGCGATCGTCCTCCGCGCCCGCTTCCGCGCGCGAAAGGGCGACCCGGACGTCATCCGCACCCATATCGCCGACATCCGCGCCGCCCGCGACGCCTCGCAGCCCACCCGCTCGCGCACCGGCGGCTCGACCTTCGCCAATCCGGACGGCCACAAGGCATGGGAACTGATCGACGCGGCGGGATGTCGCGGCCTGCGGATCGGCGACGCGCAGGTGAGCGAGAAACACTGCAACTTCCTGCTCAATCTGGGCGCCGCCACCAGCGCGCAACTCGAAGACCTCGGCGAAACCGTCCGCGCGCGCGTCAAGGCCCGGTCCGGTGTCGCATTGCGCTGGGAAATCAAGAGACTGGGAAACCCGGCATGACCCGTCACGTCGCCGTCCTGATGGGCGGCATCTCCAGCGAGCGCCCCGTCAGCCTCAGCAGCGGCCAGGCCATCGCCGCCGCACTGCGCGAGGCGGGATACCGCGTGACCCCGATCGACGCGGGGCCGGACATCGCCCTCACCATCGCCGCCCTGCGCGACGCCGCGCCGGAGGTCGTGTTCAACGCCCTGCACGGCCCGTTCGGCGAGGACGGTGCGATCCAGGGCGTGCTCGAATGGATGGGGCTGCCCTACACGCATAGCGGCATCCGCGCCTCCGCGACCGCCATGGACAAGGCCGCGAGCCGCGCTCTCCTCGCCGCCGCCGGGCTGCCCGTGGCGCGCGGCATGACGCTGGACCTCCCCACGCTGGAAGCGGCCGACCCGCTGCCGCTGCCCTATGTCATCAAGCCCGTCGCCGAGGGATCGTCCGTCGGCGTCGAGATCCTGCGCGAAGGCGACAACCGGCGCGCCGAGATCGCCCGGACATGGCGTTTCGGCAAGGTGGCGCTGGCCGAGGAATTCATTCCGGGCAAGGAACTGACCGTGGGCGTGCTGGGCGGCAGGGCGCTGACCGTCACCGAGATCCGCCCCGCCGCGACGGGCTTCTACGATTTCGACGCGAAATACGCGCCGGGCGGCTCGGTTCATCACCTTCCCGCCGCGCTGCATCCGGCGGCGTTCGAACAGGCGCTCCGCCTCGCCGAGGCCGCCCATCGCGCGCTGGGCTGCCGCTCCGCCACCCGCACCGATTTCCGCTACGACGACACAGGCGACGACGCCGAACCGGGCCGCCTCGTCATTCTCGAAGTCAACACCCAGCCCGGCATGACGCCGACCTCGCTCCTGCCGGAGCAGGCGGCCTTCACCGGCATGAGCTATCCGGCGCTGTGCGACTGGATGGTGCGGGAGGCGCTCGACCGCTGATGGCTGCACGCCCGCAGAGCAGGAACGGCTACGGCAACGATCGCCCGTCGCGCGCGCGCATGTTCTGGCGGCGTCAGAAGCGGCTGCTGCGGCCATTGCTTCTCCTCACCCTGCTCGCCGGAGCCGCCATGGGCGCGGCCGCCATGCTGCACGATTCGGAATCGGAGCAGCATTTCGCGCCGCTGCGCGCCCGGCTGATCCAGATGATGCCGCTGAAGATCGTGCATATCGAGATCACGGGCCGTCACCTGACGACCGAGGCGAGCCTCCTTCAGGCGCTCGGCACGCGGCCCGGCGCGCCGATGTTCGGATTTTCCGTCGAGGCCGCGCGCCGCCGCATCGACGCGCTGCCCTTCGTCGATCACGCCACGGTGGAGCGCCATCTCCCCGACACCGTCCTCATTCATCTCGTGGAACGCAGCCCGGTCGCGGTCTGGCAGAGTCACGGCACGTTCCAGCTCATCAACCGCGCGGGCGAGCGCGTCCCCGATCAGGGCATGACCGGCAAGGACGCCGAAGCCTTCACGAAGCTGCCGCTCGTGGTCGGTGATGGCGCGAACGTCGCGGCGGCAGAGTTGATCGACGCGATGGACGCCCAGCCCGTGGTCAAGTCCTTCGTCGTCGCCGCGGTGCGGGTCGGCGACCGGCGCTGGAACCTGACCCTGCGCGACGGCACGACCGTCCTGCTTCCCGAGGGCCACGAGCCCGCCGCCCTGGCCCGGCTGGCGCGCTATGAGGCGTCGGACCGTCTCCTCGAACGTCCCGTCATTTCTATCGACATGCGCCTGCCCGATCGTATGATCATCCATCAGGCGCCGGCTCCGGCGGCGGCTCCCGTTCCGGCCAGGCCGGAGGGCAACCCACAGGACAGCGGAGGACAGAGCCCATGAACGACCTCGTCGTCACAGAGCCGCAGCCTCCCAAGCGCAAGCGGCGCGGTCCGCGCGGACGGGGGCTGATCCCGGTCGGAGGCGAGCCCGCGCTGCGCGAACGGCCGGACCGCGACATTCTCAGCCTGCCGCCGCCGGACGCGCCCGCCGCGCCCCGGCTCTGGCGCCCCGGCATCTTCGGGGTGCTGGATATCGGCTCGACCAAGATGACCTGCCTGATCGGGCGCGGCGAGGCCGACGGCTCCCTGAGGGTGCTCGGCTATGGCTGGCGCCGGTCGCGCGGCATCCGCAACGGCGCCGTCGTCGATCTGCGGGAGGCGGAGCAGGCCATCCGCGCCACCGTCGGCCAGGCGGAGGAAGCCGCCGACAAGCGCCTGGACGAGGTGACGGTGAACCTCTCCTGCGGCCAGCCGGAAAGCCGCCTCTTCAACGTGCGGATGCCCATCGGCGGCCGCGAGGTGACGGCGCAGGACGTCGCCCGCACGATCGCCGAGGGCCAGGCGCGCGCCCATACGGAAGGCCGCTCGGTCATCCATACGCTGCCGGTCGGCTTCTCCGTCGATCAGACATCCGGCATCGTCGATCCGCGCGGCCATCTCTGCGAGCATCTCTCCGGCCACCTGCATGTGGTGGACGCCGCGACCACCGCGCTGCGGACGCTGGATTCCGTCCTCGCCCGCGCCGAACTCAAGCTGGCGGGCCTGGTCTCCTCCCCCCTCGCCTCGGGCCTCGCCGTGCTGGAGGAGGACGAGCGGGAACTCGGCGCCACCGTCGTGGAGATGGGGGGAGGCACGACGTCCATCGCCGTCTTCGGCGAGGGGCTGCTGCTGCACACGGCCCATCTCCCGGTCGGCGGCCTGCATGTCACCAACGATCTCGCGCGCCTGCTCTCGACCTCGCGCGAGAATGCCGAGCGGCTCAAGACGGTCTACGGCTCGACGGAAGTCGCGCCCGTGGAAGAGCTCGAATTATTGCCGTTGCAGATGATCGGCGAGCACGGGGACGCGATGACGCGAGTCTCGCGCGCGCGCCTCGTCTCCGCCATCCGCCCGCGCGTGGAGGAAACGCTCGAACTGGTGCGCGACCGGCTCGACGGCGCCGGTCTGGGGCGCGCCGGGCGGAGCCGCGTGGTTCTGACGGGCGGCGCGTCGCTGCTCGACGGCATCGGCCCGCTGGCGACGCGGATACTTGACCGGCCGGTCCGTTTCGGTCGCCCGATGCATGTCTCCGGCCTGCCTGAAGTGTCTTCGGCGGCGGCGGGCTTCTCCACGGCGGCGGGGCTGCTGGCCTGGGCGGCGGGCGCCGACCGGGCCTTCCGGAGTGTCGACATGCCCGAAACACGCTCCGGCGGATTTTTAAAACACGTGATTCACTTCATTCGCAATCATGTGTGATATACACTTCCCGTTAAGACAAAACGTGCAAGATCATCTGTGCGGAGCGCAAACGGCCGCCCATTGCCCGGATTCGGATACGCCATGACCCTGAACCTCACCCTCCCGTCCCAGTCTCACGCCGATTTCTCTCCGCGCATCACGGTGATCGGCGTCGGCGGCGGAGGCACGAACGCGGTCGACAACATGATCGCGCTGCAACTGCAAGGGGTGGAGTTCGTCGTCGCCAATACCGACGCGCAACAACTCTCCCATTCGCGCGCCGATCGCCGGGTGCAGCTCGGCCCGCATCTGACGCAGGGTCTCGGCGCGGGCGCCAAGCCCGAGATCGGCAAGGCCGCGGCCGAGGAAGCCGCCGACGAAATCGCCCGCCATATCGAGGGCGCGCACATGGTGTTCATCACCGCCGGCATGGGCGGGGGCACCGGCACCGGCGCCGCGCCGATCATCGCCAAGATGGCGCGCGACCGGAACATCCTGACCGTCGGAGTCGTCACCAAGCCCTTCACCTTCGAGGGGCCGCGCCGCGCCCGCTCGGCCGAGGCGGGAATCGCCGAGCTTCAGCAATATGTGGACACGCTGATCGTCATCCCCAACCAGAATCTCTTCCGCATGGCCAATGAGCGGACGAGCTGGAAGGACGCGTTCAAGATGGCCGACAACGTCCTCTACATGGGCGTGCGCGGCGTGACCGACCTGATGATGGCGCCCGGCCTGATCAATCTCGATTTCGCCGACATCCGCACCGTCATGGCGGAGATGGGCAAGGCCATGATGGGCACCGGCGAGGGCGAGGGCGACGATCGCGCCATCGTCGCCGCCGAGCAGGCGATCTCCAACCCGCTGCTCGAGGATACCTCCATGGCGGGCGCGCGCGGCCTGCTCATCAACATCACCGGCGGCGACGACATGACGCTGTACGAGGTGGACCAGGCGACCAACCATATCCGCGAGCAGGTCGCCGACGACGCGAACATCATTTTCGGCTCGGCGATCGACCCGTCGCTGAACGGGCGCATCCGCGTCTCTGTCGTCGCGACCGGCATCGACACCCCGCCGCCCGTCGAGACTCCCGTGGCCGCCGAGCCGGAGGCCGCGCCCGCCGAAACGCAGCCCGCGCCCGCGCATGGCCAGCAACCCTTCCAGCCCGCCTCCACCTATGCGGCCGTTCCGCGCCCCGGCTTTACGCCGGACGGTCCGGGCGCGCCCTCGCCTCATTCCATCCCGTCCCAGGCCGGCCGCGCCCCGTCGCCCCGCGCCGGTCTCTTCTCCGATCCGCAGCGCCAGCCGGAGCCCGCGGCGCCGCCGCGCAGCCTGTTCGGCATCGTGACCGGCGCGCTTCGGGGTCGTGCCGCCGCCCCCGCGCCGGAGGCTCCGCAGCCGCCGCGCGTCGAACCCGGCCTGGCCGCCCAGCCCGCGCAGACCCAGCCTCAGCCGCCCGCGCCGCAGCAAGGTCAGGAGGAGGAAAATCCGCTGGACATCCCGGCCTTTCTCCGGCGGCAGCAGTGACATGGATCACAGTTCATCAATCTCGCCCGAATTTTGACGTTTTTTCAAGGAGTTGATGCGTAATACTCGGCAACAAACATTGACTGGCGGCAAACATTCCGCCCGTTTTATGTAATGCGTCGAGCCCCGGGGTTCCCCATGCCCCGGCCCCACAGTTCCGGAGCCGCCGAATGCAGAGCCTGACCGTATGTGAAGCCCCCGCTCCGGCGGCGGACGGCACGGTTCCGGGTTCCACCGGAGCGGCACGGCAACGGACCCTCGCCAACCCGATCTCATGCACGGGGATCGGGCTTCACAGCGGCATGAAGGTCCGTCTTTCCCTCCTCCCCGCGCCGGCCGGTCACGGAATCGCCTTCCGCCGCAGCGATCTTCCCGGCGCGCCGGTTATCCCCGCGCTTTATGATCGTGTCGTCGACACGCGGCTGAGCACGGTCCTCGGCGACGCGACCGATCCCGCCATCCGCGTCGCAACGGTCGAGCACGTCATGGCCGCGTTGAGCGGCAACGGCATCGACAACGCTCTGCTGGACATAGACGGGCCGGAAATGCCGATCCTGGACGGCTCCGCCGCGGAGTTCGATTTCCTGATCTGCTGCGCCGGACGGGTCGAGCAGGACGCGCCGCGCCGCCGGATCGAAATCCTGCGTCCCGTTCGCGTCGAGGGGGAAGACGGCGCCTTCGCCGAGTTACGCCCCGCCAAACATGGCATGTTGCTGGCTTTCTCCATCGATTTCGCCGCCACCGCCATCGGCCGTCAGGCCCATGTCATGCCGCTGACCGAACAGCGATTCCGACACGAGGTGGCGAATTGCCGCACCTTCGTCGAACGGCGCGACATCGAGGCGCTGAAAAAAATGGGGCTCGCCCGGGGCGGCTCCCTGGAGAACGCCATCGTCGTCGAGGAGGACAGAATCCTCAACCCCGGCGGCCTGCGCCGGTCCGGCGAGTTCGTGCGTCACAAGATGATGGATGCGATCGGCGATCTCTACCTCGCCGGTCATCGCCTGCAAGCGCGGTTCATCGGCCATAAATCCGGCCATTGCCTGAATAATCGTCTCCTACGCGCGGTTCTGGCCGATTCCGCCAACTGGCGGCTGTCCGCCTCCCACACCCCCGCTTCCGTTCTCCGCGTCGCGGCGTGAATGCGGGATGGGGTTTCCCAGCGGCCGTCGCATGATATAAAATGCGGCGTCACTGGAAGAGTCCGCATGTCACACAGCCCCGAACGCCTGCATCGCCTCCTGTCACCCGGCATCCGCGCCCTCGCGGCTGCGTCGGGAATGTCCATACTGTGCGGCTGTTCACTCCTTTCCAACAAGCAGGAAGTGCACGTGCCCAAGATGGCCAGCGCCGAGGCACTCTACAATTACGGCGTCGATGCGTTGCACTCCCAGCGTTACACGCTGGCTTCGGGCGAATTCGAGCTGCTCCAGCAGAACTATCCCTATTCGGGCTACACCGCGAATGCGGAGCTGATGGAAGGCTACGCCTATTATCTCCAGGGCGAATATGCGCTCTCCGTCCAGCAGATCGACCGCTATCTCGAACTCCATCCCACCAGCCCGGACGCCGCCTACGCCTTCTACCTGCGCGCGCTTTGCTATTACGAGCAGATCGCCGACGTGCAGCGCGACCAGCAGGGCACGTCGGAAGCCATGGACGCGCTGGAAGAAGTCGTCACCCGCTTCCCGCAGACGGCCTATGCCCGCGATGCGCAGCTCAAGATCGACCTCTGCCGCGACCATCTGGCCGGCAAGGAAATGCTTGTCGGCCGCTATTACCAGGGCC
Source organism: Acidomonas methanolica (assembly GCF_004346035.1). Taxonomy (GTDB): domain Bacteria; phylum Pseudomonadota; class Alphaproteobacteria; order Acetobacterales; family Acetobacteraceae; genus Acidomonas; species Acidomonas methanolica. Next base: position 46,736 of record NZ_SLZN01000008.1, on the reverse strand, counting down.
AACACAGCTATGAGGCCGCGCTGACCCGGTATCAGCGGGTGGTGCAGGACTATCAGACCACCAACCACGTCGCCGAGGCGCTTCACCGCATCGTGGAAGTCGATCTCGCGCTCGGTCTCAAGGCCGAAGCGCAGCGCGCCGCCGCCGTTCTGGGCTATAATTACCCGGCCAGCGAGTGGTATCGCTATACGTATGACGACCTGCGTGACAACAAGCTGGTGCAGTCCCGCGACGTGCGGCCCAAGAGCCGGCCTGAAGGTCTCATCACCAGAATGTGGCACTTCATCTTCTGACGGGATATCAACGCGGCCTCGCGAACAGGCTCCGAACGATAGCGGGCATGCATGCTGACCCATCTCTCGATCCGTGACGTGGTGCTGATCGAGAAGCTCGATCTCGGCTTCAGTCCCGGCCTGACGGTGTTGACCGGCGAAACGGGGGCGGGCAAATCCATCCTGCTCGACAGTCTCGGCCTCACCCTGGGCGAGCGCGCCAGCGGCGGTCTCGTGCGCGCGGGCGCGGCGCAGGCCGCCGTCTCCGCGAGTTTCGAGGTGCCTCCCTCCCATCCCGTCCATGATCTCCTGGCCGAGCAGGGCATCCGCCTCGACGATCCGGACGAGCCCATCCTGCTGCGGCGAATCGTCACGGCGGACGCTCGTTCCCGCGCCTATCTCAACGATCAGCCGATCGGCGTCGCGCTGCTCCGGCGCATCGGCGCGCTGCTCGTCGAAATCCAGGGTCAGCACGAGCAGATGGGCCTCGCCGACCAGTCCACCCATCTCGATCTTCTCGACGCCTTCGGCGTGGACCCCGCCCTGCGGAACGCCGTGGCCCGCACCTATCGAAGCTGGATCGAGGCCGTCGCGGCGCTGGCGACGGCCCGCGCCGAGATGGAGACCGCCGCGCGGGAGGAGGAATGGCTCCGCCAGTCGGTGGAGGAACTCGCCGCCCTCGCGCCGCGGGAGAATGAGGAAGAGGACCTCGCCGCCCTGCGCGCCGGGCTCCAGCAGAGCGAGCGGCGCGGCGAGGCGATCGCCGCCGCGCTGGCCGAACTCACGCCGCGGGACCGGCGGGCGGGCGGCCCAGCGGCGGCCCTGCGCGCCGCCGCCCGCGCGCTGGGCCGCCTGCTTCCCGCGCCGCTCGATCCGGACTCGGCCCGGCCCGCCTCGTCGCAGCAGGCGCGCGCGCAGGACGCCCTGACCGCGCTGGAGAAGGCGGAGGAAGCCCTGGCCGAGGCCGAGACGACGCTTTCGCGCCTCGCCTCGGACTCTGATTCCGACCCCCGCGCGCTGGAGGAAACCGAGGAACGGCTGTTCGCCCTGCGCGCCGCCGCCCGCAAGCATGGCGTCGCCGTCCCGGAGTTGCCGGGCCTGCTTGCCTCGATGCAGGCCCGGCTGGCCGCGCTCGACAGTGGCAATGCCCGCATCGCGCAGTTGGAGGCTCGGGCACGCGACACCCGCGCGGCGTTCGAGACCGAGGCCACGCGCCTCAGCGCGGCGCGCGAGACCGCCGCGCGCCGTCTGGAAGCCGCCGTCACCGCCGAACTCAGGCCGGTGAAGCTGGAGCGCGCCCGCTTCCTCGTCTCGCTCCTGCCGCTCGATCCCGAGGCCTGGACCATTCGCGGGCGCGAGCAGGCGGCCTTCCTCATCGCCGCCAATCCCGGCCAGCCGCCCGGCCCGTTGGCGAAGGTCGCGTCCGGCGGCGAACTCTCCCGCCTCATGCTGGCGCTGAAAGTGGTACTGGCCGGACGCTCGCCCGTGGCCACGCTGGTCTTCGACGAGGTGGATTCCGGAGTGGGCGGCGCGACCGCCTCGGCGATCGGCGACCGGCTGCATCAGGTCGCACGGGATGTGCAGGTGCTCGTCGTCACTCATTCGCCCCAGGTCGCGGCACGCGGCGAGACGCATCTGCGCGTCAGCAAGTACATGCGGCAGGGCCGCACCGAGACCCTCGCCGAAATCCTTTCTCCCGCGGCGCGACGCGAGGAAATCGCCCGGATGCTGGCGGGCGACACCGTCACCGACGCCGCCCGCGCCGCCGCCGACAGTCTGCTGGGAACCGATGAGCACGCCTGAACAGGACCACGCCCGCCTCGAAGCTCTGATCGCCCGCTGGGACGAGGCCTATCATCTGCGCGACTCCCCCGAGGTCACGGATGCGGAGTATGACGCCACGCGCCGCCAGCTTCTGGCGCTGGAAGCCGCGCATCCGGAACTCCGCCGGAATGGCGGCGCCAGCAGCCGCGTCGGCGCGCCGCCGGATTCCGCTTTCGGCAAGCACCGCCATCGCGTACCGATGCTCTCCCTCGACAACGTGTTCAATCCGGAGGAATTCGGCCAGTTCGTCGCGCGCGCCGCCCGTTTCCTCGGACTGGACGACGCGGCGGTCAACGATCTCGCCTTCGTGGCCGAGCCGAAGATCGACGGATTGTCCATCAGCCTGACCTATGAGAACCGCCGCCTCGTCGCGGGCGCCACACGCGGAGACGGGCAGGAGGGCGAGGACGTCACCGCCAATCTCCGCACATTGCGCGACATCCCCGAGGCCCTGCCGGAGGACGCGCCGGATTTCATCGAGATCCGCGGCGAGATCTTCCTGACCAAGGCGGAATTCCTCGAACTGAACCGTCAGGCGGACCTCAACGGCCAGCGCCCCTTCGCCAATCCGCGCAATGCGGCGGCGGGCTCGCTGCGCCAGTTGGACCCGGAGATCACCCGTTCGCGCCCGCTTTCCCTCTTCGCCTACGCGCAGGGCTACGCCGCGCACCGCGTGGCCCCCACTCATTGGGAATATCTCGCCACGCTGCGCCGCTGGGGATTCGACGTGAATCCCCATTCCGCGTTCATCCCCCATGCCGCCGACATCCCGGCCTATGTCGAAAATCTCGGCCGCGTCCGCGCCGATCTGCCGTACGACATCGACGGCGTCGTGCTGAAGATCGACGACATCCCCCTTCAGGAGCGCCTCGGCTTCGTCGGGCGCGCGCCGCGCTGGGCGGTGGCGTGGAAATTCCCCGCCGAGCAGGCCATCACGCGCCTCATACGCATCGAGATCCAGGTCGGCCGCACGGGCGCCCTTACGCCGACCGCCCATCTGGAGCCGGTGAATGTCGGCGGCGTGCTGGTCTCACGCGCCACGCTGCATAACGAGGACGAGATCGCGCGCAAGGACGTGCGCCCGGGCGATCTCGTCCGCCTCCAGCGCGCGGGCGACGTGATCCCGCAGATTCTCGGCCGGGTGGAGGAGCCCGGCACGGAGAGAGGCCCGGCCTTCGTCTTCCCCGATCGCTGCCCCGTCTGCGGCGCGCTCGCCGTCCGCCCGCCGGGCGAGGTCGTGCGCCGCTGCACGGGCGGGCTGACCTGCGAGGCGCAGGTGGTCGAGCGGCTCATCCATTTCGTCTCGCGCGCCGCCTTCGACATCGAGGGGCTGGGCGAAAAGAGCATCCGGGAATTCCATGACGCGGGGCTGATCCATAATCCCGGCGACATCTTCCGCCTCGCCGCGCATGCCGCCGAGATCGAGACCCGCGAGGGCTGGGGCGCGCTGTCCACCGCCAATCTCCTGCGCGCCATCGAAACCCGCCGCACGATCCCGCTGTCGCGCTTCATCTTCGGCCTCGGCATCCGCCGCATCGGCGAACGCAACGCCCAACTCCTCGCGCGCCATTACCGCAGCTACGAGGCATGGAACGACGCGATGCGCAAGGCCGTCGTGATCGGCTCGGACGAGCGGCTGGCGCTGGGCTCGATCATGGGAATCGGCGAGGCCATCGCCGACGACCTCACCGCCTTCTTCCGCGAGCCGCATAACCTCGCAACCCTCGACGATCTGGCCGCCCTTCTCACCATCACGCCGGAAGAAGCGCCTCGGGAGGGCCGCCTGTCCGGCAGGACCATCGTCTTCACCGGCACGCTCTCCACCATGACCCGCCCGGAAGCGAAAGCCATTGCCGGGCGCCTCGGCGCGCAGGTGACGGACAACGTGTCCCGCAATACGGGTCTGGTCGTCCTGGGGGAGAACCCGGGCTCCAAGGCCCGCAAGGCCGCCGAACTCGGCATCGAGACGATGGACGAGGCCGGCTGGCGCGCCCTCGCCGGGCTCGACCCGGCGTGAGGACGCCCGGAAGGCCGTTTCAGACCTTGTTCACGGACGCGTCGTAAATCTTCGCGATCGCATCCGCCAGAACGGAATCGAACTCCGCCTCGTCCATCTGATGCCGCAGATCGCCGACCAGCGCGCGGGAGAAGCTGGCGATCATGCGATGATTCCGTTTCAGCTTCGCGCAGGCCTCGTCCTCCGTGTATCCGCCGGACAGCGCGACGACACGCACCACATGCGGATCGCGGGCAATGTCGTCATAAAGATCCGGCACCTCGGGCAGCGTCACCTTGAGCATCATGCGCGCCTCCGCCGGAAGCGCCCGTATCTCCTCCAGGACGCAGTCATGCAGGATCTGCTCGCATTCCTTCTTCTGCGGGCTTTTCACGAGCACCTCGGGCTCGAGAATCGGAAGCAGCCCATGCGCGCGCACCTTCGCGGCCAGATCGAACTGCTGCCTGACGATCGCGCGGATGCCGCTCTCGCTCGCCAGACGGATGACGGAACGCTCCTTGGTGCCGAACACCCCCAGCCTCGCGGCGCGCTCCAGCAGCGCGTCCAGATCCGGGATCGGCTTCATGAGCTGAACGCCGTCGGCTTCGTCCTCCATCCCCCTGTCGATTTTCACGAAGGGAACGACGCCGCGCTCGCGCCAGAGATAGGACGGTGTCGGTTCGCCCTTTACCTTGGAATCCATGGTCAGCACGAACAGAATCGTCGCGATGACCCGCTCGCCCGTGAAGCTCGGCGCCGTCATGATGCGGACGCGCATCTCCGCCATCAGGGCGAACATCTCGTCCTCGGAATGATAGGCGGTTTCGGGGATGCCATAATGCGCCAGCGCCTTGGGGCTTGAGCCGCCGCTCTGGTCGAGGGCGGCGATCAGCCCGGCCTTTCCGGCCATCTGCGCCATCATTTCAGCTTTACTCATTCGGCAGGCTCCTTTCGCGGGCTGGCCCGACAAGACGTACTCCGCGAAGCATCGCCTGAAACGCTCCGGGGTTCCTCCACCTTACGAGGAATATACACCGGACCGTGAACGTCTTCACGCGCCGACGCCGCTTTCGGTGGCGTCATACCCCCCCTTCCGCTAGACTTCGCCCCGCATGCCCGTCCTGATTCGCCCCGGCCCCGCCAACCGCCCGACGCCATGACGCCCTTCCTTCTCGGCGTCGCGGCCATGATCGTCATCATCGGCGTGTCCGTCCTCATTTCCCTTTCGGAGATCTCTTTCGCCGCCGCGAAGGAGGTGCGGTTGCGGGCCCTGGCCGAAGCCGGGGATTCGCGCGCCGCCACCTTCCTCAAATTGCGGCGCAACAGCGGGCAGGTCATCACCGTCCTGCAAATCTGCCTGAACGCCGTGGGCATTCTCGGCGGCATCATCAGCAGCGAACTGATGACGCCCGCTTTCGCTGACGCGCTCGCACTGACCGGACTGTCCCCGGGCGTAGCCGGGCGCATCGCCGCGATCGCCGCTTTCATGATGGTGACGGGCGTGTTCGTGATCTTCGCCGATCTCCTGCCCAAGCGCGTGGCGCTGAACGCGCCGGACCGCGTGGCGCTGAAAGTCGGCTGGTTTCCGGAACTGGCGCTGAAGCTGCTCTATCCGGCGGTCTGGGTCTTCTCGAAGATCTCCGACTGGCTCCTGCGCGTGCTGCGCATCCCGGCCGCCTCCGCCGTCGAGCCGGTGACGCCGGAGGATCTGAGCGCGATCCTCGCGGGAGGCATGGATGCCGGGGTGATCTCGCAGGAGGAGCATCAGCTCATCCAGAACGTCCTCGCCCTGCAGGACCGCGCCGTCACCTCCGCCATGACCCCGCGTGACGAGATCGTCTTTCTCGACATGCAGGAGAGTCCGGACGTCCAGCGCGACAAGGTGCGCGTCCGCCCCTATTCGCGCTATCCGCTCTGCGACGGCGGGCTGGATCATGTGATCGGCTCCATCCGCGCCGAGGACGTGCTGGTCTCCGTGGTCGATGACGGCGCCGTCCCGCCGCCGGAGACGCCGGAGCAGAACCCGCTCTACCGCCTGCGCCGGGACGTGCTCTCCCTGCCCGACACGCTGAACCTCTGGGACACGCTGGCGCAGTTCGACAGCCACGGCGCGGGATTCGGCCTGATCGTCAACGAATACGGGCTGGTGGTCGGGCTGATCACCTTCAAGGACATCATGGGCGCGCTGATGGACGGTCTGGCCAGCCCTTTCGAGGAGCAGGCGATCGTCCGGCGCGACGAGGATTCCTGGCTCATCGACGGCGCGGCCCCGATCGGCGACGTGATCCGCGAACTGCATATCGACCTGATCGCCGAACGCGAGATGTTCGACACGATCGGCGGCTTCATCATGAACCGCCTGCGCCGCATGGCCCGCAAGACGGACCGGGTCGACACGCATGGCTTCCGCTTCGAGGTGGTGGATGTGGACGGCTTCCGCATCAACCAGCTTCTCGTCTCCCGCCGCGACAAGCCGCCGAAACCATGAGCGGCGCCTGAACGTCCGACACGACGTTCAAAGCGCCATTCCCGCCGCCGGGACACCCAGCGAGGCCAGCGCGAGCGGCCAGCGCGCCGCATCGTCCCGCCGCAACACCGCGCCCAGCGCGGGGCCGAGGCTGAAGGCCGGGTCCCGCACCCAGATTGCCTCGATCCGCCCGTCCTTCACCCGCACCCAATACCAGACATCGCCGCGCGGCCCTTCCGCCGCTCCGATGCCCTCCCCGCCATGCGCGCCGACGGGCGGCACACCGCCTTCCCCGAAATGCTCGGCCACGCGCGCGATCCGCAGCGCCGAATCCCGGATCTCGCGCAGCCGCAGCGTGCCTCTCGCCAGCGCGTCCCCCTCGACGAGCGAACCCGCGCGCCCCGGCATGTGCCGATGGTCCTCCTCCTGTTGCCGCAGATCGAAGGACCGCCCCGTCGCGCGGCCCGCCAGCCCGCCGATGCAGAACCGCTCGACCAGCCCGCGCCCCAGCACCGCCACGCCGCGCAAACGTTCCGCGAAAAGCCGATGCGCTTCGGTCAGGTCGGGAAGCCGCTCCTCCATCAGCGCCGCCGCCGCCGCGCCGAGTTCGGGCGCGGCAATGCCCTCGGCCACCCCGTCCGGCGCGATCGCATCCGTCAGGCGACGCGTCGCCCCATGCGTGACGCACAACTCCGCCAGAGCCTGACGCGCCAGTACGGCATGAGTCGCCAGCAGACCGCCCCCGGCGGCGCGGCCGCTCGCCGCGAGATCGGCCAGATGCACGCCGATCCGCTCGATCTCCGCCAGAACGATCCGCCCATCCCGCCCGTCCGGCGGCACGACCGCTCCCAGCGCCTGCTCCACCGCCCGGCAATAGGCCAGCGGATGCGCGACGAACCCGCCCGCATGAACCCGCCCGACCGGCGCCAGCGCCTCTTCCACCCGCATCCCGCGCAATCGGGCCAGAAACCCCCGATGCGCATGGGAGGGCCGCATCTCCAGCCGCCCGTCCGCCAGCACCGGCGTCAGCAACGCCGCCGCCGCGCCGAACCCCATGCCGAGCGGCTCCGCCTCGGGCGACGCCTCCCGCGCCGCCTGCCCCGGACCAGGCCGGGGAGAAAGCGGCGTGGCGCGCAGCCACCCGCCTTCATCCAGCAAGGGCGCGACCTCCCGCGCGAACATCGGCCGCGCGTCGCAGAGATCCTGCGCCGCCCGTTCCGCCCAGCACGCGGCGGGAAGCGCCCGCGACAGGGCGAGATAACGCCCGTCCACCAACGCCGTGCCGGCCATCAGCGGGCGCTCGCGATCGAGAAACAGCGCATAGGCGCGCCCGGCCTCGCACCAATGGCCGATGAACCAGAGCGGATCGGCGACGGCCGCCTCGACCATCGCCTCCCATTGCCGCTCATCGAGCACAAAACTTTCGGGCGGAAAAGGCCCCGGCGCGATACGCTCCCCGGCCCGGATCGCCGCCGCCATGCTCACGCCGCCCGCCATGCCAGCCCCCCGCTCCACGGCCAGTTTCCCGGCGCGCCACAGGCCAAGGTCACCGCCGCACCCACGCCCAGCGCCGCCAGAAGCCAGAAGGCCGGTCCCGCCCGTTCCACCCATGCCGGCCGGAGCCGCGCCGCCTGCGCCACCACCATCAGCAACACGACTCCCCCCGCCAGCCTGTCCATCTCCAGCAAGGGCCCGACCAGCAGCGCGGCGGCAGGAAAAGCAGGAGACGGGGGCACCGCCGCCGCCATCCAGCGCCGCTCCCCTTCGCTGATCCGCCCGCACTCCAGCGCCACGCCCAGAGTCAGGAGCAGCAGGGCCGCCACCAGCACCCCGTTCCCCGATACGCCCACGGCCGCGCAAAGCGTCACGAGCGCCGCCGTCCCGCTCTCCCGCCGCAACACGGCAAGGGCGAGCGCCACCAGACCAGCCACGAGAAACACCAGATGAATCACCTCATGGGGCGGCAGGCGCAACATCAGCGCCAGAGCCCCGAGACGCGGCAATCCGTCGAGCCCCCTATCGACCCCCGGAGCTTCAAACGCCGCCTGCCCGAGCCCCGCCAGCAGACAAAGCCCCACGGCCAGAAGCAACATCCCGGCCCGCCCGGTGGTCCCCACCCCGCCCGGCGAAACCGCCAGCGCCGCGCCAAGCAGCGCCAGCACGGCGCCCATGGCGCGCAGACGCGCCTTTTCCCAGGCCTGTCGCGCGCGAGGGGCTCCCGCCGCCTCATGCAACGCGGGCAGAACGGAGGCCAGCGCCAGCAACGCCACCACCGGCAACATCGCCCTGAGCCCCACCGCGAGCATGACGCAGAACGCCGTCAGGAACACCACCACCCCCGAAAGCCGCTCCGCCGCCTCCCTGCGCCAGAGCAGCAGAGGCATTCCCGCCGCCAGCACGCGCACGACGTCGGACAACGCATCCTGTCCGGGCAGAAAAGGCGTCAGCAGGATCGTGCCCGCCAGCCCCGTGCCCGCCAGGAACAGCGCCGCCGCCGCGCGCTGCCCCCGCCCCGTCAAAGCCAGCAGACACGCCGCGAGCAGGGGCCAGCACGGCAGCAGCGCCAGAACGAGGCTTCCTCCCCCCGCCAGCAGTGCCTCACCCCTCATCGGGGAGATCCACGCGCAACCACGCCAGACGCGGCAGCAGCCAGACGCCCAGAACGCCCAGCGCCGCCCAGACCAGCAGCGCCGCCAGCAGCAGCATGCCGTTGCCCAGCACCCCGGCCAGGACGATCAGCCCGTTCACCGCCCCGAGCAATCCGACGAACTGCACCAGAGGCGCCGGTTGCGCCGCGCCGCACAGTCCGAGCAGCACCACCCCCGCCGCCATCAGCACGGGCAGGTCCGACGGCGCGGCCAGAGCGAGCAGCAACAGCAGCACCAGCACCATGCCGCCCAGAATCCCGATCAGCGCCGGTTGCGGAAGGCCGCGCCCCCCCGGTTCATGGGGCGCGAGCCGCCGCAATCCCGCCCAGGCCGCGCCATTCGTCGCCAGCGCCGCCAGCGCCGCCGCGATCGCGACGTCTCCGCGCGCCGCCACGGCCACGCATCCCGCCGCAAGCACACCCTGCACGGGCAGAACGCGCCCGTCCCGCCCGATCGAGGCCAACGCCAGCAGGAAGAACAGCCCGAACAGCATTGTCATGCCCCGAGTCTCCCCGCCAGCACCAGCGCCACGCCCGCCGCCGCCAGCATGACCGCCACGCCCGGCCTGCGCCATGAGTCGAACAACGCGCCCAGCCCGGCCATCAACGCCAAACGGACGGGCATCGCCGCCCAGTCCAGCAGATGCTGCCCGCGCCAGCCCTCTCCCGCCACCAGCCCCGGCATGGCCAGATCGGCCAGCAGGACGTACCATCCGCACGCCCCGAGATCGAGCGCCAGCCGCAGCACGGCCCGCTCCCGTCCTCCGGCGCGGGGAAACAGCGCCTCGCATGCTCCGGTATCGAGCAGGGGGGCCGCGATCGCCAGCATCGCCAGCGCCATGAAGACCAGCCCGCCCGCCAGGGACGGCGCCGCGTCGATCCGCAAATTCCGCGTCAGCCCCGCCAGCCCGTTCGCGCCGGGCAAGGCGATGGCGATCAGCGCGCTCACCAGCACGAGTATCAACGCCAGCGCGCCCAGCCGCCACGCCTCACCCCGCACGAACCGCAGCGCCGCCCCGTCCCGCCGCCACACTGGCGCGCCCGCCGAAGCCGCGAACCTCCACAGCGCCGCCCGGCTGGCCAGCAGCAGCAGGCCGACCGCCAGCGGATCGGCCAGAACCGGGAAAAACGTCCAGAACGTCGCAATCGGCAGCACGGCCAGCGCCGCGACGGCAAAGCCCAGCGCCAGCCGCGCCTCCACCCCCACCGCGCCCCCGGCCTGCCATCCGGCCAGCAGAAGCCGCCAGCGCGCGCCCCAGCGCCCGGCGCGTCGCCCGTCCAGCCAGGCGCGGATCATCGCGCCGAAATCGACCAACAGCGGCGCGACGAGCAGGACGATCGCCATCTGGATCAGCCAGAGCAGCGCCTCGCTCGCCCCTTCGAAGACCGCGGTCACGCGGCGGCTCCCAGCACCGCCAGGCCGAACGCCACAAGCCCCAGCCAGAAGGCGGGCGATAGCGGTGCCTTGAGCGCCAGCCCGAGGCCGTTTTTCATGTCAGCCGCCTTCGCGAGGGACTCCCCCCAGCGCCGTCCGGCCCGACGGAAGAGTACCGCCCGCCTGCGCCAGCCATAGGCCCAGACCGCCGCGCCCGGCCGCGCGCCCGGCTCCTCGAACGGATCGCGCGTCATCCGCCCGCCCGGCCCTGCCGCCAGGACCACAGACGCCAGAAGCAACGCGGCGAGCCAGGGCAGCCAGCGCCCGCCATCCCCGCCCGGCACCGGCGCGAAGAGCGAGCCGGACCATGCCTCCGCCGCCCCGCACATCGCCGCGAGACCCGGGGCGACGATCATGAAGACCAGCCCCGGCGCGACCGCCGCCAGCCCCGGCAGCACATAGTCTTCGACTCGATCAAGCCCCGCTTCCCCCAGCCTGCGCCAACAGGCCCGCAGCTCCAGCACCGCGATCCAGCCGATCACCCCGCCCAGCGCCAGCGCGGGCACGATCCAGCCCGTCTCCGCCGCCGCGAGTCCGAAGAACGCGTGCAGCCCCAGCCAGAGCGGCAGAAACCCCGCCGCACCGGGCAAAACCGATCGCAGCAGGATACCCGCCCGCCCCTCCGCGACTCCCGGCACAGGCAACAGCACCATGGACAGCAGCAACGCCTCGGCGGCGGCCAGCGCCGTCTCCGCCAGATCGGCCCGGCGCGCGCCGAGCAGCGCCGCCAGCCAGAAAAGCGGCAGTACCACACGCCGCGACACCAGGGTCCACCGCCCTTGCCCAATGGGGCAGCACCCCGCCAGACCCGCCGCGACGAGCAGCCATCCGACCGCCGGGTCGGGCGTGACATGCGTCGCCAGCAACGCCAGCCCGAGCACCGGCACGTCCGCGAAGGCCGCCAGCAGCACCAGCCCCGTCAGGCAGGACACCACCGCCGACCCGCCAGCGCCCGTCACGAGCAGCACCAGCCCCCCGGCCAGAAATCCGACCCGACATCCACCCTGGGCGCCCGTCATTCCTCCCGCCAGCATCCCGGCCAGTCCGAGCAGCGTCGCCCCCGCCACGCCGTCCAGCACCAGCCCCGCCGCGCCGAGCATGAGCGCCGCCGCACCCGGCCCCCGCGCCGCGAAGGAGACCGCCACCACCACCGCGTCCAACGCATCGCGCAACGGGTCCAGATGCAGCGGGCCCGCAGTGAGACGGACGCTGTGCGCGGAGACCCAGCAGACCGCCGCCAGATGCAGACTCGCAAGCGCCAGCCCGACACCGCGCCGGGCGGAATCGGAAAACGGAACCGGCACGGACAGCGCGGCCCACCGCAGGGCGGGAAGGCCGCAAAGGAGCAGAAAGAGAACGAGAGCGGACAGGATATGCCCCTTATGCCGGTTCGTCTGGCCGCGACGCGCCGCGTGCCCGCGCCGGACCCGTTGATGCTCAGATCATAGCGAGACGCGTCTTGCGCCGGGGCGGCGGAAAGGCGCCGTCCAGCGCGGCGAGATCGGACTCCGTCAGCTCCAGCTCGGTCGCCAGCAGGTTCTCGCGCAGATGGGACATCGTTCCCGCCTTGGGAATCGCCAGCACATCGCCGCGCCGCAACACCCACGCCAGCGCGATCTGCGCCGCCGTCGCCGCTCCCGCCGAGGTTTCATGCCGCGCCGCGATCCCGTCGAGCACCGGATGATGCAGCAATTCGCCGCCCTGACCCAGCGGCGAATAGGCCATGTTCACCACCCCCGCCACGCGATCGCGGTCCAGCAGGTCGAACTCCACGCCGCGATATTCCAGATTGTAGAGAATCTGGTTCGCCGCGCAGAATCCGCCCAGTTCCTCCAGCTCCTCCATGTCATCGACATCGAAATTCGAAACACCCCAGTCGCGGATCACGCCGTCCGCCCGCAGGCTCTCCATCCCGCGCACCGTCTCGGCCAGAGGCACGCCGCCGCGCCAGTGGAGCAGGTAGAGATCGAGCCAGTCCGTCCCCAGCCGTTGCAGGGAGTTCCGGCAGGCGCGCCGCACCCCCTCGAAGGAGGCGTTGGACGGCAGCACCTTGGTGACGAGGAAGACCTCCTCGCGCACGCCGTCGATCGCCTCGCCGACGAGCGTTTCGGAGCGGCCGCCGCCATACATCTCGGCCGTGTCGATCACCCGCAGCCCGGCCTCGATTCCCGCCCGCAGGCTTGCGATCTCCTCCGCCCTGCGTTCCGTGCAGTCGCCGACATTCCACGTCCCCATGCCCAGGACAGGCAGTTCGGTTCCATTCCTGAGCGTGATCTTCCGCATCGGCATTCCACACCCTCCCTATCTTATCTTCATGGCCTTTTCTTCACGGCCTTTCCTGCCCCGGCCCCGTCATGCGATCAGCCGGAACAGCCGCACCCTCAACGCCGCGCCGAACAGCGTGGCCGCCGTGGCCAGCAGCGCGGTCAACACGGTCATGACGGGGAGAAGCGGCTCCAGGAGATGCTCCAGCCGCGCCGTCGTCAAAACCGGATCGTCCCCGCCATGGCCGATCACCGACGTCGCGGCGAGAACGAGAATGATGACGAGGAAAATGGGCAGGTAGACCGCGACCGCGCAACCGATCAGCGGCATGACGAAACGCCGCGAAGCCGCCCACAGACGGTCGATCCCCGGCCAGTCGGGCCAGCTCATGATGGCGGGATAGAGCGGCAGCAGGCGCAGCGCGAAATAGATCGCCCCCAGTTCGATGGCCGCCGTGACCGGACGCGGGAGCGGTACCGGCAAGGCGGCCACGCTCTCCAGCATGCCCAGGACGACGCAGAAAGCCCCCCACCCCGCCAGCCGCACCCAGACGGCAGGCGGCAGCGCGTCCGCCCGCGCGATGCCCAGCAGCGCCGCGCAGAAGCGGAGCGTGAAGGGCAGAGCCAGCAATTGCGCCAGCATATCGGTCAGGAAAGGCAGGTCGCTCTCCTTCGCGCCCTTTCCGGCCAGAAGCGGCACCCCGCCGAGAAGCAGTTCCAGCGTCAGCAACAGCGCCACGGTCGCCTTTTCCTGCCCGGCCAGACGCCAGGCATCGCGCAACGAGGCGCCGATGATCGTCCACATCGACGGCATGCCGCCTCCCGGCCCGGGCGCAACCTTCGCGATTGGCGGAAGAGGCGGCGAATCCCCCGCCCCTTCCCGGCTTTCCTGCTCCATCTCCCCCGGTGTCATGACCCTTCCCGCCCCCCGCTCATGCGGACCGTTTCCAGCCGCGCGGCTGTTGCTGCCAATAGGCCATTCCGTGTCCCGCCGCCTTCGCCGCGCGCCAACGCGCCCGCGCCCGCGCCACGGCGGCTTCGTCCCCGCCGTCGAACAGATCGAACACCCGGCGGAACGCGCCCAGCGCCTCCGCCGCCCAGACCGCCTCCGGCCCGCCATCCGGCAGGAAGAGGAACGCCGCCCCGTTCGGCACGTCCTCGCCCTCGGTCAGCCAGATCGGCTGGCGCGGCCCGTGTCCCATGGCGCGGCTTCCATGCGGCAGCCAGACCGGCTCCCTGGCGCGCCACAGGGCGTCATCCAGCGTCTTGACCTCCGCCCCGTCCCGGCAGCGGACGACCGCCCGCTCCCCCGCGTCGAGCGTGCGGCCCAGCAGGGCGGGCAGCGCCTCCGCCAGCGTGCTGCGCGTGAGGTGATAGAAGCCGATCTCGCTCAAACGGTCAGGCCCCCCGCCCTTCCACATGCTCGCGCACCAGCGCGTCGAGCAGACGCACGCCGAACCCCGTCGCCCCCTTGGGGCCGATCGGTCCGGCGTCGCCGCGCCAGGCGACGCCTGCGATATCCAGATGCGCCCAGGGCGTTTCGCCGACGAACCGGGCAAGGAACTGCGCCGCCGTGATCGAGCCGCCGGGCCGGCCGCCGATATTCTTCATATCCGCGATATCCGAACGCAGGAGCTTGTCGTAGGGCTTGCCCATGGGCATCCGCCAGACCGGCTCGCCCACCGCCTCGCCCCGCGCGAAGATCTCCCCCGCGAGCGCGTCGTCATTGCTGAACAACCCCGCGCGCACGTGACCGAGACTGACCACGATCGCGCCGGTCAGCGTCGCGAGATCGACCATGAAGGCGGGCGAGAAGCGCGCGCGGGCATAGGCCAGCACGTCCGCCAGCACGAGCCGCCCCTCCGCATCGGTGTTCAGCACCTCGATGGTCTGGCCGGAATAGGAGCGCACCACGTCGCCCGGCCGCTGCGCGCCGCCCGAGAGCATGTTCTCGACCAGACCGACGAGCCCGACCACATGCGCCTTCGCCCCGCGCCGGGCCAGTGTCTCCATCAGCCCCACGACCACCGCGGCACCCGCCATGTCGGTCTTCATCTCCTCCATGCCGCCCGCGGGCTTGATGGAAATCCCGCCGGAATCGAAAGTGACACCCTTGCCGACGAACACCGCCGGCGCCTCGTCCCCGTCGCCGCGTCCGCCGCGCCAGCGCATCACGACGAGGCGCGCGCCCGCCTCGCTACCCTGCGCCACCCCGAGCATCGCGCCGAAACCCAGGTCCTGAAGCGCGGACTCGTCGAAACTCTCGATCTCCACCCCCAGATCGCGCAGCGCCTCAATGCGTCGCGCGAATTCCGGCGGGGTCAGCACGTTCGGCGGCTCGGAAACGAGGTCGCGTGTCCGCATCACGCCGCGCGCGACGGCTTCCAGCCCCGTCCAGTCCGCCTCCACCGCCTTCTTGTCGTTCACATGCAACGTCACCATCGCCAGCAGCGGCGTGGACCCGGCGGGTTTCTGCGTGCGATACGGGGTGAAGGCGTATTGCCCCAGCACCGCGCCATAGGCCGCATGCGCGGCGTGCCCTTCGAACTCCGCGGCGAACAGGAAATGCGCCTCGCCCGCCTTGCGGAGCAGCCGCGCCGCCAGTGCCCCGGCGGCCTCCAGCGCCACGGCTTCCGGCGCGTCCGCGCCTCCGCATCCGATCAGCACCAGACGCTCGATGAACGGCGTGGGGGCCAGCAGCACGCAGCTTTGCTCCGCATCTCCCTCGAAGCCGGTCAGGATCACCGCCCGGCGCACCGCGCCGGCCGAAAGCCGGTCGAGCGCCTCGAACAAAGGTTCGCCGTTCTCGAAGCCGCGCCCCACGAACAAGGCGAGTGAAAGGGGCGCCTCGCCGCCTTCGGCCTCAAGGGAAAGACGCGGTCTGATCTGGACATCGAGCATGGGAGAGCGGACTTTCTTCAGACGATCACGTCTGTTTATGACGATATCGCCTGTTTATCGACTGTCACGGTACGGAAAACAAGGAGCGCGGCGCAAGAAGCGCCCGCGGACCGGAATCTCCGCGGCCCGCCATATAACGATTTGACATGGTTGTTATTTCATTATTACACATGTTACGTTGTTGTTTATTGACCTCCCCGAACTCATGGCGTAGGATCGATCGGCTTTCCCCCGCGAGGCCATCATGTTTGTCCTGACCGCCATTCAACCGCTCTATGTCCTGTCCGGCCTCGTCATCGGGTTTCTCGTCGGCATGACCGGGGTCGGCGGCGGATCGCTGATGACTCCGCTGCTCATCCTGGTCTTCGGCGTCCATCCACAGGCCGCCGTGGGCACGGACCTGCTCTACGCCGCCATCACCAAGAGCGTCGGCACCCTGGCCCATGGCAAGCGCGGCGTCATCGACTGGCCGGCCGTCGGCGCGCTGGCGGCGGGCAGCGTGCCCGCCACGCTCCTGACGCTCTGGTGGCTGCATCGGCTCGGCAGCCCCTCCCATGACACCTCGGATATCGTGCGCGTCGCGCTGGGCGTCGCGCTGCTGCTGACTGTCCCCAGCGTGCTCTTCCGCCCCTGGCTGCAAAAATGGTCGCTCGGCCGGGGCGCGTCCATCCCGCCCCGGATGGTCCGGCCGCTCACGATCGCGCTGGGCGCGTGCCTCGGCGTGATGGTCACGATCTCCTCGGTCGGCGCCGGCGCCATCGGCGTCACGGCCCTGATGCTGCTGTACCCGTCCTTCTCCACCGCGCGCATCGTGGGATCGGATATCGCCCATGCCGTGCCGCTCACCCTGATCGCGGGCGCCGGACACTGGGTGATGGGCGACGTGCGCCTGCCCATGCTGATATCCCTGCTCTGCGGATCGATTCCCGGCATCCTGCTCGGCAGTGCCTGCGTCAATACGGTGAGCGACCGCGTTCAGCGCGGCATTCTCGCCACGGTCCTGCTGATCGTCGGCGCCCGGATGGTCTGACCGGTCCGGTGATCCCGTCTTCGGACCGGGCCGTGCGCCCGGCACGGGATAAGGAGCCGGCAATGCGATGCGATAAACGTCATGACGTTGCGCGGAAGTTGCGGTAAGCCGTGTGGCATGATCAAGACCGTTCCTCCCGCCGCACTGTCCGAGACCGTCGCCGACACGGCTCTCCTCGCGCTCGCCACCCGCCTCGCGGGAGAGGCGGCGGAGCTGATCCGTGACATTCGCGCGCGCGGCTTCGCCACCGAGACCAAATCAGACCGCTCCCCGGTGACGGAAGCCGATCATGCCGCCGAGCGTCACATCCTGTCCGGCCTCCGCGCCGCCACGCCGCACATCCCCGCCATCGGCGAGGAGGAGGTCGCCGCCGGGGTCACGACGGAACCCGGCCCCGTCTACTGGCTCGTCGATCCTCTGGACGGCACGCGGGAATTCGTCGCCGGACGGGACGATTTCACCGTGAATATCGGCCTCGTCCGCCATGGCCGCGCGGTGCTGGGGGCGGTCGCGCTCCCGGCCTACGGGCAGATCTACGCGGGGCTGGCAGGAGTCGGGGCGAGCCTGACCGATCGCGAGGGCACGCGCCCCATCCACGCCGTCTCGCCCGGGCCGGAGGGGCTCCGCGTTCTCGCCTCGCGCCATTATTCCGACGATCCGCGCCTCAAGGCCTGGCTCGCCGGGCGCGTCGTCGCCTCGGTGGGCAATATCGGCTCGGCGGCGAAATTCGTGCGCGTGGCGGAGGGTGCGGCCGATTTCTATCCCCGCCTCGGCCCGACCATGGAATGGGACACCGCCGCCCCCCAGGCCGTCGTCGAGGCTGCGGGAGGGGCCGTGCTGGACGAGCACGGCGCGCCGCTGCGCTACGGCAAGCCGGGCTGGCTCAATCCACCGTTCCAGTGCCGGGGCCTGCTGGCGGAGGAGGCGCGCGCGCCATGACCGAACTCCTCAAGGCCGACGCGGCCGGCATCGCCCGCGCCGCCACGCTGCTGCGCACGGGGCATCTTGTCGCCTTCGGGACGGAAACGGTCTACGGGCTGGGCGCGGACGCGACCTCCGACGCGGCGGTGGCGCGAATCTACGCCGCCAAGAACCGGCCGCGCTTCAATCCGCTCATCAACCACGTCGCCAGCGCCGAGGCCGCGTTCCGCCAGGGGGAGGAAAACGCGCTGGCCCGCCTCCTCGCCCAGGCGTTCTGGCCCGGCCCGCTGACGCTCGTCCTGCCGCGGCGGGCCGACGCGACGGTCTGCGATCTCGCCGCCGCCGGGCTGCCCACCCTCGCCCTGCGCGTGCCGCGCGGGGAGACGGTGCAGGCGATGCTGTCCCAGCTCGACATCCCCGTCGCCGCGCCCTCCGCCAACCCGTCCGGCAGCGTCAGCCCCTCCGACGCCTTCCACGTCCTGCGAGGGCTGGGCGGCAGGATCGACGCGGTGCTGGATTCCGGCCCCTGCCCCGTCGGGGTGGAGAGCACCGTGCTCGATCTCAGCCGCGGCGCGCCGATCCTTCTGCGTCCCGGCGGGGTGACGCTCGAGCAGCTCACCGCCGTCTGCGGCCCCGTGCGTCACGCGGACGACCACGGCAGCAAACGTCCCATCTCGCCGGGGCTGATGGCCTCCCATTACGCGCCGGACCTGCCGGTGCGGCTCAACGCGGCGGCGGTGCACCCTGACGAGGCCCTGCTGGCGTTCGGGCCGCCCCTGCCCGGCGCCGGACTCACCTGGAGTCTCAGCGATCGCGGCGATCTGGAAGAGGCCGCTGCCCGCCTCTTCGCCGGTCTGCGTTTCCTCGACAGCGAGGGGCGCAGGCGCGGGTTGCGCGGCATCGCCGCCATGACCATGCCGCGCCACGGGCTGGGCCTCGCCATTCTCGACCGGCTGCGCCGCGCCGCCGCCCCGCGCCCCGTCTCCCTGCCCGACGACGCCGATGACGACGATCTGGCCTCGATCGGCTGAAGCCCGGCTGTCATGAGCGACAATATCGACCCGAAGGAACTGAAGATCCTCTCGGACATCCTCGCCCTCGTCCTCGACGAGCAGGCAGGCCAGGCGGTGAACGCGCTGGAAGCCGTACGCAACCGCGCGCGCCGTAACGCCGTGACGGCGGGCGCGCTGAAGAATCTCTTCGTCGCCATCGCGCCCAACCCGCCCCGCGCGCGCGCCACCCGCACGCGCGCCGCCTCCGGTGCGACGGCGCGCGAGACTCAGGACAGCCGACAGCGTATCCTGACGCTGACCGAGGATCTCCGCCGCCTCGATCTGGACCTGCGCACCTCCCGGGCACGCGTGGAGCAACTGCGCACCGAACTGCATCTGACGCAGGCCGCCCGCGCGGAAATACAGACCCAGCTCGCCAATGCGCGCGCCATGAACCGGCCGCTGCGCATGAGCGTGATCTGGCTGGCCTGTCTGGTCGGGCTGCTGCTAGGCATCGCGGGCACGCAATTCGTCCATACCCTTCTCGACGCGCCGCCCGTCGACAAATCGATCTATCTGCACTGACGCCTTACCGGACAAAGAACCCTCCCGTGACCGAATCCCGAGCCCATCTCCTCTCCCGCCTCGCCGACCTCCTCGGCCCCAAGGGCCTTCTGACAGAGTCCGACGCCATCGCCCCCTATACGCGGGACTGGCGCAGCCTGTTCGAGGGTCCGGCGCTCGCGGTGCTGCGTCCGGCCTCGACGGAGGAGCTTTGCGCGGCGCTCCGCCACATCGCGCGGCACCCCGAACGGATCGACCTCGTGCCGCAAGGCGGCAATACCGGCCTCTGCGGCGGGGCGACGCCCCTTCCCGCCGGGCGGCAGAGCGCGCCGGAGATGATCGTCTCGCTCGAACGGATGCGCGCCGTCGCGCCGGTGGATCGCACGGACGGCACGCTGCTGGCCGAGGCCGGAGTGACGCTGGCGGCGGCGCAGGACGCGGCGGCGGCGGCGGGGATGGTGCTCCCGCTCTCCATCGCCTCGGAAGGATCGGCGCAGATCGGCGGGATCGTCGCCACCAACGCGGGCGGCAGCAAGGCGCTGCGCTACGGCTCGGCGCGCGAACTGGTGGCGGGGCTGGAGGCGGTGCTGGTGGACGGCACGCGGCTGGACCTGCTGCGCTCGCTGCGCAAGGACAATACCGGCTATGCGCTGCGCCAGTTGCTCGTCGGGTCGGAAGGCACGCTGGCCTTCATCACCCGCGCCCGCCTGCGGCTGCGCCCGGCGCTCTCCCGGCGCGAGGTGGCGTTCTGCGCCCTGCCCGACGCCGCCGCCGTCATCCGCCTCTTCGATCTCTTCCAGTCCCGGGCGGGCGATGTGCTGGAGGCGTTCGAGTTCATCGCGGGCGCCGCGATGGAGGTCGCCCTCGCCCATCTGGACGGGCTGACCTTTCCGCTTGCCGAACCGGCGGATGCCTATGTGCTGGTGGAGCTGGCGGGACAGGAAACGACCCTGCGCGAGACGATGGAATCGGTTCTTGAGGCGGCGCTGGAAGGCGACATCGTCACGGACGCCGTGCTTGGCGACTCCGAGGCCCGGAAAGCAGCACTCTGGAAGCTGCGCGAGGAGCAGTCCGAAGCGCAACGCCTCGCGGGCGCGTCGATCAAGCACGATATTTCCGTGCCGGTCCCGTCCGTGCCCGAGTTGATCGACCGCGCCACCGCCGCGTGCCGCGCGCTGCTGCCGGGCGTGCGCGTCTGCCCCTTCGGCCATGTCGGGGACGGCAACATCCATTTCAACCTCGTCCAGCCGGAGGGGATGGACCCGGCGGCCTTCCTCCGCGAGGGCGAGGCGATGACGGACGCGATCCATGACGTCGTCCATGCGCTGGGCGGCTCGTTCTCCGCCGAGCACGGCGTGGGACAGCTCAAGACGGAGATGATGGAAAGCTGGCGCGGCGGGGCGGAACTCGCCCTGATGCGCCGCATCAAGGCCGCGTTCGACCCGGACGGGCGGCTGAACCCCGGCAAGGTGATTCCGCTCGATTGACGCGCGACACCTTCCTTTCAGCGGTGCGGCCCGTCTTTCCGGCGCTCGTGACCCGGATACGCCTGCCGCTGCTGAACCGCTACGTGCTGCGGCAGCTCCTGCTCGGATTGCTGGCCATCACGGGCGGCGCGGTGGCGCTTGTCTGGCTCATGCAGTCGCTGCATTTCGTCTCGCTCGTGGTGGATCGCGGCCTCTCCCTGCGCACCTTCATCGGCCTGACCGCCCTGCTGGTGCCCGGCTTCGTCGCCATCATCCTGCCGATCAGCACCTTTCTCGTCGTGCTCTTCACCTATCAGCGGATGCTGGGCGACCGCGAACTCACCGTGATGCGCGCGGCGGGACGATCGCCCTATCAGCTCGCGCGGCCGGGGCTGATCTGCGCCGTGCTGGCGACGCTGCTCTGCTATGCGCTCAATCTCTGGATCGTGCCGCATTCCTTCCATGCCTTCCGCCGCACGGAGTTCCAGATCCGCAACCGCATGGCGGCATTCCTGTTGCAGGAGGGCGTGTTCGCGCAGATTTCGCCGGACCTGACCGTCTATGTCCGCTCCCGCACCAATGACGGCGAGCTGCACGGCGTCCTGGTCGAGGATGACCGGCAACCCGGCGCCCATGCGACGATCCTGGCGGAACGGGGTTCGATCCTCGTGGTGAAGGACCAGCCGCGCGTGGTGCTCTATAACGGCTCGCGGCAGGAGATCGACCACAAGACGGGGCGGCTCAACGTGCTGAGCTTCGCGCGCAACACGATCGACCTCACCCCCGTCCATCGCGCGACCGAGGAATCGCGCGATGCGGCGGAGATGCCGCTGCGCGACCTGCTGTCGCCGCGCGATCCGGATCTCTCCCGGCAGGACCGGGCGAAATTCGCCGTGGAAGGCTGGCGGCGGCTCACCACGCCGCTTACCGTGCTGTCCTTCGTGATGATCGGCCTCGTCTCGGTGCTGAGCGGCGCGTTCTCCCGCCATGGCGGCATCACCCGGCCGCTGACGGCGATCCTCACCGTGGTAGGACTGCTCGCGCTGTCGCTCATGGTGCAGAACCTTGCCGGGCGCGATCTCCATCTCGTGCCGCTCATGTGGCTGGTCGCGCTCGTGCCGGCCCTGATCGGCGCGCTGCACCTCTTCGGCCCCGAAATGGCGGAGTGGTGGCGGGAGAAATGCGCGGCAAGGAAAGCGGCGCGCCGGACGGCGCGCGGAGGCGGCGATCATGTCGCTTGAGGCTTTCGTCCGCTCGAAGGGCTGGGGAACGGGCGTTTCCGTCACCCTCTCCCTCTATCTCGCGCGACAATTCACCGCGGCCGTCATGGCCATGATCCTGGCGCTGACCGGGCTGGTCTCGCTCTTCGACTGCATCGACCTGTTGCGGCGCGTGGCCAGCAAGCCCCATGTGCCGTCCAGCATGGCGCTCAAGATCGCCTGCCTGCACATCCCCTATTTCGCCATCACCATCCTGCCGTTCGGCGTGCTGCTGGGCGGCATCGTGTGCTTCTGGCGGCTGACCCGCTCCTCGGAGCTGATCGTCGCGCGGGCGGCCGGGATTTCCGCCTGGCAGTTCCTCGCCGCGCCCCTCGCCTGCGCCCTGCTGATCGGCACGACGGCGACGACGCTCGTCACCCCGCTCTCCTCCATGATGTACCGCAGGGCGGAGCTTCTCGACGACACCTATCTGCGCACCGGCGGCGGCCCTCTGGCGCTGAACGGCGGATCGCTCTGGGTCCGCCAGCCGGATCGCCAGAACGGCGCTGATGGGGTGGCGATCCTTTACGCGCGCGTCGTTCACATGCGCGGCGGCACGATCCATCTCCAGGAGGTGTCCGTCTTCCGGCTCGGCGATCACGACCGCCTCGTCCTGCGGATCGAGGCGCCGCGCGGCGAACTCGACCCCGGCCACTGGACGCTGGAGGATGCGTCCTCCATCCGTCCCGACCATCTGCCGGTTCCAGCGGGGACCTACGAACTGCCCACCAACCTGACCGTTCCGCGCGTGGAGGAGAGTTTCGCCTCGCCGGAAACCATGTCCGTCTGGGCGTTGCCGGGGTTCATCCGCCTTCTGGAACGGTCCGGCTTCACCTCCATTCGCCACAGGTTGCATTTTCAGACACTGCTGGCGCTTCCCATATTGGCCGGAACGATGGCATTGGTGGCGGCAGGATTCTCGATGCGTCCCAGCCGGAGGGGCGGTGTCGCGCGGATGATCGGCTCGGGCGTCGCCGCTGGCTTCGTGCTCTTCACCGTCTCCAAGGTCGCGGCGCAGTTCGGGGAATCCGGCGCGCTTCCGCCCGTTCTCGCCGCATGGGCGCCGACGGGGGCGGGGCTGTGCCTGGCGATCGCATTGCTGCTGCACCTGGAGGATGGTTGATGAGAAGAGGGCGCGGCGGAATGGGCAACGCGCGACGGGGTATCTGGATCGCAGCCACGATTCTCACGGGAACGGCGACTCTCGCGCCCGCCATGGCGGCGGGGACGAAGGCGCAGTCCGGTCCGAAGGTCCAGATCGGCAAGCCGACCAGCGCCGCCGATCCCGTGACCTATCTCACCGATCACGAGAGCTACGACCAGAAGAACGGCATCGCCACATGGTGGGGCAACGTTCAGGTCTGGCAGGGCGACCATGCCCTGCGCGCCGACAGGATCACCTATGACCGCAACACCGGCGTGATGGCCGCGCGCGGGCATGTGGCGATCGTCGAGCCCGACGGCAGCACCACCTACGCCTCCTATGTCGAGCTTTCCAACGGAATGCATGACGGCATCGCCACGGGCATCTATCTGCGCATGGAGGACAACGCCAAGCTCGCCGCGAACGGCATGCGCCGGACGGGCGGCCAGATCAACGAAATGACGCATGCGGTCTATACCGCCTGCAAGCCCTGCGCCGCCAACCCCGCCGCGCCGGCCTTCTGGCAGTTGCGCGCCTATGGCGCGACGCAGGATGTCGAGCACAAGCGCATCGAGTTCACCCATGCCTGGATGGACATACTGGGCATCCCGGTGATCTATTTCCCGACCTTCTCCATGTCCGACCCCACGGTGAAGCGGCAGAGCGGCTTCCTCACCACCGGCATCAGCCCGCATGACCGCTGGCTCGGCACCTATATGACCATTCCCTATTTCTGGGCGATCGACGACCAGCAGGATCTGACGGTCCAGGGGCTGATCTCCAGCCGCACCGGCCCGCAGATCAGCGGGCTGTACCGCAACGCGATGAATTTCGGCAAGATCTCCGCGATCGCCGGCGTCGCCTACGACACGCACCGGACGAGCTCGTTCGTCAACGCGTTCGGCAATGACGTGGGCTCGACCAGCGAGCACGGCATCCAGGGCTATGTCCGAGGCATGGCGGAATTCGACATCAATCGCTGGTGGCGCGCCGGGGTCAATGTCAATCTCGCCTCATCCGCCAACTACATGCGCGATTACCGCATCTCCGGCTACGGCAACGAATTCCTCAATTCGACCGCCTATCTGGAGGGATTCGGCGTCGGCGCCTACGCGCGGCTGGACGGCTCCTTCTTCCAGGGCCTCAACCAGGGCGTCATTCACGACGCCGAACTGCCCTATGTCCTGCCGCGCCTGACCTACGCCTTCCAGGGGAAGCCGGACGCATGGGGCGGGACGTTCTCGCTCCATACGACCGATTTCGACCTCTATCGCGCCAGCGGCGTGTCTGATCAGCGCGGCGAGGTCCAGATGAACTGGGACCGCCCCTTCCGCAACACGCTCGGCCAGATCTGGCTGCTGACCCTGCGGGTCGATTCGATGCTCTATCGCGGCAACGATCTCTACCAACAGCCGGCCTGGTACGGCACGGGCCGCAACCATACGGCCGGCCAGGTTCTTCCCACCATCGCGCTGAAGCTGAACTGGCCGTTCCTCCGCGGCTTCGCCCACGGGCACGGCACGCAGGTGTTCGAACCCGTCGCCCAGATCATCGCCGCGCCCAACAGCGGCAACAGCGCCACCCGCTTCCTGCCGAACGAGGACAGTCTCTCGTACGAATTCACCGATACGACATTGTTCTCGCTCAATCGCTGGCAGGGGACGGATCGGCTGGACGGCGGCCTGCGCGCCAATTTCGGCCTCCACAACAACTGGAGCTGGCGCGGCCACGCGATCGACGTGCTGATCGGCGAAAGCGTGCAGGAGCATATCCAGCACAATCGCGTCCCCTATTCCGGCCTGGACCACACCTTGTCGGACCCGGTGGGGCGCATCCGTTTCTCGCCCAGCAAATTTATCGATCTGACCGCCCGCGGCCGCTACAATCCGTGGCGCAAGGCCTTCGATTACGGGGAAGGGCTGATCAGCACCGGCGTGCCGATCTTCCACATCAATGCGGGCTATGTCTACGAGCCCGTGACGCCATACTATTATTACGCCACCAATTACCGCCAGAACGGCCCGACCTCCGCATGGTACACGCCGATGAGCGAGATTTCCGGCGGATTCTCCAGCCAATGGCGGAACTACCATCTCTCCGTCTTCGGCCGCCGCTCGCTCGCCCGGCATCAATTCGTGAGCCTCGGCGGCGACATCGGCTATGCGAATGACTGCTTCGGCTTGGACATCCTGGCCATCAAGCAATATACCTCGATTGGCGGGCAGCAGCGGAATACGACCGTGCTGTTCAACTTCACGTTCAAGACGATCGGCACTTTCGGAATCAACGGCTGACACAACCCTGATGATCCTTTCCCCTCCAGTCGCCCGCTTCGGCCTCCTCGCCGGTCTCCTTGCCGGACTCCTTGCACCCGCCGCGGCGCAGGCCGCGCCTCGGCATCAGCAGGCCGACGCCACCTCCCCGAAGGCACATGCGCCCGCCGCGCCGGAGGCGACGCCGCCCGAAGACTCCATCGTCGCCGTCGTCAACGGCCAGGTGCTGACCCAGCGCGACGTCGATAATCGCGGCCGCCTCTTCGCGCTCTCCACCGGATTGTCGATCAGCCCGGAACTGATGGCCCGGCTGCGTCCGCAGATCGTCCACCAGCTCATCGTGGAACGCTACAAGACGCAGGAAATCCTCAAGCGCCATATCAACATCCCGCCGGAGCAGATCGCCCAGTCCATCGCGGGGATCGAACAGCGCAACGGCATGCCGAAGAACGCCCTGCGCGATCACCTCGCCCAGGACGGCGTCTCGCTGACCACGCTGATCGACCAGATCCGCGTGCAGCTCGGCTGGATGCAGGTCCTGCGCGAGCAGATCGCCGATAGCGGCCATATCACCGCCCAGCAGATCGCCCAGCGCGAGGCCGCCCTGCAAGCGGAGGAAGGCCGGCCGCAGTACATGGTCAGCGAGATCTTCATCCCCGTCGCCGATCCCCGGCACGATCAGCAGGAACTCGATTTCACCAAGACCATCATCGCGCAGCTTCGCGAAGGCGCGCCCTTCCCGATCGTCGCGGCCCAGTTCTCGCAATCCCAGACGGCGCTGAACGGCGGCGCGATGGGCTGGGTGCAGGAAGACAATCTCGACCAGCCCGTCGCCGCCATCGTCCGGGCCATGCCCGTGGGCGCGATCTCGAATCCCATTCGCGTGCCGGGCGGCTATGTGATCGCGACGGTCACTGCGAAACGAACGGTCGGGCATCAGAACGCGACCGTCCTGACCATCCGTCAGGCATTCTTCCCGTTCGAGGCGCCGCTGAATCCGCAGGCGCCGACGGACCAGCAGAAAATGCAATTGCAGAAGGCGACCGCCGCCGCCGCGTCCATTCATGACTGCACGCAGATGGAGGCGCTCAATACCCAGCTCGGCGTCGCGGATTCCCATCCCAGCAATCCCGGCCCGATCATTCTCGAACGCGTCAATCCGCAGATGCAGGCCGTGCTGGCGCATCTCGGCGACGGGCAGGCCAGCCGCCCGCTGGTCTCGCGCGACGGCATCGCCCTGCTCATCGTCTGCTCGCGCCAGCAGAAGAACGTCGCCCAGCAGACACCGAGCGAAATCGCGGACGAGTTGATGAACGAGCGTGTGGAGCAGGCCTCCCGCCAGTTGGCCCGCGATCTCGAACGCCGCTCCATCATCCAGATGCGCGATGAACCTGCACACGCCGCCGAGACGCCGGAGAGCAAGACGCCCGCGAGCGGCAAGACGCAGGGGAAACAGGCAAGCTGAGCGCCCTGCCCGGTCTCGCCGAGACCATTCGCGCCCATGGGCTCGACGCCCGCAAGGCGCTCGGCCAGCACTTCCTGCTCGATCCGTCGATCACCGCGCGCATCGCCTCCCTCGCGGGCGATCTGCGCGGACGGCAGGTGGTGGAGATCGGCCCCGGCCCGGGCGGCCTCACCCGCGCCCTGCTCGACACCCCCGCAGCCCATGTCTTCGCCGTGGAGATCGACCGGCGCGCCTGGCCGGCGATCGAGGAACTGGCGAACCATCACCCCGGCCGCCTTACGCTCGTCCCCGCCGATGCGACGACGCTGGATGCCGCCAGCCTCTGCCCGGCCCCACGTCAGATCGTCGCCAATCTCCCCTATAATGTCGGCACGCCGCTGCTGGTCGGCTGGCTGCGCCAGGCCGCGCTCTGGGAACGGCTGACGCTGATGTTCCAGATGGAAGTCGCCGAGCGCATCTGCGCCGCGCCCGATACCGGCGCGTACGGGCGGCTCGCCGTGCTCGCCCAGTGGTGCGCCGACTGTCACCTGCTGATGAAGATTCCGCCCGGCGCGTTCTCTCCGCCGCCCAAGGTTCACTCCGCCGTGGTGAGCCTGACGCCTTACCCCGCCCAGCCGGACGCCGCCCTCTTCGCCTCCATGGAGCGCCTCACCGCCCTCGCCTTCGGGCAGAGGCGCAAGATGCTGCGTTCCTCGCTGAAGCCGCTGGGCGGGGACGCCTTCCTCGAACGCGCGGGCATCGCAGGGACGAGACGGGCGGAAACGCTCTCGGTGCAGGAATTCGCGACTCTCGCGGCGCTTCTGCTCTCGTCATCGGACCGAGTTTTCTGACGGTTCCGGCTGGGACGCGGCCCAGCACGCCATCATCAGCACGGGCACCAGAAAGAACAGGCTCGCATAGCTCATGAGAATCGCAGCGAGGCCATAAGTGCCGCCCAGACCGCTCATCGAGAAAAAAGGCACGGTGGCGGCAAGCACCACGGGACCGAAAATGCGTCCCCAGCGACCGGCCCCGGGATGAACGGTGGCCCAGGAGCGTCTGGCGAAGGTGGAGTACACCCGAGGCAGACTCACGCAGGAGAAGCGAATCGCCAGCCAGAGCGCGAACCCGGTGACGAAGGGGAAAAGCACCCAGCCGGGAACGCCGAGCCCGCGCGCCAGAAGGGCCATGTCCGCATGGGAGGCGAGAGCGCGGATCGGCGCATAGCTCCACACATTGAATACGTTGAAGGCCGCGACCCATGTCAGCGACCAGAGGAGCATAATTTTCCCGCGACCGGGCGTCTGCGTCCCGCACGTCAGAACAAGAAGCAGGCGATCGCACAGGATCGCCGCGCCGCCATTGGCGAGAAGCGGACCGGCGGCGGCGATCAGAGCCGCCTGAAGACCATGGCCACTCGCGAAAATCGGGCCGTAATCGACGTTGTCGTCGACCTGCTGCTGCATGAGGATGTTGTCGATGGTGGGCCGGCCGTAGCCAAGCGCAAGCGGGTCCGCCATCCAGCCGAGACCCCACGCGGTAAAGGTATGGGCGAACTCATGCAGAAAAAAATCGCAGGCATGGGCAAGAAGCACGGAAACGAGAACCGCGCCTCCCACCCCGAGCGGAATCAACAGTCTGTTCAGCCGTGCCGCGACGTCCCGTTCGCCTCTCATGCGGCTTCGCGCGCGCCCTCTTCCACCGGCAGCCGGATGAGATAGTCGAAGGCCGAGAGCGCTGCGGTCGCGCCTTCGCCGACGGCGACGACGATCTGCTTGTACGGCGTCGTCGTCGCATCCCCTGCCGCGAACACGCCGGGCGCCGAAGTCGCGCCATGCGCA
Source organism: Acidomonas methanolica (assembly GCF_004346035.1). Classification (GTDB taxonomy): domain Bacteria; phylum Pseudomonadota; class Alphaproteobacteria; order Acetobacterales; family Acetobacteraceae; genus Acidomonas; species Acidomonas methanolica. The sequence goes on along the minus strand of NZ_SLZN01000008.1, from coordinate 17,996 downwards.
TCCACCACGATCTCCCCGCGCTCGGACAGCGTCACCGCGCCGCGCAGCCATTCCGTGTTCGGCACGAGGCCGATCTGCACGAAAATCCCGTCCAGCACGATCTCATGCGCCTGCTCCGTCCGGCGATCGCGATAATGCAGACTCGTCACCTTCCGCCCGTCGCCCACGACCTCCGTTGTCAGGGCGTGGGTAATGACCGTCACGTTCGGCAGCGAGTGCAGCTTGGTCTGCAACACGGCATCGGCGCGCAGGGAGTCGGCGAATTCGAGCAGCGTGACATGCTGGACGATCCCCGCGAGGTCGATCGCCGCCTCCACGCCGCTGTTGCCGCCGCCGATCACGGCCACGCGCTTGCCCTTGAAGAGCGGACCGTCGCAATGCGGGCAATAGGCGACGCCCTTGGTGCGGTAGATATCCTCGCCGGGGACATTCATGTGCCGCCAGCGCGCGCCGGGGGCGAGGACCAGCGTCTTCGCATGCAGGATCGCGCCGTTTTCGAGATGCAACTCGTGCAGCCCGCCGTTCCGGGAGGCGGGAACGAGCGCCGCGGCCTTCTGCCCGGTCATGATATCGACATCATAGGCACGGACATGCTGTTCCAGCGCGGCGGCGAATTTCGGACCGTCCGTTTCCGGCACCGAGACGTAGTTCTCGATCGCCATGGTGTCGAGCACCTGCCCGCCGAACCGCTCGCCGAGAAGGCCGGTGCGGAGTCCCTTGCGCGCGTCATAGACCGCCGCCGCCGCACCGGCGGGGCCGGCTCCGACGATCAGCACGTCGAAAGGCGCCTTCTCCCCCAGCGCCGCCGCCTTGCGCGCGACGGCGCCGGCATCGAGTTTGGCGAGAATCGCTTCGATATCCATGCGGCCCGAGGCGAAGGGCTCGCCGTTCAGATAGACCTGCGGGACGGACATGATGCCCCGCGCCGCGACCTCCGCCTGAAACAGCGCGCCGTCGATCATCGTGTGATGCACATGCGGGTTGAGGGCGCACATGGCGTTCAGCGCCTGCACCACGTCCGGGCAGTTCTGGCAGGAGAGCGACACGAAGGTCTCGAAATGGAATTCGCCCGTCAGCGCGCGGATCTGATCCGCCTCTTCCGGCGCGATCCTGGGCGGGTATCCGCCGATCTGGAGCAGGGCGAGCACCAGCGAGGTGAATTCATGCCCCAGCGGAATGGCGGCGAAGGTCGTGCTCGCCCCGCCTGAGGCCCGACGGACGGTGAAGGCGGGACGCCGCTCGGCGTCCGCGCTCTCCGTCACGCTCACCTTGTCCGACAGGCCGGCGATCTCGTCGAGCAGGGTCTTCATCTCCCCGGACGCCGCGCTGTCGTCGAGTGCGGCGTCGAGCACGATGGGCTCGGCGAGACGGGTGAGGTAGGAGCGGAGCTGGTCCTTGAGTGCCGGGTCGAGCATGAGACTCTTGTTCCTTGTCTGGGAGGGGATCGGGAGGTCGGGAAGAGTCGGGTCTTCGGCGCCCGCAAAGGCTCCGTCCGACGAAATGACTGGAGATGTGGTCAGGGACGTGCCCCGGCGCAATGGGAAGCCGCAACGAGCGGGCGCGGCGCATGTTCGTCGGCGCATGTTCGACAGTACGGCGCGACGTCGCGCTGCCGGACAGGCGCGGGAGAGGAGGAGATCGGGCCGCCTCTCAGACGGCGGCCCGATCTCCCGCCCGCGTCAGATCTTGCCGACGAGGTCCAGCGACGGCTTCAGCGTCTCGCCGCCTTCCGTCCACTTGGCGGGGCAGACCTCGCCCGGATGGCTGGCGACATACTGGGCGGCCTGAATCTTGCCGAGCAGTTCGGTCGCGCTGCGGCCGACGCCGCCCGCCGTGATCTCGATATACTGGATCTTGCCCTCCGGATCGACCAGGAAGGTGCCGCGATCGGCCATTCCGGCTTCCTCGATCATCACGTCGAAATTGCGCGCGATCGTGCCCGTCGGATCGCCCAGCATGACATAGGTGATCTTGCTGATGGCCGGGGAGGTGTCGTGCCACGCCTTGTGCGTGAAGTGCTTGTCGGTCGAGACGGCATAGATCTCGACGCCGAGCTTCTGGAATTCGGCATAATGATCGGCAAGGTCTTCCAGCTCAGTCGGGCAGACGAAGGTGAAATCGGCGGGATAGAAGAAGAAGACGCCCCACTTGCCTTTGACGTCCTCATCGGACACCTTGATGAACTTTCCGTTATGAAAGGCGTCGGTCGAGAAGGGTTTGATCGGGGAGTTGATGCGCGCCATTGAGGACTCCTAAGGCTGTTGCTTGGTTGCTGCCTGACAACCTCATTCTTCCACGAACCATCCTCTCCGGCAAACTGGTCGTTCCAATTTCATTTATAGGTAAAACCGGACTATCAATCCGGTCGCACCAGGATTATTTATAGCATATGGCTTATATCCCGCTGGCGGGGCTTTCCCTGCGCGACATCGAATATGTGGTCGCCGTGGACGACCTCCGGAATTTTTCCCGCGCGGCGGAACGCTGCGGCGTCAGTCAGGCCGGATTGTCCGAGCAGGTCCGCAAGCTCGAATCGCTGCTGAACGTGCCCCTGTTCGAGCGTACGCGCCGCCATGTCGTGCCGACGGCGGACGGCGCGCGCCTCATTGCCCATTGCCGCGAGATCCTGATCGCCGCGCGAACGCTGCTCGAAGTCGCGCGCGCACACACCGGCCCGCTCGAAGGGGTGCTCCGCATCGGGGTCATCGCCACGCTGGGGCCGTATTATGTCCCGTCCCTGCTCCCGCTGCTACGCCGGAGCTACCCGCAACTTACGCTGCAACTGACCGAGGGCCTGACCCATCCGATGCTGGGCCGCCTCCGCGACAACGAACTCGACCTCGTGATCGCCGCGCTGCCGGTGGCCGGCGACACCACCCGCAGCGCGCCCCTGTTCGACGAGCCCTTCGTCGCGGCCTTTCCCCTCGGCCATCCGTTGACCACCGAAGCCGTGCTGACGGAGCGCGATCTGGCCGGGCCGGACCTCCTGCTGCTGGAGGACGGGCATTGCCTGCGGGATCAGGCGCTGTCGCTCTGCGGCATGGCGCATCAGGAAAGCCATCGCCTGGCCACAAGTCTGGAAATGCTCTGGCATATGGTCGGGGCGGGAGAAGGGTATTCACTCTTCCCGCTTCTCGCCCTTCGTCATCGTGAGGCGCTGGCCGAGTTCATCGTCACCCGCCCGGTGCCGGGGGCCCGCCGCCATATCGGGCTGATCTGGCGCGCGTCGGACCCTCGCGGGGCGGCCTTCTCGGAATTCGCGGGCTTTCTCCGCGATCATCCGCCGGAAGGAGTCATGACAGCGTCGGACGAGGCCGCCGTCCCCGAAATGGAAACCGCCCGGGCCTGAAGTAGAAACAATGAAAGGGAGCATTCCAGCCGAACCGGAATTCGGCAGGAATGCTCCCATGTCATAGTGCGGGAAACCGGATATCCCCGCCCCGCGAGCGGGGCGCGGGCGATCGCGCGGCTCCGGCGTCAGGCCGTGGCGGCGAGAGCCGTCTTCCCGATCATGCCGGCGGCCAGATAGGGGCCGGCCGCCCTGACCTGAATGGCGAGCAGGGCGATGCTGTTGGGATGGCGCTGGCCGAGGGGCAGCAGCGCGCTGCCGCTGGTCCAGCGGGTGTCTTCCCATTGGAGGTCGTTCCAGCCGTCCAGTCCCTTTTCGGTCAGATGGGAGCGGATGGCGACGGTGTGGCCGCTCTCGAACATGGTGATCTCGCCGACCGCGACGCCGAAATAACGGCGATCGTCAACGAAAGGACCGATCACGTCGGCGGGGCGGCTGGCGCGGGACACGAGACGAACACTCGTCACCCCGGTCGGCAGCATGAACATGACGCGGCCGTTATTCTCGCGCAGCTTGCTCACGATAGCGCCGTTATCGAGCATGAGATGCAGGTCCGCATCGGTGGTCAGTTCGGGGGCTTCCTCCTGCCGCTCGAGACCCGCCGCTTCCGCGCGGGCGGCGATCCGCTGGTGAAGCGGCTCTGCGAAATCCTGCGCGACACCCAGCGGCGCGGCGGCGTCATCCCATGTCAGGTTGCGGGAATTCAGGAAGGAGATGACGTTGCCTTCCTGCCGGCGGAAAGCGCGATGATTCCCGGTATCGAGATAGCTCTCGCTCAGGACGCCATCCGCCATGATGACCGAATGCCGCTCGGTCTCGACGTGATAGTAGTCATAGGAGCGGATCGTCTTGTCGTAGAAGACGGACCGACCGTTGACGAGCATGCGGACCGGAATGAACTTGCCTTCGAAGAACAGGCAGTGCTCCGACGTGATCAGCATGTCCTTGTACGGCACGCCATCGGCGATCGCGTCCTTCAGAACACGGACGGGATACCCGGCCTCGTCATCCGGAAGATGCGGCCGGGCCACCGTGCGGGCCTTGCCGACCCAGACGATCTCACGGAGACTGTCCCGGCCGTTCTCCCAGTCGAAGGCGACGACCTGATCGCCGATCCGGAGGTCTTCGACCGCGACATCGCCCCGATCGGTGCGGATCAGCGTCTGCGCGAGATAGCACGGCGCGTTGGAGTCGGTGATGATCCAGCCGCCGCCAGCGACCGCCGTGACGGTCGGCGTGACCGGGGTAAAACCGCTGGCGAAATGGACGTCCGAGAACGTCAGCGTCTTGCCGTCGGCCAGACTGACGACGAGGCTGTAGGAACCGTCGCCATTGTCCACGTATTGCGCGGAATCGGGCGCGCTGTAGGCGCCGGGCTCGATGCCGATGACCGTGTTCGCCGACACGTCGTAAAGCGCGGTGGAAACCGTGCTTTCGTCACCCGTGACATAGAGCGTGTTCCGCGTTGTGGGGTCGAAGGTCACGGAGGAGCCGCTGGCGTAGAAACCGGCATAAAGCGTGCTGCCGCCGGTGAGATTGACCGCGAAGGACCCCACCCGGACCGGCGCGGCGACGGTGCCGAGGGTCGAGTTGATCAGGTTGAGCGTGCCGGTGCCGGTGAGTCTGTTGTCATCGAGCACAACCTTGCCGTCGTTGTTCTCGATCGTGACCGTGCCGCCGCGCACCTCGGTGACGCCGCCGAGTTCGACGGGCGACGCGGTGTTGATCACCAGCGCGCCGGTGGGGGCGATCTGCATGCCCTGTGTCGCGAAGACATAGCCGGCGCGATCCGCCGTGGCCGTGATCGTCATGGTCGCGTAGGGACCGATGCTCAGCGAGGTGATCTGCTGGTAATACGGCGTATCGAGGGTCACGCTCACGGGCGTCGATTCGGTGCCGGCGAGCGAGGCGTGGCCGGCCGGATCCTCCTCGGGGACCGCGCCCGTGCTCCAGTCGGACGCCGTGGACCAGTTCCCGGTCGCGCCGCCGTTCCAGCCATCCGTCTGATCGCCATTGTGCTGGCTGTATTCGGTGGTCGAATATTGCGAGGTGTCGCCGCCGACCTGCTGCGCCGCGGTGGCGGTCGCCACCAGCGACAGGTGCGTATCGGACGTGTCATACGAAGGAGGCACGCTGCTCGCATTGGTGTCGACGATCGCCCAGCCACTCGACGTTTGCTCGATGGTCGGCGAGGCGGGGACGAAGCCCGAGGCGAGATGGATGTCGTCGAAGGTCAGCGCCTTGCCGTCCGTCATGGTGACGGACAGGCTGTAGGTGCCGTCGGAATTCATGGTGTATGCGGCGGAGACCGGCGTCTGCGATCCGGCCTCGATGCCGAAGATCGTGTTTTCCGACACGCCGTACAGCGGCGTCGAAATGGTGCTCTCGTTGCCCGTGACATAGAGCGTATTCTGCGTCGCGGGATCGAAGGTCACGGACGCGCCGTCGCCATAGAAACCGGCATAGAGCGTGCTGTTGCCCGAAAGGGTGACGGCGGTGGCGAGGCTGACGGGATAGGTCGCGCTGCCGAGGGTCGAATCGACGAGGTTGACCGTCCCGCCACCGACGATGCGGGTGCCGTCGAGGACGACCTTGCCGTCATTGCCGATGATCGTCAGCGTGCCGTCGACCTTGGTGACGATGCCGAGTTCGACGGCTGCGGGCGTGTCGATGATCAGATTGCTGCCCGGATAGACCTCGGTGCCACGCGTGGCGAAGACGTTCCCGATGCCCGCCGTCGTGGCGGTGATCTTGACCGTGGCGTCGTCGCCGACGGTCAGGCAGTCGATCTGGCTGTAGCTCGGCGCGTTGAGCACCGCCAGCGCCGGATCGGCGGCGGTGCCGCTGACGTTCGCGGCCTGGTTGCTGTCGCTTTGGGGGAGATTTCCGTATCTCCAGTTCGCCGGGTCATACCAGTCGTTGGATGCACCGCCCTGCCAGAATATCGTCGTCATCTCCAAAACCTCTTTGCTGAATCGTGATTTGCGCAAGCGTCCCGGTTGACGTTTCGCCGCTGTTCTAGTGTCGGGGATACTAGAGCGACGAAATAAATCCCCAAAGAATTATTTATAATAATAACGAATTAATAACGGTGAGCAAATAACGATCTAATAACGAATTAATAACGACAGCTTTAACGGGAGTGAAGAAGAGGCGATTTGGACGTCCATTGCATGCGTTTCCGAGCCCAGCCTGGAGGGCGCTGGACGCGTTGCAGAGGGGAGAAAATGGCTTCGGAGGCCGATCCGCAGGCGCTTACGGGAGATTTCGGGAAAGCGCGGCGGATGAGGGGGCGGGAGGGCGTCGATCACGGCGAACGGGTGCAGCCGGATTATTATTTTGACGATCTGCCCGCTACTTGAATGTTATAAATAACATATCAAACCAATGAATCATTAATATACGCGCCAAATTCTCCGTAAAGATCGAGTCACAAATCTGCAACATGCGCGCACTACCCTTCCCTTTCCCGATCGCGGAAAAGAAGGAGGTCCCAGCGGGTGGAACGGCTCTCGGCGTTGTCTGATCCCGCGTGGCGCGCGGCATGGGAGGCTGTGCGGCCGCTCGTCGGTCCACACGACACGGTGCTTCTGCCGGCCGGAAGCTGGCCCGACGATCTGATCGCGGCGCGGCGTGAATATCAGGACCGGATCGAGATCGGGGACGCCTCCGCCGTGCTGCTGCACAAGGGACGCCTCTGCACCCTGTCGCGCCCCGAACTGTCGCGCCTGCTCACCGAATGGCAGATCGTCCATGCCAATGAGGTGTTCATCTGCTTCTGCCGCGACACGCCGCCGAGCCTGAAGAACAGGCTGCGCCGGTACGGAAAGCACGTGAAACCGGCCTGGCATCATCTCGCCCCCCGCGTCAGGCGGCGCAGCGCGGCGACGCTCTACTTCATGCACATTCCCAAGACGGCGGGCACATCCGCCTGGGAGGCGATCTCCCGCGACGTCGAGGCGAAGCTGTATTATGACGGCGCGTTGCCCTTCCTCGCCCATCCGCCGGTGCAGGGCGATTACGACCTCATCGGCGGCCATATCCCCCTGAGCGTGCTCGAACGCCACGCCGGGCCCGACGCGCTCATCGCAGCCGTACTCCGCGATCCCGTCATGCGGTTCCGCTCCGCCTTCCTCCACGCCCGGCGCGCGGGGGAAGACCCGGCCACCTTCTCCGCCACCATGCGCAGGATGCGCGAGATGCCCCTGAGCGCGTTTCTCGACCATCCCGATGCGCGTCTGGAGACCAATCTCCAGATCTTCATGCTCGGCACGCCCCCGGACGGCGAAGGGCATCCATCGGAGTTCAGTGATTTCGTCGCCAGAGCCCATGCGGCGCTTGACCGACCGAACCGGCTGTTCCTGCCGGACGTGCGGCTCGGCGCCTTCATCGCAGCCGCGCGGAAACATCTCGGCCTGCCGCGACGTGGCGCCCCCTCCGCCCGGCGCAACGTTTCCGATCTGGTCCGGCAGAGCAGGGATCTGGAGGAATTCGCCGCCTGCATCGACCGCGTCCGCGCGCTCGCCGCCCCGGAAACCGCCCTTTATCGCCGCCTTGCGCCCTCCGGCCGGAGCGGCTGATCCCGCCGCCCGCATGAGTTTGCCCCATTGTGGCCCGTCCGGCACGGCGCTATGGGACGATTATGATGGCGAACACGACCCGCTCCCCGGATGCGGCATCGCCCGGTTTCGGAGCCTTCTGCCTCGCCTCGGCCCGACTCATCGGCGTTGTGATCTGGGTGCCGCTCTCCGTCGGGTTCGAGGCGCTCCTGCTGCCCGTTCCCGGCGTCACCAAGATTCGCTGGACACGCTGGGTCTGGCGCGGCCTCTGCGCCATTCTCTCGCTCGACATCCGCATGATCGGCACGCCGGCGGGAACCGTCGGCGGCCACCGCGCCCGCATGCGGGGCGAGCGGCCGGTCATCTATGTCTCGAATCATTCCTCATGGCTGGATATCCCGGTCCTCGGCACGAAGCTCTATTCGGTCTTCGTCGCCAAGGGCGATATCGAGAAATGGCCGGTCATGGGGCTGGTCTCGAAGATCGGACGCACCATCTTCGTCAGCCGCAACCGCTCCACCACCGGACGCGAGCGCGACGAAATGATCGCGCGCCTGATCGGCGGCGACAACCTGATCCTTTTCCCCGAGGGAACCTCGTCGGACGGCTCGCGCGTCCTGCCCTTCATGTCAACCTTCTTCGCCATCGCCAAGCCGCCTCGCCTGCCGAAGGAGAAGGGAGGGGACGGCCCGCGCTTTCCGCCCGGCCTGACGCCGCTGATCCAGCCGGTATCGGTGGTGTACGACCGGCTGGACGGGTTGCCCGTCCTAAGGTGTCAGAGGCCGGTCTTCGCCTGGTATGGCGACATGGATCTCGGCCCGCATGTCTGGCGATTCCTGAAGCACCGCCGCAAACGCGCGACGATCCTCCTGCACCCTCCCCTCGCGCCGGAGGATTTCCTCACGCGCAAGGCGCTCGCCCAGGCGGCATGGACGGCCGTAGCGGCGGGCGCGGCCGCGTTGCGGCAGAACGAGGAGCCCGAAACGGGCTCCTGACCCGCGAAGGCGCTCAGGGCGTCTCCCACTTCCAGTTCCGGATCTCCGGCATGTCCTGCCCGTGCTCACGGACATACAGACGGTGTTCGACCAGACGGTCCTGAATCGCCTGCGTCGCATAGGCCGCCTTCGCCGCCATCGAGGGAACGCGACGGAAGACGTTCAGCGCCAGATGATAGCGCGAGAGGTGATTGCGGACCGTCATGTCGAAGGGCGTGGTGGTCGTCCCCTCCTCCCGGAAGCCGTGGACATGGAAGTTCCGGCAGTTGGACCGCCTGTAGATGAGCTGGTGGATGAGCTGCGGATAGCCGTGAAAGGCGAAGATGACGGGACGGTCCTTCGTGAAGATCATCTCGAAGGTCGCCTCGTCCAGCCCGTGCGGATGCTGCTCCTTGGCTTGCAGCGTCAGCAGGTCCACGACATTGACCACGCGGATCTTCAGCTCCGGCACGTGCCGGCGCAGCAGCGAGACGGCGGCCAGCGTTTCCATCGTCGGCACGTCGCCCGCGCAGGCCATCACCACGTCCGGGCCGCCGTCGCGATCGTTGCTCGCCCACTCCCAGATGCCGATTCCCTGCGCGCAATGGCGGATCGCCGCGTCCATGTCGAGCCATTGCCATTCCGGCTGCTTGCCCGCGACGATGACGTTGATCCGGTCCCAGCTTTCCAGACAGTGACGGGCCACGCAGAGCAGGGTGTTGGCGTCCGGCGGCAGATAGACGCGCGCCACGTCGGCCCGCTTGTTCACCACATGGTCGATGAAGCCGGGGTCCTGATGGCTGAAACCGTTATGGTCCTGCCGCCAGACATGGGAGGTCAGCAGATAGTTCATCGACGAGATCGACCGCCGCCATGGCGTCTCGTTGGCTTCCTTGAGCCATTTGGAATGCTGGTTGACCATCGAGTCGACGATGTGGACGAAGGCTTCGTAACACGAGAAGAAGCCGTGCCGCCCGGTCAGCAGATAGCCTTCCAGCCAGCCCTGGCAGGTGTGCTCGCTGAGAATCTCCATCACCCGCCCCTCGGGCGCGAGATGATCGTCATAATCGAACCGCTCCGCCTCCCACTGGCGATCAGTGACGTCGAGCAGCGCGTTGAGGCGGTTGGAATTGTTCTCGTCCGGCGACCAGACGCGGAAATTGCGCTGGTCCTGATTGGCCGTCATGACGTCGCGCAGCCATTCGCCCAGCACGCGGGTCGCCTCGCCGGTCACCGCGCCGGGCGCAGAAAGGGCAATGGCGTGGGGCGCGAGATCGGGCAGACGCAGGGGGCGACGCAGAATGCCGCCATTGGCATGCGGATTATCGCTCATCCGCAAATGGCCTGCCGGCGCGAGAGCACGGATTTCCGGCAGAAGCGTGCCGTTTTCGTCGAACAGCGACTCCGGGTGATAGCTGCGGAGCCATTCCTCCAGCAATGCGAGATGGCCCGGCTTCGTGAGATCGGAGAACGGAACCTGATGCGAGCGCCAGTAGCCCTCGGTCCGCAGGCCGTCGACCGTCTTGGGGCCGGTCCAGCCCTTGGGGCTGCGGAGGATGATCATCGGCCAGGTCGGGCGCTCCGTGCTCCCCTCCTCGCGCGCGGCCCTCCGGATCGCCGCAATGGCGGCGAAGGCGGTGTCCATGGCCGCCGCCATCTTCTGGTGCATCAGATCGGGCTCGTGCCCCTCGACCAGAATCGGCGCATAGCCGTAGCCCCGGAACAGCGCCAGCAGCTCCTCGGTCGGAATCCGCGCGAGGACCGTCGGGTTGGCGATCTTGTAGCCGTTGAGATGCAGGATCGGCAGAACCGCGCCGTCCGCCACCGGGTTGAGGAACTTGTTGCCGTGCCAGGACGTGGCCAGCGGCCCGGTCTCCGCCTCGCCGTCGCCCACCACGCAGGCGATGGTCAGATCGGGATTGTCGAACGCCGCGCCGAAGGAGTGGGAGAGCGAGTAGCCGAGTTCGCCGCCCTCATGGATGGAGCCCGGCGTGGTCGCCGCCGCATGGCTCGGGATGCCGCCGGGGAAGGAGAATTGCCGCACCAGCTTCTTCAGCCCGGCGGCGTCCTGCGTGATCTCGGGGAAATATTCGGAATAGGTGCCTTCCAGATAGGTGCTCGCCACCACGCCCGGCGCCCCGTGACCCGGACCCGCGACGAACAGCACCGAGGATTTGTCGCGGCGGATGATGCGGTTGAGGTGGAGATAGAGGAAGTTCAGCCCGGGCGTCGTGCCCCAGTGACCGAGCAGACGCGGCTTGGTGTGCTCCAGCGTGAGCTTCTCGCGCAGCAGCGGATTGTCGAGCAGATAGATCTGGGCGACGGACAGATAGTTCGCGGCCGCCCACCATTTGTCGAACAGCGCGAGTTCGCCCTCGCTCAGCGGGCTCGTCGTCTCACTCATCCTGCATTCCTTTTCGCATGATCGCCAAGGCAGTCCCGCACATGGCGATGAATCGTTGCTTCCTCATCGGCGGCCCTGACCAGCACGCGCACCCGGCTCTCCGCCGCCGAGATCACCTCCCGGCGCGCCAGATTCGCCTCGTCCGCCAGTTGCACACCCAGAAACGCCAGCCGCGCGCACGCCTCGGCGCGGAAAGCGGCATCATGCTCGCCCACGCCGCCGGTGAAGACGATGCCGTCCACTCCGCCCATGGCGGCGATCATCGCTCCGGCCTGCTCCGTGAACCGATGGATGCAGAGATCGAGCGCCTCGCGCACGTCAGGTTCATTTTCCCGCTGGCGCAGCGTCCGCATGTCGCTGCTCACCCCGGAAACGCCCAGCAGGCCGGACTCATGATAGAGCGTCTTCTCGATATCGTCCGCGCCGAGCCCTTCCTGTCGCATCATATAAAGCAGCACGGCGGGATCGAGCGCGCCGGGACGGGTACCCATCACCAGCCCGTCCAGCACAGAAAACCCCATGGTCGTCGCCACGCTCCGGCCGACCTGCATGGCGCAGAGACTCGCCCCGTTGCCGATATGCGCCGCGAGCACCCGCCCGCGCGCGAGATCCGGATACGCCGCCGACAGCCATGCCGCGATATATTCATAGGACAGGCCGTGAAACCCGTACCGGCGCACGCCCGCCGCGTCGTAGCGGCGCGGCAGAGCCAGCCGCCGCGCCGCGTCGGGCATTCCTGCGTGAAACGCCGTGTCGAAACAGGCGATCTGGGGCAGGTCCGGATGCGCCGTCAGCAGCGCGCGAATCGGACCAAGACACGCGGGCAGATGAAGAGGATCGAACGGCATCAGGCGTTCCATCTCCCCGAGCGTCCGCGCGTCGACCCGAATCGGAAGGTGGAAATCCGGACCGCCATGCACCACGCGGTGCCCCACCCCGGCCAACGCATCGAGGCCGAGATGGGAATCGATCCATCCCATGAGCAGGTCGATCGCCGCCAGATGCGGGTCCGAATCGCCCGTCAGGCTGCATTGCCGATCGACCAGCACCTTGCCGTCGGCATCCTGCGCCGAAAGACGGGGCGACGTTTCGACGCCTTCCAGCATGCCGGAGACGAGCCGCGCCTGCCCCTCTCCGCCGCCGTACACGGCGAATTTCACGCTGGATGACCCGGCGTTGAGGGTCAGCACCATGGTTCGGCCGGTATCGGTCACGCCCATACTCCCTGCTTGCCTGGAGGAAAGGAAGTCGAACATATCAACGAAGGGAAAGGCATTGACACACGTCAATTGCGCTTCAAAAGAAGTTTTACATTTCCGACATCTGGAGCAGCATGGACATCGACGGCCAACTCGTTCTTCAGAATCGCCTGCTTCCGGGCCGCCTGCGTTTCGGGACACGCATCGAGAGCGTGACCGAACTGGCCGAGGCGCCGCGCCGCTACATCCTGCCCGGCTTCGTCGACACGCATGTCCATGGCGGCGACGGCGCGGACACGATGGACGCGGCCGAAGAGGGCGCGGCGGCCATCGAGCGGATGGCGCGCTTCCATCTCGGCCATGGCACGACGACCCTCCTGCCCACGACCATCACCCGGCCCTGGCCGGACGTCATGGCCGCGCTGAAGGCCGTCGCCGCGGTCATGGAACGCGGCGTGGCGGGCGGCCCGCGCATCCACGGCGCGCATCTCGAAGGCCCGTTCATCAGCCCTCACAAGCTCGGCGCGCAGCCGCCCTTCACCATTCCGCCTTCGCCCGAGCGCGTGGCCGAGGCGCTGGCGACGGGATGTCTGCGCGTCGTCACCCTCGCCCCCGAGCTGGACCATGCCGCGACGGCCATCCAGGCCTTCGCCGGTGCGGGGGTGCGCGTGAGTCTGGGCCATACGGTCACGGATTACGAGGGCGCGCATCGCGCCATCTGCGCCGTCTGCGCGGCGGGCGGCGTCCCCGGCGGCACGCATCTCTTCAACGCCATGGCGCCCATCGAAGGCCGCCGGCCCGGCCCTGTCACCGCGCTGATGTGCCATGACGCGGCCTATGGCGAGATGATCTTCGACACGCACCATGTCCATCCGGCCAGCTTCCGCCTCGCCGCCCGGGTCATGGGAGAGCGCCTGCTCTTCGTCACCGACGCGATGCGGGGCACGGGCCAGCCGGAAGGGCCGAGCCAACTCGGCGGCCAGGACGTGCTGATCGCCGACGGCGCCGTGCGCCTGCCGAACGGGTCGCTGGCGGGCAGCGTGCTGACGCTCGATCAGGCCCTGCGCAACGCCGTCGCCCATGGCGCGTCCCTGCCGGAAGCCGCGCGCCTCGTCAGCACCAACGCCGCCGCCTATCTCGGGCTTGAGGATCGCGGGCGGATCGCCCCTGGCCTGCTGGCGGATCTGGTGGTGATGAACGCGGCGCTGGAGATCGAGGAGGTCTATGTGGGGGGCATTAAAGTAACCGCGCCACCTTGAGAAACACCCACGTCACGGCCATGGCCATCGCGCAGATCACACCCGCGAAGACCGTTCCCCACGCGCCCTGGGCGAGGAACATCCCGCCCGTGTTCATGCCGAAAAACCCGGTCACGAAGGTCGCGGGCAGCATCATGGTCGTGGCCACCGAGACGATATACAGCCGCCGGTTGGTTTCTTCCGCCTGCGAAGCCGCGAGTTCGTCCTGAAGCGACCGCCCGCGATCCTGGAGCGCCAGAAGATCGTCCAGCGCGGCGTGAACCTGCCGCTCCGTGCGGTCGCGCAGCTCGTCCTCCGCCCAGGGCGGCAGGTCGAGTTCGCCGTCCCGCAAGGCATGATCGACGGGCACCACCACGCGCCGCAGTTCCGTCGCCCGACGCCGCACCTTGCCGACGATGCCGCCGAGATGACCGAGATCCGTCCGGTGCTCGACGATCAGCAGCGCGTCCTCGGCGCGATCCAGCTCGTCATCGAGCTGCCCGATCTGCCGCCGCACCGACGTCGCGAAATCCCGCATGGCGCGGTCGATCACGCCTGCCGGGCTCCTCGGCACCGCCTCGCCGCGCAGGGCGCGATAGGCCGCGCCCAGAACCGGGATCGGATTGCGCCGCGTCGTGATGAGCAGGTCCGGGCGCATGGCGAAGCGCCAGGCCGCGATCTCGCGATCCTCCTCCGCTCCGGGCGCGTCGAAGGCGGGCATCGCGCCCCAGACCAGCCCCGGCATCGCATCCAGCATGATGCCGTATTCCGTTTCCGCCAGCATGGCCCGCACGTCTTCCGGCAGGCAGGGAAGCTCCGCCACATGGGCCCGCGCGGAGGAATGGACCGTGTCGAAATGCAGCCAGACCCAGCTCTCCGCCAGACGCGGCCAGTTGCTCGGCGGCGTGACGTCATCGAGAATCGCGTCGATTTCAGCGGGCGCGAGTTGCACCGGCTCCTCGCCGGGACGCACCCGCACGGCCCAGACGAGGCCGTTCTTCAGCCCGGCCCGGCTGTCTCCCGGACGCCCGTCCTCGTCGAATCCGCCCGAGGCCGGACCGGAAGACGGCATGGAGAGACGCGAGTTCGACATGGCGACCTCCATAACAAAGGCCCGGAAACGAGGCTCTGGCCGGGGTGATCAGGGTCTTCTGGCGGGTTCTTCCTGCAAGGGTTTTCTCTGGCATGAGCCGCTCGCGCAGGCAACCGCCCCGCGCGGCATTTTCCGGACATGGAGCCGGACATGCAGAGCGTACGCGGTCTCCCGGCTGGCGGAGCGCCGCATCTGCCTCTATAGCTTCCGCCTGATCGAGGCAGAGCAAAGGCTGAACACATGACCGCATCGCAGCAGGCCGACTACAAGGTTCGCGACATCGCGCTGGCCGAATGGGGCCGCAAGGAAATCTCCATCGCCGAGGGCGAGATGCCCGGGCTGATGGCCCTGCGCGAGGAATACGGCGCGAGCCAGCCGCTGAAAGGCGCGCGGATCGCGGGCTGCCTGCACATGACGATCCAGACCGCCGTGCTGATCGAGACGCTGGTCGCCCTCGGCGCGACGGTGCGCTGGTCGTCCTGCAACATCTTCTCGACGCAGGACCAGGCGGCAGCCGCTATCGCCGCCGCCGGAATCCCCGTCTTCGCCTGGAAGGGGCTGTCGGAAGAGGAGTTCTGGTGGTGCATCGAGCAGACCATCAGGGGACCGGCTCAGGACGGCGGCGTCTGGACGCCGAACATGATCCTCGATGACGGCGGCGACCTCACGCAGATCATGCATGAGAAATACCCCGAGATGCTGGCCGATGTGCGCGGCCTCTCGGAAGAGACGACGACGGGCGTCCATCGCCTCTGGGACATGGCGAAGAAGGGGAGTCTGAAAGTCCCGGCCATCAACGTCAATGACAGCGTGACGAAATCCAAGTTCGACAATCTCTATGGCTGCCGCGAGAGCCTCGTGGACGCGATCCGGCGCGGGACGGACGTCATGATGGCGGGCAAGATCGCCGTCGTGGCGGGATACGGCGACGTGGGCAAGGGCTCGGCCGCTTCCCTGCGCAACGCCGGCTGCCGCGTGCTGGTCACGGAAGTCGATCCGATCTGCGCGCTTCAGGCGGCGATGGAGGGCTATGAGGTCGTCACGATGGAGGACGCCGCGCCGCGCGGCGACATCTTCGTGACCTGCACGGGCAATATCGACGTCATCACGCTGGACCACATGCGCGAGATGAAGCACCGCGCCATCGTCTGCAACATCGGACATTTCGACAGCGAGATCCAGGTCAACAGCCTGCGCAACTTCAAGTGGGACAACGTCAAGCCGCAGGTGGACGAGGTCGAGTTCCCCGATGGCAAGCGCATCATCCTGCTCTCCGAGGGGCGTCTGGTGAATCTCGGCAACGCGACGGGGCATCCGTCCTTCGTCATGTCCGCCTCCTTCACCAACCAGACCCTGGCGCAGATCGAACTCTGGACGGCAAAGCCCGGCCAGTACGAGAACAAGGTCTATGTCCTGCCGAAGAAACTGGACGAGAAGGTCGCGGCCCTGCATCTCGCCAAGGTCGGCGCGCATCTGACGACGCTCTCCGCCGCGCAGGCCGCCTATATCGGCGTACCCGAGCACGGCCCGTTCAAGCACGAGGAATATCGTTACTGATCGATGAAATGCGCCGGGCATGCTCCCGGCGCGCAACATTCGCCGTCCTGCGCCGTTCCTCAGGATGCAGCCAATTTTTCGGAAAGACGTCCGACCATGAGCATCTTCAGCACCATCCTGTCGAAAATCTTCAGCCATGCCGGAGCCCCCGCCCCCGCCGCTCCGGAAGCCTCTTCGGCCCCGACCCCGGCAGCGGATGCGCCCGCCGCCGCCCCGGAGGCGACGCCCGCTCCGGCCGCGCCCGTGGATGTGGAGGCCATATTGAGCGATCTGGCGGCGAAATCCGGCCAGACCCTGAACTGGAAGACCTCGATCGTCGATCTGCTCAAGCTGTTGGGCATGGATTCGTCGCTCGACGCGCGCAAGCAGCTTGCCGGCGAGTTGCACTACACGGGCAGCACGGACGACACGGCGACGATGAATGTCTGGCTCATCCGGCAGGTGATGCAGAAACTCGCCGAAAACGGCGGCAAGGTGCCGGACGAGCTGAAGTCCTGATCCGCTCTGGAGTCATATCCCTTCACACGGCTTTGTTGCGGAAATAGCTTGTTCCTGGATTCACGGAATGAACCCAGGATGGTAGCTGATTGTGATGAGCAAGCCGCCCTCCCCGATCTACCGCACGACGAACTGGGGTTCGTATAATGCCGCGCTGAAGCAGCGCGGCTCCCTGACGGTGTGGTTTGACCCGGCCATGGTCTGGAATGGGCTGCCGACGGGACGCCGCGGTCGTAAACCCGACTATAGCGATGTCGCCATCCAGACCTGTCTGACACTGAAGGTTCTGTCTGGCATGGCTCTGTTGCACAAATAGAGTTTTGGTTATGGACCTCGCATTCTGGGACTTATGATTTACTGAATAGCCTCGGTGAGTGGGGTTCCGAGCGCGGTGAAGCGATTGAGTATGGCGATACGCAGGTAGAACTCCGAGACCTGACGGTCAAAGTCTCTCGCGGTGAGGCGCTGGCCGAGCAGTTTGATGCAGTGCATTTTTGTCTCGACGCGGCTTCGGCGGTGATACCCGCTCCAGCGTCGCCAGATCGCCCGCCCGAAGCGTTCTGAAGCCCGTATGGCCTCATTTCTGGCCCGGGCGCCAGGCGTTGTCGGGCGCCACGGTTTTGCATTCCGTCGGGGTGGAATGATTGCATCGGCGCCTCGTTTTGCGATGATGTCGTGGCAGCTTCGGGTGTCATAGGCGCCGTCAGCCGTCACGCTGCCAATCTCTTCATCCTGGGGGATCTGCGCCAGCAACATCGGCAGAACCGGTGCGTCACCAACGTCGTTACCGGTGATTTCGGCAGCCCGGATTTCCAATGTTCGCTCGTCGATGCCGATATGAAGCTTGCGCCAGATCCTGCGTTTCGAGCCGCCATGTTTGCGTGTGTGCCACTCGCCGTCTCCCTCGACCTTGATCTCCGTGCTGTCGATCAGAAGAGGCAAAGGCTCCTTCGGGCCCCACACCTGGTTCGCGCGATCAATCACCAGATCTCGCAGCAGATAGGGATAGATCTTGTGTCCGGGCGCCGGAATCGTCGTCCGGGGCTTCGGCCCCAGGGCTGCGATGCCCATCGCCCGCATCAGCCGACGGACGCGCTTGCGGTTCACCACATGGCCTTCCGCCCG
>NZ_SLZN01000007.1 GCF_004346035.1 Acidomonas methanolica | reverse complement strand
GCGGTGACGCGCTTCTGCCCCTCGGCACGCGCCAGCCCGACAGTGTCGCGATCCTCACCATCCAGATCAAGGCGGGTGGGCCTTATCTGGCAGAGAATGCGATCGAGGACATGGCTCTTGCCATGGCCTGATTCGGGCGGGGAGGGTCTGGTTCTTTTTTGAAAAAAAGAACCAAAAAACGTCTTCGACCTTGGCGGCGGAGTCTCCCGGCGAGACTCTGTCGCCAAAAAATCAAAAGTCTTTTTGCTTCTTTTTCTTCAGAAAAAGAAGAACAGCCCCCCTCCCGGTCCTGTCAGGTATCGAAGACGTTTGCGATGGCGGTCTGGGCTTCGATCTGGATGGTTTTCAGATGTTCGGGGCTTTTGAAGCTTTCCGCGTAGATCTTGTAGACGTCCTCGGTGCCGGAGGGGCGGGCGGCGAACCAGCCGTCCTTCGTCGTCACCTTGAGGCCGCCGATGGGCGCGCCGTTGCCGGGGGCTTTGGTGAGCTTGGCGGTAATCTTTTCCCCAGCGAGTTCGTCGAGGGGGAATTGCTCGGGGGAGAGGCGGGCGAGCTTCGTCTTCTGCTCCGCGTTGGCGGGGGCGTCGATCCGCTCGTAATAGGGCGTGCCGAGGCGGGCGGTGATCTCGTGGTAATGCGCGCTGGGGTTCCTGCCGGTTCTGGCCGTGATTTCGGCGGCAAGCAGGCCGAGGATGGGGCCGTCCTTGTCCGTGGTCCAGACGGTGCCGTCCTGACGCAGGAAGGTGGCGCCCGCGCTTTCCTCGCCGCCGAAGCCGAGGGTGCCGTCCATCAGCCCGGGGACGAACCATTTCAGTCCGACCGGCACCTCCACCAGCTTGCGCCCCATCTCGGCGGCGACGCGGTCGATCAACCCGGAGCTGACCAGCGTCTTGCCGACGCCCAGATCGGGCCGCCATCCGGGGCGGTTGCGGAAGAGATAGGAGACGGCGACGGCGAGGTAGTGGTTGGGGTTCATCAGGCCGTCAGGCTCGGCGACGATGCCGTGGCGGTCGGAATCCGTGTCATTGGCGAAGGCGACGTCGAAATCCTTGCCCAGCCCGATGAGGCGGCGCATCGCGTAGGGCGAGGAGCAGTCCATGCGGATCTGGCCGTCCCAGTCCGCCGTCATGAAGCCGAAGCGGGGATCGACGGCGGTGCTGATCACCGTGGCGTTCAGGCCGTAGCGGTCGATGATCGGCTGCCAGTAATCGACGACGGCGCCGCCCAGCGGGTCGATGCCGATCTTCACCTTCGCGTCGCGGATGGCGGCCATGTCGATGACCGATGCGAGATCGGCGACGTAGGGGGTGACGAAATCATATTCCTGCACGCAGGCCGCCTTCACGGCCCGCTCGTAGGGGATGCGTTCGACCTCCTTCAGCCCGTCCTTGAGGAAGCCGTTGGCCATGTCCTGGATGGCCTTCGTGATGTCGGTGTCGGCCGGGCCGCCATTGGGCGGGTTGTATTTGAATCCGCCATCCGTGGGGGGGTTGTGCGAGGGGGTGACGACCACGCCGTCCGCCAGGCCGCTCGTGCGGCCTTTGTTCCAGCCCAGAATGGCGTGGGAGATCACCGGCGTCGGCGTGAAGCCGCCGCCCGCCGCGACGCGCAGCTCGACCCCGTGGGCCGCGAAGACTTCCATCGCGGTGCGCTGCGCCGGGCCGGAGAGGGCGTGGGTGTCGATGCCCATGAAGAGCGGGCCGTCGATCCCCGCCGTCTTGCGGTGGCGGCAGATGCTCTCGCAGATGGCGAGGATATGCGCCTCGTTGAAGCTGGCGTGGAGCGAGGAGCCGCGATGGCCGGAGGTGCCGAAGGAGACGCGCTGGGACGGGACGCCGGGATCGGGCCGGCGGGTGTAATAGGCGTCGATCAGCGCCGGAATGTCGGGCAGGGATTCCGGGTCGAGAATCTTGCCGGCAAGGGGGCTGACAGTGGTGCTGACAGTGGACATGGGGGTTCCAACTTCCTGCGGTTCGTCAGGGTCCGAACGTAGGAGACCTCGCCCGGAGAGGGGAGAAGACCATTCGCGGACGGGTTCGTCCAGCCCCGGACGCGCGGCATCGGGGCGCGGGGGTCATGAGCCGGAGGTCGCGGGCAGCGGGGAGGCGGGCTGCCAGGCGGCCGGGGCCGGGAGGCGGGTGGCGGTGTCCGCCGGTGCCGCGTCTCCGCGGATGACGCCGAGCATGACGGTCGCCAGATCCCGCCAGCTTTGCCGCCAGTCCCGAATCGCGGGGGCGGTCGTCCCGCCCTCGCGGAGTGCCGCCGCCAGGGCCAGAAGCGCCTCCGCGATGGCCGGCGCGGTCGGGGCGCAGAGCATCGCCCCTTCCACGCCGGCGAGTTGCTCCGGCAATCCGCCCACCGCCGTCGCGAGGATGCGCAGCCCGGCCGCCAGCCCCATGACGGCGACGCCGGACTGGCTCGCCTCGCGATAGGGCAGCACCAGCGCGTCCGCCCAGGCGAAGAGCGCGGGGAGTTCCGTCTCCGCGAACCAGCGCGCCTCCACCTGCACATGCCGCATGGCGCGCAGGCGGCGGAGCGCGGCGGAATCCGGTCCTTCCCCGCAGATTCTGATGTCGAACGGCAGGTCGGGGCCGAGCCGTTCGAGCGCGTCCGCCAGGAGGTCCAGCCCCTTATAGGGCAGGAGCCTGCCGAAATGCAGCACTCTGGGCCGCCGGTCCGGCCGCGCCGGAGCTCGGGTGGTTCCGGCGCGTGCGTCGGCGTCGAGGCTCATCTCGACGCCCATATAGGGGAGCCAGAGCTTGGTGAGCGTCTGGCCGGACTGTCCGAATCCGCGTGCCCGCAGGCCGTTTTCCACATGGCCCGACAGGCAGAAGAGGTGCCGGGCCCCGTGCAGGAGATTTTCCTGACCCATGAGACGGAAACGGAACGCGTCGCCCGGATGCGCCTCGGCGTCATGCACGACGACCGCGTAGGGAATGTGCCGCGCCGCGAGGGCGGCCGTCATCGTGCCGTCGAGCAGGGCGGGCATGGCGCAGATCGCGATGTCGGGCGCGAGGATTTCCAGCCGCCGGATCGCCTGCCGGACCCGCATGGGCGCGGTCAGCCGCCGTGCCGCGTAGCCGAGCCGCGTCTCGTAGGTCGGCTCGCGCCAGTCGCAGGGCGGGGCGTCCGGTCCGGCGAGGAGTTCGGCGCGGGCGGCCAGGGACAGGCACGCCTCCTGCCCCGCGATCGCGTTCAGGGCCTCGGTCAGGCGGACCGCGAAGAGAGGTCCGGCTCCGCGTCGGCCCCAATGCCAGACGAGCGGCTTCATGCGACGCCGCTCGCCGCCAGCGCCGCCGCGAAGGGCTCCAGCCCCAGAGTCGCGCGCGCATGGGCCTCTCCGGCGCGCGCCAGCCGGGCGCGGAGCGCGGCGTCGTCCGCCAGACGCCGCAGCCAGTCCGCCGCCGCCTCCACATCGGGCTCGGCCCAGAGCGCGCCGGGCAGGTCGTAGGTTCCGCGCGGATCGTGGGCGGGCACGAGGCGACAGGGGACGAGCGCGCTGCTTCCTTCGGTCATGAAGTCGAGATTGCCCGACCAGCCCGTCGCCACGACGGGACGCCCGAGCAGCAGCGCCGTGGCGGGCACCAGCCCGAACCCCTCGGAGCGGTGCAGGGACAGCACGACGTCGCTCGCCCGGATCAGGCCGCGCAGGCGGGGTTCGGTCCATGTTTCCGTGATCAGCCGGACATTCGCGCCGGCGGCGGCCTCGGCGATCCGCGCGAGATCCTGCCCGTATGCCTCGGCGCCGGTGAGTTTCATCACCAGGAGATGATCCCGGCTCGCGCCGAACGCGGCGCGGAAGGCGGCGATCGCGCCGAGGGGGTTCTTGCGTTCCATCGAGGAGGCGAGGTTGAAGATCACCGTGACGGTGAACACGCCGTCCGGCAGGTCGAAATCCGCCCGATCTCCTTCGACCGGCATGTCCAGCGCCGCGAGAGGGAGCGGCACGCCGCGCACCCGGCCCGGCGCGAGCGGCTCGAATGCCGCCGCAGCGAAAGAGGACGGCGCCCAGATTTCATGCACGAATTTCGCCCCGTCCCGCCATGAGGGCGGCACGGCGGACAATTCCCACGCCCAGAAGCCGATCACGCGCCGTCCGGCGAGGAGGTCGCGCGGCGCTCCCAGCAGGGCCGCGGGCAGCCAGGGCGCGTTCACCGCCGCCAGCAGCGCGGCGCCCGGCGCGTGGGGCGGGCGGTCCCGCGCCACGAGGCCGGGCAGGCCGAGGCGCAGCGTGCCGCGCGCCTTTCCCAGGGTTGCAGCGGCCTGATTCAACAGGCGCGCGGCCTCGCCCAGCCCGTTGGCGCTGTCCATCTCGCCCGCGACGAGGACGCCGTCGCTGCGGGCGGGAGGGTGTTTGTCGGGCTTGCGCGCCAGAACCGCTGAGGCCCCGGCCAATCCGCGCCGTCGGGCGTCGCGGGGAAGCAACCGCCAGACGCGGTGAGCGAGCCGGGTGGCGGAATGAGGAAGCGGCGTCATTATCGTCAGACTATTCCGGCGCGCATTTTATGTTGTCAATGTCGATGTGACATTATTCACGATCGTATAGCTGTTCGGCGTTCGGCATGCGGGGCTGCGTCCTGTGTCGCACTGCGTCCTGCCGCCGGGTCCGGCGGGGTGCTTCGCGAGGAGTTGAGGCGTCCGCGGGCGCTTCGCCTGTCACAACACGGTGAACGAGCGGGGGATGCCATCCCTTTACGCAACGTGAAATGCGTGAAATGCTTGGCAATCCTGCCTTACATTCGGTTTCGACACAGGTTTTTTCTTTTTAATTCAATATATTGTCCCGCCCGCGCCGGTTTTTCGGGGGCAGCCGGGTGATGGGAACGGGAGGGCCGGTCCGGGCGTTTGCGTCTCCCTGGAGCAATAGTCTAACAAACAACAGTTATATGAACCACTGATCCGCGCCGGGTTCGCGCGCCGGGCGGATGGCGGGCGGAGCAGCCAGAGAGTGTCCACATCCCCGATGATCCTCGTCCATTCGGAATTCGACGCCGCCTCGGTCCGGACGGCTCTCGGCGCACCGCAATACAGCTATCATTTCGTCCTGGAGGGGTATGCGCCGATTCTCGGCCGGATCGGCGAGGTCGTGCATGTGGCGTCGCCCGAGGACGAGGTCGATGCGCTGTATGACGCCTGTCTGGCGGAGGGGCGCGCCTGCGTCTTTCTCTGCTTCGCGCCGCCGCATCTCGTGCCCGTCACCCTGCGTTGTCCGACCATTCCTGTCTTCGCCTGGGAGTTTTCCTCCCTGCCCTGCGAGCAATGGAGCGACGATCCCCGCTCCGACTGGCGCGTCGTGCTGCGCCATTGCGGACGCGCCATCACGCTCTCCACCCACACGGCCGATCTGGTCAGGGAGGCGATGGGCGCGGATTTTCCCGTCTTCGCGATTCCGACGCCGAGCTATGACGCGATGGCGCCGCTCTTCGACCAGCGGGCGGAGGGCGGCGGCTTCGAGGAGGAGCGTGTCTTCGCCTTTCGTGGCGCGGTGTGCGACAGCCATGCCGATCCGCTGTTTCGCGGCCCGCTGCCGTGGCCGATGACGCCGCCGCCGCCCGTCGCGGCGGAGGAGCCGCCTCCGGCCGCCGACTCTCAGGCGCCGATGCCCGATCCGGAGGGGGTTCCGCCGCCTTTGCTCCTGCCGGCGCGGCGCGGGGCGCGGGAGAGGGTGTCGCTCAGTCTCGGTTATGCCGAGGCGTGGTATCGCGACGTGCTGTTCGACATGCTCCCCGACCGGCTGCGGGTGATTCTGGCGCGGCTCGCCCGCGTGGGCCGTCGCGTCTATCGCGCGCTCCTCCCGCGCCCCGCCATGCAGGAAACCGCGCCGCCGGAGATGCCGGAGGCCATGCTCGAACCGGAACCCGAGCCGGAGTTGGAGCCGGAGCAGGTCGTGCGTCTCTCGGGGGTCGTCTATACGGCGGTGCTGTCACCGGCGGACGGGCGCAAGAACTGGCTCGATCTGGTCACGGCCTTTCTCTGGGCCTTCCGCGAGGAGCCGCGCGCCACGCTGGTCCTGAAGATGCCGCGCAGCGCGCGGGAGAGCATGCATTCGCATATCTACCACGCGCTCAGCCGGTTCACGCCCTTCGCCTGCCGGGTCGTGCTGGCGTACGGCTTCCTGGAGGACGCCGAATACGCCGCCCTCGTGCGGGCCACGACGTATTACGTCAATGTTTCCCATGGCGAGGGGCTCTGCCTGCCGCTGATGGCGTTCCTCTCCGCCGGGGTGCCGGCCATCGCGCCGGATCATACCGCGATGGCCGATTATGTCAGGCGGGACGCGGCTTTCATTCTCCGCTCCGGGCTCGAACACAATGTCTGGCCGTTCGACCCGCGCGATCTCTTCACGACCATGCGCTACCGGCTGGACTGGTCCTCCATCGAGGAGGCGTTCCGCGCCAGCTTCCGCGTCGCGCTGTCCGGCGACGGCGCCTATGACGCCATGGGGCGGGCGGCGCATGCGGCGATGCGCCGGTACTGCGCGGGCGGGCGGGTGCGGGATCTGCTCGCGGAAGCGCTGGATGTCCGGGGGGAGATGCCGCGGATCGGTCCCGAGCCCGCTCCCGCCTTCGACCCGGATTGCGAGATCGCGGCATGATCTTCCTGATCCATTCGGAAACCACGGACGGCACGATCGACGCCAATCTCGGCCTGCCGGAATACAGCTATTACTTCGTCCTGAGAGCCTTCCGCCCGCTGCTCGAGGAGATGGGGCTGACCGTCGCGGTCGCGGACCCGGAGCGGGAGGTCGATCGTCTGGCCCGCAACGCGCGGCGGCATGGCGAGACCTGCGTCTTCCTGAGCTTCTCGCCGCCGCACCGGACCTATGTGGCGCGCGACTGCCCGACCATTCCCGTCTTCGCCTGGGAATTCGACGCGATTCCCACCGAAAGCTGGGACGACGATCCGCGCAACGACTGGCGCACCGTTCTGGCGGCCACGGGCCGGGCGATCACCCATTCCCGCTTCGCGGCGGAGGCGGTGACGCGGGCCATGGGCGCGTCCTATGACGTCGCGAGCCTGCCCGCGCCGGTCTGGGACGAGTATGCGCCGCTTCATGTCCCGCACGGCGTTCCCGAGCTGGGGCGGGAGCGGACGCTGCGGGTGCGGGGGCGGGTCTATGACAGCCGTTCGATCGATTTCGCGCCCTATGCGCCGCTCCGTTGCCCCAAGCATGTGCATCCGGCGCTTCCGGATCATGCGGGGAGCCGGGAGACCGAGCGGGACATCACGCTGGACGGGGTGATCTACAGCGCGGTCTTCTGCCCGCTCGACGGGCGCAAGAACTGGTTCGACATGATCTGCGCCTTCTGTCTCGCCATGCGGGAGCGGGCGGATGCGACGCTGGTGCTGAAGCTGACCCATCATCGCTGTGACGAGGTGATCGGCGCGATGATGAAGGATCTCGCCAAGCTGCCGCCCTTCGCCTGCCGCGTCGTCATCATCGACGGCTATCTCTGCGACGACTCGTACCGGCGTCTCGCCGCGTCCAGCCATTACACGCTCAACGCCTCGCACGGGGAGGGGCAATGCCTGCCGCTGATGGAGTATATGAGCGCCGGGAAGCCGGCGGTGACGCCGGTTCACAGTTCGATGCGGGATTACGTGACGGAGGAGAACGCGTTCCTCGTCCGGTCGCATCCCGAGCCGACATCCTGGCCGCACGATCCGCGCCAGATGTATCGGACCCTCCGTCACCGGATCGATTTCGAGTCCCTCATGGCGGCGCTGGACGAGAGCTATCGCGTCGCCCGGACGGACCCGGCGCGCTATGCCCGCATGGCGAAGGCCGCGCATGAGGGCCTCCGCCGCCATTGCTCGCGCGCCGCCGTCAGGGATGGTCTGGTGTCTCTTCTGACGGCCCTGCCGTCCGTGGGCTCCGGGCTCGCGAAGGTGCGCGCATGAACATGCTGGCGGCGGAGCGCGCCCCGGCCGGTGAGGCGGGGACGGGCGAGCGGGCGAGCGGGCGCATCGGCGAGATCGAGGTGCTGCGCGCGCTGGCGATCCTGATGGTGCTTGTCGCGCATGTGCCGTTCAACCTCGTTTTCTGGTCCACCCGCCTGGGCGACCTGATCTTTTTTTCGAGCCTGTGGAGCGGGGTCGATCTCTTCTTCGCCATTTCCGGCTTCGTCATCGCGCGCACCCTGCTGCCGAAGCTGGAGGGCGTGCGGGACATCGGCCGTTTCGTGCCGATCGCCACGGTCTTCTGGATCAGGCGGGCCTGGCGGCTTTGGCCCGCCGCCTGGTTCTGGCTGCTCGCGCCGCTGGTGCTGTGTCTGATCTTCAACCGTTCCGGCGCCTATAACAGCCTGCGCGACAACTGGAGCATGGCGGTGGCGGGCTTCACGAACCTCGCCAATTTCTATCTCGCGCATCTGAAGTCGCCCGGCGACAAGGGCACGGCCTTCGTGCAGTGGAGCCTCTCCCTCGAAGAGCAATTCTACATCATCCTGCCCTTTGCGATCTTCTTCCTGCGTCACCGGCTCCGTCTGGTGCTACTCGGGCTGTTTGCCGCGACGTTCTTCCTGCCGATCAATCCGGTGCTTCTCGTGATCCGCGTCGGGGGTCTGTGCGCGGGCGTTCTGCTGGCCATGGCCGCGCGCTCGCCGCTTTATGCGATGTGCGCGCCGGTCTTTCTCGGCACGCGGCGGGTGGCGCGCATCGCGCTTCTCGTGGGGGTCGTGGCGCTGCTTTCGAGCCTCGGCTCCATGACGCTGGACATCGTGCCGTATTTCCAGGGGCCGATCGCGGCGCTTTCCGGGGCGCTGGTCTGGGTGGCGTCCTATGACGGCGGATATCTCTGGCCGCCCGGTCCGGTCCGGCGGCTCGCGGAGCTGATCGCCGCGCGCTCCTACAGCCTTTATCTCGTCCATATTCCCGTTTATTTCGCCATGCACGAACTCTGGTACCGAATTTATGACATGGCTGTTCCCAGCAGGGTCCAGGCGGTGGCGTATCTTACTGTTACCTTGCTGCTGCTCGCCATCGTCACGGAGATGAACTACACCTTTCTGGAGTGCCCGTTGCGCGAGCACGGCAGGATCGCCGCGCGGCGCTTCGCCCGGAACGCGCAGGTCGCGACCCAAGGCGAAATCCGGGCAAGACCTCAGGCTCAGGATGCATGACCGTATCACCTTCTTCAGGCATCACCTCTTCCCGCGACACCCTTCCGACCGGAGCGGCCCCTCGGCCCTTCTCGATCGTCTCCTCGCCGGACAGCCGGTCGCTCGACGGAAAAAAATCCCGGACGCGACTGTGGATCGACGTCGAGGATCTGTTTCAATACGCCTCCAACACCAGCCGCCCGAGCGGCATCCAGCGCCTCGCCTTCGAGGTGCAGAGGGCGCTGGTCGCGCTGGCGCCGGGCGAGGTGCGTTTCGTCCGGCACAGCGGGTCGGGCAAGGATTTCGTCAGCGTCCGCTTCGCCGAGATCGAGGCGCTGTTCGACGGGCTGACCGACGCCGTCACGACGCCTTCCGCGCCGCCGCCGCCGGAAACGCCTGAAGAGGCGGAGGAGGAGACGGCGGCGTACGAGCCGCCGCCGCTCAGTCTCGCGCGCCGCCTGCGCCACCGCATCATGACGCGCCTGCCGCCCGACATCGCGCGGGGGTTGCGCCATTATCGCGTCCATCAGCTCGAGGCGATCCGCTATCTCCGCGACATGATCCGCGACCGCCTCCGGCGGCGGCAGGCGCTCGCCGCCGCGTCGGCCCTTGCCGCGACCGCGTCGGGCGAAGCGGCGTCCGGGCCGTCATCGGCGAGCGCGGAGGCGCATGCCCGGCAGGATACGGACATCCCGTTCCGCACCGGCGTCGCGCCCGGCGACTGGCTCGTCTGCCTCGGATCGCCATGGTTTCTCGACGGTTACGCCGATCTCGTCGCGGGCACATGCGCCCGGCACGACATGCGCTTCGCGCTGCTTCTCTACGACATCATTCCGCTCCGGCGTCCGGAATGGTGCGACCGCAATCTCGTCAGGGCGTTCCGGAACTGGTTCCAGAACGTTCTTCCGCTCGCGGACGTGCTGCTCTCCATCTCCCGCACCACCGCCGGAGATGTGGAGCGTTATGTCGCGGAAACGGGGCTGTCCCTGCGCGACCGCGTGCGGACCATTCCGCTGGGGACCGGCTTCGGCCGGCCGCCGGTTCCCGAATGGACCGGGCGTCTGCCGCCGCGCCGCTCCTTCGCGCTCATCGTCTCGACCATCGAGGCACGCAAGAACCATCTGCTGCTCTTCCGCATCTGGCGCAAGTTGCTGGATGTGATGCCGCGGGAGAAGGTTCCGACGCTCGTCTTCGCCGGGCGGGTGGGGTGGCTGGTCGCCGATCTCATGCAGCAGCTCAAGAACGCCGACTGGCTCGACGGCAAGATTCTCCTCATCGAGGCGCCCAGCGACGGCGAGCTTGCGGCGCTCTACGAGGATTGCCTCTTCACCCTCTATCCCTCGCTGTACGAAGGCTGGGGGCTGCCGGTCACGGAGAGTCTCGCCCATGGCGCGCCCTGTCTGGCGGCCGACAAGACCTCGATTCCCGAGGCGGGGGGCACGCTGGCGCGCTATTTCGATCCCGACAACCTGCATGACGCGCTGCGGGCCGTCCGCGAGATTCTGGACAATCCCGCGACGCTCGAGTTCTGGCGGGTCCAGATCCGCGAGACGTTCCGCGACACGCCCGGCTGGAACGACAGCGCCGCCGCGATTCTCGATCTTCTGCACGGTGCGGGCCTCGACGCCGGGGCGGCCCTCGACGCCAGGACGGAGCCGTGCTGACCCTCGCCCATCGCGCCTGGCGGCTCCTGCCCGAAACGGTCCGGCGGGCGGCCATGGCGCGGGTGGCCTCGGCGGTCGCCGTCGCGCCCGGTCCCGCGCCGGGCCGGAGCGACGGCGCGATCGTCGCCGGCGATCTCGACGGGCGCAACGGCATCGCCGCCAGCGGGCGGCTCTACGGCAGCGCCCTGGCCGCGCGCGGGTTGCTGCGCGGGACGATGCCGCTGGGCCTGCCGAGCGTGGCGGCGGACTACGTCGGCAGTCCCGCGCCGGGCGCCGCCGTCATCGCGGTGGTCAACGCGCCGTTCCTGCCCGTCGGCCTCGCGCGGCTGAAACCGCGCGGCCTGTTGCGCGGGCGGCGGATCATCGGCGTCTGGGCCTGGGAATTGTCCCGCGTGCCGAAGGACTGGGCGATCGGCGCGCGGTTCGTCCATGAAATCTGGGCGCCGACGCGGTTCACGGCGGAGGCTTTCGAGACGGTCGCGCCGGGGCGGGTGCGGCGCGTTCCCTATCCCCTGCTGGCCCGGCTGCCCTTCACGCCCGTGGGCGACAGGGCGGCGTTCGGCCTGCCCGGGGACTGCTTCGTCGTCCTGACCGTGTTCAATCTCTCGTCGAGCTGCGCGCGGAAGAACCCGCAGGGCGCGATCGCGGCGTTCAAGGCGGCTTTCGGGACGCGACGCGATGCGCTGCTCGTCCTCAAGCTGACCGGGGAGAAGGATTATCCGGAGGATTTCGCCGCGATCCGTGCGGCGATCGGGGGGGCGGCCAATATCCGCGTCGTGACGCAGAGTCTGGAAGAGGACGCGTTGCACGGATTGATGGCGGCCAGCGATGTCGTGCTCTCCCTGCATCGGTCCGAAGGGTTCGGCCTCGTGCCCGCCACGGCGGCGCTGCTCGGCATTCCCGTGGTGGCGACCGGCTATTCGGGCACTCTCGATTTCATGGATGCGCGGTCGGGCGCGCTGGTCGGCTATCGTCTCGTCCCGGCCCGCGACGGGCATGACGTCTATGCGCTGCCCGGCGCGGAATGGGCGGAACCGGACACGGAGGAGGCCGCCGACTGGCTTCGCCGTCTCGCGGACGATCCCGCCCTGTGCGCCGCGCTCGGCGCGGCGGGGCGGGCCCATGCGTTGCGCGCGCTGGACGACAGCCAGCTCGACGCCGCGCTCGACGCGAACGGGATCGCATGACATTTTTGCCGCGTCCTGCGTTCCGTCTTCTGTCAGCCGCTTCCGGGCGTCATGGTCCGGCGGGGGTGTTTTTCATTCCGTTCAATGTCCAGAGGTTCTCATGCCCGTCGCTCTCATCACCGGAATCACAGGCCAGGACGGCGCCTATCTGGCTCGGCTGCTGCTCGGGAAGGGCTATCGCGTCGTCGGATTGCTGAGGCGTTCCGCCTCGTCGGACGTCATCGGCGAGCGGCTGCGCTGGCTCGGCGTGCTCGATCAGGTGGAGCTTGTGGACGGCGATCTGATCGACCTCGCCAGTCTCATCCGCGTGCTTCAGAAGGTCCGGCCCGATGAGATCTACAATCTCGCCGCCCAGAGCTTCGTCGCCACCTCGTGGCATCAGCCGCTCCTGACCAGCGAGGTGACGGGGCTCGGCGCGGCCCGGATGCTGGAAGCGATCCGCATCACGGAGAGTGCTGCGCGCTTCTATCAGGCGTCCTCCTCGGAAATGTACGGTCTGATCCAGGAACCGTCGCAGAGCGAGAAGACGCCCTTCTATCCGCGTTCCCCCTATGCCGTCGCCAAGCTTTACGCGCACTGGATGACCGTGAATTACCGCGAGAGCTACGGGCTGCACGCATCCTCGGGCATTCTGTTCAATCACGAGAGTCCGTTGCGCGGCATCGAGTTCGTGACGCGCAAGATCACGGACGGCGTTGCGCGCATCAAGCTCGGCCTTGCCCGCGACCTGTCGCTGGGCAATCTGGACGCCACGCGCGACTGGGGCCATGCGCGGGATTACGTGCGCGCGATGTGGCTGATGCTCCAGCAGGACAAGCCGGACGATTACGTGATCGCGACGGGTCGGACGACCAGCATCCGCGAGTTCTGCCGGATCGCCTTCTCTTATGCCGGGCTGAACTACGAGGATCATGTCGTCTCCCGCTCCGATCTGCTGCGTCCCGCCGAGGTGGATGTGCTGCTCGGCGACGCCTCCAAGGCGCGCGGGACGCTGGGATGGCAGCCGGAAACCTCGCTGGAGGAGATGGTCGCGGAGATGATCGAGGCCGATCTCGTCCGGCACGGGGCGGCGCGCCGTGGCTGAGGGGGGCGCGGCGTCTCTGTCCCTTCCCGGTCCGCTTCTGATCACGGGGGCGGGCGGTTTCGTGGGTCGTCATGTTCTGGCGGCGCTGGCCCGTCTCTCGCCCGGGACGCGGGTCCTGACGCCTGCGACCGACATCACCGATCGCGACGCCGTGCGCGCGCTGTTCGCGGCGGAGCGGCCCGCCGCCTGTCTGCATCTCGCGGCGATCGCGGCCATCGGCGTGGCGCGTGGCGATCCCGCGCTCGCCTGGTCCGTCAATCTGCACGGCACGCTCGCCATCGCCGAGGCGATCCGCGATCTCGCGCCGGCATGCCGGTTGATCTTCGTCTCCTCCTCCGATCTCTACGGCGCGAGTTTCCGCTGTGGCGAAGCTCTGGACGAACAGGCCCTGCCCGCGCCGCTCAACACCTATGCCGCGACCAAGGCGGCCGCCGATCTGGCGCTCGGGGCGATGGCGGCGGAAGGGCTGTCCGTCCTGCGGCTGCGTCCCTTCAACCATACCGGCCCCGGTCAGAGCGATCATTTCGTCGTCCCCGCCTTCGCCCGGCAGATCGCGCTCGCCGAGGCCGGGCGCGGGCCCGCCGTCATACGGGTCGGCGCGCTCGCGCCGGAGCGTGATTTCCTGGATGTGCGCGATGTGGCGCGGGCCTATCTCGCCGCCGTCGCGCAGGCGGAGTCGCTGGCGTCGGGGACGGTTCTCAATATCGCCTCCGGCGTGCCCCGGCGGATCGGCGACGTGCTCTCCTCCCTTTTGGCCCGCGCGGCCGTTCCCATTCAGGTCGAGGAAGACGTCGCCCGTTTGCGGCCCGCCGATATCCCCCGCGCCGTCGGCGATGCGCGTCAGGCACGGGACTGCCTCGGCTGGGCGCCCGCCATCCCCTGGGATGTGACGCTGGGGGATGTTCTGGATGACTGGCGTCTGCGGGTCCGGGGGGATGTTCTTTTTTGAAAAAAAGAACCAAAAAACTTCTTCGCCCTGGCCTGGGAGTTTCCCTGTGACGTTCCGTCGCTAAAGGATCAAAAGTCTTTTTGTTTCTTTTTCTTCAGAAAAAGAAGATCTCTTCCTCAAGGCCGAACGATGATCATGATGACGATCAGGGCCATCAGCAGGGTCGGCACTTCATTGGCGAAGCGATAGAAGCGCTCGGCATGCGGGCGGCGGTCGGCGGCGAAATCGCGGCGCCAGCGGGCGCAGGCGCCGTGGAAGATGAAAAGGCCGAGCACGCCGGCGAGCTTGGCCCACCACCAGGGGGCGGACCAGTCGATCACATGGGGGATGGAGGCCAGGGCGCCGCCGAAGAACAGCGTGGCGAGGGCGGCGGGGGTGGTGATCTGCCGCAGAAGGCGACGTTCCATCAGCTTGAAGCGTTCGCTTTCCGGCGAGCCGGGAACTGTCTGGCAGTGGTAGACGAAGAGTCGCGGCAGGTAGAACAGCCCGGCCATCCACGCGGTGAACGACATGATGTGGAAGGCGAGGAACCAGGGAAAAACGGCGTTCATGACGTCTGTGTCCGTTTCACGCGGGCGAGCAGGGGGACGAGTTCGTCGAGATGGCGGATGTGGACGAGGCCGGGCCAGTCATGCGGCGGCATGGGGCCGTGCGGACGGAGCAGGATGCAGGCCATCCCGGCGTCATGGGCGGCCTGAACGCCGGGATCGGAATCCTCGACCACGACGCATTCCGAAGGGCTGACGCCTTCCTGCGCGGCGGCGTGGAGATAGACATGCGGGTCCGGCTTGGGACGGCCCATCTCGCGGGCCGAGTGGACGCGATCCTCCGGAAAATGCGCCGTGAAGCCGACGCGGCCGAATTTCGCCGTCATCTCGGCGCGGGAGGAGTTGGAGCCGACGCGGAAGGGCAGGCCGAGCGGGCCCATCGCCTCCAGCATGGCGGGCGCGCCGGGAACGGGCTCGGCCTCCTCCCGCATCAGGGCGACGAGATCGTCCTGGATGCGGGCCACCCAGTCCATGCCGAGCGAGACGCCGTATTCCGCCTCCAGCTCGTGCTGGATATGGCCGAGCGCCTTGCCCGCGTGGCGCTCCATGGCCTCCTCGAAGGAGAGCGGTGCGCCCCGCTCGGCGGCGCGGCGGGCGATCAGGCGGATGGCGGGGGCCTCGCTGTCGATCAGCACGCCGTCGCAGTCGAACAGGACGAGGCGCAGCCTGCCCTCCGGATCGAGCGCGTGGGGCTGTGTGTCAGACATCGCGCACGGCCTCGACCAGGGCGGCGACATGCTCGGGCGGCGTGTCCTGCATTACGCCGTGACCGAGATTGAAGACATGTGGCCGTCCGCGCAGGCCGTCGCGGATGGCGCGGGCCTCGCGGCGCAGGGTCTCGCCGCCGGTCTTGAGGATGAACGGATCGAGATTGCCTTGCAGGACCAGCGTGTCCGGCACCATGCGGGCGATCTGGGCCATGTCGGCGCTGGTGTCGCAGGCCAGCGCGTCCACCCCGGTTTCACGCGCATAGGCGGGGGCCATGACGCCCGCGAGGCGGGGGAAGCCGATGATCCGCGTGCCGGGCCGCGCCGTGCGGAGGCGCTCGACGATCCGCCGCGTCGGGGCGATGACGTGCCGGCGGAACTGGGAGGGCGGCAGGAGCCCGGCCCAGCTGTCGAAGAGCATGACGGCCTCCGCCCCGGCGTCGATCTGGCCGATCAGCATCTCGGCGGTCGAGTCCGTCAGCAGGGCGATCAGGCGGCCGAACAGTTCGGGGTCGGTCAAGGCCATCTCGCGCGTGGCGCCGAACTCCCGCGAGCCGCAGCCCTCGACCATGTAGCAGGCGACGGTGAAGGGGCTGCCCGCGAAGCCGAGCAGGGTCGTGGCGGCGGGCAGTTCGCGGGACAGGCGGCGCAGGGTTTCGCGCACCGGCTCCGTGGCCTCGGCGACGCGGGCGGGGTCGAGCCGGGCGAGATCGGCGGCGGAGCGCAGCGGGTCCAGCACCGGGCCGCGCCCTTCCTCGAAGGCGAGGCTCTGGCCGAGCGCCCAAGGGAGGATCAGGATGTCGGAAAACAGGATCGCGCCGTCCATGGCGTAGCGCCGGATGGGCTGGAGCGTCAGCTCCACCGCCATGTCTGGCGTCAGGCAGCGGGTCATGAAGTCCGCCTTGTCGCGCATGGCGCGGAATTCGGGCAGGTAGCGCCCCGCCTGGCGCATCAGCCATACCGGCGGCGGCCAGAGCGCCTCGCCAGCAAGGGCGCGCAGCAACGGCTTGGCGGGCGGCGTCGATGAAGGCGGGACAGCGGACGGAGAGGAGAGATCGCGAACCATGACGCTCACTAACCACGAAAAATAAAAATAAGAAATCCTGTCGGGGTGATTGATGCCTGTGGATGTCGGGGTACCCGTCTTTCCGAAAATGTACCCCGAGTTCCCCACACTGTGTACAACGCGCGACTCGCGGATAGCCGCGGGTCGGAGCGGTTTATCCCGAATCATCCCCCGACAGGCTGTGTACAACCCCCCGGTACGGACGGGCGGCGTACCATCCACGGTACTCGGTACGTCGGCCGGGGGAGAGGCGTACCATCCCCATGTACCCCGGTACTCCCGGTACTCGTCCACAGGTGGGGGAGGGGTGCTGTTCTTTTTTGAAAAAAAGAACCAAAAAACTTTTCCGACCTGGTTACGGAGTCTCCCGGTGACGCTCCGTCGCCAAAGGATCAAAAGTCTTTTTGCTTCTTTTTCTTCAGAAAAAGAAGGTGAACTGCCTCAAAACGAAAAACCGGGAGGGTTCGGTGATGACGCGTCTTGTTCTGGCCAGCGGGTCCGTGACCCGGTTGGCGCTGCTGCGGGAGAGTGGCGTCGCGGTGGAGGCGTGCCCGGCGTTTGTGGATGAGGCCGGGTTGCGGGAGGCTTTCCTGCGGGAGGGGGTCGGAGCCGGGGAGATGGCGTTGCGTCTGGCGCGGGCGAAGGCCGAGGCGGTTGCGCTTTCCGATGGGCTGGTGATTGCCGGGGACCAGATTCTGGTCTGTGACGGCGAGATTTTCGGCAAGGCGGCGACTCGCGCGGCGGCGCGGGGGCAGCTTCTGGCGCTGCGCGGGCGGACTCATACGCTGCCGACGGCGGTGACGCTTTACAGGGACGGGCGGGAAATCTGGTCACATGTCGAGACGCCATGCCTGACGATGAGGGCGTTTTCCGAGGCGTTTCTGGATGACTATCTCGCGGCGGAGGGCGATGCGCTGCTTGCCTGTGTGGGCGCGTATCGCCTGGAAGGGCGGGGGGTGCAGCTTTTCGCGGCGGTCGAGGGGAGTCACGATGCCATTCTGGGCCTGCCCCGGCTGCCCCTGTTCGGCGCGTTGCGTGAGGCGGGGGCGCTGGCGACGTAAAAAATCCCGATTTGCCGCTTGTCAGGACCGGACGGCTTGGCTATACGCCTGCCACGGTTTCACCCCAAGGAAACCATGACGATACGGCGGGGCCATAGCTCAGTTGGGAGAGCGCTTGAATGGCATTCAAGAGGTCGTCGGTTCGATTCCGATTGGCTCCACCAATCTCCCTGCAAGGCTCCATCCCTAAAGCCTCGAAAGTCTTTTTGCTTCTTTTTCTTCAGAAAAAGAAGAAACACCCTCGCAAGAGCGGGGTTCACTCAAATCAAACGCCCTCTGACGCTGCCTTTTTCCTGCTTCTGTGGCTGTCCGCGCCCGTCACGATTCGTGAAACCGTGCCCGGGCTGATGCCGAAGGCTTCCGCGACGGTTTTCAGTGCTTCTCCGTCCTGACGTCTGCGGGTGATTTCATATCTTTGAGCCTCGGTGATGCGGGCCGGACGGCCCATTTTGATTCCCTGCTTCATCGCACGCGCCCGGCCTTCCGACGTTCGTGTGCGGATCAGATCCCGTTCCACATCCGCGAGACCGCCGAGGACGGCCAGCATCAGACGGCCTGTACTGGTCGTGGTGTCTGTCCATGGTTCTGCGAGGGAATAGAACTGAGCGCCTTTCCGGGTGATTTCCTTGACGATCGCGAAGAGGTCGAACGTGCTGCGGGCGAGACGGTCAATCCGGGTGACAATGATGACGTCGCCCTCGGCGAGACTGCGGAGCAATCGGCGAAGCTGGACCCGTTCCGCATCGGCGCCGCTGGCTTTTTCCTGGAAAATCCGTTCGCAGCCATGTGTTCTGAGCGTCTGGATCTGCATATCCAATGTCTGCCCGATTGTACTTACCCGGGCGTAGCCGATCTTCCGCGTCATATTTTGTCGTCATGTCTTATAGTGACAGAATCATATAAAAACCTGGAAAGTATGCGTACTCCATGATTGGCACAAGATCACTAATAACACAGCTTCAAGTTTGTCAATATGAGATTCGTATCCTGCTTTCTGATTCTATTCACGAGCGTCGTGCATCACCTATATCGTTTTTCATGATATAGACAGTTGTGACAGGAGGTAATCCTTCGTTAATACCGACGGAAATTTACGCCAGCCTTGGCGTTGTTCATTGTCGGATCGAACAGGACTTTCAGTGAACCGGGAGGTCTTCGGGGTGGAGTGCGGGGTAAAAAAAAACCGGCCTCGAAGGCCGGTTTTCCCTGGAACGTGATCCGCGCGTGGAGCGGTCAGACGGAGTAGTACATCTCGAACTCGACCGGATGCGGCGTGTGCTCGAACTGGTACACTTCCTTCCACTTCAGCTCGATATAGGCCTCGATCTGATCCTTGGTGAACACGCCGCCCTTGAGCAGGAACTCGTGATCGGCCTCGAGCGACAGCAGGGCCTCGCGCAGCGAACCGCAAACCGTCGGAATCTTCGCCAACTCGTCCTTCGGCAGTTCGTACAGATCCTTGTCGATGGCCTCGCCCGGATGGATCTTGTTCTGAATGCCGTCCAGGCCCGCCATCAGCATGGCCGAGAAGGCCAGATAGGGGTTGGCGGTCGGATCGGGGAAGCGCACCTCGACGCGCTTCGCCTTCGGCCCCGACCCGAACGGGATACGACAGGAAGCGGAACGGTTCGCGGCCGAATAGGCCAGCAGCACCGGCGCCTCGAAGCCCGGGATCAGACGCTTGTAGGAGTTGGTGGAAGGGTTGGTGAACGCGTTCAGCGCCTTGGCGTGCTTGATGATGCCGCCGATATAGAACAGCGCCGTCTCCGACAGCCCCGCATATTCGTCGCCCGCGAAAGTCGGCTTCCCCTTGTTCCAGATCGACTGGTGAACGTGCATGCCCGAGCCGTTATCGCCATAGATCGGCTTCGGCATGAACGTGGCCGTCTTGCCGTAGGCGTGGGCGACGTTATGGACGCAGTATTTATAGATCTGCATCAGGTCGCCGGCATGAACGAGGGTGGAGAATTTGTAGCCCAGCTCATGCTGGGACTGCGCCACCTCGTGATGATGCTTCTCGATCGGCAGGCCCATCTCGCCCATCGTGGACAGCATCTCGGCGCGCAGGTCGCCCTCGCTGTCCACCGGCGCGACCGGGAAATACCCGCCCTTGACCACCGGGCGATGGCCCATATTGCCTTCCGGATAATCCTTCAGCGATGCGCCCGGCCCCTCGATGCTGTCGAGTTCGTAGGTGCCGAAATTCGGACCCGTGCCGAATTTCACGCTGTCGAACACGAAGAATTCCGCCTCGGGGCCGATGAACGCCGTGTCGCCGAGCCCCGTGGTCTTCAGATAGGCCTCGGCCAGCTTCGCCGTCGCGCGCGGATCGCGGTTGTAATATGCGCCGGTGCGCGGCTCGATGATGTCGCAGATCAGGATGAGCTGCGGCTTGGCCGAGAACGGGTCCATCACGGCCGTCGTCGGATCGGGCAGCAGCACCATGTCGGATTCGTTGATGGCCTTCCAGCCGGCGATCGACGATCCGTCGAACATGAAGCCTTCGGTGAAGACCTCTTCCTCGATGGTGGAAACCCACTGCGTCGTGTGCTGCCACTTCCCCTTCGTGTCGGTGAAGCGCAGATCGACGAGTTCGACCGCATGTTCCTGAATCAACTCGAAGACGCGCGCGACGGCTGCGGCGTCCGGTGCGGCGGGCTTCGTCAAATCGCTTGCCGCCGCAGCACGCGAGGGGGATTTCTTCGCCGCCGGAGCTTTCGGGGCCGCGGGTTTTCTCGCCATCTCTCGGATACCTGTCCTTGCCACTGAATCTAACTGACCGAGACGTCCTGTTGACCTGACGCCACCATCGCCGCATCTCTAACGGCTGCAAAACGACTACGGGAGATTTATGGCGTTGTCGAGAGCGGGACGGGGCGGATTCTGCAAATCCCCGCCTCGTCCCGCCCGCCTCTCTCGGAAATGTGCTCCTTCAGAAATGCGCCCGCATGGTGAACATGGCCTGGGCGGGCACGCCGGGAATGCCGTCGCTGAACTGTGTCGAGCAGTTGTAGATGTTGACCGGCTGTCCCGCGAAGCCGTTGAAACCCGGCGGGTTCGACGCGAAATTGCCGCAGCCCGAGCCGTTCGGGGAGATCTGCTTGTATTTATACTGCCAATAGAACGTATTGAAGAGGTTATAGACGTTCATGTTGAAGTCGATGGACTTCAGCGGGCCGAGATTATGGACCGGCAGATGGTAGTCGACGTTGATGCTGAAGATCATGTACGGCGCGATGCCGCCTTTCGGGTCCATCGTCGTGCTGCCCGCGACGGCGTTGTAGTAGTTATAGCTGCCGTACCCGTTGCTAGTGCCGCTCGTCACGCCGGGAAGAGGGCCGACATTCTCGAACCCGCCAAGATCATATGTGGTGTACTGATGCCCCGTATACTGGCCCGTGAACCGCACGTTCAGGTCGTCGTCATTCAGGAAGAGATTGTTCTTGTGGTAATCCACGCCGAAGGTCGAAAGCCAGGACGGAATGCCCGTGACATGCGATCCGCGCGACGCGATGCCGAACTGATCTTCCTGCACCGTGACGAAGGCGAAATAGGTCTTGAGGTAGCGCGCGCTGTTGTAGGACCAGTTGCCGAAAAGCTGCCAGTTCTTGTTGATCTGGTAGATCACGTTCATTTCGACGCCGCGCATCAGGCGCTCGCCGTCATTCGTGTAGAGGCTCTTGCCGTAGAGCGCGGTGTTCGGGGTCTGGTCCGAGAAATAGCCGAAATCCCGGTCCACCTTCTGGTAGTAGTAATCGGCGGAGACCGCGAGCTTGCCGGTGTTGTATTTGATGCCGCCCTCATACATGTGAACGATCGAGGCGCTCGGCGGAGCGGTGGCGAAGGTCGGACCGAAATCCGTCACCGGCGCGTAGAGCGCGGATGTGCCCATGCTGCCATAGGCGGACAGCCCCCGGAGCACGGGAGAAATCTTGTCGAAATCGAAGGTCACGTTCGCGAAAGGCAGCCAGTTGCGGTCCCATTTGCGGGATTTGTAAGGGCCGTAGGAGCAGGAATACTGATTGCAGTAGGCTGAATTGGCGGCGAGATACGAGGCAGGCGGGCTGTCGCCGTCATAGACCCACGGCGTCGTGTAGCCGGACTTCGTCCCCTGAATCGTGAAGCCGCCCGTGATGTGCAGCGAATTATGCAGCAGATCGATACGATCCTGCGCATATCCGGAATAGATATTGCGGAAGGTGCCGCCATAGCCGGGAATCCGGTTCTGCTCGTCATGCGGGATATAGGGTGTGACGCCCGCATAGCTGGCCAGATTGTTCTGCGTTTCGCGGGCGATCAGCGCGCCGACGTGAATGGTGTTGCGGATGCCGAAAATATCCGGCGGCGTGATCGAGATGCGCGGCTGGATTCCGTAAGTATTCGTGTGAATATATTGTTGTTCCGAGTTATATCCGCACGGCGTGGGGGCGCCCGCATATTGCGCCACATAGGACGAGGGGCAGGATGAGGTGTTGTTGTAGAGCGCGTTGCCGTCATAAGTGACGACGCCGGGCTGGTAATAGGGGTTGCCGTAGCCGTAAACCTGCTGATAGGCGAAATTTGCAAGCGTCTGGTTGAACAGCGTCACCCCGTTCATGGAATAGGCCGGCCACTGCCCGGCCGGGGCGAAGGTGTTGATGTTGCTGTAATAATCGGAATAGCTGTTGTTGTAACGATAGAATCCGGAAAGACCGACGGAAATATAGTCGTTGATATAGGTGTCGTTCTTCAGCATGATCGTGAAATAATCGTTACGCGTATAGGCGTATTGCTCGCTCTTGGGGTAATTGAAGTAATTTCCGTATTTCTGCTGATAGATGCTCGGAATCGGCTCCGGAATGTAGTTCGAGCTGCCCGTGTTGTAGAGCACGGTGGCCTGGAACATCGACTGGCCCGAATCATACGGCTTGTCGAACGCCGCCTCCATCGAGTTGAAGCGCGCAGGCGTGTTCTCGATATAGCCCTTCGTCTGCATGTTGGAATATTGCAGCATCAGGCGTGGCGCATCGACGCCGCGGCCGAGCGCGCCGTCCAGACCGCCGGAATCGACCTTGAATCCTTCCTTCCAGGTGCCGAATGATCCGACCCCGCCGAACACGTCGAGCCCCCGCTTCGTCGAAGGCCGCATCGACTTGTAGGCCACCGTGCCGCCGATCGTGCCGAAGGTGGACTGATCGGGGTAGGCGACGCCCGGATAGAGCGAAACGCCGCTGATCTGATCGGTATTGAAATAATATCCCGCGATGCCTTGCAGATAGCTGCCCGATCCGCCGTTCAGCAGATCCTGCATCGGAATGCCGTCGAGCGTCTGCGCGACTTCCATCCCGCGCGTGCCGCGGATGGTGAAGACCGGCTCGTTGTTGCCCGGCCCCTGCTGATAGACATAGACCGAAGGCGCCTGACGCAGCAGCGTCACGATGCTGCCCATCGAGCCGTTCGCGGAGATCTGCTTCGCTCCGAGTTCGGTGACGGCGGAGGGGCTGTCCTTCTCGCGGATCAGGCGGCGCAAGGCCCGGACCTGGATGCTTTCCGGGCTGCTGTTGTCGATCGAGGCCTGGGCCGCGGCGTTGCGCTGTGTCGTGACGGGAGGAAGGGTCGTGGAAGTCTGCGCCGTGGCGGCAGGGGCCGGCGTGGCGGTGACCGGTGCCGCTTTCGCATGGCGGGATTTATGATGTGACGTCGCGGCCTGCGCCGTGACGGGTGGGAGCAACACACAGGAGCCGATCGTCGTGACGCAGGTCAGCAGCGCGCGACGATAGGTCGTTCGTTTCGGGTAAGTCATGAAAAATACCATTACATAATCGGTGTGTTCGGATCGTTATCCGGAATGTTTCGACGCTATTATGTGCATCGGCGGCAACAAATTAAATTGGATTTTAGAACCCCCGATTGGGTCGATATGTGACATCTCGATCACACTTCGTCATGGGCCGGGGATGACAAGGCGGCCGGGCGCGATAGAATTAATTTTAATTCAGCTTCTGCCCTCTTCTCCTTTTTTGTTGTCTGTTTCTCGATCTTTTTTTATCCCGTTCCATCCGCCTTATGCCCCGGAAACACGCCATGCCCGCCCCCAACGCCTATCTCGCCGGTCTGCCGACGACGATCTTCACCGTCATGTCGCAACTCGCCGCCGAGCACGGGGCCATCAATCTGGGCCAGGGCTTTCCCGATACCGAAGGGCCGAGGGAACTCATCGAGGCCGCCGCCGCCGCCTTGGGCGACGACCGCAACCAATACGCTCCCCTGACCGGCCTGCCCGAACTGCGCGAGGCCGTCGCCCGCGGCAATCGGGAGTCCTATGGACTCGCCGTCGATCCGGCCACGGAGGTCGTCGTCACCTCCGGCGCGACGGAAGCCATCGCCGCCTGTCTCATGGCCGTCGTGGAACCCGGCGACGAGGTGGTGCTGATCGAGCCTCTTTATGACACCTATCTGCCGGTGCTGCGCATGATCGGCGCGACGCCTCGCTGCGTCCGTCTGCATCCGCCCGGCTGGTCGCTCGATCCCGCCGAGTTGCGCGCCGCTTTCGGTCCCCGCACCAAGGCGATCCTGCTCAACTCGCCGATGAACCCCAGCGGCAAGGTCTTCACCCGCGAGGAACTCGGCCTCATCGCCGGGCTGGTGACGGCGTTCGATGCCTATGCCATCTGCGACGAGGTGTATGAGCATCTCACCTTCGGCGTGAAGCACATCCCGCTGATGACGCTGCCGGAGATGCGCGAGCGCTGCATGCGGATCGGCAGTGCGGGCAAGAGTTTCTCTCTTACCGGATGGAAGGTCGGCTACGTCACCGCTCCGGCTCCGCTCGCCGCCCTCGTCGCCAAGGCGCATCAGATCCTCGTCTTCTCCACCGCGCCCAACCTCCAGCGCGCCGTCGCCGTAGGGTTGGGACTGGGCGAGAGCTACTTCCGGGCGCTGGCGGAGGAATTGCGCGCCAGGCGCG
The DNA here is from genome assembly GCF_004346035.1 of Acidomonas methanolica. Lineage (GTDB taxonomy): Bacteria > Pseudomonadota > Alphaproteobacteria > Acetobacterales > Acetobacteraceae > Acidomonas > Acidomonas methanolica. The sequence goes on along the minus strand of NZ_SLZN01000007.1, from coordinate 123,201 downwards.
ATCTGCTGGCGGATGGCCTGCATGGTCTCGGCTTCCCGACCCTTCCCGCCGACGGCAGCTATTTCCTCGTGACCGATATTTCCCGCCATGCGAACGGCCGCGACGATGTGACCTTCTGCCGCGATATGGTCAGGCAGGCGGGCGTCGCCGCCATCCCGGTTTCCGCCTTCTACGCCCCTGACGGGCCGGAACCGCCGCGCAACCTCATCCGCTTCGCCTTCTGCAAAAGGCACGACGTGCTGCAGGACGCTCTCATCCGCCTGCGCGCCGCTTTCGGCTGAACGCTCCCAAAAACGTCGGGCGCCGTCGCCAAACCCTTGGCGGCTGTCTCGAAAGTCGTTGGGTCATGGGGGCGGCGCTGCCGGGGCTCTGCCCCGGACCCCGCCAAAGGGCGGTCGCCCTTTGGAAACCCTTTAATTGAATTTGTTGAAATTCATGGGGGGAAGGGCAGAGCCCTGATCGGCGTGGGTCGCGATTTCTGAAACACTCTCTATAAAGGCTGTCTCGAAAGTTGTTGTATCATGAAGGCGACGCTTCCGGGGCTCTGCCCCGGACCCTGCCAAAGGGCGGTCGCCCTTTGGAAACCCTTTAATTGAATTTGTTGAAATTCATGGGGTGAAGGGCAGAGCCCTGATCGGCGTGAGTCGCGATTTCTGAAACACTTTCTTTTAAAAGTCTTTTTGCTTCTTTTTCTTCAGAAAAAGAAGAACACTCCCGAACGGCCCGGGGACTCCCGTCGGCGCCATCGCGCGGTTGCTTCCCCGCCGGGCGGGAGTTACCCTCCGGCCCGGCGCGACACTGCTCTGGCGCGCGACCCGGCCACGGAAGACATCAGGACCGCCATGAAGCTGCGCAGCATCAACGATCACTATGCCGTCTCCCCGCAGATCACGGTGGCGGATCTGCCCGCCGTGAAGGATGCGGGCTTCGCGGGCATCATCTGCTTCCGCCCTGACGGCGAGGACCCGGACCAGCCGACCGCCGCCGAGATCGGCGTCGCGGCGGAGACGCTCGGCCTTCAGTTCGTGCATGTGCCGGTGCGGTCCGGCGGCGAGCCCGACGCCTATGCCCTGCGCGCCACGCGCCGCGCGCTGGAGGACATGCCCGGCAAGGTGCTGGGCTACTGCAAGGGCGGCGGCCGCGCCGAACGCGCCTATATGCTCGCGGCCACCACGCCCGCCGAAGCCCCGGCCGTCCGCCATTTCGACGTGGTGATCGTCGGCGGCGGGGCGGGTGGGATCGCTGCCGCCGCCAGCCTGCTCAAGCGCCGCCCCGGCACCACCATCGGCATCGTCGAGCCGTCGCTCGAACATTATTACCAGCCCGGATGGACGCTCGTCGGCGCGGGCGTCTTCACCCCGGAACAGACGCGCCGCTCCGAGCTGAAGATCATGCCGGCGGGCGCGAACTGGCTCCGAAACGCGGCGAAGACCTTTCATCCCGACACGCACAGCGTCACCCTCGACGACGATACCTCCGTGACCTACAGCGTGCTCGTCGTGGCGCTGGGCATCAAGCTCGACTGGGACGGCATCGAAGGGCTGGCGGACACGCTGGGCCGCAACGGCGTGACCTCCAACTACCGCTACGACCTTGCCCCCTATACCTGGGAGCTGGTGCGGAGCCTGCGGAGCGGTACGGCGCTCTTCACCCAGCCGCCCATGCCCATCAAATGCGCGGGCGCGCCGCAGAAGGCCGCCTATCTCTCCTGCTCCGAATGGGAGCGCCGCGGGGTGAAGCACGCGATCGACGTCGCGTTCGACACCGCCACGCCGGCCCTCTTCGGCGTCGCCGACTACGTTCCCCCGCTGATGGACTATATCCGGAAATACGACATCGCCCTGCATCTCCGGTCGAAGCTGGTCAGGGTCGATGGTGAGCGCCGCATCGCTACTTTCGAGCGCACGACCGGCGCGGGGCCGGAGTCACGCACCGAGACGGTCGAGCGTTCCTTCGACATGCTCCATGTCGTCCCGCCACAGACCGCGCCGGACGTATTGCGCGAGAGCCCGCTGGCCGGGGCGGACGGATTCCTGAGCGTCGATCCCGCCACGCTGCGCCATACCGCCTATGAGGATGTGTATGGTCTCGGCGACTGCATCGGCGCGAGCAACGCCAAGACCGCCGCCGCCGTGCGCAAGCAGGCTCCCGTCGTCGCGCATAACGTCGTCCGCCGCCTGCGCGAGAAGGCCGGTTTCGCGGTGAAGGAGCCGGTCGCCCTGTACAGCGGGTACGGCGCGTGTCCGCTGACGGTCGAGAAGGGGAAGATCGTGCTCGCGGAGTTCGGCTATGGCGGCAAGCTGATGCCCACCTTGCCCGAGTGGATTCTGAAAGGCACGACGCCGACGCGCCTCGCCTGGTTCCTCAAGGAGAAGGTGATGCCGCTGCTCTACTGGTATGGCATGTTCCGGGGACATGAGATCCTCGTGAAGCCCGATTTCCGGCAGGAGGACTGAGCTGGTGAGCGCGCCTTCCGAACGTCTCGCGCCTGAGGACCTCGTCGCCGCCATCGGCTCGGTGGTCGGGAGCGAGCGGGACCTGATCGCCACCATGGCGAATGTGTCCGCGATGATCTACGAGGCGCTTCCCGATCTGAACTGGGCCGGGTTCTATCTCTTCAAGGAGGGCGAACTCGTTCTCGGCCCGTTCCAGGGCCGCCTCGCCTGCACACGCATCCCGCTCGGGCGCGGCGTCTGCGGCACGGCGGCGGCGCGGCGCGAGACGATCGTGGTCGAGGACGTCCACGCCTTTCCCGGCCATATCGCGTGTGACGCCGCCTCCGCCTCGGAGATCGTCGTTCCGGTCATTGCCGGCGAGCGCCTCGTGGGCGTGCTGGATGTGGATAGCCCGCGCAAGGCGCGCTTCGGCGATGCGGAGCGGGAGATGATGGAGGCGATCGCCGCGATCGTGGCGGGGGTGGATCTCTGAACTCGTTCTTTTTTGGAAAAAAGAACCAGAAAACGTCTTTTGGTTGGCGTCGGAGGCTTCGGGTGGGGCGTCGTGCGTGATGACACGCGCCCCGTGCCGGTTACTTCGCCAGCGCGTCCTTGACGTGCTTGGCCGGCGAGAAGGCCAGCTTCTTCGACGCGGCGATCTCGATCGTCTCGCCTGTGCGGGGGTTGCGGCCCTGGCGCGCGGCCGTCTCACGAACCTCGAACTTGCCGAAGCCCGGAATCGAAACCTCATCGCCCTTCACGGCGGCTTCGACGATGCTGCTGAACACCGTGTCCAGAGCAGTCTTGGCGTCAGCCTTGGTGCTGCCGGTGGCTGTGGCGATGCGGTCGATCAAATCGGTGGACTTCATGTCATTCCTCTTTGTGGTGTAACCTCCGCGCAGCCATAGGCGCAGATCGGGGCCGAAACAAGGCGTTAGCGCAGAAAAACGGCGGTGCGTGGCAGATGTCGCCATCGCCTGCTGATTACAGATACTTTAGGAATCTCCCAGCGTAAAGCCCGCGCGCTCAGGCGTCGCTTGCGATCCTGCCGTAAAATTCGATCTGGTCGAAATGCAGGCAGGATCGTCCCGGAATGGTGAGGCGCACGCAGCGCGCCCGGATTCCGGTGACATTGAGCCAGACATAGGGGGAACCGTCCGCACCGCCGAACACGAGGGAATCGTTCTTGATCATGATGGCGAACCATTTCTCGCCGTCCGGCGATGCTTCCAGCCGGAAATTCGCCATGCGATCCAGCGCGTCGTCCAGCCTGTTGAACAGCCGCATCTCATGCACGAAGCAGGTCTGGCCGAAATCGATCATCCACCAGGGATTGTCTTCCAACGCCGTATGGTTCTGCGCCTTGCCGCAAATCGCGCCGTTGATCAGGGCGCGCGCGTCCTCGTCCGTGGTGCGATCGTGAATCGTGGAGGACTGCGTGACCCTGAGGGCGATCCGGCACAGATTGGACCAGCGCGACGGGGGAAAGAGCGCCGCGCGCCAGCCCTGGGCGAGGATCCGCGACCAGTAATCGGCCAGATACGTGTCCTCCACCTCATTGGTGAGGCGGATGAAATTCTGCCGCTCGTCGGAAGACAGGTCGCCCCAGATCGACTGCGAGGCGAAACACCCCGAGAGACTGCGCTTCACGCGCAAATCGAAATCTTCCTCCGATTTGATGTTGTAATGGGCGATGAACGCCTTATCGGCGAGTCTCGTCCGTCTGTCATCCGTGTTCAGGAGCGCCCAGGCGGATTCGGCAAAATTCGTGTAGTAATCCGTCATGTCGTCATAGATGACATTGCACGCCTTGATGGATTTATTCAGGGAAAAGGGATCGTGATTGATGGGGATGTCGTTTCTTACGTAGAAATCCGCATAGCCGATCTTTTCCGTCTTGACGAGGACTTTCGTGAGCGGGCTGGCGCCGATTTCCCGCCGTGTGTAATTCCGCAGAACGCTTCCGCCGGGGCGTGTTCTGTGTCCGTTATTTCCGAAGCAGCACCAGTTGAAATAGACCGCGTCCCAGGCGCGAAAATCGCGCATGAAGCGGCCGATATGATCGACGCCCTTGAGGCACAGGAATTCGTCCACGTCCAGAAACATGACGTATTCCGTCTCCGTGGAGTATCTCCAGAGGAAATGAAAATACATCTGATACTGAAGGCCGATGAAACCATAATGGACGAAGGTGACGTACGGTTCCTTTTCCTTCAGGAACGGCAGCAGGGCCTCGTAAATTTCCGTCGGGTCGTCGTCATTCGAGTAGATATAAATATGGTCGAATCCGATCGACCTATGATAATTGACCCATTCGACGATATAGGGCGTTTCCCATCGCGCGCAGGCGGCGATGGCGTATGTATGGACCGGCGCGGGCCGCTCCCCGTCATTTTCGACAATGGCCCTGGGAGTTGTCGCGAAATTCGAAAGAACACGCTTCTTCTCTTCATTCACGGCGTCGAAAATCGAGGGTTCCATCGGCACTTTCCCTGACATGAGGCACATGGCCCAAATCCCGGGGCAGGCTATCGTCCGGGCCGGATTAGGGCAACCTGAGCGCGCGAAGCGAACCCGGGCGCGCATCAGGGAGTCCTGACGGTGGCGTCCTCCCGTCTCTTGCGCTATCCGGGACAACTCCCTGCCGCTGCAAGTGTCGCCCATGCCCCACGATCACACCCACGATCACGATCATCCGCCCGCGCCCGGCCATCGTCACGATCACGGGCATGATCACGGGCACGAGTCCGGGCACCATCATGGCCATCATCACGTTCCCGCGCGCTTCGGCGCGGCCTTCGCCGTGGGCATGGCGCTCAACACGATCTATATCGTCGGCGAGGTCGTCTGGGGCCTGCGCGCCCATGCGCTCGCCCTCCTCGCCGATGCCGGCCACAACCTCTCCGACGTGCTGGGTCTCGGCGTGGCCTGGCTCACCACCGTCCTCGCGCGCCGCTCTCCCTCCGCCCGCTTCACCTACGGGCTCAAGCGTTCCACCATCCTCTCCGCGCTGGGCAACGCCATTCTCATCCTCCTCGTCACCGGCGGCATCGCCTGGGAGGCGATCCTGCGGCTGCTTCATCCCGCTCCCGTCGCGGGATGGACCGTCACCATCGTCGCCGCGATCGGCATCGCCGTGAACGGCGGCACCGCCCTCCTGCTCATGAGGGGCAGCGAAGACGACATGAATGTGCGCGGCGCCTTCCTCCACATGGTCTATGACGCGCTGCTCGCGCTGGCGGTCGTCCTCACCGGCATCGCGATCGCCCTGACCGGGCGGATGATCCTCGATCCCCTCGTCAGCCTGTTCGTTTCCGCCGTCATCATCGCCGGAACCTGGTCCTTCCTGCGCGGCGCGCTGGGCATGGCGCTGGACGCCGTGCCCGCCGGGATCGACCCTGCCGCCGTCACGACCGCGCTGCTGGGCCTCGACGGCGTGCGCGACGTGCATCACCTGCATATCTGGGCGCTCAGCACCACGGAGACCGCGCTGACGGCCCATATCGTCGCCGATCCCGCGCCCGTGTCCGGAGCAGAGGCCGCAGGGCCGGATTTTCTCCTCAAGAGGGCCGCCGAGATGCTGGCCGCCCGCTTCGACATCGACCATCCCACGTTGCAGATCGAGCGGACCGCCTGCGCCGCCCACATGACCTGTCCGGGCCGGGCCGACGCTCAGGACGGCCCCCCCCTGAACGGCTCCCCATGAGCAGTTCCCCATGAGCAGTTCCAAGAACCGCCTCGGCCTCACCTCGCTCGCGGTCGCCGTCATCGCCTTCGCGCTGAAATATCTCGCCTGGCGCGTCAGCGGCAGCGACGCCCTGCTGTCCGACGCGATGGAGACGGTCATCAACATCGCCGCCGCCATCGGGGCGCTCTGGGCGCTGTCCTTCGCCGATCGGCCGCCCGACGAGAACCACACCTACGGCCACGGCAAGGCCGAATATCTCTCCGCCGTCATGGAGAGCGTGCTCGTCATCCTCACCGCCATCGGCATTGCCGACATCGCCTGGCGCGCCTGGCACGATCCGCATCCCCTGCGCGCGCCCTGGCTGGGCATCGCGCTCAACGCCGCCGCGGGGGGGTGAATCTCGTCTGGGGCCTGACACTCCGGCGGGCCGGACGCCGCCACCGCTCTCCCGCGCTCAGCGCCAGCGGCACGCATGTCCTCTCCGATGTCTGGACCACCGTCGCCCTCGTCACCGGAGTCGCCCTCATTCCCCTCACGGGATGGGAGCGACTCGACTCCGTCCTTTCCGCCCTCGTCGCCTTCAACGTGCTGCGCATGGGGTTCGGCATGACGCGCCAGTCCATCGGCGGGTTGATGGACGAGGCGCCCGACGCCGAGACGGTCGAGCTGGTCCGCGCCGTGATCGCCGAGACGGCGGAGGGCGCGATCGAGGCGCATGATCTCCGCTTCCGCCGCGCCGCCGACACCAGCTTCATCGAGTTCCATCTCGTCGTTCCCGGCGCGATGACCGTCCAGGACGCTCACACGATCTGTGATCGGGTCGAGCACGCCCTGCGCCGCCAGCTTGGCCGCGCGCTCATCCACATCCATGTCGAACCCGAGGAAAAGGCCAAGCATTCCGGCGTCCTCGTGCTTCCCTGAAACCGTCCCGCCTCCGCCATTCCGCCACCATTATTTCGAATTAATCCGCAGCATGCTTGACCCTGGCGCATCCGCGCTGTCAGGAGCGGGGATGCGTGGTCTCCGCGCGCACATTCCCGGTTGAAGGACGACAATGCGCCCCGGAACGGCCCTCCTGCATCAGCACCGACTCGATCACCTCCGCCGCTCCGCGTGGGTGACGACCACACAGTGGCGCCGCGCCCTCACATGGTGGCTCGGCGCCGTGCTCGTCGGCGTCGTCGCGGTCTCCTTCGCCGCGCTTTCCGACAAGGCGGGGCTCCTGTGCGCGCGGATGGTCCACTGGAATCCCTGCGTCATGCTCGCCGTCCTGCCCGCGGGACTCGCCCTGTCCACCTGGCTCACCCGCCGGTTCTTCAAGGGCGCGCAGGGCAGCGGCATCCCCCAGACCATCGCGATGCTGCATATCGACAATTTCGCCGCCGTCGATCGCGTGCTTGCGCTGAAGACCGCCATCGGCAAGATCATCCTCACCATCTTCGGGCTGCTCTGCGGCGCGTCCATCGGCCGCGAGGGGCCGACTGTGCAGATCGGCGCCTCGATCATGCACGCCTTCTCCCGCCTGCTCGGCATCTCCAACGTCACCATGAAGCGCGGGGCCATCCTCGCGGGCGGCGCGGCGGGCGTCTCGGCCGCCTTCAACACGCCGCTTGCCGGAATCGTCTTCGCCATCGAGGAACTCTCCCATTCCTTCGAGCAGCGCACCTCGGGCACCATGCTGGCCGGTGTCGTCCTCTCCGGCGTCACCGCCATCGCGCTGGTCGGCAACTACACCTATTTCGGCCATACGGACGTGGATGTGCCCATCGGCACCGCGTGGATCGCCGTGCTGGCCTGCGCCATCATCGGCGGTGTCGCGGGCGGCTCCTTCTCCGCCATTCTCGTGCGCGCCTCGCGCGGCATTCCGGGCCTGCTGGGGCGCTTCGCCATGCGGCGGCCGGTCGCCTTCGCCGCGAGCTGCGGCCTCGTCCTCGCCCTGATCGGCCTCGCCAGCCATGGCGCGACCTACGGCACCGGATACGGCCAGGCCCGCGCCATCATCGACGGAACCGAGCATTACCCCGCCTCCTTCTTCCTCTATAAATTCGCCGCCACCATCGTGTCCTACCTGTCCGGAATTCCCGGCGGCCTCTTCGCGCCCTCGCTCTCCATCGGCGCGGGAATCGGCGGCTGGATCCAGCAATTCCTGCCGCACAGCACGCCGGGCGCGGTCGTCCTGCTGGGCACCGTCGCCTATTTCTCCGCCGTCGTGCAGGCGCCGCTGACGGCGACCGTCATCGTCATGGAAATGTGCGACAACCAGCAGGTGACGCTCGCGCTGATGGCCACGTCCTTCCTCGCTTTCGGCATTTCCCGCAGCATCTGCCCCCGCCCGCTTTATACCGCCCTGGCGGAGCGCTTCATGGAGGCCGTGGAGCGCGCGCCCGTCACGCGGCGCGAGGAACTCAGGACGGAGATCGAGGAGCGGAGGTAAGGAGGCGCCGCAATATCGGGGGGTCTTGCTTCTCTTCAGACGAACGCCATCCGGTCCACGTCCAGCATGCCCCGGTCGGTGATCTTCAGATGCGGGATCACCGGCAGCGGCAGGAAGGCGAGTTGCAGGAACGGCTCCTCCAGCGTTCCGCCCAGCCCGCGCGCCACGTCGCGCAGCACCACCAGCGCGTCCCGCACCGCCTCGTAGGGCTGGTCGCTCATCAGCCCCGCGACGGGCAGCGGCAGTTCCGCCAGTACCACGCCGTCCCGTACGGCCACGAATCCGCCGCCGATTTCCGCCAGTCGGTTCAGCGCCCGCGCCATGTCCGCGTCATCCAGCCCCACCGCGCAGAGATTATGGCTGTCATGCCCGACGGAGGAGGCCAGCGCCCCGCCCGTCAGCCCGAATCCCTTCACGAATCCCCGGCCGATATTGTCGTTCACCCCATGTCGCGCGACCACCACCACCTTGGCGACATCCGCCGCCGGATCGGGCAGGACGATCCCGTCGCGCTCGGGCAGGTCGATCCGCAGGAACGTCGTGATGATCTGCCCCGGAATCACCCCGATCACCGACCGCGCCGCGCCGGACCCGGTGACGGCGAGATCCTCCGCGACCAGCCTCCGCGCCAGCTTCACGCTCTCCAGCCCTACCGGCGCGATCACCTCCCGCGCGGCGAAGAGCGCATCGTCCACCAGCCGGCCGCCCGCGATCACGTCGGAGACGCGGCACGATTCCAGCGCGTCCAGCAGCACGATATCCGCCCGCCATCCCGGCGCGATCATCCCCCGGTCGCGCAGCCCGAACGCCGTCGCGGCGGAGAGCGACGCCGCCCGATAGGCCGCCACCGGCGCCACGCCGCGCGCGATCGCCGTCCGGATCATGAAATCCAGATGCCCCTCATGCGCGATCTCCAGCGGATTGCGGTCATCCGTGCAGAAACACAGGAACGGCGCCGTCTGCGGCGTCAGGAGCGGGATCAGCGCGCGCAGATCCTTGCAGACGGACCCCTCGCGGATCAGCACGGTCATCCCCTTGCGGATCTTCTCCAGCGCCTCCTCCGCCGAGGTGGCTTCATGATCCGTCCGGATTCCCGCCGCGAGATACCCGTTCAGCGCGGTTCCCCGCAGCAGGGGCGCATGGCCGTCCACATGCCCGCCCGCGAACGCCGCCAGCTTGTCGAGGCATCCGGCATCCCCGCCCAGCACGCCGGGGAAATTCATGAACTCCGCCAGCCCGATCACCTTCGGATGATCGCGGAAGCGCAGCAGATCCGACGCCTCCAGCACGGCGCCGGAGGTCTCCATCGGCGTCGCCGGCACACAGCTCGACAGATTGACCCGCAGATCCATCACCGTCCGCCCGGCGCAGGCGAGGAAATAGTCGAACGCCGCCACCCCCAGCACATTCGCCATCTCGTGCGGATCGCAGATCGCCGTCGTCACCCCGTGCGGCAAGACGCAGCGATCGAACTCGAAGGGCGTGACCAGCGAGGATTCCACATGCAGATGCGTGTCGATGAATCCCGGCACCGCCACGCGCCCGCGCCCGTCGATGACGCGCCGCCCCTCATAGCGCCCGTATGTGCCGACGATCGTGTCCCCGCAGAGCGCGATATCCGTCGGCACCAACTCGCCGGTCACGACATCCAGCAGCCGCACGTCGCGCACGACGCAGTCCGCCGGTTCCAGCCCCTGTCCCTGACGAATGCGTCGCGCGAGCGTCCCGTGCATGAGCGGTCCTTCCTGTTCCGTTTCCGTCATTCTCGCGCCTGCCGCCGGACTTGCCAACGGGATCAGCGTGCTTCTTCAGGAAGGGAAGGACGCTCACGCGCTGGAGCGCCCTCGCAGCAGGTCGATCTGCGCGGTGATCCGGCGGATCGTCTGCGCCAGCCCCTCGATGATCCGGGACAGAAGCCGGATCTTGCGCGCGTTCTCCCGCGGGTTCACACCCGCCAGTTTCCGCGACAGGGCCTCGACCTGCGCCTCCAGATCGTCGATCCGTTTCAGGATCGCCTGAATTTCACACTCATCCACCGGTGCCTCCCTGGACTGAGGCCCCATGATAGGCTGCGCCGCCCCGCGCGCCAACTCGGCGCGCGGGACTGTCTCAGCCGCGCAGCATGCGCGCCGCGCTCACCATGTTGACGATGGCCGGGCGGACTTCCTCCCATTTGCGCGTCTTCAGCCCGCAATCGGGATTGACCCAGATCTGGTCGTCATCCAGCCGTTTCCGCGCCGCCCGCAACAGCGCCACCATCTCCTCGACGTCCGGCACGCGGGGGGAGTGGATGTCATACACGCCCGGCCCGATCTCCGCCGGGTAGGCGTATTCGGCGAACGCATCGAGCAGTTCCATCCTGGAGCGCGCCGTCTCGATGGAGATCACGTCCGCGTCCATCGCCCCGATCGCGGCGATGATGTCGTTGAACTCCGAGTAGCACATATGGGTGTGGATCTGTGTTGCGTCCGCGACGCCCGAGGCCGCGATGCGGAAGCTCTCCACCGCCCAGTCGAGATAATTCCGCCACTCCGCCCGGCGCAGCGGCAGGCCCTCGCGCAGCGCCGCCTCGTCGATCTGGATCATGCGCGCGCCCGCCTTCTCCAGATCGAGCACCTCGTCGCGAATGGCGAAGGCGATCTGCCGGCACGTCACGCTGCGCGGCTGGTCGTCCCGCACGAAAGACCAGTTGAGGATCGTCACCGGGCCGGTCAGCATGCCCTTGAGCGGCCGTTCCGTCAGTGACTGGGCGTAGCGCCACCATTCGACCGTCATCGCCGCGGGGCGCGACACGTCGCCGAAAATGATCGGCGGACGGACGTAGCGCGAGCCGTAGGACTGCACCCAGCCATGCTTGGTGAACACGAATCCGGCCAGTTGCTCGCCGAAATACTGCACCATGTCGTTGCGCTCGAACTCGCCATGCACCAGCGCGTCGAGCCCGACCTCCTCCTGCCAGCGCACCGCCCGCGCCGTTTCCTCGCGCAGGAACGCGGTGTAGGACTCGTCGGAAAGCGCGCCTTTCGCGTGGTCCGCCCGGGCGCGCCGCACTTCCGGCGTCTGCGGGAAGGAGCCGATCGTCGTCGTCGGCCAGGCGGGAAGGCCGAGCGCCGCCCGCTGCGCCTCGCGGCGCGTGCCGAAGGGCGAGGCCCGCCGCGAATCGTGCTCTCCCTGCGTCGCCAGACGGTCCCGCACCGCCGGATCGTGGATCTTCGGCGAGATCCGCCGGGCGTCCCGCGCCCGGTCCGACGCCGCGAGCGCCTCGGTCGCGGCGTCGCGCCCCTCGTTCAGCGCCAGCGCCAGAATGCGCAGCTCCTCGATCTTCTGCACCGCGAAGGCGAGCCAGGACGCCACGTCCGGGTCCAGATCGGTCTCCCGCGCGAGGTCGATCGGCACGTGGATCAGCGAGCAGGACGGCGCGATCACCACATTCCCGCGCGCCTTCACCACCGGCTCCAGCCGGTCCAGCAGCGCCGAGAGATCGGCCCGCCATATGTTGCGGCCGTCGATCACTCCCAGCGACAGCAGCAGGTCGGGCCGCGCGCCCGCCACGACCGCCGCGAGTTGCTCCGGCGCGCGCGCGAGATCGACATGCAGCCCCTGCACCGGCAGCGCCAGCGCGGTGGCGAGATTGTCCCCCAGCGCGCCGAAATAGGTCGCCAGCATCAGCTTCAGCGACGGGGCGGCGCGCGTCAGATGCGTGTAGGCCGCGCCGAACGCCGCCCGCGCTTCCGCCGTCAGGTCGAGCACCAGCGCCGGTTCGTCGATCTGCACCCACTCCGCCCCGGCGTCCGCCAGGCGGCCCAGCACCTCGGCATAGGCCGGCAGCAGCTTCGGCAACAGCGTCAGCGGGTCCGCCCCGTCCCGCGCCTTGCCCAGCAGCAGATAGGTCACGGGTCCGAGCAGCACGGGCCGCGTGACGAGTCCCTGCGCCTTCGCTTCCAGAAACTCGTCCACGATCTTCGTGGAGGCGAGGCGGAACGCCTGACCGGCGGAAAATTCCGGCACGAGATAATGATAGTTCGTGTCGAACCACTTCGTCATCTCGCCCGCCGTCACCCCGGCCGCGCCGCGGGCCATGGCGAAATACGTGTCGAGCCCGACCGTTCCGCCGTCCCAGCCATAGGCCTCCGGCACCACGCCGAACAGTGCGGAATTGTCCAGCACATGATCGTACAGCGAGAAATCGTTGGACGGCACGATGTCCGCCCCGCCCTCCTGCTGGCGTTTCCAGTTCTCCGCCCGCAACGCCGCCGCGGTGTCGAGCAGCGTCTGGCGCGGCGCCTTGCCGGACCAGTAGGATTCGAGGGCCGTTTTCAGTTCCCGGCGCGGCCCGATGCGCGGAAACCCGAGTGTGGCGACGCTGACGCCCATGTCATTCTCTCCCGAAGTGACCGGAGGGGGTTCGAAACGGCCGGACGCTCCCGCCGCCCGGACCCTCCACCGGAGGCATGTCTGTCGTCATGGCAGGTCTCCTGGCTCGCGGGTCGTCATCCTCGCGCCGTCTTCCCGGGCCCTCGCGGACCCAGTGACATCATGGCGCGCGATTCGCCGCTGACAGTTGCGGGGGCAGCGCCGGATTTCCACCGGCTTCCCTCTTGGCCTCACGCCGGAACGGCGCGCGGAACCATGACGACACGCTTCCTAGACCGGGAGGAGAGACGCTGTCAAACAACTTGCGTATATAAGGAAATCATTATATAGATACGTCATGCCCGATCCGCTCAGTCTCTTCCAGTCTCTCGCCGATCCGACCCGCCTGCGCATTCTCGCCCTGCTGCGCCAGATGGAACTCTCCGTCGGCGAGCTTGCCCAGGTGCTCGGCCAGAGCCAGCCCCGCGTCTCCCGCCATCTGCGCGTCATGGTCGAGGCCGGGCTCGTCTCCCGCCGCAAGGAAGGCAACTGGGTGTTCCTTGCCCCCGGCCCGGCGCGGCTCGTCGAACCCGCCTTCGCCGCGATCGACGCCTGGCAGGAGGAGGGCGATCCCCAGGCCGAGGCGGACAGCGCCCGTCTGGCCGCGATCAAATCCCTGCGCGTGACCGAGGCGGAGGATTATTTCGAATCCCATGCCGCCGAATGGGACGCCATCCGCTCCCTCCATGTCGCCGAGGCCGAGGTGGAGGAGGCGATCCTCCGCACCCTCTCCGGCCCGACGCTCGGCACGCTGGCCGATCTCGGCACCGGCACGGGCCGCATGATCCAGCTTCTCGCCCCGCTGGCCGATCGCGCCATCGGCATCGACCGCAGCCCCGCCATGCTCCGCGTCGCCCGCAGCAAGTTCGGCGATCCGTCGGAGCCGGTCGCGGGGCAGCAGATCGCCGGGTCGAAGATCACCTGGCGGCAGGGCGACCTCTCGGCCCTTCCGCTACCGGCCGCCGGCGTGGATACCGCGATCATGCATCAGGTGCTGCATTACGTGACGCATCCCGGCCCGGCCATCGCGGAGGCCGCGCGCATTCTGCGTCCCGGCGGACGTCTGCTGGTGGTCGATTTCGCCGCCCATGACCGGATCGAACTGCGCGACCGCGACGCGCATGCCTGGCTCGGCTTCTCGGACGACCGGATGCGCGGCTGGCTCGCCGAGGCCGGATTCGGCAATATCGCGATTGCGACGCTCGACGGTTCCATCGATGTCCGGCTCTGGCTCGGCACGTTGCGGGGTTAGCGGACAGGGTGTGGGCTGCCTAAATGGCCAAATTTGCCGTTTATGGGCGAATTTCGACCTATAGTAGTGAAAATAGCACAATAAATCCACGTATTTCGATTTGGCACGGCATTTGCATAGGGATAGTCACCCCGGCGCTTCCGCCATGGGGCAGAGTTTCAGGAGAGTCCCATGATCCGCACGTCCTTTTTCGCCGCCATGCTTTTCGCGGCCCTTCCCGTCGCTGCCGTTGCCGCTCCCGCTCCCGCGCCGGATACGGTCAGCACGTCCATCGACATTTCCTCCGTCGATCTGAGCAATGATGCGAACTGGGATCGCGTGAGCGACCAGGTCGCGGCGGCGGCGGCGGAAGTCTGCGAGCGCGTCGTGCCGGAGGACGATCGCTATTTCGATATCGAGAGCTGCGAGAAGCGGGCCCGTCAGGACGCCCATGAGCAGATGAAGGCGGCGCTGGCCCGGCAGGAAACCATGGCGAAAACCCGTTTCGCCGCCACCGCGCATGCGCCGCGTGGATGAGGCGGGATCAGGGCGAGCGCGGCAGGCGAATCACGAAGCGCGCGCCCTGCACCTGTCCGTCGCCGTCCAGGCGGTTCTCCGCGTGGAGCGTGCCGTGCAGCGCCTCGATGATCTGCCGGCTGATCGCCAGACCGAGCCCCGAATGTTGCCCGAAATGTTCCGAATGCGGACGTTCCGAATAGAATCGATCGAAAATATCTTCCAGCTTGCCTTCGGGAATGCCCGGTCCCTCGTCGCTGACGAAAATCTCCACCTGCTGGCTGCCGCGCGCCGTCGCGCCCAGGGTGATGAGGCCGCGTCGCGGCGAAAAGGAGATCGCGTTGCCGATCAGGTTGCGCAGCACCTGGACCAGCCGGTCCTCGACGGCGAAGACGCGCAGGGGCTCGTCTTCCCCGCTGTCCTCCAGTTGCAGGATGGGGGCGTTCACCCCCCGTGTCGTCTGGTGCATCTCGGTCAGCAGGGCGAGGAGGTTGGTCACGTCCACGGGTTCCGGCCGGATGCGTGACATTTCGGCGTCGAGACGGCTGGCATCCGAGATATCGGTGATCAGCCGGTCCATCCGCCGCACGTCGTTGCCGATGATGCCGAGCAGGCGGGTCTGGCGCTCGCGGTTTTCTATGCGGGGCAGCGTCTCGATGGCGGAGCGGATGGAGGAGAGCGGGTTCTTCAGCTCATGGCTGACATCGGCGGCGAAGCGCTCGATCGCGTCCATCCGCGCCCAGAGCGCCAGCACGGAGCCGCGCAGGGCGCGCGCCAGCACGCCGATCTCGTCGCGCCGCGCGAGCAGGTTCTCCGGCACCGCGTCGACGCGGCCGGACTCGTCGCGCATCTGGTGACTTGCGGCGGCCAGGCGGAGCAGCGGGCGGGCGATGGTCAGCGACAGGTACCACGAGAGCAGCACGGTGACGATCAGGGCGACGAGGAACAGCGACAGGATCGAGGACCGGACGGTGAAGAGCGAGCGGTCCACCTCCTGCGCCTGGCGGGTCAACTGGATGACGCCCACGGTCTGCCCGTCATGGATGACGGGTTCGGCCACGGTGATCACGAGCTGGTGGTCCGGTGTGCGGCGGATATAGGGGGCGGCTTCCACGATGCCGGAGGGGGTGACGCTGCTGGCCTGCGGCGCGGGCGGCTCGGGCACGTCCAGCGTCACGATGCCTTCGCGCGAACTCAGCGGCAGGAGGGAGAGCAGCCAGTCATAGGCGATCTCGACGATGTTGTTGCGCGGCGGCGTCCAGGCGGGCGGGATGGGAGGCGGCAGAGGCTCTTCCGTCACGCCGGGTTTCAGGGCGCGCCTGGGCCGGTGGCGCGCGAGTGCCGCTTCCTCCCGGCTGTCGGCGATCAGCTTGCCGTCCGGCCCGACCAGCCGCGCATGGGCGTGCGGGCTCGGCTCCGTCAGCCGCAGGAGCAGCGGCTTGGCGCGGGCCGCGTCGAGCACGTATTCCGCGCCCGGCAGCGGATGCCGTTCCGTCGAGCGTTCCGCGTCGAGCTGGCCGATCGCGTTGGCGTAGATATGCGCCTGTTCGCGCAGGGCGTTCACGTCCGTTTCCAGCAGGCTGTTCTGGAAATCGTTGAGGAAGAGCAGCGTGACCGCGAGCAGCGCGAGGGGCAGCGTGTTGACCAGCAGCAGCCGCCGCATGAGCGGTGAGGCCAGGCGCGGGCGGCGCAGATAGGCGGCGGAGAGGCGCGGCGTGGTCGTGTCCGGGCCGGGATCGAACGCCCCGTTCATGCGGTGACGGCGGCGGGCCAGCCGCTTCCACCGTATCAGCCGGAAAAGATGGCGGAGAAGGCCGAGCGGATCGTCCCAGACGCGCCGTCGCCGTGTCGCCGGCGTGGCGTTCAGGAGCTGTTCGCGCGGCGGCTCCATCGGGGACACGGGCGGTCAGTCTTCCTTGTAGCGGTAGCCGATGCCGTAGAGCGTCTCGATCTGGTTGAAGGCCTCGTCCACCTGGCGGAATTTCTTGCGGACGCGCTTGATATGGCTGTCGATCGTCCGGTCATCGACATAGATGTTGTCGCCATAGGCGGCGTCGATGAGCTGGTCGCGCGATTTGACCATGCCGGGGCGCAGGGCGAGCGCCTTGACCAGCAGGAATTCCGTCACCGTCAGCGGGATGTCCTTCCCGGCCCAGAGGCATTGATGGCGGGTTTCGTCCAGCGTCAGGCTGCCGCGCAACAGGGCGCTCGCCGCGCCGGGGGCGCCGTTGGCCTCGGCGCGGCTGGCTTCCTGCCGCCGGAGCAGCGCGCGGATGCGTTCCAGCAGCAGGCGCTGCGAGAAGGGTTTGGTGATGTAGTCGTCCGCGCCGAGGCGCAGGCCCATGAGCTGGTCCAGCTCCTCGTCCTTCGAGGTGAGGAAGATCACCGGCAGGGCCGAACGGGCGCGGAGTCTTTGCAGGAGTTCCATCCCGTCCATGCGGGGCATCTTGATGTCCAGCACCGCGAGGCTGACCGGGCGCGCGCCGATCCCCTGCAACGCGGCCTCGCCGTCCGTATAGGTGTGGACGATGAAGCCCTCCGCCTCCAGCGCCATCTGCACCGAGGTCAGGATGTTGCGGTCGTCGTCCACGAGAGCGATCGTGTGCCTGGTGGTGGGTTCCATCATCGACTGCCTGTTTTCCATCTTTGCCTCGGAGTCCCGCCGGCGAGACTCCGCAGCCGGACGATCAAAAGTCTTTTTGCTTCTTTTTCTTCAGAAAAAGAAGAGAGGGGTGCGGGCTCCCGGTGAGGCCGCGCCGTCGCATGGAACGGGCCGCTATTTCCGGACCGCCGTGGCCAGGTCCCGCAACTGATGCAGCACCGCCGGGACGGTGTCCTTCGTCGCGCGGCCGTTATCCAGCGTTCCGGCGAGGGTGTGGATCAGCGCGGAGGCGACAACGGCGGCGTCCGCCGTGCGGGAGGCGTGTGCCGCCTGTTCCGGCGTGCGGATGCCGAAGCCGATGGCGACGGGCAGGTCGCTCGCCGCCCGGATGCGCGGGATGGCGGCGGCGAGTTCGTCCGCCGAGGCGCTGCGCGTGCCGGTGATGCCGGTGATGGCGACGTAATAGATGAAGCCGCGCGCCTCGGGCAGGATCTCGCGCAGGCGGGCGTCCGAGGTGTTGGGGGCGACGAGGCGGATGACGTCCAGCCCGTTCGCCGCCGCGTCCGCCGCCAGCAGGTCGGATTCCTCGGGCGGCATGTCCACGACGATGAGCCCGTCCACGCCCGCCGCCGCCGCGTCGGCGCAGAACCGGCGTGGGCCGTAGCTGTCGATCGGGTTGAGATAGCCCATGAGGATGACCGGCGTGTCCCGGTCCTCCTCGCGGAAGCGGCGGACCATCTCCAGCACCTTGCGCAGCGTCGCGCCCGCCGCCAGGCCGCGCAGGGCGGCGGCCTGAATCGTCGGGCCGTCGGCGGCGGGGTCGGAGAAGGGGACGCCGATCTCGATCAGGTCGGCCCCTGCCGCGGGCATGCCGCGCAGGAGGGCGAGGGAGGTCTCGGCGTCGGGGTCGAAGGCCTGGAGATAGGGGATGAGCGCGCCGCGCCCTTCCGACTTCAGCGCGGCGAAGCGCGCGGCGATCCGGCTCACAGGGTCACTCCCAGATGTTGCGCCACGGTGAAGATGTCCTTGTCCCCGCGGCCCGAGAGATTGAGCACGATGATCCGGTCCTGCGGGAGTTTCGGGGCGAGCGTCATGACATGGGCCAGCCCGTGGGCGCATTCGAGCGCCGGGATGATGCCTTCCGTGCGGGTCAGGAGCTGGAACGCGTCCAGCGCCTCCTGGTCCGTCGCGCCGACATAGGTGGCGCGGCCGATCTCGTGCAGCCAGGAATGTTCCGGGCCGATGCCCGGATAGTCCAGCCCGGCGCTGATGGAATGCGCCTCCTCGATCTGGCCGTTTCCGTCCTGAAGCAGGTAGGTGCGGTTGCCGTGCAGCACGCCGGAGCGTCCGCGCGAGATGGAGGCCGCCGTCTTGCCGGACTCCAGCCCCAGCCCGGCCGCCTCGACGCCGATCAGTTTCACCGAGGGCTCGTCGAGGAAGGGGTGGAAGATGCCCATGGCGTTCGAGCCGCCGCCGATCGCCGCCACGATGTAGTCCGGCAGGCGCCCTTCGGCCTCGAGGATCTGTTCGCGCGTTTCCTCGCCGATGATCGACTGGAAATCGCGGACCATGCGCGGGTAGGGGTGCGGTCCGGCGACGGTGCCGACGAGAAAATACGTGTCGGCGACATTGGCGACCCAGTCGCGCATCGCCTCGTTCATCGCGTCCTTGAGCGTGCCCGCCCCCGCCGTGACGGGTTTCACCTCCGCGCCGAGGAGATGCATGCGGAAGACGTTGGGCTTCTGCCGCTCGACATCGGTCGCGCCCATGTAGATCACGCATTTCAGCCCGAACAGCGCGCAGACCGTGGCCGTCGCCACCCCGTGCTGTCCGGCGCCGGTTTCGGCGACGATGCGCGTCTTGCCCATGCGGCGGGCGAGCAGGATCTGGCCCATCACGTTGTTGAGCTTGTGCGAGCCGGTGTGGTTCAGCTCTTCGCGCTTGAGGTAGATTTTCGCGCCGCCGAGCTCCTGCGTCAGGCGTTCCGCGAACCAGAGCGGGCTCGGGCGGCCCACGTAATCGCGGAAATAATAGGCCAGCGTCTCATGGAAGGACGGGTCGTTGCGCGCCGCTTCATAGGCGGTTTCGAGATCCTTGACGAGGGGGATCAGCGTTTCCGCCACGAACTGGCCGCCGAACGTGCCGAACCGCCCGCGCCAGTCCGGCCCGGCGCGCAGGCTGTTGGGCTGGGTCTGGGGGTCGGAAGCTGGCATCGTCGTCCTCTGGTCGTTCTGTGCGGTGCGGAGTCCCGTGATCGCGGGTGTCTGCGATATCAGAGGGGGGCGGACTCGTCTATGACTTCGCGCGGGCACTTCGCGCGGGAGCGGCTGACAGGGTGGCGATCCTGAGGCAAGGTGAGGCGGGTTTCGGAAGGGAGAGCGGCCGATGCGTTATCTGGTTTTGCTGTCGATGCTGATGTTCACGCCTGCGATGGCGGATGAAATCGACGTCCATGCCGCGTATCGGCCTGTCGTGGTGTCCAATCTGCGGCGCATGGCGGCGGCCTGCACGGCAATCGGCCAGGTTGACGGGAAGCCGAGCGGTCTGACGCTGCATGTCTTTGCCCTGCTGGAGCCGGGGGATCGGCGGCCGCAGGATGCGCATGTCTATCTGGCCGCGACGTCGGGGAAAATGCCGCTGCTGCGGGGAGCCGATGCGCAGGGAAATGGGTTGCAGGGGGATGGGGCGGAGATCATGGTGCCGTCCTCTCCGGCATTGCTGGCGGAAAATCCCGATGTGGTGGCGGCGCTGACGCCTGACGAGACATTGACCTTCAAGGCGGTGGCCAGTCTCGATCAGCCGCCCGGCGCGGGGTTCACCGATCGGCAGGCGCGCGGCTGGCTGCATCTGCTCGACGCCAGGATGGCGGCCTGGGCGGGCGTGATCTTCGCGCTCTTCGTGCCGGATGCGCAGGTGGTGACGGTCACCGTGGCGCCGCGCTCGGAACTGGATGTCATGGAAGGCGGCGCGGCGCGGCCTTTGGTGATCAATCATGGCGATGCGCCGTGGCGCTACAGTTTCAGGCCCGCCGATTTTTCCGACGACGCCGTCTTCTCCGCGACGAGGGCGATCATGGCCGTCGATCTGCCCTTGCCCGTGACGTTCAGGAGCTGGAAATGGCGCAAGTAAGGTGCGGGTGAAGTCGGGGCCCCCGGTTTTTCAGCCCTTGCCTTCGAAGAAATCCTTCACGCGGGCGAAGAAGCTGGCGTGTTCCGGGCTGGCCTTGGCGCGGTCCTGCTCGCCGGCCTCGGCCTCGTATTCCTCCAGGAGTTCGCGCTGGCGCTTCGTGAGGTGCTGCGGCGTCTCGACGGCGACGTGGATATACATGTCGCCGCGGGCGGAGGAGCGCAGGACGGAGAAGCCCTTGCCGCGCAGGCGGAGCTGGTCGCCGGACTGGGTGCCGGCGGGGATTTTCAGCATGGCCATGCTGCCGTCGATGACCGGCACCTCGATGTCGGTCCCGAGCGCCGCCTGTGTCATGCGCAGGGGGACGCGCATGTGGATGTGTGCGCCGTCGCGCTCGAACATGTCGTGCCGGGCGATGGCGAGATGGACGTAGAGATCGCCCGGCTGCGCGCCTTTGCCGCCGGATTCGCCCTCGCCGGAGAGGCGGATGCGCGAGCCGTCCTCCACGCCCGCGGGGATGGTGACGCTCAGCGTGCGGGTGGTCTGCTTCGCGCCCGTGCCCTGACAGGCACGGCAGGGATTGCTGACCGTCGTGCCGCTGCCGTGGCAGGTCGGGCAGGGGCGTTCGACGAGGAAGAAGCCCTGCTGCGCGCGGACCTTGCCCGCGCCGTGGCAGGTCGGGCAGGTCGAGGGGCCGGCGTCGGGGTCGGCGGAGCCTGAGCCGCCGCAGACGTCGCAGGTCATGCGGGTGCGGAAGCTGACCTCTTTCGAGACGCCGGAGAAGGCTTCGAACAGGCTGATTTCGACCTGGATCTGGATGTCGGCTCCCGTGTGACGCCCGCCGCTTCGGCGGCCGCCCATCATGTCGCCAAACATCTGCTCGAAGATGTCGCCCAGACCGCCTGCGCCGAACCCGCCGAATCCGCCGCCGCCGCTCCCCATGCCGCCCTGGGTGAACGCCTCATGGCCGAAGCGGTCATAGGCCGCGCGCTTCTGCTCGTCCTTCAGCACGTCATAGGCTACATTGACGGCCTTGAACTTTTCCTCCGCCTCCGCGTCGCCCGGATTGCGGTCGGGGTGCCAGCGCATCGCCTGCTTGCGGTAGGCCTTCTTGAGATCGTCCGGCGAGGCGTCGCGGGAGACTTCGAGGACGGCGTAGAAATCGAGCTGGGTGGCCATGGGCGGTCCGGGCTTCAGAGGGAGGTCTGGGCTTCTTCTTTTTCCGAAGAAAAAGAAGAAAAGAGACTTTCAATCTTTTGACTGCGGAAGCCCGTTATGGACTCCGCAGTCAAAGTCGCAAAAGCCTTCCGGTTCTTTTTTCAAAAAAGAACGAAGAACCTCACTTCTTGTCGTCGATTTCCTCGAAATCGGCATCGACGACGTTGTCGTCCTTCGGCGCGCCGGAGGCGTGAGCCCCGGCCTCGCCGTCCGGCTGGGCGGCGTAGGCGGCCTGACCGACCTTCATCGCCGCCTGCGTCAGGCGCTCGGCGGCGGATTTGACGGCCTCGACATCCGTGCCGTTGAGCGCCTCCCTGACGGCGGCGATGGCGGCCTCGGCCTCGGACCTGTCGGCCGCCGGAACCTTGTCGCCCGCCTCGGAGAGGGACTTCTCGGTCTGGTGGACGAGCGCCTCGGCGCTGTTGCGCTGCTCGACCAGTTCGCGGCGGGCCTTGTCGGCGGCGGCGTTGGCCTCGGCCTCCTTGACCATCCGGTCGATATCCGACTCCGACAGGCCGCCGGAGGCCTGGATCTTGATCTGCTGCTCCTTGCCCGTCGCCTTGTCCTTGGCGGAGACGTTGACGATGCCGTTCGCGTCGATGTCGAACGTGACCTCGATCTGCGGCACGCCGCGCGGGGCGGGGGCGATGCCGGTCAGGTCGAAATTGCCGAGCAGCTTGTTGTCCGCCGCCATCTCGCGCTCGCCCTGATAGACCTTGATGGTCACGGCGTTCTGGTTGTCCTCGGCCGTCGAGAAGGTCTGGCTCTTCTTCGTCGGGATCGTCGTGTTACGGTCGATCAGACGGGTGAACACGCCGCCCAGCGTCTCGATGCCCAGCGAGAGCGGGGTCACGTCGAGCAGCAGGACGTCCTTCACGTCGCCCTTGAGCACCGCGCCCTGGACCGCCGCGCCGATGGCCACCACTTCGTCGGGGTTGACGTTGCGGGCGGGCTCCTTGCCGAAGAACTGCTTCACGGTCTCGACGACCTTGGGCATGCGCGTCTGGCCGCCGACGAGGATGACCTCGTCGATCTGCGCGGCGGAGACGCCCGCATCCTTCAGCGCGGCCTGGCACGGGCCGAGCGTGCGCTGGACCAGATCGTCCACGAGGCTCTCCAGCTTCGCGCGGGACAATTTGACGACGAGGTGCTTCGGCCCGGTGGCGTCCGCCGTGATGAAGGGGAGGTTGATCTCCGTCTCCTTGGCGGAGGAGAGTTCGATCTTCGCCTTCTCGGCGGCTTCCTTCAGGCGCTGGAGGGCGAGCTTGTCGCCGCGCAGGTCGATGCCCTGCTCGCGCTTGAACTCGTCGGCCAGGTAGCCGATCACGCGGTTGTCGAAATCCTCGCCGCCGAGGAAGGTGTCGCCGTTGGTGGACTTCACCTCGATCACGCCGTCGGAAATCTCGAGCACGGAGACGTCGAACGTGCCGCCGCCGAGGTCATAGACCGCGATGGTGCCGGAATCGCGCTTGCCGAGGCCGTAGGCCAGGGCCGCCGCCGTGGGCTCGTTGATGATGCGCAGAACCTCGAGCCCGGCGATGCGGCCGGCGTCGCGCGTGGCCTGACGCTGCGCGTCGTTGAAGTAGGCCGGGACGGTGATGACCGCCTGCGAGACCTTCTCGCCGAGATAGGCCTCGGCGGTCTCCTTCATCTTGCCGAGCACGAAGGCCGAGATCTGGGACGGGGCGAATTTCTCCGGCTTCCCGTCCACCGTGGCCTCGACCCATGCGTCGCCGTTGTCGCCCTTGACGATGGCGTAGGGGACCATCGCCTTGTCCTTCTCGACGGTGGGATCGTCGTAGCGGCGGCCGATCAGGCGCTTGACCGCGTAGAAGGTGTTGGACGGGTTGGTGACGGCCTGACGCTTGGCGGCCTGGCCGACGAGGCGCTCGCCGCCCGGGGTGAAGGCGACCATGGAGGGGGTGGTGCGCGCGCCTTCGCTGTTCTCGATCACGCGGGTTTCGTCGCCCTCGCGGATCGCGACGCAGGAGTTGGTCGTGCCGAGGTCGATACCGATGACTTTGCTCATATTCTCTTTCCTTTCAGCGGCGGAAACCGGCCCTCAGAGGCACCGGAAACCGTCCTATTCGGGGCTCCCTTTCCGGGAGATTCGTTCCGAGTGACGATGTAGGGGAGCGCCGGGCGGGATTCAACTCTCCGCGACGCTTTTCCGCTCATTTCGACTCTTCCGGCCCTTTGGACACGACGACCATGGCGGGTTTGAGCAGGCGTCCGTGCAGCAGCCAGGTCGGCGTCCAGGCCTGGATGACGGTGCCGGCCGGGTGCTCGGCGCTGGGCTGTTCCGCCATGGCCTGATGCAGGTTGGCGTCGAAGCTCTGTCCGGCGGGGTGGCGATGGACGACGCCATGCCGCTCCAGAATGCCGAGCAGGCTGCGTTCCGTGCCCTCGAAACCCTCGCGCAGCTTGACCAGCAACCCGTCTTCGCCCTCGATTTTCGCCGGGAGGGAGGCCAGGCCGCGCTGAAGGTTCTCGGCGGCCTCGACGATGTCGCGCGCGAATTTCTGCACCGCGTACTGGCGCGCGTCGTCCACGTCCCGCTTGGCGCGGGCGCGGAAATTCTGCAACTCCGCCTCGGCGCGCATCCATTTGTCGCGGAATTCCTCGGCCTGCGTTTCCAGCTCGCGAATCCGGGCCGTGGCGGCCTGCATGGTTTCTTCCGCACCGGCATGGGGGGGCGTGTCCGGTGTTTCCGCGCCGGAGGTTTCCTGCGGGACTTCCGTCCGAACGTCCTGTTCCGTCGTCATCTGTGTCGTGCGACCTCTCATGCTCTGGCCCGGCGCCTCGTCATGAGCGCGCCGGGCGGATTTTTCTCCGGGATGGTCTCCCCCGCGAGGGGATGGCCCGGTGGTCCCGGCCTGTCCAGTGACCTGAGGTGGCGGTCAAAACGGCTCAGGCAAGGGGGTGGCGTGAAATTTTGCGGGGCGGCGGGATCTAGCTGCCGAGCGCCCGCTTCGCCGTGAAGCCGAGCGACAGCATCGTGACGCCCGCGAAAATGAGTTCCACGCCGATGAAGGTGCCGATCAGCCAGAGCCCGGACCAGGGCAGCATTGCGTAGATCAGCACGCCGAGCACCACCGAGACCACGCCGCTCAGCAGGGCCAGCCACCATGTCGCCAGATAGCGATGGCCGAAGGCCCAGATCGCGCGCGCAACGCCGGAGATGATCAGCAGCCCCGCGACGAAGGCGGTGAGGAAGATGGAGCCGGTGACGGGTTCGTCGATCAGCAGCAGGCCGGCCACGATATACAGCACGCCGCCCAGCGCCGCGAGCCAGCGATTGCCCGTCGAGGCGCTGGAATGGGCGAAGGATTGCGCGAGCTGGACGATGCCGGCGATCACCAGCAGCATGCCGATCGCCAGGACGCTGGTCAGCGTCAGCAGCCATGCCTCGCCGAGCGCGAGCATGCCGAGCAGGAGGAGGACCACGCCCAGAGCGATGAGCCAGCCCGGTTTCAGGGTGACGGTGGGCAGGGATGGGGAGAAGGATGGGAAGGGGTTCGAGCCGGACATTGGGTCTCTCGCTTCTTGGCGTTTCGATGTAGCGACGTGAAGGGAACATGGCAGAAGAGGCGAGGGAACGCCACCATCCTTCGACTCCCGGCGGCCGCACGCTATTGCGCCCGTTACGCTATTGCGAATGAATATCATATTCAGTATCTCTCCCCTCCGGACAGGAATGGAAGGGGATGTGATGCGGGCGATCCATTATCAGCGGCGCAGGAATCAGTGGCGCCGGGATCAGCGGCGCAAGGCTGCGCTTTGCGTCATCGGGCTGCTCGCCGCCGGTCCGGCAGGAGGGTCTGCGGCGGGCGAAGCGGCGGAGACGCGCTCGGGGGAGAAAGCCGTCCACCGGAACGCCGAACGTCGAGCGGCGCAAATGGAGACGGGCAGGACGGCCGGAAGTGGCACCGTGCCGAAGCCGGTGGCGGAACACATCCGGGTGCAGGGCCACTATGTCTCGACGATGGCGTCCTCGGCCACCAAGTCGGACACGCCGCTGGTGGACACGGCGCAGTCGGTCACGGTCATCACACGCAACGAGATGGACGTGCGCGGGGTGTTGAATCTCAATCAGGCGGTGCGTTACGCGGCGGGCATCACGGCGAATCTGCGCGGCGGCGGAGTCGGCACGCGCTACGACCTGTTCCAGCTGCGCGGCTTCACGGTGCCGACCTTTCTCGACGGGTTGAAGCTGCAACCGAGCCCCACCGGCTATGCGACCGCGCAGACCGACACCTCGCGTCTGGAGCGCGTCGAGATCCTCAAGGGGCCGGCTTCCGCGCTGTACGGCCAGTCCAGCCCCGGCGGGCTGGTGGCGCTGTCGAGCAAGCTGCCGCTGGACAAGAGGTTCTATGGCGGGGTGACGGCGACGGGCGGGAGCTTCGACCTCTATCGCGTGGATGCCGATGCCGGCGGCTATGCGACGGAGAACGGCTTCGTCCGCTATCGCATCTACGGCACGGTCAACGGCCAGCACAGCCAGCTCAGCCGCACGGGGAGTCGCCGCTTCTCCATCAGTCCGGCCGTCACTTTCGGCGGCGGCGGCCCGACGACGCTGACGCTGCTCGGCAATTATCAATACGATCCCGAGAACGGCAGCTATGGCGGCGTTCCGCTGATCGGCTCGCTCAAGCCCGCCGCCTTCGGCTATCTGCCGCGGAACTTCTATGACGGGGACGTGTCCTTCGAGAAGTTCAACCGCAGGCAGGGCGCGATCACCTATCTCTTCGATCATCAGTTCGACAAGGACTGGAGCTTCACCTCGCGCGGGCGCTATGACGATATCAGGACCATCTATCGCAGCGTCTATAACGCGGGGTACTGGAGCGGGCCGTATACGCTCCCGCGCTATGTCTGGGGGGCGAGCGAGCACACGCATAATCTGGCCTTCGACAGTCATTTCAACGGTCATGTCCGCACGGGGCCGTTGAGTCATGCGCTGATGTTCGGCTTTGACTACATGCAGCAGAGCGCGACGAATCTCGAGATTTCCGGCTCGGCGCCGCCGCTGGACGTCCGTGATCCGAACTATGATCAGGCGATCACGAGCTATCCTTATATGCACTACCTGACGCAGCAGCATCAGATCGGCATCTACGCGCAGGACGAGGTCCGCTGGCGCAATCTGATCCTGACCGGCAGCCTGCGCAATGACTGGTACCGGTCGCATCAGGCGGAAACCTTCCAAGGATCCAGCACGAAGGAGACGCCGACGCAGATCACCTGGCGCGCCTCGGGCCTGTATCATTTCGATTTCGGCCTGGCGCCGTATATCAGCTACTCCACGTCCTTCCAGCCGCAGGCGGGCATCGTTTCCAATGACGGCGGCAAGTCCTTCCACCAGGCCGATCCGTCCCTGGGCAAGCAGCTGGAAGGCGGGGTGAAATACCAGATTCCGGGAACGCCGATCCTGCTGACCGCCGCGGCCTTCCATATCGAGCAGACCAACGTGCTCGTTTCCTCGGCCACCAATGCCTACAGCACGCAAAGCGGGCTGGTTCATTCGGACGGCTTCGAGTTCGAGGCCCATATCGATGCCTATAAGAACCTGATGGTCACGGCGGCCTTCAGCACGCAGGACGTCCATGACGATTCGACCGGCAAGCCGTTGATCCAGTCCGGCAAGGGCAATGCCTCGCTCTTCGCCTTCTATACGATGCCATCGGGGTGGATGAAGGGGTTCGGCATTGGCGGCGGGTTGCGCTACGCGGCGCGCGCCTATGGCGGCCAGGCGACCTATGGCGCGGTGAATGTCCCGAGCTATGTGGTGTTCGACGCTTCCGCCTCCTACGATCTCGGCACTCTCGATCCGTCGCTCAAGCGGTGGAAGCTGCGGGCGAGCGTGCGGAATCTCTTCGACAGGAACTACATCGCCAACTGCCTGAGCTATGCGTCCTATAATCAGGAATATTGCTATTACGGCGCGCAGCGGAATGCGCAGGCGAGCATAGGGTATAGCTGGTAAGGGGCGCGAGGCGGCTGGTCATCCGTCCGAAACGGGGTTAGACAACCCGTTTCGGCGTCCGGGCTGGTCCGGGTGTGGCAGGAACGATGTGACGATGAGCTGGCTGACCGAATATGTCCGCCCCAAGATCCGGGGGCTGCTGAAGCGCGAGGTTCCCGACAATCTCTGGACGAGCTGCGAGGCGTGCTCCCAGATGATCCTGAACCGCGATCTCGAGAAATTCCACAAGGTCTGCCCCTATTGCGGTCATCACATGTCGGCGGGCGCGCTGGAGCGGCTGGGCTGGACGTTCGACAACGGCGAGTTCACGCGGATCGAGCTGCCGAAGACGCCGTCCGATCCGCTCGGGTTCCGCGACGGCAAACGGTATACGGACCGGCTCAAGGAGGCGCGCGCCAAGTCGCATCTCGACGATGCGCTGGTGGTCGCGCATGGGAAGATCGGCGGGCATGACGCGGTCGTGGCGGTCATGGCCTTCGAGTTCATGGCGGGGTCGATGGGCACCGCGACGGGCGAGGCGTTTCTGTCCGCCTGCCGTCTGGCGGTCCTGCAGAAGGCGCCG
The DNA here is from genome assembly GCF_004346035.1 of Acidomonas methanolica. Taxonomy (GTDB): domain Bacteria; phylum Pseudomonadota; class Alphaproteobacteria; order Acetobacterales; family Acetobacteraceae; genus Acidomonas; species Acidomonas methanolica. The sequence continues at coordinate 94,990 of NZ_SLZN01000007.1, read as the reverse complement.
CTGATCGTGTTCACCGCCTCGGGCGGGGCGCGGATGCAGGAGGGGATGCTCTCTCTGATGCAGATGCCGCGCACCACCATCGGCGTGGAGATGCTCAACGATGCGAAACTGCCTTATATCGTGGTGCTGACGCATCCGACGACGGGCGGGGTTTCGGCGTCTTTCGCCATGCTCGGGGACATTCATCTGGCCGAGCCGAATGCGCAGATCGCCTTTGCCGGGCCGCGCGTGATTCAGGACACGGTGCGCGAGAAGCTGCCGGAGGGGTTCCAGCGCGCGGAATATCTGCTGGATCACGGCATGGTGGATCGTGTCGTGCCGCGCGGGGAGCTGACGGGGGAGCTGGCGCGGCTCATCGGGTTGCTGATGAGCGGCACGTCGGCCGCTCTCCCCGCGTTGCCTGTTGCCGAACCCGCCTGACGCTTTTTTCATGAGTGTCATGGGAGCGCCCGCGCGGCTGGCTGATGAATATACGGGCCGCGCGGGAGAGGTTCTGGCGCGGTTGCAGGATCTTTATCCCAAGCTGATCGATCTTTCGCTCGACCGGCTGTGTGTCCTGCTGGAGAAGCTGGGCCATCCCGAGCGGGCGCTGCCGCCGGTGATTCATGTGGCGGGGACGAACGGCAAGGGCAGCACCTGCGCCGTCTTGCGGGCGATCGCGGAGGCGGCGGGATGGCGGGTGCATGTCATGACCAGTCCGCATCTGGTCAGCGTGACGGAGCGGTTCCGCGTCGGCGGGACGCTGGTGACGGAAGAGGCGTTGGTGGCGGCGCTCGAAGAGGTGGTCCGCGTCAATGACGGTGCGCCGATCACGGTGTTCGAGGTGCTGACGGCGGCGGGGTTCCTGATCTTCGCGCGGGAGCCGGCCGATCTGGCGATCATCGAGGTCGGGCTGGGCGGGCGGCTGGACGCGACGAACGTGGTGACGCCCGTGGCCTGTGCGATCGCGTCGATCAGCCTCGATCATCAGGCGTTTCTGGGGGAGACGCTGGCGGCGATCGCGGCGGAGAAGGCCGGGATCATGAAGCCGGGCGTGCCGGTCGTGGCGGCGGCGCAGGCGCCGGAGGTCGAGGCCGTGTTGCGGGAGACGGCGGCGCGTGTCGGCGCGCCGCTCTGGCGGTTCGGGGACTCGGTGCGGGTGGAGGCGGGTCCGGACGGGCTGACATATCGCGATCCGAAGGGGATGCTGGTTCTGCCGTTGCCGGGTCTGGCGGGGCCGCATCAGGTGCGGAACGCGGCGCTGGCGGTGGCGGCGTTGCGGGCGAGCGGGCTGGGCGTGCCGGACCATGCCTGGGCGGGTGTCGCGCGGGCGGAATGGCCCGCGCGGATGCAGCGTTTGCGGGGCGCGCTGGCGGCGCGGTTGCCCGAGGGGTGGGAACTCTGGCTGGATGGCGGCCATAATCCGGGGGCCGGGGAGGCGTTGGCGGAGATGCTGCGCGAGTGGCGGGACCGTCCCTTGCATCTCGTCATCGGCATGAAGCAGAGCAAGGATGCGAGCGGGTTTCTCGATCCGTTGCTGGATCTGGCCGATACGATTCAGGCGGTGGCGGAGACAGGGCAGCATCTGGCCGCGCCGGTGGAGGAGATTCTGGCGGCCGCGCGGGGGCGGGCGGTGGCCGGGCCGGTCGTGGAGGCGGCGCTGGACAGGCTGCGGCAGGACGGCGGCGCGCCGGGGCGGGTGCTGATCTGCGGGAGCCTGTATCTCGCGGGGGTGGTGCTGGCGCGGGACGGCGTGACGCCGGAGTGACGGGGCCGGGCTTTGGGCTTTACTCCACGGCCGCGAGGCCGCGCAGGATCGCCCAGCCGGTCCAGAGCCACCAGGCGGCAGTCATGGCCCAGGGCACGACCATGAGCACGGCGCCCGCGCCGAAGGTGATGGCGGCCAGTCCGGTCACGATCGTGTGGGTCAGCGCGATGGCGAGCGTGGCGAAGAGGCCGGTCCAGAAGATGCGGATCTGCCAATCGAAGCTGGCGCGCAGGAGCGGGCCGTGGCGGAAGCGGTGACGATAGGCGAGGAATGCGCCGATCGGGGCCGTGATCACGGTGAAGAACGCGAAGATGTAGAGCACGTAGATCGTCATGGCCCAGAAGCGGCCCTTGCGGTCGAGCGCCGGGTGCGGTGCCCATCGGCTGGTGGAGAACGTGTCGGTATAGTCGTTTCTCATAGGAACTGATCTTTCAGTCATGGGCGTTGCCAGACTGTAAGCAAAAATCATGCCATGATGGGTTTGGCTGGTTTTTGCAGGGGTGAATGGTCGGGTGCGCCAGTTTGTGGTGCGATTTGTCGGGGGTGTTTCTTCTTTTTCTGAAGAAAAAGAAGCAAAAAGACTTTTGGTTCTTTGGCGACGGAGCTTCACTGGGGACTCCCAGGCAAGGTCGAAAAAGTTTTTTGGTTCTTTTTTCAAAAAAGAACGACACCGAAGCCGGGTGGGGAATGGGGAGGGTCTTCTTTTTCTGAAGAAAAGGAAGCAAAAAGACGTTCGATCGCTTGGGTTCGGGAGTCTCGCCGGGGGATTTCGTCGCCAGGTCGGAAAAGTTTTTGGTTCTTTTTTTCAATAAAGGAACGAAGGCCGGTGCTGTGACGCGTGTTCCCGAGATCGATCCGTTTCATGCCATCACGTTGAGCGCGCTGGCGCATCGCCTGGCGGCGGAGGGGCGGAGCGTCATTCATATGGAGTTCGGCCAGCCTTCGACGGGGGCGCCGCGCGAGGCGATCGCGCGGGCGCATCATGTGCTGGACACCGATCCGATGGGGTATTGGGAGAGCCAGCCGCTCAAGGAGCGGATCGCGCGGCATTATCGGGCGCAATATGGCGTCGATGTCGCGCCGGAGCGGATCGTGCTGACCTGCGGGGCGTCGCCCGCGCTGGTTCTGGCCTTGAGCAGTTGCTTTGCGCCGGGCGCGCGGGTGGCTGTGGCGCGGCCCGGCTATGTGGCGTATCGCAATACGTTGCGGGCGCTGCATATGGAGCCGGTGGAGATCGCCTGCGGGGCGGCGGAGCGTTTTCAGTTGACGGCCGGGGCGGTGGCGGCGCTGGAGCCTGCGCCGGAGGGGCTCATCGTGGCGAGTCCGGCCAATCCGACGGGGACGATCCTGTCCGGCGCGGCGCTGGCGGCGATCGTGGAGGTGTGCCGGGCGCGGAGCATCCGGATCGTTTCGGACGAGATCTATCATGGGCTGAGTTTCGGCGAGCCCGCGCGGTCGGTGCTGGAATTCGATCCGGAGGCGCTGGTGGTGAACAGCTTCTCCAAATATTTCAGCATGGCGCCGTGGCGGCTGGGCTGGCTCGTGGCGCCGGAGGACAGGGTCGCGGCGGCGCGGGCTCGGATGGGCAATCTGTTTCTCACGCCGCCCGCGCTGAGCCAGCATGCGGGGCTTGTGGCGTTCGAGTGCCGCGAGGAGCTGGAGGGGCATCTGGCGGTCTATCGGCGCAATCGCGATCTCATGCTGGAGGCGTTGCCGGGATGGGGGGTGCGGCGGATCGCGCCGCCGGACGGGGCGTTCTATCTCTGGGCGGATATCGGGCATCTGACGGATGACAGCCTTGCATTCTGCGAGGCGTTGCTGCGCGAAACGGGGGTGGCGACCGCGCCGGGGGTGGATTTCGACCCGGTGGAGGGGCGGCGTTTCATGCGCTTCAGCTTCGCCGTCTCGACCGATCGGGTGGAGGAGGCGATCCGGCGGATGACGCCGTGGTTCGCGGCGCGGATGGAGGCGGGGGCGTGACGATTCATGTGTGGTGGCTGTTCGCGGTGACGGTGTTCCTGCTGAGCGCGACGCCGGGGCCGAACATGCTGCATGCGTTGACGCGGAGCGTGCATCTGGGATTCAGGCGGGCGGCGCCGGCATTCGCGGGGTGTCTCTCGGCGGTGTTCTGCGTGCTGGTGCTGTCGGCGGCGGGGGTGGGGACGCTGCTGGCGGCGTTGCCGCGCCTGTTCGACGTGATCCGCTATGCGGGGGCCGGGTATCTGCTGTGGCTGGGGGTTCGGGCCTGGATGGCGCCGGTGCATGACGCGGGCGAGGCGGCGGTCGTCGGGCCGGGGATGACGGGTTGGGGCGTGTATCGGGGCGGATTTCTGACCGGGATCAGCAATCCGAAGCTGTTGCTGTTCGCGGCGGCGTTCTTTCCGCAATTCATCGATCGTCATGCGGCGGTGGCGGGGCAGTTCGCCATTCTGATCGCGACCTTCGTGGGGATCGAGTCCTTCTGGCTGCTGCTGTATGGGTTGGGGGGACGGAAGCTGGCGCGCCTGATCGGCACGCCGCGCATGAAACGGCTGTTCAATCGGGTGACGGGGACGGTGTTTCTGGGGTTCGGGGCTGTGTTGCTGCGCGGGCGATCCTGAACGAACGGCGCCGTGCCGGGGATGGTCAGGCGGTTTGCCAGTTGGGGGAGACCAGCTTGTAGGGGGTCTCGAATTCCTCCACGGCGTCCGAAAAGCGGTCCGGCGGGCTGATGAGCATCGAGAGGGGCTGTGGCGCGCGGATATTGCGATGGATCATGCGGTTGACGGCGCGGTTGAAGATGCCGGGGCCGGTCTTGTAGGCGATGAAGAGATTCCTGTGTTGGTAGCTGTTGCGATAGAGCGAGAGCAGGCAGTCGTTCAGCACCGGGGAGCCGGGAATCGCGCCGAAAAAATCGTTGTGGACGTAGAAATTCGGCGTGATGAAGAACTGGTGTTCGGCGGTCGAGGCCAGGCTGTCGGCCGAGCGGAGGCGGAGATCGGCGTCGAGCCACCAGCCGCCATGCAGGGCGATGGCGTGGACGCGGAAGAAATCGGCGGCCTCGGCGGGGTGTCTGCTTTCGAGGAAGAGGGTGCGGGCTTCGATGCCGTAGGAATCGTAAAGGAGGTCCGCCGCCTCGTCGCGATCGTAGGTCTTGAACCGGGCGAGGCCGTCGAGGGTCTCGTGATAGTCGATATTGTCTTCGATTTCCGGAGGCGGGGCCTTGTCCCAGAACATGTAGAGATGGGGCGGGATGGTGCGCGCCGCAGGGGCGAAGCTGGCATATTTCGTCTGGAGCGCGACTTCGAGATAGCGGCAGTCCGCCTCCTCGCCGGTGTGGAAGGATTCATAGGCGTTGCCGATGAACTGGAGGGCCTGGGCGTGCGCGCCGTTCGTCCAGGCCATGCGGATGCCCGAGATGTAGTCCCCCATCGGGTGGCTGAGGGCGTAGAGTTCGGCCAGTTCGTGTTCCGGCAGGGTGTGGCCTGCCTTCAGCAGGCAGAGCAGGCGGGCCTGAAGGAGCGATTCCGGGCGGGGATATTCGGTCGGGCTGCCGGAGTGGCGGTCGAAGGCGAGGCGGTAGAAACGGCTGGCTTCGAAGGGTTTGCTGTCGGTATGGAGGATGTTGGCCAGCGTAAAAGCCGCCATCAGCGTCGTCATGTCATGATGGGTGACATAATGCCAGGCGCCGGGATCGTGCGCGACATCCGTTTCCGAAATATTAAAATTCAATGCCTGTGAATCAGTAGCCATCTGATGATAATTTCTATAGTGTCTACAGGGTATTTCGGAAAACTCTATATTGGATGCTTAACCTAGTTGGGGTGGAAAGAAAACCCTGATCCCTCTCGTCCGGGCGTGCCGACGGGTGGAGGGCTGACGCCGTGGCTGCCGGTCTGTTTCGGGGCCGGGGCGGCGGCGTATTTTCTCCCGGCGTTCGAGCCTGCGGCGTGGCCCGCGCTGCTGGGGCTCTGTCTCGCGGCGGCGGGTGTTGCGGTGCTGCGCGGACGCGGGGTCGCCGCTGTGCTGCCCGTCCTGCTGCTGCTGGGATCGCTGGGGTTTCTGGATGCGGTATGGAGCGCGCATCGCCGGGAGCCCATGCCGTTCCTGCCGTCCCGGGCGGTGGTTCTCCATGCGGTCGTGGCGGCGACCGAGACGGTGTCGCGCGATGACGGGGAGCCGCGGCGGAGGCTCGTGCTGCGGGACGGGGTGTTCGAGAGCGGGGTGGATATCGGCATGGCGCCGTTGCGGCGGATGCTGCGGGTGATGCAGCGGGCCGACGATCCGGCGCGTCCGGAGGTGGGGGCGCGGGTCAGGCTGCGCGCCCTATTGCGGCCGCCTGCGCCGCCTGCCGTGCCGGGCGGGCGGGATGTCCAGCGGGAGGCGTGGTTCAGCGGTCTGGCGGGGAGCGGGCGGGCGCTGGGGCCGGTGACGCTTTTTTCGCCCGGGTCCGGCGGGGGGCTGGAGAGCCTGCGCGAGGCGGTGGCCGCGCGGGTGGCGGCGGCGCTGCCGGGGCAGGTGGGGGCGATCGCGGCGACGCTGCTCGCGGGAAAAGGTGAGCGGATCGACCGGGCGGTGCGGCAGGATTTCGCGGCGTCAGGGCTCTCGCATCTGCTGGCTGTGGCGGGGCTGCATCTCGGGCTGGTGATGGCGGCGGTGATCGTGACGCTGCGGCTCGGTTTGGCGTTATGGCGGCGGGCGGCGGATCATTGGCCATGCAAGGAGATCGCGGTTTGCGCCGGGTTCGTGGCGGGGGCGGGCTATGTGCTGCTGACGGGTGCGCATCTGCCGGCGGTGCGGGCGCTGGGCATGGCGGCGGTCGGGGTTCTGGCGGTGCTGACGGGGCGGCGGGTGCTGTCCATGCGGGCCTTGGCGCTGGTGGCGCTCGGGGTGTTGGTCGTCGCGCCGGAATCGGTGCTCGACGTGTCGTTTCAGATGTCCTTTGCCGCGGTGATGGGGCTGATTGCCGGGTATGACGCGGTGCGACCGTGGCTGCGCCGGGCGAGGTCGTGGCTCGCGGGGCATGGTCTTGCGCTCGTATTGACGAGTCTGCTGGCGGGGAGTGCGACGCTGCCGGTGAGTCTGGCGCATTTCGGGGTGTTGCAGCCATGGTTCGTACTGGCGAATCTGGTGGCGGTGCCGTTGGCGGCGGTGTGGATCATGCCGTTGGGGCTGGCGGCGTTGTTGCTGATGCCGCTGCATCTGGCCGGTGGGGCGCTGGCGGCGATGGGGGCGGGGATCGCGCTTGTCATGCGGCTGGCGCATGCGGTGGCGGGGCTGCCTCTGGCGCAGACGGCGGTGCCTGCGATGCCGGGATGGGGGATTGGGGCGTATTTCCTCGGGTTGTGTCTGGTGTGTCTCGGGGTGGGGCGGTTGCGGCTGGCGGGGATCGGTCCCGTGCTGCTGGCGCTGGCGTCGCCGTGGCTGGTGGCGCGGCCTGTCGTGCTGGTGGCGCCGGATGCGGGTGTGATGGCTGTGCGGGAGGGGGGCGTTCTGGCCTTCGGGCCGGTTGGCGGGCTGGACCGTGGGGTGGAAGCGGACTGGCTGCGGAGTCTGGCGTTGCCGCGCGGGGTTTTGGCGGGGTGTGAGCAGGGGCTCTGTCGGGTCGGCGGGATCTTGCTGCGGGTTCGCGACCGGTCGGACGGGGATGTTTTGCCGGTATGTGACGGGGTGACGCTGTTTGTCAGCGTGTCGCCGGCGCGGGGGGCCTGTGCGGGGCGTCCCGTGGTGGACCGGTTCTCGGTGTGGAGAGACGGGGCCTATGCCGCGTACAGGGACGGCGACGGGTGGCGGCTGGTGTCCGATCGGTCCTGGAGAGGGGAGCGACTCTGGGTGCCCCCGCCCGGCGGGCGGGGACGGCCGAACCTGCCTTTGGCGCCGGCGGAGTAAGGCCCGGGGCGGCCCTCCTCCGTTGAGATCAGTTGGACGGCATGGGGCCGGGGCTGGCGAGCGGGGTGAGTTTCCGGTTGCCCGCCGCAGTGGCGGCGATCGGGGCGGCGCCGCCGAGATTGTTGAACCGTTCGGGGTGCTGGGACGCGTTCACGTCGCCGATGGGGCTGGGGTGGTGAAGATCGTCATATTGCAGCGGCTCGATGGACAAGGTCTGGTCCATGGTGGGCAGGAGCTTGACGTCCCATCCGCCGCCGAGGGCGCGGACGAGGCTGACATCCGCCTGGAAGAGACGGGTGGCGATCTGGACCTGGTTGATGCGGGTCTCGAGCGTCTGGACCTGTGAGAAGATGGCTTCGAGATAGGTGCCGACGCCGCCCTGATAGAGGGTCATGGTCATCTGCTGGGTTTGCAGCGTTGCGTCCACGGCCTTTTTCAGCGCGTCGTTCTCCCTGTACAGACGGTCGGTCAGGGAGAGGCCGTCCTCCACCTCCTTGAAGGAGGCGAGGACCTTGGAGCGGTAATCGTCCAGCGTCTCGCGATAGGCGGACCAGGAGCGTTGCAGCTCGGCGCGGCGGAGGCCGCCTTCGAAGATCGGCAGCGAGAAGGAGGCGCCGTAGGTCCAGAGCGAGTTCGCCAGATTGGCGAGATCGAACCCGTTCTGGTCGAAGCCGCCGCCGGCCGCGAGTGAGATATGCGGATAGAAGGCGGCGCGGGCGATGCCGATCCGGCGGTTGGCCTGAGCCATTTCGCGCTCGGCGCTGGCGATGTCCGGGCGGCGCTGGAGGAGCGCCGAGGGGATGCCGGTCGGGATATGCGGCTGGCTGAAGCCGAGGATTTCCGTCGGCTGGATATGGAAATTCGACGGCGAGGCGTTGGTCAGGACGGCGATGGCGTGCTCGGTGACCTGACGGGCGGCCTCGATGTCGAGTCTGGCGGCCTGTGTATTGTAGAGCTGGGTCATGGCGCGCATCACGTCCAGACGCGGCGCGGCCTGGTTCTTGAACTGGATGCGGGTGATGTCCAGCGCCTTCTGGTAGTAGCTGATCGACTGCGAGTAGATGGCGATCTGGGCGTCATAGCCGCGAAGCTGGACGTAATCCGAGGCGAGTTCCGCCTGGAGGCTCAGGCGCGACATCGCGTAATCGGCGGCCTTCTCCTGGGCGTACTGTTTCTGGGCGCGGATGTTGTTGCGAATCCGGGACCAGAAGTCGGGCTCCCAACTGGCGAGGCCCTGATAGCTCTCGTCCGTTGCCGTCGTCTCGCCCTTGTAGCGGAAGAGGCGGTCCGCGGATTGTTTGTTGTCCGACGCGCCGGCGGCGAGGCCGAAATGGGGCAGCAACTGGGAGCGGGCCTGCACGACCATGGCACGCGCCTGGATGAAGCGCTCGGCGGCGGCTTGCAGATCCGGGTTGCTCGCGGTCAGCCTGGCTTCCAGATCGTTCAGCGTCGGGTCACGCAGGAGGGTCCACCAGTCTTTCGGCAGGGCGGCGTCCGCCGGCGTGGCCTCGGCGAAGGGGGCCTGGCCGTGCCAGCTGGCGGGGACGATGAAGGTCGGCGGTTTGTAGGCCGGGGCGAGGTCGCAGGCGGACAATCCCGCGAGAGACAGGGCGGAGCCGGCGGACAGGACCTGACGGAGAAGACGGCTGGGGATCATTCTGATTTTCCGAAACCCGACTGGTTGTAGCCGCGGTCGGGCACGACGACGTTGACCTTGTCACCTTCGAGGAGGTCGGCGGGGGGGTTGGCGATGACGCGGTCGCTCGAATCGATGCCGAACTGGATTTCCGTCGAGGTGTCGGCCATGCGGCCCACGACGATATCCTGGAAATGAACGGTGTTGTCCGGCTTCACGAGCACGACCTGCATGCCTTTCTCCTGAAAGACCAGGGCGGAGGTGGGCAGTTCATACAGATGGGAGTGTTCGTTATGGGCCGTGAACGCCACGGAGGCGAAGGTGCCGGGCCAGAGAACCTCGTTGGGGTTGTCCATCGTGAATTCGGTGACGGCGGTGCGGGTGTTGGGGTCGTATCCGCGCGCCGTGGTCAGGAAGTGGGCGTCGAACGTGCGGCCCAGATATGGCGGGACGCTGACCTTGGCGGAGAGATCCGGCTGGAGGATGTAGGAGATGACTTCCGGCACCGAGACGAAGAGGCGGAGCCTGTGGACGTCGGCCACGGTGAAGAGTTCCGAGGCGGAGCCCGCTGAGGTCAGGTTGCCGCCGCCGTTACGCACGTAGTCGCCCACGCTGATTTCACGCGCGGTGACGACGCCGTCGAACGGGGCGACGATGATCTTGAATTTCTCCAGCGCCACGAAGTGATCGACATTGCGCTGGGCGGCGTCGACCTCGGCCTTGGCGGATTGTTCGTTCGCCTGGGCGACGGAGACGGACTGCCCCGAGACGGCGTGGGATTTGCCCATGTTCTGCCAGCGTTGCAGCGTCACGACGGCGAGGTTGTATTTCGCCGTGACCGAGGCGAGGGTCGCCTTGGCCTGTGCGTACTGGGCGTCCAGGGCCGGGGCGTTGATTTCGGCCAGGACGTCGCCGGCCTTCACATGGGCGCCGTAGTCCTTGTACCACATTTTCACGTAGCCCGAGACCTGCGGGTAGATCGGCGCCTGGTACCAGGCGTCGATCGTGCCAGGCAGGGTCAGGGAGACCTTGTCCGGCGATTTGATGGGCGTGACGACCGCCACGTCAGGGATGGCGCTTTCCTCGGTCGTCTGCTTCAGCACGACGGCGGCGCGGCCGCGTTCGACAAAGATATAGCCGACGTAGAACGCGAGGATGCACCCTCCCGCGATGGCGAAGAGTCTGGGAGAGGTGGCCATCAGGCGTGTTCCTTATGACGCGGTGCGCGGTTGTGAAGGATTGCGTAGACGCAGGGGACGAAGAGGAGGGTGGAGAGGGTGGCCACGATCAGCCCGCCGATGACGGCGCGGCCGAGCGGGGCGTTGGTGGAGTTGGAGGTCGCCATCGGGATCATGCCGACGACCATGGCCAGGGCGGTCATGAGGACGGGGCGGATGCGGCCGAAACCGGCCTCGACGGCGGCTTTCAGCGCGTCGCCGTGGATCTCGATGCGTTCGCGGGCGAAGGAGACGACGAGGATCGAGTTGGCGGTCGCGGTGCCCATGCACATGATCGCGCCGGTCAGGGCCGGGACGGAGAGGCGTGTTCCGGTGAGGAAGAGCGCCCAGGCGATGCCGCCGAGGGCGCCCGGCAACGCGGTGATGATGATGAACGGGTCCAGCCACGACTGGAAGTTCACCACGATCAGCAGGTAGATCAGGACGATCGAGATGCAGAGGCCGAAGATGAGCTGGGTATAGGCGCTGGCCATGGTGGTGGCCTGCCCGCGGACGTCCACGGCGGTCGAGCGCGGGACGTTGTGGGCGTCCTTCCTGATCACCTGGCGGACCGCATCCAGCACGGACCCCATATCCGTTCCTTCGATGTTCACGTAGATGTCCATCTCGGACATGGAGTTGTAGTGCGAGACCTCGCCCGGCGTGCCGGTCGCGACCACTTCGGCGATGGCGCCCATGAGCTGGGCATTGTCATGGGGGTCGCCGTCGCCTTTGTCCACCGGGGTGGTCAGCAGGTCGTTGAGATGGGTGAGCTGATCCTGCGATGTGTAGACGTTCAGCGGGAAGGTCACGTGGTCGACCGGATCGAGCCAGAATTGCGGATGGACGACGACCGAGCCGGCGAGGGTCAGCAGTTCGTTGTTGGCGAGATCCGTTTCCGTCATGCCCGTGGCCTGCATGAAGGTGCGCTTGCCGTTCACCAGCAGGGTCGGCGTGGACATGGTCTGCTGGATGTTGACGTCCGCCGTGCCCGGGATGTGGCGGATCAGGCTGATCAGGTGCTTGGCGTATTCGTAGTTGGCCTTCGAATCCGGGCCGGAAAGCTGGATGTCGATCGGCGCGGACGAGCCGAAATTCAGGATCTTGTCCGTCAGGTCGGCGGGCTGGAAGGTGAAGACCGTGCCGGGGAAGCGCCTGGAGAGGTCCTTGCGCAGCAGGGCGCGGTAGTCCCATACGGGCGACTGCTCGTCTTTCAGCGCGACGGTGATGTCGCAATCCTGCGTGCCGACGGTTGGCGAGGGCATGAAGGCCTGGTTGTGCGGGCCTTCCGGCAGGCCGCAATTCGAGATGATGTTATCGGTCTTGTCGGGCAGATCGGCGCGGATGCGATCGACGACCAGGGCGGAAATGCGTCCCGCGACCTCGATACGTGTGCCGAGGGGCGCGCGCATGTGCATCTGGAGCGTGTCGGACTTGACCTCGGGGAAGAAGTCGCGCCCCGCGATCAGATAGAGGCCCATCGAGCCGACGGAGATGAGAAGGAAGACGCCGACGAAGGTCTTTCTGCGCGCCACGCAGTTTTCGAGAACGTGGCCGTACCCGTTGCGGAAGCGGGTGAAGCGGGCCTCGAACCCCTGCTGGAAGCGGCCGAAGATGCTCTTCGGGGGCGGTTTGGCGTGTGAATGGGCCATGTCGACGGCATCGACGGCCTGGTCGTCGATGCCGTGCGGGTCCGGCGCTTCGGCGTGGCCGCCGTGATGGATCTGGCCGGCGAGGAGGTATTTCGCCATCGTCGGCACGAGGGTCCGCGACAGGATGAACGAGGCGATCATCGCGAACATGATGGCCAGCGCCATCGGCATGAACAGATAGCCCGAGACGCCGGACAGCTCGAAGAGCGGCAGCCAGACGATGCAGATGCATGTCGTCGAGACGAAGGTCGGGATGACGATCTGGTTGGCCGCGTCGATGATGGCGAGTTCGAGTTCCTTGCCCATCTCCAGATGGGTGTCGATGTTCTCGATCATGACGGTCGCGTCGTCGACGAGGATGCCGACGGCGAGCGCCAGGCCGCCGAGCGTCATCACGTTGATCGACTGCCCGGCCCATCCGAGGCCGATGATCGAGGAGAGGATCGCAAGCGGGATGGAGGTCGCGATGATGATGGTCGAGCGCCAGGAGCCGAGGAAGAGCAGCACGACGATGCCGGTGAGGAACGAGGCCGTGACCATCTCGCGGACGACGTCCTTGATCTGGTCCTTCACCATGATCGAGGCGTCCTGGAGGACCGAGACGTGGACGTCTTCCGGAAGGATGGCGCGCAGACGGGGGAGAAGCGCCTTGGTGGCGGAGACGACGTCGAGCGTGGAGGCGGTGCCGCCCTTCTGGGTGATGACCTCCACGGCCTGACGTCCCTTCACGAGGACGAGGTTCGTCTGCGGGTGGCCGCCGCGATACACGTCCGCGACGTCGCGGACGTAGATCACGGCGTTGCCGACGCGCTTGACGGGGAGGTTGGCGATATCCTCCATCGACTCGGCGGTGGCGTTCGTCTGCACCATCCAGTCCGTGGCGTCGATTTTCTGGTCGCCGGCGGGAAGGACGATGTTCTGGTCGGTCAGAGCGGCCTGGACGTCGGAGGCGGAGAGGTGGTGCGCGCGGAGCTGCTGCTGGTTGAGCGACACCATCACGAAGCTGTCCATGCCGCCATAGGGATGGGCGACGACGGCGCCGGGGACGGTGGCCAGCAGCGGCCTCACGCGGATGACGCCGAGCTTGAACAGATCCGACGGGGTCTCCTTCTCCGAGGTGATCTGGAGCGAGATGACGGGCACCTGTGACGGATTCAGGGCCACGATCATCGGGGCCGGCACTTTGGGCGGCAGGCCGAGGAGGATGGTCTGGGCGATCGACGTCACTTCCGCCTCGGCGGTGCCGATCGGGGTGCCGGGCTGGAAGTAGATGTCGACGATCGAGCGGCCGTAATAGGAGTTCGACTCCATGTGCTCGATGTTCTGCACCGTCGTGGTGACGGCGAGCTCGAAATTATAGGTGATGCGGCCTGCGAATTGCTCGGGCAGGAGGCCGTTATAGGTCCATACGACGGCGACCACGGGCACCTTGATCTCCGGGAACACGTCCGTTGGAGTCTTGAAGATCGAGAGGACGCCGAAAAGCAGGATCAGAATCGACAGGACGACGAAGGTGAGGGGTCGCCGCAGGGCGGTGACGACAATTGCATTCATCGGTTCTGGTATCCGTTGGCTTTTTTATTTCGGTCCGCCGCAGTTCGTCTTGCGAGTTTGTGACGTGTGTATCGCGTGATTAGGTTCTGCTTTGGCCGCATCTTGCCCGTATTTTTATGTTGCCCCGGTTCAATCGAAAATAGGGGGTGATCGAAGGAAAGTCGCGTAAATGTTATTTTAGGAAGGGCGCGTCTGCAACCACCTCTCCTCGCGACTCGGACGAATGACGCGATGCCATTTTTCCGCCTTGACTTCATGGCTCATTGCCATTAATTTACCGTTAATGGCGGAGAATCCTGTTGGATTTTTTCCGTTATTGGGGACGGGGTGTCGTGATTGGATGTGTGAATCGGGATTGCAATTGTTCTCGTTTTGTTCCAGTTTTGGTTTCGCGAAAATGCGCAAGAAGAAGGCGAAGAGAGGCCAGAATGGGTGATGAAAACGGGACGTCTAATGAAGATCCCCGCCTGGTCTCCTGGGCTGCGCAGGCGTGTCGGAAGGCGTGTTTTTGTCCGTGTGCGGATCTGTGTCTTGTCGCTGGAGCACCAGCTCTGGGTGCAGGGCTGCAAGGCGGAGAGCCAATTCTTCGTCCGTTCGACCGTTCAGTACTCCTTTCAGGAGGAAATCCGTTGATACCCGGAGGCGATTCGATAGAGCGGCAATGAGAAACACACTGGGCGCCCGATCGCCTTTCTCGATCTTGTTCAGGGTCGAGGCGTCCACGCCCAGCAGGCGGGCGCACTCGCTCTGGTTGGGAATCACGAGTTCTCGGGCCCAGGCGATGCGTGTGCCGATAGCGCGCTGTATCGTGGCGAGGGAGTCGGGGCGTTTGTGTTTGGCCATGGCCATTCATAGCAATGGCTCTTTGCCAAATCCAGACTGTTTTTTTAACATTGAATATGGCAAATTGCCATATTGTAACGAGGTTGTTATGAAAGCGCACGGGAATGAGCACGCTTTCGGGCGGCGGAGGGTATCGGCGGAGTCGCTGGCGGCGATGCTGGCTTCCGAGGAGTGGAGGCCGGCCCGGCCGCGTTCCTTGGAAAGGGTCCGGTTTATTTCGGAGCGCGATCGATTCGAGGCGTTGCCCGCGGGGCATCGGGTCAGTTGGGCGGCGGTGTGGGCCGGCGAGGCCGTGCCGCTCTTTCCCGGCTTGCGGCCGATCGGGGCGGTTCTGGGGGACGAGGTGGAATGAGGGATGCTGTGATGGAGCCGACGCCGGAGCGACTGGCGCGGGACGGTTTCCGGCGCGTGGGGGCGACGCATCGCGTGCTGGGCACGGTGCAGGTGCTGCGGGAGGCGGGCGATATCGGCGATGAGGAGGTAGCGGCGGCGGAGCGGTGGAGTCGGGAATATGTCTTCGCGTCGCTGGGGGTGGTGGATCGTCCGGCCGCGCCGCGCCCCGATGCGTTGAAGGGGGATGTGCATAGCTGGATGCTCAATCGCGGGAAATGCGCGGCGCGGTTGAGCCGGATTCGGGAGACGCTCGGGCTGGCGGCGCATGTGCGGCTGGAGATGATGCTGGGGCGCGAGATGTCGTTTTCCGCCATGGCGCGGTGTCTTTATCCGGATCTTTCCGAGGCGCGTGCGCGCATGAAGGTTTCGGCGCAATCGGCGTTTCTTCTTGAGATGCTGGCGCATTTTTACGGAATGCAAAAAAAAGAAGCGGGAATGAAGAATTAAATATTGCGTTCCGCGCGCATTTGATTTATGTTTTTCTCATAATGGAAAAACTGCATTTGAACAAACCGCCCTCGTGGCGGTTTTTTTGTGTCCAGAGGTCCATATGTCTCTGTTCGATTCGGATATTTCTGAAGGCGATGTGATTTTTTCAGGCTGGCAATACATGGTCGTGGTGGGTCGGGAGGGGGAATTCGTTCTCGCGTCGCCCTTCGTGACCACGAGCGAGCCGCGGCACCGGCGGGATGTCGGCGTGTCCTGGACGGAGTTGAGCGAGGCGGGGCTGCCGCATCCGGACATGCGGTTGCGCGGGGTGTTGTGCCGGCGGCGCGGGCGGGCGGTGACGCCCGTGGGGGTTGTCGGCGAGGCGGTGCTGGCGCGGTTGCGTCTTGCGCTGGATGCGGAAATGGCCGCGCGGGCGCGGGAGGTGCCGCATGCGCCGGTCTGGTCCGTGCGGGACGGGAGCGGTGGCCCGGTGAAGCGCCGGGGGGCGGTGCGGTCGATGGTGTTCTGAAGGTGCGGCGGCTCCGGTGTGCGGAAAGGTTCTTGGGGCATGGAGGAGACGGCGAGGATCGGGCCTCTGAAGGATATTCTGATGAGGCGGTCGAAGCGGATTTTTCTCGATCATCTCGCATTGACGGCGAATGTGACGGCGTCCGCCCGTGTGGCGGGGGTCGAGCGGGGGACGATCTATCATTGGCGCGACGCCGATCCCGTCTTTGCGGCGGGGTGGGCGGATGCGCTGGAGGCGGCGACGGATGCGCTGGAGGCGGAGGCGCGGCGGCGGGCAGTCGAGGGGGTGGAGGAGCCGATCCTGTCGGGAGGGAAGGTCGTCGCCGATCCGGCGACGGGGAACCCGCTGATGAGGCGGCGGTACAGCGATGGTCTGATGCGGGTGCTGTTGCGGGCGCATCGGCCGTCGCGGTTCCGGGAGATGGAGGAGAAGGAGGGGCGCAACGGGGAGGTGGTCGTCCGGCTGACGCGGGACGATGACGGGCTTTAGGCTCAATCCCGGGCAGGTGGCGGCGAACGGGCTCCTTGCGGGCGGGGCGCGGCATATTCTGCTTCGGGGGGGATCGCGGTCGGGCAAGACGTTTCTCCTGCTGCGGGCGATGGTGATCCGGGCGTTGAAGGCGGAGGGGAGTCGGCACGGGGTGTTCCGCTATCGATTGGTGGCGTTGCGGGCGAGCATTCTGCTCGACACGTTTCCGAAGGTGATGCGGTTGTGTTTTCCGGGCGTGCCGTACCGGCTCGACCGGGAGGACAATCTCGTGCGGTTTCCCAACGGTTCCTCGATCTTTTTCGGGGGGCTGGACGATGCGCAGCGGACCGAGAAGATTCTCGGGCTGGAATTCGCGACGGTGTTTCTGAACGAGGCCAGTCAGATCAGCTATGGCGCGCGCAATGTTTTGCTGACGCGGCTGGCGCAGCGTTGCGGTCTGGAGGTGCGCGAATATATCGACGCCAATCCGCCCGCGACGGATCACTGGCTTTACGCATTATTCGAGGCGGGTGTCGATCCGAAATCCGGGGAGGCGCTCGCGGACCGGCATTTATATGCGACGATGATTTTGAATCCGGACAGCAACCGGGAGAATTTGAGCGCGCACTATCTGAGTCAGCTGGAGGCTTTGCCGGAGCGGGAACGGCGGCGGTTTCTGCTGGGGGAATATCAGGCCGTGGTGGACGGGGCGCTGTGGCGGATCGAGATGTTCCGCAGGCGCCCCGTCATTTCGGCGGGGTCGCGCGAGGAGGTCGCGCGGTCGATGCGGCGGATCGTCGTTGCGGTCGATCCGTCCGGGGCGTCGGGGCCGGAGGATGTCCGTTCCGATGAGATCGGCATCGTGGTGTGTGGCGTCGATGCGGAAGGGAACGGGCATGTTCTGGAGGATGCGTCCTTGCGGGACGGGCCGGCGGCCTGGGCCGCGCGGGCGCTGAAGGCGTTCGACGAATGGCGGGCCGAGCGCATCGTGGCCGAGCGGAATTTCGGCGGGGCGCTGGTGGAGGCGACGATCCGCGGCGTGCGGGCGGCGGCGCCTGTGCGGAGCGTGGTGGCGGCGCGCGGGAAATCCGCGCGGGCGGAGCCGGTGGCGGCGCTCTACGAGATGGGAAAGGTCTTTCATCATGGACGGTTCGAGGTGTTGGAGGATCAGCTTTGCCGCTTTTCCGCGCAGGGCTATCGCGGGGCGAAATCGCCGGACCGGGCGGATGCCATGGTCTGGGGAGTGAGCACGTTGATGCTGGAGTCTGGCGGTGAGGCGCGCTGGGGCGGGGGAGTGAGTTTCGCCCGGTGACGGGCGGGTGGTTGGGTTTCGTTCTTTTTTGAAAAAAAGAACCAAAAAACTTTTTTGACTTGGCCGCGGAGTTTCGCTGGGGAACTCCGACGCTGAATGATTGAAAGTCTTTTTGCTTCTTTTTCTTCAGAAAAAGAAGAAGAGGGAGAATTTATGGATTGGCTGTCATTGCAGCGTCATTACGTGACGCCTGCGGGTTTGCCTGCGCGCGCGGGGCGATTGCTGGCGCTCGGGCGGGTTCTCGCGGGCACGCAATATGACGTGTTGCCCAATCCGTTCGCGCGGGAGCGGTCCGGGGCGGGGGAGTATATTCCGCTGGCGATGCGGCGTCCGTCCGTGCGGACGAATTTGTGCCGGACGGTGGTGGACGAGTCCGTTTCCCTGCTGTTCGGCGACACGCACTGGCCGGCGGTGATGGCGGAGGATGCACGGACGGTGCGGGCGCTGGGGATGTTCGCCCGGGAGGCGGGGCTGGCCTCGCTCATGACCGAGGCGGCGATCCTGGGTTCGGTGGGGTCCGTCGCGATTCTGGTCGAGCTGGTGGATCATGCGCCGCGTCTGACCGTGCTGGAGACGGCGTATCTGACGCCGGTCCGGGACATGGCGACGGGGGCGTTGCTGTCCGTGACGGAGCGTTATCCGGTGGCGGGGCGTGATCTTGCGGCGCAGGGTTATGCGATCGCGCCGGAGAGGATGGAGACGCGGTTCTGGTGGCAGCGGGTCTGGGACCGGGATGACTGTGCGGTGTTTCTGCCCTGTCCGCTGGGGGAGGAGCCGTCGGCGCGCGATCCTGTCCGTTCGGTCCGGCATGGGCTGGGGTTCGTGCCGCTGGTCTGGATCCGCAATCCGGGCCGGAGCGGGGCGGGCGAGCTGGACGGGGAATGCACGTTCGAGCGGGCGATCGATACCGTCATCGAGGCGGATTATCTCATGTCGCAGGCCGGGCGCGGGCTGAAATACGGCTCCGATCCGACGCTCGTTCTCAAGACCGGGGGATTTCCCGAGGGGGATGCGCGGCAGGGCGGGGCGGCGACGGCGTTGACTCTGCCGCCGGAAGGGGATGCCAAGCTGCTGGAAATCAACGGCAATGCGGCGGGGGCGGTGCTCGCGCATTACCGGGAGTTGCGGCAGCTCGTGCTGGAGCAGTTGCATGGCAACCGGGCGCATGGCGACCGGATCTCGGCCGGGCAGTCCGGGCGGGCAATGGAGATGATGTGCCAGCCGCTGATCTGGCTGGCGGATCGTTTGCGTCATGCTTATGGCGAGGGCGGGCTGGTGCCGCTTTGCCGGATGTTGTGCCGCTTTTCCTCGGTGGTCGAGGAGGGGGTGCGGCTGGGCGGGGGGCTCGTGCGGAATCTCGATCCCGCCGGGTTGGCCCTGCAATGGCCGCCCTGGTTCGCCGCGTCGGAAAACGAGGTGTCGTCGTTGGCCTCCGGGCTGGTGGCGGCGTGCGCGGGCGGCATTCTCAGCCGCGAGACGGCGTCGCGGGTGTTCGCGGCGTCGACGGGCTGTGCCGATCCGGCGGCGGAGTGGGAGCGGATTGGCGCCGGAGCAGGGGATGAGGGGGCGGAATGAGCGAGGACGTTGAGGAATTGCGGCGGGCGCTGGAGTCGGCGCAGGGCGAGTTGTCGGCGATGCGTGACGTGCATGAGGCGGCGCTGGCCAGGGTTCGGGCCGAGGGCGATCAGGCGGTGATTGCCGCGAGCCTGCGGGCCGAAGCCATGCGGTTGGGCGCGCATAATCCGGACGACGTGGTGCGGCTGATGGATCGCAGCGAGGTGGCGCGCGGGGATGACGGCGAGGTGCGTGGCGTCGCCGCGGCGATCGAGCGGTGCCGGCGCGAGCGGGGCTATCTGTTTTCCGCAGGCGGCGTGCCGGGGACGGCGAGCGGGAGCACCTTCGCCGTTGCCGCGCCGCGGCCGGGCGAGGCGCCGCCTTTCGATGCGCGCAAGCTGTCCGACACGGATTATGCGGCGCGGAAGTGGCAGTTTTTGGCCGGGAAATAGGGGTGGGCGTTCTTTTTTGAAAAAAAGAACCAAAAAACTTTTTTGACCTGGCTGTGGAGTTTCTTCGGGGAACTCCGCGGCGGAAGGATCAAAAGTCTTTTTGCTTCTTTTTCTTCAGAAAAAGAAGGTCTTCTCTTTTTTGACTTTTCAGAAAAACATTGGAACGGAACAGATGGGCATCGAGAATTTTCCGGTGCAGCTTCAGGCTGCCATTCAGCAGGGTTTTCTGGCGCGCGAATTCGAGAACGGATTGCGGTCGCGCCTGGGGTTTCGCCAGGTGGCGGATCGCGAGGTGTTTCCCAATGCCATCGGTGAAACGCTGACCAAGACGCGCAAGAGCCTCAAGGCGCCGGTGACGACGCCCATGACGCCGACGACGAATACGAATTTCGACAATGGTCTTTCGCCGAGCGGCTGGTCGATCGAGCAATATACGCTGTCGATCAACCAGTATGGCGACACGATCGACCTGAACATGGTGACGTCGGGGGTCGGCATCGCCTCGCAGTTTCTGGCGAATGCGAACACCAACGGCATTCAGGCGATGCAGTCGCTGGACCGGCTGGCGCGCAATACGCTGTTCGGCGGGGCGTCGAGCGGCGTGGGCGGGTATCTCGGCGGCAATACGCGTGTCGTCACCACGCTGGGTTCGGCGGGGACGAGCGTGGAGGTGGACGATATCCGCGGCTTCCAGAATGTCATCGTCAATGGTCAGGTGGTCAGCGTTTCCGCGACCAACGGCATGACGGTGACGGTGGGATCGGACGTCTACACGCTGGTGGGGACGGAGGCGGATGCGACCAATATGTCCACGGCGCCGGGAGGGATTTCCGGTCAGCTCGTGTTCTCGTCCGGTGTGTCGGTCTCGGACGGGACGGCGGGGAATGCGGTGGTGGCATCGATCGCGCCGCTGGTGATCCGCCCCAACGGGCGTCTGACGACGGCGGCGCTGGCGACGGCGAGTGCGTCGGGTCCGGCGGATACGCTGGGAATCCAGAACGTGCTGGCGGGGGTGGCGGCGCTGCGGCGCAACAACGTGCCGATGATCGACGGGGCGTATCATTGCTATCTCGACGATCTCCAGCTTCTCTCGCTCTTCCGCGACGCGGATTTCAAATATCTCTACCGTGGCGCGTATGGATCGGAAGAGTATCGTTCCGGAAACGTCATAGAGCTTTTGGGCGTGCGCTTCATTCCGACGACGGAAGCGCCGCAGCAGGCCTCTCTGGGGGCTGGTCCGGTCCATCGTGCGTTGTTGGTCGGCCAGGGGGCGCTGGTCGAGGGGGATTGCTCCTTCGTGGGGCATAGCGACATTCCCGAGCTGGACCGTTCGCTGATCGAAATCGTCGACGGGGTGGCGATGGTGACGCGCGAGCCGCTGGACCGTCTGCGGCAGATCATCGCGCAGTCCTGGTACTGGATCGGCGGCTTCGCGCTGCCGACGGACGTGACGGCGAACGTCAACGTCATTCCGACGGCGACGAACGCTTATCTCAAGCGTGGTGTGGTGATCGAGAGCCTGGGCACGGATGCGCTCGGCCTGATCAACTGACGGGGGTGTGGCGTGTCCGGAAGCTCGGCTTTCTCCGATGCGCCGCTTGCCGATGCGGAGAAGACGGATGTGCGCCGGTTCTGCGGCTATCCGGCGATCGGAAGCGTGGCGAGCGGCGAGGATTCGTGGCGGTTCTTTACCGCCTATGGCTCGCTGGAATGGCGGATGAACAATCTGTCTTCCAGCGAACTGATGCAGGTGAGGCTTTATCTTTCGCAGATCTATCCGCTGGAGACGGCGGTGGTCGGGGCTTCGGCCAATCTCGATACCGGGAAGGCGGCGGTCTGGACGCACAACCCGAACGAGGTGCGCGACCGGATGGAGCTTTACGTGCTCTGGCGTCGCCGTCTGTGCGGGTTTCTCGGCGTGCCGCCGGGGCCGGACATGGCGGACGGGTCGCGGATCGTGGTCTGATTTTTTCTGGAGGCATGCGGTGCAGCTTGCGACGATTCAGCAGCGTGTGGAGGCCGGCTATGCGGCGGCGGTGGCGCGGCTGGGGAGCGTGGGGACGCAATATCGGCCGGTCAGCGCGCTGACGCCGCTGGCCGAGGTGCATGCGACGCCGATGATGGCGTTCGACAGCCCGGCGGCGTTCGGGTTTTCCGCGCCGGCCGACTGGGGCGCGCCGATGCGGCATGCGTTGATGGATTCGACGGATGTGCTGGCGGGGGATGTGCTCGTCAGCGGGGCGGACACGTATTTCGTGGCGCGTGTCGAGCCGTTGCGGCCGCCGCTTTGCGTCCTGTGCGACCGGGTGGTTTCGGTGGCCGGGGCCGCCGGGAGCGCGGCGCAGGTGGTGGCGGGTTGTCCGGTCTCGATCATCATGCGGGCGCATGGCGAGCATATGAATACCGGCATGCCGGGATCGCTGCGGCCGGGGGAGTTCCTGATGATCATGCCGGGGCTGCCGGGGGTGGTTCTGACGCCGTACATGGTCGTCACGACCGATCTGGGGACGTCCTATACCGTGGTTGCGGTCGAGGTGTCGCCTTTCGGACTCCGCTGCACCATCGCGACGCAACAGGTGTGAGATGACGGATATTTCCCAGGTGTCGCTGGCGCTGGCTTATGTCTGCGCGCGGGCGATCTATCCGCAGGGTTTGTCGGCGGCATCCGTTACCGGGCGTCAGACGGTGATCCGGCGGGGCTGGCTGCTGCCGAATGACATGTATTCCGCGCAATCGGTGCGGGACAGTGTGGATTACGTCACAGTCACGGCGGCGCTGGAGGGGTTTCGGCCCGTCGCGGAGCCGCTGGGCTGGCCGTGGCGGGAGGGGGCGACGATCGCCCCGACGGTCGGCGTGTCCTGTGCCGGGGCAGTGGCGAATGTGACGGCGCCGTCCTCCGGCGCGGTGTGCGGCGTCGTCGGGCTGCGGTGGGAGACGGGCGCGGCGACGGCGGTGACGGCGGCTTATGCGGCGTCGTCCGGCGATACGGCGGCCAGTATCGCGGCGGGTCTGGCGGCGGGTTTTCCGGGGGCGACGGCGCGGGGGGCTTCGATCGGCGTGGCGTCCGGCGTTTTGACGGGGCAGGTCGCGGGATATGGCCAGTCGGTGCGGGTGACGCGGCGGCAGAGCCAGAAGGTGCGGCTTTCGATCTGGACGGGCAGCGCGATGGCGCGGGATGCGTTGGGAAGCGCGCTGGATACGGCTCTGGCGGGGATGAGCTGGCTCGCCACGCTGGATGGCGGCGAGGCGCTACTCTCCTTCGACGGGGCGGGGGATGTCGATACCTTGCAGGTGCAGTCGCTGTATCGGCGGGATCTCGTTTTCAATGTCCTGTTCGACACGATCGAATCGCAATGGGCGGCGCAGATGCTGTTCGGGGCCGGGGCGTTTTCCGGCCCGGAATTCGAGGTGGCGTTCGGGGATGCGGTGATGGCGGCGGCCGGGCAATCGGGCGCCGCCGCGTTGGCGGCGGAGGCGGCGGCCGTGCAGGGAGTGACGGCGGCGTCGCCCTATGCGGGGTTGTCGGTGGATGCGTTCGGGACTGTGTGCGCGGTGGGGTAGTGGGGTCGTTCTTTTTTGAAAAAAAGAACCAAAAAACTTTTTTGACTTGGCCGCGGAGTTTCGCTGGGGAACTCCGACGCTGAATGATTGAAAGTCTTTTTGCTTCTTTTTCTTCAGAAAAAGAAGGAGCCCCCTTTTTGCCGCGCGCGAAGAAATCAAAGGAAGGGTGAATGTCGCGGATTTATCAGGCGGGGGCGCTGAATACGACGGCGCTTGTGGTGCCCGATCTCTATGTGCAGATCGCGCAGCCGCAGACCCTGGCGCTTTCCGGGGTGGGCTGGGGCGTGATGGGGGTTGTCGGGACGGCGTCCTGGGGGCCGGTGAACATGCCGGTGCCCGTGGGCGGCATGGGGGATTATCTCCAGTCCTTCGGGGCCAAGCAGTCTCTGGTGACGGATGCGGGGCTGGCGGTGGATATCGCGCTCATGCAGGGCGCGTCGTCGTTCCGGATCGTGCGGGTGACGGACGGGACGGATGAGGCGGCGTCCGCCACGCTGGAGGGCGTGACGGTGACGGCGGTTCATACCGGCTCGTCGGGCAACGGCATCGTCGTGACGGCGAGTGCGGCGAATCAGGGCTGGGCGTTGACGGTGGCGCATCCGGTTCTGGGCGCGTCCTATTATGCCGGTGCGAGCTGGACGGCTCTGGCGGCGGCGGTGGCGGCGGATTCGGGCGCGCTGGTGGCGCTGTCCGTGCCGGCGACGGTTCCGGCCGTCGCAGTGGGGACGGTGACGCTGGCGGGCGGCGCGGATGGCGGCGTGCCGTCGAGCGCGGCTTTTCTCGGCTCCGACGCGACGGCGCGGACGGGCATGTATGCCTTGCGGGGACAGGGATGTTCGGTCGCGGTGCTGCACGGAATTTCGGATTCCGCGACCTGGACGGCGCAGGCGGCGTTCGGGCTGGGCGAGGGCGTCTATATGGTGGCCTGCGGGCCGGCGGGGGACACGCTCACCGACGCCGTGGCGGTGAAGGCGGCGGCGGGGCTGGACTCCTGTGCCGTCAAGCTGATGTTCGGCGACTGGATCTGGTGGAACGACGACACGAACGGGCTGATGCTGGTGTCGCCGCAGGGTTTCGCGGCGGGGAAGCTGGCGGCGCTCTCGCCCGAGCAGTCGAGCCTCAACAAGCAGCTTTATGGCGTCGTGGGGAGTCAGAAGGCGGGGCTGACGGGCGGGACGGGGAGTTATTCCTCCGCCGATCTGGCCGTGCTGTTCCAGGCCGGGATCGACGTGATCTGCAATCCGGCGCCGGGGGGATCGTACTGGGCGGTGCGGTGCGGGCATAATACGTCCGGCAGCGTGACGATCCAGGGTGACAACTACACGCGGCTGACGAATTATCTGGCGACGTCTCTGGCGGGCGGCATGGGCGCGTATGTGGGCAGCGTCATCAACGACACGCTCTTCGGCGATATCCGCGCGACGTTGCTCGGGTTCCTGTCCTCTCTGGTGTCGCAGGGAATTCTGGGGGTGCAGGGCGGCGCGCTGCCTTATGCGGTGGTGTGTGATTCCACGAACAATCCGCAGGCGCGGACGGCGCTGGGATATGTGCAGGCGGATATTCAGGTCCGCTACCAGGGCATCAACGAGAAATTCATCGTCAATCTTCAGGGCGGGACGTCCGTGACGGTCACGACGTCCACGTCCGGCGGGAGCGTCTGAGCATGGCCAATCCGTATAGTATCGGGCGGAATTGCCGGGTGACGCTGCTGTGGAACGGGTCGCGCGTCGACATGCGGGATGTGACGTCGTTCCAGGCGTCGCAGGTGACGCGGGCGCAGCGGGCCGATCCGCTCAACAGCGTGCCGGTGGTGTTCAATACGCCGGGCGGCTGGCGCGGATCGTTCGGCGTGGTGCGGGCGGACGCGACGCTGGACAGTCTCGTGGCGGCGGTGGAGGCCGCGTTCTGGAATGGCGGCATTCTCGGCAGCGGGACGATCTACCAGTATATCAGCGAGCCGGACGGCAGCCAGACGACATGGGAATACACCAATGTCACCATGACGCTGGAGACGGATCGCTGGGCGGCGGAGGAGATGATGCATTACACGGTGCAGTTCTTCGCCTCGACGCGGGTGAAGATCTCGTGAGCGCGCTGCCGGTGGAGGTCGTGACGTCGGCGGGGCGCAGGCTGGCGGTGCGGGAGATCGATCCGGGCGACATGCTGGATCTGATCGAGGCGGCGGGCTCGGCCATGAACGGGGCCTCGGCCTCGTCCTGGCTGGCCTATGCGGAGATGGTCTGTTCCGTGACGGCGATCGACGGCGTGCCCGTCCAGATGCCGTTGTCCAAGGACGAGGTGAAGGCGCTGGCGCGGCGGATCGGGACGGACGGGATCGCGGCGCTGCGTCCGCTCTTCGACGCGGAGGATGGCGGGAGCGCGCCGGACGGCCTGGAGAACGCGGCAAAAAACTGAGTCGGCACCCTGTGTTCGGGGAGG
Organism: Acidomonas methanolica; assembly: GCF_004346035.1. Taxonomy (GTDB): domain Bacteria; phylum Pseudomonadota; class Alphaproteobacteria; order Acetobacterales; family Acetobacteraceae; genus Acidomonas; species Acidomonas methanolica. Next base: position 69,336 of record NZ_SLZN01000007.1, on the reverse strand, counting down.
TGCTCTATCTCCTGCGTCATGGGGTGCCGTGGGAGGTTGTGCGGGGCTGGTCGCGGGTGCGGCGGATGGCGGCTTGCGTGGCGATCGCCGAGCAGCTCGGGGCGGTCTTCGACTGGGAGGCGATGCGGTATCGCGATGGGTGAGCGTGTGAGGAAACGGGCCGTTCCGGCGGCGGCGCGGCTGGGTTGGGTCGTACGGCTGGCGGGACGGCGGCAGGCGCGGGTCGTGCCGGTTGGGCGGGTTGGGCGGGTTCGGGCGCGGCCGCTGGTGCGCGGGCGGTCCGGTGCGGTTGCGGCGGCCGGGGAGTCCGTTGGGCGCGTCGGGAGCGGGCGGCGGTTCGCGACGCGGGGGCTGCCGGTCGGTGGAATGGAGCGATTTGCCGTCGAGCGGCGGCGGGGCGATGTCGTGGGGGGCGGGGCGTTTCCGTCAGGTGGTTTCTGGCGTGGTCTGGTCGGGGCGGCGGGGGTGGGGCGGAAGAGCTTTCGTCCCGCCGCGGAGAGCGGGCGCATGAGGCGCGGATCGGCGGTGGGAAGGGTTTCAGGCGTGTCCGCGCGGTTGGTGCGGTGGGAAGGGTTTCAGGCGTGTCCGCGCGGTTGGTGCGGATGGCGGGCGTTGCTCTTCCGCCTGTGGCGCGGGCGCGTTCGGCTGTGCCGGTCCGGCGTGATGGTCGGCCTGGAGGCGCGGGGGTTTTGCCGCCATCCCGTCGGCGACGCGCCGTCGTTCCGCCGTGGTCCGGGCGTGACGGGGTGGCCTATGGGTCGGGCCGCGATCCCGGCGTGGCGGAGGACGCGCGGCGGCCGGGGGCGGATCGCGCGGGGCCGGAAGCCGGGACGGCGGCCCGGGTTGATGCGGCGCATGGTCGGCGGTCGGCTCCGGCGTTGGACGGGCTGGGCGCGTTTCATTTGCGGACGTCCTCGGCGGCGTTCGACGAAATCGCCTGGCCGCAATTCGCGGGGGCGAGTGTGGGGTTCTGAGGACGGTGCGGGCGATGAGCGTAAGCTTCACGGAAATCGAGGCGGCGGTGGGGGCGGTCGGGCGCATGGGCGCGACCGCGCCGGTCGTGATCGGCGGGATGGTGCTGACCGGGCTCGAGGTGCCTGACGAGCTGGTGGTGGGCGGGCAGCAGCAGTTGACCGTGCATCGCCTCCTGGGCGGCGGACGGGTGATCGACGTGTTGGGGAACGATCCCGACCGGCTGATCCTGCGCGGCCGGTTCGTCGGGCCGCAGGCGCAGGCGCGGGCGCGGATGGTCGAGCGGATGCGGGCGGCGGGTGCGGCGGTGGCGTTTTCGGCGGCGGGTCTGTCCTGTCAGGTCTGGATCGCGCAGTTCGCCTATTCCTATCAGGCGCGGGGGGCGGTGTGCGCCTATATGCTCGTGCTGGAGCGGGCCGATCTGGCGGCTGCGGCGGCGGAGGATGTCGGGGGCGCGATTTCCGGCGATGTGGGCGGGGCGCTGTCCGGGTTGAGCGCGGTCGTGAGCGATGTGTCCGGCGGCGTCTATACGCTGGCCGGGCAGGTCGGCACGATCGTCGGGCAGGTGACGCCGGTGGCGGCCTTGCTGGGGGCGGGCGGGGCGGTGGCCACGGTGACGAATGCGCTCGCGGCGGTCAATGGCGCGGCGCAGGCGGGCGTCGATCTGGCGGGAGCGCCGTCGGTCGTCAGCACGCTGTTGTCCGGACTTTCGGCGGCGGGGAGCGGGCTTTCCACGCTTCTGGGGCAGACGGGGGCGAATCTCGAAGGGATCGTGCTAAGCGACGGAGCTTCGCTCGGGGCGGCGACGCAGAATGCCGGGCTGGCAAGTGCGGCGGCGGATGCGGCGGGGCTGGTCAATCGTGCGGCGGCCAATGTCGCGCTGGCCGGGGGTGTGACGCCATCCGTGCCGGTCGGATGATGTTTTGGGGACGGGTTTCTTCTGTTTCCGAGGAAGAATGATCGGCTCGCGAAGCGAAGAGGCTTCTGACGATCCGGCGAGAGCGACATTGAAGGCATCGGGGGTATGGGGAACGATGGCGGTGCAGGTCACGGCGGCGGATGTGTCGCTTTATCATGTGGCGGCGGTTCAACTGGGGGATGCGACGCAGTGGTGGCGGATTGCCCAGCTCAACGGAATGACGGACCCTGATCTCACCGTTCTCGCGGCGCCGGTCTTTCTGGAGATGCCGCCGGTGTCCACGGTTCTGACGACGGGCTTGCCGGAGCGTTCGGCGTGAGCGGGACGGCGTCTCGTGTCTGGTCGGTGCGGCTTCTGGTGGCGGGGGCGGTGTCGGCGGGGACGCCGGTGACGGGGTTCGAGATCCGGGCGAGCCGGTATGAACGCTGCGATACGGCGGAGATCGCGCTGGCGGTCGATCAGACGGCGCTGGGCGGAGCCACGCCGTGGTTCGCGGCGGAGACGGCGAGCGGGCTGGATATTTCCGTGCAGGTTCTTCGGGCGGATCGGCCGGGTGCGTCCTGGGTCACGCTGTTCCGGGGCGTGGCGGATGCGGTGGTCTGGCGTCCCGAGGATGGGAGGGCGGTGGTGGCGTGCCGGGATTATCTGTCGCGGCTGCTGGATTTGCGCGTTCAGGAGGCGTGGCTGAATTTCACCGCGCCCGAGCTGGTCGCGGCGATGGCTTCGGCGGCGGGGCTGGGCGCGTCGGTGGATTTCGGCGCGGCGGCGGGAATGACGGGGCAGTTCTGGCAGATCGAGCACAAGCGCATGGCGGTGCTGGCGCAGCATCGCTTCCAGACGGCGTTCGATCTGGCGTTTTTCCTGGCGCGGGAAGCCTGTTGCGATCTTTACGCGGACGGAACCGTTCTGACGGCTTCGCCCATGCTGGCGCCGGATGACGGGACGGCGGTGGTGCATGATCTGTCGGGGCTGGCGATGGCGCATGATGTGCGGCGGGATCTGACGGCGACGCAGGGGCTGGTGGTGCATGTCGCGTCCTGGGACGGGCGGCAGCGGAGCCGGTCGGAGATTTTCTATGACGGGTCGGGCTTTTCGGCCACGGCGCCGGGGAGCGGGCTGGTTCACAGCTTTCGCGTGCCGGGACGGCGGCTGGACGAGGTGAAATCCATTGCGAGATGGAAATATGCACGGATCGCGGCGCATCGTCTGGAGGCGCGGGTGCGGATTCCGGGGAATGAGGCGCTGAGGCCGCGGCATTTCGCGCGGGGCGTTGTGTCGGGGGTATCGGCATTTCCCGGGATTCTGGCGGTGGATGAGGTGGTGTCGCGGATGAAGCCGGAGGAGGGGTTCGTCCAGGAGGTGGTGTTGCGGGATCGGATGGGAGGTTTGGCGTGAGCGAGGCGCGTTTCGTCGCCGCGGCGATGGCGAACCGGGTGGCGCATACGGTGCATGGCATCGTCTCGGCGGTCGATCCGGTCAATCATGCGGTGAAGGTCCGGGTTCAGCCGGAGAATGTGGAGACGGGCTGGATCGCCGATGCGGCGTTCGCGCAGGCCGGGGATTTGCGGATCGCCTGTCCGAGCGCGGTGGGGACGCATGTGGTGTTGCAGCCGCTGGAGGGCGATGGCGAGCATTTCGTTCTGGCGGGGGTGGTGTACGACACGGTGATGGCCGCGCCGGTGTCGCCCTGGACGGGGGCCGTGGCGCAGCCGGGGGAAATTCTGGTCATGGCCGGGTGCGGCGCGCCGCCGGCGGCCGGGAGTGCCGAGGAAAGTGCGGGTGAGGCGACGCCGGGGGCTGGATGGCTGCATGTCACGGCGGGCGGCGTCTTTCTCGGCGCGGGCGGGACGCGGGTGGCGGTGAGCGCGTCTGGTCTTGCTTGCGTGGCGGGGGCGGCGAGCCTGACCTTCGATTCCTCGGGGCTGGTCGTCTCGGGCGGGGATGTGCGGACGGATCTGCATTCGCTCAACGGGCATGTGCATCCGCTGGGCGGTCAGGTGACGGGAGGGCCGCAGGGATGAGCGCCGTTGGGCATGTGATGGGGGCGGATCTGTCGCTCTCGGGCGGCGGGCTGGCGGTCGTGGATGGGGCGGAGGAGGTGCGGCAACGTCTGTTGCGGCGGCTTTGCACCAATCCGGGCGGCTATATCTGGCAGATCGGCTATGGCGCGGGCTTGCCGGCGATGATCGGGAGTCCGGTCGTTTCGGGAACGATCAAAAGTGTCGTTCTGGCCCAGATGGCGCTGGAAAGCGGGGTGGACCAGACGCAGCCGGTGGAGGTGTCGGTGTCCTCCTCGGCGGGCGGCGTGGTCTCCTGTGCGATTTCCTATGTCGATGCCGCGACGCAGGAAATGCAGACGCTGCTGCTGGGCGGGTAGGGGTTTGGAGTTTCTCGCGGGACTTCGCGTTTAAATGGCCAAAAGTCCTTTTGCTTCTTTTTCTTCAGAAAAGGAAGGGAAGGCGAACTGGATACGGACATGTCGATAACTCTTCGATCTTTCGCGACGACCGTGTCCACGGCGGTCGCGACGGCGCAGGCATCCTGCGCGCAATTACTGGACATGGGGATAGGCACGGCGGGCCGCGCGCTGATGGAAAGCGTGGCGGGGCTGGGATTGTGGTTGCAGTATCTGGGGTTGCAGGTGCTGTCGCGGACGCGGCTGGCGACGTCGGCGGGAACGGATTGCGACAGTTTCGTCAATGATTTCGGCATGACGCGGCTGCCGGGCACGGCGGCGACCGGCTATGTGACCATGACCTGTTTTTCGCCCGCCGGACAATCGGCGGTGGTGCCGGCCGGGGTGACGGTGCGGACGGTCGCGGGCGTGACGTTCAGCGTGGTGGAGGACAGCGCGGCGGCGAACTGGTCGGCGGCGCAGGGGGGGTATGTCCGTCCCGCGGGGGCCGCGACGATGTCCGTGCCGGTTCAGGCGCAGGTCGCGGGAAGTTCGGGCAATGTGGCGGCGGGGGCGATCTGCCTCATGGGCACGTCGGTCGCCGGGATCGACACCGTGACCAATCCGGCGGCTTTCGTGAACGGGTCGGACGCGGAGACGGACGCGGCCCTGCGGGCGCGGTTTCCGCTCTGGCTGGCGGCGAAGGCGACGGGCTGTGCTGCGGCCGTTGGCAGTGCGGTGGCGGGTGTGCAGGACGATCTGACCAGTGCGCTGATGGACGGGGCCGCGCCGGACGGGACGGCGCGGGCGGGATATTTCACCGTCGTCGTGAATGACGGCACGGGTGCGCCGTCCGATGCGCTGGTGAGCTCCGTCTATGCGGCGGTGGATGCGGTGCGGGCCTGCGGGATCGGGTTCGCGGTCCAGCGTCCCACGGTGCTGACGCTCGACGTGTCGATGACGGTGACGGTGGCGGAGAGCGCGGATGCGTCGGCCGTGCAGACGGCGCTTCAGGCGGCGATCGCGGCGGATATCGACGCCTGCGCGGTGGGAAGCGGCTACGCCTACAGCCGCCTTTCCTATCTCGCCTATGTCGAGGCGGGGACGCCGGTGCTGTCCGTGACGGATGTGCGGCTCGACGGCGCGCAGGCGGATATTCCCGCGCTTGCGACGCAGGCGATCGTCGCGGGGACGATTTCGGTTCTGGTGGTTCAGGCGTGAAGGTGAGGAAGCAAGATGCCGGCATTCAACAGCTATCCCAGGCTGGCGACGGTCACGGGAGAGGAAGTTCTCGTCGTCGCCGATGCGTCGGGGGTCCAGACGCTCAACGTGACGACGAGCCAGGTGGCGGGCGCGCCCGCCGACGCTCCGGCGACCGGGGAATTCTACGCCGATGCGGGGGCGCGGGTCAGCCGCTACGGGGACCGGCTCTTCATCGGCGCGGCGGCGGCGTATCCGGCGGATACGTCGCGGAACGTGACGCCGGAGGACTGGCTCTCCACGCTCATGGCGACGACCTCGATCGGGCCGTGGGCGATGGAAAGCGCCCAGGGCGCGTCTCTGGCGAATTTCGGCTCGACGGGGTTTCTGGGCGGGTCGCGCACGTCGGACGCCAGAGCGTCGAGCGCGCTGCTCGGCTTCGTGCCGAGTTCGATCGGCGTCGCGTCCTGGGGGGTCGCGGATGACACGAGCTCTCCCACCACCACGACGGCCTATGCCTTCTATGGCGAAGGCTGGCGCATGGCCGGGGTGAATTATCAGCCGACCTTCGCCATGGAGCTGGAGGCGGTCAATCTCGGCGGGGCGGCGTCCGGCCAGTCCACGCCGTTTCATCCGAATTGCGGCGGCGGAACGTATTGCCTTCAGCTCGGCGCGGGCGGCGGGCAGAGCGCGGGTACCTCGGTCGCCGAGGCGGGGATCGTGTTCGTCAACAATCCCGACGCCTTCAATACCGGCATTATTTTCGGCTCCGACGCCCTGCACGGCACGGACGGGACGGATGGCGGATACGGCACGGCGATCGCCATGTCGCGCAATCACGGCATCCAGTGGCAGACGCCGGAGACGGTGCAGAACGTCCAGGGCGTCAATGCGGGGGCGATGATCTATTCGACCGTCGATACGGCGTCGGAAGGATCGCGCATCCAGTTCCTCGATTCCGTCCTGGCCTTCGAGAATGCGAGCGGGAATGCCGTATTCTCGATCGGCATCGGCGCCGAACCGACCAATGTCCTGCAGGTGCAGGCGGGGGCGGGGCAGCAGGCGGCGGGGATCTATGTGCAGGAGGGCGCGGGCGGCTCGCCCAATCTCGGCCTCTTTCCGGCCTCGGGCGGCGAGTTGCAGATCACCTCCCCCGTGACCGAGGCGGGCTCGGCGCTCCCGGCGAGCGTGGGGGGCGGGTTCCTGCATATCAATGTGAACGGGGAGGATTACCGCATTCCTCTCTTCACCGCGACGCAGGCGGGCGGCTGATGACGCTTCTCGATGATGTGGCGCTCGGCAGGGAAGACGCGTCCGACGGCAAGCCGCTCTGGGATACGGGGCCGGTTCCCGGCTCGGCGCAGGATTTCGCGCGGCGGCTGCGTGTTCTTCTGCCGTCCGGGTGGTTTCCCGCGCCGCCGCAGGATCTCCAGACCGAGCAGGCCCCGGTCCTGGCGGCGATGCTGCTTGGGTTCGGCTCCGTGCTGGCGGGGTTCTGGGCGCTGATCGGGGCGGTCGCGGCGCAGACGCGGCTGGCGACGATGGGCGGGCCGTTCCTCGACATGGCGGCGGCGGATTTCTTTGGGGCCGACGATGTGCTGCGTCAGGCGGGCGAGAGCGATGCCGCCTATCGCGCGCGCATCGCGGCGAGTCTGGTGGCGACGCGCAACACGCGGGCGGCGGTGTCGGCGGCGGTGCAGGGCGTGACGGGGATGGCGCCGCGGGTGATCGAGGCGATGAACGCGGCGGATTGTCATGCCTTCGGCGCGGCGAACGCGGCGGCAGCCGGGGGCGGCTATGGCTACGGCGCGGCGGGGCTGCGGTACGGGAGCCTGACGGGCGGTCAGGTCTTCATCGAGGCCGGAGTGGCGTCCGGCACGGAGGCGAGCGTGCAAATGGTCGCCGCCGCCGTGGCGCGGGTGAAGGCGGCGGGTGTGACGGCGTGGATAAGGAGTGACGGCTGATGGATCGGGCGATTGTCTATGCGGGGTCGATTCCGCTGGATACGGATGTTTTGCGCGCCGGGCGCTATGTGAAGGAGGGGGTCGGACGGCTGGCGGAGATGCTGTTCGGCCAGGGGGCGATGGCGGCGAGCGGGTTGGCCTGCACCCCCTCGACGACGGCGCTGTCGGTGACGATCGGGCCGGGTTCGATTCTCGCGCCCGGCGCGCTGGACGCGACCGCGATCGGCGGCGCGGGAGGCGGGCTGGCGGCGGATACGACCGCCATCGCCTGCCAGTATCTCAACGAGGCGGCGCAGGTGGTCGCGATTCCCTCGTCCGGCGTGACCTGCACGATCTATGCCTTGTGCGGCGAGGTGGACACTGACGGGACGGTGCTGCCGTTCTATAACGCCGCCGATCCGGCCCAGACTCTGGCGGGCGTGTCGAATGACGGCGCGGCTCTGCCGACGCGGCGCACGGGGACGATGAGTTTCGTGGCGGCGACGAGCGCGCCCGCCGCGCCCGCGGGCGGTGCGGTGGTGGCGCTCCATACGCTGACGGTTCCGTCGGAGGCCACGACTCTGGCCGGCGTGACGCCCGAGGCGGGTCAGGTCTTCTGGCCGACCATTCCGGAACTGGCGACGCTCACCTTGCTGCGGGCCGCGACCTCGCCCATGGCGCTGATGGCGCAGAGCGGGATGATCGGCATTCCGGCCTGGGCGAGCCGGGTGGAATTGCGCGCCATCGGCGGCGGAGGCGGCGGGTCCGCGTCGAATTCGCAGAGCACGAGCGGTTCGTTTTCCGGGTCCGGCGGCGGCGCGGGCGGCGATGCCTGGGGGGTCTATGCCGTCAACCCGTCCGGTGCTGACGGCTTGCAGGTGACGGTCGGCGCGGGGGGCGCCCAGCAGATGACGGGCGGCACGACGCAGGTCGTCTATCAGGGGCAGACGCTGCTTCAGGCGGCGGGCGGCGTGCCGGGCGCGTTCTATGCGACCCAGGGGTCGGCGGGGGGCATCGGCGGCGCGGCGAGCGGCGGGACGATCTGGAACCTCACCGGCGGCTATGGCGGGGACGGGCAGTGCGGCACCGCGACCTTCGCCGGGTATGGCGGGGATGGTCCCTGGGGCGGCGGTGGCCGCTGTGGCGCGGATGCCGGCATGGCGGGAACGAAATTCGGCGCGGGCGGCGGGGGCGCCTATTCGATCGCCGGTTCGACCTCCGCGGGCGGCGTCTCGACGGGGGGCGCGGGATATCAGGGGTGTGTCCTGTATCGTTTCCTGCCCTGACGCCCCGCCCCCCACACAGACAGGCCCGTTTCGCGCAAATTCAAGCCGGACCGTCTTGCCCGGCTGACTTGCGCGCCGCGATCCTGTAGGAGGGCGGCATGACCGTCTCCATCGTCCTGGGCCGCGGCCGCGACGGCGCGGACGTACCGCTCGACCTGACCGAACTGCTGGCCACGCGCCTTCTGGTGCAGGGCAATTCCGGCTCCGGCAAGTCGCATCTCCTGCGCCGCCTGCTGGAGCAGACGGCGTCGCTCGTGCAGCAGGCGATCATCGACCCCGAGGGCGATTTCGTGACGCTCGCGGAGAAATACGGCCATCTGGTGATCGACGCCGCCGAGCAGACGGAGGCGACGTTGCGCGCGGCGGGCGAGCGGGCGCGGATTCATCGCGCCTCGGTGATCCTCAATCTCGAATCCGTCGATGCCGAGCAGCAGCTGCGCGCGGCGGGATCGTTCCTGAACGGCCTGTTCGAGGCGCCGCGCGAGCACTGGTATCCCGTGCTGGTCGTGGTGGACGAGGCGCAGCTTTTCGCGCCGGTCGCGGGGGGCGACACGTCGGACGAGGCGCGGCGGCTGTCGCTCGGCGCGATGACCAATCTCATGTGCCGCGGGCGCAAGCGCGGGCTGGCGGGGATCATCGCGACCCAGCGCCTCGCCAAGCTGGCCAAGAACGTCGCGGCGGAAGCCTCCAACTTCCTCATGGGGCGGACGTTCCTCGACATCGACATGGCGCGGGCGGCCGATCTGCTGGGCATGGAGCGGCGGGCGGCGGAGGCGTTCCGCGATCTCGGACGCGGGCAGTTCATGGCGCTCGGCCCCGCGCTGAGCCGCCGCCCGCTTCTGGTGTCGATCGGCGCGGTCGAGACGGCGAGCCACGCGACGGGACCGCAACTGACGCCGTTCGAACCCGCGGCGGCGGAGGAAAAGCGCGACCTGATTCGCGACCTGATTCTGGAGCCCGTCGAGACTTTCGCGCCGCGTCCCCGCGAGCGGCGCGCGCCGCCGCCCGATCTGCTGGCGCAACTCGACGCCTTCGCGTCGGAGCAGCGTCCGCCTCCCGCGCGGGAGGCCGTGTCCGCCGGGGAGGCCGATCCGGCGACGCTCTGGCGGCTGATCGCCGATGTCGCGGCGGAGCCGGGTGCGGATTATCGCCCGGCGGCGACGTTGTTTCAGGATTTTCAGCTTCGCGCGCGGATCGAGGGGCTGGGCCGCGACGTGCTGGACATGACGCGCTTCCGCATGTTGCTGGCGACGGTGCGGTCGGGGATCGGCGAGGAGCGCGCGGGGAGTGAGGAATGGCGCGCGGCTGAGGCGATCGCGGCGCGCCTGCCGGAGGATGTGCAGGGTCTCGCCCTGCTCCTGGCCCGCGCGGCGCTGGACGGTCTGGCCTGCCCGGATGACGAGGCCCTGGCGCGCGCCTATGCCACGCATTCGCCCGGCCGCGCGCGGCGTCAACTCGCCTATCTCGAAGAGCAGCAGGTGATCGTGCTCCGCGAGGACGGCGCGGCGCGTCGCGTCGCCTTCGTGGGGCTGGGCTGGCGGACGGCCTGATGCCGTCGCGTCGTGGCGCGCGGACATGGCTTGACCATGGCGCGGGACTCGCCAATCTAATCGCGAGACGCGGGCGCGGCGTGCAAGCTGACGAAATGATAAGTTTTTCATGGCAGGTGGATTGTAGAGAGTGGACGCTTCAGGGTGTGGTGGATGATGCGGAAAGCCATCCGGACGGGAGGGGTGCGGACGTGACGGTCAGGCAAGGGGAGCGCCCGGATCGCGTCGGCCGGAGGGCCGGAACGCCTTTCCGTCACGCGGGCCATCGCGCGGACGTGTGAGGGCGGCGCGTGTCTGGCGGCTCTGCCGCGCCGTCGAAGTCGAGCGCGGGAGCGGCACGGCCATCAGTCTCGTGACGGTCTTCGCGCTGCTTTGCGCCGGAGCGCGGCTGATCTGGACCGATTCGGAGGGATATTCGGCCTTCTGGCCCGCCAATGCGGTGATGACCGTCGCGCTGTTGACCCTCAGGCTGCCGCAGGCCATCGGCGTGCTGCTCTCCTGCTTCGCGCTCAATCTCGCGCTGAACGGGTTGTGCAACCTCTCGCCGGACGAGGCCGTGCTGACGGCGATCCTCAACCAGTTCGTCGCGATCATGACGGCCGTGTTCCTGCGCCGGTATTGCGGGTCGGCGACGAATCTCGCCCGGGCGCGGCGGTTCGGCACCTTCGCCGTGATCGCCGTCCTCGTCTCGGTGCTGGAGGCGGCGATCGGCGTGATGATCGAGGTTCTCTGGCTGGGCGACCCGGCCTTGCCGCTCGCCAATGCCGTTCAATGGGTCATGTGTGACGCGCTCGGGCTCGTCCTGGCCACGCCGCTGCTGATGGACGCCGTGCGCCGTCCCTTCGACATCCTGACGCGGATCTGGTTCAATCCGCTGTCCGGCCTGCTGCTGCTCGTCGGTCTGGCATGGGCGTTCGCGAGTTTCCGCTGGGGCAACACCCCGCTTTTCCTGTTCATCTGCCCCGGCGTCGTTCTTCTGGCCCTTGCCGGATGGACCCGGCTGGCGCTCACGCTCATCTTCGGCGTCGCCCTCATCGCGGCGGCGCTGTCGGCGGCGGGGTATGGGCCGGCCGCGCTGCTGGCGCCCGATGACGCGCTCTGGCGCGAGGAAATCCTGCAATTCTATCTGGTCTCCCTGTGCCTCGTCGTACTGCCGGTCGGCCATGGCGTGACCGAGTGGCGGCGCGCCGTGCGCCGGTTGCAGCAATTGCGGGCGCGGCTGGAATATGCGGCCTCGCATGATGCGCTGACGGGGGTCATGAACCGCGCCAGATTCTCGACCATTCTGACCGGGCAGATGGGCGACGGGAGGCGCGGCGCGCTGCTGCTCGTGGATATCGACCATTTCAAGAAGATCAACGACGAGCTGGGCCATCCGGCGGGGGATGTGTTCCTGCGTCAATTCTGCGCGCGGCTGGCCGCCATCATCGGCCGGCGCGACGCGGTCGTGGCGCGGATCGGCGGGGACGAGTTCGCCATCCTCGTGCCGCATCTCACCCGCGTCGTGGAGGTGGAGCAGCTCTGCGACGTGTTGCTGGCGGGGTTGCGCGCGCCCTGGGGCATCGAGGGCGAGGAGCGGTTCGTGACCGTCAGCATCGGCGCGGTGCTCGCCTCCTCCTTCATCGACGATCCGGCCGCCTGGTCCGGCGGCAATCCTGGCAAGGGGCCCGGCAAGGGGTTGGCTGACGACCCGATCAAGGGGATGGTGCGGGAGGCCGATATCGCGCTCTACGCGGCGAAGGCGGGTGGGCGTGACACCTATGTCCTGTCCCGCCTCGTCTGCCCCGCCTCATAAGGTCGCCTGTCCGGCCGGTTCGACGGATGTTCCACGTGAAACATCTTCAGCCGGCCTGGCTGCCGCGATCCGGTCGCTCCCGCAGAACAGGATCTGGCTGTCCGTCCGCGCGATGGCGAGCACGGTCTGGCCCGCCGCTTCCGCCACGCGCAACGCACGCGCGGTCGGCGCGGAGACGGCCACGACGAGGCCCATGCCGGCGATGGCGGTTTTCTCCGCCATCTCGAACGAGTAGCGGCTGGTCAGCAGGCAGAATCCCTCGGCGAAATCCCGCCCCGCCGCGAAGCGCGCGCCGATGAGCTTGTCCAGCGCGTTATGGCGGCCCACATCCTCGCGCACCAGCACGATCTCGCCATCCGGCAGCGACCATGCGGCGGCGTGGACCATATGCGTCTCGGCATTGAGGCACTGGAATCCGGGCAATGCCGCGAGCGCGCGGCGGATGGCGTCGAGGGTGACGCCGCCCCCTTGGGCGAGGCGGGGCACGGGCTGTTCCAGCGCCGCGATGGTGTCGACGCCGCACAGGCCGCAGCCCGTGCGTCCCGTCATGGCGCGCCGCCCACGATGCAGCAGGCGGCTGAAATCCGCGCCTGTGATGCGGGCGCGGATTTCCATGCCGTTCTCGACCTCATGCACCTCACAGCCGAGGAAATTGCCCGGCGTGGAAACGATGCGCTCGGTGACGGCGAAGCCCCGCGCGAAATCCTCCAGATCCAGCGGCGAGGCCATCATCACGGCATAGGGGTGTAACTCGTTGAAGACGAGGCTGACGGGCACTTCCTCCGCGACGCCCAGCGCCACCCGCCGCACGTCGTCCGCGGCGAGGCGGAGAGCGTCGATCCGCGCGGCGGCCGGGAGCGTCACGCGGCCTCCGTCTTCGTCGCCGTTTCCTCCGCCGCTTCCGTCAGCGGGACGATCCGCACCGGGATCGACTTTGCCGCCGGCGTGCCGCTGATCTCGTCGAAATGGGTGAGCGGCAGGAGCGGATTGAGTTCCGGATAATATCCGGCGACGGAGCCGCGCGGCATCGGATAATCCACGATGGTCAGCCCCTCGACCCGGCGCGTGATTCCGTCGGTCGAGATCGTTTCCAGCGCGACCTTCGCCAGTTCCGGCAGTCCGCGCGCCTCGCGTTCGGCCTTGGAGAGGAAGAGCACCATCCGGTCGTTATAGATGCCGCGATATCGGTCCGAATTGCTGTAGATGGTGGTGTTGTACTGGTCGTGCGAGCGGATGGTGGAGAGGCGCAGCATCGCCGCATCCGTCACGATGTCGTCCACATGCAGCCCGGGAAGGAGAAGGAAGTTGGCCTTGCCCGTGGGGGTGTTCCAGACGCGGCGGCGCGGCGGGATGTCGAGGTGGAACCCCTTGGGGTTCTTGATCTTTTCCGGGAAATCCGCGTAGATTGCCGGATAGATCTCGGCGATCTTCTCGCGGATCAGCCCGTAATCCCCGATATAGCTCTCCCAGGGGATGCGACTCTCCGGCAGAGTCGCGCGGGCGATGCGGCAGACGATCTCGACCTCCGAGCGCAGATCCGGGCTCGCGGGCTCCAGCACGCCGCGTGAGGAGGTCACGTTGGACATGGCGTCCTCGATCGTCACGAACTGTTCGCCGGTCGCCTGCCGGTCGATTTCCGAGCGTGCGATGACGGGCAGGATCAGCGCGTCCCTGCCATGGACGAGATGGCCGCGATTGAGCTTCGTGGCGATGCCCACGGTCAGGTTCAGCCGGCGCATCGCCTCATAGGCGAGCGCGGTCTCGGGGATGGCGTGGATGAAATTGCCGCCGAGGCCGATGAAGACCCTGGCCCGGCCCGCGATCATGGCCTCCACCGACTCCACGACATGATGGCCCCATGCGCGGGGCGGTTCGAAGCCGAACACCTCGCGCACACGGTCGAGATAGGCGGCGCCCGGTTTCTCGTCGATGCCGACGGTGCGGTCGCCCTGCACGTTCGAATGTCCGCGGATCGGCGCGATGCCCGCGCCCGGCTTGCCGAAATTGCCGCGCAGCATGAGCAGGGCCGCGAGTTGCTGGATCATCCGCGCGCCGTTCTGGTGCTGGGTGATGCCCATGCCGAAGCAGAGCACCGTCGCATTCGAGCGGACATAGATGTCGGCGGCGCGGCGGATCTGCTCCTCGCCGACGCCGGAGACGCGGGTGATGTCCTCCCAGTCCAGGGCGAGGATCTCGTCGCGCCATGCCTCCATGCCGTGCGTGTGCTCCGCGAGGAAGGCGCGGTCCAGCACGTCCTCTCCGGCGGCGGCGCGCTCGAAGATGGCCTTTACCATGCCCTTGACGAAGGCGAGGTCGCCGCCGATGCGGACATGGACGAATTCGCTGGCGATGGCCGTGGAGCCGAACGTCGCCATCTGGACCGGGTCCTGCGGCTCGGCGAAGCGGATCAGCGCGCGCTCGGGCATCGGATTGACGATGACGACCGGCACGCCGCGTTTGCGGGCGTCGACGAGATTCGTCATCATGCGCGGCGAGTTGGTGCCGGTGTTCTGGCCGAAGATGAAGATCGCCTCGGCATGGTCGAAATCCGCCATGACGATCGTGCCCTTGCCGACCCCGATCGCATGCGGCAGGCCGCGCGAGGTGGGTTCGTGGCACATGTTCGAGCAGTCGGGGAAGTTGTTCGTCCCGTACTGCCGCACGAAGATGGAATAGAGGAAGGCGGCCTCGTTCGACGTGCGGCCGGAGGTGTAGAACTCCGCCTCGTCGGGGTGGTCCAGCGCGCGGAGATGGGCGCCGATCATGGCGTAGGCGTCGTCCCAGGAGATGGGGACGTATCTGTCCGTCTCCGGCTCGTAGCGCATCGGCTCGGTCAGACGGCCCTGTTCCTCCAGCCAGTAATCGCTTTGCGCCATGAGCGCGGTGACGGTGTGCTGCGCGAAAAAGGCGCGGGTGACGCGCTTCTTCGTCGCCTCGACGGCCAGGGCCTTGGCGCCGTTCTCGCAGAATTCGAGCGTCTTTTCACGGTCCGGGTCCGGGAAGGCGCAGCTGGGGCATTTGAAGCCGCCCGGCTTGTTCATGGCCAGCAGGGCGCGCGACCCCTTGCCGACGACGCTTTGCTCCAGCAGAACCTTGGCGGTCGCCTTGGCCGCCCCCCAGCCGCCCGCGGGGTAGGCATAGGGCTTGTAGCGGGGTTCGGCGCGCGGTTCGGTGTCGGGTGTGGTGTCCTTGGTCTCGCTCATGATCGGGCCTCCCTGGGGCGCGTCCTGAGGGCGCGTCGCCGCGCGCTCAGACGGGTCGCGACGCCGGGTCCTGATTGGAGATGGGCGCGCTGCGATAGGTGGCATAGAGTGCCGCGCCCGTAAAAACGAATCCGCCGACGAGATTGCCCAGCGTGACGGGGATTTCATTCCAGATCCACCAGTCGGCGAGGGAGACGTTCGCGCCCAGCATCATCCCGGCGGGAATGGCGAACATGTTCACGACGCTATGCTCGTAGCCCTGCGCCACGAAGATCATGATGGGCAGCCAGCATCCCACGATCTTGCCGATGGTGGAGGTCGAGGCGAGGCCGACGACGGAGCCGAGGCTGACCATCCAGTTACAGAGGATGGCCTTGGTGAAGACGGTGACCATTCCGGCCGCGCCGAGGGCTGCGTAGGCGGTGGTCTTGCTCACGGCGAGGGCGCGCAGCTTGTCGCCCAGCGGGCCGCCGGAGACGTGGCCGCAATCGGTGATGGCGATCCAGAACAGCCCGGCATAGATCAGGCTGCCGAGCAGGTTGCCGATGAACACCAGCACCCAGTTCCGGAACACGTCGCGCGGGCCGATGAGCCCGGCGAAGGCGGCGAGCGGCATCATGCCGAAATTGCCGGTCAGCAGTTCCATCCCGAGCAGCACGATCAGCGCGAACCCGGCGGGGAAGAGGAGCGCGCCGACGATGAACTGTCCGGTCTGGGCGGCGACGAGGAAGGCCAGCGTGGTGACGAAGGCGAGGTAGGCCCCCGCGAGCATGGCGCGGATCAGCACGTCCCGGGTGGGGAGGGCTGCCTTGAGCGTCGCGGCTTCGACCATGTTGCTGACGATGAGGGCGGGTTTGACGTAATCGGCCAAGGCTGTCACGGCTCCGACGGGTGGATTGCGGTCGGCGGTCGTATGGCCGGTCGCGCTTTTGGCGACTATAGGGGCGGAGTCGGAGAAATGGCGAGATATGTGGTGGGCATCTCACGACATTGCGTTCATGGCGGGATGTGCGGCAACACGGGCGGCAGATGGCGTGTTAGTGCGGGCTGACAGGCAGAGTATAACGGAGTCGGAATGAGCGCGGCCGGGACGAGTGTGGACAGGACGAGTGGGGGCAAGGGCGGCGGAAAATCCGTTTTCGGAGGGGCGCTGGGGGCGCTGGGGATCGTGTTCGGCGATATCGGCACGAGCCCGCTCTACACCTATCAGACGCTGATCGCCGATTCCGGCGTCGGCCATGCCGGCGGGACGGACGCCGAGACGCTGCTGGGCGGATTCTCGCTGCTGGTCTGGACCATGATGCTGGTCGTGGCGGTGAAATACGCCATCGTCGTCATGCGGGCGGACAACAGGGGCGAGGGCGGGATTCTCGCCCTGCTGTCGCTGGTGGGGGCGCGCTTCGGGCGGAGCTGGTACGGGAGCCGGACGCTGCTCTGCGCGGCGGGGCTGTTCGGCGCGGCGCTGCTCTATGGCGACGGGGCGATCACGCCCGCGATCTCGGTGCTCAGCGCCGTCGAGGGGATGCAGGTCGTCACCAGTTCCTTCCAGCCTTATGTCCTGCCCATCGCGGCGGCGATCCTGCTGGGAATCTTTCTGATCCAGCCGCTCGGCACGGCGCATATCGGCAAGGTGTTCGGGCCGGTCATGCTGCTGTGGTTCCTGACGATCGGCGGAATCGGGCTGGCGGCGCTGCTGCGCGATCCGGCGGCGCTGGCGGGGCTCAACCCTCTGCTGGGGCTGGAGTTCCTGCGCGCGCATCTCTCGCGCAGCCTCGTGATTCTCGGCGCGGTATTCCTGTCCGTGACGGGGGCCGAGGCGCTTTACGCCGATATGAGCCATGTCGGGCGCGACAGCGTGCGGCTCGCCCTGGCGGTCGTGGTGCTGCCCTGTCTCATCCTGTCCTATGGCGGGCAGACGGCGTTCCTGCTGGCGCATCAGGGGGCGAAGGGCAATCCGTTCTTCGCGACGCTGCCGCATGGCATGGTGCTGCCGATGGTGCTGCTGGCCACGCTTGCGACGATCATCGCCAGCCAGGCGACGATCACCGGCGTCTTCACCCTGACGCGTCAGGCGATCCAGCTCGGCTGGTTTCCCGGTCTCGCGATCCGGCAGACCTCGGATACGGAATACGGCCAGATCTATGTGCCGGTGGTGAACTGGACGGTCATGATGGTCACGCTCTCCATCGCGCTGGCCTTCGGCTCGTCGAATGCGCTGTCCGGCGCGTACGGGACGGCGGTGTCCACGACGATGTTCATGACGACGCTGCTGATCTTCGATGTGATGCGGCGGCGCTGGCACTGGGCGCTCTGGCAGGCCGTGCCCGTGGCGCTGTTCTTCGCGCTGGTGGATGGCGTGTTCTTCGCCGCCAACCTGCTGAAGATCAAGGCGGGCGGCTATGTGCCGCTGCTCATCGGGATCTCGATCTATGCCATCATGACGACCTGGCGGCGGGGCGTGCAGCTTCTGCATGCCGGGCTGACGGGCAAGGGGGAGCGGGGGGCGAAGGTGCTCGGCGATCTGCGCGAGGGGAAGGTGCCGCGCACCGGCGGGACGATGGTGTTCCTGTCACCCTCCGACCTGCCGGTGCCGCCGATCGTGGCCCGTCATGTCGCGGCCTTCCGGTCCCTGCCGGCCGAAACCGTGGTGCTGACGGTGATTTTCGAGGAAACGCCGCGCGTGGACGAGGCGGAGCGCGTGCGGAGCGAGCGCGTGGCGGACGGCGTGTGGCATGTGCGGGTGCGGTTCGGCTTCATCGAGATTCCCAATCTTTTCGCGGTGCTGGGACGGGCGCAGATGGCGGGATGCGAGATCGACCTGGACAAGGTGATCTTCATGGCGGGGGATGACGACATCGTGGGCGCGCGCTCCAGGCCGCGCATGGCCCCGCTCCGGCGGCTGCTCTTCGCCTTTCTCTACCGCAACGCCGTGCGGGCGTCGGACCGCTTCACCCTGCCCCGCGAGCGGCTGATCGAGATCGGCCATAACGTGCCGATGTGAGGGGCGCGGGCGCGTCGTCGGGGTTTTGTGACGGTGCCGGGGTCATCCCCGCGGCGAGAGCTTTTCCGCCTTCGTCGCGAACAGGGCGGGCATGTATTTCGACCGTCCCTGCGCGCGACCTTCTCGTCCTGCGCCAGTTGGCTGGTTGATGCATCCAGCACCCTCACCCGCGCTCCGGCGGCGGCGAAAATCGGCCCCTGTTGTCCGCCACCCCCGGCGAGGCAGAGGATATCCTTCCCGGCGACATCCCCGAGCCACTCGCGCGGGACAGGGCGATTCGGGGTCAGGAGGACGGACCAGTCGCCCTGACGGGCGGTCATTGCCGCTCGACACGAACATATGGCGATGACGTTGCCTGTTAACGATCCTGCGGTCTCGAACGGCGGGCATTTTCCGGAAATCGGGCGACCGGCTGGTCCCCGTTGCACCCTGACTCCCGATCCCGTAAATGGCTGCCGATGAGAGTTACGCCTGCGCGGGGTGGGGCGCGCGGCGCGACATGAGCAGGGCGATGCCGAGGCTGAGACCGTAACCCCAGAGCAGCCACGCCGCGCCGAAATGGAGAACGCGTTCGTCCGTCGCATAGAGATGGGGCATCCAGCGCAGGACGGCGCCGTCCAGCATCATGGCGGCGGTGCCGACGAGACAGACGCCCGGAAGGAGCTGGGCGGGAGTCAGTTGCGCCGCCATGCGGATGATGACGATGCTCAGCCAGGCGACGGGGATGGTCGTGACATAGGCGAGGGCGCCGGAGAGCGGGTTGACGATCCGGCTCGGAAGGAAATGGAGATAGGCTGTGGCGACAACCCAGAGAAGAAGCGTCACGGCAAGGAGTCTGGCGGTTTGAGACGGGGTCGGCATGGGCGGTTCTCCGTGATGTAGCGACCGTTACATGGAAGCATGGAGACCGATGGGGCGCAAGGGAAATGTTATGGCCGTTACATCATGACGGAGTCGAAGGCGGCCGGGGCCGAAACGACGGAGTTCCTTGCCCGCCGCGAGGCGCTTGCGGGCAGGCTGGCCGAAGTCGTGCAACGCGAAGGCGTCTCGGTGCTGAGCTTCCGGCGCGCGGCGGAACTGCTGGGCACCAGCGGGCGGATGGTGGTCTATTATTTCCGCACGAGGGACGATCTGGTCCGGCTGGTTCTGGCGCGTGTCGGGGCCGAGGCGGACGGGGTGTTCGCGGGGGCGTTTCGCAAGGGGATGGACGAGGCCGAGATCCTGCGTGTCTGGGTCCGCCTCGCGCAGGACGAGCGGCATGGCGGGATCATGCGGCTCTGGACGGAGATCCTGTCTCTCGGCGCCAGGGGGGAGGCGCCGTATGACGAGATCGCGGGCGCCATCGTCGCGAAATGGACGGCATGGCTGAGCCACATTCTGGACGATCCGGACCCGGCTGCCGGCCGCGCGGAGGCGTTGCTGGCCATGGCCGAGGGGCTGAGTCTGCTGGACCTCGTCCGGCCGGGCCTGTTGGGGCGGGCCGGGGAGATGTTGGCGAAACGGTTTTCGCAGGGACCGGGATGCGGTCGCGGCCCGGAGTCGTGACGGCGATGTAAAGGGAAGGCACCATGGTGGAGCTGAGGGGAATCGAACCCCTGACCTCCTCATTGCGAACGAGGCGCTCTCCCATCTGAGCTACAGCCCCACGGTGCGGGGCGATACATATACGGCTGGACGGCGGTGTCAATGGGGATTTGCGGGGTGCCGGGGATTATGCGGGCCCGGAAACGGATCTGGTTGTGAGGGGGGCGGCGGGGCGGTAGAGTCGCTGTCTCGTTCGTGTTGCCGAGGGGCTGGAGCTTGCTGATTTTCACCGTTTATCGTGTGCTGATGCTGGTCATCAACCTGTTCACCTGGGCGTTGATCCTCGCCTGCCTGATGAGCATGCTGCTGGCGTTCGGCGTGCTCGATCCGCGCAACCGTGTGGTTTATGCCGTCGCGGATTTCCTCAACCGGGTGACGGAGCCGGTGCTGGCGCCGGTGCGCAACCTGCTGCCGCAGATGGGGGCCATGGATTTCAGCCCGCTGGTCGTGCTGCTGGCCTTGCAGTTCATCGTCGTTCCGGCGCTGCGGACCCTCTTCGTCAGCCTCGCGATGCATGGCGTCTAGCATTCCCGATGCGGATCGCGGTACTGATTCCATGCTACAACGAGGCGATGGCCATCGGCGAGGTGGTGCGCGCGTTCCGCTCGGCGCTGCCCGAGGCGCTGATCCATGTCTATGACAATAATTCCACGGACGGGACGGCGGAAATCGCCGCGGCGGCGGGCGCGATCGTCCGCCGGGAACCCCTGCAGGGCAAGGGGTATGTGGTGCGGCGCATGTTCGCCGACATCGAGGCGGATTTCTACGTTCTGACGGATGGCGACGCCACTTATGACGCGGCGGCGGCCCCGGCGCTGCTGGCGCGCGCGGTGGCCGACCAGCTGGACATGGTCAACGCCGCGCGGGTGACGGAGGAGCGCGGGGCGTATCGTCCGGGCCATCGCCTCGGCAACAGGGTGCTGACGGGGATGGTGACGTTGCTCTTCGGGCGGCGTCTGACGGACATGCTCTCCGGCTACCGGGTCTTTTCCCGCCGGTTCGTCAAGTCCTTTCCGGCCATGTCGGCGGGATTCGAGATCGAGACCGAGCTGACGGTCCACGCGCTGCAACTCGATCTGCCGATCGCGGAGATGCGGACGGTCTATCGCCAGCGCCTGCCCGGCTCCTTCTCCGCCTTGCGGACCTATCGCGACGGCGTGCGGATTCTGGGATGCATCCTGCGCCTGATCAAGCACGAGCGTCCGCACCTCTTCTTCGGGATGCTGGCGCTGTGCCTTTGCGTCGCGGGGCTCGGCTTCGGCCTGCCGGTGATCGGCGATTACTGGCGCACGGGGCTGGTGCCGCGCCTGCCCACGGCGGTTCTGGCGACGGGGCTGATGATTCTCGCCGCGCTGTCCTTCTTCAGCGGGCTGATCCTGGACACGGTCGCGGCAGCGCGGCTGGAGGCGCGCCGTCTCGCCTATCTGCGGTTCGGCGCGCCGGAGGGCGACGGCCTCGGCGTGGAGACGGGCGCTCAGGCCGCCGTGACGGGATCGTAGCCGAGGGCGCGACCGACCTCCGCGGCGGTTTGCAGCAGGAGCGGGGCGAGCGCCTCGACGCGGCTGAGGGAGAGGAAAGCCGGCGCGCTCGACAGGGCGATGGCGCCCGCGATGGCGCCTGTTGCGTCCCGCACCGGCAGGGCGATGGCGCGGGTGTCATGCCCGTTCGCGTCGCGTTCGAGCACGTAGCCGCGCGCGCGGGACAGTGTCATGTCCTGGAGCCAGAGGGCGAGGGTGGCGTCCGACCCGCCGGCATCGTAATGAAAATGCGCAAGCGTCGATTCCTCCTCATGCAGGAGGAGCGCCTGGCCGAGCCCGTTGGCCGCCAGGGGAGACATCTCGCCGACCGCCGGGTGCATCGGCAGGCCGCGCCGGCTTTCGATGCCGTCGAGACACAGGACGCGGTCCTCGGAGCGGACGCCTGTCACTACCGCGTCCCGCGTCCGCTCGGCCAGCGTTTCGAGAATGGGACGGCTGAGGACGGCGATGTTCAGCCCCGGGCGGGCCTGAGCCGCAAGCCGCGTCAGTTGCGGCCCGAGCCCGAAGCGCCCCGAGGGCATGATCTGGAGCCAGCCGCGGCGCAGCAGGGCGGAGGTGAGCCGCTGGGTCGTGCTGCGCGAGCAGCCGATGGCGGGGGCGAGTTCGGACAACGTGCGCGCGCCGTTGCTGACGGCGTGGACGATAGACAGGCCGCGCCCCAGAGTCTGGGTGCCCGGGGGCCAGGCATCGCTGGCTCTCTCATGGCTCCAATGCGGCGCGTGTGAAGTGGCGAGGCTGTTCATGACGGGACTGCTCTGGACGGGACTGCTCTGGGTTGCGGAACTGTCTGCCATCGACATACGGAGCGTGATGTCTCCGGCGATCGGTTCACCCATCCTATCACGCGTGACGGGTGAGTTATCGCAATATGAACGTTATGTCACGAAGTTGTTATATAGCCCTACGGATGCGTGTTCGTCCCGCCTTTGCGGCGGTGCGCGGGAGCGGCGATCGCCGCCAGGCAGTCGTCGCGCTGATACATGTCCGTCAGCCCATGTTCGGCGGCGAGGGGCGCGCGGAGCGCGGCCTTCCAGGCGGGGGAGCCGCCCGCGCAGACATTCATGCCGCTGAATCGCGCGACCCGCACCGGATCGAGCAGGGCGAGCCCGTCATGGGGATTGGCGGCGAGGCGGACGCGCAACGCCGCCTGCAGGCGCGCGGTCTGCGAGGCGGGGACGGCGTGCAGCAATGCCGCGATCTTCTCCGGAGACAGGGAGCGGTCGCCCCGGGCGATGGCGTGCGCGGTCCGGGACCAGTCCGTCGACGAGGCGGGCGCCTCCGTCGGAGTCGTATAGGTCTCGAGCTGGTAGCCGTCAGATTTGACGGTGTGCTCGAACATGCCTTCGAGATAGGTCCAGAAAGGCACAACCAGCGCCAGCATCGGCGTTTTCCCCTCCACAGGTTCTCGATGGCGTCAAGATGGCAGGCGATCACGGCAAGAACGAGGCAAATCGGCGGTGGGAAAGCGGTTTGCCCCGGCGTTCCGATGGTCTACACAACTCCGCCGCATTCCCTCGGTTGCGTGCGGAGGGCGGTTCCCTTCTTCCGTCCGGGGGCGCCGCGTGTTTCTCCCTCTCTCAAGGAAAGCCTGTCTTCATGGCCTCGATCTCGTCCTCGGAAATCGCCCGACTCCAGACAACGCTGCGACGCCTGCTGGGATCGCCGAATCTCAAGGTCAACGCGCCGCCGCGCGCCGGTCTCTCGGTCGAACTCGCGGTGAATGACGAGGTGATCGGCACGATCCATCGCGACGAGGAAGAGGGCGAAATCTCCTACGCCGTCAACATCATCGTGCTGGAGGAAGATCTTCCCGCGAAGTAAGGCGCTACGGCGCGGGAAGATCTTCAGGCGACGCCCGGCAGGTCGACCCGCGTCACCTGCCAGTGCCAGTGCTCGAATTTGAGATGGACGATCGCCTGCGTCCTGCCGTCCGGCGCGTCCACCTCCGCCTTGAAGCGGGTGACGCCCTCGAAACGGGCGGAGAACCGCGTGAACAGCGTGGCCCAGCCGATGGGCTCGCCGTCTTTCGGCATGAGTTGGGTCGCCATGCCGAGGAGCGCGCTGGGCGTCAGCCGCGTGTCGATGGCATGAGAAATGGCGGTGGTGGCGAAGGCTGAGCCGAAATCGGGCAGGTCGTCCGCCTCGGGGGGCGGGCCGAGAATCGCATCGATCGTCTGCTGCTTGAGATTCGTGTTCAGGGCGCTCCAGTCGATATGGGTCGAGAGGAGGTGGGCGTCGTGCGTGCGGACCGCGCCGTTGATCGTCCACAGCGCCAGGAAGGGGGACAGCAGGTAGGTCGCCAGAACGGCGACGGCCCCGGCCAGCATCAGATGGCTCGAGCGCGGCGTGTAGGATCCGGGCATGGCCCGGCCCGCCAGGCCGAGGCCGGCGGCGGGAAGAAGACGAAGGCGGGCGAGGCGTCTCATATGTCCAAATCCCTGCACATTGGGCAAACCGCGCCTGACTCCTCCGGCGAGACGAGGAAGGCGGCGCGAACGGCTCGACTCGATTGCCACGACTATGACACCGCCGGAGCGCGGAATTCAACGTAAACCTTAGGGGCAGTTCATTTTCGTGCAAGATTTCGACGCGCCGGCACGGGCGGGTTTTGGACGCGAGGGGGATTCGCGTCCTATCATGTGGGCATGACGACAGACGGACCTGATCTGAGCTTTTCCCGCGCCGAGATCGAACGCTACTCGCGCAACATCCTGCTGCCGGAGATCGGGGCGATCGGGCAGGCGCGGCTGCGGGCCGCGTCCGTCCTGGTGATCGGCGTCGGAGGGCTGGGCGCGCCGGTGGCGCTCTATCTCGCGGCGGCGGGGATCGGGCGCATCGGGCTCGTGGATGACGACACGGTCGATCTGTCCAATCTCCAGCGTCAGATCCTGTTCGACACGGCCGCCGTCGGTCGGCCGAAGGTAGAGGCGGCGGCGGCCCGGCTGCGCGCGCTGAATCCGGAGATCGTCGTCGAGACCCACCGGATACGGGCGGAGGCGGCGATGCTGGACGCGCTGGTCGGCGCGTATGATCTCGTCTGCGACGGTTCCGACAATTTCGCGACGCGGCAGGCGGTGTCGGATGCCACGGTGCGGCGGGGGCGGACGCTGGTCTCCGGCGCGGTGCAGCGGTTTGAGGGGCAGATCTCCACCTTTCGCCCGCAGAAGGGCGGGCCGTGCTATCGTTGCCTTTATCCCGATGCGACGGAGGACGACGCGCCGCGCTGTGGCGATGCGGGGATTCTGGGGTCCGTGACGGGGGTGATCGGCGCGATGATGGCGACGGAGGCGGTGAAGGAGCAGTTGGACATCGGGGAGAGCCTTCAGGGGCGGCTGCTCTGCTGGGACGCGCTGGCGGCGCAATTCCGCTCCTTCGCGCTGGCGCGCGATCCGCATTGTCCCGGTTGCGGGCCAGGTTGCGGTTCCGATTGCGACGACAGATCGTGAGGCGGCTGGCGATCATGATCTGCGGGCCGGACTGGTGTCGCGCGCATCAGGCGATGGTGACGGCGGCGGGCGCGCTCTCGCTCGGGCGGGAGGTGCTGGTGTTCGCGGGCGGGTCCGGCGTGCTGGCGCTGGCGCGGGACTGGGAGCGTCTCGACGGGGCGGAGGCGGATTCGGGCGCGCGGGCGCGCGGCGTGGCGGGATATGCGGTCTTGCGCGAGGCGGTGAGCGGCCTCGGCGCGCGCCTGCTCGCCTGCGAGAGCGGGCTGCGCATGGCCGGGCTCGCGCCGGAGGATCTCGCGCCCGGCGTGGAGGTCGCAGGCGTCGTGCGCTTTCTCGAAGAGGCCGCCGACGGCCCTTTCATGACATTCTGAACATTCTGAAGCCGCCCCCTGAGGCCGCCCCTTGCCCTCCGCCGCACAACTTGGCACCCATGCAGCCATGACGACCCATCATGACGGTTCCGTATCGGGGCCGCGCTTCGCGCTGATCGCCTGTTCCGTCGCCTTGTTCGGGGCGCTCGCGGGGGGCTCGTGCCCCGCGCGCGGAGAGACGACGCCCGCGCATCACAAGCATCATCATGGCAGTGCCGCCGCCTCAAAGGGCACTTCGGGGGCGGCTTCGGGCGGCGCGGGAAAGAAGACGCATCACGCCCATGCGGCGAAGAGCGGCGGCGCGGCGCATCATCATGCCCACAAGGCGCACAAGGGGGCAGGGACGACGGCGCACGGGAAGACGCATGCCGCCGCCCGGCATGCGGCGCCCGCCGCGGCCGCCGCGGTGGCTCCGGCTCCGGCCGTCCCGGCCGCGCCCCCGCCGCCGGCTCCGGAGGACAAGGGCACGAATACCGGCCTGCCCCTGCCGCGTTTCGCCGCGATGCGGGCGGACAAGGTGTATGTCCGGCGCGGGCCGGGCCAGCGCTATCCGATCGACTGGGTCTATCATCGGCGCGGCATGCCGGTGAAGATCGAGCGGGAATTCGACATCTGGCGGCTCGTCGAGATGGCGGACGGCACCAAGGGATGGGTTCATCAGGCGACGCTGGTCGGCCAGCGGACCTTCGTGATTCCGGGCGAGGCCGAGCCCGAGTCCGGACCCGACCCCAAGACGGACCCCAAGCCCGACGCGGAGTCGCCGGGCGGCGCGGGCGCCGGGGCCGCCCGGCACGGCGGCGACCAGCCGGGGCGGGCGGATGCGCGGGTCATCGGCCATGTCGGCACCGGGCAGGAGGCGCGGGCGATGCGGGGCGTGGTGCTGCTGCATGCGCAGCCGGATGACGGCAGCGCGATCACGGCGGTACTCGAACCCGGTACTGTCGGTAACATTAAGGAATGTCCAGCCGGTTCGGGGTGGTGTCGCGTGTTCGTGAAGGGCTATAGCGGATGGCTCGAGAAGCGTCTGTTCTGGGGGCTCTTACCGGGTGAGGTCATTCAGCCGACCTGACCCGGGTATCGACCGGGGCAGGCGGGAACAGGAATGGAGCGAGAAATGTCCATGGCTGAGCGCCCGATGACGGGCGAGGCGACCCGCAGAACCAAGATTGTGGCGACGCTCGGACCGGCGTCGTCGAGCGCGGAGATGATTCGCGCCCTGGCGGTGAACGGGGCCGATGTGTTCCGGTTCAATTTTTCGCATGGCAGCCATGAGGATCATGCGGCGCGCTATGCCGTCGTGCGCGATATCGAGGCCGAGCTGGGCCGTCCCCTGGCGATTCTCGCGGATCTCCAGGGGCCGAAGCTGCGTGTGGGGCGATTCGCCGAGGGGCGGGTGACTCTGATGCCCGGCGCCGCCTTCCGCCTCGATCTCGACCCGGCGCCGGGCACGGTCGAGCGTGTCATGCTGCCGCATCCGGAGATCATCGAGGCCGTGGAGGCGGGAAGCGTCCTTCTGCTCGATGACGGCAAGCTGCGTCTGAAGGTGACGGCCTGCGGCGCCGACTATCTGGACACGGAAGTCGTCGTCGGGGGTGTCCTGTCCGACCGCAAGGGCGTCAACGTGCCGGACGTGGTGCTGCCCATTCCGGCCCTGACGGAAAAGGACCGGGTGGATTTCGCCTTCGCGTTGCAGCTCGGCGTGGATTACGTCGCGCTGTCCTTCGTGCAGCGTCCGGACGACGTGCGGGAAGCGCGGCGCATCGCGAACGGCGCGGCGGCGATTCTCGTCAAGATCGAGAAGCCGCAGGCGATGCAGGATCTCGAGGAGATCGTGGCGCTGTCGGACGCGGTGATGGTGGCGCGCGGCGATCTGGGCGTCGAGCTGCCGAGCGAGGAGGTGCCGATCGCGCAGAAGCGCGTGATCCGCGAGGCGCGGCGGCAGGGCAGGCCGGTGGTCGTGGCCACGCAGATGCTGGAGAGCATGATCACCTTGCCGACGCCGACGCGCGCCGAGGTGTCGGACGTCTCGACCGCGATCTTCGACGGGGCGGATGCGGTAATGCTCTCGGCCGAGAGCGCGGCGGGCGCGTATCCGCGCGAGGCGGTCGAGATGCTGGCGCGTGTGGCGCGGCGGATCGAGAGTGACGCCGAGTGGCGCGCGGGTCTGCATCAGGTCGCGCTGGAGCATGACGGTTCGACGGGTGCGGCGATCGCCGAGGCGGCCTGGACCGTCGCGCAGGCGGTCTCGGCCTCGGCCGTCGTGACCTATACCCAGACTGGGCAGGGGGCGTTGCGCCTGTCCCGCGAGCGTCCGTACAGCCCGATTCTCGCCCTCACGCCGGATGATTTCGTGGCGCGGCGGCTGTGTCTCGCCTGGGGCGTGCGCGCGCAGTCGGTCGGGCAGGAGATGCCGGTCTTCGGGGTGGAGGGATTGGTGGATCAGGCCAGCGAGATCGCCCAGGCCGAGGGGTTCGCCTACAAGGGCGGGCGCATCGTGCTCATGGCGGGGCTGCCGTTCGGCCAGCGCGGATCGACCAACACGCTGCGGGTCGTGTCGATTCCCTGAGAGGCTGTTTCAGACGTCGCGACCCACGCCGATGCAGGGCTCTGCCCTGCACCCGGAAGGGGCAAAAGCCCCGTCAACCCTTGAATTTAATTAAGGGGTTTCCAAAGGGCGACCGCCCTTTGGCGGGGTTCGGGGCGGAGCCCCGGGAGCGTCGCCCCCATGACACGACGACTTTCGAGACAGCCTCCAAGGGCGCGGGTCTCCGGAGGACTCTCAGGCCTGGCGATTTTCGATCAGGCTGCGGCGGATGCGGCGGCCGCGCTCGATGCTGGCGACGATGGTCGCCTCATCGCCTTCGCTGATGGCCTGGGCGAGGGTTTCCGCGTCGCTGCGGAAGCGGTCGAGCATTTCCAGCACTGCCTCGCGGTTATGCAGGAAGATGTCCCGCCACATGGTGGGGTCCGATGCGGCGATGCGCGTGAAGTCGCGGAAGCCGGAGGCGGCGAAATCCAGCACTTCCGAGCGCAGGTCGGTGGCGAGGGAGTCGGCCGTCTGGCAGATCGAGAAGGCGAGGAGATGCGGCACATGGCTCACGATCGCGCAGATCTTGTCGTGATGGTCCACGTCCATGATCCGGGTGCGCGCGCCCATGGCGTGCCAGAGGGCTTCGATCGTCGCGACGGCCTCGGGGGTCGATGCGTCTTCGGGCGGGGTCAGGAGGCACCAGCGATCCTCGAAGAGCGTGGCGAATCCGGCGTCGGGGCCCGAATGCTCCGTGCCCGCCATGGGGTGGGCGGGCACGTAGGGGACATCCGGGCGCAGGAAGGGGCGCACGCCGTCGACCACGCTGCGGCGCGTGGAGCCGACATCGGTCAGGATCGCGCCCGGCTTCATCGCGGGAATGACCGCCGCCGCGACGGCGGGAATCGCGCCGACAGGGACGCAGATCATCACGATATCGGCCTCCGACGCCGCGCGGACGGCGTCTGTCGTCACCTCGTCGGCGAGGCCGAGTTCCCGCACGCGGGCGCAGACCGCCTCGTCACGGTCGGCGGCGATGAGGCGTGTGGCGAGGCCGGGTCTCTGCCGCGCGCGGCGCAGGACGGAGGAGCCGATCAGCCCGGGGCCGATGACGCAGAGGGTATGGCAGAGCGGTCCGGTCATGACGAGGCGCGGCTGGGAGGGGCGACGGAGCGGTCCTGCGCCGCCGGGTGCTGGAGGCGGCGCATTTCGAGCGCCTGCCAGACGAGCAGGACCGGGATGCCGATGGCCAGGTCGCGTCCCCGGCGCAGGAGGGAGATGCCCAGCGCCACGTCCGGCGCGATGCCGAAGATCACGCCGAGCGCGACATAGGCGCCTTCCTGCACGCCGAGGGAGGCGGGCACGAGGAATCCCGCGGACATGACGCCGCAGACGACGCCCTCGATGGCCACGGCGTCGAGATAGCTCAGCGACGCGCCGAGAAAGCGGAAGGCCATCAGCGTGAGGGCCGCGCTGGCCAGCCAGCCGAGCAGATGGACGAGGGTGCCGCGCGCCACCCGGCCGGGGCGGCTCCAGATCCTGTCCAGCTCGCTCTGGAACGCGTCGATGTTGTCCACCAGCGAATCGCGCCAGCTTTCGGCGATATGCTTGCCGAAGAACTGCGCCAGCCAGCGGATGGCGGCGCCGCCGCGATGCTGGGTGTAGACGAAGCCCGCGATGCCGAGGGACAGCAGCCCCATGCCGCCCAGGAGCGGCCAGGTGAAGCGGGCGCCGTCCTGATGGCCGATCAGGCAGAGCAGGGCGATGAGGATGAAGGCGATCTGGCCGATGACCTCGGCGGTGATGTCCGCGAGATTGGTGGCCACGGCCTCGGGCCATTCGATGACGCGGCGGCGGTGGCTGGTGAAGTCGAAGCAGGTCGCGCGAATGCCCGCGATCATGCCCCCGAGCTGCGAGAAGGGCAGGCAGTTCCCGGCGGCGTCGCGGATGAAGCGGGCGGCGATGGTGCGCCCCGCTCCGAGGAAGGGGCATGTCGCCCACCATGCGAGGCCGAGCAGGCAGTTCACCAGGGCCTGGCCGAGCACCAGCAGCGCGAATCCGTCATAGCCGATGCGGCGCATGGCGTTGAGGACATGTCCGACGCCGAGCCACGCCGTGATGGCGGTCAGGGCGGCGATGCCCAGAAGCGCGAAGAGAATGGTTATTTTTTTCAAGACGATAACAGCGATCTGCCTGGGACGGTCGGGCCATGGGAAGCAGGCGGCCGAACTGCCGGGCCGGATGCGTCTTGCAGGGCGCTTACACCAGCACGGCGGTTTCCGCTACTCCAGGCGGCGTCTGATGGCCGTTTTGTGACGGAACGTGACATTCATGTCAGAACGGATATGTCACCACCGGCATGTTTTCTTGCACGCGGCGTTTGCGCCCCGCGCGCGGGGCAGTATGGTGCGCGCCGATGACGGCTTGCGGAGGGAACGGCGCGATGGGCGGGATGACGCTCGTGACGGGGGCGACGGGGTTCGTCGGCTCGGCGGTGGCCCGGGTGTTGCAGGAGCGCGGGCACCGGCTGCGTCTCATGGTGCGGAAGGGGACGGACCGCGCCAATCTCGCCGGGCTGGACGCCGAGATCGTCGAGGGCGATCTCCTGTCGCCGGAGAGCTTCGCGCCCGCGCTGGCGGGATGCCGCCATCTCTTTCACGTCGCGGCCGACTACCGCCTCTGGGTGCCCGATCCGCCGCGCATGATGCGGGCGAATGTCGACGGCACGCGGCTGCTGATGCAGGCGGCGCTGGAGGCGGGATGCGAGCGGATCGTCTATTGCTCCTCCGTCGCCGCGCTGGGGCTGCGCAAGGACGGCGGCTCGGCGGATGAGGAGACGCCCGTCACCGAGCGGGAGGTCATCGGGGTCTACAAGCTCTCCAAATACCGCGCGGAGCAGGTCGTCCTGCGGATGATCGCGGAGCAAAACCTGCCCGCCGTGATCGTCAATCCCTCCACGCCCATCGGGCCGCGCGACATCAAGCCGACGCCGACGGGGCAGATGATCGTCGATTGCGCCTCGGGGCGGATGCCGGCCTATGTCGAGACCGGGCTGAACATCGTCCATGTCGATGACGTGGCGGAAGGTCATGTCCTGGCGCTGGAGCGCGGGCGGATCGGCCAGAAATACATTCTCGGCGGCGAGAATCACAGCCTCGGCGCGCTGTTCCGCATGGTGGCGGAGGTCGCGGGGGTACGGCCGCCGCGTGTCAAGCTGAGTCAGGACGTGCTCTATCCCGTGGCGGTCGTCTCGGAATGGCTGGCGCGCGGCTTCGGCATCGAGCCGCGCGTGACGCGGGAGACGCTCGCGATGTCGCGCAAGCTCATGTATTTCAGCTCGGCGAAGGCGGAGCGGGAGCTGGGCTATGCCCCGCGTCCGGCGCGGGCGGCGGTGACGGATGCCGTCGAGTGGTTCCGCGCCCATGGGCGGATTCCGCGCTGATGTGGCGTGATCTGCTCGGGCTGGCCGCGCTCGGGGCGTGGCTGAAGCTCGTTTTCGCCCATGGGCGGTTCTGGCGGTACGGGCCGGTGCTGACGCCGGCGGGGGCGCTGGCGCGCTCTCCGGAGGTGGCGATCGTCGTGCCCGCGCGGGACGAGGCGGAGACGATCGCGGCCTGCGTGGAGTCCCTGCTCGGGCAGGATTATGACGGGCCGGTCTCGGTCTTCGTCGTGGATGACCGGAGCGGCGACGGGACGGGCGCGATCGCGCGCGCGGTGCCGGACCCGCGGGCGCGGCTGACGGTCATCGAGGGGCGGGACCGCCCCGCGGGGTGGAGCGGCAAGCTCTGGGCCGTGCATCAGGGCGTTCAGGCGGCGCTGGAGCGGCTCGGGGCCGATGCGTTCATCCTGCTGACCGATGCCGACATCATCCACGATCCCGCGCATCTGCGCACGCTCGTCGGCAAGGCGCAGGCGGAGCGGCTCGATCTCGTCTCCGAGATGGTGCGGCTGAAATGCGAGAGCGCGGCGGAGCGGGCGCTGGTGCCGGCCTTCGTGTATTTCTTCGCCATGCTCTATCCCTTCGCGCGGATCAACGACCCGGCCTCGCCCGTGGCGGGAGCGGCGGGCGGCACGATGCTGGTCCGGCGGATGGCGCTGGAGCGGATCGGCGGGATCGAGGCGCTGCGCGGGGCGCTGATCGACGATTGCACGCTGGCGGCGCATGTGAAGCGGACGGGCGGCGCGCTCTATCTCGGCCATTCGGAACTTGCCTGGTCGAAGCGGCCCTATGAGGGGGCGGGGGATATCTGGCGGATGATCGCGCGCACGGCCTATGTGCAGTTGCGGTATTCGCCGCTGCTGCTGCTGGGGACCGTCCTCGGCCTGGCGCTGGTGTGGTTCGCGCCGATGGGGCTCGCGCTGTTCGGGCGCGGGCGGGCGCGGCTGTTCGGGGCGCTGGCCTGGGGGCTGAGCATGGCCTCCTTCGCGCCCACGCTCCGGCGCTTCGGGCAGCCGTTCTGGCGGGCGCTGCCCTTGCCGCTGGTGGCCGGATTCTACATGGCGGCGACGATCGGCTCGGCGGTCGATCATCATCGCGGCAAGGGCGTGCGGTGGAAGGACAGGGCCTATACCGAGCCGGTCCATGGTGGAGGGATGCAGGCATGAATGTCGTGACGGAATCGCCCGGAACGGAGAAGTCGGTCTGGGGCCGGGACGACGTCACCTCCGCCAAGGGGGCGGGGGACGAGAATTTCCCGGTCGGCTCCCTGCTGATTTCCCGCCGGAAGCGCCCCGCCGTGCGAATCTATTACAATTTCGCGCGCGTCGTCGATGACATGGTGGATACGACCCGCCTGACGCCGGCGCAGAAGATCGCGCGGCTGCGGGCCATGGCGGAGGTGGTGCGCGGGGAGCGGGAGGCGCCGGTCCGGGCGGATGCGCAGACGGCCGTCGCGGTGCGGCGGATGCTGCTGGCGACGGGCGTGCCGCTGGAGACGGCGACGGATCTGGTCGAGGCATTCTGCCGCGATGCGGTGAAGAACCGCTACGACTCGTGGGAGGAACTGCTCGATTATTGCCGCTATTCGGCCAATCCGGTCGGGCATTTCCTGCTGAAGCTGCATGGCGAGGACGCGGATTCGCTCGCGCCCTCCGACGCGCTGTGCTCGGCGTTGCAGGTGCTGAACCATATTCAGGACGCGGCGGACGATCTGCGGAGTCTCGACCGTTGCTATCTGCCCCTGCCGTGGCTGGCGGAGGAGGGCGTGGGGATCGAGGCGCTGCGTCTGGCGCGGAGCAAGCCGGGGCTGCGGCGCGTGTTCGACCGGCTGCTGGATCATGTGGACGAGCTGAACCGGGAGGCGCGGCGTCTGCCCGATCTGGTGCGCGACCGGCGGATGCGGCTGGAATCGGCGGTGATCGTGGAGATCGCGCACCGGCTCGCCGCCCGGCTGCGGCGGGCCGATCCGGTGGCGGAGCGTGTCGAACCGGGCAGGATCGACGGTCTGGTAGCGTTGGGCGCGAGTCTGCGGCATCTGATCTGAGAGACTGTTTCAGACGTCGTGATTCACGCCGATGCGGGGCCCTGCCCCGCACCCGGAAGGGGCAAAAGCCCCGGGAGCGTCGCCTCCATGACACGACGCCTTTCGAGACAGCCTCCGAGTCCCGGCATGGACAAGGATCGGGCGCGCGGTCGCGGAATGCGGCGATCGCGATTGCGTCCGCTCCGCCGAGTCCTGTAGTCTTGAGCAATCATGTCCAGCGCCGTCGAAACCGTGGCTCCCGCGCGGGGGTCCGTCCCATTGTTGCATCCTGTCGATCTCGGGGGCGTGGTCATCGAGACGCCGGTGATTCTCGCGCCGATGTCGGGCGTGACGGATCTGCCGTTCCGGCAGTTGTCGCGCGAGCTGGGGGCGGGGCTGGTGGTCTCGGAGATGATCGCGTCCTGGGCCATGGTGCGCGAGAACGAGACCACGCTGCGCATGGCCCGCAATGCCGAGAACGGGCCGAACGCGGTGCAGCTCGCCGGGTGCGAGCCGGAGGCCATGGCGCGGGCGGCGCAAATCGCCGTCGATCGTGGCGCGGACATCATCGACATCAATTTCGGCTGTCCGGTGAAGAAGGTGGCGGTCGGGCAGTCGGCGGGCTCGGCGCTGATGCGCGACGAGCGGCAGGCGGCGGCGATTCTCGAAGCCACGGTGAAGGCCGTGCCGGTCCCGGTGACGCTGAAGATGCGCATGGGGTGGGACCACACCACGCTCAATGCGCCGCGACTCGCGCGGATCGCGGAGGAGAGCGGCATCCGCATGGTCACGGTGCATGGGCGGACGCGGCAGATGTTCTATAACGGCCGGGCGGACTGGGCGTTCGTGCGGCAGGTCAAGGAGAGCGTGTCGCTGCCGGTGATCGTCAACGGCGACATCGTCTCCGTCGCCGATGCGCGGCGGGCGCTGGCCGCCTCGGGCGCGGACGGGGTGATGATCGGGCGCGGCTGCTACGGGCGGCCGTGGTTCCCGGCGCAGGTGGCGCAGGCGCTCGTCTCGGGGCGGGAGGTGCCGGACCCCGATCTGGCGACCGAGAAGGCGATCGTGCTGAAGCACTATCACATGATGCAGGCGCATTTCGGCGAGCGGCCGGGGCTGCGTCTCGCGCGCAAGCATGTGTCCTGGTATTCGGCGGGGCTTCCGGGTTCGGCGGCGTTCCGGGCGGAGGTGAACCGGCTGGACGACGCGGCGGCGGTGATCGCGCTCATCACGTCATTCTATGACGAGCGGATCGCCGCCGGGGTGGTGCGCGAGCGCGAGGGTGCGTGTCCGGCGGATTATTCCGATGCGGCGTGAGGGAGCGAGCCGGCTGAAGGCGTGACGGGCCGAGGGGCGAGTGGATCGGATCATGAGCATCAACGCAGGCATCGGCACGTCGTCCTCTCCCGAAACCGATGCGCTGCGGTCGTGGTTGCCGGGGGAATCGGCGGCGATGCGGGGGTTTCGCGCGCAGTTCGCCCTCTGCCTGGCCGAGAACGGGCCGGTCCTGCTGCTGGGCGAGGTGGGAGTCGGCAAGGCGCGCGCCGGATGGCTGCTGCATCGGCTGGGATCGCGCGCGGACGGGCCGTTTCTCGTTCTCGATCCCGCGGGCGATCTCGGCGCGCAGATCGCGGCGGCGCGGCGCGGGACGGTGCTGGCCAGCGGCTGGGGGCTGGAAGGCGGGGTGGTGGATGTGCTGCTGGGACGGACCGGCGCGGACGGGCCGCGCGTCCTGCTGACGGCGGAGGGCGAGGCGAAGGAGGAATATTGCGCGCGCTTCGGCCTCTACCGTCTGAAGCTGCCCTGTCTGGCGGAGCGGGCGGAGGATCTGCCCGTCCTGTGCGCCCATCTTCTGGCCGATCTCTCTGCCGAGCCGCCTGTCCTGACCGCCGGGGCGCTGGACTGGATCGCGTCGCGCGCCTGGCCGGGGAATGTGCGGCAACTGCGCGATTGCGTGCAGCGTGCGGCGCTTCTCGGCGGCGGGCGCGCGATCGATGTGGCGCTGCTGGCCGATGCAGGTGGTCCCGCCACCATGCCCGTCCCGCCGCAGGGGATGGCGGCGGAGGCCGGGGAGAACTTCGCGGAGGCGCTGGCGCGGTGGCTGGATGTGATGCTGGCGGGCGGGGCGGCGTGCGTGCCCGAGCTTCACGCCAGGGTGATCGCGGCGGTGGAGCGGCCGCTGATCGAGCGGGTTCTGGCGCTGACCGACGGGAATCAGTCGCGGGCGGCGGGGCTGCTCGGGCTCAACCGCAACACGCTGCGCAAGCGGATGAGCGAACTCGGCATCGACTCCGGCCGGAAGGGGGCGCGTCGTTGAGGCTGCGTCTGCCCCGGCGGGACAGTGTGATGCGGATCGCGACCATGAACACCGCGGTGGTTCTGGCCATCGCGGCGCTCGCGCTCTGCTTCGTGACCTTCGTGATCCTTGCGGGGGGCATGTCGTTCGCGCATCGCCCGCAATTCGAGGCCGCGATCTTCCTGCTGGATTTCGTCGTGCTGTCGCTGCTGGCGACGGTCGTCATCTCGCGGGTCGGGCGGATGCTGGCGGAGCGGCGCTCCGGCCTCGCGGGGGCGCGGCTGCATGTGCGGCTGGTGACGCTCTTCGCCGTGATCGCCGTCGCGCCGACCGTCGTGGTCGGCGCGCTGGCCGCGCTGTTCTTCCATTACGGCATCCAGATCTGGTTTTCCAACCGGGTGCATACGGCGCTGACCGAGGCGCGCGAGGTGGCTGCGGGGTATCTGCGCGAACATAACGACAATATCCGCACCGAGGCCTACGCCATCGCCAATCAGCTCATCATGGCGGCGAATGACGAGATGTATCAGGCGCAGGGGACCGGGGATCTCCTGCACGATCCCGAGCGGCTGGCGGTCATCCTCGACGCGGAGGCGACGGAGCGCGGGCTGAACGAGGCTGTCGTGCTCGACGCGGCGACGGAGAAGGTGGTCGCCGTGGGCGGGCTGACGGCGCGGCGCGTGGGGCTGGAAGGGATCATCCTGCCCAGCCGGGCGACGCTGGACCTGGCGCGCAGCAGCGACATGGCGATCGTGGACAGCCCGGATCGGGGAACGGTGCGGGCGGTGGTGAGTCTGGGGCAGAATTCCGGGCAGATCCTGGTCATCACCCGGCCGGTCGATCCCAAGATCGTCGAGCATATGCGGGTGACGGATGCGGTGGTGGCGGAATATGAGCGGCTGAACGCCCGGCGATCGACCATCCAGTACACGCTGGTGCTGATTTTCGGCCTGCTGGCCTTGCTGGTGCTGGCCGTGGGGATGCTGACGGG
This sequence comes from Acidomonas methanolica, assembly GCF_004346035.1. GTDB lineage: Bacteria > Pseudomonadota > Alphaproteobacteria > Acetobacterales > Acetobacteraceae > Acidomonas > Acidomonas methanolica. Next base: position 32,857 of record NZ_SLZN01000007.1, on the reverse strand, counting down.
GCTGATTCTGGCCAATCAGATCGCCCGTCCGCTCGGCTTGCTGATCCTCGCGGCGCGGCGGGTGAGCGAGGGGGATCTGAGCGTGCGCGTGCCCGTCCCCGCTTCCGCCTCCGGCGACGGGGGGAGGGACGAGGTCTCGGCGCTCTCGCGCGCGTTCAACCGCATGACGGACCAGCTGGACGGGCAGCGTTCGGAGCTGATGCGGGCCTATGGGCAGATCGACGAGCGGCGGCGCTTCACGGAGACGGTGCTGTCCGGCGTTTCGGCCGGGGTCATCGGGCTGGACGCCGAGGCGGGGATCGAATTGCCGAACCGCGCGGCCTCGCGGCTGCTGAACCGCGATCTGGCGGCGGCGGTCGGGCAGGGGCTGGATGTCGCCATTCCGGAATTCGCGCCGCTGCTGGACGCCGCGCGTCAGGCGCCGAACCACGTCCGCACGGCGGAGATCCAGATCGACGCCGGACAGCCCGGCGCGGTGCTGGGCGACGGGCCGTCCGTCGGGGCGAGCGGGCGCACGCTGCTGGTGCGAATCGCCGCCGAGCAGCAGGGCGACGTGGTGGCGGGTTATGTCGTGACGTTCGACGACATCACGGCGCTGCTCTCCGCCCAGCGCAAGGCGGCCTGGGCGGATGTGGCGCGGCGCATCGCCCATGAGATCAAGAATCCGCTCACGCCGATCCAGCTTGCCGCCGAGCGGCTGAAGCGGCGCTTCCAGCGCGAGATCGGCACCGATCCGGAGACGTTCGGGCTCTGCGTGGATACGATCGTGCGGCATGTGGGCGATATCCGCCGCATGGTGGACGAGTTCTCCGCCTTCGCGCGGATGCCCCAGCCGGTCCTGCGGGACGAGGATTTCGCGCGTATCGTGCGGGAGGCGCTGGTGTTGCAGCGCAGCGCCCATCACGACATCCTCTTCGACACGCGGGGCGTGCCGGCCTCGGGGCCGGTGGTGCGGTGCGACCGGCGGCTGGTGGGGCAGGCGATCACGAATCTGCTCCAGAACGCGGCGGACGCCATCGCCATGGCCCCGCGCGAGGAGGGGGAGACCGTGGAGGCGGGGGGTGACGTCGCGCTCGCGGGAGGCCATATCGTGCGGGGGCACATCGTGGTGTCTCTGACGGTCGAGGGGACGAACGCGGTGTTGAGCGTGGAGGATGACGGCGTGGGGCTGCCGGCCTCGGACAGGCATCGTCTCACCGAGCCCTATGTCACGCACAAGGCCAAGGGCACCGGGTTGGGTCTTGCCATTGTCAAGAAGATCATGGAGGACCATGGAGGAAGTGTGCGGCTGGGAGACCGGGCCGCCGGGAGAGGGGCCGTGTCGGAGCTGACGCTGCCGCTGGCTTCGGCCGCCGGGCCGGCGGCGTCCGAGGGGGTTCCTTCGGGGGCGCCCGAGGGGATGGCTGACAGGAATGGGAGTGGCGCGGCCGTTGGGACAGGCGATGCAGCATGAAATTCTGATCGTCGATGATGAGCCGGACATCCGGCTCCTCGTCGAAGGGATTCTGGCCGATGAGGGGTATGAGACCCGCGCGGCGGCGACGTCGGATCAGGCTCTGGCCGCGTTCCGGGAGCGGCGTCCCTCGCTGGTGATCCTCGATATCTGGCTCCAGGGCTCGCGGTTGGACGGGATCGAACTGCTCAAGGCGATGAAGGCGGAGGACGCCGACGTGCCGGTGGTGATGATTTCCGGCCATGGCACGATCGAGACGGCCGTGGCGAGCCTTCAGCACGGCGCGTACGACTTCATCGAGAAGCCGTTCCAGGCCGACCGGCTGGTCGTGGTGACGCAGCGGGCGCTGGAGGCGGCGCGGCTGGCGCGCGAGAACGCGGAGCTGCGTCTGCGGTCGGGCATGGAGACGACGCTCTTCGGCAAGAGCGCGGTCATCGCCGCCCTGCGCGCGCAGATCGAGCGCGTGGCGCCGACGGGCTCGCGCGTGCTGATCACCGGCGCGGCGGGGGTGGGCAAGGAGGTCGCGGCGCGGATGCTGCATGCGCGGTCCCGCCGGGCGGCCGGGCCGTTCGTGGCGCTGAACTGCGCGACGCTGGCGCCGGGGCGCTTCGAGGAGGAGCTGTTCGGCGTCGAGGGGCAGGCGGACGGCGTGCTGCGCCGTGTCGGCGTGCTGGAGCGCGCGCATCGCGGCACGCTGCTGCTCGACGAGGTGGCGGACATGCCGCTGGAGACGCAGGGCAAGATCGTGCGGGTGTTGCAGGATCAGACCTTCGAGCGGCTCGGCGGCAATACGCGCGTCAAGGTGGACATGCGTGTCCTGGCCTCCACCAATCGCGACTTGCAGGCGGAGATCGCCCATGGGCGGTTCCGCGAGGATCTCTATTACCGTCTGGCGGTGGTGCCGCTGCGGATTCCGGGATTGCGGGAGCGGCGGGAGGATATTCCGGGCCTCGCCCAGCATTTCCTCGAACGCTATGCCGAGCATACCGGAATGGCGGCGCGGGAACTGTCCGTCGATGCGCTGGCCGCATTACAGGCATATGAATGGCCGGGTAATGCGCGCGAGCTGCGCAACCTCATGGAGCGGCTGCTGATCCTGATGCCCGGCAGCGGCGGCGAGCCGATCCGCGCCGACATGCTGCCGCCCGATCTCAGCCAGGGCGCGCCCTCCATGACGCGGCTGGATGCGAGCGCGGATGTGATGAGCCTGCCGCTGCGCGAGGCGCGGGACCTGTTCGAGACGCAATACCTCCAGGTGCAGCTTCTGCGTTTCGGCGGGAACATCAGCCGCACGGCGAATTTCGTCGGCATGGAGCGCTCGGCCTTGCATCGCAAGCTCAAGCAGCTTGGCGTGACGCATGACGAGCGCAATACCGTGGGATGACAAAATTTTGACCTTTGCGCGCGCCATCGGCCTTTGCGTTCCGATGCGTTGACGATTAAGCCGGGTTTCAGGGCGCATTGTGCGTAATGGGCTGTAGATCGAGAGAGCGCCTTGCATAAGGACTTCAGACCAATCGAGGACAGATTCCCCCCCGAGGGCCCGGCTTCCGAGGGCCCGGCTGGGGGGGGGCCGGAGCATGTCTCCATTCAGGACCAGTTTCTCGATTATCTCCGGCAGAACCAGGCCGCCGTGACGATCTTCCTGGTGAACGGTGTGAAGCTTCAGGGCGTCGTGCCCGCCTTCGACGGCGAGGTGCTGGTGCTGCGGCGCGACGGCCATGCGCAGCTCGTCTACAAGCACGCCATCAGCACGATCATGCCGCTTTCTCCGGTGCCCGGTTTCGGCGTCGGGCAGGACAGCGGGACGGCGGCGGGTTGACGCGCGCGGCGGAACGGAAAATTCTCCGCTTCTTCCCCTTTCAGGGCATCAGGCAGGGATTTTCACGATTTGGCCAGCAATGTCACCACCCCTCCCGCGACGCGGGCGGCCGTCATCCTCCCATGGGAGCGGCCGACCCCCAGTGACGAGTTCCGCGCCGCCGAGGCGCGGCTGGAAGAGGCGGTAGGGCTCTCGGCCTCCATCGGGCTCGTGGTGGTGCGGCAGGCGATTCTGGCGCTCCGCGCGCGGCGGCCCGCGACGCTGTTCGGCAGCGGGCAGGTCGAGCAGCTTGCCGAGATGGTGCGGCAGGATGAAGTGGCGGTGCTGATCGTCGATTCGAAGCTGTCTCCCGGTCAGCAGCGGAATCTGGAGCGCGCGCTCGACTGCAAGGTGGTGGATCGCACGGGGCTGATTCTCGATATTTTCGGCGCGCGGGCGGCGACGCGCGAAGGCGTGCTTCAGGTCGAACTCGCGCATCTGGAATACCAGCGCTCGCGCCTCGTGCGGCTCTGGACCCATCTGGAGCGGCAGCGCGGCGGCTTCGGCTTTCTCGGCGGTCCCGGCGAGACGCAGATGGAGGCGGACCGGCGCATGCTGGACGAGCGGCTCGTGCGTCTGCGCAAGGATCTGGAGCAGGTGCGGCGGACGCGCGGGCTGCACCGGACCGCGCGGCGGAAGGTGCCGTTTCCCGTCGTGGCGCTGGTGGGCTACACCAATGCGGGAAAATCCACGCTGTTCAACGCGTTGACCGGCGCGTCCGTCCATGCGCAGGACCAGCTTTTCGCGACGCTGGACCCCACGATGCGCGGGGTGACGCTGCCTTCCGGGCGGCGGATCATCCTCTCGGACACGGTGGGGTTCATCTCCGATCTGCCGACGGAACTCGTCGCGGCGTTCCGCGCGACGCTGGAGGAGGTGGCGGAGGCGGACATCATCCTGCATGTGCGCGACATCGCCCATCCCGATACGGCGGCCCAGCGGGCGGATGTCATCAACGTGCTGAGCGGCATGACGCGGGATGGAATGCTGGACGCGCACTGGCCCGATCGCTGCATCGAGGTGCTGAACAAGATCGATCTGCTCGGCGCGGAGGAGGCGCCGCGCGCGCCGGGAACGGTGGCGATCTCGGCGATCACGGGGCAGGGGCTTGCCAATCTCTTCTCGGCGCTGGACGGGAAAATGACGGCGGCGATGCGACTGGCGCATGCCGAACTCGCCGTGACCGACGGCGCGGCGCTGGCCTGGCTGTACGAGCATGGCGAGGTGCTGGAGCGGCTGGACCGGGAGAGCGGGATTTCGCTCGACGTGCGGCTTTTCGAGCAGGATCGCCTGCGCTTCGGGCAGCTCTATCCGGAATGCGCGATCCGGATCGACTGACGCGGGGCGTTCTTTTTTGAAAAAAAGAACCAGAAAACTTTTTCGACCTGGGTGGGGAGTCTCTTCGTGAGGTTAACTTAATTCCGCCATTCTGCGCGCGTCCCTTATATTGGTCTGGTTGGACGGGGAGGGATGCGGCATGGCGGAGGTGACGAGGGCGGAGCTGGCGCGGCTGGTGGCGATCGCGCGGGAAGCGGCGCGGGTGGAGATTCTGCCGCGCTTCCGCTCGCTTGCGCCGGACGAGGTGCAGAGCAAGAGCGGCCCTTACGATCTCGTCACCATCGCCGACGAGCGTGCCGAGCGTCTGGTGACGGCGCGGCTTCTGGAGATGTGGCCGGAGGCGCTGGTCATCGGCGAGGAAGCGGCGGCGCGGCGGCCCGACCTGCGCATGGAGGTGGCCTCGGCGCCTTTGGCCGTGACGGTCGATCCGATCGACGGGACCGCCAATTACGTGGCGGGGGTGCCGCTCTTCGGCGTCATGATGGCGGTGCTGTCCTATGGCGAGGTGCTGGCGAGCGTGATTCTCGATCCGATGACGATGGAGGCGGGGGTGGCCTTGCGGGGCGAAGGCGCGTGGATCGATCGCGACGGCATCGAACTGCGCCGGCTGCGCATGGCGGAGGCCGCGCCGTTGCAGCGCATGACGGGGAAGGCGGCGTGGCGTCATCTGTCGTCGCGCGATCCGGCGCGGGCGGACAGGACGTTCCGCTCTGTCGCGGCGATGTGGGATTTCCGCTGCGCCGCGCACGAATATCTGCTGACCGCCGACGGGCGGGCGCATTTCCTGCTTTATACGCTGAGCCTGCCCTGGGACCATCTGCCCGGCTGGCTGCTCCTGCATGAGGCGGGAGGGTATGGCGCGCGCTTCGACGGACGGCCCTACGATCCCCGCGACGCGCGGGGAGGGCTGATGTACGCGCCGGACCGGGCGAGCTGGGAAATGTTCGCGGAGGCGCTCGCGATCGGCCCGGAATGCAACGATCTTGCGTCCAGAAGCATTGAGGCTCATGTCCGGTAAAGGTCGCTCCGTCGACCTGCCGTGTCGCCCCGTCCGGGGCGTCGGATAGAATTAGGAAGAGTGCATCATGGCCATTCAGGAACCCGTCCTCTATGCGATCTGCGACGGGGAAAAGGCGCGTTTTCTGCGGTTCGACGGCAAGGAGCTGCGAACCGCGCGGAGTTTCACCGCCCATGGCGCGGAGACGGACGCGGCCGGGGAAATCGGTTCGATCAAGGACCCCAAAACGGACCCGCATGTGCAGCTGAAGGAGCGTTTCGCGCGGGAGATGGCGGGGGAAATCAATGCCGCGTTCAGCGGGACCGATGCGTTGCGCGGGCTTGTTCTCGCGGCGCCGGCGCATACGTTGCATGACATCCGCGCGCATCTGCACAAGACCGTCGCCGAGAAGATTCTCGCCGCCGAGAGCAAGGATCTGACCAACACGCCGGATCACGACATGCTCGCGCATTTCAACCGCCCGGCGACGGGATGGGTTCTGGCCTGAGGTTTCCGGTCGAGGGATCGGGGGGCGGTCGTCCCTCGATCCTTTCATCGTCTCTTCGCGTGGCGATGCGCTGCTATTTGCAGGGCCAGGCCAGGAAGGGCGCGGTCGCCTCCGCCCGTTCCGAAAAAGCCGCGAGACGCGGGAAGTTTTCCGGCGCGGCGAGAGGGGGCAGCATTTCACGGGTAAAACGGAAGGCGACGGCGAGCGTGATGTCCGCCTGTGTGGGTGCGGCGCCGAAGATCCATGGATGTGCGGGCCCGATTTCCTCGTCGAGCAGGCGATAGGCCTGTTTCAACTGGTCCGTCACACGGTCCAGCCATGGCTGATACTGTTTTTCGGGCGGCCGGAGCTTGTGTTCATAGACGATCTGCACGGTCTTTTCGCAGGCGGTCAGTGCGAGGCCGGTCAGGCGGGCGGCTTTCGCAAGGTCCGGTCCCGCGTCCGGCTGCAAGCGCCCGTCACGTCGCGCGATGTGACCGATATAGTCGAGGATCACTCCGGATTCCATCAGGACGATGCCGTCATCCGTCACCAGGGTGGGCGCCTTCACCACCGGATTGATCGCCCGGAAGGCGTCGAACTCCGCGAATACGGAGAGGGGCTCGTGAGTGAAGGGAATATCGAGTGCGTGCAGTGAGATCGCGACCCGCCGCACATAGGGCGAGTTGAGCATTCCAATCAGTTTCATCGGTCGGACCGTCCTCATCGGCTTTCGAGTGATCACATCGCCAGCAGGGGTTCGTCGGAGAGATCGTCGATCAGCCCGTGTTGCTCCCGGTGCAGCCCTTCAACCTGCACGTCGATCCCGCGATCGCGCAACTTTGCGACGATCTTTTCCAGCATGCCGACGGCGGTGACGTCCCAGAAGCGGGCGTCATGCACCGCGATGGCGACGATTTTCGAGGTCGTATGGAAGTCGACGGCGTCGTAGAGCAGTTCCGCCGAGGCGAAGAACACCTGTCCGCGCACGATGTAGAGATCGGCTCTGCCGCTGGTGTGTTTCTCCACATGCAGCAGCCCCATGACGCGCCAGGCGAAGAACACGCCGGAGAGCAGCACTCCCACGCCCACGCCGGCGGCGAGATCGTGCGTCGCCACCACCACGGCCACGGTGACGAGCATGGTGAGGCTGGAGAGGCGCGGGTGGCGCAGGAGGTCGCGCAGGGAGGACCAGGAGAAGGTGGAGATCGAGACCATGATCATGATCGCCACCAGAGCCGCCATCGGCACCTGCGCGACGTAGCGATGCAGCACGGTCGTCAGCAGCAGGAGAAACGCGCCCGCCGTGAAGGTGGAGAGGCGGCCGCGCCCGCCATAGCGGAGATTGCCGACGGTCTGGCCGATCATGCCGCATCCCGCGATGCCGCCGAACAGCCCGGCGAGAATGTTGGAGACGCCCAGCCCGGTGCTTTCCATCCGCGGGTCGCCATGCGTGTCGGTCGTGTCGTCGACGACCCTGGCGGTCATCAGCGATTCGAGCAGCCCGACCGCCGCCATGGCCAGGGCGTAGGGGAAGACGAGGCCCAGCGTCTCCCACGTCATCGGCACATGGGGCAGGGCGAGGGTCGGCAGGCCGTCGGGCAGTGCGCCGAGATCGGCGACGGTGCGGACGGGCATCGGATGCCAGAGGGTGAGGGCCGTCAGCGCCACGATGCAGATGAGGGGGGACGGGATGGCGGTGCCGAGCCTCGGCAGGAGATAGATGATCGCCAGTCCCAGCGCGACGAGCGCGCAGCCCTGCCAGTTCACATGCGTCATCTGCGGAATCTGGGCGGAGAAAATGAGGATCGCCAGCGCGTTGACGAAGCCGGTGCGGACCTCGCGCGAGACGAAGCGCATCAGCACCTGCAACCGGCAGAGGCCGAAGATCACCTGGAGCGCGCCCGCCATCAGCGTGGCGGCCAGCATGTACTGCGCTCCGTGCCGATGCACCAGCGCGGCGGCGACGAGCGCGACGGAACCCGCCGCGCCGGAGATCATGCCGGGCCGTCCGCCGGTGACGGCGATGGCGACGCCGAGGACGAACGAGGCGTAAAGCGCGGTGGCGGGCGTGATGCCCGCGACGTAGGAGAAGGCGATCACCTCCGGGATGAGGGCGAAGGTGCCGACCATGCCGGCCAGCACCTCGCGCAGCGGGTTGCAGGCCCACTGCGCGCGATAGGTCGCGAATGTCATGAAGAACCTTTCCTGCTCTGGGTCGCGAAAACGGGCGGTGGGATTTCGCCGTATTCGGGCCCGGCGCGGCGATGGCCTCGGGACTGTAGAAAGCGGGCGCCGGTTCCGCAAGGAACGGGGGGTGGATTTTTCGCGGGAGGCATGAAAAGGGACTGGACGGGGGCGGGTTCTTTCTCTAAATCGGCCCTCGCTGTGTGGCGGACGTAGCTCAGCTGGTAGAGCGCCGGTTTGTGGTACCGGTGGTCGTGGGTTCGAGCCCCATCGTTCGCCCCAGCAAATCCCTCCCGCGAAAAAATCCGAGCGTTCTCTGTTTGAAAAAGAACCGGAAATCGTCTTCGACCGCGGCCGCGTTGCGCCTGACGCCGGCGGCTCTTGCGGCCCCTGGAGGGTTACGGACGCATGACCATCTGCCCCATAGACGTCTGTCGCATTCGCGGGGTAAGGATGGGCGCATGTTTCAGGAAACATGGTGCCGACACTCGGAATTGAACCGAGGACCTACTGATTACGAATCAGTTGCTCTACCCCTGAGCTATGTCGGCGCTCTCTGGCGCGGTCCTATAGCGGAGCCGGCGCGGCGCTGCAACAGGGGCGAGCCTGTCTCCGGTCGATTTCCTCCTTCGAACGGGCCGCGATGAGCGAGCGGTTCAATTCCCGGATCTGGCGGGAGGCGGTTCGTCTGCCGCGCCTGCGTCCGATGCCGCGGCCATCGCTGACGGTGGTGGAGGGGCTGCGGGAATGCCCGTCCTGCGGCCTTTTCCAGCATCTGCCGCCGCTCGCGCCGGGCCGGGCGGCGGAGTGCGCGCGCTGCGGCCAGCAACTCGCCCGGCGGCGGCGCACCTCTCCGATCGGGACGCCGGCCGCTTTCTGCATCGCCTCCGCGGCGCTCTATCTGTCGCTGCTCATCAGCACGCTGATGCTGCTCGACGTGAGCGGCCGGGAGAACACGGTCTCGCTCTTCACCGGCCCGATGCAGCTCTTCCATGAAGGATATGGCGAGGTGGGGATGCTCGTCGGCTGGGTGACGATCGTGACCCCCGGCCTGGTCATCGCGATGATGGGGGCGATTCTCTACGGCGCGAGCCGGCCCGCCATGCCCGACTGGACGCCGCGCGTGATGCGCTGGTACGAGGCCACGCGGGAATGGTCGATGATCGAGGTCTATATTCTCGGCGTGTTCGTGGCCTACAGCAAGCTGGTCGATCTCGCGACGGTCGATCTCATGCCCGGCGTGTTTCTCGTCAGCGCGCTGATGTTCACCATGGCGGCCACCGATTCGACCTTCGACGAGGAGCTGGTCTGGCGCAATCGCGACATTGCCGAGGAGACGACGGACGCCGCGGGGCGCACCCTGAATGTCGCCCATATTCATGTGCGCCGCGACAGGACGCCCCCTTTCGCCCATATGGTGTCCTGCCCGGCCTGTGCGCTGGTGCTGGATTTCGGCCGTGAGGTGCCGCCGACGGAGGTGGTGGGCGTCTGCCCGCGCTGCCAGCACGAGCTGCGGCGGCGCAAGCCGTTCAGCCAGTCCAACACCGTTTCCTTCCTGATCGCGGCGTTGATCTTCTACATTCCCGCCAATCTCTATCCGGTCATGACGTATTCGAAGCTCGGCATGCCCGATGCCAGCACGATCATCCATGGCGCCATCGAATTGTGGGAGTCTCAGCTCTATCCCCTCGCCCTGCTCGTGATCTTCGCCAGCATCATCGTGCCGGTCGCCAAGATCTTCTCGCTGGCCTATATGGTCGAGGCGACGTGGCGGGGCCAGAGACGGGGGCTGGTGCTGCTGACCAAGGTCTACCGAATCGTCGATTTCATCGGGCGCTGGTCGATGATCGACGTGTTCATGATCTCGATTCTGGTCGCCGTGGTGCGGTTCAGCTATCTTGCGAACGTTACGGCGAATTTCGGTTGTGTCTGCTTCGCGGCCGTCGTGATTCTCACTATCTTCGCCGCGCATATGTTCGATCCACGCTCGATGTGGGATGCCGCCGGGATGAACGGCGGTGCCCGCGCGAACGGCGAGGATGAACAGAAGCGGTTTTCGGACGGCGCCTCCTCCACGGTTTCCGCCTCCGCCAGCATGGAGTCCCCGCGCGCGTGAGCGAGTCCGCCCCACCCCCCGCACCGTCCCCGCCCGCGGCGCGCAGCCACACCACGAAATTCTCCATCATCTGGCTGATTCCGATCATCGCCATCGGGATCGCGGCATGGCTCGGCTATCGCAACTGGGTCAATCGCGGCCCCATGATCTCGGTGACGTTCGACACCGCCGCGGGGCTGACCGCGGGGCAGACCCAGGTCCAGCACAAGGCGGTGGCGCTGGGCACGGTGCATGACATCACGCTGTCGCCGGACATGCGGCGCGTGATCGTCCATATCCAGATGCATGCCGACGCGGAGAAGATCCTCACCAACCATACGCGGTTCTGGGTCGTGCGCCCGCGCATCAACGGCGCCAGCATCACCGGGCTGGAGACGCTGCTTTCCGGCGCGTATATCGGGATCGATCCCGGCGCGCCGGGGGGCACCTACCAGGAGGATTTCACGGGGCTGGAGAGTGCGCCGGGCGTGCGGTCCGACCAGCCGGGCACGACCTACATGCTGGTGACGGATTCGGTGGGGTCGCTGGGCGAGGGCGCGCCGGTCTATTTCCGCGACATGCAGGTGGGCGAGGTGCTGGGCTACACCATGCCGCCGGGCGGGGAGGGGCCGATTCTCGTGCAGGTCTTCATCCGCTCGCCGTATGACGGCTATCTGCGCACGGATTCGCGCTTCTGGAACGTATCTGGCGTTCAGGTGGGGCTCGGGGCGGGGGGGCTGAAGGTGCAGCTGGCCTCGCTTCAGGCCCTGCTCTCCGGTGGCGTCGCCTTCGGCCTGCCCGAGCGCCGCCAGAGCATCGCCGCGCCGTCCGCGCCGGCGAACGCCGTGTTCAAGCTCTATTCCAGCAAGAGCGAGGCCGACAATGCGCGGTATCGCCAGCATTATCACGTGGCGACCTATCTCGACAGCTCGGTCAAGGGGCTGGTCACGGGGGCGCAGGTCACGATGTACGGCCTCCAGGTTGGCACCGTCACCGGCGTGCGCCTGCTGATCGACCAGAAGACGGCTCAGGCGCGGGTGCGCGTCGATATGGAGCTCGAGCCCGAGCGCGTGAGGGTGTCGGACAGTGACAAGACGGCGTTGCTCGAACGGATGGTGGCGGCGGACGGCATGCGCGCCTCGGTGGAGAGTGCGAGCTTCCTGACCGGCGAGGCGCTGATTGCGCTGGAATTCGTCAGGAACGCCAAGTCCGCCAGTGTGACCTATGAGGATGGCGTTCCCATCATCCCGAGCAAGCCGGGCGGATTCGACGGCATCATGGCCTCCGCCTCGACGCTGATGGACAAGGTCGCCGCCATGCCGCTGACCCAGATCGGCGAGCATGTCGACGGGTTGCTCGCCCATACGGACCGGCGTCTCAACAGCCCGGACATGACGGCGGCGCTGCGGGCCCTGCGCGATTCGCTGCGGCATGTTTCCGAGTTGACGGCGCATGCGGACCAGGGGATGCAGCCGCTCCTCAAGCGTCTTCCGGCGATGAGCGCCGCCTTGCAATCCACGTTGCAGAGCGCGCAGGCGGTGCTCGGCAGCTATGGCGGCGACACGGATTTCCATCGCGATCTTCAGGGCATGATCGTCCAGCTTACGGATGCGGCGCGTTCGATCCGGTTTCTGACGGATTATCTCAACCGTCATCCCTCTTCTCTCATCACGGGGCGTCAGTGAATGTTGCCGGAGTTTTCCAAGGGACGTCTGTCGCTCGCCCTGATCGCCATGGGCTGCGGTCTTGCCGGGTGCAACGCCGATCCGACTCTCTATGATCTGGCGCCGGTGGCCGGATCGGCGCAGGCGGGCGGTCCCGCCGTGGTGGAGGTGCGGACACCGGTGGTCGCCCAGAGTCTCGACCGTGACGAGATCGTGCGGCAGAACAGGGATTACAGGCTGAAGATCGCCAAGGGAGATGCGTGGAGCGCGCCGTTGGGCGCGCTGCTGGGGCGCACTCTGGCGATCGACCTCGCCGGGCGTCTGCCGGGCAGCACCGTGTTCGCGCAGAACGACGCCGTGGCGGCCACGCCGATGGCCTATGTCGAGGTGACGGTGACGGCTTTCAATGAGGATCAGCAGGGCAATGCCCGTCTGGAGGGGATGCTCTCGGTGCATCGCGCCGGAGGGGAGATGCCGGTCGTCGCCACGCCGGTCCAGCTTCGCACGACGCTGGATACGCGGGATACGGCCCATCTGGTGGCGGCGTTGAGCGCGATGACGGGCACGCTGGCCGATCAGGCGGCGTCGAAAATCCGGTCCCTGCCGACGACGCCGTAGGGACGGAGCCGCCGCGGGCCCTCACGGGCGGAGCCCTGCGAGGCGGCGGCGACGTTCAGACGGGGGCCATGCCCCGGCTCTTCAGAGCTTCTCGACCTGGTTGTAGTCCAGATCGACCGGGGTGGAGCGCCCGAAGATCGAGACGGAGACCTTGAGGCGCGACCGCTCCTCGTCCACTTCCTCGACGACGCCGTTGAAGGAGGTGAAGGGGCCGTCCGCCACGCGCACCTGCTCGCCGATCTCGAAGATGATGTTGGCGCGGGGGCGATCCACGCCCTCCTGCGCCTGACGGAGGATACGGTCCGCCTCGGCTTCGGAGATGGGCGAGGGGCGGTTGCGGCTGCCGAGGAAGCCCGTGACCTTGGGCGTATCCTTGACGAGATGCCAGGCGTCGTCGGTCAGTTCCATTTTCACCAGCACGTAGCCGGGGAAGAACTTGCGCTCCGCATTCACTTTCCGGCCGCGACGGACCTCGGTGATCTCCTCGGACGGGACGAGAATCTCGTCGAAATGATCGGCCAGACCCTTCTGTGCGGCCTGCTCCCGGATATGATCCGCGATCTTCTTCTCGAAACCGGAATAGACGTGCACGACGTACCAACGCTTAGCCATGATCCTGCTGCCTCAGCCTCCAACGCCGAAAAGCTCGCGAACGCCAAGGCCGATCACCTGGTCCACGATGAAGAAGAAAACGGAGGTCAGCGCGGCCATGACCAGCACGGCGCCGGTCATGACCATCGTGTTCCGCCGCGAGGGCCACGCGACCTTGCCGGCTTCCGCGCGCACTTCCCGAAGGTAGCGGAGCAGGCTGAAACGGGCGCCGGGCGCGGGCCGGGGCGTTCCGGTCTTTCCCGCCGTCCGGGGGGGCTTCTGCGAGCCTGTGCTGGGGGAGATGGCCGACACCGTGATCCTCTGAATTCAGTCGAAATCCGCGCATATCAGGAAAAGGGGGGCGGGTGAAAGAGGGAGAGCGATCATCCGCCGCGACCTTTGACCCTGTCGCGCATGGCAGGGGTGGAGGGTCTCGAACCCCCAACCTCCGGTTTTGGAGACCGGCGCTCTAGCCAATTGAGCTACACCCCTTCCGGTCCCGACCCTGTTCCGCATGGCCGCCCGAAGGCCGCACCGGAGCCGGAGGTCCGGACCGCTGGGGCGGTAATGGCCGCGAACACGGAGGAAAGTCAAGAGGGCGCGGGCGTCGCGTATGGGCCGCATGCGGGGGGCCGTTCAGGACGATCCTCGTCTTCGCCTCATACCCCACTTGCAAAGACCCCCAATCGGCGTTAGGTCGGGCGGCAGGCGGAACGCCGGTCCCGTTGGTGCGACCGGGCGGGTGTAGCATAGTGGTAATGCAGTAGCCTTCCAAGCTTCTGATGAGGGTTCGATTCCCTTCACCCGCTCCAGTCCCGCGCGTCGCCGCCGTGCCGGCCGAGTCGGCGGGATGCTTTTCTTGTGACGTCGATATGAATCTGCTGGGGAAAGCGCGTCGCGGGATGCCGGAGGGCGGGCGCGACGCTTATGAGCGTGACAAAATCCGCAAAAGTAACATTCAAACGCGCATTCCCTCTGTTGCGCGCCGTTGCGACAGCATGCTAGATGCGCCGCCAGACAGGCTGCTCCGCCGCGGCGGGTGACATTGTCACAAGAACGAATCCGCTGTTTCCGGCGCGTCGCCGTGCTTTCAGGGCCTATGGCTTCCAGAGTATGGTAACGTTTCGGGATCAGTTCAAGAAAACGGGGTGGGGACGCCAGACGTGTCAGTGGTCGATACAGCGGTCGGAAACTCGCGCGCGCCTCTCGATGCGGCGGCATCTGCCGCCGATCCTCTGGCCAGTCGCTACGCCAGGGCGTTCTATGAGTATGTGGACGAGCGCGGCGCGCTGCCCGAGGTGATGGGCGAGGTGCGCGCGCTCCTCGCCCTGATCGGCGAAAGCGCCGCCCTGCGCGCGTTCCTCTCTGACCGGACGCTGGATATGCGCCAGTCCACCGAGGGGCTGGAGGCCGTGCTGGCGGCGCAGGGGTTCGGGGATGCGCTCCGCCGCTTCGCCGGGGTGGTCGCCGCCAATCGCCGTCTGGTCCGCCTCGCCGATTTCCTGGCCGCCGTGCTGGCGTTCGACGCCTCCCGCCGGGGCGAGCTGGTGGTCGAGGTGCGCTCCGCCCAGACGCTGACCCCCGCCCAGCGCGCCACGCTCCAGGCCCGTCTCGCCGAGGCGGGTTATGCCCGTGTCTCGATCGCCGAGTACGTGGCGCCTGAACTTATCGGCGGTCTCGTCGTCCGTATCGGCGCGAGTCTGTTCGACACCTCCATTCGCGGGCGTCTGTCCCGCATTCAGAACGTCATGAAGGGAGCCGCGTGATGGATATCCGTCCCGCCGAGATTTCGGACATCCTCAAGCAGCAGATCGCCGGGTTCGGCGACGAGGCGCAGGTTTCCGAGACCGGCACCGTCCTGTCGATCGGCGACGGCATTGCCCGCGTCTACGGCCTGTCCAACGTCATGGCCGGCGAGATGGTGGAGTTCGAGGGCACGGGCGCGCGCGGCATGGCGCTGAACCTCGAGCCCGACAATGTCGGCGTGGTGATCTTCGGCGACGGCAACGGCATCCGCGAGGGTGACACCGTCCTGCGCACCAAGACGATCGTCGAGGTGCCGACGGGCAAGGGGCTGCTCGGCCGCGTGGTCGACGCGCTCGGCACCCCGATCGACGGCAAGGGACCGCTCGCCGACGTGGTGTACAAGCCCGTCGAGGTGAAGGCGCCGGGCATCATGCCGCGCCAGTCGGTCAACGAACCGATGCAGACCGGCATCAAGGCGATCGACGCGCTGGTGCCGATCGGGCGCGGCCAGCGCGAGCTGATCATCGGCGACCGTCAGACGGGCAAGACGGCCATTCTGGTCGACACCATCGTCGCGCAGCGGCCGGTCAACGCCTCGGGCGACGAGAAGCAGAAGCTCTACTGCATCTATGTCGCGGTCGGGCAGAAGCGCTCCACCGTCGCCAATCTCGTCCGCACGCTGACGGAGAACGGCGCGATGGAGTATTCCATCGTCGTCGCCGCCACGGCGTCGGACGCCGCGCCGATGCAGTATCTCGCGCCGTACACCGGCTGCACGATGGGCGAGTTCTTCCGCGACAACGGCATGCACGCCCTGGTGTGCTATGACGACCTGACCAAGCAGGCCGTCGCCTATCGCCAGATGTCCCTGCTGCTGCGCCGTCCGCCCGCCCGTGAGGCCTTCCCGGGCGACGTGTTCTACCTGCATTCGCGCCTGCTCGAACGCGCGGCGAAGATGTCCGACGCGATGGGCGGCGGCTCGCTCACCGCGCTGCCGGTCATCGAGACGCAGGCGGGCGACGTGGCGGCCTATATTCCGACCAACGTCATCTCCATCACCGACGGGCAGATCTTCCTCGAGACCGACCTGTTCTACAAGGGCATCCGCCCGGCGGTGAATGTCGGCGGCTCGGTCTCGCGCGTTGGCTCCGCCGCGCAGATCAAGGCGATGAAGCAGGTCGCGGGCAAGATCAAGCTGGAGCTGGCGCAGTATCGCGAGATGGCGGCCTTCTCCCAGTTCGCCTCCGATCTCGACCCGGCGACCCGCAAGCAGCTCGAGCGCGGCGCGCGCCTCGTCGAGCTGCTGAAGCAGCCCGAGACCTCGCCGCTGCCGGTCGAGGAGCAGGTCTGCGTGATCTTCGCGGGCACGCGCGGCTTCGTGGATGCCGTGCCGGTCGCCGAGGTGACGCGCTACGAGGCTGCCCTGCTGGCCGAGCTGCGCGGTCCCGGCAAGGAGATTCTGGAGGCGATCCGCGCCGACAAGCAGATCAAGCCCGAAACCGAGACGAAGCTGTCCGATCTTCTCGCGACGTTCGGCAAGCGTTACGCCGCGTAAAGGATAAGCGATGCCCTCGCTGAAGGAACTGCGCGCCCGTATCCAGGGCGTGAAATCGCAGCGCAAGATCACCAGCGCCATGAAGATGGTCGCGGCCTCCAAGCTGCGTCGTTTCCAGATGCGCGCCGAGGCGTCGCGCCCCTATGCGGAGGCGATGCGCCGGATGATCGCCGAACTCGCCGCCACCGTGCGCAGCGACGGATCGCAGCCGCTGCTCATGCGGGGCGGCCCCGGCAAGACGCATCTGCTGGTGATGCTCACCAGCGATCTCGGGCTTGCGGGCGGCTTCAACGCCAATCTGGCGCGTCTCATGGCCAGCCTGGTGCAGGATCTGGAGTCCGAGGGCGAGCGCGTGCTCATCCTGCCGCTCGGGCGCAAGGGCGGCGACGCGATGAGCCGCGCCTTTCCGGACAAGGTGATCGAGCGCGTGGCCGGAACGGCGGGACGCGAGGTGCCCTTCGCGACCGCGCAGTCGCTGGGCGGGACGATCGAGACTCTGCTCGCGGACGGCAAGGTCGATCGCGTGACGCTGGTGTTCAACCGCTTCGTCAACGCGATGACGCAGACGCCGCTGGCGCTGCCGCTCGTGCCGCTGGCCGTGCCGGACAATGACAACAGGGCCGACGACGCCCCGCAATACGAGTTCGAGCCGGAAGAGGACGAACTGCTCGCCAGCCTCCTGCCGCGCAATCTCCAGGTGCAGCTCTATGCCGCGCTGCTGGAAAGCGCCGCGGGCGAGCAGGGCGCGCGCATGACGGCCATGGACAACGCGACGCGCAATGCGGGCAAGGCGATCGACACCCTGACCCAGCGCTACAACCGCTCGCGTCAGGCCAACATCACCACCGAACTCATCGAGATCATCTCCGGCGCCGAAGCCGTTTGAGACCCCCGACCCAGGAGCCGAACACGATGTCCGAAACCCTTTCCCCCGAAATTCCCGCGAGCAGCCTCGGGAGCAGCAACGTCGTCGGGCGCATCACCCAGATTCGCGGCCCGGTCGTGGACGTGCAGTTCGAAGGGACGCTGCCGCATATCCTCAACGCGCTGCACGTGCAGAAGGGCGACCAGACGCTGGTGCTCGAAGTCGCGCAGGAGATCGGCGAGCGTGAAGTGCGCTGCATCGCCATGGACAGCACGGACGGGCTGAGCCGCGGCCAGGAGGTCAGGGACACCGGCACGCAGATCACGGTGCCGGTCGGCCCCGCGACGCTCGGGCGCATCCTGAACGTGGTCGGCGAGGCGATCGACGATCGCGGTCCGGTGAACGCCGACACGTATTACCCGATCCATCGTCCGGCTCCCGCTTTCGACGAGCAGGCGGCGGCGTCCGAGATCCTCGTCACCGGCATCAAGGTGGTGGACCTCCTCTGCCCCTATCTGAAGGGCGGCAAGATCGGCCTGTTCGGCGGCGCGGGCGTCGGCAAGACCGTCATCATCCAGGAACTCATCAACAACATCGCCAAGGCCCATGGCGGCGTGTCGGTCTTCGCCGGCGTCGGCGAGCGGACCCGCGAGGGGAACGACCTGTATTTCGAGATGCAGGACGCGGGCGTCATCAAGATCAACGAGGACGGCTCGACCAAGGGCTCCAAGGTGGCGCTGGTCTATGGCCAGATGAACGAGCCGCCGGGCGCCCGCGCGCGCATCGCGCTGACCGGCCTGTCCCTCGCCGAGTATTTCCGCGACGAGGAAGGGCAGGACGTGCTGTTCTTCGTGGACAACATCTTCCGCTTCACCCAGGCGGGCTCGGAAGTCTCGGCCCTGCTCGGGCGCATTCCCTCGGCGGTGGGCTACCAGCCGACCCTCGCCACGGAGATGGGCGCGTTGCAGGAGCGCATCACCTCCACGAAGAAGGGGTCGATCACCTCGGTGCAGGCCGTCTACGTCCCCGCCGACGACCTGACCGATCCGGCTCCGGCCGCGACCTTCGCGCATCTCGACGCCACGACGGTTCTGAACCGCTCGATCGCGGAAATGGGCATCTACCCCGCCGTGGACCCGCTGGATTCGACGTCGCGTTCGCTCGATCCGAAGATCGTCGGCGAGGAGCATTACCAGGTCGCGCGGTCGGTGCAGGTGATTCTCCAGACCTACAAGGGTCTGCAGGACATCATCGCCATTCTCGGCATGGACGAGCTGTCGGACGACGACAAGAAGATCGTCGCCCGCGCGCGCCGCATCCAGCGTTTCCTGTCCCAGCCCTTCCATGTGGCTGAGGTGTTCACGGGCGCGCCGGGCAAGCTGGTCTCGCTGGACGACACGGTCCGCAGCTTCAAGGAAGTGGTCGAGGGCAAGCATGACGACCTGCCGGAAGGCGCGTTCTACATGGTCGGCGGGATCGACGAGGTGATCGCGAAGGCCGCCAAGATGCGCGAGCAGGGCTGATCCCATGTCTGTGCAGCTCGAAATCATCAGCCCCGAGAAGCTTCTTCTCCGCAAGGACGTGCAGATGGCGGTGATCCCGGGCGCCGAGGGCGACATCGCGGCCATGCCGGGCCATGCGCCGATCATGATGATGCTGCGCGGCGGCCTCGTCTCCCTCTATGAGGGCGGCCAGATCGTCGAGCAGTATTTCATCAGTGGCGGTTTCGCCGACATGACGGCGGAACGCTGCACGGTCCTGGCGGACGAGGTGAAGATGCTCTCCGAAATCTCCATCGAGAACGCCCGCACCCGTCTCGCGGGGCTGGAATCGTCCTTTGCCAACGTGGCGGCCGAGGACATCTCCACCCAGGACACGATCGCCCGCCATATCCAGGCCGTCCGCGCCGAGATCGAGGCGGCCGAGTTGCTGCTGAACGCGACCCGTCACTGAACGGGGTCGTCTCGACGCCCGGGCGCGTCTCATGACCTTGCCCTGCGTCGGCCCCGTCAACCCGGCGTTGGAATTCGGACCCGGACACGACCGGCTTTCTTTCGGGGCTGGCCCTTTGTTGCAAAACAGGGCCAGATAGGGGCCGGGACTTTCCGGACGCACCCGCTCTCGAAAGCCCCGTATCGCAATACGGGCTGAGGATGTCCTTCATGAATGCTGCCGGCCGTGCCGGGGGAGAGCTATCCTGGCGCGGGATCGTGCTGGGGGCGCTCATCACGCTGGTTTTCACCGCGTCCAATGTCTATCTCGGGCTCAAGATCGGCCTGACCATCGCGTCCTCCATTCCGGCGGCGGTGATTTCCATGGCGGTGCTTCGGATGCTGGGGCGTTCGACCGTGCTGGAGAACAACATGGTGCAGACGCAGGCCTCCGCGGCGGGGACGCTGAGCTGCGTCTTCGCCGCCGTGCCCGCGCTGGTCATGGTCGGATACTGGCGGAATTTCCCCTACTGGCAGACCATGCTGATCTCGCTGGCAGGCGGCATGACGGGCGTGCTGTTCACCATTCCGCTGCGTCGCGCGCTGGTGACGCGGAGCGCGCTGCCCTATCCGGAAGGCGTGGCCTGCGCCGAAATCCTTCATGCGTCCTCGCCCGAGGGAGATGCGGCGTCGGTGCGTGCGCTGGCGTCGGGCGGGGTGATCGCCGCGCTCATGACGCTGGCCGGCGGCGGCCTGCGGCTGTTTTCCGACGGGGTCGGCGCGGTGGCGTCGCTGGGCAATGCGGTGTTCCGCATCCATGGCTCGTTTTCGCTGGCGCTGTTCGGCACCGGCTATCTCGTGGGAATCGGTGGCGGGCTGGCGATGCTGTTCGGCGTCGCGATCGGCTGGGGGGTGGCCGTGCCGTGGCTGACGGCGCTCACCGATCATGCGGGCGCCACGCCCCAGGCGCTGGCGACGGCAATCTGGCTGCACAAGGTGCGTTTCCTGGGCGCGGGGACGATCGCGGTCGCGGCGGTCGCGACGCTGCTCAGCCTGATGGGGCCGGTCGCGAGCGGATTGAAGGAGGCGCTCTCCGCGCGTCATCGCGCGACGGCGGGCGATTCGGACCGTGATCTGCCGCCCGTCGCGATTCTGGCGATCGGCGTGGTTCTGACGCTGACGCTCGCCGCGCTCTTCGCGCTGTTCCTGCATCCGGCGCTGCCGTTCGGCGCGGGGATGGCGGTTCCCGTGCTGCTCGGACTGGCCGCCTGTGTGGTGCTCGGCTTTCTGGTCGCGGCGGCCTGCGGCTACATGGCGGGGATCGTGGGGTCGTCCTCCTCGCCCATCTCGGGCATCGGCATCATCGCCATCGTCCTGCTCAGCCTCGCCATGCTGGGGCTGGAGGCGCTGCATCTCCTGCCGCCCGCCTTCGCCGCGCAGGACCAGAAGCTGGCCATCGCCTTCGGGCTGTTCGTCCTGACGGCGCTGACCGCCTCGGCGGCGATCTCGAACGACAATCTCCAGGATCTCAAGACGGGCCAGCTCGTGGGGGCAAGTCCCTGGCGTCAGGAACTCGCGCTGCTGATCGGCTGCGTCGTGGGGGCGGTGGTGATTCCGCCCGTGTTGAACGTGCTCTATCAGGCCTATGGCTTCGTGGGCACGCTGCCGCGCCCGGGCATGGATGCGACCCGCGCCCTCGCGGCCCCGCAGCCGGCGCTGATGGCGGCGATCGCCGAAGGGATTCTCCTGGGCGGGCTGGACTGGCCGATGATCCTGATCGGCGCGGCGCTGGGTCTGGGTCTGGTGGCGCTGGACCGGATCGCGCGGCGCTTCGGGTTCGCCGTGCCGCCGCTGGCGGTGGGGATGGGGATCTATCTGCCGTCGGATATATCCGTGACGATCGCGTTCGGGGCGGTCGTCAGCTGGCTGGTGCTGCGCGGGCGCAAGCAGGGCGAGGGAGGAATCGGCACCATGCTGGCCTCGGGCTTCATCGTGGGCGAGAGCCTGATGGGCGTGGCGCTGGCGGCGGTGAGCGGAGCCGCCGGACGGAGCGACGCGCTGGCCCTGCCGGTCGCGCCGGGGCTGGCGACGCTGCTGGGGGGCGCGGCGTTTCTCGGCGTGGCGCTCTGGTTCGCGCGGATGTTGCGCCAGTCCCGGAGGGACGATTTCGGGGGGCAGGAAAACCACCTCCAGCGGTGCGACGTTTGACTGTCTCCGAGGGGGTGTCATGAAGCTGAAGCGGCGGAAGGACGCCTCGTGCCGTGAAGATTCGAACCCATTTTTTCAGAAAAAGAAGAAATACCCTGCGAGCGACCGGAACAGGCCGCTCGTGTGGTCCATGACCTTTCCACGACTTTGTGACCGCAACCGCAGAAGGATGACCCCATGACGGATCGCACCCGCGCCGAGACCTCCCTGCCCGCCCGTACGACGCCGATCCGTGGCGTCGTTTTCGACATGGACGGTTTGCTGCTCGACAGCGAAACCCTCGCCATGGACGCGCTGGAGGAGGCGGCCCGCGATCTGGGTCATGACATGCCGCTGAGCTTCTGCCGCCGCATGATCGGCGTTCCGGCGGATGGGTGCCGCAAGCTGGTGCGGGAGGAATACGGCGCGGATTTCCCGATGGAGCGGTTCTTCCAGCTTCAGGAGGAGCATCTGCGCCGCTATGTCGATACGGGGCGGCTCGTGCTCAAGGAGGGCGTCGAGCCGCTGCTGGAACTGCTCGACGAATTGCAGTTGCCGCGCGCCATCGCGACGTCGTCGAGCCGGTATCGCGCGGAGCATCATCTGAAGCTGGCCGGGCTGGACGGGCGTTTTGACGCCGTGGTGACGCGTGACGACGTCATCCGGGGCAAGCCCGATCCGGAGCCCTATCTGAAGGCGGCGGAACGGATCGGCGTCGCGCCCGAGGACGGGCTGGCGCTGGAGGATTCCCATAGCGGCGCGCTGGCGGCGTATGCGGCGGGATTCCGCGTCGTGGTGGTGCCGGACCTGCTTGCGCCCTCGGAGGATGTGCGCGGAAAGGCCTTCGCCGTGGTGGAGAGCCTTCTCCATGTCCGCGACTGGCTGCGGCGCGTGGATATGTGAGGGAGGCGCCGGCGTCTAGGGTTGGTTGCGGAGATATGCGGCCAATATGAGGGCGTGATGAGGCGCGGCGTGGAGCAACGTGACCGGCCCGTGTTTCAGAAGCGCTTCAGAGGTGTCGGATAGCCTCGTCATGGTCGGTGTCCGTCAGTTCGGCGCGGTATCGGCAGCCGAACTCGGTCCATCGCGCGGGGGCGTGGCCGAACCGCTCGCGCAAGGCGGGATTCGGTGCGATCTCTTTCAGCCATAAGGTCAGCGCGGCCTTTCGCGGAAGAGCAGCCGATTGACGGTGCGCGGCTGGAGTGGCCGCAGTTTGTCGAGAAAATCCCGGTTCATCAATCTTTCAGGAAAGAGGGGCGGCTTTCTCCTGAGGGACGGGTGGAGGGGTGTGGGTGGGGTCTTCTTTTTCTGAAGAAAAAGAAGCAAAAAGACTTTTGATGGTCTGGCTGCGGTGTCTCATCGGGAGGTTTCGTGGTCAGGTCGGAAAGAGCGACGGCTCTTCGTTTTGCGGCATCCGGGTTCCACTGCATGACCAACCCTCTCATTCTTTCCTTCGGCAGCATCAATATTGACGTGACCGCGCGGACGCGGCGTTTGCCGCGCCCGGGAGAGACCGTGCATGGTGAGAGCTATGCCATCGGGCTGGGCGGCAAGGGGGCGAACCAGGCCGCCGCCGCGGCGCGGCTCGGGGCGGGGGTCGGGGTGAGCGCCGCTCTGGTGGGGCGGATCGGGCGTGACGCGTTCGGCGCGCGGGCGCGCGAGGCGCTCGGGGCGTTCGGGGTGGAACTGGAGGCCATGCGCGAGGATGCGGCGCATCCGACCGGGCTGGCGCTGATCGGGATCGAGGAATCGGGTGAGAACTGCATCACCGTGGTGGGCGGGGCGAACATGGCTGTCGGCGTCGCCGATGTGGCCGAGGCGGAGGCGGTGTTCGCCCGAGCCGCGGTCGTGCTGCTGCAACTGGAAGTACCGCTCGCGGCGGTGAGCGCGGCGGCGGAGCGCGGCAGGGCGGCGGGCGCGCGGGTTGTGCTCGATCCCGCTCCCGCGCCGTCCGGTCCCTTGCCCGCGGCGCTCTGGTCCCTGGTGGACGTGGTGACGCCCAATGAGAGCGAGACGGAGGCGCTGACGGGGATTCGCCCCGAAGGGCCGGAGGATGCGGCGCGGGCCGCGCGGGCGTTGCTGGCGCTTGGTGCGCGGGCGGCGGCCGTGAAGATGGGCGGGCGCGGCGTGTGGTGGCAGCAGGGGGAATCCGGCGGGTTCGTTCCGCCCTTGCCGGTGCGTGTCGTGGATACGGTCGCGGCGGGCGATTGCTTCAATGCCGGTCTGGCGGTGGGGTTGGCGGCTGGGCGCGATCTGGCCGAGGCGGTGCGGATGGCGGCGATCTGCGGCGCTCTTGCCGTGACGCGGCCCGGCGCGGCGGAGGCGGCGCCGGACTGGGAGGAGGTTCGCGCGCTGCTGGCGTGAGAGGCCGTTTCGTCGGCCCCATTGCCGGGGGCTCCGGGAACGGAGTCCGGGACGATCAGCCTTTGCTTTCGCGCACGGCTTTCACGTTGGCCTGCATGTTTTGCAGCGAAATCGCGCCGGGAATGACGCTGCTGTTGCCGAAGATGAAGGTCGGCGTGCCGTCGAGCCCGATGGCGCGGGCCAGGGCGAGGTTGTCGTTGAGTTCCCGGGCGATGCCGGGGTCCTTGATATCCGCGACCAGCTTGTCCGCATCCAGCCCGTTGGCCGAGGCAACGGCACGGACGCGGTCGAGACTTGGCTCCTGCTTGTCGAGCATCAGGGCGCGTTTCATCTTGTCGTATCCGCCCTGACGCGCGGCGGCGAGGATTGCCTGCGCGTCCAGCACGCTTTTCTCGCCCAGCACGGGGATGACTTTCTCCACCAGCCTGACATGGGAATCGGCGGCGAGCAGCTTGTCCACCACCGGAACCATGGCGCGGCAATAGCCGCAGCGCGGGTCGAGGAACTCGACGACCGTCACATCGCCGGAGGGATTGCCGCGCAGCGTATAGGCGGGGCCGGTCTCCAGCGCGGCGCGGTTGTCGCGGAGGGCGGTCAGCGCGCTGCTGCGGGCGTTCTTTTCCGCATCCCTTCGCAGGGCGATGATGGCGTCGCCAAGGATCGTGGGGTCGGTCTTCAGGGCGTCCCGCAGGATCGAGACGATTTCCTGACGCTGCGCCGGGGTAAAGCCGGAGGGCGGCTCGGCTCGTGCGGCGGGTGCGGCAAGGCCGAGCGCGGCAATGGCGGCGAAGAGATGCGGGCGAAGCGTCATGGGCGATCATTCCGGTCGGTCCGGGGGCGGGATCAGGGTTGCATAGGCTATTGCGGCGGATCGCGCAAAGGTGCGGGTGGGCGGGAGACGGTTTCAGGATTCTGATGTTGAAGCGGGAGCGGTCCGTCGGCGGCGGGGCGCATGAAACAGTCCCGGAGAGGCGGCACGGCCCGGAGGCATGTTGCCGCGCGCGGGGATCGCGGTTAGATGCGTGAGGGACGTGGTTGCCGTGCGGGATTCGGCAGGGCTTCGCACGCCTGCGGATTGGTCGCGGATTATATTCGGCCCGGACGGGCCTGGGGAGAGATCGCACGTGGTGCAACGCCGGCAGGACGCTCGACAGAAATTTCGCCGTTCCCGTCTCATCGCCGGCGCGCTTGCCTCGACAGTATTGTTCCTGTCCGGATGCGGTGGCGTGCCGCAGGGCGTCGCCATCATCGGGCACGACCTGTTCGGGCATACCAGCAATCTGCTGACTGGCTATGTCGGCGCCGTGGTGGCGGACGAGCCTCAGGCCGCGTTGGCCGGGCAGGACGTGCTGGCGCGCGGCGGCAACGCGGCGGATGCGGCGGCGACGGTCGCCATGGCGCTGGCGGTGACGTTGCCGTCGCGCGCCTCGCTGGGCGGCGGCGGGGCCTGCATCGCCTCGCGTCCGAAGGAAGCGCCGCACTCCTTTCTCTTTCTTCCCGTGGCTCCCTCCGGCGCGGGCGCGTCGAAGCAGGGCGATCGTCCGGCGGCGGTGCCGATGACGCCGCGCGGCATCTTCCTCATGCAGTTGCGCTACGGCAGCGTGGATTTCGCCGACACGCTGCGTCCAGCGATCCGTCTGGCGCGGGCCGGCATAACCGTCAGCCGGGCCCTGAGCAGCGATATCGCGGCTGTGCACAATGCGTTGTTTGCCGATGAGGTGGCGCGGTCGATCTTCTCCCGGGTCGACGGCACGCCCTTGCAGAGCGGCGACGAGCTCCAGCAGCCGGAACTGGCCAATTTCATCGAGCGCCTCGCGCGGATGGGCGTGGGCGATCTTTATAATGGCGCGTTGAGCGGGATTTTCGCCGAGGCGGCCACGCAGGCGGGCGGGGATCTCTCCCCGGAGGCGATGCGTGCGGCCTTGCCCGTCGAGGGGCCGTCCCTGCGGGTCGCGCAGGGCGAGACGGTGGCCTATTTCCTTCCGCCTCCGGCGGATGGCGGCTTCGGAGCGGCCGCGATGCTGCGCGGGGCGTCCGCCAACGGCGCGGTCGCGGCCTGGCGCGCGGCGCATGGCGCGCAGGGGGGCGATCTGGTCGCCCAGGCGCAGGCCATGCTGGATGGCGGCGAAATACGGAGCGGCGGCTCGTTGCCCGCCCTGCCGGCCTCAACCTCGTTTCTCGTGACCGATCGGCAGGGGAATGCCGTGGCCTGCGCCCTGACCGACAACAATCTCTTCGGCACGGGGCGCGTGACGGACGGAATGGGGGTCGTGCTGGCCGCTTCCCCGGCGCGGGTGGTGACGCCGCTGCTGGGGGCGTCGATCGTCGAATCGCGCGGCGCGCTGCGGGGCGTTGCCGCGAGTTCCGGCCAGAACGACGCGGCGGAGGCGCTCGGGGCCGCCGTTGGCGCCATCCTGAATGGCAGGCCGGTTCCGCATCGGGGGAGCGGTCGCGTGAATGCCGCGATCTGCGGGACGGACGGCGAATGTGTGGGGGAGACCGATCCGCGCGGATCGGGCCTCGCGGTCGGCACGCGGACGAACGGACGTCCCGGGAACTGACTTCATCCCATTCCGAAGCTGCGGACGAGGCTGCCTGAGACCAGTTGCCAGCCATCCACCAGGACGAAGAAGATGAGCTTGAAGGGCAGCGAGACGGTCGCCGGCGGCAGCATCATCATGCCGAGGCTCATCAGGATGCTTGAAACGACCAGGTCGATGACCAGAAACGGCAGATAGAGCAGGAAGCCCATCTCGAACCCGCGACTCAGTTCGCCGACCATGAAAGCGGGCATGAGCGCGCGCCAGGGGGCGTCCGTCGGATGGATCGGCTGGGGCAGATGGGCGAGGTTGAGGAAGGTCGCCAGATCCGTGCCCCGGACATGGGCCAGCATGAAGGCGCGGAAGGGTTCGGCGGCGGCCTTCAGCCCCTCCAGCTCGCCGATCTTTCCATTCATCATGGGCATGAGTCCCTCCGTCCATGAGCGGTCGAGCACGGGTTGCATCACGAAGAGCGTCAGGAAGAGCGCGAGCCCGATCAGCACGGTGTTCGGCGGTGTGCCCTGCGTGCCCAGCGCGTTCCGGAGCAGGGAGAGCACGATGATGATGCGCGTGAAGGCCGTGACCATCACCAGCAGGCTGGGGGCGAGGGAAAGCACTGTGATCAGCGCGGTGAGCTGCACCAGTCGACTCGTGGTTCCCGCGCCGCTCTGGCCGAGATCTATGTTGAGGGACTGGGCGAAGGCGTGAGCCGGCAGGAGGAGCAGGCCGAGGGCGATGATGAGGTGAAGGGAGCGTCTCACGGACCGGCCTCCGTCCCGCCTGTTCCGGGCCAGGGCAAGATGATGTCCTGGCTGCCGCCGGTCAGGACGACGAGGCGCGCGCCGTCGCACTCCACGAGCAGAAGCCGTCGGCTGCGATCCAGCATATGGCTGGCGCGCAGGGAGATCAGGGCGTCCGGCGGCGCGGCGAGGCGATGCTGCCAGCGCCTGAGCAGCGGGCGGCTCGCGAGCAGAAGCGCCAGAAGCGTGGCGAGAACGCTGATCGGATAGGCGAGATCGGAAACACTCATGTTGGGCCTGCGGGTCGATGTTCGTCCCGAGCCTAGAGTGGGAATCCATAACGGATGGTTAACGGGCGAGGGGGAAGAGCGCGAAAAATTTTCGCGTCGATTTTCCGGCCGAATCTTTGGTGTGGAAACGAAGCATTAACTTTTCGCCGCCATGCTCGGCTCCGCATCGAATCGATTCCTGACGAGTCGATTCCCGGAACGGCGAGAGGTGACAGAGAGCCATGCTGAACGCGGACAGGATCGCGCCGGAAACCGGCGGTCAGGGAACGGATCTGCTCGCTCTCGGAGCGCGGCGTCTGTCCTGGCTGTCCGCCCGTCAGGAGGTGTTGGCGGGGAATGTCGCCAATGCCGATACGCCCGACTTTGCGCCGAAGGACGTGACGCCGTTTCAGGCGGCCGTCGATGAATTCGATGTCGAGCCGGTGCGGACGAACGAGGCGCATTTCGGTGTTTCCGCGGACCCGGTGCGGGTGACGGCACGCCCGGCTTCGGAGCGATCTCTCGATGGCAACCAGGTGTCGCTGGAGCATGAACTGGAACAGGTCGCCGATGTGCAGGATCAGCAGCATCTCGCGACCAATCTCTATACGAAATACATGAGCATGTTTCAGACGGTGCTCGACAAATAAAGGGACAGGCAGGACAGGTCGTCATGGACTTTTCGAGCACTATCGGCGTTTCCACGAGCGGTATGGACGCGCAGAGCCAGCGTCTGCGGGTGATTGCCGAGAATCTCGCCAATGCGGATACGACCGGCTCGACGCCCGGCGCGGACCCCTATCGCCGGAAGACCATCACCTTCGGCGAGGCGATCGACGACGAGACGGGCGAAAGTTCCGTCGAGGTGCGGGAGATCGGGCGGGATCAGTCGGACTTCCAGCTTCGCTACGATCCGTCGCATCCCGCGGCGGATGCGCGGGGATATGTGAAGATCGCCAATGTGGACACCATGGTGGAGACGATGGACATGCGCGAGGCGCAACGCTCCTATGAAGCCAATCTCAACACGATGCAGGCAACGCGCACCATGCTCTCGCGCACGCTGGATATTCTGAAATGATCGGCAATGTGACGCAGGCCTTCAACGCCTATGCCGAGACCATGCGTCAGGCGGCGACGGCGCAGGGGGATCGGACGGGCGGCACGGAAGCCCCGGCGTTTTCAGCATCGTCGTCCGGAGCTGAATTCGGCAGCGTTCTCGGAAGTGCCGTCAGCTCCGCGATCCAGACCGGACATGGGGCGGAGGCCCTTGCCGCGCAGGGATTGTCCGGTCATGGTGACGTGACGGGCATCGTGACGGCGGTCGCCAACGCCCAGCTTGCCTTGCAGACGACGACGGTGCTGCGCGATCGATTCGTGCAGGCCTATCAGGACGTCATGCGGATGTCGATCTGAACGGCCATGCAAGCAGTCGATCTCCGCGCCATTCTGCATGAGACTCTGATGATCGCGCTCAAGCTGAGTGCGCCCTCGCTTATCGTCGCGCTGGGGGTTGGGCTGGTGATCGCGGTGTTCCAGGCCGTGACGCAGATCAACGAAGCGACACTGGCTTTCGTGCCCAAGGTGATCGCGATCGGGGTGGTGATGATGGTGACAGGCTCGTTCATGACCGGCACGCTCATCGCCTTCGGGCGCTTCCTGTTCGATCAGATGATTCTGGTGGGTGGCACATGACGCCGGAAGACGCGTTTCTGCGGGCGTTGCCGGTTCTGGCTCTGACGTTCGGGCTGGTGTTGTGCCGCGTCGGCATGGTGGTCATGCTCATGCCGGGGCTGGGAGAAAGCAGTTCGCCCGTGATGGTACGGGCGGGAATCGCGGCCTGCCTCACCCTTCTCGTCGTGCCGCTGGCGCAGGCGGGGTTCGGGCCGCAAGAGGTGGCCGGAGTGACGCCGCTGCGGCTGGCGGGCATGGGGGGCGTCGAGTTGCTGGTGGGGGGGCTCATCGGCTGGCTGGCGCGCCTGTCCGCCCTCATTCTGCCGGTAGCGGGACAACTCGTCTCGCTTCTGACCGGATTGTCCAGCGTGTTGCAGCCCGATCCCGAACTGGGCGCCTCGGCCGCCGTGCTCGGGCGGTTTTTCTCCCTTGCGGCGCCAGTGATGCTGCTGCTGTCGGGGGCATATGTCCTGCCGTTGCGTGCGTTGACCGGAAGTTACGTGCTTGTGCCGCTGGGCTGGGGCCCCGGCGGCCTGGCGCATATGCCTCTGCTGATGGATGCGACGAAGAGTGTGGTCTTGCTGACGAGCCGGATGTTCCTGTTGTCCATGCAGCTTGTCGCGCCGTTTCTGTTGTTTTCCCTGCTCTGGCAGGGCGCGCTGGCGATCCTGAGCCGGATCGTGCCGAATTTGCAGGTCTATTCCCTTGCCATGCCGCTCGGGATTTTCGGAGGCGTTGCGCTGACGGCCCTGATGGTGGAGCGCATTCTGACGGTCTGGATCGAGAATGCGTCCACGATCCTTTCCGGCCTGCCGGGACTGTAAGCCTTGGCGGAATCGGAAGACCGCACACAGGAACCATCGTCCCGGCGGCTTCAGAAAGCGCGGGGGGAAGGCAATGTTCTCCAGTCTCGGGAGGTGTTGACGCTGGGAGGGATGGGCGCCGGTCTGGTCATGCTGCTCTTCTACTTGCCGGGGCAATACGCGTCCTTCATGCGTGCCATGGCTGTATTGATGTTTCATGCCGGCGACGACGGCCTCTCCCTTGCCGCGCTCGGCCGGATCGCGATGAGGCACGGGCTGGCGCTTGTCGTTCCCGTCGGCGGATTCGCGGCGGTGGCGACGGTTGGGCTCGGGCTGTTCCAGACGGGATTTCTCCTGCGTCCGGAGGGGATCATGCCGGATATGGGCAGGATTTCTCCCGTGAAGGGGCTGACACGGGTTTTCGGGACCGGCGGGCTGATGGAGGGAGGGAAGGCCCTGCTCAAGATCGGCCTGCTCGGCGCGCTCGTCTATGGTGTGGCGCGTCGCAGCCTTCTGGAGGGGCTCTCCCTTGTCGGAGTCGGGCCTGTGCCGCTTTGCGGGACGTTGCTGCATGCGTTCGCTCGCCTCTCCATGACGCTGCTGGCGGGCTATGTCGTGATCGCGGGGCTGGATGTGTTCTGGCGATTCCGTCATCGCTTGTCGAAGCTGCGGATGAGCCGGCAGGAGCTCAAGGACGAATATCGCGAGACGGAGGGCGATCCGCATATCAAGGGGAGGATTCGCCAGCTCCGGACGCGGATGGCGCGTCAGCAGATGATGAAGGCGGTGAAGCAGGCGACGGTGGTGGTCACGAACCCTACCCATTACGCCGTGGCGCTCGTCTATGAGCGTGGAGCGCAGGCCGCGCCGAAAATCGTGGCGAGGGGCGTGGACGAGATGGCGGCGCGGATTCGCGAGGTGGCCATGGCCAACCATGTGCCGATCGTGCCGAATCCGCCTTTGGCGCGGGCCCTGTATCCCCTGCCGCTGGATACGGAAGTGCCTGTCGAGCATTTCCGTGTGGTGGCTGCGATCATCGCGTATGTCTGGCGGATCAGGAAAGGGCAGGGCGTCCAGGCGGGGAGGTGATCTTTTTTCACGAATCTGCAAGGAAAGTCTTGCCTTGTCATGGCAGAATCATGATATGTTCTCAAAAGAACAAATGCGAACGAATGGTTAATGGCGCACATGACGCATTGCCGTTGGTCGTGACATGGATGAGAGTGTGGAAAGCGGGGACGGGGAATGACCATGGACAAGACCAAGGCTCTGGAAGGTGCGCTCAGCCAGATCGAACGCGCGTTCGGCAAGGGCTCGATCATGCGGATGGGCCAGAGGCCCAAGGAGCAGGCCGATGTGATTTCCAGCGGCTCGCTGGGGCTGGATATCGCGTTGGGGATCGGCGGGCTGCCGCGCGGGCGCATCATCGAGATTTACGGCCCGGAAAGCTCGGGCAAGACGACTCTGGCCCTGCATGCGATCGCGGAAGCGCAGAAGAAGGGCGGCACCTGCGCCTTCATCGACGCGGAACATGCGCTGGACCCCGGTTACGCGCGCAAGCTGGGCGTGGATGTGGACAATCTGCTGCTCAGCCAGCCGGATGCGGGCGAACAGGCGCTGGAAATCGCCGATACGCTGGTGCGGTCGGGCGCGATCGACGTGTTGGTGGTGGACAGCGTTGCGGCGCTCGTGCCGCGGGCCGAGCTTGAGGGAGATATGGGGGACAGCCATGTCGGGCTTCATGCGCGGCTGATGAGTCAGGCGCTGCGGAAGCTGACGGGCACGGTGTCGCGCTCGAACACCATGGTCATTTTCCTCAACCAGATCCGCATGAAGATCGGCGTGATGTTCGGCAGTCCGGAGACGACGACGGGCGGCAATGCGCTGAAATTCTATGCGTCAGTCCGCCTGGATATTCGCCGCATCGGCTCGATCAAGGATCGGGACGAGGTGGTGGGCAACCAGACGCGGGTGAAGGTGGTCAAGAACAAGATGGCACCGCCGTTCCGGCAGGTCGAGTTTGACATCATGTATGGCGAGGGCGTCAGCAAGATGGGCGAACTGATCGATCTCGGCGTCAAGGCGAATATCGTCGATAAATCCGGCTCATGGTTTTCCTTTGACAGTCAACGCATCGGGCAGGGGCGTGAAAACGCGAAACAGTTCCTGCGTGAGCATGCGGAGGTGGCGAACGAGATCGAGCGGCGTGTCCGCGAGCAGGCCGGAGTTGTGGCGGAGGCGATGCTGACGGCGCCGGATGAAACGGAAGCGGCGGAGGCCGAACTCGACGTGTGAAATGGCCTGATGTCTTTCCGGCGAAGCGGTCATTGTCGACGCAAGGCATGAGGGTTCTTTTTTGAAAAAAAGAACCAAAAAACTTTTCCGACCTGGCGGCGGAGGTCCCTGATGAAACTCCGCGGCTAACCCCAATGCTGTTCACTTAATGATATAGATTGCGATGCGGATGTCGATCGGGGCTGGCGGGGACTGTGCCTTTGGTCTGATCGGGTAACCGGACATCTTGCATTTCGCGCCGCGTGGATTGCGCCGGCCGATGCGTGGTGTCAGGCGCTCCTGAAGGAGTTCGGCGAGAACCATCTTATGGAAGACCGTCCGGCTCCGAGGGGGAAAGGGCGACGGCTGCGGCTGCGGCCATCTTGCGACGCACGAGCCTGACGGCATGGAGAAAGGAGAGCCTGTCCGGGTCCTCGTTTGCGTTGAGGGCGGCCTCATGGATCAGGGCGCGGATTGCGAAGTGAGCCATGATCAGCCCGTGAAACTCCTGCCGTACCAGGTCTCCGTCGTCGAAAGATTTGGGAGTTTGGATGGTGTGAGATAACGGAGGAACTGGCCCCTCTGGTTATGCTGTTTAGGCGGCACGCTGCTGATGAA
>NZ_SLZN01000006.1 GCF_004346035.1 Acidomonas methanolica | reverse complement strand
ACCATGCGCCTGACCTGATCGAAAACGACTTCCGCACATGACTGGGGACCGTCAAACTGGCGACACTTCCGGCGACGATGACCAATCGGTCAGCCTGCGTTCGTCGTGCATCCGGGCCGCCCGCTTACCGCATGCAGATGGTGTTCCAGATGCGGGAAAGTTCGTGTCACTGAACGTCGGGATCGTTCGTCGGAATGGTGTCTGAAAGGCGTCCGAAGACGACCCATGAGACACGCGGCGGCGTAGCCGGCGCCTTCCGCTCGCGATGCGAAGCAGCGCGTTGTCCCGGCACAAAACGGACGCGACAGCATGACGGGAAAGCGGGCCGGAAAGAGAAGGAAAAGGAACGAGCAAACGTCAGCAGGCCGGACGCGGGCAGGACGCTCACTGCAACGCGCGACGACGCAGCCATGCCCGATGCCGTGCTTTGGTGTAGGCATCGGGCTGTTGCCGTGCCTCCAGCCGATGATGCAGGTGACGCCAGTAATCAGGACTGACCTCTATCGGGTCGATGCCCTGCGCCTCGACCGCGTCGATCGCTTCCAGCGCACGCTGGACGCGCGGCCATGAATTCTGGTGCAGCAACACCTCGCCGCCGGGCTGCACGCATGGGACGGTCTGGTAGCCTTCGCCGGAGCCGACCGTGTGCACGATGTCGATGTGCGATTCAACTGTGCCATACTCGTTGGAGGCCCAGCGCACGAAGGCGAACACGCTGCCGGGCGCGAAGCTGAGCATGCGCCGCTGACGGTCGAGGATCGTGTCTGCGACTGGTCGACCGAAGCGCAGCCAGCGTTCGACCTGTTTTTCGATCCACGTCAGTTCGACCGTCGTGATCAGCACCGGAAGGTCTCTAGATATCGCCATTTAACTCCTTGCGGGCTAGTTCTTGGCGCTCCATATTTTCCGCGTCGTCCGACACTGCTTAACAGACACGGAGGATTCCAAAATGCATTTTTCTCGTATGATTCATGCTGGCGCCTTTGTTGCTACACTGGCTTGCAGCGCGGCTGCCCTGCCTGCGCAGGCTCAGGATGCGTTGCGCGTCGTTGACGTGCGGGGACACCAGGTCGGTATCCTGGTCCCGGTCCAAGGCATCGCGACGACAGCGGCAATGCCTGATATCGACATGTTCGAGGCCGTTGATCGCATGATGGCACAGGATATGGCTCTCATGGAGGCGGTCGATCGGACATTGGGCTCGCGGCTGGACGGCGTCCTGCGCGCCGTTCCGGCTGTTGGTCATGACCTCCCGAAACAGGGCATGTCCTGGCAGCGTTTCGAGGCGGTCAGCACCGGTGGACCCACCGCCTGTACGCAGACGATCACGATCACATCAAATGGTCAGACGGCGCCAATCGTTCATGTGTCACGCACCGGAAGCAAGTCCTGTGCCGCGCTCCCCGCGTCGATGGCAGTTGACAATCCCGGAGGTCAAAAGACTGGTTCCACGGCTCTGACGCCCGCCGTCGAGACGCGGACGGAAGTCCCGACAAACGGATACGCTGGAAGCGCTCTCTAAGACAGGTGGTGGCCGGAAAACCCCGAGCCACCATCATAGAAGGAAAATATATTGATTTTCTGCGATCATCGCCATGACGGTTAACGAAAATCAACAAAACCCATGTAATTTCTGTCTGCAACACCGCCACATAAAATAAATACAAATAAAAATAATAAACTTATTCATGAAAAAAATCTGCATTCGTGCCCTCTTGACGAGGCAGGCATCTCTTCCAATCTTGCTTTCGCTGGACGCCATCGGGTCCGGCATAGGCTCTGTGAGCCAGACAACTGAAGTCCATGTTGCTTTAATCGGAGGATGTGGATGTCGACGCTGAAAGGACTTTATTCCCGCTATCGCCGCTCCCTGCGCACAGCCGCCCGGAGATGGCGCAACCGACTGGAGGGAGGCGTATCATGGTAACGCGCGCCCTTTTCGGAGACGATCCGCTAGCTCCGCGTGTCCTCTCCGTGCTCCGCCGCCTCGGTCATGACGGACGTGGCGTGACGCTAACGTCTCTGGTGGCCCATACCGGTATACCGGGGATCAGACTTCGCTCCACGCTGGAACGCCTGGTCCAGGCGGGCGCGGTCGCCCCTGCCGGGTGTGATCCCCTGGCTTCTGATCTCGCGTTCCGTCTCCCCATGCGGGCAAGAGCCGCACCGCCAGTTCCGGTCGCGGCGTAAGACACTGACCGCGCCGGGTAGATCAGAAACGCCTTCTCCGAGCGGAAACGCCGTCTTTTCTGGAACGACCGCACGAATGAGAGGGTGGAGCGGGGCCTTCCATCGGAGGTCCCGCGTCTCTGAAGGTGAAGTCGAAAGCAGCGAGAACAGGGAGATGTCGAGTTTTATCCATTTTCTCAACCTGAAGGCGCTTCAGCACTATTGGAACATCCATCCCCCCGTGCCCCGTTCACTGGGGACAATGCGGCCAGTTTGGTCACACTCCGCAGGAGAGACGGAGCAAGCGGAACAGACGGCCAAGCAACCTCAGCGCCTTCAGCAGAGGGAGAGACCACACGTCGCTGTCGGTCTCGTCCTCATGCTGCTGTTCGGAATGGCCTCGCCGGCATCGGCTCATGCGCCGCATGATGTGCTGTCGTGCGAGACAGAAAAGCAGCCGGTGAACATTCCATCCATGCCACTGGACCGCGCCATCGAGATATTGGGCCGGCAGACCGGGTGCCCGGTCCTTGTCGACCAGATCCTTATGGACGGCCGGACCTCCGCAGCCGTCAAGGGCTCCTATACGCCTCAGGCCGCCCTCCTGCATCTGTTCGGGTCCGTGCATGTCGACGTCACCGCCACTGTTTCGGGCTTGAGCGTCAGCCCTCTGGATGCGACGGCTCTGACATCGGGCGACACGCGCGCCGGCCTGAGGACTGCATCATGACTCTTCACACGGACAGGCCGAACAGAATTATGTCGCTTCCGACCGTTCAGATCGGCACAGAACTGGCGGTCCTGCTGGCCGACTATCTCGGCGACCATGAAAAAGACCATGGATATGAAGGCCTTATGCGTCGGGCGGCTGACCACCGGATTTACGATCGGGTTTCTCGCTGGAGAACCGCGCCAGACCCGGAAGCGACGACCGTCGCCGTGGTCCGAAAACTCCTGCCTGTCGCTGACCGCACGCACATGGCCAAGGCCCTGGGTACGTCGTTGGGAGACCTCGAAAACCAGCTGACATCGGCCTTGCCAAAGGCCGTGCGAGATCATGCCAGAATATTGTCCTGTCGTCTGCCACGCTGGCACCGGCTCTGACCCGGATGTGCGCCGGAAGGGCCACGAGCCCTTCCGGAGACTGATTCAATCCGCATGGGGATCCGCATCCACATCCGAGGGATCGAGCGGTTCGACCAGTCCTTCCTTGTCCGGATCAATTGGTGGCTCTTCTTCGTCAGGCGCCGGACGCGGGCGCTGTTCCTTCTCCGGAGAAGGAAGCGGAGGCGGTTCGAACGGGCGGTGAGCGCCCATGATCTGTAACGTATACTGCATGGGGTATTCTCCATCACGGAAAGAAAAATCAGACCCAGGACGTGGGAACTATAACTCAATTCATAGATGGGAAAACGGCTATGGAAGACCTCTCCATGAAACGTTCCTGGCAGAGCAGGGACTGGTCCCGCCTCATCAAGCTGTTCAGAGGCCTGACATTCTACGAGCGTTTTGAACAGGCGATCATTCTGACCCTGATTGCGCTCATCATGCTCGTAACCGTCATAGCGACGATTCATCTGATCGGCGCGGTATGGCATCTGGTCGTCGATGTCGGAATCGATCCTATCAACCAGACGATCTTCCAGGCGATTTTTGGCGCGATCTTTACTGTTATCATCGCTCTTGAGTTCAAACACTCCCTGCTGGTCGTTCTTGCCCAGCATGAGAACGTCATCCGGGTGCGGACCATCGTCCTGATTGCCCTCCTGGCGATTGCCCGCAAATTCATCCTGCTGGATCTGCGTGATGTGACTGCCATGGAACTGTTCGCTCTCTCGGCGGCTGTTCTGGCTCTGGGCATCGTCTACTGGCTGGTTCGTGAGCAGGATGCACGTGTAGCGCGCGATGCCAGGGAACAGGCGCATCTCGAAGATAATCCTGCGGCCCGCTGTTAGCCTGAATGGTCTTCATCCTGAAGAATCGAGGTAAAGGCGGTCTATAACGCCGCCTTTACTCAATCCCCACTACGTCCCGTGCGATGAGGACGTCTTCTTCGCCGTCTCTGGCCCTGACTGTGCCAGATGATCTGTGTCGATGGGCCGGAACGGCGGAATGGGTTGTCCGGGATAATAGACCGGCCCCTTGTAGTTCTGATCCAACTGGCTTGAGTTCAAGCTGTCGACCAGCATATCACCTGTGCCGTCTTCGTAATGAGTGCGAGCCCCGGTTTTGGGGATTGTGGACGTTCCCTCAGTCGCCCTCGCATCGAACGATGTTGCAGCCGCCTGGGCAAGATCAGCAGCATGTGCGTCCGACTGGCTCAGTAGAGACAAGCCCAGAGCAGCGCACGACAGAAATATTTTCATCCTCTTCATGCTCATGACCTTTCGAGACTCTCCCCGGCCGGAGGAATGGCCGGGGGAGAGGTTTCGTCACGCCATCAGGCTGCCTCTTTCTGCGCCTCGATCTGGGGCACGGCTTCCTCCGCGCGTGTCGTAGAGGACGTAATCGCGATACGACGCGGCTTCATCGCTTCGGGTATCTCACGTTTCAGGGTAATGGACAGAAGCCCGTTCTCGAAGTGCGCATCGGTGACTTTCATATGCTCGGCCAGATCGAAGCGGCGTTCGAATTCTCTGCCCGCAATACCCCGATGGAGATATTCGGCGGCGCTTTGCGGCTCCGGTGCCTTTCGTCCTGTCACGACAAGAGTATTGCGCTCCTGGGTGATCGCTAGGTCGTTCTCGGCAAGTCCGGCAACCGCCATGTCGATGCGGTAATCATCCTCACCGGTCTTGATGATATCGTAAGGTGGCCAGTTATCGGCCGTCGGAATTCGACCGGCGAGATCAAGGGCATTGAGCATTCTGTCAAAGCCCACGCTCGAACGGAACAGGGGAGCAAAATCAACGGTGGCTCTCATAGCCATATCCTCCTTTGAGCAACATGGACACAAGATCAAAACTGATAGTTCTGTCTGCCGACCCCTTCGGCGGTCGGCAAATTCAATCTGGGAACTCCATGCATGGTGTCAAGAGGCATCAAAAATGCAGAAGGGCAGGTTTGGGCGTCCTCTATCGTTCGCGTCTTCATTGCCTGCGCGTCTTCGCGAGTGAGACGGACCGATGCCCATTTCACGAGCATCATGCTATAAAGCATCATCGCGTGTTCAGAGTGGACCAGAACAATGCCTGATAGCGTTAGATGGAGGTTGCTGGCCGTGGCTTTCGCCGCGACCATGCTGAGTGCGGCTCCGGCGGAGGCCAGGCCGTGGATTTATGCTGGACCACCAGTTGTCGTTCCGCCACCAGTCGTGGTCGCGCCGCCACCTCCGCCTGTCGTGATTGCACCACCTCCCGTCACGATCATTCGCCCCCCACCACCGGTGCCCCCCTACGAAATGGTGCCCCTGCCACGCCGAGGCTATGTCTGGGAGCCGGGCCGCTGGTTCTGGACTCCGCGCGGCTACATCTGGCGAAGAGGCTGGTGGCGGCGCTGGTGAACTCTGCCGTCTGTAATGCCGCGAAGACCCGTTGAACTCTTGCATGCTTTCCGGAATGAAGAGCCTCGCGTAACGGAGAGGAACATCTACCAACGCGAGCGACCGCATCGCATGCAAGTTGGGCCACGCCCAGCACGGCGCTCGGCTTACCTGGTCAACAGGCGGCGTTTGGGGGGAAGGAAAACCAAGAGTTTGCCTTCCCAGTGACGATCCGGCCCGATGGCAACCCAGGATGTCGCAGGACGCCATGGATTATGCTGCGCTCGGCCGAGCATTCAATGCCTCCGACGCTCATCGCATTCACAAAATCATCAGAATAATTAATAGTGATTCATCATATCACCGAACGTTCTCCTTTTGTCGTCCGCCGGATTACGCCCGGATACGCCAGAGTACGCACACGTCGACAATTGCCGACACCAGTACTATTGTCTCACCTCCAAAGTACAATGTGCTCACCTTGAGGTATTCGTTTTTTATGCCCCATGATCTGGTTCTCTCCAGACGGAAAGGGCAGGACGATGACGGACAAGGACCGCAGGACGAAGGCCGGGCCGATCGCGCCGGCCAACGATAATAATCCACCGGGAACCGTGTCCGATCCGGCGATGAAAGCGCGGATGGACGAACTGGTGTTCATCCTCGCCAGGATGCTGGGACGCCAGATCGCCCGCGAGGAATTCGAACGGCGGCTGACTCAGATTGACACTGCCAACGACAATGATCCGTCAGACCGAAGGACAGCAAGTCGAGAGGAACCGGATGAGTGACGCTTGTCCCGTCCAGGGCACTATGTCCGGCACGCCGGGATCACCCGTTTTTTCTTCCCTCGTTTGTACAAATGTATTACATTTGTCCTTCAGAAAGGGAGACTAAAATGTCCGCCGTGACGTTCCGCGTCGATGACGCCCTCAAATCCGCTGCCGTCGCAAAACTCTCTGCGCACGGCCTGTCCCTGTCCGACGTGCTGCGCGATACCCTGGCCTATATCGCCGAGA
This sequence comes from Acidomonas methanolica, assembly GCF_004346035.1. Classification (GTDB taxonomy): domain Bacteria; phylum Pseudomonadota; class Alphaproteobacteria; order Acetobacterales; family Acetobacteraceae; genus Acidomonas; species Acidomonas methanolica. The sequence goes on along the minus strand of NZ_SLZN01000006.1, from coordinate 171,247 downwards.
CCGGCCAGCCGCCGGTCAAGCGCCGCCTTGTGACCGACGAGGATGCAAGGCTGATCGAGATCGTCCGCGAACGCCTCGCCGATCCCGCGCCGCGTCATCGCATGACGCTGGCGGAACTCAAGGCCCGCCATCCCGATGACTGAATACGCGATCGAATTTGATGATCGCGCACTTCGGGAATGGGACGGGCTGGACGGCAGTATTCGCAGGAAATTCGAGAAAAAGCTCGAAAAACTGGTTCTGAACCCGCACTCTCCCGGCAATGAACTGCACGGCGATCTCGCCGGATTCTACAAGATCAAGCTGCGCCAGGACGGCTATCGCCTCGTCTATCAGGTCGTGGAACAGCGGATCGTCATCTTCGTCATCGCGGTGGGACGTCGCGACGATAATGAAATCTACACGGCGGCAACCGGGCGCGTCCCGGAGACGCCAGCCGATCGGACAAGCCCATCCAGCAGTAAACGTCGCAAAAGGTAAACCGTACGCAATCACTTGCCAGGAGTTTCGCCATGACCCGTGTCGCGCTCTATGCCCGCTATTCCTCGGACAACCAGCGAGCAGCCTCGATCGAGGACCAGTTCCGGCTCTGCGAGGAGCGCGCCGCGCGCGAGGGCTGGCAGGTCGTGGAGTATTACCGCGACGCGGCGATCTCTGGGGCCAGCATGATCCTGCGCCCCGGCATCCAGACCCTGCTGCGTGACGCGCAGGCCGGGCAGTTCGATGTCGTGCTGGCCGAAGCGCTGGACCGGGTCTCCCGAGATCAGGCTGACGTGGCCACCCTGTTCAAGCGGCTGCAATTCGCAGGGGTGCAGATCGTCACTCTAGCGGAAGGCGAAATCTCCGAACTGCACGTCGGCCTCAAAGGGACGATGAACGCTCTGTTCCTCAAGGATCTGGCGATGAAGACCCATCGTGGCCTGCGGGGCCGGGTTGAGGCGGGCAAATCCGGCGGCGGCCTGTGCTACGGCTATCGCGTCGTGCATCAGATGGACCCGCGGGGCGAACTGATCCGGGGTGATCGCGAGATCAATCCCGTTCAGGCCGAGATCGTCCGCCGCATCTTCCATGAATTCGCGTCCGGCCGAAGCGCGCTTGCCATCGCCAGCCGCCTGAACGACGAAGGCATCCCCAGCCCTACGGGCGGCAAGTGGAACAATACTACCCTGCGCGGCAACGCCCTGCGTGGCACCGGTATTGTGAACAACGAGCTTTACGTCGGACGCCTGGTCTGGAACCGGCTCCGCTACCTGAAAGACCCACAAACTGGTAAGCGCGTCTCGCGGCTGAATCCCCAATCGGAATGGATCATCACCGACGTTCCAGAGTTGCGGATCATGGACGACGATCTCTGGCAGGCGGTGCGCGACCGCCAGGCACAGATCGCGGAAAAGAGCGTGAACATCAGCGCCGGTATCCGGGCATCGATCAACAAGCTGAACGGCCAGCGCCGCCCGAAGTCACTCCTGTCGGGGTTGGTGTTCTGTGGGGTATGCGACGGTCCGTGCTCGATACGGGGCGGCGACCGCTTCGCCTGCTCCACCCACATGGACAACCGTTCCTGCACCAACAAGACCACGATCCGCCGTCCGGAACTGGAAGACCGGGTGCTGTTGGGTCTCAAGGACCGGCTGATGACGCCCGAAGCGGCAGCAGAGGCCATGCGCGCCTATGTCGAGGAAACGAACCGCGCCAATCACGAGCGCCGCGCCAGCACGGCGGCCTGGCAAACTGAACTGACCAGGCTGCGCAAGGGGCTGAAACAGATGCTCCAGGTCATCGAGGATGGCGGCTACACGCGCGGCATGGTCGAGCGCATGCGGGAGATGGAAGCCCGCGAGGATGAACTGGTCGCCCTGCTCGCCGCTCAGCCGCAGGACGTGCCGGATATCCATCCCAATGTCGCGGGTATCTTCAAGCACAAGGTCGAGCGGCTGGCCGAGACGCTGAACCACCCCGAGGACCGGCAGGAAGCCTCCGAGGCCATCCGCGCCCTGATCGAGAAGATCGTGCTTCATCCCGGCAAGGGCCGGGGCGAGATGCACGCCACGCTCCATGGCGAACTCGGAAACCTGCTGGATTTCGCCGCGTCACGCGACCAGGGAGCCAGAAACACGAACACTCCCGGAGCCAGGGCTTCGGGGTTGTCGGTATCGGGTATTGCGGGGGCAGGATTTGGACTTGCTTTGCGAGCTTCGAGCGCCGAATCGCAAGCAGCGGCCACGCGATCAGTGCAGAAGGTCGCGTCGGCCGACTTTCGCTCAAGTGCATAGATTCTGCTCAGAGCGGCACAGAGCCCCAGCCCTCTAAACAAAAACGGCCCCGAAGGGCTGTCTTTATCGCACTGATTTCATTGGGAAAATCTGGAGCGGGCGAAGGGATTCGAACCCTCGACCCCAACCTTGGCAAGGTTGCATATACTCTACCATCCCACACTCTACCTTTCGCTTCCATACGATAATATCGTTTTATAACAGAGTATTATTTGGCGGCGCTTTGTAAGGCGTTCGCTCCAATTTGCCAGAGTTTCTCTCTACGGTGGACACCATGTGGACACCATTTTATGGTGGTGTCCACCCGAGAACTCAATACGAGGCGTGCGATGAAACGATCGTCCAGCGTACGTTTGACCAAGCCCGTCGTCGACAAGGCCGAGGTCCGAGATAGTCGATATGACTTGTGGGATCTCGATCTCGCTGGCTTTGGACTACGCATCGAGAAAAGCGGCACGAAAACTTTCATCATACGCTATCGCATTGAGGGCGGTGGCCGATCGGCACCAAGGCGATTCCTGGCGCTTGGACGATTCGGAGCACTTACCGTCGAACAGGCGAGAAGGAAGGCTAGGGGCCTGCTGGGCGCGGTCGCACACGGCGAAGACCCAGCGGGTGACGTGCAGGAGAAGCGGCGCGAAAAAACGATTCGGGACTTACTCGACTTCTACGAGGAGCATGGATGCATCGTGCAAAGGGGTATTCATAAGGGCAAGCCCATGAAACCTCTCACCAAGCAATACACCATGTCACGGCTTCGTCACCATGTTGAACCACTTCTAGGGGGACGTCGTGCGAGCGAGATCACTTCGGGCGATGTCGAGCGATTTGTGGCCGACGTAACAACTGGCAAGACCGCGAAAGACATAAAGATTGGGCCGCGCAAACGTCTTATCGTTCGGGGCGGTGAGGGCGCAGCACGGAAGGTCGTTCGTGATCTTTCGGCCGTATTCAGTTTCGGCAGGCGGCACGGCTTTATCGCCCAAAATCCCGTCGAAGGGGCTTCCGTCAGAAAGACGGATAATCGTCGCATGCGCTTTTTGACGTTGGAGGAAGTAGCCCGACTAGGCGACGCGTTCAACAAGGTCGAGACACGAGGGGCAAATCCTAAAGGGGTCGCAATCGCCCGGCTTTGGGCGCTTACCGGATGTCGTCGAAACGAAATTGCGGCGCTCAAGGTTGAGGAAGTCAATCTAGAGGATAACCTCTTCGAGTTCGAGGATAGCAAGACTGGGAGATCGATTCGCCCCATCGGCCCCACGGCGAGAGCAATGCTCGAGAATCTCCTGAAGGACCGCAAGAAAGGCTATCTTTTTCCGGCGGAGAGAGGCGAGGAAGGACATTACCAAGGCACGCGCAATATCTGGTCGGAAGTTATCAAACTTGCCGATCTACCGGGCGTAACGCCTCACACCCTTCGGCACACTCTTGGCTCTACTGCGACGTCAAGCGGCGAAGCATTGGCCCTGACCGGTGCTCTTTTAGGACACGCCAACCTCAAATCGACCGCCATTTACGCCCATGTCCAACGCGATACTTCGCTCGAGGCTGCCAAGCGTGTAGAAAAATTACTTGCAATGGCACTAGAGGGAAATGTTATTGGGGAAACAAATTCCGCGCAGGAGATAAAACCTAAAGAATTGGATGCAGATTTGATCCGAGAGCTATCTAAAAGGTTGTCAAAAGAAAATGCAGATACAGCAAGACTTCTAGGAATTATAGCTGACAGCATTTCTAGTACTCTATGAATCTCCGAGTTATTTTGCTCTTTAATCTCCGTACACTAGTTCCACATACCGATGATGCCGCACCGTATTCTCTTCGCGTCTGTCAGACTGGGATCAAGATGAAGTTCCTCCAGATAACGGCCGCCTCGCAGATCGCGGCGAGGTCGTTCAGTTCCAGAACGGGAACGGTGCAGGCTGGATTAAAGGCACAGAACGCAGGCGCATACACGCGCGACATTAGGAGCGGTCGGACAATCATAAAGCTTCATGGCAATGCTGGGCGCGGGTGGTGAGAGGGCGGAGACTCCGACTGTTCCCGGATAGCCGTGAGCATGCGACGGCGGATCAGGCCGCTGACCGGGCGGATCAGATACCAATAGGGGGCGAAGCGACGCCTGGCCCGGTCCGTGACGCAAAACACGCGGGTTTCCGTCACCAGCCGCTGGGTGCCGTGTGGTCCCCGCTGGATGGAGAAGCCCAGAGCGAGCTTGCAGACGTCATCTTGGCGAGGGATGAGAAAAGCGCCGGTCGTAGGAATGTCGCACAATCCGTAATCCGTCCGCCAGAACGCGCCGATGAGGCCATAGACCAGGGCGGCATCGCCCCGCCGTTCCAGCACCGTGAAGTCGGTGAGGTCCAGATGCCGTTGCCGCGCATGGCCTAACAGCCGGGCGGGCATTTCGCGCAGGCAGATGGCGGCACGAACCAGCGGATCGTCCTGATTCCGCCATGCAGCCACCGCGTTCATGATGCGACTGGCCGGGGCGGAGATATCGACACTGTGTCGCTCGCTGAAATCGAAGCGCGGGATGAATTCGTCCAATAGGTTCATCATGCTTCCATTTCTCTCCGGCGAGGTGGTACATTAGCGCACTATGCCACAAGAGCATTTCGCACCGTAGTGCGGATACTGCGATGGCTTCATGGCGAAGCCAGACAGTAATTCCATAATATATTGTGAACGAAATATGATTGCAGACTTGAAAGCACGATGACTGGATTTTGGCACGTCATGCCGAAGGTCTTCAAAAAATCGGGATAGACAGAAAATGTCGGTTCGGCGACCACCTCTCGATCTGCGGGAATTGCTGTTCGTGCGTGTCATCGCGAGGGAGGGAAGTATCCACGGAGCCGCACGGGCGTTGGGAGGCAAACAATCTGCCGTAAGCCGGTCTTTGCGATTACTGGAAGAGCGACTTGGCGTCTCCCTCTTTCGACGCACGTCGAGCGGTGCCAGACTGACCCCGGCGGGAGTTGCCTTTCTGCGAGAGGCTGAGAAGCTGCTCGATGGAACTGTCGGACTGTACGAGCGCACGCGGCGTTGGAGCCGGGGCGAGACCGGCGTCATCTCCGTGGGCGTCCAGGGCAGCATCCCACCCGGCCGGATCTCGGCGATACTGGAGTCGTACAGCCGTGCGCAACCCGGTATCTCCTTCATTTATCGGGATAATGCGAAAAAAGAACTGCTCCAGGCCCTGGAACAGGAAGAGATCGACCTCGCGATAATGACGCTGCCCTTGCCCGGCAGCATGGCGGCCACGATCCCGCTCTGGAGCGATCGTGTCGTTGCGATCATGCCGGTCGAACATCCGATCGCACAGGTCGGAACCGCGTCATGGGCCGAGTTGCACGACGGAATCTTTCTGATCGGGAAGGATGATACCGGCGACGAACTGCTCGCGCTCCTGATGCGCAAGATGCGGCAGGCGGGATTTGTTCCTGTGACACGTCAGGAGGCGGTCAGAAGCCTGCGGGTCGTCGCATTGGCAGCAAATGGAAGTGGCATTGCCCTATTGCCGGATGCCTGGCTGGGCTTTCTGCCCGCTGCCATCCGGGAGCGGATCGCTGTAGTGGAAGTCATCGACGGGGACGGGTTTTCCCACTTCGCGTATGGCGCGGCCTGGCACCGTGAGCGCTGCCCACCGGCCGCGAGAACAGTCATTCGTTTTCTGGAGCAGCAGGCGGCTGCGTTTTAACGGCTGCCCGCCGTGGCCCCTGCCGGAGCTTTCGGAACGCGCGGTCGGATGTGATAAAGCCACGGATCATGTGCGGCACGAGACGGGCAGGCTCGACGGGCTGGCCGTTCTGGCTGACCAGGGCAGCATAAGTGACGAGATCGCGATGAAGGTCCGCAGGCAGGTCCACGGTGACGCGGACCGGCTTTTCGTCGGGAATTTCGGTGATGCGCAGCTTCGTCATGGAGCCGGTTCCTTTGGGTGCCAGGGGTTCAAGATCAGGTCGCGATTCAGGATAAGCATGAACGGCAGGCCCGGCCGGTCTGTCAGCGTCGGCTGAATATTCAGGCTGCGATCAATCAGCCGGTTGCCGACCATGGAAAACCCGTTGCTCGCGCCGGAGCGGATGGCCTGCATCAGGTTGTTCTCGTTCCATGACGTGCCCGCTTCGGAGCCCACGCTGAGGAGGGTCGTGACGAGCGCCGCCCTGAAGAGCTGGCCCCAATGATTGTTCACCTCGTCGGACAGGCCGGACTGGCCGATGGCGTCGCCGCCGGGCAGCTTTTCCAGGACGAGGCTTTCGCCGTTCGGATAGATCAGCCGGGTCCAGATGATCTGGGTGCGCTGCTGCCCGAAGGAAATGCCGCTGTTATAGGCCCCGAACAGGGTGCTTCCCTGCGGGATAAGCAAGGACCGTCCGGTCGGGCTGTCATAGACGTTCTGGGTGACATGCCCTACGATCTGTCCGGGCAGATCGGAACTGATCTTCGTATTGAGTGCGCCGGCAATGACGGTCCCAGCCTGGAGGATATAAGGCGAGGCGGGAGATACGATCCGATCCGGGCTGACGGTCATGCGGTCCGGCTGACCCGCCAGGAAGGCGCGATTGCCGGTCTGCTGGTCGGGGCCGGTCGGTGATGCCTGTGCTCCGGGAGCGGTGGCCATGACCGGAATCGTCTGCGCAGTCTGGCCGTCCCGCGCCTCGATCTGGGCGAAGAGCCTGCTGGTGCGGGCCGCCTCGATTTCCTGATCGCCACGGCGGTCTCCCATGCCCGAGACCGGTCCCGCGCGACCGTTCCGCTGTGCGTCGAGGATCGGCTTGCCGAGATCGCCGGGCAAAGGCGGCCCGAGTTTTGGAGTGGCGGTATAATCACTGGGGAGAGCGGCCAGCCCGTCGGCCGAAGGACGGGTGTCGGTGTCCTGTGCCCCCTGGACCGACCCCTTCTGTGTACCATTTTGCAGCGCGTAGCCCAGCGCAAGACCGATCGCGAGCATCCCCGCACCACCCAGCGTCCAGATGACGGGGCGCGAGAGCCGGACCACCGGCGGACGCTGCACGCGCAGCCGCAAATCGGGAGAGGGCGGCGGGGATGATGGTCCTGTTCCGCTTCCGCTTGTGGTGGCTCCCGTATTCCCTTCCGGGCGCTCTTCCGCGCCGCTCATGACTTCCTGCCATCCGTGCGGACGATCCGTACTCGCTGCTCGGAATGTTTATCCCCAAGCCGCAATTCGGCCGCCGCAAACAGGCGATCGACGATCATCCAGTTCTGCCTCACCCGGTAGTTCACCAGTTCCGGGCCGCCATCGGCCCCCAGCACGAACAGCGGCGGCAGTTCGCCCTGCCCGATACCGGACGGAAACGCGAGATAGACTTTGTGGCCATCGTCGAACGCCCGGCTGGGCAGCCAGGGCGGTGTTCCGCCTTTCACACTCTCGATCGCGTATCGGAAATTCAGCGCGTCGAGATTCAGCCCCGCATCCACGGGCGCCGCTTCGTCGGCGTTACTGTCCTGCCGATGCAGGGCAATCAGCTCATCCTCGGGATAGTCCCAGGAGACGGACGCCATATAGGTCGCGGGTGTCGCCCGCAGTTCGGCAAGGTAGGTCCGCCGGTCGGTATTGACGATCAGATTGGTGGTCAGGTCCGGTCGCGTCGGCTTGACCAGGATATGCACCCTTCTGGTCGTACCCGCGCCACTGGTGGTATCGCCGACAATCCAGCGCACGGTGTCCCCCACCGCGACCGGGCCAGTACCGACCAGCTTCTCGCCCTGCTGGAGCATGATGTCGGTGATCTCGCCGGGCGCGGCATAGACCTGATAGAGCGCGCCCGCGCTGTAGGGATAGACCTGCACCGCATTCACATAACCGGCCCGCGTCGGCTGGATGCGGGCGGCAAGATTGGCCTGGGTCACGCGCACGGTAGGGTCAGCCGCCTCGGGCACGACATGGGCACGCCGCAAGGGTGGAAGCGGCTTGAGTTGACCCGGCAGGGGAAGCAGCCGCGGGACTTCCACCACCCGCACAGGCTTCGGCGGATCAGGCAGGAGCATGGCCTGGGCCGCGTCGTCATATCGTATGACGGGTGGATGGTACTGTTGCGCGCAACCCGCCAGGGGCAGGGTCAGCAACGGCAAAGCACGAAGAGCACGACGGATCATTGGCCAAGCTCCTTCGACCAGTTAATGGCGGAGACGTAGATTCCGAGCGGGTTTTTCCGCAGATGATCCGCGTCGCGCGGGGTGCGCAGAACAACCGAGACGATGGCGGTCCAGCGTTCGGTGCCGGTGAACGCGCCGTCACGGTAATGGCGCTCCGTCCAGGCCACCCGGAAACTTCCGGGAGAGGCCCGGATCACCGAGGCGATGTCCACCTCGACCTGCTCGTGCCCGATCCGCGAAAACGGATCATTCAGGCGGGCATAATCATTGAGGGCCACAGCGCCGGACGTGGTGGTGAAATCATAGGCGCGCAGCCAGTTCTGCCGGACAACCACGGCATCCGAAGACAGGGACCGCACGTCATGGACGAACTGCGCCAGATACCAGGCGATCTGCGGATCGGCGGGCATGTAGCCGGACGTGGCCGGGGCAACGACCTGCGCCTGCCCCAGCCGGTCCACCTGCACGACCCACGGCGTGATGGTGCCGCGCGCGGACTGCCAGACCAGCCCGCCCCCGAGACCGGCGGACAGGAACAGGGAGCCAAAGGCCATGAGACGCCAGTTGCGGGCTTGCACGCGGGCCGAGCCGATGCGCTCATCCCAGATCTGCGCTGCCTTCTGGTATGGGGTGACGGGCTCGGGCGTGGTCCCGTAGCGTGTTGTGGAGCGACGGAACATCATTCTTTCTCCGAGAGATCGATGGACGTGGACCCGCCCCCGCCATCGGCGGAGCGGATGATATGGGCGGCCTCGGCGGCATGGGTGGCGGCGTTGCGGCGCTTCATGTTCCGCGCCCAGCGGGGCGGCTTGCCGTCGGAGCCGTCGCCGCTATCGGGGTCGCCTCCCGAGGGGCCGCCACCAGGGTTACCGCTACCGGCAGGCCCGGTACCGGGATCACCTCCGCCGCCGGACGGGCCTGAAGACCCACCGTCACCCGATGGCCTATCGCCTTCTCCGGCGCCGCCCATCGCACCGGCGGCCCAGCGTCCGCCAGCAGAGTAGCTTTCCTTCAACGAGGATGTTGCCGCGCCGACCTTGCTCTTCACGGCGTTCATCGCAGCACCCCCAGCGGCGCGACCGACATTGCCAGCCGCCGATGCCATGCCCGCCGCACCAGTCTGTCCGGCCGCCCCCATGGAGTAGGCTGTCGTGGCGGCACCTGCGACGGCAGCCCCTCCGCGCGCTGCCGCTGCCGTCGCACCGAGGGCCGCCGCTCCGCCAGACGCCACGGCGGCGGGCGCGGCAACAGCCGCAGCCCCCATCGCGCCCACCGCCATCGCGGTTCCCGCTGCTGCCCCGGCACCAAGCTGCGGGGCACCGGAAATCAGCCCATTGGCGAGCGAGCCGCCGAAAATGGCGAGACCCACGATGCAGAGTGACGCCAGCACGACGGACAGCGCCTGGCCGATGGTGGGCGCACTATCACCGTAGGACGTCGTGAACTGCCTGAAGAGCACGGAAGCTATGGCGGAAATAACCGCCAGCACCATGATCTTCACGCCGGACGACACGACATTGCCCAGTACCTTCTCGGCGAGGAACGCCGTGCGGTTGAACAGGGCAAACGGGATCAGCACGAAGCCCGCGAGTGAGGTCAGCTTGAACTCGACGATCGCCACGAAGAGCTGCACCGCGAGGATGAAGAAGGCCGCCAGCACGATGAACCAGCACAGGAGCAGGACGAGGATCTGCACGATGCTGGCCAGCGCACCGAAGGAAAACGCCAGTTTACTCGCCGCATCCAGCAGCGGCTGCGCGGCATCGAGCCCGGTCGCCGCCAGTCGGCCGGGATGCATGAAATCCCCAAGCGCCAGCGTGCCGCCCCCGGCTTTGAGCCCGAGGGCCGCGAAACTGTTGAAAACGATCCCCGACAGGCCGCTGAAATGGTCAATGACGAAGGCAAAGAAGCCGATATACAGCGTCCTCTTCACCAGACGCTGGATGATGTCCTCATCGGCGGCCCAAGCCCAGAACAGGCCGGCCAGCACGATGTCCAGCACCGAGAGCGAGCCGGCCAGCGACACCACACTTCCCTTCACCAGACCGAAACCGCTGTCGATCGTAGTCTCGAAGGTATTCAGGAAACCGTCGATGATGCCGACATTGTCGCTCGCCATTGCTCAATATCCAGAACTTGGGATGGCGACGGCCTGGGGAACATAGGCGTCATACTGCGAAAAATGCTGATATTGGGCTTCCGCCCCTGCCTCGTTCGCCGCCTGTCGCGCCCGTTCGAGGTCCGCAGCCCGGCCATTGGCGGCCAGTTCCGCCTGGATGTCGAACAGTTGCCGGGATTGCAGGGCCATAAGCTGGTTGCCGGCCTGCGCGGCCTGCAACGCCCCGGTTGACGTCTGGCTGGCCGAAACCAGTTGCGTCATGGCCGAACTGTCGCTCGGGATGTTTCCTACCACCCGCGCCTGAAGCTTCAGGGCGTCCTCGAACCCACCCACAGAATTCTGCCAGCGTGTCTGTGCCTGGCTGAACAGGGCACCGTCGGACATGCCAGAGGACACGGACGTGTACGCCTGCTGGTACTGCTGCTCGACGGACTGGACGCTGTAGGCAATATTCTGCGCCTGCGCGAGCAACGCTGTGGTTTGGGAAATCGTCGATTGCAGCGTCGACAGTGTCGAAAGTGGTAGGCTCGCCAGATTGCGACCTTGGTTGACCAGCATCTGCGCCTGATTGGCCAGTGACGTGATCTGGTTGTCGATCTGCTGGAGCGTGCGGGCCGCGATCAGCACGTTCTGGACGTGGTTGGCGCCGTCATAGACCGCCCATTGGGCATGGGCTGACACGACTGGCATGACAAAAGCCAGAGCAGCGCCGAAGACCACGGCACATCCGGGGCGGAAATCTTTTGCCCGAATACGGAAAGGTTCTTCCGTCATGGCATCGCTCCTTCCCGAAGAAGATCGGCCGCCCACATGACGCCACGCGCCTCGAACCAGGCTGGGAGAAAGCCGGCCCGCCCATGTTCCACCAGCATCGCGTCGATCAGCCGGTGGTCGTCCTTGCCGGAGGCGGCGCACAGGGCGAGTGCCACCGGCCCGAGCCCCAGTTCGAAGAGGCGATTTCCCCGCTGGGTCTGGCAGTAATATTCCCGCTTCGACGCCGCGCGGGCGATAATGGCGATCTGTCGGTCGTTCAGCCCAAAATCGCGGTAGATGGCCGCGATCTGCGGCTCAATGGCCCGTTCATTGGGCAGGAAGATCCGCGTCGGGCAACTTTCCACCACAGCCGGGGCAATGCGGGAATTGGCGATGTCCGACAGGGACTGGGTGGCGAAAATCACCGACGCATTCTTCTTGCGCAGGGTTTTCAGCCACTCCCGAAGCTGGCCAGCAAAGTCCCCGTCATCCAGAACCAGCCAGCCCTCATCAATGACCAGCAGGGTCGGACGGCCATCCAGCCGTCCTTCGATCCGATGAAACAGGTAGGACAACACGGACGATGCCGCCCCGGACCCGATCAGCCCTTCCGTTTCAAACACCACGACATCGGCGTCACCCAGCCGCTCGGTGTCCGCATCCAGCAGGCGGCCATAGGGACCACCCAGGCAATATGCCGCCATTGCCTGCTTCAGGGCGTTGGACTGGAGAAGTGCTACCATACCTGACAGGGTCCGCTCCTGAACGGGCGACGACGCCAGGGAGTTCAGCGCCGACCAGAGGTGAGACTTCACCTCGGGGGTCAGCGTTACCCCTTCACCGACAAGGATCTGCCCCAGCCATTCCGTGGCCCATTTGCGCTCGTCGGGATCGTCAATCCTTGCCAGCGGCTGAAGGGAGACGGCGGAATGCCCATCGCCCTCGTCCGTCAGCCCGCCTCCAAGATCGTGCCAGTCCCCGTCCATCGCCATCGTCGCCGCACGCATGGACCCGCCGAAATCGAAGGCGAAAATCTGCGATCCCGCATAACGCCGAAACTGGAGCGCCATCAGCGCCAGCAGCACGGATTTGCCCGCCCCTGTTGGTCCTGCGATCAGCGTGTGGCCAACATCGCCGACATGAAGGCTGAACCGGAATGGTGTGGCGCCCGCCGTCCTGCCGTAGAACAGCGGTGCTGCCTTGAAATGCCCGTCCTGCTCCGGCCCTGCCCAGACGGCCGACAGCGGAATCATATGCGCCAGATTCAGCGTCGAGACCGGGGGCTGACGAACATTGGCGTAGACATGGCCGGGCAGCGAACCCAGCCATGCCTCCACCGCGTTGAGGCTTTCCGTCATGCAGGTGAAATCGCGGCCCTGGATGATCTTCTCAACCAGCCGAAGCTTTTCGGCCGCGATGGAGGCGGAACCGTCCCAGACCGTGATGGTCGCGGTAAGATACGCCTGTCCGACATCGTCGGCACCGAGGGACTGCAAGGCCAAGTCAGCATCGGCAGCCTTATTGGCAGCGTCGTTGTCCACGAGAACGGATGCCTCGTTGGTCATCACCTCCCGGACAATGGCTGCGATGCTCTTACGCTTTGCAAACCACTGCCGGCGGATCTTCGTCAGCACCTTGGTGGCGTCGGTCTTGTCGAGCAGGATGGCACGGGTTGACCAGCGATAGGGCATCGCCAGCCGGTTCAGGTCATCCAGGATTCCGGGAAAGGTCCGCGACGGGAAACCGGTGATCGTCAGCGTTTTCAGGAAGGCATCGCCGAGTTTCGGCTCCAACCCGCCCGAAAGCGGCTGATCGACCAGCAGCGCGTCAAGATGCATCGGGATTTCCGGCACCCGGACACGCTGGTTCCGCGTCGAAATGGTCGAATGTAAATAGGTCAGCGTTTCACCGTCATTGAGCCAGGTGGCCTCGGGCATGAAACCGTCCAGCAACGCCAGCATCCGGTCGGAGCGATCCACGAACGCATGGAGTATGCCGTGTGGGTCCGGCCCTTCGCGCTCCCTGCCCTCGAACAGGAACCGGGCAGCCCGGTCGGACGATTCCGCCGGTGGCAGCCAGACCAGGGTCAGGAAATACCGGCTCTCGAAATGCGCGCCCTCATCCTCGAACTGCTCACGCCGTTCCAGATCGACCATGTGCGAGGCGGCATCCGGGAAATCGCTCTCGGGATAGAGTGTGGCCGGGACGCGCTGCGCCTCGACGAACACCGCCCATCCGGAGCCCAGACGGCGGAGATTACTGTTGAGCCGTGCGGTGACACCGACCAGTTCGGCAGGCGTGGCGCTATCCATATCGGGACCACGGATGCGCGCCGTGCGCTGGAAGCTGCCGTCCTTGTTCAGGACGACGCCTTTCTCCACGAGCGCGGCCCATGGGAGAAAATCCGACAGGAGGGCGGCGCGATTGCGATATTCGCCAAGGGACATCATCGCCCTGCCCTCCCTACGCCCGCAGCCAGGCGGGGTAACGGAGATGTCGCCGCCCGACCTCGATGAACAGCGGATCACGCTTCGCCCCCCAGACCGCGAGCCCGTGGCCCACGATCCAGAATGCGGCTCCGATCAGCCAGAGCCGCAGGCCCAGCGCGATCGCGGCGGCCAGCGTGCCATTGGCGATGGCGACGGCACGGGGCGCACCACCCAGCAGGATGGGATCGGTCAGCGAGCGATGCACCGGGACATGGAACCCCGGCAACGCGTCATCGTCATATCCCGCCATCAGATCAGTGCTCCGCCGGAGAACGAGAAGAACGACAGGAAGAACGAGCTGGCGGCGAAAGCGATGGACAGGCCGAAGACGATCTGGATCAGGCGGCGGAACCCACCCGATGTTTCCCCGAACGCCAGGGTCAGACCCGTGACCGTGATGATGATCACCGAGATGATCTTGGCGACCGGTCCCTGCACGGATTCCAGAATCTGGTTGAGCGGCTCCTCCCACGGCATGTCGGAGCCCGACGCCAGGGCCGAGGAGCACCATGCGATGGACAGCAGCAGCATGGTGGAGAGGACAGGCGCGTGCCGACGCACACGGAACAGCGTGAGGTTCATTTCTAATCTCCATCGGTATCGATTGAATGAATGCGATAGGCACCAGTGCCGGGATCAATCCCGTCCACGGTGGCGAGTTCGGACAGGCGACGGGCCGTCCCGCGTCCAGACAGGACAGCGATCACGTCAATGGTTTCCGCGATCATGGCGCGTGGCACCGTGACCACCGCTTCCTGGATCAGTTGTTCCAGACGATACAGGGCAGCCAGCACCGATCCGGCGTGCAGCGTGCCGATACCGCCCGGATGGCCAGTACCCCATGCCTTGACCAGATCAAGGGCCTCGGCCCCACGTACCTCACCGATGGGGATACGGTCGGGACGCAGGCGGAGACCGGACCGGACGAGATCCGACAGGGTGATGACGCCCTCACGGGTGCGCAGGGCGATGAGATTGGGCGCCGTGCATTGCAGTTCGCGCGTGTCCTCGATCAGCACGATGCGATCGCCGGTTTTCGCAACCTCGGCCAGGAGGGCATTGACCAGCGTGGTCTTGCCCGTCGATGTGCCGCCCGCGACCAGAATGTTCCTCCGTTCCGTGACAGCGCGGCGCAGGAATGCCGCCTCGTCCGTTGTCATGATCGCGGCCTCGACATAGTCGTCGAGGGTGAACACGGCGACAGCGGGCTTGCGGATCGCGAAACTTGGGGCGGTCACAACGGGCGGCAGCAATCCCTCAAACCGTTCGCCAGTCGGCAATTCCGCCGATACGCGCGGGGCTGCCTCATGCACCTCCGCCCCGACATGGTGTGCGACCAGGCGGACGATGCGCTCGGCATCGGCTGGTGCAATCACATCACCCGTATCAGCCAGCCCCTCAGACAGACGGTCGACCCACAGCCGCCCATCGGGGTTGAGCATCAGCTCGACCACAGCCGCATCGGCAAGGTGCCCGGCGATCGCAGGCCCCATCGCCGTACGCAGCATGGAAATGCTCCGTACCCTTGCCCCTTGGTTGATGGCGGAAACCGACATGATCTTCCCCGGTATAAGCCGAGCGCGATGGGCGCACGGCGACGGGGATCATTAGGAAAGGCAGGAAACGGGGCGGTTCAACAAGAATTCAGGCGTCGTAGAAACGCAGCGAGACGGAGGGCAAAAATACTTGCGGGGTGCGAAAATTACGACTCCGGATCATCCTGTGCGGCGGGGTCCGAAACGTCCTCCGGAATTTCCTGCTGGAGTCGTGGTCCCTGAGCCAGCCTGCGGCCGAGGGCCGCGACGAAATTATCGTAGCGCGCTCCGGCTTGTGCCCGCGCTGCCTTGGCGGCCGGTTCGGGAAGTGGCGGGGTCGTGGTCAGCCAAAAGCGGATGAACAGCGCCAGGGTCTCCACCGTGATGCCAATATCACGCTCCAGCCGCGCGAGGCGCCGGTCCTGCCGGTCGAGACGCTTCGATGTGGCAGCCTCGCGGCGCTCCTCGCCATCGGGCGAAAGGAAGGAGGCGACAGCGGCCTCGACGATCAGCGACATCGGCTGCGCGCGTCGCGCGGCATAGGCGGACAGAGTCTTCATCACCTCGGGATCGAGATAGACGGAGATCTGGGCCTTCTTTTTCGGCATTGCCATTGCGGCCTCACAACTCAAGCTCATCGCCACGGTCGAGCGACGCCTGCCGGGCGACACCGCGCATGAGATCATTCATCCGGTTGTTGCGGGGCGCGATGTCGTCGAATTCATCGACCGGATCGGGCGTGAACTCGTTCTCCATCGGCTCCTTTTTCTCGACAGTGCCTTCGTCCAGTTCGGGCTGATGGCGCCGGGCGGACTGCTTCGGGTCTTCTTCCTCGTCCTCCACTGTCCGCGTTTCGGCCGCCGCATCGGGTGCCGGCGGCCTGGGTGGGAGGGGGCGGCGGCTCCAGTCGTCCGGGCACCCGTCCTTCGGGGGCGTAGGCTTTGGCGGTGGCAGAATGCGTTCCTGGAAGCGCGCATCCTCGAAGTAACGGGCCTTCTTCGCACGGATCGGATACAGCCCGGAGACCATGACGATCTCGTCCGCTGGCGGGAGCTGCATGACTTCTCCCGCCGTCAGCAGCGGGCGTGCCGTCTCCGAGCGCGAAACCATCAGATGGCCCAGCCAAGGCGAAAGACGGTGGCCCGCGTAGTTCTTCATCGCCTTCATCTCGGTGGCGGTTCCGAGCGCGTCGGAGACACGTTTGGCCGTCCGTTCGTCGTTGGTGGCGAAGCTCACGCGGACATGGCAGTTGTCGAGGATCGAATTGTTCGGCCCGTAGGCCCGCTCGATCTGGTTGAGGGACTGGGCGATCAGGAAGCTCTTGATCCGGTAGCCCGCCATGAAGGCCAGCGCCGATTCAAAGAAATCCAGACGCCCGAGGGCCGGGAATTCGTCGAGCATCAGCAGCACACGCCGCCGCCGCGCCGCAGCATCAAGATCTTCTGTCAGCCTCCGGCCGATCTGGTTCAGCACCAGACGGATCAGCGGCTTGGTGCGGCTGATGTCAGACGGTGGCACGGTAAGGTAGAGCGTCACCGGGCGATCGGCGCCGACGATGTCGGCGATCCGCCATTCGCAGCGCCGCGTCACCTCCGCGACCACCGGGTCGCGATAGAGGCCGAGGAAGGACATGGCTGTGGACAACACGCCCGAGCGCTCGTTGGGGGACTTGTTCAGCAGTTCGCGCGCGGCCGAGGCCACGACGGGATGCGGGCCGGCATCGCCAAGATGCTTCGTCCGCATCATCGCTGACAGCGTGGTGGCGATCGGGCGCTTCGGGTCCGACAGGAAATTGGCGACACCGGCCAGAGTCTTGTCGGGCTCGGCATAGAGGACATGCAGGATGGCGCCGACGAGAAGGGAGTGCGAAGTCTTCTCCCAGTGGTTGCGCTTCTCCAGGCTGCCTTCCGGGTCTACGAGGATATCGGCGACGTTCTGGGCATCACGGACTTCCCACTCCCCGCGCCGAATCTCCAGCAAAGGATTATAGGCGGACGAGGCTGCGTTGGTGGGATCGAACAACACGACACGTCCGAAACGGGCGCGGAATCCCGCCGTCAGCTCCCAGTTCTCACCCTTGATGTCGTGGACGATGGCCGAACCGGGCCAGGTCAGGAGCGTGGGGATGACCATGCCGACACCCTTGCCGCTGCGCGTTGGTGCGAAGGTCAGGACGTGCTCTGGCCCGTCATGCCGCAGGTACTCTTGACGATAGCGGCCTAGTACCACGCCGTCGGGGTCAAGTAGGCCGGCCTGGGCGATCTCCTTGGCGTCAGCCCAACGGGCCGAGCCATATGTCTCGATCCGCTTCGCCTCGCGCGCGCGCCAGACCGATAGCCCGATCGCAGTGACCGCAGCCAGGATGCCGCCCGACGCGGCGATATAGGCACCCCGTGCGAAGACCTCCGGCGCATAGGCGTCATACGCATACCACCACCAGAAGAACGCGGGCGGAAAGTAGAATGGGAACCGCAGGATTACGAACCAGGGTCGCCCGAGTTCAGCCTGGAAGGCCAGCTTCCAAGCGATCCATTCGGTCGCAGTCCACATGGTCAGCAGGACGATCGCCAAGACGACGATGATCTGCCCCCAAAGAATCTTGGTGCCCGACATCGGGAGCCCTCCCTTTTAGAGGAGGAAGGAACGGCGGATTCCTGCGTTCAAGTGCTTTTAAGCGTTGTTCGCAGCCGGGCAAACCAGAGCGAAAAAATACTTGCGCTGTGCGGACAAGGTCCGCCCAGCCGATCCTGGGACACACCGGTAGCAGGCGATTCGGAGATAGGGCTGAGCTTCAAAATTACGGTGACGGCAATGACAATGAGGAATGGACGATCGGCAGCGCAGCCTGCATCGGATGGAAAATATGTTAAAAAGAATAGGAATTATTGGAAATATAGAGACATGGAATTTCTTTTTAGAAGAATGGCAGAGTATAGGAACTTCTGAATACAGTGTTGGTCAAAGCAGAGAATGCTACGACTTCATTAATCAATACTCGCTTCATCTCCAAACTTTTTGCCGAGTTGACGGATATGCATCGCGAAGGTGCAGCGCGCACGCGCGCTTACGTAAGGGTGACATGGGGATATCCCATGTGCTATCCTGAAATCAGCGTGTCGAAACGCTTTTTTGCAACTGGGCGGCCTCCTATGTCGGGTGGCCTGCCGAATAGAACACCCGGACCTACGGTCCTGCGGTGAACAGCTTTGGCTGTTCTCAGCAGGGGAATAGGCAGGAGGTGGCTACGCCCAGTGCAAAACACCTTTCGACCCGCCCGACGCCAGGCGGGTACGGGGAGTCACGCCCTCAATTCGCTTCCGTCGTCGTCATGTCGTGCGAGACGGAGAGCGGATTTGGCGATAGAAAACGATGACGAAACTTCCGATAAGTGTTCTGCGTCAGACATGGCAGACGCCTTGATCCGATCCTTCGGATGGAGTGGAGCGCGGAACAAAGCGCATACGCATGTCTTGCGATGTGTTGACGCGGGTCAGAGCGACAGCGCGCAATTCTGGATGAATGTACGAAATATCGTGGATCACCTCATGACGTTGGGGCCGCAGGACCGTGACTTAATTCACTGATCGGTCATGGAAGGTATTCGGAGATGGACATCGAGTCTGAGGACCAGATCGTCAAATTCTGGATAAAACAGCATTTTCGTGCGCGGTTTGGTAGCATTATCAATGAGCCCGTTCCTGATGCACTTCTAGGTCTTCTTCGTGAATCGAACGAGTGTACAGACTTTGAAATTCCTGATGATCGGCCGCATCCTAACCGACCGACATCCACCGCACAGGAAGGTTAGTGTGGGATGCAAACGCCATGGTTGGCGGCAACGGTGAAATGAAGTAGTCACAAAAGGCTCGTATGTCCTCTGAATTCAGCGCTTCCGAAACAGGCTAGCATAAAGGGTTGGTAGAACAAGCAAAGTGAGCAGGGTCGATGTCACAAGACCTCCAATCACAACAGTCGCAAGCGGCCGCTCGACCTCCGCGCCCATGCTTCCCGAAAACGCCATCGGGAAGAAGCCCAGACTAGCGACGCTTGCGGTCGCGATGACAGGCCGGAATCGGGCGCGTGCTGCCTCGAATGCCGCCGTTGCCGCATCAATGCCGGCTTCCTGAAGCGCGCGGATCTGACTTACAAGAACGACGCCATTGAGAATGGCCACACCAAACAGCGCAATGAAACCGATGCTGGCAGCAATACTAAACGGCAACCCACGCAAGGTCAGTGCGAAAATTCCTCCCGTCGCTGCTATAGGGAGATTGATGAATACCAGGGAGGCCGCCCTGAATGATCCTAATGCTGCAATCAGGAGCGCAAATATCAACAAGAGAGCGATGGGTAGAACCAGACCCAGACGTTGCATTGCCGATTTCAGGTTCTCGAACTGTCCGGCCCATTCAAGACGATAGCCTGACGGGAGTCTGACCTTCTCCGCAACCGCTTTTTGCGCCGCTGCGACAAAGGAACTGACGTCCCGCCCCCGGACATTGGCCTGAACAATGACGCGCCTATGAATACGGTCCCGATCAATCCGGGAAGGGCCGTCTATCACCTGTAGTTTCGCAATATCCGACAGCAAGACCCACCCTTGTCCGTCCAACCTGCGCACGGGCAGATTTCCGATCATCGAAACTGACAGGGTCGAAGTCGGATCAAGGCGGATCTGAGTTGGTATGATCGCGTTGCCCACAACAACAGGTTTTCCGATCAATCCACCGATAGCCGTGATCTGGGCAAGAGCGTCGGACACGGCCACCCCACGTCTGGCTGCGGCATCCCGATTGATGTCGATATGCATGAAGGGCACTGTTCCGTCGCCCTGTGGGGCAACATCCGCAGCCCCCGGAACCGCCGCCACGGCTGAGGTCACTTCATCGGCCAGTTTCGCCAGTTCCTCCAAGTCATCGCCATAAACGGAGATAGCTATTTGAGTGCGAACACCTGAGAGCAATTCATCCATTCGCATCTGGATCGGCTGTGACCATTCGTAATTGGCACTGGGGAGCTTCGCCTTGAGGGTGTCGGCCATCGCCTGAACCAACTGATCCTGGGTCCGCCCGGTCTTCCACTGCGAGAGGGGCTTCAGAATGATGAAACTGTCTGACTCGTTGGGGCCCATAGGATCTGTCGGAACAGCCGGTGTGCCAATATTTGTTACCACCGTCTGAACTTCAGGGAACGAACGGATGATTCGTTCCTGTTTCCCGATTTCATCAATGACGGTAGGCAGTGAGGCGCTCGGCCAGCGCGTGACCGTTGTCGTCAGGGAGCCTTCTTCCAGCGTCGGTATAAACTCCCCACCCAACCGCGTGGCCAGGCCAACCGAAACGAGGAACACAGAGATCGTGACGATGATCACTGTCCTGCTATGCTTTTCGCTCCAGGCCAGCATCGGCTCGTAATAGCGTCGCACAAACTGCACGAACCTCGTCTCCTGGTGAGACTTCGGATCACGCAGGAGTACTGCTGCAAGGACGGGGATGCAAATGAAGCAGTAAATCAGTGATGCCAGCAACGCCATGGCGACGGTCTGCGCCATGGGGCGGAACATCTTGCCCTCGATATCTTCCAGAGTGAGGATCGGCAGGTAGACCATAATGATCACGAAAATCGAAAATGTCACCGGCCTGACGACAGACTTCGCCGCTTCAATAGCTGTGTCCCGCATGGAACGCTTTGTGCCTTCAGCCTCCCTCAACGTCATGAAGTGCTCGACGACAACGAGAGAGCTGTCGACAATCATACCGAAATCAATTGCGCCGAGGCTCAGCAGGTTGGCCGAGACCCCGAAAACCCTCATGCCGATGAAGGCTGACAACAGCGCGGCGGGGATGGCGGAGGCAATGACCAGCGACGCGCGCCAGTCACCCAGAACCACGATAAGAACGACAAGCACCAGAGCCGCGCCGATCAGGAGATTTTCCTTGACGGTGGAAATGGTTTCTCCCGTTAGCGTCGAGCGCATATAGTAGGGGTCAAGCGTCACGCCGGCTGGCAACAACTTCTGGATACCAGGAAGTGCTTTGCGGATATTTGCAATAACGGCATTCGAGCTTGCTCCGTCCTGCATCATTACCGCGCCCCGGACGATCTCTCCGTTTCCGTCCCGGGTCGCCGCGCCGAGGCGCGTCCGCGGACCCAGTGCGATACTCCCCACGTCCTGGACCCGGATGACATGCCCGTTCCGGCCGATTCTGACCGGGATCAGACCGAAATCATTCAGGTCGCCGACCAGGGCACGGCCAACAATCACCTGCTGCTCGGCCTGGTGGGCAATCCAGCCACCACCAGCCGAGGCGTTATTACGGTCAACTGCCTGATAGACGTCTGTCACCGTGACTCCGTAGGTACGCAGCCGAAGCGGGTCGAGCGTGACCTGAAAGGTCTGTTCCGCGCCACCATTGATATTGACCTCGGCCACGCCCGCTAGAAGTCTCAGTTCAGGCGCGACCGTCCAGTGCATGATGCGGTTGAGGTCCATGAGCGAATAGCCAGGTCCGCGGATCTGGAACTGCATGATCTCGCCCATGCCGGTCGTCCGCGGCCCCATCTGAACGCTGACACCCGGAACGGCGACACTCTCACGAGCGGCCGGCAGACGTTCGGCGACACGTGCGCGGTCCAAGTCGATGTCTGTCGCATCGTCGAATTGTAGATAGACCGCAGATACACCCGTCCTTGATACCGAGCGCAAATCAATGAGACCCGGAAGAGCAGTCAGACTGGTCTCGACCGGAAAGGTAATCAACTTTTCGACTTCCTCGGTCGCAAGCCCGGGAGCAGTAACCGTCACCATGACCTGGCGGGGTGAAATGTCGGGAACAGGCTCGACAGGAAGCCCTTCGACACAGGCCAGTCCGGTTATCAGGAGGGCAAAAATCAGACCGAAAACAAAAAAGCGTTGCTTCTGGAAGAATTCAAAGAGCATTTTCAGTCTCCATCGAGACCGGACAGAAGCGCCATCGCCTTGAGCGTAAAGCTCCCCTTTGCGACGATAGTGTCATCAGGCTTGAGATCTCCGGACACCACGCTCTGCTCTGGCCCTTCGAGGAGCACACGAACGGGAACAGGTTGAAACGTATCGGCGCCGGTCTGCCGGTACACCACCATATGCCCGTCGACATTCTGCGGGGCGGCGGACGGCACGATCAGACCGCTGGCCTGCTCCTGCGCAGGAAGCCAGGCATTGAGCTGGGTGCCGGGCCGGAATCTCCGACGCGGATCCGAAAATGTCGCGACAACCTTCACCAGCCCAGTTTCGGGATCGGCAGTACCTTCAATGGTCTGAACCTTTGCCATCGCGGCTTGCGCGGGATCGGCTCCCACGGGCATGAACGTCATCTCAGTGCCAATTGAAATGTCTGATGCATCTTCGGGGCGGACGTTAGCCACGACCCATACGGTTTCCAGACTCGTAATCCTGATTACGACGTCTGTGGGCGAAATATCATTATCGACAGCCGTACCGACCTGTTCGACCATGCCATCAACCGGCGCGATCAGGACCGAATTTTCGAAGTCCACGATCCGTTCCGTTGGCGAGGTGAATTCTTCCTCAAGACGATGGGTCAGGGTTTTGACCGCAGCGTCCTGAAAGTGGACAGCGTTCTGCGCCTCGTGCATCACGGCAAGGCGACGCGACACTTCGCCCGCGGAGACTGTGGCCCCGGCCAATGACTTACCACGACGGTACGCCAGTGCAGTATCAGCGAGGTTGGCCTGGGCGCTGGCCAGACTAGCTTTCGCCTGGGCAAGCTGGAGATCGACGACATGCAATGAGTGATCAATATAGGAGACGAGCGTCTGGCCGACGGTGACTTGCTGGCCGGGCAGGACGTAGACCGCGCGGACTTTGCCATCGCCTGCCGGCCGTATGGACACGGAACGCGCGATGTTCTCCGTTACACTCGCCATCGCCTGAATTCGGGGTCTTACGGAGCCTTTTTTAACCTTGACGGTTTCAAGACCCTCGGCCTGCCGGGCTTCTGCATCCATGGTCACGGTCTGCTGCCACCCCTCTGTTTCTTCCGCCAAAGCCAGGTGAGGTAAAGCCACGAATAGGGCTGCGACAACGAGGATACAGGTCGATCTCATGGTATGTACCCCAAGGCGATAACAGTTCTGACGATCGCAATGCGATGATCGATTTCGGCCTGGCTGAAGGTCAGCAGGGCGTTATAGGCATCCATGCGGGCACGAAGCGCCTCTATGAGTGATGTTTCACCGGATCGCCACGACCGCTCCATGGCGTCCGCGCGCGCAAGCATCTCGTGCGCGGCCTGAGCCGTACTGACGATCGAGGCCGATGTGTTTTTCAGATGTGCCTGGACGCGCGCCATCTCGGCCCTGACGGTCCTCTGGGTGGCGATCTCCTGCCGGATGGCGGTGGAAAGCGCACTCTGAGCGGCCGTTCTCACGGGAACCGATGTGACGTCACTTGGGATCGGCATCCTGAGACTGACCCCAACCTGCGTGTCCCATGGCGAACCGTACTGGCCCTGATTGATCACGCCGACGCCGATTTCCGGATTGGGCATATAACTGTGAGCGGCAAGATGATCCTGTTCCGTGGCGACCGTGACGCTCTGGTGAGCCGCACGCACGCGCGGGTCGTTCGCCTCGCTCCATGGCCGCGCGGTCGCTCGCAGGAATAGCGGCCAGTGCGTGTCGATTTCCGACAGACCGGCTTTCGTCGGATGGCCGGTCAG
Organism: Acidomonas methanolica; assembly: GCF_004346035.1. Lineage (GTDB taxonomy): Bacteria > Pseudomonadota > Alphaproteobacteria > Acetobacterales > Acetobacteraceae > Acidomonas > Acidomonas methanolica. The sequence goes on along the minus strand of NZ_SLZN01000006.1, from coordinate 147,235 downwards.
AATATCCAGATTGGCCTGGCCGGCCTCGACTTCCTCGTCGATGGCATTGCGATCGCTTTCCGAAAGAGCGATCTGCGCATCCACCGCCTGCTGTTCCGCCGATGTGCTTTCTCCTGCATGGCTCGATGCCCGCACGGCCCTGGCCATGCGTCGCAACGCAGCCAGTGTGGAATCCATGGCAGATCGCCGTCGCTCGGCGAGCAGGACAGCCCCGATGGCATCCGTGGCACGAATGGCCACCGCCATATGGGCGACATCCTTCTGTACTACAGCGGCCTGTGCATCGGCTTCAGCCACATGCTCAGTTGCCGTTCCTTGTCCTGGCAGCCAGAGAGGAACGGAGAGACCCACCTGTGTCGTGCGGTACGCATAGTTACGGCCGCTGGGTCTGTCGTCATAATATTGAGCATCGACCGATGGCCCACCTGCGAACCAGGATTTCGCGGCACGCTGGCGTTTCTTTGCCCCAGCTTCCTGAGTCGCGAGATCATTCTGGGCAGGATCATTCGTCCATGCTGCTGCGATGACATCATGCAAGGTGGCGGGAATCGCTGTCGTATCGTCGGCTGTGGCCACGCCACCCGACACCAAAGCCATTGCGAGGCTCGCCGCCACAGATTTCCACCGACACCGAACACAACACACGGACATTCGACTGAAAATTCTCATAATATTTTACGATGTTGCATCGAGGCTGCGGGAGCGCAGCAGCCTCAGCGCGTTGAGGGTGACGAGAACGGTTGCCCCGGTATCGGCCGCAATGGCGATCCAGAGCCCTGTCAGCCCCGCGATGGTGGCAATCAGGAACACTCCTTTCAGCCCAAGAGCGATCGAGACATTTTGACGAACATTTCGCATGGTCGAACGGGCGAGGCGGATCAGCGCTGGAATATCGGAGACTCTGTTCCGCAGGATGGCGGCGTCGGCTGCCTCCAGGGCAACATCGGTCCCCGAGCCGATTGCGACCCCGACAGTTGCCTGTTTGAGTGCAGGCGCGTCGTTGATGCCATCTCCGACCATCATAACACCGCCCTGCGCGGCCAGAGCCCGTATTTCGGCCAACTTCTGCTCCGGCAGCAGTTCGGCCTTGTAATGCGCCCCCAGCATTGAGGCGATCGCGGCGGCTGTCCGGCTATTGTCGCCCGTCAGGATGACCGGCGTAATACCGAGGTTGCGTAACTGGCGCATGGCTTCTGCCGCGTCCGCGCGCGGCTCGTCACGGAGGGCAATCAACGCGAGTGCCTTGTCACCATACAAGACGGCAACGGTTTTTCCTTCCGCCTCAAGTTCGGTGGCACGTGCGGTGTCAGTAGCTGACAACGCGCCGTCGCGTACCGCCTGAAGGGGGCTGGAGATCGTGAAATCCATTCCGTCAATGCGGCCTGTCACCCCTCTTCCGGGAATTGCCCTGCTCTCCTGTGCAACGGGAATGTCGATACCCGGCCCGTTACTCTGGGCTCGGCGCAGGATAGCCTGGGCCAATGGATGGCTGGACGCGCCTTCAACGGCGGCGGCGACAGCAAGAACCTGAGTTTCGGGCAAGCTGTCCAGCACGATGATGTCGGTGACGTCAGGCCGTCCCAGTGTGAGGGTTCCAGTCTTGTCGAGTGCGACTGTCTTCACCCGCGCAGTGGCCTCGATGACCGCTCCTCCCTTGATGAGCAGCCCGTTATGTGCCCCCAGGGCCAGCGCGGACGCTATGGCTGCGGGAACCGATATGACGAGCGCGCAGGGGCAACCAATCAGCAGAAGGGACAACCCGCGATAAACCCAGACCGACCAAGCCTGAGCAAACGCCAGTGGGGGAAGGCATACGACGACCGCCGAAAGCACGACGATCGTCGGCATGTACCAACGGCTGAAGCGGTCGATGAACCGTTGAGTCGGTGCGCGTGCCTCCTCGGCCTGCTCTACAAGATGGATGATGCGGGAGATGGTGTTGTCCGCCGCAGTGCGGGTCACGCGAACCCGCAACGCAGCTTCCGTGTTGACCGAGCCGGCGAAGACGGCATCCGTCGGCCCACGCGACACTGGCACGCTCTCACCAGTGACCGGACTTTCATCAATGCCACTTACGCCGGAAATAATCTCTCCATCCGCCGGAATGCGGTCTCCCGGCCGGACCAGGACCACATCGCCTAGTCGGAGTTCGACAGCAGGAACCTCCCGGATACCGGCAGTGTCTTCGCGCAAGGCGATTTTCGGTACCAACGCTCCGAGCGCGCGGATACCATCACGGGCATGACTGACGGCAACGCCCTCAAGGAGTTCCCCGACCGCGAAGAGGAAGACGACGAGTGCAGCCTCCTGGGCCGCGCCGATAAATAGCGCACCGATCGCCGCGATCATCATCAGGGCTTCGATGGAAAACGGCTGAGCAACCCGGAGCGAGGCTAAGGCGCGGCGGGCAACCGGAAAAAGCCCTACCAGGCAGGCCCCGACAAATGGCCAGGGTTTCATCTCGTTTGGTGCGATCAGGCTGATACCCCAGGCCAGCACCAACAAAATACCGGTCGTGACAACAAGTCGTCCCTTTCCGGTTTTATACCAGGGCGTATCAGGCGCGCCGGCGTCATTCGTCGCATCCTGAGCAAATACAATGTCAGCTACAGTGGCAGGATTGAGGCGCCGGATACCATATCCCAGGCTCCTGACCATCTCTTCGACTTTGGTCACGGAAATCGCATTCTCATCCATGGTCAGTCGCAGTTTCTGAGACACCAGGGAAATCTCTACATTCTGGACGCCTGCGATTTGACCAAGCGCGCCCTTCACCTTGCTGACACAAGCAGCACAGTCCATGCCCGTGACATCCCACTCGCGCCTGTCCGGCATCCGGATTCTCCTGTTCACCCAGCAGCGAATCCGTTATCTACTTCCTCTAGTCGCTAGAGGTTCAAGGGGGCTTTTATGTTCAGTATCGGAAAATTATCCGGGTCAACTGGCGTCAAGGTGCCGACCATCCGCTATTACGAGCAGATCGGCATCCTTGAGGAGCCCGACCGAAGTGAAGGAGGGCAGCGTGTCTATGGAGAGGAAGCAAAAGAGCGCCTGAGTTTTATTCGCCATGCGCGGGAACTTGGATTTTCACTAGATGAAATCCGTGAATTACTAGATCTTGCTGACGATCCCAATCAAAACTGTATGGCCGCATATGAGATAGCAAAACGCCAATTGATCGAGGTCAGGAACCGTATTGCCCGCCTGACGGCTCTCCAGGGCGAATTGCAACGCATGTTGGATCAGTGTTCATGCAACACAATCGGGACCTGTCGGATCATTCAGGTCCTGAGCGATCATTCTTTATGCACGTCAGAACATCTCGGCACGGAGGCAGGGTGCAAAGCGTCGTAAACAAATCATCGAGTATCGCAAACGGGTCGCAGCATGCAGGAGTAGTCCCCATGAACCGCACCATAAAGACCGCATGGGGCACACTTGCCGTCAGTCTGGTCGTTCTGGCCCTGAAGCTTGCCGCCTACTGGATGACGGGCAGCATCGCGCTTTACTCGGATGCGCTGGAAACAATCGTCAATGTAGCGGCCGCCGTCGGCGCGCTTATCGCCCTGTGGGTCAGCGCACAACCCGCAGACGCAAACCATCCCTATGGCCACCAGAAAGCGGAATATCTGAGCGCGATCATCGAGGGTGGCCTCGTGCTCGCAACGGCAATTCTGATCTTCCAGGAAGCCTGGATCGGCTGGCAGCACCCGAAAGCACCGGACACGCCGCTTCTGGGCTTGGCCCTGAATGGCAGCGCCGGGGTTATAAACCTGTTCTGGGCGCTGCTACTGATCCGCAATGGCAAGCAGTGGAAGTCGCCCGCGCTCGTCGCGGGCGGCCGGCACATCCTGACGGACGTCTGGACGACCATTGCGGTCCTGATCGCTTTTGCGCTGATCCCGGTGACTGGTTGGCTCCGGCTTGACCCGGCCATCGGCGGCCTGGTCGCAGTCAATATCCTTTGGGCAGGTTATGGTGTCGTGCGGGAAGCCGTCGCCGGGCTGATGGATGAAGTCTCCGATCCCGAATTGATTTCACGCCTGGACCGGACGATCGCAGGGAATGCATCAGGGGCGATCGAAGCCCACGACGTGCGGGCGCGTGTCGCGGGCAACACGACATTCATTGAATTTCATCTCGTGGTCCCGACGGGGATGACCGTCGGCAGGGCGCATGAGATCTGCGACCACATCGAGCACGCACTCAGGACACAGCTCGGGCAGGCTGTGATCAACATTCACATCGAGCCCGAGGAGAAGGCGAAGCATGGCGACGTCATCATTCTGGACCGACACGCACACGTCAAAAATCGCGAAGAACTGATTTAGCCGCAGCAGGACTTTCGCTCGGCCTGAACCGCCGGGCGCGGAGCCGCTCCGTGATCCGCAGCGTATCCACTCCAAAGCCGCGTTTGCCAAACCTTGTGGTGTCTGCCCCGTGGCGGCATCGAACTGGCCACCTCTAAATGGGTCAATTGGATCAATAATCGTTGCCTTCTGTCATCCATTGGAAACATCCCGCCAGAAGTGGCTGAGGCACGTTTCCATGCACAACAGAAATCGCATGCATTGGCCGCTTAAACCGGATAGAAAACGTCTCCGAAAACCCGGGGCCATTCAAATGGCGGGATATGGTGATCGTGGAGTGGCTGCTTCACGATCCTGACTGGAAAGTATGTAACAGTGGGGTTTGTGCTACCTTTCATCATCTATGTCGTCGCGGGTTTTGCAGAGATCGGCGGATGCTTCGCCTTCTGGAGCTGGCTCCGGCTGGGGCGTTCGCCGCTGGTTCTCGTTCCGGGCATGGTGTCGCTGGTCCTGTTCGCCTTTCTGCTGACCCGTATCGATACGGATACGGCGGGGCGGGCCTATGCAGCCTATGGCGGCGTCTACATCACCGCCTCGCTCATGTGGATGCGACTGGTCGAGGGGCGCACCCCGGACCGGTGGGAGATTGTTGGTGCCCTAGTGTGCCTCGGCGGGGCCAGCCTGATCCTGTTCGCGCCCCGGACGTAAATTGAGGGGGCTATGCTGCCGCGCGGTGCTCATTGCGCGCGGCCTGCCAGACTTCGCGGGCGGCGTCGGCGTTCATCGCGGCGATACCGAGCCCGACAAGTAGGTCCGGCCATGCGGCGTGCCACAGAAAGGCCGTGACCAGGCCTGCGACGATGATCGCGATATTGGCCAGCACGTCGTTGCGCGCCGACAGGAAGGCAGCGCGCGTCAGACTGCCTGCATGATAGCGATAGCGGGTCAGCATGAGCGCACAGGAGAAATTTACCACAAGCGCCCCCAATCCTGTCACCGACAGGACGAGCGGCTGGGGCGGTGTCGGAAGATTGAATTTTTGCCATGCGGTCCAGAGCGTCGCGAGCGCCGGAACCAGCAGGATAGCGGCAAGGGCCATTCCGACCCGCGCCCGGCTGCGCGCCGTCCAGCCGAGTGCCGCTACGATCAGGAAATTGACGGAGGCGTCTTCCAGGAAATCGACGCTATCCGCGAACAGGGAGACCGAGCCGATGGCAAGCGCTACCGTGAATTCGATGCCAAAATAGGCAAGATTCAGAAGTCCCACGAGAGAGATGACCCGTCGCAGGGTGCCGGCCATGTCGTTCGGTGGTGTGGAATTCATCGTTTTTATCTCTTTCGTTCTATCAGGTTTCTCCCATCCGAAGATGGATTATAGGCGAAGATCAGACCGCACTTTCGCAGCATGCGCGGTTCCCCGCCGGCTCGATGGTGGCAAGTTCGTCAAGAATCACGCACTCGGAGCCGGGACCGCCGGCGCATTGTGCGTCGCAGGTCGCGACGAACCCGGCGATGCTTTTCTCGAGCGCCTTCAATTCGCGCAACTTCGCCCGGACGTCCATCAGGTGAGTATGCGCGAGGTCGCGGGCTTCCGCACAGGATCGCGTACGGTCCTGTACCAATTCGACCAATGCCCGAACCTGATCGATCGAAAAGCCAAACGCCCGGCAGCGCCGAATGAAGGTAAGCCGTCGAACATCGTCTTCAGCATAACGCCGCTGATTGCCTTCCTGTCGTTCCGGACGTGGAAGCAGGCCGATCTCTTCATAATAGCGGATCGTGGGGGCATTGGTACGGGTGCGCTCGGCCAACTCGCCGATCTTGTATCCGGGCATGGGGGGAAACTCGCGTAAAAAATATCTTGAACCTCAAGTTACTTGAACTCGTAAACAAGCGCCAGACCGTCACGCGAACGGGCGGAACGGCATCGAAGTAGTATCGTGACGAAGCCAAACGAGCCTGCCCCACTTGCCTGCACACTGGAGAACAGCGATCTGGCGAGGCGGCTGGAGTGGATCGCCAGTCTCAACGCCAGGGCGCTTCGGTCAGCGCACCGAGATGGTCTTCATCTCGTGCTGGATTATGATCCTGCCGCACGGGACGATATCGCGCGTATGGTCGAAGGCGAACGAACCTGTTGCGCGTTCCTCGCGTTTGACATCGCTGAACGTATGGATGCGCTGACTCTGACGATTACTGCCCCGGAGTATGCGCGTGAGGCTGCGGAAACGCTGCTTGAGCAGTTTGCGTCGCGCAGTCAGCCAGCAACCGCGCCGATGAAAAAGACCTGCGGGTGCGCGGCGGAGTGCGGCGCATGAGCGAGGCGAGCGCATCGGGAAACAAGGCGGCCAGCGCGGTTGCCATGACGGCGTCCAGTGCGGCGCTGGCCTGCGGCGTGTGCTGCGTCGTGCCGCTCGCGCTGCCGGCCGCGATCCTCGGGTCAGTAGGCGGTATTCTCGCCTGGTTCGCCAACGCCTATCGCTGGCTGACGCCGGTCGCGATCCTGGCGGTTGCTGTCGGTTGGTTCTGGGTGGGTTATCAGGCGTACCGGACAGGACACAGGCCTGGCTGGCAGACGCTCGGCATCATGGGGTTCGCCACGATCATGGGGTGTCTTGCATGGCTCTGGCCACGGATCGAGCCGGTGGCGATTGGGTTCTTGCGCGGGTAGCCTGCCGCGGATCGGACGCCATTATTGGACCCACGCCAAGACCTTAACCGCCTCCCGGAACGATACGTCACGGGTTGGGCGTGCTTCCGATCGCAGAGGCACCCAGCATATCGAGCACCGGGCAAGTCAGGGCCTCCGACTCACGGCATTGTTCGATGCTTGTTGTCAGGAGCGATGCGAGCCGTTGCAGGTCGGAGATCTTGCTCTGGATGTCGCCCAGATGAGCTATGGCGAGTGTTCTGACCTCGTCGCAGGAGGGTAGGCCGGGTTCTGCCAAGGCGAGCAGGGTTCTGATTTCCTCGATGTCGAAACCAAGATCCCGCGCGCGTCGGACGAATGACAGGCGCCTGACATCCTCGGCCCGATAATGGCGATAGCCATTACGCGCCCTTCGCGGCGCGGGAATGAGGCCGATGCGCTCATAGTAGCGCACCGTCTCCAGATGAACGCCGGTTTCCGATGCCAGCTTGCCGATCGTGATGGCGACCATGCGTCACTCCTGCTCTTGAGTCCGTAGCCACTACGGGGTGTAGCATGAAGCGCGACGCAATGGGAAAGTGACGATCATGGATGAGACGGCGGACCTGCCTCAACGAACATCACGTAGCCGCATGGGCATGGAAAGAGGTGGAGTCCTGTGTGTCGCGGGCGGTATGGCCGCCGGTGTGGGTGCGCTGATCGCGTCGTCCTGCTGCCTCATTCCGCTCGCCTTCGCTTCTCTGGGCGCCGGTGCGGGGGTTTTCAGTGTTCTGTCGAGACTTGCGCCATGGCGCGTGCCATTGATTGCGCTGGCGGTCGCGGCGCTGGTCAGCGCCTGGGCGCTCAATCGGCGGCAGGCCAGGGTCTGTTGTGCGGGTGTGGAAAGTGGGTCTATCCGGCGACGCATCGGGGTTATCCAGATGCTATCCTTTGCCACCGCGCTCATCGTGCTGGCGGCATTGGTGTGGCCACGCCTGGAACCCGTCCTGCTCAGGAGCCTGTCTGTAAGATGATTCGGCCTGCCTCGCTTCTGACCTGTCCCGCATGTGGCCAGCAATCACTGGAAACCATGCCGACCGATGCCTGCCAGTTCTTTTACGATTGCCCGCATTGTGGCGTCGTCTTGAAACCGAAGCCGGGGGATTGCTGCGTCTTCTGCTCCTATGGCGACGTTCCTTGCCCGCCGGTTCAGGAACATGGGCGACTGGCATGCTGCGGAGACGGTTCGACATAGACCTGGGGCGGCAGCGGCGATGAAGTAATGGTGTCGTCCTGGCCAGTAATGTGACGATCGCCGTTTGACGGTGCGGTCCATGCATCGTGTATCCATTTGGAAAACCGGCACGTTATCATCAAAATCGAAGCGTAGAGCGCGGGCGGTAGTCTGCTCATCGCTTGCAGCGGGGCCCATTCTCGATTGAGCCACCGTGCGGTAGGATCGGGCCATGAACCGCATTGGCATCCTTTTCGCATTATTGTCCGCGATCCTGTTTGGAGCCAGCACACCGTTCGCCAAGCTTCTCCTTGGCTCCGTCGATCCGTGGATGATGGCCGGGCTGCTCTATCTCGGTTCCGGGATCGGTCTGGCGGCGGTGCATCTGTTGCGCTGGATGCGTGGACGCCCCGTTGCGGAAGCGCCGTTGCGGCGTGGGGACTTGCCCTGGTTGGCGTTGGTGATCCTGGCGGGTGGGATTGCCGGCCCATTGCTGTTGATGCTGGGGCTGGCGCGCACCGACGCGGCCAGCGCGTCGCTGTTGCTCAATCTCGAAGGGCTGGCGACGATGGGGATTGCCTGGATCGTATTCCGCGAGAACGTGGACCGGCGGCTTCTGCTGGGCGCCTTCGCCATTCTCTCGGGCGCCGCGTTATTATCATGGCAGGGGCATGCGATGCTTGACCAGGGCGCCCTGTTCATCGCAGCGGCCTGCCTGTGCTGGGGGATCGACAACAACTTGACCGGCAAACTTTCTGCGGCCGATCCGATGCAGATCGCAATGCTCAAGGGGCTGGTCGCAGGGACGGTCAATCTTCTGCTGGCGTTCGGGAGGGGCGGTGTCCTGCCGACTGTCGGGGGACTCGGCGCCGCTGGAGCCGTGGGGTTCATGGGTTACGGGGTGAGCCTTGTCCTGTTCGTGCTGGCCCTGCGCCATCTCGGTGCCGCGCGCACGGGGGCCTATTTCTCGCTTGCGCCGTTCGTCGGCGCGCTGCTGGCGGTTGTGGTGCTCCACGATCCCTTGTCGCTGAGGTTGCTGATCGCCGGCGGCCTGATGGGTTTCGGGTTGTGGCTCCACCTGTCGGAGCGCCACGATCACGAGCATGCGCACGAGGCCATGGAACATGAGCACCGGCATCGCCATGACGAACACCATCAGCATGCGCACGGGCCTGGCGATCCGACGGGCGAACCGCACACGCATCGGCACCGGCACATGCCGATGGTCCATCGGCATCCGCATTATCCCGACCTGCATCATCGGCACGGCCACGCTCACTGACGCGGTGCCAACGCCTCAATGATACGGCAGTCGGCGACGGTGCCATGGTGGCATTGCCCGATCATCGCGACCAGTTCCCGACGCAGGGCCTGCAAGTCACGCATCTTGCCGTCGATCTCCGCCAGATGCGTGCGGGCGATGACGTCGTTCTTCGCGACGTGCGGGGAACGCATCCGGGAATGCCCTTCTTGGCATTGAAAACAGTCGGGACAATGCCAACGTCGTCATGGTTCGTGCGGATCGCCATGGCGGGCCGCATCATTGCCTCATGGGAGGCCGTCATGATGACAAACTGCATGCAGGGCATGGGATGGGGCATGGGCCTGTTCGGCCTGCTCACGCTGATCGTGCTCGTGCTCGCGATCGCGGCACTGGTCAAGTATCTGTGGTGCGCGGAGGGATGGAGGACGCGGATCGGCCGAGTCCCTTCCGCAGATCGGACATTCAAGTGAGTTGCCCGGCCTCGCGTGGCGAGGGATGTCCCAGCCCAAACGACCGGCCCAAGAGCGCGGCATGACTTCCGCTCCGTGCATAAGAGATTGCCCCCTTTGCCTGTTTGCGAGATGATGGCCGGTATGCGGTGGTGCTTTCTCCGACGTCTGGTATTCGTTATCGTTGGTCTTGCCTTTATGGGCGCGGCCACCGTGCAGGCTATGCCGCCGCAGAATGCCGAGCAGGCCACGAGCCTGGATGCGGCCATGCCATGCTGTGATGGGTCGGTCTCGATGCATCCCGCCGGAACGACCGCACCGTTCAAGGGCATGACGCCGGAGTGCCTGAAAACCATGCAGTGCCTCGGCGTGCCTGATCGCCCAACGCAGGCCGCGGCGATCGGAAGCCCGGTCCGCTACAGCATGATCGCCTATAGCCTTGCCGAACGTGTTCCTGTCGGCCGCTCGCCCGAGCCGCTTTCCTTCCCTCCCAGAACCGCCTGATCCCACCGGCGCCGTGACGGCGTTGGTTTCCGCACGTCCTGCGTTCAGGAGCGCGCGTATTCGCGCGTCCTGACCGCAACCGGACGTCGATCAGCGCTCTATCCCCGGATTTCCGGGGCGGGAAGGATTCCATTATCATGCGTACATATCTGATCGCGGGTGCGTTGGCGCTCGCCTCCTGCGTCGTCGTGACCGGTGCCTTTGTGTCACCGACATTCGCGGCAGCGACGGATTATCGTTTCGAGGCTGCCGGCAAGCAGGCACATCTGAGCGGTGACAAGGCTGTCATGATCGTGCGGCTTGTGCATGTGCCCGACGGCAAGCCGGTCATGGACGCCGTCATCTTCGAGAGCAAGGCCGACATGAGCCCCATGGGCATGGCGACGATGACCTCGCCCACGACCATCGAGCCGGCGTCAGGCGATGGGCTCTATCGTATCGACCTCGATGCCGGTGCTCCCGGCCCGTGGGCGATCACGCTCGCGGCCAAGGTGCAGGGTGAAACCGAGACGGTGCGCGGTTCCGTTGTTGTCACGCTGGAGAAATAGCATGGCAACCCGGCGGAACCGTGACGCGGCGGGGCGCCTGCTCCTGGCTGCGGCTGCTCTTATCGTTTCATCCGGGGCTGCTCGTGCGGCTGAAGGGCCGCCGGGTGCCACCGTAGAGAGCCTGCTCGCGCTCGGCGAGCGCCTGAACCCCGCGGTGCGGGCCGCCGGACTCGATACGACCGCCGCTGCGGCCCAGGCGGAAGCGGCCGGTGCGCTGGACGATCCAGTGCTGACGGAGAATTACCAGAATTATCACTCCGGCGGCCTGTTCAGCATGAACTTCATCACGATCTCGCAAACTTTCCCGCTCTGGGGAAAGCGGGATCTGCGTCATCGTGCGGCGCTGTCCGAGGTGGACGCGGCGCGCGGCCGGGAGCGGGCCGCCCAGGACGAACTCGACGCGCAGATCAAAATTGCCTTCGCGCGCTATTACGCTTTTACCCGCGCGCTGGTGGTCAACCGGCAGATCCAGACGCTCGCCCGCAAGATGCGGCAGGCGACCATGGTGCGCTACGGCCAGGGCGACGGTGCCCAATCGGGCGTGATCCAGGCCCAGGAGGAGGAGACGAACACCGTCATCGAGGCGAGCCGGCTGGAGGCCGAGCGAGAGTCCGCCGCCGCCCAACTGAATGCGCTGCTGGCCCGCCCCCCGGGCGCCCCATTGGCCGAGCCCATGCGGCTACGTCCGATCCCAGCGGTTCTGCCGCGCGTGGAGAGCTTGCTCGACCGGGCGCGCAGCGGGAATGGCGCCGTCCATGCGAACAGCGCGGCAATCGACGAGGCGGAAAGCCGGAGACGGCTGGCCGAGCGGGCCTGGTATCCCGATGTGACGGTCGGCGGCGGCCCGGTCGTGCAGACCAATGCCCCGACGGGGTTCAGCGCCATGGTCTCGCTGAGCATCCCCGTGCAGTTCGGTGCCAAGCGCGCCGACGAAGACGCGCAGACCGCGCGCCTTGATGCCGCCGAGCGCCGTCGCGACGGAACGATGGCGACCATCCAGGCAGCCTTGGCCGAAGCCTTGGCCCGCCTCAAGGCGGCGCGCGATGTGGAGAGCCTCCTCCGTCGCCAGCGTATGCCGCAGGCGGACGCGCTCTCGCGGACGACGCTGGCCAGCTACAGCCAGGGGCATGGCGATCTCGCGGCAGCGATCGCGGCGGAACATCAGATGCACGACACCGAGCTGGAGCTTCTCCGGACCGAGACCGACGAACAGACGGAACTGGCCACCATCGAGCGCCTGATCGGGGGTGATCTGTGAAGGTGCGTCTTCTGTCCCTGGTCCTGGCGTTGCTCCCGCTTTCGACCGCTACGCCAGGACCGGCGACGGCGACTGACCGAACGCCACTCTATTACCAGGATCCGGACGGCAAGCCCGCCTATTCCGCCAATCCGAAGAAGACGTCGGAGGGTCGGGATTATGTTCCGGTCTATGCTGACGGGTCACAGGGGTCTGGTGCCGCGTCCTCGCGATCCTCCGGTCCCTCGGCCCGGTCGGCGGATCGTGGCCGGGTGCTATTTTATCGCAATCCCATGGGGCTGCCCGACACTTCGCCGGTGCCGAAGAAAGATGCCATGGGGATGGCGTACCTCCCTGTCTATGAGAACGAGATCCGGGATGCGGGAACGGTTTTTGTGCCGCCCGGTCGTTTGCAGATCCTCGGCGTGCGGACTTCCGTTGCCGCAGTGCAGCCGGTGCTGAACCGCAGCGTGCATGCCACCGGCATTGCCCAGTTCGATGAACGGCGCATCGCCTTGGTGACAAGCAGGGTCGGCGGCTGGGTCGAGCATCTCGATATCGCTGCCACAGGCGATCCTGTCTGGCGTGGCCAGGTCATGGCCGAAATCTACGCGCCGGATCTGGTTGCATCCGAGCAGGAATATCTGATTGCCACCAGTTTGGACCCGGCTATGGCAACGGCCGCGCTGGAGCGCCTGCGCTCTCTTGGGGCGCCTGAGACCGAAATCGCGCGGCTGCGACGCACCCGGCATGCCGTGCGGCACATCCCGGTCGTTGCGCCGGCGGACGGGGTCGTGACCGAAAAGATGGCGGTGGAGGGCGCGCGCGTCGGGCCGGATCAACCGCTGTACCGGACGGCGGCGACCGCACCGATCTGGCTGATTGCCGAAGTGCAGGAGCAGGATCTGGGCGCGGTGCGGGTCGGTCAGCAGGCGCACGCCAGCCTTGTCGCCTTTCCCGGTCGTCGCTTCGACGGAACCGTCGATTTCCTCTATCCGAGCGTCTCCACCGAGACGCGAACCGGACGTATCCGGATCGTGTTGCCGAATGCGGATAGTGTGCTGCGGGCAGGCATGTATGCCGATATCGCGATCGATGTCCCTGCGTCCATGGCGGGGCCGGTGCTGGTCGTGCCGTCCTCGTCGGTTATCGACAGCGGCACCCGTCAGGTTGTGCTGGTCGAAACGGGGGAGGGCCGTTTTGCACCCCGTTCGGTGCGCGTCGGCGCGCGTGGCAATGACGAGGCTCAGATCCTGGATGGCCTGAAGGCGGGGGAAAGCGTGGTGGTCGGCGCCAACTTTCTGATCGATTCCGAAAGTAATCTGCGCGCCGCCCTACAGGCCTTTACCGTGCCGGACAGCAAGCCTGCCCGGGCAGGGAGTGCCGGTCGATGATTGCCAGAATCATTGCGGTGTCGGCGCGTAACCCGCTGCTGGTGATACTGGGAACGTTGTTCCTCGTGGGGGCTGGTGTCTGGGCGCTGATGAACACGCCGCTCGATGCCATTCCCGATCTCTCGGACACGCAGGTGATCGTCTATACCGACTATCCCGGCCAGGCGCCGCAGGTCGTCGAGGATCAGGTCACCTATCCCTTGACCACGGCGTTGCTGGCGGTGCCGCATTCGAAAGTGGTGCGCGGTTTTTCGGCGTTCGGCACGTCGTTCGTCTACGTCGTCTTCGACGACGGTACCGATCTCTACTGGGCGCGTTCGCGCGTGCTGGAATATCTCAATTTCGCGCAGAAGCGCCTGCCCGCGGGTGTCACGCCGTCGCTGGGGCCGGATGCAACCGGTGTCGGCTGGGTCTACGAATATGTCGTCCAGGGTAAACAGCGCACGCTGGCGGAATTGCGCAGCCTGCAGGATTGGGTGATCCGCTTTCAATTGACCAAGGCGTCCGGCGTCGCCGAGGTGGCCGCCATTGGCGGGTTCGAACGGCAATATCAGATCGTCGTCGATCCCCGGAAGCTCCAGGCCTACGGTATCCCGCTGTCGCGCGTGGGCGATGCGGTGCGGCAGGGCAATCAGGATGTCGGCGGTCGCACCATCGAGCTGACCGAAACGGAATATATGGTGCGCGGTCGGGGCTATGTGCGCGATGTCCGCGATCTGGAGCGGATCGTGCTGAAGGTCGACGCCGTCGGAACGCCAGTCACGGTGGGAGACGTCGCGCGCGTCGAACTCGGCCCCGACGAGCGGCGCGGCATCGCGGAACTGGACGGTGTGGGAGAGGCGGTCGGCGGCATCGTCGTCAAGCGCGACGGAGCGGATGCCTTGACGACGATCCGGAGCGTCAGGCAGCGGATCGCCGAGCTGCTGCCTAGCCTGCCGCCGGGCGTTTCCATTGTGCCGGTCTATGATCGCTCGGCCCTGATCCTGCGTGCCATCGCCACGCTCCGGCACACGCTGATCGAGGAGAGTCTCATCGTCTCCTTCGTCTGCGTCGTCTTCCTGCTGCACGTCCGCAGTGCGCTGGTCGCGATCGTGACCCTGCCTGTCGGCGTCCTGTTCGCTTTCCTGGCCATGCACATGATCGGTGTCGGGTCGAACATCATGAGTCTGGGCGGCATCGCCATCGCGCTCGGGGCGATGGTGGATGCGGCGATCGTGATGATCGAAAATGCGCACAAGCACGTGGAGCGGCTGGCGCCCGGTGAAGCGCGTGGCCCGGCGCTGCTGGCGGCGGCGAACGAGGTCGGGCCGTCGCTGTTCTTCAGCCTGCTGATCATCACCGTGTCCTTCCTGCCGGTGTTCGCCCTGGAGGGGCAGGAAGGACGATTGTTCAAGCCGCTCGCATACACAAAGACCTTTTCCATGGCGGGCGGCGCGCTGCTCGCGGTGACGCTGGTGCCGGTCCTGATGCTGGCCTTCGTGCGCGGCCGCATCCTTCCCGAAGCGCGTAATCCGATCAATCGCGTGCTGATCGCGCTCTATCGTCCCGTAATCCGCGTCGTGCTGCGGGGACCGGTCCTGCTCGTCCTCCTTGCGATCGGGATTGGCGCCGGTACGATCTATCCGGCGGCCCATCTGGGCAGCGAGTTCATGCCCGATCTGAACGAGGGGACATGGCTCTACATGCCGGTCACGCCGCCAGGTCTCTCGGTCACCAAGGCGGTCGAGCTGCTGCAGGGTCAGGACCGCATCATCAAGAGCTTTCCCGAGGTCCAGTCGGTGTTCGGCAAGGCCGGGCGCGCGGCGACGGCCACCGATCCGGCGCCCACGGAAATGTTCGAGACGGTGATCACTCTCAAGCCGCAAAGCGAATGGCCGGCCGGCATGACCCCGGACCAACTGAAGGCCGACATGAACCGGGCGCTTGACCTGCCGGGGGTGAGCAACGCGTGGACGCAGCCGATCCGCGCCCGCATCGACATGCTCGCCACGGGGATTCGTACCCCGGTGGGGGTGAAGGTGTTCGGGCCGGATCTGGGACAGCTCGCCAGAATTGCGGAACAGGTCGAGCAGGTCGTGCGCACCATTCCCGGAACCACCAGTGCGTTTGCCGAGCGCCTGGAGGGTGGCCACTATCTGGAGATTATACCCGACCGGAACGCGATCGCGCGCTATGGCCTGTCGGTCGACGATGTGATGCAGGTGGTGGCCACGGCGCTCGGCGGCCAGACGGTCACGACGACCGTGGAAGGGCGCGAGCGTTACGGCGTGAGCGTCCGCTACCCGCGTGACCTGCGCGATGACCCGCAGGCGATCGCCGAACAGGTGCTGCTGCCGACGCCGGGCGGGGCGATGATCCCGCTGGGGCAGGTGGCGGTGATCCGTCTCACCGGGGGACCGCCCTCGATCCGCACCGAGGATGCCCAGCTTGTCGCCTATGTCTATGTGGACCTGAACGGACGCGATATCGGCGGCTACGTCAACGACGCGGCCCGCGCCGTGCGCGAGCGGGTTACGCTCCCGCAGGGATACCGCGTCGCGTGGAGCGGCCAGTTTGAATATATGCAGCACGCCATGGCGCGGCTGAAGCTGGTCGTGCCGGCAACGCTGGTTCTGATCTTCGTGCTGCTCTATCTCAATTTCGGACGGATCACGGAGACGCTGATCGTGCTGCTGTCGGTGCCGTTTGCGCTGGTCGGTGGGATCTGGCTGACCTGGTGGTTGGGCTACAATGTCAGTGTCGCTGTCGTGGTGGGGTTCATCGCCCTCGCGGGTGTCGCGTCCGAGACGGGCGTGATCATGCTGATCTATCTCGACAATGCCTTGGCAGACGTCAGCGGCAGGGCCCAGGCCGAAGGGCGCGCACTGACGCGCGCGGACTTGAGGGCTGCGATCATGCACGGCGCGGTGGAGCGCGTGCGGCCGAAAATGATGACGGTCACGGCGATCATGGCGGGCCTTGTGCCCATCCTGTGGAGCGCCGGCACCGGGTCCGAGGTCATGCGCCGGATCGCGGCCCCCATGGTGGGCGGCATGGTCTCGTCGACCGTGCTGACCCTGCTGGTTATTCCGGCGCTCTATGCTCTCGTGAAGGGATGGCGGCTGTCGCGTGGGTAAACATGGCAGACGTGTCGGCATATAATAGGGCATTATCTCCATGCCGTCTTCCGCCCTCATCCTGATCATAGAATGAAGACCTTCAAGTTTTCTACAAACGGACATCCTGTGTTGGCGACGCAAGCCAGGCCGCCAGTTGCCGGACCATGGATCTCGCGACACGGCCCGCCCCCAGCAGGGTGGCGCATGCGGGGCCGCACCAGGAGCCATAACCCAGCAGCCAGAGACGTGGCTCCCTGATGGCCTGCTGGCCGTCAACGCGGATCAGCCCGTCCGGCTCGATCACGTCGAGCGGCGCAAATGCACCAAGCGCGGGTCGGAAGCCGGTACACCAGATGATCGCGTCAATGGCCTCTTCCTGGCCATCGGGCCAGACGACGCCCGTAGCCGTCATCCGCACAAACGGGCGCACCGCGTGGAGCGCGCCTCGCTCCCTGGCGGCGCGCACGGGTGGTACCATGACGATATCGCCAAAGCCGCCAGTGGGCATGGCCGACGGGCCGCCGAGAACGCGAGCGGTCGCCCGCTCGAACAGGACTCGTCCGTCCACGTCATCGGGCAGGAAGACGGGATCATGCAGCGTGACCCATGTTGCCTGGGCGACAAGCGACAGTTCCGCCATAATCTGCGCACCGGAGTTGCCCCCGCCCAGCACGAGCACACGGCGACCGGCAAAGGGTACCGCGTTGTGGTAATGGGAGGAGTGGATTTGCGCTCCCGCAAACAACCCTTGGCCCGGATAATCGGGGATGAAGGGCGCAGACCATGTGCCGGTGGCGCCGATGACCGCGCGGCTTAGGAAATCACCCACGCTGGTGCTGACATTCAGGAATTTCTGGTCAGTGCGTTCCACACGTCCGACCATTACGGGGCGGTGGATCGGCGGCGCATAGCGCGCTTCGTAGCGGTGCAGATAGTCAAGCACCTCGTCGCGGGTGGGGTAGCTGCCATCCGGCGTGTCGGGCATCGGCCAGCCGGGGAGAGAACTGTAGGACGCGGGCGAGAACAGATGCAGGGAGTCCCAGCCATGCACCCATGCACCACCTGCCTGGGTCCCGTTATCGAGAATGACGTAACGCAGTCCGGTCCGTCGTAGAAAATACGACGCGGCGAGGGCCGCCTGACCGCCCCCCACGATCACGACATCGAACTGCTCGCCCATTGCCCGGCTCACAGGCTTTCCGGGAGACGGAATTCCGTCTTCCGTTCGCTATAGCGGTCCACGAGGTAGTCGGCCCGGTCGCGCAGCAGCCATGTGAACTTCATCAGTTCCTCCATGACATCTACCATCCGGTCATAGAGGGGGGACGGCTTCATGCGGTCATCGTCACCGAACTGCGTATAGGCCATTGGCACGCTGGACTGGTTGGGGATGGTGAACATCCGCATCCATCGGCCCAGAACCCGCAGGGCATTGACGGAATTGAAGCTTTGCGATCCGCCTGAGACCTGCATGACCGCCAGCGTGCGGCCCTGCGTCGGACGGATCGAGCCTTCGGACAATGGCAACCAGTCGATCTGGTTTTTGAACACAGCGGTTATGTTGCCGTGCCGTTCGGGGCTGCACCAGACCTGGCCTTCCGACCAGATCGACAGTTCCCGCAGTTCCTGCACTTTCGGATGCGTGGCAGGCACGGAATCCGCTATCGGCAGGCCGGTCGGGTCGAACACCCGTGTCTCGGCCCCCAGCACCTTCAGGATGCGTTCCGCCTCAAGCACCAGCAACCGACTGAAGGATCGGGGACGCAAAGAGCCGTAGAGCAGCAGGATACGCGGCGGATGGTCCACACGCGGTTGCGGTTCGAGCCGCGCGAGATCGACCCGTTCAAGATATTCGGGGTGCAGGGCTGGCAGGTCAGGAGCGGTCATATATATCGGTCCTTTCTTGTATTACGGGTGGCTGATCAGGGGCAGCCACAGGGCCAGCGCCGCGAGTGTTGCCAGCAGGACGGGCGGCGTAATCGCCAGTCCAACTTTCATATACTGCCCCCATGTGACCCGATGGTTCTTGGATGCCAGCACATGCAGCCACAGCAGTGTTGCGAGACTACCAATCGGCGTGAATTTTGGCCCGAGGTCGCAGCCGATGACGTTGGCATAGATCATCAGGTCGCGTGTCAGCGGCGTGATGTCGTGAGCCTGCTGGATCGCCAGCGCCCCGACCAGCACACTCGGCATATTGTTCATGATGGACGACAGAACAGCCGCCAGAAAGCCGGTGCCGATGGTGGCCGTGAACGTCCCTTGATGACCGAGCCAGACCAGTGCGGTCGCAAGGTAGTCAGTCAGCCCGGCATTGCGCAGCCCGTAGACCACCAGATACATGCCCAGGGAGAAGATCACGATCTGCCACGGGGCACCCCGCAGCACCTTGCGAACAGGGATCACCCGGCCATACCCGGCGACGAGCAACAGGGTTCCGGCGGCCAGGCAGGCTACGACACAGACCGGGATATGAAACGGCGCGGTCAGGAAATAGGCCGCCAGTACGAGGGCCAGTAGCGGAAATGCCGCCCGGAACACATGGGGGTCACGAATGGCCGTGGCAGGTGCGGGCAGTTCGGCGACGGGATAGGTCGCAGGCACCTGCCGCCGGTACCACAGCCACAAGACGGCCAGCGTTGCACCAAGTGCTACCAGATCGACAGGGACCATGATCGCGGCATAGCGATCGAACGCAATGCCAAAGAAATTGGCGCTGACGATGTTCACCAGGTTGGAGATGACGAGCGGCAGGCTGGTGGTATCCGCGACGAAGCCAGTGGCGATAATAAAGGCCAGCGCCGCAGCAGGACTGAGGCGAAGCTGCGTGAGGATGGCGATGACGATGGGCGTCAGCAGCAGGGCCGCGCCGTCATTGGCGAACACAGCCGCAATGGCCGCTCCCAGCACCACGATCAGCGGGAACAGCGTACGGCCTCGCCCTTTGCCCCAGCGCACGACGTGCAGGGCGGCCCAATGGAAGAATCCGGCCTCATCCAGCAACAGCGAGATGACGATCAGCGCGATGAAGGTGAAGGTCGCGTCCCAGACGATGTGCCACACGACAGGAATGTCGTGCCAGTGGATCACACCAGCCGCCAGGGCCACGGCGGCACCTGCCATTGCGCTCCAGCCGATACCCAGCCCCCGAGGCTGCCAGATGACAAAAACGAGCGTGACAACGAAAATCAGAAGCGCCAGCATCAGACGATCCGCTTGCCGGATTCATCGACGATCTTCTCGCCGTCTTCTTTGACGAAAGCGCCTCGCTGCGGGTTGGGCAGGATGTCCAGAACTGCCTCGGACGGACGGCAGAGTGCCGCACCCAGCGGGGTGACGACGATGGGCCGGTTGATCAGGATTGGATGCGCCATCATGGCGTCGATTAGGTCGTCATCGCTCAGGGCCGGATTATCGAGGCCAAGCTCATCATAGGGCGTGCCCTTGCGCCGCAGGAGATCGCGAACCGAGATCCCCATGCGCGTGATCAGACTGACCAGTTCGGCGCGCGATGGCGGTGTTTTGAGATATTCGATGATGGTTGGCTCGATCCCCGCATTTCGGATCAGGGCAAGCGTATTGCGCGATGTGCCGCAATTCGGGTTATGATAGATTGTGACGCCAGTTGGCTCGGTGCCAATGTCGCGCAATTTCGTCACCAAACTGGCAGTCTCAAGCTTGGCCAGCGGCAATGCGACAAGCAGGGAAATACGATTCTTCAGACCCTTGAACGCCGAGACGAACGCTCGCTCCCGGTCGGCATCGGTTCCCGAAACATTACTCGGATCGGGAATGCCCCAATGGGCCGTGATGGGTTTCCCCGGCCATACCGGACAGACTTCTCCAGCAGCGTCATCGCAGACGGTAAAAACGAAATCCATAACGGGAGCGTTCGCAACAGCAAACTCATCCCAGGGCTTGGAACGCAGTCCCTCGGTCGGGTAGTCGAAGCTCGCCAGCACTTTCAAGGCGAGAGGATTGACCTGCCCCTTGGGATGGCTACCGGCGGAGAAGACCCTGAAATGGCCAGCACCATCCTTGCGAAGGATGCTCTCGGCCAAAATCGAACGTGCGGAATTACCCGTACACAGAAACAACACATTGAAGACGCGATCGGTCATTGGGGGGTTCACTCGGATGGGCAGCAGGACGACAGTTCTGCAACCAGTGGCTCACAAAGTTCAGGGCTTTGCCCGCAGCAGTCCTTGACGAGAAACAGCATCAGTTCCCGCAGGCGCGGTAGGCAGGCACGATAGACAATCACACGGCTATGGCGCTGCGAGGTCAGCAGGCCGGCACGGGTCAGAGTGGCGAGGTGGGCCGAGATCGTGTTCTGCGGGACATCGAGATGCCGCGCGACGTCTCCGGCCGGCAGCCCGTTCGGTTCATGGCGCACCAGCAGGCGGAATATCTCCAACCGCGTGGATTGCGACAGTGCGCTCAGGGCCAACAGGGTCGATTCGGTATCCATATATCCTTACTCGTGGATATATAGAATATTGTCAATTCCCTTTCGCCCGATGGGCCGTTCCTGTCGCCGGATTGTGCAGTGTCATTGCCGATTTCCGATTGGCTGCTTTCCCGACATATTGGCCGTGTCGGTCGTTCATCATTCTCTATATCCACTGACGAACCGAGCGTCGGCAACTTCCTTTCCCTCGGCGGGTCTATCTTCAATCCAGGGGAATTTAACTGTCCTTATCGCCACGACGACTATAGCCCGAGCCCCCGGTTCCGGGTGAAGCTCCAGTCGATCCCGCCATCGTCGCGTGCGACGCCGGAGACGTGCTGGCCCCGCTGCTTCTCCAGCGACGGCGTCCATGGCACGAGCTGGAACTGGAGGCCGTCATCGATCATCGCATAGCGGCCGGAGGCCAGGGCCATGCGTTGCCGATACGTGCCGGTGACATACTCGCCCGATGCCGACTGACTGAACGTCCGGCCCGTCTCAGCGGCGAGCCGCTCTCCCACTTCGTGAAGCTCGCGGTCCCTGAGTTTCCCGATCAGGTTGCGCGCCAGGATCACCCCCTGCGTCCGGCGTTCGGCAAGACCCTGCTCAATCAGTTGCTCGGTCCGCCGCTCCATCGCCTCATGCACTTCGGCACCGAACCCCGCCTGCCCCAATGCAACAGGGTCGCGCGCCACTGCCTGCCGGTCGAGCCAGGTAGCCCCGCGCGCCGTCACCTGATCCTCGATCGACAGGTCGGAACGGACGGCCAGCGCCACGCGACGCTGCCCCTTCCTGTCATCGAAGGCGCGAAGCTCCACGACCGACCCCATGCTGCCATCACCGGTCGCGTCGAGATCGGGAAAACGGATATGATGCGTGCGGCCATCCACGCCGTCGATGACGGCGTAGGCCGTGCCTTTCAGCTCGTCGTCCAGCCCCCGATCGACCAGCCTGCCGACGACAGGAACGTCGAGGCTTTCACCCGCCAGGACGTAGCTCGATGTGCTCCGCTCGATCCCGCGCTCCGTCAGCGAGCGGTGGATACGCTTGATGATGTCGCCGCGCTCCCCGAACTCGCGGAGCGTCGCCTCGGCGGATTCATCCAGCATCCATTGTCCCTGACCGACCTGATGGGCGAGACCGAGCCCCTCCAGGTGGCGCAGGCGCCCGACCTTCAGGGCCTCGAACGGATCAGGCTGCCGATCCGGCGCTGGCGCCATGTCGATGATGCCGTTGCGGCCCGCATCGCGGGCGAGTTGCCGGTCGAGCTGGGTCCAGTGCTCGGCGCCGACCTGGCGTTCGAGGGCACGATGGATTTCGACGTCATTGCGTAGCCCGAGTTCCTGCGTCACCAGATCCTGGGCACGGGCGCGCAGGCCCTCCCGGATATAATCGCGGGAGATCACGAGGTCGCTGCCATCCTCGGCTACGCCCCGCACGAGGATGTGGACATGGGGATGCTGGGTGTTCCAGTGATCCACCCCCACCCAGTCCAGCTTCGTGCCGAGGTCTTTTTCCATCTGCCCGACCAGTTCGCGGGCATAGCCCTTGAGGTCGGCCATGTCGGGCGCGTCCTCGGGTGAGATGATGAAACGGAAATGGTGGCGATCATCCTCGCAGCGCTCGGCGAACGCCTTCGGGTCGGCATCGTCGATGCCAGGACCGAAGAGCCGCGCCTTCTCGCCGTCCTTCGTCACCCCGTCCCGGCGCAGGTAACGCAGATGGGCGGCGAGCGGCGCCTTGCGCCCGCTGTGGCGCACGACACGGGCCTTGACGGTCACGCGGCGGACACGGCTGGTCAGCAGACGATTGGCCCTGGCTGCTGCGACGCGGCCACGCCCGAAGGACGAGCGGGAACCGCCGCCGCTGCGGCCCGATCGGAAGCCACCGCCTCCGGCACGCTGGGCCGAGGCGAGGGCCTGGGCGACGAAGGGCTTGAGCCGCTGGGCGCGGGGCGAGCGGATGCGGCCCAGACGGGGCTGGAAATCATTCTCGCGGGCCATTGGCGCCCCCAATGTGCGAAAAAGACAGGTGCAACAAGGAAAAGTAGGGTCGGCAAACATTGGCGGAGAGGGAGAAACATTGTGTAGGAAAGGAAAAAACGCTGGAAAACCAACACCCCAACCGAGGCGCAATGTGCGCCCTTTTATCTCGCCTCTCCTTTGCCCAGACCCAGTGCGGTCCCTGATCCCTGCTACGATCCGTCATGAGAAACGCTGGACCACGCCGGACCACGATTATGCGCTGACCTGCGACCGGCTGCGAATGGGCGGTAAGGAGAGGCGGATTCGGCATGGTCATGGTGCCGACTCCCTGTCAGAAACCGTCACGAACAGGCCAGCGGAGTGCGGTGCAATAGGCAACAGATCGCGTGCGGTGATGTTGGCAGACGCATCGTTCGCGCGTGCGAAAAAGATCGGCGCGCGTCTCCAGGCCAGGGGATCGGGACGCGCCGCCGGAAGCGGTATTGCGTCACCGTTCTGGCCGAGAAGAGGCAGAAGACCGGCGACATAGGCGAGGGTTTCGGGCGGCAGCGGACGTTGCCGATCGCGGAAGTCCTCGTAGCGTCCCGGTCCGGCATTATAGGCTGCGAGAAACCCCGGTGATCCGTAGCGATCGTGCATCTCGCGCAGATACGCGGCACCCGCGAGAATGTTGTCATGCACATCGAATGGATCACTTCCCAGCCCATAGCGGACACGCAGGTCGGCCCAGGTCGCGGGCATGATCTGCATGAGGCCGAGCGCGCCTTTCGACGAAATCGCACTGGTATCACCGCCGCTTTCAGCACGCATCACCGCCCGTATCCAGGTGGTAGGAACGTCGAAACGGCGGACTGCCTCAGCGATTTGGGCAGCAAAAGAATCGGTGTCGGCGAGTGTCGAAACCGACGCCGCCCGTGTCTGGTCGGCAGCAGCTAATACGCCGATCGCGGTGATGCCGACAGCGAGGAAGAACGCGGGTCGCATCGTCTCAATCTCCTCTTTCGGCGCGCTTTGACGGGCGCGTCCAGTTCAGCACCCAGACCGCGCGGTCGTCGGCGGTGCGGAAGAGATTGGCCCGGATGGGCTGCGTGAAGGCGGGATCGTCGAGTGCTACGGCGACGTATTCACCGGCCCTCTCGCCGGTGCGTTTCCAGCCTGCGCCGACCTCCGGACCGTCGGCATCGGTGAGATGGATGCGATAATCCGGTGCATGTTCGGCGTCGGAAAAATCGGCCGGAATGAGGATAAGATCCTGCGTCACGGTAAGGGTGCGAATACGCCCGGCAAAGCCGGTTTTGGTGCGGGTGAAAAGACCGATCTGTGCCATCTTAGTGTCCTTTCGCGGATGGATTGGAGGATAAGGCGACGGCCTGGCCGCTCCCGGATGGAAGCCAGACCGGAGTGGCTCGGCCGATGACGGTGGAGAGGGGCAGCGCGCCAAAATATCGGCCATCGAGACTGCGTGGCTCGGCCGGATTCATGACGAAGACCTGGCCGGGATCGAGGTGTTGGCAACCCCGCCAGACGGGCAGCGGGCGACCACGATGATCGACGGATCGCGCGTCGCCAGCGAATTTTCCGTCGATGGTGATGCGTTGTCCGGTACGGCACACGAACTGCCCTGCGATGGCCGCTACAGGTTTGAGCAGGGGCACACCGAGAGGGAGGTAGCCGCGCGTCGCCAGCAGCATCGCCTCGCGCTCGGGCAGACGGACAGCGGCCAGATCGCCGACATGCGGCGCAGGGTCCGTGTGCAGCCGATAAAGCCCGACGGGCACGCTCGCCGTTTCGTTCCAGATCAGCCGGGGCATAGGATGCAGGGCCAGCGAAACGCCCACACCGAGCACCGCGAAATAGGTGGCGAAGAACCAGCCACGCCGGGTCATGACGTCACCTGCCGCCGCTTGAGCCAGGCTGCGTGCTGCTCGCGCGTGTAGCTGCGGGGCTCATGTCCGGCAGTGATGCGATGGTGGAGATGCCGCCAGTAATCGGGCGCGGCATCCGCCGGGTCGATGCCCAGCGCGTCAACAGCGTCGATCGCCCGAAGCACGCGCTCGACCCTCGGCCAGCTATCGACACGCAGGAGGATTTCGCCACCGGGACGCACAAATGGCAGAGTCTGGAATGGACTTCCTGCTTCCACCGCCCGCACGATGTCCACGCGGGAGACCGTGGCTCCCAGATCGTTCGACGCCCAGCGGACGAAGGCGAAGATGCTGCCCGGCGCGAAACTGGAAATGCGGCGGCGACCATCAAGGATCTGTTCGTCAACGCGGTGGCCGAAGCGCAACCAGTGCTCGATACGCTTCTCGATCCAGGTCAGTTCGACATGGGTCAGCGACGCCGCGCGGCGATGCGGCGGCGTAGAAAATCGTCCGTTCATGGCACGTCTCCGGGATTGTCAGGGAACTCACGGGCGAGCAGCGCGCGCAGCATGTCGGCGACGGTCATGCCGCGCTGGAACGCCGCGACCTTGATGCGGGCGCGCAGCGCCGGCGTGACGTCGATGGTCAGCCGGGCGGTGAAGTGGTTGGCAGCCGCAGGCTTGTCCGGCGCCTTGACCCAGCGTTCCGGGTCGGCGGGGCGCGACGCGAAGCCGGGTAGCGTGCGACGCTCTGTCATGGCGATATTCCCTCGCCGAGCGGCAGCACGGACGCGATACGGTCGCGCGCTTTCTGCGCCATGACAGGATCGATCTCGCAGCCGACATAGCGCCGACCGGCGAGCCGACAGGCGACGCCAGCAGCCCCCGAGCCGGCGAACCAGTCGCCCACCAGGCCACCCGGTGGGCAGCTCGTGCGGATCAGGATCTCCAGCAACGCCACCGGCTTCTCGGTCGGGTGGATGGCCCGGCCATGCGTATTACGGACCGGAATCACGGAGCGCATCAGGCGCGGGCCACCGTCCTCGCTGACGTAACGACCGGCATCGATCCGACCCATGTGGGGCGGCCGGTGTTTCCGTCGTACCGTGCGTGCCCGTGCGTCGGACGTGGTCGGAACCACGTTGTAGACGGCGCGCCAGGGCGTATCGTCGCGATAGAACTGGACGATCAGTTCATGCACGCGCCGGAACCGATCGGCATGGAAGCTGGAACCGTTCTGCTTCTCCCAGACCAGTTCCTGGGCATATTTCCAGCCCGCATTCCGAAATGCCGCGTTGGATGCAAGGAAACTCCGCAGGGAGCCGAAAACCCAGAGCGAGCCGCTGGGTTTCAGGGCAGCGAGCGCCTTGCCGGGCCAATCCGCTATGCGCCGGTCCCATGCGAGCGACGTATCGCCATAGGGGGGATCGACCAGGATCATGTCGTAGGGGCCGTGCCAGGGCATCAGGAGCGCGCTGTCGCCGGTCAGCAGGGTCATGACACCAGCCCCCCAATCTCGGCTGTCAGTGCGGCGATTTCGCGGGCGGCAATCCCCTGCGGGCGCAAGTCGCAGACCAAGCGGCCGGTGCGCGCCATGTCGGCGAACGCGACCCGCTGGCCGATCCGCGCTGCCAGCGCCGCCGGCTCATGCCCCACCAGCGCCAGCCGGGTTTCGCGGGCGATCACCGTGCGCGCGGCGCAGCGGTTCAGCACGAAACGGGCCAGCAGACCGGGACGGAAGAGCCGCGCTTCCGCCAGCAGCCGCAGCATTTCGGCCGAGGCCCAGCCGTCGAACGGCGAAGGCTGCACCGGGATCAGCACCAGATCGGCCGCCAGCAGGGCGGAGCGCAGCAGCGCCGCCACCCGAGGCGGACCGTCGATGACGACGTGATCCACCCCCTGAGCCAGTTCCGGCGCCTCGTGATGCAGCGTGTCGCGCGCCAGGCCGATCACGCCGAACAGGCGGGGCAGTCCCTCCCGTGCGCGCTGCGCCGACCAGTCCAGCGCCGAGCCCTGCGGGTCGGCATCGATGACCGTCACGCGCCGGCCTTCCCGAGCCCATTGGCCCGCGAGATGCAGCGCCAGCGTCGTCTTGCCGACGCCGCCCTTCTGGTTGAGGAGGGCCACGATCATGGCCCGTCTCCGCGTGCTTTTGGGCCGGAAACGGAGGGACCAGGGCCGTTATCCGCAAGGCGGCCCGCCCCATCAACATAAGAGTTAGATTCTAAGTTAGATAAGTTAAGGGCCGGAATCGCCGTTTCAGGCCAAAGACTTAGCTGCGATTCGTGCGTGCGAAGTCCCGATAGTCCTGCGTGTGATGTCCCGATAAGGGTTGCGTGTGAAATCCCGATACCATTCACATGGTTATCCACAGGAATTGTGGATAAGTCGGCCGGCAGGATGCGGAGCAATTCGCGCGCGCCGTCGCGCTCGATGCCCAGGCGATAGCCGGGCAACGACTGGCGGGCGGCGATATGCCGGATCTGGATGGCGAAATCCGAGACACGCACCAGGCTGCCGGATTTCGCATGCAGATGGGCGATCTCGAAGGTCCAGCCCGCACGCTGGCGGCCAGCATGCTTGCGGGCGATGCGATAGAGCCAGCGTTCGATGCCGCCGGTGAGGCGGAAATAGGCCGGGTCGATGGCAAGCACGAGCGAGCGGTCGATCACGCCGCGATAGAACCATTCGGGAATGACGATCTCGACACCAGCGGCGCGGCCCGTCTGGCTGGCACAGATCTCCCATTCGGTGATCCAGGAGAACTGCTGACGGCGCCAGTTCTGGCCGTTGCGGATCGTAGTGGCGACCACGGTGGACTGGAGCCGGGTCAGTGCCGCCTTGAGTAGCCCATAATCCCGCGCTCCCGTCTGACGCCCGATACTGCTCAGAAGCTGATAGGGCGTGAAGCGCAGGAAGCGCGATGTCGTAAGACCAAGATTTTCCGCCTCGACGATCTGGCTGGCGGCCCAGATCAGCACATCGGCGTCCCAGATCGTCGCCATGCCATGGTCGGGCATGCCGAAGACTTCGACACGGACGTCACCGGCTTCATAGAAGATCGGCACCGTGCGCTTTGTCTTCGCGAGCGAGAAGAACGGTCGCTCCATCAGGTCGCGCTGATCGCGCGGGCTGGCATCCCCGCCGGAGACCACGAACGGGTCGAGCCTGTTGCGTTCGCTTGCGCGCCTGGAACGCGGAATACCCGGCGCGGCATTCATCGTGGGTCATGCCCGGCGGCACGCGCCGCGTCATAATTCGGGTCGGAGGTGGATTTGCACGCACCGGCGGCTGCCCATACGTCGAGGTCATCGATCAGATAGACGACGCGACCACCAAGCTTGCGGAACGTCGGTCCTGTACCGTGGCAGCGATATTTTTCCAGTGTGCGCGGCGAAAGTCCGAGAATTTGCGCAGCCTCATGGGTGCGCAGATAGCGCGCCGGTGAGGGCGTGGGTCTGTTGAGCATGATATGCCTCCGTCCGGTTTTGAAGCGTCGCGGCGAAGTCGCGGCGGATCGGGATGACGGTGGCGAAGAAAGCAGGCGTTGGGGGTGGACGAAGATTTTTCAGACTCAGTGTCCACCTTCGGCGGACCATGACGCGCGCAAGAGTTACCGTGCGCAGCCGGGCGCAGGCCAGCGTCGAAAAAATGGAGGGAAACAGCGCAGGAGAGCGAAAAACGGCTGATGCTATTTGCCGTGTAAGAAATCCAGGTAACCGCCGTTTACCCGGTTCTCTGCGTCCTGAATCAGGCGATCCGCAAAGCGCCGCGCCGCAGTGTTCTTCCACTCGATGGAAGGTAAAATCGCCTGCCATGAACGGCCGGCGGCTATGGCGACCTCACGTGGGCCGCCACCAATTTCCTGAATGTCGAAGGCGATCAGAAGCTGAATCTGCCGCGCACGCTGGAGCGGCGTGAGCTGGAGCGCGCGTGGAAGCAGGGCAACGCGGCTGCCACGCAGATGCCGGAAAAAGCGCAACGCCACGTCGAGACGAAGCTCGCCGGCAGCGTCCAGCGGCAGCAGCACGGCGGGGCGTTGCAAGGCCGAAGGGTCCAGAAGCCGAAGAAAGAGATCGCCAACCGCGTCGCCGATCGTAAGCCACCCGCCATCCGCATCGTCGTGACGGGCCAGGATATTCCCCAGCATGGCGGGTTCGATCGGGGTCACCGTCGCGAAACCCGAGGGTGCCGGCGTGAGAATCAGCGTGGCCGGGGAGACCTCGGGCCTCCAGACCATGCGGCCGCGGCGGGCGGGTTCATCGGGAGCATGGACAAAAGCCCAACCCCCAGCGTTCGGCGAACGCCGCGCGCTCTGCGGCGGCGTCCGTTGCCCGGCGGGCGATGCGTCGTTGCAGGCGGGCATACTCGCGACGGTACGTCGCGTTGCGGCGCAGGAACTCGACGGCGAAACCGGAACGGTCCAGAGTGCTGATACGGTCGCGTATTTCCTGTGAACGCCAGAAGGATGTCGGCATGGTGACCTCCCTGTCTGGCCCCTCATACGGCAAGGGGGCAGCCTCAATTAGCCGGATCGGAACCGCGAGCGCATAGACCCTGATTTTCTATTGGGGAGAGTGCCGTGGGGGACCAGCGCGTGGGCCGGCGAAGCCCGGCTATTGCAGGCGCGGCTCCAGCAAATGCCGGTAGCCGGCTTTGGTCATCCAGCGCGCCCGTGCAAGATGGTTGTCGTAAACAGCCCTGGCGCGCACGGGTTCACAGACAGGATCGATTTTGAACAGCACCGCAACGACTTCGCGCCAGTCGGCACCTTCCTCGTCGGCGATCAGGAGGCGGAGATAAAGGTCGAGATGCTGCTCGTCATAGGCGTTCACACGCGCCGTCAGAGGCGGGTGATCCTGGAAGGATGGGTGGGTCATGACGATCCCTCGTGATAGCGCTGTTGGATCGGTTCGATAACAAATTCGTGGAATGACGACCGTTCGACGGTTCCGCGCTGACGCAAAAAACAACGCGGGGCCGAGTGGGAAGGCTGCGCGGCCAGGCCGATCAGGACGGCGCGCGTCTGCGACGGCCCGCATCCTGTCGCGTCTGTGGATCGGAAGTCTCGTGAAGAAACATGACACCACGCCCTTGCCCGGACTCGATGAACAGGATGCCCGCTGCTTCCAGCGCGCGGCGGACCTGGTCGATCGTGCCCTCATGGACACCAAGGCCACGCTCGGATTCAAGGCGCTTGAGCGCGGTCAATGCTACGAGGGCTTTTTCAGCGAGCCGTTCCTGTGTCCAGTTCAGGAGTGCCCGTGCCGCCCTTACCTGTCGGCCAGTGATCATCCATGATCACATCCGACATGCAGGGCATGCACACCAGAAATACGACTATAATAGTCGTATAATGGAGATTCAATATCGTTCTTTCAGTTGGATAGTGAGGAAACACCGGCGTCCTGCTTCTGATAGGACCGTCAGTGGGGTCCGCCGTCGGTACGGGCGACCAGACGAAAAGACCCCCGCTTACGCGGAGGCCTCCCCGTCGTGGCATTTTGCTGCGAATTGCGCGCATACCTGGTTCAGTTCACGCTCGATTTTGGCCCGCTCACGACGGCTGAGGTGAAAGCTGGTCAGTTCGGCGCGCAGCATCTGGATCTGGTCGTGTAGCGTGGTCATCGTCCTGCTCCTTTCGTTTTTCGAAGACAGGCCGTCGCCTCATGCGCGCGTGAATCGGGT
Source organism: Acidomonas methanolica (assembly GCF_004346035.1). Lineage (GTDB taxonomy): Bacteria > Pseudomonadota > Alphaproteobacteria > Acetobacterales > Acetobacteraceae > Acidomonas > Acidomonas methanolica. The sequence continues at coordinate 116,581 of NZ_SLZN01000006.1, read as the reverse complement.
CAAGGATCGCCGCAGGCGACCGCCCCAGCGGCGCGCGGGGGAGCCGATTTTGTCTGGTGTGCCCGTAGGGTGCGCCGGGCAAAATTGGGGGGACCGCGCGTCCTTGAGGCGGTTCACGCCGGGCATGGTACAATGGGAAGGCTGAGGGAAGCCCTGTTCCCCTTTCTTGCCCACACATTGGCAGATTGGGCGCGGCGCGACTGGTGCGCCCACCCGCCGGTTCGCGATCGGTCATGCGAAGGCCCCACCCGGACCGGCCGGGCGGGGGATCGCTGGCACCTCAGTCGCCGTTGCGGCGGCCGTTGGGGCGGGACCAGATCAGGCTGTAGCCCTCGCCGTCCTCGTCATCGAAGAGGTTGGCGAAGATCGGGGCGTTGAAGCTCGGATCGTCGAGCTTGAGGCTCAGATAGTCGCGCCCCTCGTTGGAGCGCCGGGACCAGGCCGCTCCGATCTCGACCCGGCCGACGAAGACGCGGTGGCTGGGGGCATTTTCGTTCAGGCGCGTGGTCTCGGGGGCGATGCGGACGTTGGGGGTCTGGAGCGAGAGGGTGACGATCTCGCCGTTATATCCGTTGCCGACTTTCTTGAAGGTGCCGATGGTAGCCATGATACTGCTCCGTGATCTCTGTTACCGAGCCCGCACCATTGCGGCCTCGATGGCGATCGGACAGACGGAGGCGAGCGGCGGCGCATCCCGTAGGGACCGAAGCGCAGCGGAGGACGGCGGGACGGAATTTTCTTGTTTCGCGAGGAATGACGGCGCAGCCGTCAGGGGAAGAAAATTATGGACCGCTGTTGCGCCATGGCCGATCGAGGCGCAGCCGACCTTCGGCTAGATCAGCCATCTTGAGAGGCGGCATGCGTGCGCGGCCCGACAGAGCACACATCACGGAGACTATGGCCACCCGCGCCCCACGCAAGTGTCGGCCAGGAAGGGGAAGGCATCGTCATGCCCTGCTTCCGACCCTGCACACGCCCCGTTCCGGGACTGCGTTTCGCACGGACACGCCCTGCCTTCCGGGATTCCACCGGCCGATGCTGACAGGAAGCGCTGGACGTCCACGCTCCAGGGAAAGAGCACCTTCAGCCAATATGCTGCAATCAGGGCCTCATCGATCGCTCCTGCCATACCCTCCTGACAGCGAGGCGGCCAGATGCGAAAGCCCCCGATCCTGTCCTGCCTCGCCGGTTGCCAGAGCGGTGTCAGACCCGCGCGATATTGCCGCCGGACGGTCCGGGTGGGGCCACGGTTGTAAAGCGGATGAAAGCGGTGACGCCCACCGCGATCGCGCCGATGATGGAGAAAAAGAGCTGCCACGCCGGAGACGGCATCAGCATCTGGGCGATCCCATGTGTCGTGCTGTAGCCCATGATAATGGCGGGCACCGTATAGAGCAGGACGATCAGCAGCTTGAGCCACATCCACGGCACCAAGGCGAAGGCGATTTGGCCAATAACGAAGGTTGCAGCGCCCGCGACGAAACCGACGATGATCCCGCCGACAACACCAGCACCCGCACCATACGCCCAGAACCCGGCCATCAGACCCATGGCGCAGGGCAGGGCGAAGACTGCCACGGTAAAGAACAACCAGCACAGGAAGCCAATGCCGGCGACGAGCAGGAAGGGAGCAAGGATGAACATGGCGGCGGTCTCCGTGCAACCGACAATGTCGGACGGTCGCGCCTGCCACCACCACCACGGCGCAACCCGCATTATAGCGCAGATGATACGGTGACCGGAACGAAAATCCGCGCGGCTTACGTCCCGCCGGTGACGATATCATCGAAATCTATCGCTGGTATGCGGACGTTGCGGTCAATCAGGTCGAGCGTTATTGCCTTCCCCCGTGATCCGGTGGCGTTGCGAAGAACCTTGCGATCCATAGCACCTGGTGCTACATAGGAGGTCATGACCAATGCCGAGCCATCCCAGCGGGCATTCAAGACCGCCTGGTTCGCCAGGGCGGCCCGGAAAGCTCGCATCAAAGACGATGAACTCTGCAAAGCGATCCGGGAGGTCATGAAGGGTCAGGCCGTCGATCTGGGTGGTGGTGTCTTCAAGAAGCGCCTGAACAAGAACCTGCATCGCAGCATTATTCTTGCGAAAGGCGGTCGATACTGGATCTACGCCTATCTGTTCGCGAAGAAGGACCGGGACAATATCGATAGCGATGAACTGGAAGACTTCCGGACCCTCGCCAAAGCCTATGCCGTGCTGACCGGGGAACAGGTCGAACGGCTTTTGAAGGATCGAGACCTGACGGAGATATGCCATGGCGATGAAGAGAAAAAATAGCTTCCGGAGCGACATTTCCGAGGCCATTCATTCCGGGGCGGTAATGCTGCACAAGGTCGGCGCGCTCGACAAGGCGACGATGCGTGATTTTGACACGCGCCATCTGGTGGTGCCCCCTGCGATCGAGCCGATCGAGATCAAGCGTCTCCGCGAGGCGAACAATGTCAGCCAGCCGGTCTTCGCGCGGTATCTGAACACGAGCGAAAGCACGGTCGAGAAGTGGGAGAGCGGCGCCAAACGGCCGAGCGGGATGGCGCTCAAGCTGTTGAGCGTCATTCAGAAGCACGGTCTTGAGGTTCTTGCCTGAGACGCTGGCTTGCGGGGAAGGAGAGAGCGCTCACGCGCCGCCTCCGAACCGCAGGACCGGGATACCGAGCCGCTTTGCCTTGTCGGCCAGATTTTCCTGGATGCCTGAACCGGGGAAGACGATGACGCCGATCGGCATAGTGTCGAGCAGCGCATCGTTACGACGGAAGGGCGCCGCCTTGGCATGCCTGGTCCAGTCCGGCTTGAAGGCGATCTGCACGATATCGCGGTGATCGGCCCAACGTGAGGCAATGAACTCAGCACCTTTGGGCGAGCCACCGTGGAGCAGCACCATGTCGGGATGCTTGGCCCGCACCTTATCCAGCCGGTCCCAGATCAGGATATGGTCGTCGAAGTCCAGGCCCCCGGTCACGACCACCTTGGGGCCGGGCGGGACCAGCAACTCGCCCTCGGCGCGGCGTCGGGCGTTGAGGAAATCGCGGCTGTCGATCATGGAGGCCGTCATGGTGCGACGTGACACCAGCGAGCCGGCCTTCGGACGCCACGCGCTCAGGGTCAGGCGCTCGAACTGCTCCTGCGCCTCGTCGCGGAAGATCTCGTAGGCGTTGCGGCGCTCGATCAGGGTCAGCCCTTCGGCGATCAGCCGCTCCAGTTCCACCGAGCGGATCTCGCTGCCATCCTGTTCCTGCTGGCTCCGTTTCTGCGCCTGCTCGTTGCGGTCAAGCTCACGCTCAACCTGGCCGACCATGCGGTGGAAGATGTTCACGGTGGACCAGAGCAATGCTTCGAGATCGGCTTCCAGCCGTGTGTCGGTCAGCGTCGCAGCGATGGCGTCGAAGATGTCGGCCACAGCACCCCCGATGCGCTGCGCTTCGGGTAGCGGCCTGGGGTCCGGCTCGTCCGCGAAGGGACGGTAGCCATACATCTGGAGTTCGGTCAGCACATGCGCGGTGGATGAAGCGGCGTGCGGCGGTTCGAAATCGTCGGTCATGCGGGTCATGAGGCTGTCCTCCCAGGTCTCCGGCTGCGCCCTTCGCGGCCTTTCCGGGGGCGGACAGCGGCAGACCAGGGACGGGCCGGAACCGCGCGCTGGCGCGCGGCCGCAGCACAGCGAAGGATGGCAGGGGGCCGGCTATTTTGCCTCGCGATGTAAAGCGCCCCCACAGGGCGCGACGGAAAATAGCCGGCTCACGCCATTGAAGGCCCGGCCCGGCTGACGCCCGCTCCCCACTTGAAAGGCCGGGGCGCGGACCTGCCGGACGGGAGGCAGGACAGGCCCGCCGACAGAAGACGGCCCCCCCACTCCTCTTTCCGGCCCGCTCAGGTATCGGCGGCCTCCAGAAAGCGTGCCACGTCCGCTGGCGCGAGTTGCGGATGCAGGATCGCCCGCAGCGCGCCGCGTCCCAGCGCACGGAGATCATCATTGAAATCGCCCAGCCGTGGCGACAGGCCGATCAGTTCGATCCCGGCGTCACCCGCGCGGGCGTGCAGCGTCGCCAGCGCCTGATCCCCGGCCGGATCGTCGTCGCGCAGGACGTAGAGACGGCGTAGCAGCGGCGGAAAGATCAGGGCAGCGAGATGTGCCGAAGACAGGCAGGCGGCCAATGGCAGATCGGGCAGAACCTGCCGCAGCGAAAGCACCGTCTCGATGCCTTCCCCGGCGGCGAGCACGTCGGATGCCACCCCGAAGCGCACGGCATGACCGAGCAGCCCGCCCAAGGCACGGCGCGGATGGTCGACCGGTGCCTTGCCACGGCCGTCCGCCGCCAGCCAGGTGCGATGCACACCGGTCAGAGTGCCGTCGAGGTCGGTGACAGCGGCGATCATGGCGGGCCAGGTCTCGGTCAGACCGTCCTCGTCCGGGCGGTAAAAGCAACGCGGATGGAAGCGCAGGGCTTCGGTTCCGTGCAAAAGCGTAATGTCGCGTCTACGGAGATACGCGTCTACGGATGTGCCTATGATCGGCCCGGACATGGCCCAGAGCCGTCGTGCCGCTTCGGAAGAACTGGCGGAAGCACGCTCACGGGCAGGTCGGTCCTGTGACGGCGGCACTGGGTCAGGATGCGGCAGGCTGAGGAAGGCGCGTGCCTCGTCGGCCACGTCGCGGAAATCCACCAGGCCGAGGCTTTCGCGGATCACGTCGAGCAGGTCGCCATGCTCACCCGACTGAGCGTCCGTCCATTTTCCCGCCCTGCCGTTGGCGGTGTCGTGGAGCCGGACGAACAGCGACCGGCCGGGCGTATTGCGCACGTCACCGACCAGCCAGTAATTGCCGTGACGGCGACCGGCGGACAGATACTGCCGGCACACCGCCTCCGCGTTCTCCGCCAGACGACGGGCGAGATCGCCTGCATCATGCAAGGTCATCGCCCTGCCCTCCTGTGTCGGGATTGCCTCCGTCCAGGGCGATCGCCAGCCAGCGATCGGTGGTCATCCATGAAATCGTTTTGCGCCTGCCAAGGTCAAGCAGATGCGCACCGCCGCTGAAGGCGCCGATCCGGGGACGTGAACAGCTATTGGCCCACTGGAATCCCCATCGGCCCCGAAGCCGGAAGGCCCGCGCACAGCGTAGCACGAATTCCACGACCTGATGCGGATCGCCAGTCACCTCATCGCGCATCCAAAGCTTGGTGCCACCATATTCCGGTTCTACAGAAAGCCGGAACCCATCAGATGGCGGGTCTTCCGCCGCCAGTTCGTCCATGAATTCATTGTAGAGATCGAGCGCCTTGGCAGCGTTTTCCACCGTACCCACATCGAGAACGCACGAGAAATGCGTGAAGAAATCAGCCATCGGAATGACTCCCGAAACGAAAAAGCCCGGCGCAGTGGCCGGGCTCGTAAAAACGTCTTTACGGAAAGACAGAAAAGCGGCTTTCAGGAAGCACGCTCCATCAGCCTGCGGGCCTTCTCTTCCAGATCCAGCCGCGTGTCCTGGTTGGCCTTTGTCCGCGCCAGCGCCGTAATCCCCTGCACGAAATCGAACACACTCTCGGGCTTGCGGCCTTCCTCGTGCAGCACGGTTTCGATGATCTTTGCGGTTTCCGGTTTCGAGAACCCGCGACGACGCAGGAAACTTTCGCGGTCTTCATCTGTTTTCGCGACCAGCGCCCGACGCGAGGCCTGAATGCCGGAGACGAACGAGGCCGGGCTGGCAGTGGCGAAATTCCGTAGTGCTGGTGTCGCCTGATGCACGAAGCGCGAGGCCGCGAACTTACTATGCCGGATGGTGATCTGTTCGAAATTTTCCACGCCCCACAACATCCTGTTTTGACACACCCCGCGCAGATAGAATGACGCAATGCCTAGGCTCTTGCTGCCGACTTCCGAATTCCAGGCGTAGAAACCCCGGAAATAGAGATCGGGATCGCCATTGGGCAGGCGTCCGGCCTCGATGGGATGCGTATCATCCACGAGGAACAGGAACACGTCCCTGTCTGACGCATACAGCGTCGTAGTTTCCTTGGTGATATCGACGTAGGGATTATGGGTCATGGTGGCCCAGTCGATGACGCCCGGCACCTTCCAGTTGGTATCGCCTGTGCCGTCACCCGCGATCTTGCGCACCGCCCCGACCAATTCGTGATCCCAGATGCGGCCATAATCCGGACCGGTCACGGCGCGCAGTTCTACCCGTCCGTCTTCGGTCTCCAGCGTTTTCACCAGTTCGGCGCGGTGCGACAGCAGCCCGTGCTGGAGATTGATCGCCGCCAGCGGTGCCGGCAGGTCGCGCAGATAGGAGGACGGCGCGCTGACCAGGCTGCACATCTGGCCGAAGGACCAATGCGTCGGCGCGATCGGCTCATGCTGTCCTGGCACGGTCAGGGTCAGACGCTCGACACTGTCGCGCGAGGCCTCGACGCGGATGGCGCGGCTTTCCACCGTGCGGGCCGTGGCCCGGTCTGCCCGCGCCAGCGTGGCAGCATGCAGGTCGGACAGCGACAGATAGCGTTCGTCATCGGGGCGCGAGAACCATTCGGACGATACGCGGGCGCTGCGTTCGCCACGGGAGGGATCAATCCGGAAGCCCGTGCGGGCGGAAGACAGAATGGAAGCGGACATGGGGACTCTCCTCTCTTGCCGGATATTCGGCATCAGAGGCGAAGCCGCCCTCTCACTCCTTCCCGGCCGGACCGGCACGAAAAAAGCGGCTTCCGGATAACGGAAGCCGCTTTCTCGAAATCCCGCATCAGCTCATACTGTGCGGTGTTTCATGCTCTACATCGAGAGGCCTGGCGCGTCCCATCCATGGACAGGGTCGGATTTCCTTCACCCAGTCCGCAAAGCTCGGGATAAACCCGAAATCTTCCCGGACGTGCTGTTCGCCGATCAGCCGGGTCGGCACTGCCCGCCCGGTCGAAAGCGTGAGTGTGACACCGAACAGTTTTTCGGCAAGGAAGATGCCTTCCGCATGGTGTCGCAGCGCCCGGTGCCGGAAGTCCGCCGTGATCAGTTTCGATTCATCGAACCATGTATGCAACGGCAGGTAATCCTCTACCGTACCGCCCCATTTCCGCACGGAGAGGGCATGATGATAACTATGCGCCATGGTGCCCTTCCTCCGTCCATTCATGGCCGTAGTTTTCGACGGCGGTGTAACGCTCGTTATACTCCAGGGCGATGGACCGTCCCGCGACGTCAAAGGTAAACTCGCCATACGCACCATCATTGTTTTCCCAACCACCGTGCGCTTCGGAAAGCAGGTCGTAGCAGACGTTCTCAATGACATCCTTGACGCTGCAATCATCAGTTTTCGACGTGGCACATTGCCAGTCGACAGAGATGTAAGGCATGCAGTTTTCCAGAACCGTATTATCGGTTTCCGGAGTGACCGCCATATCTTCGATCTGGCCGCTATCTCCGCAACCATCGAAGGTGACCACCGCTGTTTCGATCCCAGCAGCATCAAGGCAATCAAACAGTGCTTTGCGATTGACTGCTCCAAATTCCTGTTGCCGTTTCCGATAGGCCTCATAATGCTCGGAAAAGGCGGTGAAGGTATCGGCCCGTTCAGGCGTATTTCCTGGATTGGTCATGTCCTGTTTCTCCTGGATCAGCAGGACGGCCCTGACCGAAGCCAGGGCCGGTTAGGTTCGGAGTCATGAATTACGAGGCGCCCGTCATTCGGCCGCGATATTCGTGGCGGTTTCGATGGGGATAACAGCGACCTGTTTCTGATGACCGTCGGTCAAACCAGCAGTTCGCAATGCTTCGGGCAGCCAGCCGGAGCCGTCCAGCAACTGCTCGGCCTCACTGGCCATGTCCATTTTCTTGAGATGCGCAATGCGGGCCGCTGCCTCATCGCCGCGTGCTTCGCGTACGGCTTCGAGGATACGCGCCTTGGTGACACGGCCGAGATAGTTCTCCACCGTCGGCTGCCATCCCGCTTCGGCCGGATTGAGTTGGAGCACTGTCGCCAGCCGGCCGGCTCGCGCCAGGCGCTCCCTGACGCTACGTGCCAGAGACGGACCATGGGACGATTCATGCAGCGCGTTGACGCCAAAAGACAGGCAATGCGCCAGTAGGGCCAGGCGACTGGTATCATCCAACCCGTCGAGCCACTGCCAGAGTGCATCCTCGTCATCGGGAAGATCATGCTTCCAGCCCTCGTTGCGCTGGCGAAGTTCATGAGCGGGAACACTGCCCGGCATGTCTGGCGAATGCACCCGCAGCGGGATTTCCCGGACATAGGCTTCCAGGCAATCCGCGCCCGACACCTGCCAGTAGAGATCGCGCACCAGCGTGTGGAGCAGTTCGGTCAACGCGATGTGCGGATTGCCGGCGAACGCGTCACGCAGGGCCAGCGTGCGCCAGGCCGTCAACTCTGTCAGCAGGCGGTCGGGCAGCGGCTTCAGCCCATCTTCCTCTTCGGGCTCGGTGCCGGGGGCGCCTTCCGTCCCAGTTCCTTCGACGTCATCACCCGCGCCGTGATGGACGACCGCGTCATCATCACCCTCGGGTGTATCCGGGCCGTCCTCGGGCTCCGCCGGCACATCTTCAGGGCGGACGAAGCCCCGTTCGACCAGCAGCGTGGCATCAGTATCCAGGCTGATAAAGGCCCCTGCCCGGACCACCTCCGCCGGATCGAAGGACACAGGGCGTTCTTCCAGCGCCTCAATAGCCTGTTCGATCTCCCCCAGCCGGGTATCGACGTCGTCGGGGAACTCATCGGCCTGTGCGTATTCCGCCTCGATGGCTTCCTGCTCGCTGTGCAGAGCGGTTAGACGGGCGGCTTCTTCTTCCGAGAGCACAACCGGCGAGCCTTCAATCCTCGCGAAGCCCCGCGTGTGTCCCCACGGGAAGGACAGCGCCGTCTCGACCCACTTCCAGCCTTCGGCGCGGATGTCATCGGCCGCCCCAGCCAATTTGTCCATCACCAGCCGGTCGAGGAGGGTCGGATCCTGCAGCCAGCCGCCGTCATCGGCCTCGAACAGGTCACGCATGACATGGCCACCGGCAGCGAGATAGGCATCCAGCCCGACGAAGCGCACGCGGCGATCCGATGCGCGCACGGTTTTTTCCGTCAGCATGCGGCGGATCAGATAGGGCTCGCGGTTATGGCTCTGGGCGATAATCTCCCAGACCTGCTCCTGACGGGCATGGTCATCACTGATGGAAAACGCCATGAGCTGATCGAGCTTCATGCCGTCCTGCTCGTAAATCTCGAGCAGTTTGTCGGACACGGTCATCAGGCGCAGGCGCTGTTTGACCACGGTGGGCACGACGAAGAACGCGGCGGCGATCTCGTCCTCGGACATGCCCTTCTCCAGCATGTCCCGAAAGGCACGAAACTGGTCCAGCGGATGCAGCGCCACGCGCTGCACGTTCTCGGCCAGGGAATCATCCTCGGCGAGAATGGCCGATCCGGCCTCGCGCACGACACAGGGCACCGGGGCAGTCTTGGCCAGTTTCTTCTGCTTGACCAGCAGTTCGAGCGCGCGGAAGCGACGGCCGCCAGCCGGCACCTCGTAGGAACCTGTCTCCGTCCCATCATCGTTCAGAACAGGGCGTACGTTGAGGCTCTGGAGCAGCCCGCGACGTTCGATGTCGCGGGCCAGTTCCTCGATCGACAGGCCGGCCTTCACACGCCGCACATTGGACTGCGACAGCACCAGTTTGTTGAAAGGGATATCACGGGACGCATTGAGAGCGATTTTCTGGATGGCGCTCGCCATGGCGGAACACTCCGTGACGGACGGGCGGAAGCCTCTCTCCCACCCCTGAATCCGTCATGAAATCACTCCCACCCTCTGACTTTTCATGAAAAACCCGAGGCCGATTAAGTCGCTAACCGTCCTCTTGTCGGTCGTCCAGCCTGTGTTATCTGCTCCCCGAAACTGGACATGTGTACTCGCAGTATACATCACAAAAGATGCGATGTCCGATCTGTATCCGAGTCAGAACACCAACATGAACCGCACCGTCGACAGAATATGTTAGACCACCCGTAATCCACAGAAAAAGCTACCGAATGTCTCAAACAAAAACGACGCCTCACCATTCGGCGCTTCTGACTCAAGCCGGATCGCGACATCATGACACCTATTAATTATATAATGATATACACAAACGATGTTTCACAACATAATAAACGGCGTATTCAGGGCAATCTTGTGCAGTCCAGCGATGCATCGTGATGTTCGCCCCACCCCTTTTGCCGGGAAGTGGCACACCTTCTGGCATTTAAATCCGCCAGACAGTTCTTGAACTCAGCCGTTCCCGGAGTATGCCCCATGCTCCGGCAACTTTGTTCGTCCTCAGTGAGTCGACGATCTGTCGTCGTGCCACATGCAGAAAGCAAAGCGATCAAAGAGATACACGTCGTTATTTTAAACGAATTCCTCAAGTATGCGATCATAACGTTCCTCCGCCATCATCAATGGTAAGCATATAGTAAAGCCTGAACCCTTCTAGGAGTGTCCTAATAATTATAGATTTTTTTGAAGAAATGTCAATTTTTCTATCTAGCCGTAACCTGGAAATAACCCTATTCGGGCCAGAGTAAGCCAACTGCTTTCTTCAAAGGTTTACGACGTGCGAAATAATCATACGTAACGTTCGATATATTTTCTGATTTACAATATCTTTTTTGGGCAATGTCGCCGCTTCTAGTGATTTCATCATCACACACGCGCGTTAAATGGCGATATTCTGACGCAAATTTCGTAAGATTTAATGGTGCTTATACCATCCATACCCTCGAATATTGTTCCATGCATCGGTGGTATGGCAGGCATAGCAATGCTCCACCGGGGCATCCTGATGCGCGACGTGCTGCGAAATCATTTTGAAATGCATCATGTAATGGCTGGGCGGCGCCTTGTGACAGGCGTTGCAATCCGTCGATATCTGATCGGCGGGATGTTCGAACGCGGCGATCAGCCATGTCTTGGTGGAGTGACAACTCGCGCAATCAGGACCAAAGCGGGCGCGATGAGGATCCACGTTGGAGTGACAGCTTGCGCAATTCAGATGGAGAACGGCATCACGGTCAAGTCGATGATCAGTCGGAATAGCCGCAGCGCTTCCCGGAATCGGCGACGCTCCAACCAGCCCGGCCGAGCGAAGTTGCGCAACGGTGTCTGACCAGAAATCCGCCCTCGTCAATGCACTATGATCCATCACGGTCATATGTGGCCGCTCACCGTGCTCCACATGACAGGACGTACATTGCGTCGCCGCGACATGAAACCGGGTGGATTGCTTGTCGGCGAACGACGCCAGAGAATGACAGGTCACGCAGTTATTGGTCACCACACCTGTGAAAGGCCTGTGACATGTCTCGCACTGGCCCGCGATAAACTGGTGCGCTTTCGAGATCGGTCCGGGATTCACCAACCCTTCCCAACCAGGAACTGCGTTACTGCCGGAACGATGCACGGCAAGGGGCACAACCAGTCCGACGATCAGAGCCGCAAGCGCAAAGACCGTATAGAGTATGACAGCGGGCTTCATAGCCACCTCAGCCCGTAATACAGGCCTGACCAGATATGCAGAATCAGCAGAAAATAGAGGATGACCACAAGGATGACGTGAATCTTGCGCCAACGCCCGAACAGTGCGTTCGCCACCCTCTCCGACCTGACCGCATACTCAACATCGGCCAGCGCCGAGGCAATCGTGGCCTCGCGATCCGATGTACCCCGCGTACCGGGATAGGCCGAGGTCAGAAAAAGGCGCTGGACGATATTATGGGGCACATCCGGCGTCTCGGGCATCAGATGCGCCACCCCGGCATCTGCCAGAGACGTGCGCAGTTGGGCCAGTTCCTGGGTGCGACCGCGCAATCCGCGCCCGATCTGGATCAACATGTAGCGCCCGACATAGCCACTAATAGCGAGGACGAGCATGATGCCGGTTAGCGAGATCCCCATCGGGCTATCGAATTTATGGGCGGCGTGGATCAGGCCCAAAATGGGTGCAAGGACGCCAGCATAGATATGCACCGACAGAAGGGTTCGGCTCTCGACACGCGGCGCGAAATAACGATGCACGACGGGAATGCGTTTGCCCGCTACGTAAATCAGCGGCACCAGCATCAGGATGGCGGCGCAAATGCCAATCAGGCTGCCAGCCAGACTCCCAGGAAAGCGTGGCGCGACATGCACCAGAAAGCCCAGCGGGAACAGCACCAGCAGGACGACCAGGGCGCCGACAATGATTTCGCTGCGCTCCTGCATCACGCCTCCACGACCAGCGGACCACCCGTGGTCTTCGCCTGACAGGCCAGGATGAAACCCTTGGCCTTGTCAGCCGGATCGAGCCCATCCTCGACCGCCATCGTCACCTCACCTTGCTGCAGGTGAGTCGTACACATGCCGCAGATACCGGATCGACAGGAGGATGGAATATTGACACCTGCCGCATCAGCCGCGTCGAGAACCGTTTCATCCAGTTGCAACGGAGCCGATTTCCCTGAAGTGGAAAACGTAATGGTCGTTGCGGCAGGCGTAACGGCCGGGGATGAGGGGGCCGCCACAGGCCCGACCGCAGGTTCGGCCTTCATCGCGGCTGGTCCGAATGCCTCGCTATGAACATTGGCTTCCGGCACAGCGAGATCCGTCAATAACGCTCTCATGCTTGCCATCATCCCGGGTGGGCCGCAGACATGGATACGCCGGTTTGTGAGATCTGGCACCGATTGCTGAAGCAGTTCCTTCGTGATGCGCCCTTCCGGCCCCGACCACTCTGTCCCCGGCGACCGCCGCATGGTGGCAATAACGTGCAGTTTGTCATTGCGACGTTCCAGCCACTCGATTTCCTGGCGAAACACATAGTCGATGCTGGCATGAGCGGAATAGACGAAGTAGATCTCGCCAGGCCAGACGATATCGGTCAGGTATCTCAGGACCGCCATCATCGGTGTGATGCCTACGCCGCCGGACAGCAGGACGATCGAGTCTGCCTCGTCACCCGTAAAGGTGAACATACCCGATGGACCCGCGATCTTTAAAAGATCACCCTCTTTGACCGTGTCGTGCAGGTAGCGCGAGACCAACCCATGTTCCTCGCGTTTGATCGTTAGTTCGAGATGTTCGACCTGCCCCGGCGACGATGCGATCGTATAGGACCGGCTCGCGGGCTTGCCAGACGTCGGCTCGATGGTGAGTTGCACGAACTGGCCGGGTTTGAAGTCAAAGGGAATCCGCCCCCCATCGGCCGGAACTAGATAGAACGTCACGATCGCCGGTGTCTCCCGAATGATCCGGGCCACTTTCAGACCGCCACGCCAGAGGCCGTGTCGAGGTGCGCCGACGATCGGAGTGGCCGTTCCACCGCCTGGTCCCGGTACAGGGGGAGGCGGCGGAACAGGAGGTGTTGGACCGCCGCCGGTCGACGATGGTGGCGTGGGCGGGACCGTTGGTTTCGGTGCGAATGCCGTGGTGGTCCTGAGAATCTCTTGCACGCGATGCAACCGCAGGACCTGCAAGATCAGCAGAGCGATCGATACCAGGATCAGGATCGTCATGAACACCAGGTGGGCCGGCGTCAATCCGAAAAACAGGCCGTTCTGCTGGCTCGCCGCGACTGTCGGCAGACCCATCTGTGCCGTGAACCAGTTGAATGCCACCATTTGAGGATTCACGAGGCCGGTCGCGGCCGCGCGCGCGGCCATTCCGCTATCGAGCAACGCAACGCCTTCATGGAGATGCTGGCTGGATCGACGCATCGTCTCCCACGACAGGGACTGAGCGGCATCGACCGATGCGGCGCCGACTTCGCGAAGACCGTCCTGAAGCCTCTGTGCCGCAATATCGGCCAGCATCTGACGTTCGGCGTCGGTCAGCTTCGGATGCGTCATCATGAAAGTATAAAGCGGCGTGCGACCGCGCGCTCCGCAACAACCCGCGTCGGCCTTGTCTGCTCCGGGAACCGCACTCAATGCCTGCCCAGCCTGAGGCAGCATGCGGCTCATCATATCGCCCTGCACCGCCGGCCCGGATGGTGGCGCACCGGGGTTCCCCGCCGCGCCCATGCCAGGGTGATGGCTTGCATGCTCGTCACCACCCATCGACATCATGCCGTCCATGTCGGACATACTTGAGTCGGGTCGAGCGGTGGTCGTCTCCATTCCGCCGGACGACTCGGCGCCATGACCGGCATCCCGGGGCGCTGCCATCGGCCCATCGTCTTCCGGCTGATCCCGCCGCAGCGCCAGCGAAGGTGGCGGGCTGCCTGTCGTAGGCCCCGTCATAGTGCCGCTGGACATGGCCGGAACGGCGGGAGACTCACCCGGTGCCTGAGCGAATCCCTCGGACATGCTGACGAGCAGCGTCATGATCACGACACTCACGCTCAAAAAGACACGCCTCATGGTTTCTCCAACACGCCATCATCCTCGGCAAAGCCCATACCGGCCCGCTTTCCGGATGTCGTCAGGGCACGGGTTATTACCCTACAGGGGTATGGCATATTTTCCTTGATCTCGATCAATTATCCCAGCGGCATCTATTGTCGGGGCATCGGCATATCCATGTCGTGATGCATATGATGTCCGCCAGCTGCTCCTGCCTGGGCGACCAGCGCCTGGTAGTCGGAACTGTTCATTCCCGGAAGCTTTTTGAGAAACGCGACAATGTTCCAGAGATCATCATCACCATGATCCGCCCAGGACGGCATGCCCGACATCTTGATGCCATGCTTGAGGATCCAGAACAGTTCGCCTTGCGTATAGCGTTGCGCCACATCATTCAAAACCGGCGGCTTCGGATACATCCCCTCCGCCATATCCTCGGCCTCGACGCCCGGCGCGGAATGACAGGAGGCGCAATGCGTCGAAAAATGCGATGCACCGCCGACGAGCCGTGCCTGCGTCTCAAGATCGACAGGTGTGGTAATGCCCTCGGCGTGATGCCGGATTGAATGGAAGCGTGCCGTTTCCAGAACACGATAGGTCAGCCGCCAATGCGGCGAGGTGGCGCCTACATCATACAGACCACCGAAAACGACGGCCGTTCCCGCGCCGATCCCGACCAGCAGAATGCCGGCGAGACTCCAGGCTAATCTTTTCATGCGTGCCTCCCTGGGCATGTCCAGGGGCGACGCTTATGACGCCGCCCCGCTCCATCAGGAACCGATCAGCGCTGATGAACCGCGTCGGGCATGCTCTGCGGGCCCATCGGCATTTTCATGCCGTCGCCCTTGTCGCCGCAGCCCATTTTCATCTTTTTATCCGATGGTGCCATTGCCTGACCGTTCGGCATGGCCATGCCCTTCATCTTCATACATCCCCCCATCTTTCCTTTCATTTTCATGCCTTTCTCTGCCCCCTTCATGCCGGATCCGGGCATGCCGTCCATTTTCATCTTGTCGTGGTCCATTCCTGACATGCCTGACATACCCTGCATTCCGGACATATCCTGGCCCTGCGGCTGGGCTGGTGCCGGAACCGGTGTCTGGGCATGCGCAACTGAGACCGTGGCCAGGAGTGCTACCAGAAGGGCCGATGATCTGAAATTAATGGTCAGCATTGGTCTTTTCCTCATCATTGGTTATCGGATGCGAAGGCGCACAATGCGCCCCGCGACGATTTCACATCGGGCAGGAATAGTCAGAACCACGTCCTGATCCCGAAGGTGAAATTCAGGTCATGGACACGCTCATTCCTTGAACGCGCCATGTCGGCGGCCTGACCGAACGTGCCGGAGTAACTCACGCCGATATAAGGCGCGAATTTCCGATGCCATTCGTAGCGAAGCCGCAATCCCGTATCGATATCGGACAGCCCGGTTCCGACCCCGCGCGCACGATCGGACGCGGAATAGAAGTTCATCTCTACCTGGGGTTGGAGGATCAGGCGATTGGTCAGCAGAATGTCGTAGGAACCTTGCAGACGCCCCGCAGCGCCTCGGTCACTGAAATAGGCCGTGGCCTCCACATTGAAGAAATATAGCGCCAGTCCCTCGACCCCGATCGCGCCCCAGGCCCGTGTGGGGCCGTTGTCAATATCGAGACGCACGCCAGTCTGGACATCGAAATACCGGGAGATGGCACGATCATAGAGGGCCTCATGATCTCCATCACCGAACTTGCCGTTTGTGCCGACCGTGCCTTCGGATTTCAGCCAGAGCTTGTCGTAGTCGGTGCCGAACCAAGCCTGCCCATCGTAACGGAACTGCCCGCCATCGGCACCAAAGCGCGCCTCGAACTGGTCGAGCAGCGCATGCACATAGATGTTATGGTCCATGACCGGCTGGATGCCGTTGACATAGACCACGGGCGCGGGAGCCGAGGCGGTCTGCGCTTCCTGGGTTCCTTCGCTCTGGCGTGCCGGGACTGACTGGGCGCGTCCCGTGCCAGGTACCGCGGTAGCCAGTCCAGCGGCAAGGACCGTGCCACCTATCAGACCCCGGATCACGACACCACCACCGTGCGGAACATGCCCACCTCCATGTGGTAGAGCAGGTGGCAGTGATACGCCCACAGCCCGGGTTCGTCCGCCGTGACCAGGTAACTCAGCCGCTCACCCGGCTTGACGGTAATCGTGTGCTTGTAGGGTCGGCAGTCACCCTGCCCATTTTCCAGTTCGCTCCACAATCCATGCAGATGGATTGGGTGCTCCATCATCGTGTCGTTGATCAGGACGAAGCGCACCCGCTCGCCCAAAGTCAGACGAATCGGTTCCGCTTCCGAGAACTTCTTGCCGTCAAATCCCCAGATGAAGCGTTCCATGCTGCCGGTCAGGTGCAGGGTGATCTCGCGCGACGGCGGGCGTGGGTCCGCGCCCGGGATCGTGGCCCGCAGATCGGCATAGGTCAGAACGCGGCGACCATTATTCTCCAGCCCGTCGCCCGGCTCCGCCAGCCGGTTGATCGGCATCATGGCGACACTCTGCACCGCGACGCCGGGCTTCAGCTCTGTTTTATGCCGCGGCGCAGCCGCCGTGCCCGGCATATCCATCGCGGCGGCTCCGGGCCTGTTGGCCTGCTTCATATCCATGTGATCCATGTCCATGCCGCCGCTGGCAGGGGCATCACCGGGCTTCCCCGGCGGACTCCCCATCTCCATGCCTGCCATGCCGCCCTTCATGTCCATATTCCCCATGCCCATGTCGGTCATGGTGCGCAGCGGGCGCGGGTCCATGGGGGGAACCGGCCCGGCAAGGCCCGGACGGGTGGCGAGTGTGCCGCGCGCGTATCCGGTGCGATCCTCGGCCTGCGCAAAGACCGTGTACGGTCCATCGGCGGTGGGCTCGACAATCACATCGTAGGTTTCTGCAGGTCCGATGCGGAATTCATCGACAGGGATGGGCTCCACGTCATTGCCGTCGGCCTGAACGACGGTCATCGTCAGGCCGGGAACCCGCACGTCGAACAGCGTCATCGCCGACGCATTGATGAAGCGCAGGCGTATGCGCTCGCCCGGTCGGAACAGGCCAGTCCAGTTTGCCCCGGGAGACTGGCCGTTGATCAGGTAGGTGTAGATGATGCCCGACACATCCAGAATGTCGGTCGGTGCCATGTTCATGGCACCCCATTGCAGGCGATCCCGGATCGTCGCACCCAGCCCTTGCCGATGCGCGTCACGGAAGAACGTGCCCACCGTACGCTGGCGGAAATTGTAGTAATCGCTCTGGAATTTGAGATTTGAGACGATGTCCTCGGGATCGACGTCGGTCCAGTCGGACAATACCATCACATAATCGCGGTCGAAATGCTGCGCGTAACCGTCTCTCGGGTCGATGATCAGAGCCCCATACAGGCCCGTCTGCTCCTGGAAGCCGGAATGGCTGTGATACCAGTAAGTGCCGCTCTGATGCAGCGGGAAGCGATAGGTGAACGTGTCACCCGGCGCGATCCCGCCAAAGCTCAGACCGGGCACGCCATCCATGTGGGCCGGCACCCGGAGGCCGTGCCAGTGGATCGAACTGGGCTCATCCAACCGGTTGGTGACGTTCAGTTCGACCGTGTCATCCTGACGCCAGCGCAGGATCGGCGCGGGCGTGGAGCCGTTCACACCCACCGCGTGCATGCGCGCACCGGTGATATTGATCGGTACAGAACCGATCGTAAGGTCGAAACGGGTACCAGGCAGCGGGTCGGGCCGCCCCGACGCCGGTGTATAGACCGAAGCGTAGGCGCTCGCGCTGCCCTGCGGGAGGGCCAGCGCCGCTCCCCACAGGCCCGTCCCGACGACGAAACGGCGGCGCGTGATCGCGCTCCGTCCCGCAAGGGATCGTATTGAGATGAATAATAGTCCGCAAAAGAGAGAAGGCGGAGCCGGTCATAGGTCCATGACCAGCCCTGAGACTGTCAGAACAGAATCAGGCCATCTCTCTGGGCGGTGGCAGGGCCGGCGCGAACCCATGACCGACGATGCGATCCGAACGAGACAGGCCGAAAGGTGCCGTAACACCTGAGTAATCAAACGCCCTGGTCACGGAGGGCGGCATCAGCCAATTGGCGACGCAGGCACCCTGGGCGCAGCAATCGCCGCAATGATGACATGGATGATGGTCGTGGCACGGTTCATGATTGCAATGTGCGGTCGTCGCATCCGTATGGGATGGCATCTGCATCCCTGGCATGTCAACCATCGGTTGGGTAACCAAAGCAACTGTAGAAGACAACGTGGCGGCATGACCCGGCATGACGGACGCCAGCATCAGTCCCACCTGCAGAAGCAGGCAGGCCAGCAACCGTCCCAACCGTGTCGCGCCGATTTCTTGCACATCTACCCCGTCATCTTGCTGACCGTTTCGATCAGTTCCCCGATCTTTTCCTGACGTTCCACCGGATCGCCGGATTCGATCGCCTCCACGACGCAGCCCGCGATATGTTCGCGCAGAACAAGCCCCTCGAGCCGATGCAACGCCGCCTTGGCGGCCCGAAGCTGAAGCAGAACATCCACGCAATAGCGGTCTTCGTCCACCATTTTCTGGATGCCACGCACCTGACCTTCGACCCGTTTCAGGCCCTGCGAAATCTTTACCCGTGACTGCCTCATTGCACTATACCCTACAGGGGCATACCATGGAGCGCAAGCGATTATGGCATGTCTGGCGCCGCGTGGCGGCCACAAACAAGGGGACCTCATGACGAACGACAATACAGCAGCTTGCGCGTCCCATCTCCATGGAGAGGGTCCCACCCCGGCAGCGACCGGAGTTAAGACGCGCCCGGTCAAGGATCCCGTGTGTGGCATGACAGTCGACCCCGCGACGGCGACGCATCATGCCGACCATGATGGCCAGACCTGGTATTTCTGCAGCGCGCACTGTCAGACAAAGTTCGAAGCCGACCCCTGTCATTACCTGCACAAGGCGGACACGACGCCCATCAAGTCTCAGCCCAAACGGGTCGGGGTGATCTGGACCTGCCCGATGCACCCTCAGATCCGACAGGATCACCCCGGCTCCTGCCCCATCTGCGGCATGGCGCTGGAACCGGAGGAGCCATCCGACGCCGACACGCCTAACCCGGAACTCGTGGATTTCAGCAAGCGCCTGTGGGGGGCGAGCATATTGGCGGTCCCGCTCGTTATCATCGCCATGGCGGCGGATATGGGAGGGCTGGCATTTCTCGATGGCGGCCTGACGAACTGGATTCAGTTGGCGCTCACGGCGCCAATCGTGCTGTGGGCCGGCTGGCCGTTCCTCGAACGCGGCTGGATGTCGCTCCGCACCCGGCATCTGAACATGTTTACGTTGATTATGCTGGGCGTCGGCGCAGGCTTTCTCTATAGCATCGCCGCGACAGTGGCCCCTGGCCTGTTCCCTGCTGCCTTCCGCATGCATGACGGGTCGGTCCCGGTCTATTACGAAGCCGCCGGTGTTATCGTGGCCCTGGTGTTGGCCGGGCAAGTCCTGGAACTGCGCGCCCGCGCCCGTACCAGTCGCGCCATTCGCGCGCTGCTGGATCTCGCACCGAAAATCGCACACCGGGTCGGCGCGCTGGATCGGGAGGACGACGTACCGCTGGCCCAGATCGTGCCCGGCAATCGGCTCCGCATCCGGCCGGGGGAAAGCATCCCGGTGGACGGCACCGTCATGGACGGGCGCTCCAGCGTGGACGAAGCCATGCTGACAGGAGAGCCAGCACCTGTCGCCAAGGGACCGGGTGACAAGGTGACGGGTGGAACCATCAACGGCACCGGCAGCCTGCTGATGACAGCCGAGGCCGTTGGCTCGGACACGATGCTGGCCCGGATCGTCAGCATGGTGGCGGCTGCCCAGCGTACGCGCGCACCGATCCAGGCGGTGGCGGACCGGGTCTCCGGCTGGTTCGTGCCGCTGGTCGTGCTTGTGTCCCTTCTGACCTTCGTCGTCTGGCTTCTGGTCGGTCCGCAACCGCGCTTCGGACACGCACTGCTGAACGCCATTGCGGTCCTGGTGATCGCCTGCCCGTGCGCGCTGGGCCTGGCCACTCCGATGTCGATCATGGTGGGCATGGGGCGCGGGGCGCGGGCCGGCGTGCTGGTTCGCAACGCCGAAGCCCTGCAGGCGCTGGATACGGTCGATACGCTGGTGATCGACAAGACCGGCACCGTAACCGAAGGCAAGCCCCGGCTGATCGCGACCGAAACATCAGGTGCATGGGATTCCAACGTCGTCCTGCGGCTGGCGGCATCACTGGAAACACAATCTGAGCATCCGCTGGCCCAGGCACTGGTCGCCGCGATGACGGCGCAGGGCCTTCAGGCCGCGCCGGTCGGGGATTTCGCGTCTCAGACCGGCCTGGGCGTGACCGGCACCGTCGACGGCCATGCCGTCGTCGTCGGAAACCAAGCCCAGATGCGGCAGCAGGGCATCGATGCGTCGGCATTGATCCCTGTCGCGGATTCCCACCGGGCGGAGGGCGCGGGCGTCATGTTCGTCGGCGTCGACGGACAGGCCGCTGGGCTGCTGGTCGTGGCCGATCCGCTGAAGACCGACGCGAAGGAGACCATCGCGGCACTGCACGCAGCCGGCATGCGGATCGTGATGCTGACGGGCGACAATGCCCGGACTGCGGAAGTCGTCGCCCGGCAGGCGGGAATCGACGAGGTACATGCCGACCTCAAGCCTGAGGACAAGGCCGCGATCATTCGTGACATGCAACAGAAGGGAGCCCGTGTCGCCATGGCGGGCGACGGAGTCAACGACGCGCCGGCCCTGGCCACCGCCGATATCGGAATCGCCATGGGCACAGGCACCGATGTCGCAATCGAAAGCGCCGGGATGACACTGGCACAAGGCAGCCTCGCCGGATTGGTACGCGCCCGCCGCCTGGCACAGGCGACGATGCGCAACATCCGGCAGAATCTGGCATTTTCTTTCCTGTTCAATGGGATCGGCATCCCACTTGCCGCAGGCGTACTGTATCCTGTCTTTGGCCTTACGCTGTCGCCCATGTTCGCGGGAGGCGCGATGGCCCTGTCCTCCCTGGCCGTCGTGACAAACGCACTGCGGCTCAATGCCCTGAGACTTCGGTGAAAGCAGATTGCCTATTTCGTTCGGAAGGTATGCCTATCCGCGACAGGAACCCACACGAAGCGAAGACCCGTTCATTACAGGAGCATAGATTTTCATGCAGGAGTCGCCAGATGGGATATAGCTTGAATTGGTTTTATACCCTGCCCAAAGCGCTCAATGGCCTTACGATCCTTCTCAAGCGCCCGTAAGGCAGATACCGGACTTTCAGGTCAGCAATCCTACTGAAAGCCGGCCGCCACAGTTGTTCCCGTACATCGGCTTCCCGCTTATCCGGCGCGACAAGGAGCAGTCCCTCCAAAGCCTGCGCCTCTGACCCGCGAGCAAGATCCAGCATCCGCACGATGCCGGAATAGATGGTCGTTGAATGCTCAACCTCGAAGGCTGCGACAACCCTGTGGCTTTCCCGATCAAGCCACAGAACATCGATCAGACGCACGGATTCCGCTCCCTGCGTTTCCGTCGTGAACCCAGGCAACACCGACAGGCAGCCACCCAGATCATTGGAAAGCCGCGAACGATAGGTCGCATTCAGTTTCAGGATGCCCTGCCGCATGGCAAGATATTCCTCCCATCGCCCCAGCTTCACCTTTGATCCGGTCAGGGCATTATATGGATGTTCGCGACGGCGGCCATTGCGCTGAACAACTCGCTCCGTTTTTCCTCAAGACGAAAGCAGGGCAGCAGGTGCGCCACGATACGTTTGAGCTTTGCATTAACGGGGACGCGAATCATCGCCGGCCGGTGGCCGCGTGCAATCTCATTGGGGATGACAAGGCGTCGTCCGACAAGGAGAGCCACCCGTAAAGAAAGACATCGGGAGAGACTGTCTAATCACCATTCAATGACTGGTCTGCTTTCTATTCTTGTAAACTCAAAGCCGATGCAATCTGCAACAGCCATGAATACGATGTCGTGCAGGAAGCCGTCACAGGATGGATAGACGATCGCACAGAGTGCATCGTGAATGATCGAAGCCCACGACGTGCGAGCACATATCGCGACCAATATGACATTTATTGAATTTCACCTCCCGGTCCTAATCAGGGTAACCGTCGACAGACCGCGACGCTGAATCTCATTATTTGGGCGGATAAGCTCTCGAACAGTCTAATTCGCGCGTCAATTAATTAGTTCACCTAATGAGAGTATTCACATTATAGCATCTAATCAATGTCGAGACGCGTGATGTAGGCTCCCGGGAGCTTAAAATTCTGTTTCGGCGCGGTGCTCGGAAGCCTGGCCATACAAGTCGGCTGTTTTCAGGATGATGAGACGCCCCATTGCGGTGCGGACTTCGGCGATGTCGATATGAAAATAGCCGACCGGATAAGTCTTGAACTTCGAGCGCCTGGGCTTGTCGCCCTTGGTGTCGGGCAGACGGCTGATTCCATGGCGCTGAAGACAACGATGCAATGAAGAGCGCGTCAGATGCGGGATCGTCGCCTGTAGCGCGTAAAGGCAGTCGTCCAGGGGCAATAATGTATGGCGGCGGAACGCCACGACGATGCCCTCCTCCTCGATCGACAGGACCGTCGAAAGAGGAGCCTTCGGGCCAGTGCGTCGATCCGCTGTATCGGGCCGTCCCTTCGATTTGGCGACTGTCTTCGGGTTGACCCCGTGGCGTTCCGCCAGAGCTCTCAGGCTCTCTTGACTATGCTGTATCGCTCGACGGACTGCCGTTGTCGTCGTGGCGCATCCGTGGTGAACCTGGCCCATAGCGCATCCTTCCACTCTCGTGAAAATAATGCACCATCAAAACCCGGGACTAAACATCTAGGAAACCGCCTGCCCTGTTCCCCCATCCGTCGGCTGCGCGTATGCTGGGTGTGTCCGCCCCTACCGTGTTGAAAGCCTGACGCTCATGAGCGGCCCTCTCCCTTTTCCCTCGCGCCAACCTAGCCAGAAAGCTCACCCCACCCGCGCCCGCGCGGGCAGGAGATGGCAGGGCGCGCTGGGCAAGGGGCTGGCAGGGCTGCTGGCGTGCGCGGGGCTCCCTCCCCTTGCTGCCGCCTGGGGGGCGGAAAGCGCGCCCGCCATCAGCGCGCACAGCACGGCCAGCCTGATAAGCGCGTCCGATACCGCCAGCCCCGGCTCGTCCCTCCATGTGGCCCTGCGCCTGCGGCTCAAGCCCGGCTGGCACACATACTGGCTCAACCCCGGTGATGCGGGAGACCCCGCGACCCTGCGCATAACCGCAACGGGCGCGTTAAGGGGCGAGGCGCAAACCATTGTCTGGCCCACGCCGCAGCGGATCAGGGACGCCTCCCTGATGTCCTATGCCTATACGGGCGATGTGGTGCTGCCAGTGGTGCTCCCAATGGTGCGCCCTGTGGAACCTTCAGCGGGACGTCCACCGGCGGCCCAGCCGGGGCAAACGCCCGACGGCCTGGGCGCGCAAGGGCTGACAACCCTTAGCGCCCACGCCAACTGGCTGGTGTGCGCACAGAGCTGTATTCCCGAGGAAGGAACATTCACGCTTGCCCTGCCCGTGGGCGCGCCTCGCCCGTCCGCGCAGGTGGGGCTGTTTACACAGGCGGAGCAGCATACGCCCGTGCCCTCGCCCTACCCGGTGAGCATCAGCCCCACAGGGGTACTTGGCGTTCAGGGCAGGGAGTTGAACCGCCAGTCCGTCGCGCAAGCCTGGTTCATGCCGCAAGAGCGCGGGCGGATTGGGGAAGCCGCACCGCAAGCCCTGCTCTTTGGCCCCGAGGGCCTTGCCCTGCGCCTTGACCCCACGGCTGACTTTACGCCTGCAAAGCCGTTGTCGGGTATTCTGGTGCTCAAGGCCCCCGATGGGACGGAGCGCGCGCTGAGCGTGCGGGCCACCCCGCTGCCCCCCCCAATGGCCAGTGAGCCCTCCATTGCGCCATCGGCCCGGCCTGCCACCGAGCCCAACACAGGAACCACCTCCGGGACCGCTGCCGAAGCCGCCGCTGGAACCGCCACAGGAGGGACCACAGCGGGGACCGCAACGGGAACCGCCATGGGGGCGACCAGCCCAGACCCGGCAGGGGACTATCCGGCAGGGGAGCAGCCGATGGCGGGCCATCTGGCAGCGCTCGGCAATGGCGTGCCGGGGCCGCCCCATGGCGGGGGGGAAAGTGCGTCTGGCCTGTTCCGCCTTGTTGTACTGGGGTTCCTGGGTGGGCTGGTGCTGAACCTGATGCCCTGTGTTTTTCCCATTCTGGCCATGAAGGCGCTGGCCGTCGCCCGCATGGGCCAGAGTGAGCGCCTGCACCAAAAGCAAAGCGCCATCAGCTATGCCGCAGGGGTTATTCTGGGCTTTACCGCCCTTGGCGCGCTGGTCATGGCGCTGCGCCTGGGCGGGGCCGCCACTGGCTGGGGGTTCCAGTTCCAGTCCACGATGTTCGTGGGCATGATCACATGGCTGATCTTCGCCATGGCGCTTAACCTGCTGGGGGTGTTTGTCTTCCTGCCGCCCGCCTTCGCCCTATCCTCCTCCCCCCGGCACGGGCTGGTGCATGACCTGCTGACCGGGCTGCTGGCCGTGGCCGTGGCCTCGCCCTGCACCGCGCCGTTCATGGGGGTGGCCATTGCCGGGGCGCTGGCCGGTCCCCCGGCAACCGGACTGGTCATTTTCGCAGCACTTGGCATCGGGCTTGCCGCCCCTTACGTGCTGCTGGCCTTTTGCCCCGCGCTGGCCAAAAGCCTGCCCCGCCCCGGCGCATGGATGGACTACCTGCGCCAGTTTCTGGCTTTTCCGTTACTGGGCACCTGCGTGTGGCTGCTGTGGGTCGCAGCGGTGGAGGGTGGGGCCACAACGGTTTTGCTTGTATCATCGGGCATGGTGTTCCTGGCCTTTGCGGCATGGGTTTACGGCATTACCCAAAGGCGCCAGCTCCATGCGGGCCATGACCGGGACTGCACGGCCCTGTATGGCGTGGCCCTGCTGGGGCTTTTGGCGGCCATGGCGCTGCTGCCCGCCCTGCTAGAGCAGGCGCCGCAGGCTGGCGCCAACCCGCCCTCCGCCTCGGGTCCGGGCCTTTCAGCCCTCCCCTCCGGCACGGAGGCTTTTTCCGAGGAGCGACTGCGCGCCCTGCACAATGCGGGCAAACCCGTGTTTGTGGACATGACGGCGGCATGGTGCATCACCTGCCTTGTCAATGAGCGCATGGCGCTCAACACACAGGCGACACAGGCAGCCATGGCACGCTATGGCGTAATAACGCTCCGGGGGGACTGGACACAGCGCAACCCCGCCATAACCGCGTTTTTGCGCAAACATGGGCGCGATGGCGTGCCATTCTACCTGTTTGTGCCCGCACATGGCGCGGCAGTGGTGTTGCCACAGATACTGACGCCCGGACTGGTCATAGGCACCATAACGCCCCACGACAAATAACCGGGCGCTGGCTGTACCAGCCCCGGCTCGGCCCGGGCAGGGTGTAAACGGCCCCAAAAGCTCCGGGGCAGTTCAACCTGCTGCCCGTTAACGCGGATCAGCCCGTCCGGCTCGATCACGTCGAGCGGCGCAAATGCGGAGAGCGCGGGTCGGAATGGGAGGAGTGGATTTGCGTTCTGGCAAACAATTCGCGGCCCGGATAATCGGGGATGAAGGGCGCAGACCATGTGCCGGTGGCGCCGATGACCGCGCGGCTTAGGAAATCACCCACGCTGGTGCTGACATTCAGGAATTTCTGGTCAGTGCGTTCCACACGTCCGACCATTACGGGGCGGTGGATCGGCGGCGCATAGCGCGCCTCGTAGAGGCGCCATCAAGCAACCCCCGTGGGTGGAGCAATCGCTATTAGCGCTCCGTCCGGCAATGCCTGCTGCACCTGCAAGGCCTCAGGTGCCGGCGCTGTCATCCACAGATCCATATCTTCCTGCTGCGTCAGGATAACTGGCATGGCCCAAGGATGAATAGCACCGACCTCCCGGTTGGCTTCAGTGGTCAGGAATCCATACAGGTTATTTGTCGTCTCGCCGTCAGCCAGTTTCCTGACCGACGTCCACCGGCACCACAGACCGGCGAAGAAGGCCAGCGGCTCGCCATCCGCTCTGGCGAACCAGACCTGACGACTTCCACCTTCGGGCAGATGTTCGGGCTCGGCAAACGCCGTCAGCGGCACCAGGCAGCGATGTTCCACGCCTTCCCATCGCCGCCACCAGGACGATTCCATATGCCGGATATTGGTTATGCCCCGATCCACCTTCCTGCCCTTGAGCATGCCGGGTGGCGTCGGCATTCCCCAGCGGGCCATGACCAGTTCCCTGCCGCCCTCGGCATTGCGGATGATTGGGGCCATTGTATTCGGCCACACCTCGGGCAACGGTTGCAGGTTGCCGATATGATCGATCATGACCCTGGCGATCATCCTGATCGCCTCCTGGTTCGTCATTACGGAGTAGAGGTTGCACATCGGTGCCGTCCTTCCGTCGTCGGCCAGAAAAAATCCCTGAGACTCAAAGCTTTACAGATATCAGAGACATAGCTGGGCCTCAGCTATTCCCTGCACTGTGTCACACCTCCGGTAATCGTGCCTTGACTCTTATCGCGCGTTAGGAACAAACCATGAACATATAGCTACTGACGCCGCCAGCATCGGACGGATTCGAGATGACCACGAAAGGGAGCCCAGCCCGGAAGAAGCCCGCCCTGGAAGCGCTTCAGGCGACCATTGCCCGGCTCGAAGGACACAAAAGCCATAAACGCGCCGTCCTGCCATTCGGCGTGAAGGAGATCGACGCGAGGTTACCGGGTGGCGGCCTGGTCCTGGGCGCGCTTCATGAGGTGGCCGGTGGCGGGACTGACGCCCTCAACGCCACGGCTGCGGCCCTGTTCGCCGCAGGGATTGCCGGCCGGACCAGAGGCAAGGTGCTGTGGATCGTCACCCGGCAGGACATCTTCGCGCCGGCTCTCGATCAGGCCGGACTGGCCGCTCGCCGGGTCATCCACGTTGAAGCATCCTCGGACAACGACGCCCTGGCCTGCTTCGAGGAAGGTCTGCGACATGGCGGGCTGGGGTCCGTGGTCGCCGAGGTCGGGCGACTGACGATGACGGCCTCGCGGCGCTTGCAGATCGCGGCCGAGGGAACCGGGACCATCGGCCTGGCTGTCCGGAGATGGCGCCGCCAGACGGAAGCCGCCGATTTCGGACAGCCGACAGCCAGCACCACACGCTGGCGGGTCTCTGTCCTGCCATCCGCGCCGCTTCCCGTGCCCGGCGTGGAGCGGCCCCGGTGGATGCTGGAATTGCTGCGCGCGCGATCGGGGGAATGCGCGGATTTCGAGGTGGAGGGGTGCGATGCCAACGGGAGGATCGAATCGTGTGGTGTCGCTCTACCTGCCTCTGTGGCCGACGGAGCGCATCAGGAAGAAGCTGGGCAACGCCGCGCCTGAGACACCGCTGGCCCTGGCCGGCCGGGAAGGCAGCCGTCGCGTCGTCATGTCCGCCGACCTTGCCGCCCGCAAGATCGGGGTGACGCCCGGCATTCCGGTTGCCAAGGCCCAGGCGCTCTATCCCGATCTGACCATCATGGATGCCGACCCCGACGGCGACCGAGCCGGGCTGGAGGCTCTGGCTCTCTGGTTCCAGCGGCGGATCGCGCCGATCGTGGCCGTGGACGCATCCGGCGGACTGCCTGATGGCATCGTAATGGACACGACCGGCACGGATCATCTCCATGGTGGCGAGCCGGCGATGCTGGACGCCGTGGTCCGTCGCCTGGCTGACTCAGGCTTTACCGCCAAGGTCACGATCGCCGGAACCTGGGGTGCCGCTCATGCCCTGGCCAGATATGGACGTGGCCGGATCATCATCGTGCCCGACGGAGGCATCCCCGACACGCTCTCCAACCTGCCGATCGAGGCATTGCGGCTTCCGGCTGCCGTCATCGAAGGATTGCGGACGCTGGGTATCTCCCGGATCGGCAAGCTGGCCGCCATGCCGCGCGCGCCGCTGACCTTGCGGTTCGGGCCGGAACTGGAACGCCGTCTGGACCAGGCTTATGGGCGCATCGCCGAACCGATCCTGGCCGTGCGCCCGGTCGATCCGGTTTCTGTGGCGCGCAACTTCGCCGAACCCATCGGCGCGGCCGAGACCATTGCCCGCTATATCGGCAAGCTGGTTCCCGTCCTGTGTGAAGGGCTGGATGCCAGGGGCGACGGCATACGGCTGCTCGACCTCCTGTTGCACCGGTTGGACAGCCAAACCCAGACGATCCGGATCGCCACGGCCCGGCCGGCAAGGGACGCGAAGCATCTGACGCGCCTGCTGTGCGAGAAGATCGAGACGATCGATCCGGGCTATGGCATTGAGCGCATGGAACTGGTCGCCGTCCTGGCCGAGCCGATGGAGGTCAGGCAGCGGGTTTCCTCGCTGATCGAAGAGGAAGAAGCCGACATCTCCGGCCTGATCGACACGCTGGCCAATCGCGTCGGTGGGGAATCGCTCTACCGGTTTGCCCCTGTGGAGAGCGACATTCCCGAGCGGTCGGTCTGCCGGGTGCCGGCACTGGCTCCGGATGACGGCGCCACCTGGCCGGTCGGATGGCCACGACCGACCCGGCTGCTTTCCCGGCCGGAACCTGTCCAGGCCATGGCCGAATTGCCGGACCAGCCGCCGATCTTCTTTATCTGGCGCGGTATCCGGCATCGCGTGCGCTGCGCCGACGGGCCTGAGCGCGTCTTCGGCGAATGGTGGAAGGGTGATACGGAACTGACGATCGCGCGGGATTATTTCCGGATCGAGGACACGGCCGGCGACCGATTCTGGGTCTTCCGCGAGGGTGATGGCGAACATGGAGAAACCGGCTCGCAGAGATGGTTCATGCACGGGCTGTTCGCATGACCCGCTATGCCGAGCTTCAGGTCACCAGCTATTTCTCGTTCCTGCGGGGCGTGTCTGCGCCTGCCGAACTGTTTGCCCAGGCCAAACGTCTCGGACTTTCCGCCATCGGGATCACCGACCGCAACACACTGGCCGGCATCGTCCAGGCCCACATCGCCGCGAAAGATACCGGCATGCGGCTGGTGGTCGGATGCCGGCTCGACCTCGCCGACTTTCCGCCGGTCCTGGTCTATCCGATGGACCGCGCCGCCTATGGCCGCTTATGTCGGCTGCTGTCGATCGGCAAGGCGCGCGCCGGCAAGGGGAAATGCCTGCTGAACTGGGCCGATCTGGCCGAGTGGGGCGACGGACTTCAGGCCGTGCTGGTGCCGGATGTCGCCGGCGAGGACTGCGCCCTGCATCTGCGGAAGCTGCGGGATGCCTTCGGGGACCGGGCCTATATGGCACTGACCCTGCGCCGCCGGCCGAATGATCAGATGCGGCTCTATGAATTGGCGAATATGGCCCATGCGCGCCGGGTGAAGACCGTCGTCACCAATGACGTGCTGTTCGATATCCATGACCGCCGCATTCTCCAGGATGTCGTCACCTGTGTTCGGCATAATACGACCATAGACCGGGCTGGCTTCGTCCGTGAGCGTCATGCCGATCGCTATCTCAAGCCGCCCCAGGAAATCGCGCGCCTGTTCTCGCGATATCCCGAAGCGATCGACCGGAGCATGGAGATCGTCGAACGCTGCCGGTTCAGCCTCGACGATCTAGCGTATCAATATCCCGATGAAATCACGACGCCGGGCCAGACACCCCAGGAAGCACTGGAAGCCCTGACGTGGGAAGGTGCGAGAGCCTTCTATACGGATGGCATCCCCGAGGACGTGGCTGAAATTCTCCGCCATGAACTGGCGCTGATCGGGCGCATGTCCTACGCGCCCTACTTCCTGACGGTGAACAGCATCGTTCGCGAGTCGAGGCGGCGGGGCATTCTGTGCCAGGGTCGCGGATCGGCGGCCAATAGCGCTGTCTGTTTCGTGCTGGGCATCACGGCGATCGACCCGTCGCGGACGACATTGCTGTTCGAGCGGTTCATCTCGGAAGAGCGGGGCGAGCCGCCGGACATCGACGTGGATTTCGAGCATGCCCGTCGCGAGGAAATCATCCAGTGGATCTATGACCATTACGGTCGCACCCGCGCGGCACTGACCGCCGTGGTCACCCGGTATCGGGCCAAGGGGGCTCTCCGTGATGTGGGCAAGGTGATGGGGCTGCCGGAAGACCTGATCACCCTGCTGTCGAAACAGATATGGGGCTGGTCGCGCGAGGTCGATGCGGAGAAATTCGCCGAGACCGGAATCGACCTGACTGACCGGCGTATCCGTCTGACGCTCGATCTGGCGCGTGCCCTGATTGGCGTGCCGCGTCATCTGTCCCAGCATCCGGGCGGCTTCGTGCTGACCCATGACCGGCTGGACGAACTGGTGCCGATCGAACCGGCGGCGATGGAGAATCGCCAGACCATCGAGTGGGACAAGGACGACATCGACGCGCTGAAATTCATGAAGGTTGATGTGCTGGCGCTTGGCATGCTGACCTGCATGAAGAAGGGACTGGACCTGCTCGCCGAACACAAGGGGCAGCGCTTCACGCTCCAGACCATTCCGGCCGAAGACCCGCGGACCTACGCCATGATCCGCAAGGCAGACACGATCGGCGTGTTCCAGATCGAGAGCCGGGCGCAAATGTCGATGCTGCCGCGCCTGAAGCCCCGGACCTATTATGACCTGGTGATCGAGGTCGCCATCGTCCGTCCCGGACCGATCCAGGGCGATATGGTTCATCCGTATCTGCGCCGGCGGGAGGGCCTGGAGCAGCCCGATTACCCGACCCCGGAACTGGAGGAAGTCCTGAAGCGGACCCTCGGCGTGCCGCTTTTTCAGGAACAGGTCATGCAGGTGGCCATGGTATGTGCCGGGTTCACGGCGGCCGAGGCCGATCAACTCAGGCGTGCGATGGCGACCTTCAAGAACACCGGGACGGTCTCGAAATTCCAGACCCGCCTGCTCGAAGGCATGAGGGAGAACGGATATCCGGAGGAATTCGCCGAGCGTATCTACCAGCAGCTTGAGGGCTTCGGCTCCTATGGCTTCCCGGAGAGCCATGCCGCGTCATTCGCCATCCTGGCCTATTCGTCATCGTGGATGAAATGCCGCCATCCGGACGTGTTCCTGGCCTCATTGCTGAACAGCCAGCCGATGGGCTTCTACGCGCCGGCCCAACTCGTCCGCGACGCCCAGGCGCATGGGGTGGAAGTCCGGCCTATCTGTGTGAACCGGTCACGCTGGGAGGCCATCCTTGAAGGGCCGGAACGGGCGAACGGCCTGTTTGCGGTGCGGCTCGGGATGAACCTGGTGAAGGGACTGGCCAATGAGGATGCCGCGCGGATCGTGGCGGCCCGTGGGAATCGGCCCTTCGTGTCGATAGACGATCTGTGGCGACGATCCGGCGTGAAGGCCGCTGCCCTGACCCACCTGGCCGAGGCGGATGCGTTTCGTGCGGGGTTCGGGCTGGCACGGCGTGAGGCTCTGTGGGCGATCAAGGCGCTACGGGATGAACCGTTGCCCTTGTTCGCGGCTGCGGAGATCGTCCGGGAAGCAAAGGAACCGGATGTCCTGCTCCAGCCCATGCGGGCCGGCGCCGAGGTGGCACGGGACTATAACCGTATCGGCCTGACCCTGCGGGACCATCCGGTTGCCTTTCTGCGGGATGATCTGAGGCGCGATGACATCCTGTCGTGCCGGGACGCAATCAATGCCAGGGATGGCAAGCGGCTGACGGCAGCCGGAATCGTCCTGGTGCGTCAGCGTCCGGGTTCTTCAAAAGGCGTGGTTTTTATGACGCTGGAGGACGAGACGGCGACGCTGAATGTCATCATTTGGGCAGACACCTTCGAGAAATTCCGGCCGGTGGTCCTGTCCGCCAGCATGGTGGCTGTGAAGGGGAGGCTTCAGAAGGAGGGCGAGGTGATTCATCTGATCGCTCTGGAGATCATCGACCAGTCGGGACTACTCGCCGATGTTGGAAACCGCTCAAATGGTGGCACCCCAAGCGACAGACATCACCCGGATGACGTCATCATAGTTCGATCGCGGAATTTCCATTGATGTGCGATGTCCAGAGTGTTGTGCCGCATTTCCATGATTGTAAGAGGCGTGCATCGGTTATCGGAAATCTGCGTCATGGCCTCTCTGCTAGACCCTTGATCGCCCAGTGAAGCAGATCAAGCAGTCGTTCACCTTCCTCCTCCGAGAGATGCGTATGGCTCCGGGCGTTGATGACCGCCACGGCTGCCGCAACCTCCGGCAACCTGACAGACATTAATGGCGATAGCGATATCGTCGTGCTTCTGCGATCGTTCGGATCCGGCTTGCGTTCGATCAGCCCGTCCCGTTCCATTCGTGAAAGGGTCTTCGCCATCGTGGATTGCTCGACGGCCGCGAGGTTCACCAGTTCACGCTGGCTCCGTGTCTTGCCGTCCGCCAACGCGAAGATCACCGGTAGCTGACCGGACATGAGGCCAAAGGGCCGCAGTGCTTCATCCATCTCACGAGCAAAAAGCCGGGCGGCCCAGTTGACCATATAGCCAAGGGAGTCGGTTCGGGACGGCCATTTATATGGCTTGCTATCTTCTTTCATGGCTTGCTATGTAAAAGACCTTCTCTTCAGGAAGCAAGGATCATATCATGCCAACGCTTCTCCGCCGTCTCCATCGTGTGACAGGAAAGCCTGTCGATCCTTTGTATTGGCAGTTTCATGACTGCCTCGGTCGTCGCAGAACTCTATGGCGACGCCTCGATTATCAGCACAGTCAAGCGTGCGATCCTCTGGGGATTATTGGTCCTGGTCCCATGTCTCGCCACAACGGGGCTTTCGGGCTATCGCGCGACAAGTGGGGCTCCGCGTGGTCTGGCACTCGTGAAACTCCGCCGTATGCGGATCATCGGCCTCAACGGGATTTGCGTTCTCGTACCGTGTGCGCTGTTTCTGGCCGCCCGCGCGGCGGCATCACGATTCGGTTGGCCATTCTACAGTATACAGGCGCTCGAACTTCTGGCCGGCTCTATCAATCTTACTCTTCTGGTCCTGAATTTCAGGGATGGTCTGCGCCTTGCTCGACGGCAATAAGCGCAGAGTACCGATGTGAGCCGCGCACACCGACAATAACGATTGATACGAATTGACGGCGCGATCAGGACCGCAAAACAAGTGTGTGTCTCCGCTAAGGCCATCACAGATTCAGCCTCGCGGTGGACACCATGTGGACACCACACCCCAAAACGACGAAAGCCGCCTTGCGGCGGCTTCCTCGTATCCGTCTGATTTTCCTTGGAAAATCTGGAGCGGGCGATGGGAATCGAAAACCGCTTCTAACAGATTGAATGCAATGAGGATCTTCACTCACCAGAGCATAGATTTAGACTAGCTTATGGACTAATTCGCCTGCTTTGGCAACGAACGTCAATTGTGACGGATCGCTCCCCTGCGCGTCCGCGCCAAGCCATTGAGTGGGTCCGGAGCCGAAAACGGAACCATCATGCCATTAAGTTCCTCGGTATTAACGCCGTTCGGAAGCTGCATTCGATGCTCCAGGGACGGCCGCAATCGATCCTTCGGGCAGCGGGCTGGCAACCAAGCGGCACGCAACCGCCGATGCAATCGACCTTCCGCTTTGCGTTCACCTAACGCCTAGACACCATGACTACCGGCCGCGGGCCGAAGCTCTCCTCTTCGGTTTGCAAGGCGCCCCTCATGTCATCGCCGGCATCACTTACAACGCCAGCCTGCTCCGCGCCCTTATGGGCTTCGTCCGCATCGTCCGTGTCATGATCTGGTTCCGTTGAATGCAAACAGGGCCCAGTCGTCCGGAAGTGAAGATATATAAATATTAATTTAATGAATTGACGAAGTTTAACAGCCAGAATGGTTACTTTTTTAACAGTATCTTTACCACTTTTTAGATTATTTGAACAAACCTCTGATTAATCGATGAATATCCTTCAATATACTGCATCGCGATGTGTTATTCTAGCAGGTCGAGTTCGCCACGTTCAGGTTTCCTCCGTAAACGGCCCGCACACGCTGGATTAGTGTTGATTCCAACAATCGCCGTGCTCCCCTCCTGCCACACCGATCTTCGCCGAGGTTATGTCGACCATAAGCGGGACCATCGACCATTGAAGGTCAAACAACCAGGACGCCTAACCTCGCCGCGAAGGGAGAGTAATGACCCAGGAGAGGTTTTGTATGAAAACCCGTCAACTTAAATACTATCTGACCGTCGCCGATGAACTGAATTTCTCGCGCGCGTCGGAAAAGCTCAATATCGAGGCATCGCCACTTTCGCGTGCAATCGGCGATCTGGAATCCTATTTCGGAGTTCCGTTCCTTCATCGACGCAAGGGTCGAATCCGGCTCACGATTGCGGGCCAGGTTTTTCGCGAGGAAGCCCAGCACATCCTAGATTACATTGAGAGCGTAAAGCACAAAGTCATTTCCGCGAACAAGGGATTT
This sequence comes from Acidomonas methanolica, assembly GCF_004346035.1. Lineage (GTDB taxonomy): Bacteria > Pseudomonadota > Alphaproteobacteria > Acetobacterales > Acetobacteraceae > Acidomonas > Acidomonas methanolica. The sequence continues at coordinate 81,724 of NZ_SLZN01000006.1, read as the reverse complement.
CGGAGTCAATTACGTATCGGTCTCACCGACGGTCTCGTCCAACCGCGCATAGCACGTCTCCTCGCGCTCTGCCGCGAAGAAGAACCTCAGACCGCGATTCGTATTGCCACCATGGATGTTCGCCAAATGCTCGACGCGCTTGAGCGAGGGCATCTCGATGCAGCCTTCACGCTCGATGGCGAGGCAACAGGTTCCTATACCAAAGCAGTCGCATGGACGGAACGACCTGCCGTCGCGCTTCCAATCCGACATCCACTGCTCGCCCGCGAGACGATCTACCTGCGGGACACCAAGCCGTATTCCTTCCTTGTCTGTCATCCCGAGACATGGTCGGGCGGACATTATCTTCTTCGCAAATGGTTCGCCGAAACGTCTTCATCGCTTCCCCGAGAGGCCGTTACCGCATCGGGTCACGACACCCTGATGATGCTGGTCGGAGCAGGCTATGGACTCGGTGCGTGCCTTGAAAGTCGAGCATTGACCCAGCCCCACCCGGACGTCGTGTTTCGTCCGCTAGGAGACACCGTCTCCCCGGCCGAAATCCTTCTGGTGTTCAAGGAACCTTCTCCGTCGCCTAGCCTGGAGCGTTTCATCGAGCGCGCCCTTCGCTCGGTCGACAGTCCTGTCGAATGATCGGCGGGCAAGACAAGGCGCTACTCCCTTTTTGACATTCCGTATTGGCAAAAAACGTCGTTTCTGACTTCCGGAACGGGGCGACTTCCTAAGCCGCGCGCCTCGTTCCGGGCATTTGACGATGACGTGGGTGCATCCTTCTCTGTATAATCCAAATAATAACCCTCAAAAGAAAAGCGAGATATATAAAACTTTCTACATTTTATTAATAATTAATATGATTCCATACAATATAAACATCAATTATTGATTACACATATGAGACTATAATAATTCCCATAATAAATAATGAAAAATTACTTCCATGAACTCCATCCGCGCAGAACAAAATAATGCTAGACGTTCCCGCAGGATTCTACTTGGGAAAACCAAAAAACAGGCTCACCGAAAGCCGTTTTTTTATCCTTGGTCGTTGATCGCATTGCACGATGTGACCGACCGACTCAACAGACGCTTTATTGGTCTCTTCCAACCAGCATAGTCATTCTGGTCCGGATTCCGTCTGCCTGAACCTCTTCCGGGTCAGACCGAGACATGGCGAATAGGGTCGTCTCCGCATCCGCATTGACGAATGCGCTTCTCCTCGATGCGGCCTGATTAAAATCACACGGGAGTTCCACTAAGCGTCAAGGAAGGATCGTAACGTGCATCAGACAGCGTTTCCGTCCGAGCGTCGTGTTCTCAGGCGATCGGAAGTCGAGGTCAAGACCGGCTTCAAGAGAGCCCATATCTACAAGCTGGTCAAAGCGGGCACATTTCCCAAACCCATCCGCATCGGCATCCGTGCTGTCGGCTGGGATTCGGACGAGATCGACCGCTGGATCACCGCGCGTCTCCAGGAACGATCCTGACGCAGCTCCTCCCAACCTTTTCCAGGAGCGTGTCATGCACAGTATCTGCATCGTATCGACCAAAGGTGGCGTCGGAAAGACGACGATGGCCGCCAATCTCGGCGGCTTCGCAGCCGACGCGGGCCTGCGTGTCCTGCTGCTCGACCTCGATGCCCAACCCACACTCTCATCATATTATCCTCTCGGTCGACGCGCTGCCGGCGGCGTTTATGAACTCCTGGCCCATAACGAGTGCGCGCTGGAGAAGCTGGTCTCGCATACGGTCATACACGGCCTGGACATCGTGCTTTCCAACGACCCCAACCACCAGTTGGATACGCTGCTGCTGCATGCACCTGATGGACGGCTGCGGCTGCGCAACCTGCTGCCGATATTCCGGCCATATTACGACCTGCTGCTGATCGACACGCAGGGGGCGCGCAGCGTCGTGCTGGAGATGGCCCTGCTGGCCTCGGACCTGGCCGTCTCACCCGTGACGCCGGAAATCCTGGCGGCGCGGGAGCTGCGCCGCGGCACCCTGCAACTGGTCGCGGACCTGGCGCCGTTTCGACGTCTCGGGATCGAACCTCCGCCGCTTCACCTTCTGATCAACCGCGTCCCGGCGATCTCGACCACGGCCCGCCTCGTCGGCGAGGGCCTGCGACTGATTTTCCCGGATGATCCGCACGCCGCCATCCATCTCATGGACGCCGAAGTCCCCTCGATCGAATCGATTGCGCGCGCGGCCACGCAAGGTCTTCCCGCGCATAGGGTCGAGTACCGCCGCCCGTCGGGACGGCTTGCCCCGTCTGCTCTCGAAGTCATGCGGGAAGTCGCGACCGAGCTATGCCCGCAATGGCAGGAGCGTTTCGCGCTGGTCACCGGACGAGCACAGGGAGGATCTGTCGATGCCGAACGCGCGTGATCTCGCTCGCGGTCACAAACGGCTGCTGCCGCTGATCGAATATGCCCTGAACACAGGATGGACGGTGCATCGGACCGCCGGAGGTCACCTGAAATTCGTCAAGGAGGGACTCCCCCCGATTTTTACCGCTTCCACCGCCAGCGATCACCGCTCAGGCCGGAACGCCCGTGCGATGCTTCGTCGAGCCCAGCGGCACTCCGCGCAACATTGCGAGAAGGGAACGCGCCATGGCTAATCCATCCGCGGAAGATATGGCCGCCAGGCTGCTCAGTGAGGGCTTTCGTCATGCGGGGCCTTCCGTGGAAAACCTCAGTGACCCGATTACCGACACCCCCATGGTCGTCACACTCGACCAGTTGCGCCCCTATGAACTCGACCCGCGCATCACCCGTAATCCGCTCTACGACGATATCAAGACCTCCATTCGCGAGCGGGGTCTCGATGCGCCGCCGCCGATCACCCGTCGACCGGGTGCGGGGCATTACATCATTCGCAATGGCGGAAATACGCGGCTCGCCATTCTCCGCGATCTCTGGGCGGAAACCCGGGACGAGCGATTCTATCGCATCGCTTGCCTTTTTCGACCCTGGCCCCAGCGGGGCGAGATCCTCTCACTCACCGGGCACCTCGCGGAGAACGAACTTCACGGCGGACTGACCTTCATCGAGCGGGCCCTTGGCGTTGCCAAGGCGCGTGAACTGTATGAGGAGGAGACCGGCAGGACATTGACGCAATCGGACCTGGCGCGGCGCCTTCGGACAGACGGTTATCCAGTCCCCCAGCCTCACATCAGCCGGATGCAGGAGGCGATCCAGTACCTTCTGCCTGCCATTCCGAATGTGCTCTATGCGGGTCTTGGCCGACACCAGGTCGAGCAGCTGACGTCGTTGCGTCGGTCGGCGTCAAGATGCTGGGACAGCCGGCAAACCTCTCCAACGGGCACCACGGATTTTCCGACACTCTTCCAGGACGTGCTTTCTGCGTTCGATGTGGACCCCGGTCAGTTCTCGGCGCAGCGCGTACAGGACGAACTGGTGGGTCAGATGGCGGATCTGCTGGGCGAGAATTACGATACCCTCGCGCTTGAGATCGTTGATTCGGATCGCCGGTGGCAGGCGCTTACCACCGAAACGACCGCCCCGCCCCAACCACCATCACAGATACTGTCACCGTCAACGCCTGCGGTCTCTCACCCGCCGGTTCTTCCGCCCCGCATCCCGGCGTCCGCTCGTGACGTTACCCCAACGGCGGATTCCCTGCCGACGGAGGGCGACGATGACCTCCCGCTCGGTGATCTCCCTGCCACGAGAAGAGATGATTATGTGGTCTCGCCGGTTCGGAGCAGTGACCGGCTCGACACCATCCAGCGTCTGGTCGCCGAACACACCGGCGAGACCCACGCTGATTTCGAGAGCACGGTCCTGCAAGCCATCCCCGTTCGTGCAGGCGGCCTCTACCCGATCTCGGACGTCTGGCACATCGAACCCGACCTGGATACGCCCGAGCAGCTACGCAGCCATATCGCGCAATTCGCCCGTGAAATCGCACACGAAGCAGGTCTCGACGACGAGAGTGTTTCACCCGACGATGCCGGCCTCGGTTTCGTCTGCCGGTACACGCCCGTCGCTGCGGGTGAACAGAGCGGTCCGACCGCGGCGCGGGCGGCCCGGTCTCTGCTCCACGCACTGAGCGGCACCGCGCCGGCATCGACATCCCCGGAGATGGTTTACGGCGATCTGAGGTTTCTGCTGATCGGAACGGCCATGCAGGATCACGAAAGCCGCAGACTGAGCGACGCGGGACTGGTCAAGCTGTTTCGCCTGATCCGGCTGGCGCGCCGACTGACCGACCTTGAACGGACGCCGGTCTCGGGCGCTGCCGCGATGCCCGATCGCTAGGATGCGCTCCGATGTCCGGCCCGCATCCTCTCAACCAGGCAGTCATCGCACAAGCCCTGCATGACCTGCGGAACGGGCAGCTACGCCGCGCCCGCTCAATGGGGTTTGATGCACAGGACCTGGACGCGCTCAAGAACCCGGCCATGGTCGCCATTCTGGCAAATGCTGCGATCTGCTGGTGTTCCGTCACGATCAATCGGGACGTCCTGAGACGTCTTCTGTCACAGATTCACAGCTTCGCCAAGGAAATCGAAGAGGTCGATCGCCTGCTGCGCCTTGGAGCCAGCACCGAGCTGATCACCAGATTCTTTGGATTGACGCACCAGGAAATCGCCCTGCGCCGCGACATTCTTGGCCTCCCGAAACGCAAAGGACGCCACCCCGTTCTGACCGAAGAGCAGGACGCAAACCTGTGGGAATTGTGGAGCGCCGCCATCAAGGAGCGAAAAATCGCCCTGACCGACGAGACGACCATGTTCGCGCTCGCGGCCGATCTTGCCGAGAGCACCGATCTTCCTCTCTCCGTCGTCTGGAGCGCCATTCGTGGATGGATCGATGAAGGCCAGATCTAGCCGTGAACCGCCCACGGCCACCACGCGGTTCCGAAGGGCTGGAGACCGTCCTCGATCATGCCGCAAGCCGTCTCCAGGCTGAACGCGCGGACGCATCGTCCCGGCAGTCCGCCTCCCGTGCGGATCGCCTGATCTTCTCCGGCAACCGTCATGATGCCGTGCCCAGGGCGCTCCTCCTCGATCGCCGCCTGACGCCCCTGGAGAGAAACGCCTGGCAGGTTTTTCGTCTCCTGCTCAACGACGACGGCATAACGGCTTTTCCCAGTTACGATGAACTCGCACCGTATCTCGCATCGCTCCCCGGTGCCGGTCGGGCATCCCATGAGACAGTCGCCCGCGCCCTGACGGCCATGCGGCTGACACGCTGGATCAGTCTCGCACGACGCCGCCGCGACCCGGCAACCGGCCGCGTCGTGGGCAACCTCTATGTCCTGCACGACGAACCCCTGACGCCCTACGAAGGGATTCAGCTCGACATGGACTATCTCGATCTTGTCGGCCGAAGTCTCACGCACGCCAGCAAATCACTGCAACAGATCGGCGCGCTGGTGCTGAAAGAGATCACCGAGGATGCCTGCCTGCACGATCAGATCCTGCCCACGCGCCTTCAGGCCATGGCACAGCGCATGGCGACGCAGGGCTCGACCCTGCGTCAGACTTATCCACAGGGTGGGGATAATCCTGATTCCGAAGACAGTGATCCGCACCGTCTTCGGAATCGTGCCTCTCTGTCTTCGGAATCCGAAGTCAGCCGGAAACGCCCGGAAAACGGCTCTCTTCGGATTCCGAAGACGGCCAGTACTGTACAAAAAGAAGATAATAGTAAAATACATACTGTACGGTCCGCGTCCGGCGCGTTGAACCTCCCGGAGCGGTTCGCCACACTCACGCACGACCAGCAGACTGGCGTCCTGGCCGCGTTGCGGGCGACCGACACCTCGGGGCATCAGGCTATTTTCGACGAATGGGATGCCCGGTGCCGGGCTGGCGTGGTCCGAAATCCCGCGGGATATCTGTTCGGGATCGTGCAGAAGGCTCTCCGCGGCGAATTTCGGGCATGGGCCGGACAACGGGAGGCAAAAGGCGGCGCCTCCGTCCGGGACTGGAAACACTCGGATCTGACATGAAACAGGAGGCTTCCAGTCAGATATGACTAGAAGGACAGGGCCAGATCCATCTGCTCGCTCATGAACGCCGGTTCGTAGTCGCGCGCCATGGCACCGGAGAGACCGACCTGGCGGAACATATCGCGCCATCCGTCCGAGATTCGGCGCGCCATCGTCCGGATCTCCATCCGCGCTTCAGGCTCGGGAATCTCGAAGAACGCGGAAGCTTCCAGGGCCAGCGCGATCGAGCGATCATGCGGACCGCCCTCCATGATCGCCGTCTCAAGATGCGGGTTGCGGTCGGGCGCGGGATTCACGTCGAAAACGGGCGACATCCGCCATCGACCGGCTCCCACATAGAGAAAACCATGATTTTTCAGATGATCGTCCTTGTTGGAGACGAGGATCGTGAAGATCAGGCGCCGATACAGTTCACGAAAATCCGCCATGGGATCGGAACACCACGACCGCATGAAATCAACGATTTCGGTATAGGAGCCGAGTTCCGCTCCGGTTTTGCCAAGGGCCGTGCGCGCCGAAATATAGGGAATCCGGCTGGCTCCCCGACGATCGAACCGCTGGATCAAAGCCACGGGAAAGGGCGTATGCGCCAGTTCCAGCCGCGCCCCGGGCGTCCGAAGTCCGCACGTCTCCGCCAGACGAAGCGTTGCAACCTCGACGCGCTCGATGGGCTGCTGGTCATGAACCGAGGTGAATTTCGCCAGCCAGAGCGTCTCGCCATCCCTGACATTCGCCTTGGGACGCGCGCCGCCGGAACCGCCGGCCCCGGCCAGGGCCTGCATGTCCCCGGCTGAAATCTCCTTGCCTTCCTCGTAGGCGCGAGCGATCGTCGTGATGGTTTCCAGGTCGACCAGCCTGGGGACAGAGTCCGTCGCCTTGCCCTGAATGACCTCACCCGCGCCGTCTAGGAAACGCATCGCCCCCTGCCGGCAGGCATCATCGGCCAGCGTCAGATACTCGAACTCGTTGAGGCCGTTGCCATAGGCCCGTTCCAGGAGCCTGCGCCCCCAACTGTCCGGGGCGGCATCGGCGAAAACGCCCGGCAAGGCGTCCCGCAGATGACCCGGTTGACCCGAGCAGTGAAACGGGCCGCCCTCAAGAGGCAGATCCGGCACTATGGCAAAGCCGCGCGGATTGTCGATCCAGGACTCCCCGTAGGCAAAGGTCGAGAACTGACGCGGCCCGACATGGGTGAAGCGCAGTTGGCCGACCGGCGTCAGGCTTTCTCCAAGTGCGACATGGGCGTGGAAATCGGCCATCAGAATGATACCCCTTCGGGGTCAACGACGTCCTGCCCTTTCTCCGGCCGAACCTTCTGCTTGCGGAGCCGCGCCGCGAAGGAACGTCCTCTGCGCGGTCCCTGTTCCGCCGCAAGCGCCAGCCCCAGATCGTCCTTGCGAAGGTCGATCAGGTCGGCGAGACGCTCAAGAAGGCCCAGAACAACCAGCACGTCGGCAAGAGTCCCGATGGCAACGCCGGGATCGCCGCGTTCGAGACGGGAGATCGAACTCGGCGAGGTTCCCGCGCGCGCGGCAAGATCCACGACCGCGATGCCACGCCGCAGACGCGCGCCTCGCACATCGTGCCCGAGCCGTTCAAGTGCCGTCTTGGCCTTCGGGGAACCCATATAACTCACCATATTTGACCGAAAGACAGATTATATGCGTCATATATGATGTGTTTGGCGAGAATTCAAGGACGTTGCGAGCCTTGGTAACCGGCACCTGTGGCACCCGATCCCGTCAGTTATACCCTGGGTATAATGTAACAGACAGCCTTCCAGACCGGGCTGCATGGGCCGCCGCCCCCGGTGGTCGCGCCCACGAGTGGCAAGCATGGCACGCCTGACGGCAGCAGCCGAAGGCCGCCTGACTCTTCGGCCCTCCGCACCGGACAGGAGGCCGATGGGGCGTCGTCGTCAATTATACCCAGGGTATAACGTAACACGCAGCCTTCCAGACCGCACTTCATGGGCCGCACCGCCGGCGGCCGCGCCCACGGGTGGCAGGCATGACACGCCTGACAGCAGCAGCCGAAGGCCGCCTGACTCTTCGTTCCTCCGCACCGGACAGGAGGCCGATGGGGCGTCGTCGCCAATTATACCCAGGGTATAACGCAACACGCAGCCTTCCGGACCGGACTTCATGGGTCGCACCCCCGCGCCCAACGCCTACGGGTGGCAGGCATGGCGCATCTGACGGTGGCATCCGACGCCAACCGGCTCTTCGGTTCTCCGCACCGGACAGGAGCCCGATGGAGCGTCGTCGCCAATTATACCCGGGGTATAACGCAACACGCAGCCTTCCGGGTCTCGCCACGGACACGCCGTTCGGGTCTATCCGGCCCCGCACCGATGCGGTTTGGCGACTGACAGCCTTCCCGATCGACCGGATGCTTGGGCGTCTTTTCCTTGCGAGGCGGTGCCGATGTCCAGTTCGACGGAAACCCTTCAGTTAAATCTTGGCTCATTGCGCAGCACGATGTCGCTGACGCTGCATACCCATCATGCTTCCCGCATCTGGCATGGCCGCGCGGCGTCCGACGGCAAGCCGGCCATCGTCGGCCTCAATGGCTACGTCGCCGTCATGAACCGGATGAAGCGCGGCGCCGAACAGGATGATCCCTACAGCGACTGGTGGATGCTGCGCATTGAAGAAAAGCTGAACACCACGAAGGACCAGCTTCACACGCTGCGCGAACAGGTCGACCAGGCGCTGGCCGGTCTGCCGTCCGCCCTGAGCGTCGGCGAGAATCTCAACGTGCAGCCGGTCAAGCTGCCCCTCTTCATCTCGTCGCAACTGGGGTTCATGGCGCTGTATCTGCTCGCCGATTACGATGAACTCGCCCGCAAGCTGATTCTTGCGCACCACACCGCGCTGATCGACCGCTCCACGCTCGAACGCTGGCTCAATGAGGGCGCACATGCGCTGCGCAGCCTGTTCAGCTTGGCCCAGCAATATCGCTATTCCGGCTGCTCGCGCGACGATTTCGTCTCGATGAACGCTGCCGGGCGCGCGGCGATCGAGAAGTTCGGCACTTTGCCGCAGGACGTGCTGGACGGCACACGCCGCTCGCGCTTCGCCCCGCCCGTGATCCGGCGTTCGGTTTCGTCTTCTTCGCCCCCGCGCCGCAGCGCCACCGCCGAACCGGCACCCGTGTCGCCGGACAGCGAACCCGAGCCCCCTTCCGAGGAGACATCAGACGACGCCGGCGACTCTTCTGCTGGCGAAGGCGGTGACGAATGACCGGCAGCCCCCACTTCATTCCGCTGGAACAGACAGACTTCCAGCGACTGGAACACGCAGCCTACCTAAAAGGCCTTTTACAACCTTTTAAAGGTAAGGGGTTGGAGACCTGGGCCAGCCAGTGCTCAGCCCTTCGGGACGACCTCATTACCCTGGCGCAGCGGCGAATTCTGGCGCAGACGAACCGCTACCCGTTTGCGCTCCTCAATGTGCAACTGGCCCAGCAACCCACTGGCGCAGGCACGACCTTCCTGCGCTGGCGCAACCGCGACCGTTCCCGGATGGGCGTGGCGCTGTGGCAGGCCCTGATCGCCGACCCGACAACGCCCGCGTCGCTCCTGGACGACCTCAAGGCGATGGAATGCCAGCGGATCGTCCTGAACATGCAGGTGAGCCTGCTCCATACCCTGGCGCGGCAGGCCGGGGACTGCGCCGACAAGCTCAGGGACACCGATCGGGTCTGTGCCGGTCGTATGCTGATGCAGCAGGGAGAGTCCATGCCATGACGCTCACCACGCCCTCGCCCTGGCTCGGCCGCACCCATATCGGTGACTGCCGCCTGTTGCTGCGCCAGATGGCCGACGACGGTGTGCGGGTCAACATGTGCGTGACCAGCCCGCCCTATTTCGGTCTGCGCCAGTATCTTCCACCCGATCATCCCGACAGCCACGCCGAGATCGGCACCGAAACAACACCGGCCGCTTTTATCGACAATCTCCTCGCCGTCTTTCGCGAGGTCCACAAGCTGCTGGCCGATGACGGCACCCTCTGGGTCAATATCGGCGACAGCTACGCCGGGACCGGGAAATCGGGCGGGGGCAGCCAGGGCCATCGTTGGGAGACATACGGCGCCCGGACACGCGGACCACGCGGTGGACGCTGGCAACCACCGCCCGAAGGCTTCAAGGGCAAGGATCTGATAGGCATCCCCTGGATGCTGGCGTTCGCACTGCGACAGGATGGCTGGTATCTGCGCCAGGACATCATCTGGGCCAAGCCGAACCCGATGCCCGAAAGTGTCACGGATCGCTGCACCCGCGCCCATGAATATCTGTTCCTCCTCAGCAAGGCGCGCCGCTACTATTTCGATCGGGAAGCGATTTCCGAGCCGTCTTCCGATCCTCGCGCGCCAGGCAATCTGCGGCCGGTCCGCCAGCCTCCCGGAGAACGCGCAACCGGCCCGAACGGCAATCTGCGCGGCAGGCTGCATCAGATCGGCGCGCGGCCCCGTCGCAACCGGCGCGATGTCTGGACCATCGCCGCCCAGCCTCTCAAAGGCGAGCATTTCGCCGTCTTTCCGGATGCCCTTGTCACGCCCTGCGTGCTGGCCGGCTCACGGATCGGCGACATCGTTCTCGATCCCTTCATAGGCAGCGGCCGCACCGCACGGGCGGCAACGCGCCTTCGACGTCGGTTCATCGGCTGCGAACTGAACCCGTCGTTTCTCGCCCTCCAGCACCTCCCATAGAGGGTCTGGTGTCCCCCACGTTTCATGACGGAGACAGCACAATGAGCACCCATTTCAGCGGTGAAGGGAATATTGGCTCACCCCCCGAATATCGCGAGTTTGCCAACGGCAACGACGAACCGCGCCGACTGCTGCGGCTGAATGTCTATTTCGACAATCCGGTGCCGAAAAAGGACGGGACCTTCGAGGACCGCGGCGGCTTCTGGGCCCCGGTGGAGATCTGGCATCGCGACACCGAACACTGGCAGGCGCTCTACCAGAAGGGCATGCGCGTGCTGGTGGAGGGGCGCACGGTGCGCGACGAGTGGGAAGACGCCGAAGAGAACGAACGGGTGACGTTCCGGATCGAGGCACGTCGTGTCGGCATCCTGCCGTATCGGATCGAAGCGGTGACGCTGAGCCCGAAGCCCGCGACCGAACGCTGACATTCTCGACAGGGGGGTGGCTGCGCCAGCGTTCCGTCACCCCTTCTTCGGCGACATGCGCCCAAATCCAGAGGCGTTGCGCCTCACAACCCGTAAAAATCCGGATCAGGCCCCACCTGACCTTCGACGGGCGCGGCAACAGCTTGCTCGAACGCCTCATCGACAGGCCCCACGACATCCTCGAGCCAGCTCCAATCCCGGGCGACCGGCTCCAGGACAATAGACGCCCCGTGCCGCCGAATCCTGACTTCGTCGGCATCCAGATGAAACGCCCTCGGCAGATGAACCACCTGAACGTCCGCCGACCGGAAAATCCTGACTGTCTCCATTCGCGCGTCTCCCGCCAAACAGGGTGAGAAATCTCCGATGATTATACCCTGCCACACCTGCTGGAGGTTACCCCACATTGGGCAAAGTCAGCAAAGCCCGGAAAACTGGCGGATTTCGTCCTGTCTTCCTCGCGTTTCTTCGTTCCGGGACAAGCGGATCGCGCGATTTGCGCGTTGTTTGCTGCCGCCAGCCTGCCAGCCGGGAATGATGATGATCGGTCGCTGAATGCCGACCATCCCGTTCATCCGGACCAGGAGGTTTCATGCGCGTCTATCTGTGCGAGAAGCCATCCCAGGGAAAGGACATCGCCCGCGTGCTGGGCGCCAGACAGCGCGGGTCCGGCTGCTACAACGGCTCCGGCGTCGTGGTTACCTGGTGCATCGGACATCTGGTCGAAGCCGCGCAGCCCGAATCCTACGATGAGGGGTATAAACGCTGGACTCTCGAACAGTTGCCCATCATTCCCGAGCAGTGGCACGTCGAGGCCAAGCCTTCGACCGCGCCACAACTCAAAATCGTAAAGCAACTCGTCGGCAAGGCCGCCGAAATCATCATCGCCACGGACGCCGATCGCGAAGGCGAAATGATCGCGCGCGAGATCCTCGATCTCTGCGGTTATCGCGGTCCGATCCAGCGGCTGTGGCTCTCCGCCCTCAACGATGCGTCCATCCGCAAGGCCCTGGGCGCGCTCAAACCATCAGCGGAGACCCTGCCACTCTACTACTCGGCCCTGGCACGCTCGCGTGCCGACTGGTTGATCGGAATGAATCTGAGCCGGCTCTTCACGCTGCTGGGCCGGCAGTCCGGCTACAGGGGCGTGCTCTCGGTTGGACGCGTGCAGACCCCCACCCTCAAGCTCGTCGTCGATCGCGATCGCGAGATCGCCCGTTTCATGTCCGTGCCCTACTGGACCATCGGCATCACCCTCTCCACGGGCGGGCAGTCTTTCGTCGCAAGCTGGATGCCACCCCGTAGCTGCACGGACGATGCCGGCCGCTGTCTGCAACAGTCCGTCGCGCAGAACGCCGAACAGCGGATGCGTGGCGCCGGTACAGCCCTGGTCCGGTCTGTCGACACCGAGCGCGTGCGCGAGGGCGCACCGCTGCCCTTCGACCTCGGCACGCTTCAGGAAGTCTGCTCCCGACAGCTCGGGCTCGATGTGCAGGAAACCCTGGATATCGCGCAGGCCCTTTATGAGACCCACAAGGCAACGACCTATCCCCGTTCCGATTCAGGCTATCTCCCGGAAAGCATGCTGGCCGAGGTGCCGACAGTGCTCGACAGTCTGCTGAAAACCGATCCCGGTCTGCGTCCGCTCCTCGACCAGCTCGACCGTACCCAGCGTTCGCGCGCCTGGGACGACAGCAAGGTCAGCGCGCACCACGGCATCATCCCCACGCTCGAACCGGTCGATCTCACCGCCCTGAACCAGAAGGAGCTGGCCGTCTACAGGCTGATCCGCGCGCATTATCTGGCACAGTTCCTGCCGGCGCATGAATTCGATCGCACCACGGTGCAGCTGACATGCGCCGATCAGGAGTTGCAGGCCATCGGCAAGCTGGTCGCGATCGTCGGCTGGCGTGCGGTGCTCGCCGCCCCGAAGACCGAGGAGGACGAAGGCGCCGCTCCTTCGCGGAGTCAGACCCTGCCAGCCTTGCACGCGGGTGTATCATGCACTGTCGGCGCCGTGGATCTGAAGGCGATGAAGACGCTGCCGCCCAAGCCCTACACGCAGGGCGAACTCGTCAAGGCCATGAAGGGCGTCGCGAAACTGGTCACCGATCCGCGCCTGAAGCAGAAGCTGAAGGACACAACCGGCATCGGCACCGAGGCCACGCGGGCCGGGATCATCAGCGGCCTGGTCGGTCGGGGTTACCTGGTCAAGAAAGGACGTGCGGTTTGCGCCTCCGAGGCCGCCTTCACGCTCATTGACGCGGTGCCCGCCGCCATCGTCGATCCCGCGACGACAGCCATCTGGGAACAGGCCCTCGACATGATCGAGGGCGGTCAGATGACGCTCGACGACTTCCTCGCACGACAATCGGCCTGGGTCGGCCAACTCGTCCAGCACTATCGCGGCACGAAGCTTGCCATTACCCTGCCACCGACGCCGGCCTGCCCGAAATGCGGCGCGCCGACACGGGAGCGCATGAGCAAGACCGGCGCGTTCTGGTCATGCAGCCGTTATCCCGAGTGTACCGGTACGCTCCCGGCCGAGACTGGTCCCGCGAAACGTGGTGGGGCCGGCAAACGCCGTTAGGGCCTCCTATGTCCTGAAGGTCGCCCTGGCGCACACTCACCGCATGCCCGGCGTCCGCCCGCATCGCGACCAGTTCCCACTATGCGTCATGCCGCTCGCCCCGACGGCATGGCTCTGGTCCCGCTCATAAACAGCGGGATCTCCAGCGCGCACCGCCCTCCCATCATGACAGCGCGCCCCGCGAGCCGCCCATGGCGCGGGTTGGAGGGCCACATTCTTCGCGACGCATCCCGCGTCTTCACTTCTCTCCTGTATTTCCGTCCTCCCGGAAGGGTCCCCCGATCCCTGGTTCTGCCTTTGGACCAGAGACCGGGCGACCCTTCCGGTCGACGGTATTCGATGCCGGTGCCCGCCGGTGAAACAACGGGCTCCTTTTGTGCGCGGATGTGCGCCAGCGAATGCCGGTCCCAGCCACGAAACGGACCGGGTGCGATTGCTGCTCCAGCGGAAGGCCCTGACGACAGCCTGATCTGGTTCAGCCCACGGGTGGTCTCGTTCTCCACAGCCCGACCTCTTTTCGGAGGTCGCGCACCTTTCTCCTGCTTTTCCGCCACCCGAACACGAGACACCCCCCATGCATCATCACTCTTTGACCGCACCCGCCTTGCAGTACGGCAGCGTGTGCAGCGGCGTCGAGGCCGCCAGCCTCGCCTGGCAACCGCTCGGGCTGAAACCCGCCTGGTTCGCCGAAATCGAGCCGTTCCCGAGCGCGGTGCTCGCCCATCACCACCCTGATGTCCCGAATCTCGGAGACATGACCATGCTGGCGCCACGCATCCGTGCCGGCAGCGTGACCGCGCCAGACATTCTGGTCGGCGGTACACCGTGCCAAGCATTCAGCGTCGCCGGATACCGCCAGGGGCTGGCCGATCCGCGTGGCGCCCTTACCCTTGCCTATGTGGACCTTGCCGATGCCATCGATCAAATCCGGACTGAATCCCGTCTCCCGACGTCCACGCTCGTCTGGGAAAACGTCCCCGGCGTTCTCAGCACCCGCGACAACGCCTTCGGCCATTTCCTGGGCGCACTGGCCGGAGAAGACCATGCGCTCGAACCGCCAGGGGGCAAATGGACGCACGCTGGTCATGTGTCTGGTCCCCGCCGCCGCATCGCCTGGCGCCTGCTCGACGCCCAACATTTCGGCGTGGCCCAACGGCGCCGTCGCGTGTTTCTTGTGGCAAGTGGTCGAGACGACCTCGATCCCGCCACGGTACTTTTTGAGTCCGACGGCGTGTTCGGGAATCCTTCGCCGGGCTGCACGCCGTGGGAAGACGCTGCCGCCACTCCTGCATCACGTCCTGATGTCCCAGGCAACTATGGACCCGTAAGGGGCCCATACGACCCGATGACCCTCTCCTTCGGGGGCGGCAACACGGGCGGTCCCATCGACGTTGCCGCCTGCCTCACGGCAGCCGCCGGCCCGAAGAACGACTTCGAGGTCGAGACCTTCATGGTGCAGTCCGTCACCGGAACCGTCACTCACGCATTGAACACGGCCAATGGCGGCAAGGGCAGCAGCGAGGACCGGACCGGCAGGGGCGTTCCGATCATCGCTTTCACCGCGCAGGGGTCAGGCGCTGATGCCACGGTGGAGCGGACACCCCCGCTACGGGCAGGGGGCCACCGCAGCGGACACGCGAATGCAGGCGTGATACCCGCTATCGCGTTCGCGCAGAACTCCCGGAACGAACTGAGGCTGGAATCCGGGCATGGGCAGCTTGTCGGCGCGCTCTCCACCGGCGGCGGCAAGCCCGGCCAGGGATGCCCCATGGTGGTCAGCCTATCCCTGCGCGGGCGCGATGACGGCGTGAGCGCCGAACCGGGCGGCCCGATTTCACCGGCATTGCGGGCGTCCCGCGGAGGCAGCGACAAGGGGCATGTCATCGCGCCCGTCTATAGCGCATCGTTCCTGTATACGGCCGATCCAGACGCGCCGCCCTGGTCGCGCTGGCTGGTGCGTCGCCTGATGCCGATCGAATGCGAACGTCTCCAAGGGATGCCCGACAACTATACCCTCGTACCCTATCGCGGCAAACCGGCCGCCGACGCGCCACGCTACAAGGCGATTGGCAATTCCATGGCGGTGCCGTGCATGGCGTGGCTGGGACGCCGGCTCATCGCGGGGCTCGATTGCCGGGAAGCAGGCACAGCGCATTGACGCGCGACATCCGGATCGACCCGATCGATCCTTTCTGCTGCATGCGCTGACCTGTCAGCCATCGCCAGCAGTCACGGTCTTCAGGCTGCGCTGCGGAGTCTTCCGCGTCCGACCACCTCGTCCGCATCGCATCATGTCGCGGACGCGCGCCCACAGGGCGTCGATGCACCCTTTCCCATCGCGCTCCGGCGCTCACCCCACCCAGCGTCGATCCAGTCTCCATGCGCTTTCACGCGCGGCAACTGGTCATGCGCCTTTCAATCCTCGCGCGACCAACGCGCCCAACGCAACCCTTAATCTCAGCTTCGACGACAAAGGCAGACTGTCCACCATTCACTGATTTTTTCCTGTCCAACCCCGTGGGGAACATGCGTCCCCGTGCGGGAGCGTGTTCCTCGCTCTCATTCTTCAAGGAGCGATCATGTCCCCAATACCCTCCATCGCCGTAGCTCTGGAAGGCGGCATCGTCCTGGCAGTCGTTTTGCAGGACTGGCCCAGCCACATCCCTCATCCCAGGATCGTCGTGGTCGATTACGACATCGACGGCGCGGATCAAGCCGAGATCAAGGTCATCCCTACGGGAGACGGTTTCACCGAAGCCCTCTGCTACAGCGAGCAGGCCGTCATCTACGAAAACGCCCCGGGCGCCATATCGCCGGACGCGATCATCAACACGCTGACCCTGTCCGCCGACAGGACGGACTGAACCGACCTTCATTCCATCACCGATACCGCATGGTTTCGGTTTTCCTCACGGATGACGTCCACTTCCAGGACGAACACCACCCCCTCTTACAAAGGAGCCAGTCATGGCCAATAATTATTACGACGCCACCGGCGTTCTCTTCCTCGATCGGGTAACGCCCGTCATTCACGCCCTGTTCGGTCCCTATGCTCTCGATCCATCCCATCCAGGCGGCGGGCGCATCTACATCGCCCGCATTTCCGAGACGAACGATCCACTATGGGAGCACGTCGCGGAAGGACTGAAAGATCTCGCCGTCGAGCTTGATCTGGCGGTCCCCGCGAGCGACGGAGACCTGTCGATCGAGCCTCTGCTCCGTCTTCTCGCCACGCACTTCAAATCCGACGACAACGAGGACCTTGAGACCCTCATCGAGCGGCACGGTTTCGAGGACACCGCCGATCTCGACGCCCTGTTCCTCCTGGCGACATGTTTCGACGATGGTCACAACCTGACCGCGATTTCCTTCGAGGGCTGCTGGCATCGTAGCAAACCTCGTCTTTACGAGTTCGGCGGCGATGGGGAATTCATCAGTCGGGAAGTCTGTCTTTTCGGCTCGTCCAGCGAAATCCTCACGCTCGCGTCCGGCCTGCGACAGGCAGTTCTGGATCAGCAGATCGAAGCCGCGACGGATTTGATCCTCCGCGAGATCCTGAATCGGCTCAATGGAATCCAGGACGCCGGTTTCCGTACGCAACTCCACCAACGTCTGGCTGACCGGCTTTTCGATCAGACCTGATCAATCGCTTTTCCTTAACCCGCTGGGGTCCGATCCCGGCGTGGGAGGACTCCAGCCTTCCTGCTTCCGGAGACCTTCCATGCCCAATACCAGTACACCCCATGTCCAGACAGTCACCGATCCCTGCCGATCGCAGGTCGAACACTCTCCTTTTCCGGCGGAACTGACTCCCGACCTCCTCGCCGACCGTCTGATCGACGAACACGGGTACGAAACGGATTTCGACATGCAGTTCAATGCCTGCATCGACGCTATGGCGCAGGATGACGCCGTCGGCAGAACCTGGGTGTTTATTCGCGAAGGAGCTGAGTTGCACATGCGTCATATCGCGACGCTGGATCTGCTCGACGCCGACCTCACTCTCTACGAGATGATCCTGTTCGATGGCGGCAACATCCACGGCGATCTTTGGAAACACGTCTTCTTCCCACGGCAGAAACTGCACCACTTCGTCTGTGAGGCCTGACGGTCTCACCTCCTGCGCCCGTCTACAAAACGAGCGCGGCGGCCTTCCCTTTCTCTGACGCGCAACCGGATGTGTTGCGCGATTCTGTGGGCATGTCTGCTGGCGTCGCCAGCAACATGCCCAGGCAGTCGAGACCATCAAGACTGCGGCACGGCTTGCCGTGCTGGTCCCCCAATCCTCTCCGGACGCATCTCGCGTCCCTCTCATGCACCCCAACGGGAGTTTCCTCCCTTGGGGCGGGACTCCCTGCACTTCAAAGGAGCCCTTCCATGGACACCCATTCCATCCGTGAACAGATGCCGGCCCTGGTTCGTGGCCACGTGCCCTCCAATGCCCGCAAATTCAAATTCGCCATCTATGATGGTGAGCCCAAGCGTTCGACGCTGGGGTTTTATATCGACCCCGACCCGTTCGAGGGGACCGTCGTCGCCAGGACCGATGACGCCATCATCGTCAAGATCGGTCGCACGCAGTTCGCGGTCGTTGATCGTCACCTCGCGACCATGGACCCCTGCGAGGGAACCAGGGTTCGCGTGGAGCCTTATGCCAGGCACCGTTTCGACGGTCTGCGCGCGGACACCCCCGAGACGAAGACCCAATATCTGGCGGACGGCTCGGCCTACACGGCAAAAACCTACGTGCTGGGAAGCGCCCCCGCCAAACTGCCCGTCCCACGGCCCGACTGCCCCGAACTGGCCGAACTGATCAACCAGCTGGAGCAGTTACCCGCACCGGATGGTTTCAGGCGCATCACCCACCTGCTCGTCGATGCAGGCGCGCGGGATTTCACTCTCGTCGATCCCACGCTCGCCAACATCATCAAGACGCCACCGGCGATCAGCTTCACCGTAACCACCGTGAAGTTCACCGGAAATGTCAGCATTCTCTATGACCGGGGAGCGGACGTCTACCGGATCGAACTGCGGCAGAATGGCGAATGCGTCGATCGCGTTGACGACGTGTATTTCGACGATCTCGGCAGGGTGCTGGAACGGCTGCTCGATGATGGCGCCTGGCGTCGGATCAAGGTCAATGCCCTTGACGAACGATCCGCGCGCCGACGGTCGGCGGCATGACATCTGACCGTCACGACCTCTGGGTCGTCTATTCCCCCAATGAGTCCGCCACCAGCGACGGTGCGGGCTTCTGGTCCAACACGCATGGCTGGACGTCTCTGTGCCAGGCGACGCGCTTTTCCACCGACGACACCCGGAATCTTGCACCTCCGGTCTCGCTCGGCGGAGACGCGCGCTTCGTATCCTGGCGTGAAGCCTGGCAGTCGGACGGATGACCGTCCGGCGGCATCACGCCGTCCGCTCGCTCAAACCCGACCGAAACCATGCCTTTCCCCGCTCTCCGTCCCCGGACGGAGAGCTTTTTCCGGCTTTCAGGAGGATTTATCCATGTCACTCCGTTTCCGCGGGGCCGATCTTCGGCCTGTGCTGACCGAAGCAATCGCCAATCACTGCCGCGTTATCCTCGCCAAGGATCAGGGCGCCTATTTCCTTTCCGAGCGGGGAGAGCGCACCGAGAGCGGACGCCAGAAACTGCTGGCCTACGCCGTCGGCTGCAATCCCGACACCGATCCGTTCGACGACTGGTGGGAACTGGTCCGCGCGGAACTCGGCGGCGACGATTTCGGCGAATATTTCGACCCGAACGAGGGCGTCTTCACCCGCATCCTGCACAGCGAAGACGACCTCGAACTCTCCGCGACCCCGACGCATCTTTCGCTACAGGCCGTCGCACCTTCCCCCAGCGATAAATAACCCGTCCTTTTCCTGGTCCCTCGCTTCGGCGGGGGATTTTTCGTTGGGGGCTGGCCCCACCGACGGAGAACAGGGACTGGATACGGTGCATATTGTTGCCCGTGGAGCGAAATCCCGCGTGCGACCCTCCCATCATGCCCGCTGATCGTGATCAGCAGCATGCCCAGGCAGCCCCGATCCTGAAGGCTGCGGCGCGGTTCCGACCGCGTTGATCATCCCGGTTCGCACCGGCATCCATGCGCGAACGGCCGTCATTCATGACGGTGATGCCAGACCTTACGTCCATCAACCCACGCGGGGGTTCCACACCTCCCGGTCCGGGTCGGTGTGTCTCCGCCTTTTTTCTCCAGGAGATCCACCATGACCACATCCACCGAAAGCACCTATTTCGACCTGCACATCACCGGCCTCGGCTACCTCAACCGTATCCGTGAGGTGAAGCCGAAGAAGGGCGCGCCCTTCCTCGCCTGCGATATCGCGGCGCTGAATGGCCCGACCGACGATGCCTCCTATGTGCGTTTCGACGCGCGGGTCTCGGGTTCCGAAGCCCAGCATCTCGTCCGGCGCTGCATCCAGGCGGTTGACGCCGAGAAGAAAGTCCTGATCGGCTTTCGACTTGGCGATCTCTGGACCGACATCTTTACCTACGCCAAGGGCAAGCGTGCCGGCGAGCAGGGCGTCAGCCTGAAGGCCCGCCTGCTTTTCGTCAGCTGGATCAAAATCGACGGCCAGCTCGTCTACAAGGCCGAGCCCAAGCCGACCGAGACCAGTGATCCCATACCGCAGGCTCCCGCTTCTTCCGCAAAGCCTGATGCTGCCACGCCCGGACCTTCCGTGCCGGCAGCCGATGCGCCCGAGGAAAACGCCGCCGATACTTCGGAACCGGCGTTCGCGGAGTCCTTCTGATCGTCCAGCAAGACCTCGTTCATCGGGGTCTTGCTTCCCTGATCGCGTCCCTCGTGTTCGGCAAGAGCGCGGTGATGCGGCGTTATCCCAACAGGGAGATTTCCCATGATCACCATCCCCGGTCGTCTGGCCATCAAGACCATCCACGGGCGCAACGGCGATTTCAACGTCGGCCGTCTTGCGACCTCTATCGGCGAGTTCGTCGTCAAGAATGCCGAACTCGATCAGTACGCCGAAGGACAATATGACGGCGATTTCGCCATCGCGGACATCCGTCCTTCCACCTACACCACCAATGGCCGCATGGTCATCGAGATCCGTGCCCTGCTCGGCGGAATGTCCTTGTCCACCATCGACGCCCTGAGTCCGGACGACGCCCAGCGGCTGAGTCCGCAGGAAGTCGATCCGATCGACGAAGAGGCACAGCCCGCCGTGCCGTCTGGCACCAAGGCACCGAAGACGGCGAAGCCGCGCGGGCAGCACGATCCCCTGGTCGATACGACACCGTTCGGCGCCGAGCCTCCCGCTACGGTCAAGGCACGCGATGAAGACGCCGACAAGGCGCTCTTCGATACGTTGTGGCCGCTTGGCGAGGTGGTGAAGCTCGACCCCACCGTCGATCGCCAGCGTCTGCGTCAGCAATGCGATCGTCTCGGCGCCCTCGGATACGAGTTCGCCCCCCTGGCCCAGGAATGGCGTCTCGCCAGAACCTGATCCGCCTCACCGCTCAACCAGCATTCCTTCACCCGTCGGGGTTCGCCCTTCGGGGAGGAACTCCGACCTTTTCTCACGGAGACCCTCATGGGCTGGTATTTCTCACTGCAATCCAAAGCCGCGCTGGTCCGGGAACTCACGCAGTCGACAACGACTGATCGCGCGATCGTTGAAGTCCTCGACCACACATTGTCCGACACTGTGCTGTGGTCAGTCGTCAAGGTGACGGCTCGGACCGAAGGCGTTCATCCCCACCTCAAACCCGGCGAGTCCCTTACCTACATCCGGTGCGATCTGTTGGATCAAAGCGGGAAGATGTGGGGGCACAAGCCGTTGGAGGAGGCCATGCACCCCTATTATTACTCGTGCCCCCTGTCCTACCTCGACCTGGCGCCCGAGCAGTCTTCCGAATGGCGCGCCGGTGTTCACGCCTGGCACGCCCGTCACGGTCATCTTGCGCCGACCTGATCGTCCGTCCGGCCTCTTCTTTTCAACCCCATGGGGCAATCACTGCCCACGGGCGGTGACTGTTCCTGTCTTCAAGGACATCACCAATGCCCACACCCACACTTTCCAAACCGCTGTATCGGATCGCGGAGTGCCCCGACCTCATGGCCGATGCCTGCATCGCCGATGATCGGAACGGCCTCGTGTTCCTGTCCATCTGGGCGCGCGATACCGCCATCCAGGAATTCCTGGCACGGCTGACCCTCGGGCACGACGAAGCCGGTCTCGACCGCTTTCATATCATCCCCGAACAGGGAGACGGTGTTCCGGTGTTCGTCGGCAATGTCGACAACCTGGAAAAGCGGACCACGCGCGCTTATCGGCGCACACTGTTCGGCGCCATCGTTCATCTGTGGCTGTTCGACCGCCGTTGCGTACGGCCCGACAAAGCCAACGCAACCGCGCTGGCTCTCCTGCCGGGCCTTTCCCTGCATCGGCGCGAACGCCTCTGGGCGTTGGTGCGGGAAACCTGCCCGCTGCCTCTGCTCGATCACTGGCGCGACACGGTGCTGGACCTGCTCTACGCGCAGGAGATGCTCGGCCGCCTTCCATTCGCTCTCGGGCCATTGGAAGGCCACCGGCTGGCCATTGACGTTCCCGCGCTGACCACCGCCCTCGGCAGCCTGATCCGCAGCGGGGAACTGGCGATCGACGAACACCGGGCGTCCTTCGGGCCACCTTTGCTGCGCGTCGCGTAGCCAATCCCATCGGTGGGGCACGCCCGCGCGCGCCTGCCCATCTTTCCTAATCCTCTGTCAGGAGACATCTCATGGCTCTCATGTTCCCGCGCCTTGCGCGCAATTTCGTGAAAAACGGCTATTTCCCCACCGACGAGCCGACCATTGAGCGTGTGCTCTCTGCTCTGGCTCCCTCCACCGGCCCGATGAATATTCTCGATCCCTGCGCCGGCGAAGGCGTGGCGATCGCCGAAGCCGCCCACGCCCTAGGGCGCGAGCAGGTCCGGGCGTTCGCCGTCGAATACGATGCCGAGCGCGCCCGTCATGCCCGGCAACTGGTCGATCGCTGCATCCATGGCGACCTGATGGATACGATGATCTCACGGCAGGCCTTCGGCCTGTTGTGGCTCAATCCACCCTACGGCGACCTGTCCAAAGGCATGGACGGCACGATCGGCTATCAGAGCCAGGGCCGCCCGCGTCTGGAGAAGCTGTTCTATCAGCGTTCGCTGCCTTTCCTGCAATATGGCGGCGTGCTGGTCTTCATCGTGCCGCATTACGTCCTCGATGCCGAACTGGTCGGCTGGCTCACACGACATTTCGCCGATCTGCGGATCTACCGGGCGGTGGAAACGCAGTTCAAACAGGTCGTGCTCTTCGGACGCCGCGTCCGTCAGCGCGATCTAGCGTCGGACACGGCCAAGGCGATCCGCAACCGGTTGCTTCAGATCGGGTGCGGCGATGCCACGGCCGAGGAGCTACCGCCCGAATGGTCGCTCCTGCCTTACCCGGTCCCGGCCAATGCTTCCGAGCCGGAACAGTTCTTCCGCGCGACGATGGAGCCCGAGCAGTTCGCCGACGAAATCGGCAGGCTGCAAGGACTCTGGCCGACGCTCGACACGCATCTCGGCGCCGCACAACAGGCACCGCGTCCCCCGGCGCGCGCCCTGTCACAATGGCATCTCGCCCTGGCCCTCGCGGCCGGTGCGATTTCCGGCGTGGTGCGGTCGAGAGACGGGCGCGTTCTGGTCGTCAAGGGTGACACCCACAAGGAAAAGACGTCGCAGACGCAATACACTGAACGCGACGACGGCTCCGTGGCCGAGACCCGCATCCTCACCGACAAGTTCGTTCCCGTCATCCGCGCGTGGGACATGACGCCTGGCTCCCCGACACGGGGCGAGGTGCTCACGATCCGCTGATCTTTTTCCATCCGGGCGCCTCACCGCCGTCCAGTTGCCGGAAGAGAATCTGGCCTTCTAGCAACCACGCTTTCCTCCACATCCGCGCACGGCCGGTTCGCCGTTCGCTTCATCCCACCCCGGGGCATGTCATCGCCCCGAGCGGGAGGTGCATGCCCCTTTTTCTTTGGAGCATCACCATGTCTCTCGAACTCGACACTCTTCCTCCCTCCGCTGATCTCGTGCCGATGCAGGACGACCTGCTCGACGAGGTCTCGTCTTCTCCACTCGCCGTCAGTCTTCCGGATTTCGTCGCCGAGTTTGGCGACGACCTGCTGGAATCGCTGAACCGGGCTAATCCGCCCGTCTATACGGGACGTCCGAAGGCCTTCCGCCAGATCGTTCTCGCCGGTCTCAAGCGTCGCCTGTTCGATGCCCAGGCCGATGTGGTCCATGCCGTGACCGAATTGCTGATCGACCGCGGCGAGCGTGCCGCGATCGTCAATGGCGAGATGGGCTGTGGCAAAACCACTGTCGGCATCGCCACGGCCGCCGTGCTCAACGCCGAAGGCTTCCGTCGAACCCTGATCCTCTCGCCTCCCCATCTGGTCTACAAATGGCGGCGCGAGATCCAGGAAACGGTGGCTGGCGCCAGGGTCTGGGTAATCAACGGTCCCGACACGCTGGTCAAGCTTCTGAAACTGCGCGAGCAGTTGAACAGTCCGGAGCAGGGTCAGGAATTCTTCGTCCTGGGCCGTGTGCGGATGCGTATGGGCTTCCACTGGAAACCCGCCTTCATGCGCAGGCGCACCGGCCACGGGGCAATCGGTCTTTGCCCGGACTGCGGCCATATCATTACCGATCTCGACGGCGAGCCGATCGATCCGGTCGCGCTCGACGCCGAGGAACACCGCAGGACATGCAGCCATTGCGCCGCCCCCCTGTGGACCCTGATGCGTCCGGGACGGCTGTCCTCCAGCGACCAGTCCTCCGCCGTTCACAAGGCGCTCAAGCGTATCCCCACCATCGGGGAAGTCACTGCCCAGAGACTGATGAAGACGTTTGGCGACGGCTTCCTGGCCTCCATGCTGGGCGACAATATCCACGAGTTCATCAACCTGATGGACGCACGGGGTGCCCTCGTGTTTTCCGACCGCCAGGCCCAGCGCATGGAACGCGCGATGGCGAACATGGAGTTCGGCTTCGGCGAAGGCGGCTATCAACCGTCGGAATTCATCAAAAGATACCTGCCGCAAGGCACGTTCGACCTGCTCATCGCCGACGAAGCGCATGAATACAAAAACGGCGGCTCCGCTCAAGGTCAAGCCATGGGCGTACTCGCCGCGAAAGCGACCAGGACGCTCCTGCTCACCGGCACGCTGATGGGGGGATACGGCGACGATCTCTTCTATCTTCTGTTCCGCGCCTTGCCCGCGCGGATGATCGAGGACGGTTACAGACCGACCAAGACCGGCAGCATGACGGGCGCCGCGATGGCGTTCATGCGCGATCATGGCGTCCTGAAGGACATCTATTCCGAGAGCACCGGCACGGCCCACAAGACCGCCCGGGGCTCGAAGGTCACGGTCCGCACCGTCAAGGCCCCCGGCTTCGGTCCGAAGGGCGTCATGCGGTGCGTGCTGCCCTTCACGGTTTTTCTCAAACTGAAGGATATCGGCGGCAATGTGCTGCCGCCCTACAACGAGGAATTCCGGGAGATCGCAATGGATACCGACCAGGCCATGGCCTATCGGGATCTGGCCTCTCGTCTCACCGCGGAGCTGAAGCAGGCTCTGGCGAAGCGCGATACCACCCTCCTGGGCGTGGTGCTCAACGTCCTTCTCGCCTGGGCGGATTGCTGTTTCCGGTCGGAGGCGGTGGTTCATCCCCGTACCCGTCAAACCCTGACCTTTGTCCCGGCTCAGTTCGATGAGCTGGAGATGATGCCCAAGGAGCGGGAACTGATCGAAATCTGCCGTCGGGAGAAGGCACAAGGGCGCAAGACCCTTGTTTATTCCATCTATACCGGGACGCGCGATACCACATCGCGTCTCAAGGTCTTGCTCGCGCAGGAAGGTTTCAAGGTGGCCGTGCTGCGCGCAAGCGTGGAGGCGTCCCGCCGGGAAGACTGGATTGCCGATCAGCTCGACCGGGGGATCGATATCCTCATCACCAACCCGGAACTGGTCAAGACAGGGCTCGATCTTCTGGAATTTCCGACGATCGTGTTCATGCAGAGCGGGTATAACGTCTACTCGTTGCAGCAGGCTGCACGCCGGTCCTGGCGCATCGGGCAGAAGCAGTCCGTCAAGGTCATCTTCCTCGGCTATGCGGGCACGTCGCAAATGACCTGCCTGAGCCTCATGGCCCAGAAAATCATGGTCTCGCAGAGCACGTCGGGAGACGTGCCTGAATCCGGTCTCGATGTCCTCAACCAGGACGGAGATTCCGTCGAAGTCGCGCTCGCCCGGCAGCTACTGGCCGCGTGACGCACTCCCGACATCCCGGCGATCCATCGGATCGTCGGGAACCTTCCTTTTCCATCATCGCAGCCTCCCCATTGAGGCAAGGAGCCATCACCATGGAAACGATCCATATCGCGGTCGCGTGCCGCAACGCCTCGGGCATGGCCGACATGCCCGTCTTCACTGTCGCCGTCTCCGATGAGGAGTACGGTCTCGGTATTCATTACGATAAGGCCGAAGCCATGGCTGAAGAGGCTGGTTACGAAAAACCCTTCGTCTGCTTCGATCCTGTCGAGCAACCCGCCATCGTCTCGGCGGTTCGAACGCTCGATCTGGTCCCCCAGGTCGTCGTTATCAACATCACAGAGGGACTGGTCCATTCGGTGTGCTGCGACACCGGCGAGATCAAGGTGATCTGCTACGACGAGAATGACACCGATGACTCATCGGACGCCGTAGACGACCATCCGGTCGGCGAGAACGGCGCGGCGATCCGGTGCTGGGCGCATATCGAAACCGCGGACGTCGATCCGGGTCTGAAGAAGGCCCGGGACTGGCCGCCATCGCTTTCCTGACGACGAACGGCCCTTCGGGGCCGTTTTTTTGACTGCTCCCTCACGTCGGGGATGACAAGCGGTGTGCCCGGTCCACAAAGAACATGATGAATCGATTCAGACGGTCTGGACGAGCTTTCCGGCACCAGGAGACGCCTCTTGCATGTCAGAAAAACATATCCTATTTTCTGACGTATGAAGACGGTTGTCACCTCCGTTCCCGATCGGATTATGAAGCGTGTCCGCGCCAGCGGACGCGGCGGCGTCTTCACGCCCAGCGATTTCCTCACCATCGCAAGCCGCTCGTCTGTCGATCAGGCCCTCTCCCGACTGGTCAAGGGTGGCCAATTGCGCCGCCTCGCGCGAGGGCTGTACGACTTTCCAAAGCTGCACCCAAAGCTCGGCGCTCTCTCGCCGGCTCCTGATGATGTTGCCCAGGCCCTAGCGCGGGAGACCGGATCCCATGTGCAGATCGCCGGTGCGCGGGCGGCAAACGCGCTCGGCCTGTCGACGCAGGTACCCGCTCAAAGCACCTACCTGACCGATGGCCCGTCGCGCCGCGTCGTGCTGGGAAAGCGTGTCATTGATCTTCGCCACGCCTCCCCCAAGCACCTGATCGCACCCGGCAGTCCCGTCGGCACGGTCGTTCAGGCGCTTCGCCATGTCGGCTCCATGCACGCGGCGGATGTCGCACAGGTCGCCGTACTGCGCCTTTCGTCCCGCGACAAGAAAACGCTCGCCGCGAACGCCGCACAGGCGCCCGCCTGGATGCGGCCGACACTTGTTTCGATCGCCAACACGGAAGCGACCACTCTCAATGGATAAGGTCGCCCTCCTTGCTGCCGGTGATCGGGCGGCCCTCTTTGGGGAAACGGCCGCCATTCGCGGTATCTCCGAGACGATCATCGAAAAAGATTTCTGGGTCTGCTGGTGTCTGCGGCGCCTGTTTGGTCTGCCACCAGGAACGTCCGCGTCCCTCGTTTTCAAGGGCGGGACGTCGCTCTCCAAGGCGTTCGGCGCGATACGCCGTTTTTCCGAGGATATCGACCTGTCATTCGACCGCGCCGAACTCGGATATACCGGAGATCGCGACCCGGAGAAGGAAGGGATCAGCAAAAAGCAGGTCGCGCGGCTGATCGACAGTTTAGTCGGTGACGTCGAGCAGCACATCGCCGAGAAGCTTGTGCCTGCACTTCACGACGCGATCTCCGAACAGCTTGGCGACGCTGCCAGCGGCAAGTGGTCTCTGGAGATCGACGCGAACGACACCCAGACGGTCAACTTCCATTACCCTACGGCGCTGCCTGCCTCCGACTATGCGGGAATGGCCTATATTACCCCGCGCGTAAAACTGGAACTCGGTGCGCGCGGCGACCCGTGGCCGACCGAAGAAAAGAGCATCCGCCCCTATGCGGCCGACGACTTTCCGGACTTCTTCACGTCGCCCGATACAAACGTGACCGTCCTGTCTGCACGGCGTACCTTCTGGGAGAAGGCAACCGCGCTTCACGCGGAAGCGCACCGCCCGGCGGAATCGGCGACGCCGCACTATTTCTCGCGGCATTATTACGATCTGGCCATGCTTGCCGACACGGACGAAGGCCGGGCCGCCATGGTCGATTTCGACCTGCTGATCCAGGTCACTCGCCACAAGGCGATCTTCTTCCGTTCGGGCTGGGCCAGCTATGAAACGGCTCGGCCGGGTACGCTTCGGCTGATGCCGGACGAATTCCGAGTCAAAGACTTACGAACGGATTATCGTGCAATGGCGCCGATGATGTTTGATCAGACGCCGCTGCCATTCGATGACATACTCGCGAAAATTGCCGCGCTTCAAGAAGTGATCAACAGCTAACTCAAGCCTCTCCCCGTTCGATGCCCAGACTTCGTGCTGCCTCTTTCCGATCCCGGCTTTTCGGATACTTTTCTCATCAGCAGCAAAAAGATCGGCCGATCATGGCCGTCAATGGAAATTCCGCGACCGGAAATTGAGCCGGTCAAGCCCTCGGCCAGCCTGATCGTCCACGCCACCCCGCGCCCCGACCTGACGCAGCAATCCGGACAGATCGGTCAATTCGAGCGTCACCAGATGCACGACATCGCCCTCGCGCTGCACACGGCCCTTCGCCGCTATCATGCTGGCCGAGAGGATGATGGGTCGGTATTTCTCGAAGATATCCGGCCAGACGACCAGATTGGCGATGCCGGTCTCGTCCTCCAGCGTGATGAAACACACGCCCTCGCCCGATCCCGGCCGCTGGCGCACCAGCACCAGTCCGGCCGCTTCGACCCGTTTGCCGTCACGCAGCGCCATGGCCGTGCCGCAGGGCACGATCCGGCGTTGCCGCAAATCCTCCCGCAGAAACGACACCGGGTGGGCGCGCAGACTCAGCCCGAGATGGTTGTAGTCGCCCACCACCTCGGCGCCGTCGGTCATCGGGAGCAGCGCCATCGCCGGCTCGTCGGTTTCGCGCGCCTGCGCGGCAGCGGCAAACAGCGGTAGCGGTTCGTCATGCAGGCCCTTGATCGCCCACAGCGCCTCGCGCCGTGCCAGCCCGAACGCCGGCCGAAAGGCGTCGGCCTCCGCCAGTCGCACCAGCGCTTCCTGCGGCACCCCGGCCCGGCGCCACAGATCGTCGATGGACGCAAAGGGCCGCCGTAGCCGCGCCGCCATGAGCGCCGCCGCATGAGCATTGGCCAGCCCCTTGACCAGGCTCATCCCCAACCGCACCGCGAAACAGCCGCGTTCGTCGTCCTCGCCTTCAAGAGTGCTGTCCCAGCGGGAAGAATTTATACAGACCGGTCGGACCTCAATGCCGTGGTCCCGAGCGTCGCGCACGAGTTGCGCGGGCGCGTAGAAACCCATCGGTTGAGAGTTCAATAATGAGGCCAGAAAAACGTCCGGGTGGTGGCACTTCAGCCAGGACGAGGTGTAGGCGAGGATCGCGAAGGATGCGGCATGGCTTTCCGGAAAACCGTAGGAGCCGAAACCTTCGAGCTGCTGGTAAATGCGCTGCGCGAACTCTTCCGGATAGCCCTTGCGCGTCATGCCTTCGAGCAGACGGGTCTGGAAATGGGACACGGTGCCGGTGTTCTTGAACGTCGCCATTGCCCGACGCAGCCCGTCCGCCTCGGCGGCGGTGAAGTCCGCGCAGACCATGGCGACCTGCATCACCTGCTCCTGAAACAGCGGCACGCCGAGTGTGCGCTTGAGCACCTCCTCCAGCTCCGGCGTCGGATAATCCGGCTTTTCCAGCCCCTCCCTGCGCCGTAGATACGGATGGACCATATCTCCTTGTATCGGGCCGGGTCTCACGATTGCGACCTCGATCACCAGATCATAATAGGTGCGCGGCTTGAGGCGCGGCAGCATCGACATCTGGGCGCGGGATTCGATCTGGAAGACGCCGATGGTGTCCGCCTTGCGGATCATGGCGTAGGTCCGGGGATCTTCGGCCGGGATGGTCTGGAGCGTGAAATGCTGGCCCTTGTGAGCAGCGAGCAGGTCCAGCCCTTTTTTCATGCAGGTCAGCATGCCGAGCGCCAGGATATCGACCTTCATGAATTTCAGGGCGTCGATATCATCCTTGTCCCATTCGATGATCTGGCGCTGATCCATCGCCGCCGGCTCGATGGGCACCAGCTCGTCCAGCCGGTCGCGGGTCAGCACGAACCCGCCGGGATGCTGCGAGAGATGGCGCGGCACTCCGATCAGACAGCGCGCGAGGTCCAGCGTCAGGCGGATGCGCCGGTCGGTCAGATCGATCCCAGTCTCGGCAAATTTCTCTGCTTCGACATGCCGCGACCAGCCCCATATCTGTTTGCTCAACAGAGCAATCACGTCCTCCGGTAGCCCCATCACCTTGCCGACATCGCGCAACGCGCCCTTGGCGCGATAACGGATCACCACGGCGGTCAGCGCCGCGCGGTCGCGGCCGTAATGGTCATAGACCCACTGGATGATCTCCTCGCGTCGGGCATGCTCGAAATCCACGTCGATATCCGGTGGTTCGCCCCGTTCCTCGGAAATGAACCGTTCGAACAGCAGCGTGGTGCGCGATGGGTCGATGGCGGTGATGCCGAGCACGAAGCATACCGCACTGTTTGCTGCTGAGCCCCGTCCCTGGCAGAGAATGTCGCGCCGTCGCGCTTCACGAACGATGGAATGCACCGTCAGGAAATACGGCGCGTACTGCATGCGCCCGATGAGCGTGAGTTCATGACGAAGGATCGTCTCCACATCCGGCGGGATTGTACCGCCATAGGTCTCCCGCGCCCCCTGCCATGTCAGGGCTTCCAGCGCCTGTTGCGGGGTCTGGCCCGGGATCTCGATCTCGTCGGGATACTGATAGGCCAGATCGTCCAGGGAGAACCGGCAACGTTCGACGATCTCCATCGTGCGGTCGATCGCCTCAGGATACCGCGCGAACAGCCGCGCCATCTCCGCCGGTGGTTTCAGGTAGCGGTCGGCGTGACGCTCCCGGGCAAAGCCAGCGTGCTCGATGGTGGTGTTGTGCCGCACGCAGGTGACGACGTCCTGGAGGATGCGGCGATCATGGGTGTGGAACAGCACGTCGTTGGTGACGACAGTCTTCACGCGCTGGGCATGGGCGAGATTGGCCAGGTCGTAAAGCCGCATCTGGTCGTTGGGGCGGCGGCGCAGGGTGAGCGCCAGATAGGCGCGGTCACCGAACGCCTCCCGCAACCGCCGCAGATGCGCCGCACACTCCTCGTCAGCGACATCCGGCACCAGCACGGCGAGCATCCCCTCGCCCCACTCCACGAGATCGCGCCAGAGAAGGCGGCACTTCCCCTTTCCCGCCCTTGCCTTGCCGAGCGTCAGCAGACGGCACAGCTTGCCATAAGCGGTCCGGTCGGTCGGATAGACCAGCACCGGCGGCGCATCTTCCAGATCGAGGCGGCAGCCGACGACCAGCCGGACGCCGGACGCCCTGGCCGCCAGATGCGCCTGCACCATGCCAGCCAGAGAATTGCGGTCGGCGATGCCAAGCGCGGAGATCCCGAGCGCCTTCGCCTGGCCGAACAGTTCTTCGGGTGACGACGCGCCGCGCAGGAAGGAGAAATAGCTCGTGACCTGAAGCTCGGCGTAGGGGGATGCCGAGGCATTCATGCAAAGAGCCCATGCAGGAACCAGCGTTGCGATCCGGTCTCGCCGTGTTCGCCGTCACCGGCGCGATAGATCCAGAACCGCTCGCCGGATGTATCCTCGACGCGGAAATAATCCCGCGCCGTGGTCAGTTCGGTATCCCCCCGCCACCATTCGCCGAACACGCGCTCCGGTCCGTCGGCGCAGCGCACCTTGCGGCGGATGCCGCGCCAGACGAAAAACACCGGCGGATGATCGGGCAGCATGGCCATGGTCTCGATCGGCTCGGGACGCGCCAGCAGACGGGTCGGTCGCGGCCAGTCCGCCGGCCAACGCGCGTCGGATACGGGTTCGAGCGGTGGCACGCGGCGCACCGAGCGTTCCGGCACGTCACTCTCCACCGGAACCACACGATAGAGGGCCGCGCCGCCCAGCCGGTTGGCCAGCGTGTCGATCAGCCCCGACAGATCGGCCTCCGGCTCCTCGATCAGGGAGGAGACCGCCTGACGCGGCCCGATCGGCTCGGCCAGCACCGCGACCAGTTCCATGCGCTCGACCCCGAACCCGGGATCGATGGTTTCGATCTGCTCGCAGAGCAGACGCAACACATGTTTCGGATCACGGACCGGCCGGGCCAGCGCCACGCGGACCGCCTGCACCGCACTGTCGACACGATGCAGCAGCAGGTCCAGACGCCGCGCGCCGAGACCGCGTTCTTCCAGGCCGGTGCAGAGCGGCGGCACCAGTTTGCCGATGTAGCGCGCAATCGTTTCGGCGGCGGCGATCGGCTCGGCAAAATTGCGCGACACCGCGACGGGATCGACCGGACGGACCGGCAGGATGGGTTCGTCGCTCCGGCCGTAAGCCTGGTCCAGTCGTCGTGTCACGATCTCGCCGAAGCGCAGCACCAGCGGCGCCCGCGGGGCGGCGGCGAGATCACGCACGCGGGTCAGGCCGAGATCCTGCAAGCCGGAAACGATAGCGGCCGGCAGACGGAGTGTCGCGACCGGCAGATCCGCCAACGCCGTGGCGCTCCCGCCCGGAGGAACGACGATCGCCGTGCCCGGTGTGACGCGCGCCACGGCGTAGGCCGCCCCCAGCGTGTCGGCGACCGCCGCGCGGGCCGTGATCCCCGCACCCAGCAGGCGGCGGACGAGATCGCGCAGCATCACCGCTTCGCCACCATGGAGATGATCGGCGCCGGTCGTGTCGAGAACCAGCCCATCCGCCGCCCCGCCGGACGCATCGACCGCCACGATCGGACTGACCCGCTGTTGCAGCCACAGCGCCAGCCGCTCCAGCGCCGCACGGTCCTCGTCGGGGTGAGCGTCCTGAACCGCCAGGCCGGGAACCAGCGCCTGCGCCTTGGCGACCGGCATCCCGGTCGTCACCCCGCTTCTACGGGCGGTGCGGTTGGCGGCCAGCACCACCCGACGATTGCCGTCGCGCCCCGCGAGAACCAGTGGCTGTTCAGGCGGAGGCGCGTCGTCGCCCAATTCGCGCCGCAGGCGGTCGGTGGCCCAGAGCGGCAGCCAGAGGGACACGATCCGCCGTTTCGTCCGTGTGTCCATTCCGGTCGCCGGCGATCCGCAATTCTGCCTGTCCATCCCGCGTCTCCACCTCGAAATCGGCACTCTCGCCCGAGCGTGTCCGGATCAGTTCCAGCAGCCACCGGCTCTCGCCCACGCCCGCCACCGGCAGCGGGACCGACGGCAGAAGCGAGACGCGCCAGCGCGTGGTACTCGCCGTCGGCTGGCCGAAATCGGCCGCGTCGGTCTGCCGCCGCCAGCGCCGGAGGGCGAGACCGATGCCGCCACCGCTTTCGGCGGCGAGTTGCAGACGGCGCGAGGCCGTCATCGTTAGGCGACCAACTTCGGCGACCACGGCCCCCAGGCCCGGATGACGCAGTCCTTCCTCGAAACAGGCCAGCACGTCACGATCGCTGCCGGCTTCCACGAACAGCACCCGAGAGGCCGGAAGCCCGGCCTGTTGCAGCGCGGGGGCAAACAGATCGGGGGTCGAGACGATCCACAGCACCTGGCCTTTCGTGCGCGCGGCGATGCCGGCGGCGAAACGCGCAGCCGCGGCGGTGTTCAGCGCGTCATTGCCGCCACCGGCCACCTCGTGCAGCGCGCTCAAGGCGAGGCCACCGCCGGGCAATCTGCGATCGATGTCCGGCACACCAAAAGGCAGGACCGTGCGGCGACGGTCAGCATGACCTTCCAGACGGCGGATCTGGTCGCGCAGTGCTTGCAGGTTCGATGAAGGTGCGGCGGTCATTTACGGGTCCATAGGTTTCCGGTGCAGGTGATTATGTTCCTGTTTTGTTCATTGATGGTGAAAAGAGTCAATGCCCAATTCCGTGACGCACGGGCGGGATGCGGAGACGCGCCCCGCGTAAAAAACGGATGCCGGGACAATAACCTTTTGACTCCAGCGCGTTCTCTGCCCCGGCCTGTCTCTCCCGTCTCGGTGAATCGTCGTGGGGATGACGGGGGAGAGCAGGACGGAGTTAAAGGCGATCCGCATTGCCCGTCGACTCGAGACAGGCATCCTCAAACCTCCATGTCGCCGGAACCGGGCAACGCGGAGGACGAGCGATCCGGTTTGTTGCGTGTTTCATGTGTCATGCTACGGCGAGAATGGCGATCCATCGTTCCTGGATTTGCTGATGTATCGACCGTCCGGCATTTTTCGCGTCCTCTCCGCCCCCGGCTGCATAGCGGGTAGCCTGCTTCTCGCGGGCTGCGTTGCGCCGAAGGGCGTCACACAGACGCCCATTGCGGCCGTCAAGGCATCGAGCAGTCCGGAAGCACCCCAATCCCTCACGCTTCCTCCGGGCTACCTGCCAGTGCTGCGCCAGGGCCGCTATACGCTGGTCGAACTCTCGCCCGGCATCGGACAACGCGATCTGACACGGCAAATCGTGGATGCCCGGATACCCCTCACGGTCGATACGACCGTCGGGGATGCCTTGAATTACGTCCTGCTGCGTTCAGGATATCGCCTTTGCACAAAGGGGGATGCCGCCCCGCTTTACGTCTTGCCCCTGCCTGCCGCTCATATGCGTCTGGGCCCGATGACCTTGCGTGAAGCCCTGCTCACGCTGGCGGGTCCCGCCTGGGAACTGTCGATCGACGATGCGAGTCGGACTGCGTGTTTCAGCCGTCATGTGGAACCGGTGCCTCCCGACCTCTCAGCCCCTCCGGTCACATCGCCGCCACCTCCCGCTCGATCCAAAAAGCCCGCGTCCCCGCTCGATCTCCACCCCGCGGAGGAGAATCTGCCATGAGCCTGCCATTGCCCTCCGCGTTGCACGGGCGTCGAATCCCATGGTTCAGGATTGCCGCCATCGGCTGGCTGCTGGCCGTGAGCCTGATCGCGCTCGCCGATCGCATCGCCCTGGCCCGCTTGGTGGAACAGACGCGCCGCAACGACCCCAACGCGCAGATTGGCACGTTGAGCGCACGCGTGATCGATCTGGAGCGGCTGATCGCGGCCGAGCGACGTCAGCCCAAACCCGCCAGCGCAGCCGAACTCACCGCGATGCGCCGTTCCTTGGACGTGCAGATCGCACATCTGAAAGAGGCGCAGGCCGCCTTCGCGCATGTCGGCGACGTGCAGGCGCTCCAGGCCCGCATGACGGATATCGAAGCCCGGCAGGAGCAAGACCGCGTCACACTGACCACCGTTCAGACAACACCCCGACGCACATCGGCGCCACCCCGACCGTTGGCGCCGCCGTTCCGGGTGGGAGGCATCGAACTGCGCGGCGGCGAACCGTTCCTTTCGATCGCGCCACTCGCGACGGGTTCGCTGGCGTCGGTCCGCCTGCTCCATCCGGGCGAGAGCGAGCGTGGCTGGCAACTGCAACGCCTCGATCCTCACGCCGCGCTGTTCCGTGTCAACGGCACCGCGCAACGTGTAATCCTGCCATAGGGGCCCGACCAAGATGCGTCCCGCTCCTCTTGCCATCGCCGGACTGATCGGTGCCTTGAGCGGAAGCCCGCTCCCGGCCTGTGCCCAATCGGCATCGACAACCGTCTCACGCACAACACTCAGCCAGACCCAGGCCAGTAGCGACTCTGCCCTCGACGAGCGGCAGGCACACGACTGGGGCCTGCGGACCGACGAGTGGACGCGGTACCGCGCATTGATGCAGGGACCGCTCGGAACCTACTCGCCAAATCTCGATCCGTTGACGGCCCTGGGCATCGAGGCGCGGAACGACGACGAGCGAAATCACTACGCCGCGTTGCAAGCCCAGGCCGAATCCCGGCGCGTCGACAAGATGCTGGCCTATCAGCGCGCCTACGACGCTGCCTGGCAACGCCTGTTTCCGGGCCAGTTGCGGGTCAGCCTGCCCGACGCGCAGGCACAGAACACCGGCAATGTCGGCTCCGGTCGGCTGGCCGTGTTCGTCAAGCCTGACTGTTCCGCCTGTGCGCAGCGCGTCCAGCAATTACAGGCCAGTAGCGCCAGCTTCGACCTGTATCTGGTCGGCAGTCAGCAGGATGACGAGCGCATCCGCCAATGGGCGCGGCAGGCTGGCATCGACCCCGCCAGAGTCCGCGCCGCGACCATCACGCTGAACCATGATGCAGGACGCTGGCTCTCCCTCGGTCTTCCCGGCGAATTGCCCGCCGTCGTGCAGGAGGTCAACGGCCAATGGCAACGGCGCTGACACATGCGCGCCCGACCTGGCGGTGTCTGCGCGTCATCGCGTTCCTTCCGATGGGTTGGGCCTCGCCAACATACGCCGGAGAGGTGCCGCCCCCGGCCTATCAGATGGCGGCCGCGTCAGCCGACGTGCCGTCGCCGGTCCTGTTCGCCGTCGCCTTGCAGGAGAGCGGCGCCGTTCTGCGCGGACGCCTGATCCCCTGGCCCTGGACACTCGATGTCGCGGGGAATCCCGAACGCTATCCGACCCGCGCGGAAGCCTGCATCCGCCTTCAACATCTCCTGGCCCGGCTCGCCGCCGAGCGGGTCGATGTCGGTCTCGCCCAGATCAATCTGGGCTTTCAGAGTCATCGCTACGCGAAACCCTGTGACCTGCTCGACCCTTATACCAACCTCACCATCGCTGCCCGCATCCTGCGTGAACAGCATCTGCCCAACGAAGACTGGCTCCTGGCAATCGGGCGGTATCATCGTCCTGCCGGTGGCGACCCGGCCATGCGTTATCGCCGCAGCGTCGGTCTCCATCTCGCCCGGCTGCTCGCGAAAGCGGGGACGCCATGAACCATGTGGAGATCCGAGGGGATTCCGGTCTGACATTGCCGTTCAATCGGCAACGTCGCCTGGGTCGTCTGCCAATCACGCTCCAGGTTGTGTTCCCGATGCTCAAAGCCGGTCCGGTCCTGCAATGGCTGGGCATTCGCGCAGCCGAAAGCACCCGTCGCGCCCGCCACCCCCGCTGGAACCGGGATGATAGCGGCGCCTTTCTCTGGCGCCCCATCTTTGACTGGTCCATCCAGCAGGTATGGGCGATGCACCGCCGGCACGGCCTCGCGCCCAATCCGCTCTATGCGCAGGGCATGGGGAGGGTCGGCTGCCTGCCGTGCATTCATTGCGCCAAGAACGAGATGCGCCTGATCGCCGAACGCTTCCCGGAGCACATCGACCGGATCGAACGCTGGGAGGCGATCGTCTCGGCGGCCAGCAAACGTGGCGTCTCGACCTTCTTCGGCGCGGGAACCGACCCGCTTGATGCCGGGCGGCCGGGCGAGTACGCGCGCATACGGACAATCGCGGAATGGAGCAAGACCACCCGTGGCGGACGCCAGTACGCTCTCTTCTTCGACCATCAGCACGGCAGCGGATGCCTTTCCGACCTCGCCCTGTGCGAGAGGACGGAGCCGGAGGATGTGAGTGACGGTACGGGCGACAATCCGACGGCGGCCGGAGAAGACACACCATGACCCGATCCTGCGCGGCATTCAGTCTCACCCTCTCATGCCTGCTGACGCCCACGTTCGGCAACGCGCAGTCTTCCCAGCCGCTGATCGTCGTCGAGGACCACGGCGGCGTGCCGGCCGCGCCCTATTACGAAGCCCTGACACCGGAGCCTGGGGACGCGTCGTTGCCGTTGCCCGACAATCCCCGAAAGGCCGATGAAAGCACGATGCTCCCGGTTCGCTCCTCCCTGTTGTCACCGGGCGATGTGCCGGCGCGCGCGATCCAGGCGCCCGGCCTGACACCTGTTTTCATCGTGGGAGATGACGACCGATCCCGCCAGTGGCTACGCCAGCGCGCGCCGCATCTGCGGTCGCTGCACGCGGTCGGCCTCGTGGTCAATGTCGAGACAACCGAAGCCTTGGCGGCGCTGCGCGCCCTGGCGCCGGGACTCCTGCTCTCCCCGACGCCCGGCGACGATTTCGCCCGGCGCCTGGGTCTGCGCACCTATCCCGCGCTGATCACCGCCACGGCCATCGAACCCTGATCGGAGGTCACGATGGCCCCGTCCCAGACCATCGAAGTCCTGCTGCGGCCGGCCGTGGAACTCTACACCGTCGCGGTCTGCGCTGCCGCCGCGTTGCTGTGCGTTGCGGCACCCTGGTCGCTCGCGCTCAGCCCGCTGCTCGGCCTCGGTAGCGCGGTGGCCTTTCTTGCCTTCGGCGCAATCCGTCTCCGGGAGGCGTGGACCATCCTCCGTTACCGGCGCAACATCCGGCGCCTGCCGCGCTATGTGATGACCAGCCGCGAAGTGCCAGTGAGCCAGCAAAGGTTGTTCGTCGGTCGTGGCTTCCGCTGGGATCAGCGGCACACCCACCGGCTCATGCAGACCTATCGGCCGGAGTTCCGCCGGTATGTAGAACCGACCGCGATCTACCGGGTGGCGAGGCGGCTCGAAGAGCGACTGGAATTCGCACCATTTCCGGCCTCCAGCATCCGCAAGGCCCTGGGCTGGGACAGCCCGCTCAATCCGACCCGCCCACTGCCGCCGGTCGGCGGGATGCCCCGCCTGCACGGTATCGAACCCGATGAGGTCGACGTCACGCTGCCGCTGGGCGAGCGCGTCGGCCACAGCCTGGTTCTCGGCACCACGCGCGTCGGCAAGACGCGGCTCGCGGAACTGTTCATCACCCAGGACATCCGCCGCCGCAATCCGGCCGGCGAATTCGAGGTCGTGATCGTCTTCGATCCCAAGGGCGACGCGGACCTGCTGCGGCGCATGTATGTCGAAGCCGAGCGCGCGGGGCGGTCGGGGGAATTCTATGTCTTCCACCTCGGCTGGCCCGACTTTAGCGCCCGCTACAATGCCGTCGGACGGTTCGGACGCATCTCCGAAGTCGCCACGCGCATTGCCGGCCAGCTCTCGGGCGAGGGCAACAGCGCCGCTTTCCGCGAGTTCGCCTGGCGCTTCGTCAATATCATCGCCCGTGCTCTCGTGGAACTGGGCCAACGCCCGGACTATCTTCTGATCCAGCGTCACGTCATCAATATCGACGCCCTGTTCATGGAATATGCGCAGCATTATTTCGCCACCCATGAGCCGAAAGCCTGGGAGATGATCGTCCAGATCGAAGGACGACTCAACGACAAGAACATTCCGCGCAACATGATCGGCCGCGAGAAGCGCGTCGTCGCTCTTGAGCAATATCTGTCGCAGGTGCGGACCTACGATCCGGTGCTGGACGGACTCCGCTCGGCCGTCCGCTATGACCGCACCTATTTCGACAAGATCGTCGCCTCGCTCCTGCCCCTTCTGGAAAAGCTCACCACGGGCAAGATCGCGCAACTGCTTGCCCCCGACTACGCCGATCTCAACGACCCGCGGCCGATCTTCGACTGGATGCAGATCATCCGCAAACGCGCGGTGGTCTATGTCGGTCTCGACGCACTGTCCGATGCCGAGGTGGCCTCGGCGGTCGGCAATTCGATGTTCGCCGACCTGGTCTCGGTTGCGGGGCACATCTACAAATTCGGGATCGACGACGGCTTGCCCGACACCATGCCGGGCGTAAAGGTGCCGATCAACGTCCATGCCGACGAATTCAATGAGCTGATGGGCGACGAGTTCATCCCGATGGTGAACAAGGGCGGCGGCGCCGGGATGCAGGTCACCGCCTACACCCAGACCCTCTCCGACATCGAGGCGCGCATCGGCAACCGCGCCAAGGCCGGCCAGGTGGTCGGCAATTTCAACAACCTGTTCATGCTGCGTGTGCGCGAAACCGCGACCGCCGAGTTGCTGACGCGCCAGTTGCCGAGGGTCGAGGTCTATGCCGCGTCCATGATGAGCGGCGCCACCGACAGTTCCGATCCGACCGGACGCACCGCGTTCACCTCGAACACACAGGACCGGGTCAGCAGTTCGAGCGTTCCGATGATCGAGCCCGCGCATGTCGTCGCCCTGCCGAAGGGACAATGTTTCGCGCTGATCGAGGGCGGCAATCTGTGGAAAATCCGCATGCCGCTGCCCGCTCCGGACCCCGACGAGATCATGCCGAAAGGGTTACAGGACCTCGCCGCCGCCATGCGCCGGAACTATGTCGAGGCCGACGACTGGTGGCAGAACGCCGATGCGTCGGAGCCGCGCGAGCCTACCTTGCCCATGGGCCTTGATGATGAAGCACAATCATGAGCGACCCGGCCGCGACCGCCCAGCGCGCCCAGCAACGTCAGCAGGGCGCGTTCGTCAGCCTGATCACGCTGCCGTTCCGTTTTATCGGCGTCCTGTGCGGATCGCTCCTGCTGTGCATCGTCATCGAATGTCTTGGCATGGGGTTCTTCTGGCCGGAGCAAGGCTGGCATCATGCCGAACACATGCTCAGTCACGAACTGGGGCAGTTGTCCTCCCGCTTTACTCGCAGCGCGCTGGTGCAGGAGCCCGGACGGACGGCTTACGAACTGGTGCAACGCGCCTATGACGGGTTGTTCATAAAAAGCGGTCTTCTGAACTGGATACGCGACGCCTCCGTCCAGTCAAGCGCGGGCATCCACGGGCAGGCCCATGATTTCCGTTATTACATGGCCGTCGTCTATGTGCATGTGGAAGCCTATCTGATCGCCGCCGCATATACCGTGCTGACCTTTCTGGTCCGGCTGTTCGTGCTCGTACTGACGTTGCCGCTGTTCGTGTTGAGCGCATTCGTCGGCTTCGTGGACGGGCTGGTCCGGCGGGACATCCGGCGGTTCGGCGCCGGTCAGGAATCCGGGTTCGTCTACCATCGGGCCAGGGCCAGCCTCATGCCCCTGGCGGTCTGGCCCTGGGTGACGTATCTCGCGCTCCCGATCAGTGTACCCCCACTGGTCATCCTGCTTCCCTGTGCCGTTCTGCTAGGTATCGCAACCAACGTCACGGCCGCGACATTCAAGAAATACATCTGAGCGGCGTCGCAAGAGATACCTGAACGGCTCGTCGCACCAGAACAAATCATCACCCGCCAATCGAAGCGGCACACCAGAACAAAAATCGTTGAATTTCCACCTGCGGCAAGCGTTTCATATCATGATGGCTCCGCTCAGGAAGGGGAACGCACCCGATGACCGATCCAGACCCCGACATCGGATGGGCATACGGAACGCCGCTCTACACGATTGTCGAATATTTCTACGACGAAGAAACTATCGATGAAGAAATGTCCCTTCCCGAGATGGATGGGTTCATGACGGCACTCGCCGTCGGACCGACACGGCCCGCGCCGGAACTGTGGATACGGAAGATTCTGATATCCCTCAATTTCGATGGTAAGAAGCAGCCCTGGTTTCGAGATGAGGCGCATCGGAATACCATTCACACGGCCTTCATCAACCGGATGACCGAACTGGATTCCGCTTTCGCAGGTCGGTTCGAGGACTACCATCCCGTGGTCTCGTGGCGTCCGGAGAGCGACGCCGTGCGCGTCGAGCAATGGGCGCAGGGGTTTCTCGACGGAATCAGGTTCGTCGAATGGCCGTGGCTTCCGATGCTGGAGAGTTTTCGAGGACGCACCATATTGCGTCCCGCGGTCGAGTGCGAAGCACTGGGAGACGAGTGGTTTGACGAAGACCGTGAGGGCCATCCGGTTCTGCCGCCTCCCTATGGTGGCGCTGAGGGCGTCGAAACATTGCGTACACTCGCCTGGGAGACGGCCTTGTGGTGGCGAAATCATCGTCAGGATAACGTCGTGTCTCTCCACTGAAAGCTGTGTCCGCCACACGCCCGGGAGGTGGTTCTCCGGTGCGAGACAGGCATAGCTGGCCCGGGTCACCTTCTACGGGCCGCAAGCTGAACACCGATCACAGGGCGCCGCGACGGAATATGACGACGGAACATTCGCTCGCGTCTCCCCCTCTGCCGATCCAGCCAATATCTGAATGACGAATAGCCATCGTAAATTCAGCGATATTCCCCTTCCTTGCGCGGCGTTGCTGGGTATCGCCACGAGCATCACGGCCGCGACGTTCAAGAAATATCTTCGACACCTATGCTGATTCGCCTGATTTTTGCGCCCAGCCTCTAGCTTTCGGTGAATCCGCGCTGCGGCGGCAAAGGTGGCGCCCGACGACCATGTCCGGCAGAGGTATCCTTGCTCACCGCTATTTAAGGGTGCTTACCTTAGCGTGCCAGTTATTTAAGTGAACTTGTTCTTGCTTAAATAAGAGAGGTCGCACCATAATGACCCATGAGCGTTTCTACACCCAATCTTCGGTCAGGCCGCCTTGGCGAGACCCCGGTGGCGGGCGAAATCGTGCGCGCATTCGTGCCACCGCCATTGCCGCCGCAGCCACCGATCGACGTGCTGGCGCTTCTGGAGCGGCTGAGCCTGGCCGAACGTGCCTTGGGGCGTCTCGACGGCATCACGATGTTGCTCCCGCGTCAGGAGCTGTTCCTTTATATGTATGTCAGGAAGGAGGCCGTCCTGTCCTCGCAGATCGAAGGCACGCAATCGACCCTTTCGGATCTGCTTCGCTTTGAAACCGAAGCGCAGAACGGTCAGCCGATCGACGATGTCCGCGAGGTCTCGAATTATGTGGATGCCATGATGTATGGCCTGGAGCGGCTGAAAGAACTGCCTCTCTCGCTCCGCCTGATTCGCGAAATGCACGCACGATTGTTGCAAGATGGTCGTGGCGCTACGAAGAATCCCGGCGAATTTCGACGTTCACAGAACTGGATTGGCGGGACCCGCCCCGGCAATGCTCTCTTCGTCCCCCCGCCGCCGACCGAAATGAACGATTGCCTTGCTGCGCTGGAGCATTTCATGCACGAGGACAGTTCACGTCTGCCGGCGCTCATCAAGGCTGGTCTGCTGCATGTTCAGTTTGAGACCATTCACCCGTTCCTGGACGGCAACGGCAGGATTGGTCGCCTGCTGGTCACGCTCTATCTCTGCGTCAACGGCGTTCTCCGTACGCCATTGCTTTATCTGAGCCTCTATCTCAAAACCCACCGTGCCGAGTATTACCGTCTTCTCCAGGATGTGCGTGAACATGGCGCATGGGAAGCATGGCTCGACTTTTTTCTCGCGGGCATCGCCGATACCGCCAATCAGGCATTCGACGCCGCCACCCGGATTGTCAACCTGTTCAAGGAAGACCGTGAGCGCATCACCATCCAAAGCGATCGTGCAGGGTCCGCACTCCGTATTCATGACCTGTTTCAGCAAAACCCTTTCCTGACAGCCAATCAGCTCACCCGGCAGACAGGGCTTTCCGCCCCCACGGTCAATGCGGCTCTCGCCGATCTGGAACGGCTCGGCATCGTAGAGGAAATCACCGGCCGCAAACGTGGCCGCGTGTTCAGTTACCAGAGTTATCTTGCCATCCTGAGCGAAGGGACAGAGCCGCTGCCCACTTCCATCTAGCGGAAAGAGGTCGGCACAGGCGGCGATACCGGGCATTTTGCCAGACAGACGAACCGACATCGTAACACCCGCGTCGAACACCGCCATCCCTGACGACCTCGCCACTTCAGGACACAACAATCCGGGCGCATCGCGCTCCGCCTTCCCTGCGGCGCCGGTACGTTTCTTCCAGCACCATCCCGCCATCTGACTCTCTCACCCTGCCTTTTCGGGAGACTGCACGATGGCGCCCGTTTCCTGTCCCGGTCCTCCGGGACGCCTCCTCGTCATGGCATTGGCGCTGCACTTCGCCTGCGCGTCGGCCGCGCTGGCCGGAGAGGCCCCATCCGAACACGAGCAACTCGCCGTCGTTGCCCGCCAGCTTGAACTGGCTGATCGGCTGGCCGCACAGGCGGCTCATGTCACGCCCGACGGACCCGCACGCTATCATTTCGATTACCGGCGCCTGAACACCGATCTCGAGGCGGTCCGGACGGGCATTGCGGACTATCTGGCACCTCAGCGCGCGCAGCCCCGTGATCCGCTGCCTCTTGACGGCGACTATAGGCGCACCACGGACGGCCAGCGTCGCAAGGCGTCGACTCCATGACCCTGTCCGCCGACCAGAGCGCGGCCTTCCAGGCCAATGGCGGTTTCGCACCGAGCGCCGTGTCGACGGCCGCGATCGGCATGATCTTCGCGGTGCTCCTCCTCTGGGGCGCCTGGGCCACTCACGCCGCCTGGGCCGGCTGGGCCAGCCGCAGACTGACCGACCGCCAGTTCGTCGGCGTGCTCGCGCGATTTGTCGCGATGTATCTCGCCCTCGGCTTTCTCCTGCTTTCCTGACCCACTCCGCGAGGCCACCCGCCATGACGACCCTTCCGAATTCCCGGCGTTTTCCACTCCTGCGTCTCGCGTCATGTGCGGCGCCGGCCGTGGCCGCCTTGCCCGCAAGCGCCTTCGCGGCCGGTCTTCCGACCCTGGAGGATCCCACGCGCGGGACCGGCAGCGGGATCATCCAGACCCTGCAAAACTACGGCTACGACATCGTGACGCTGATCGCGCTGATCGTGATCGCCTCCATGTTCATCGGCGTCTGCTACCACGCCTACACGCGCTATTCCGAGATCCACACCGGACGCGCCACCTGGGGGCAGTTCGGTCTCACGGTCTCCGTGGGCGCCATTCTGCTGGTGATCGGCATCTGGCTCCTCACCAAGGCCACCGGCATCCTCTGATCGCGGCACAGATGATGACCGTCCCTCCCGAAACCCCGCATGAAGCGCAGGATGGTCTCGTCACCTTCCTGCCGCATCGGCTGAACCGGCAGCCCGTCGTCGT
The DNA here is from genome assembly GCF_004346035.1 of Acidomonas methanolica. Taxonomy (GTDB): domain Bacteria; phylum Pseudomonadota; class Alphaproteobacteria; order Acetobacterales; family Acetobacteraceae; genus Acidomonas; species Acidomonas methanolica. The sequence goes on along the minus strand of NZ_SLZN01000006.1, from coordinate 36,911 downwards.
GCGCGGGCTGACCGCCGACGAGTTGTGGATCTGCGCCGGTCTCTCCGGCATGGCCGGGCTGATGCTCGGGATTCCCCTCGCCTGGGCCACACGCAGCATCGCCATGATCCCGACGACAGGCGTGGCGGTTATCGCGATCGGCATTTTCGCCGGTGGCGGATTCCTGCGTCGCCAGAAACGCGGACGGCCAGACACCTGGCTCTATCGGTATCTGCAATGGTGGCTCGCCGTGCGCCAGCCCATGATCGCAGCGATGCTGGGCGGGCGGTCCCTGATCACCCGATCGGGCTTCTGGACGACGCGTCGTCTGGATCGCCGGACCACCGCACCCCGGAGGTCCGCATGAGCCGCTTTCGCAATGAGGTGGCGCATTTGCAGGCGCACGTCAGAACCCTGCGCCTGACAGGCGGCGCGCTGTTCGTCGTGGCGCTCCTGCTGGCGGTCGGCTGGTGGAACGCACCAAGAAACCTCACCATCCATGTGCCGCCCGATCTGCGCTCCGGCAGCACGCGCCGCTGGTGGGACGTTCCGCCCGAGAGCGTCTACACCTTTGCCTTCTATGTCTGGCAGCAGCTTCAGCGCTGGCCGACGGATGGCGAAACCGACTATCCGCGCAATCTGCGCACATTGGCCCCCTATCTGACCTCCAGTTGCCAGGCGTTCCTGCAACAGGACTATCTCTACCGGGCGCGCAGCGGCGAACTGCGCAAGCGCGTGCGCGGCGTCTATGAGATTCCGGGCCGTGGGTATGGCGAAGATCCCGCTCTCCGGGTCAGGGCGCTCTCGAACGACGAATGGGTGGTGACGCTCGATGTCACCGCGGACGAATATTACGGTGCCGAGCAGGTCAAGCGCGCGCTTGTCCGCTACCCGCTCAAGATCGTGCGGATGGATGTCGATCCCGAACACAACCCGTTCGGTCTCGCCCTCGATTGCTATGCCGGTCCGCCGCAGCGCATCGAGACCCCGCCGACGCCCTCCAAAACCCCGTCGAACGGCGGTCTTCCCGGCATCGAAGGAGACACCCCATGACGCGGCGCCTGCTGCCGGTGTTGTCCGGTCTCGCCCTGACCCTGGCCTCGATCTCTCAAAGCCGGGCCGTCGAGATCCTGCATTGGGCCCGTCTGCCGCTGGCCGTCCCGCTGGTCGTCGGCCAGGAACGGGTGATCTTCGTCGATCGCAACGTGCGCGTCGGCGTGCCCCCGGGCATCGCCAGTCATCTGCGCGTCCAGAGCGCCGGGGGCGCCATCTACCTGCGGGCAAGCGACCCCATCCTGCCGACACGTTTGCAATTGCAGGACGTCGCGACGGGCGCGCTGATCCTGGTGGATATCGCCGCCGAGGCACCGAAAGAAGGACAATCCCCGCTGGAGCCGGTGCGCATCGTGGAAGATGACGCCGCAACCACCGGCTATGGCGCGTTGGCGCCGTCGCGATCCGCCGACGACGACGGGGCATCCGACACCGCCAAACCTGCCCCTCGTGAAACACCGGTCCCCGTGATCCTGACCCGCTATGCCGCGCAGAGCCTCTACGCACCGCTGCGCACCGTGGAGCCGGTGGCCGGAATCGGTCGCGCCAATCTGCGCCGCGATCTCTCCCTGCGGATGCTGCTGCCGACGCTTCCGGTCCGCGCACGGGCGCTGGCCGCCTGGCGTCTGGAAGACCAGTGGGTGACGGCGGTTCGCCTCACCAACACCTCCCCGGACTGGCTTGATCTCGACCCGCGCGCCCTGCAAGGCGATTTCGTGGCCGCCACCTTCCAGCATCCGAACCTGGGGCCGGCCGGGCAGCCCACGGATACCACGGTCGTCTATCTGGTCACACGCGGTCACGGACTGGGCGCGGCGCTGCTTCCGGCCATCGCACCGATCGATCCGGTCGTGAACCTGCCGCCCGCGGGCGCCGCCGGCCGGGCCGAGGGACACGCCGATGCGCAGTAACGGCCTGCTCAAATGGTTAATGATCCCCATGGTGCTGGCGGTGCTGTTCGTGGCGATCCGGCTGTTCTCGGGACATTCCGGCCCAACGCCGGGATCGCAGAATACCTCCCGGCTCACACCGGAGGAGATGAAGACCCTCGGGATCGAAGGCGACAGCCCACGTGACACCGTCGCGACGCTGGTCGCCCAGGTCAAGGAATTGCGCAACGAGTTGCAGACCGCGCTCAACGACAACACCAACGCCAAAGCCGAGAACGACCGGCTGAGAGCGCGCGAGAGCACCATCGACCAACGTGTTCAGGGCGCGATCGACGGCGAGCGAAACCATCTTCGCGAGGAACAGGACCGCGTCACCAGCGACCGCAAGCAGACGCAGGGCCTGTTGCAGGACCTGCAAAAGCGCCTGGACGGACTGACCGGCAAGACGGCCCAGACCGACCTCCCCGTAGGACTGGGCCTGGAAGATGGAGACGGCAAAGCTTTTACCGGAACGCACTGGGTAGAGCCAGACGACGCCAGGCCTGACGACAAGAAAGGCAACAGCCCGCGGACACCCGGCTTTCCCACGAGCTTCGGCCCCGCGCAGACCACGCTGACCGGACCGGCCGATGACGCTGCCACCGCCGGAACACCCGGCAAAAAACCCGGCATCCCCGTCTACACGGTCCCGGTGAATGCCACGCTCATGGGGTCCATCGCCATGACCGCGCTGATCGGGCGTGTGCCCATCGACGGCACGGTGAACGATCCCTATCCGTTCAAGGTCCTGATCGGCCCCGACAACCTGACCGCCAACGGCATCGACCTGCCCGACGTCGCGGGCGCCGTCGTCAGCGGTACCGCATCCGGCGACTGGACGCTCTCCTGCGTGCGCGGCCAGATCCGCAGCGTCACCTTCGTCTTCCAGGACGGCACCATCCGCACCATTCCGGAGGACAACGGCAACGGGAACGGGAACACTGGCAATGGAAGCAACAACGCCAACACGAATACCGGACAGAACGGCAACACCAACGCGATCCAGGGCGGCCTTGGCTGGATCAGCGATCCCTACGGCATCCCGTGCGTCTCGGGCGAGCGGCGCAGCAATGCCAAGCAATATCTCGGCTCGCAGCTTCTCATCACCGCGGCCGGAGCGGGCGCCGCCTCACTGATCCCCAAAGGTGACAACGATTACTCGTTCCTCACCAACGGCGGCAGCGGCTCGACCATCGGCACGGTCGGCATCACCGGCAACCAGGCGATGGGCCGCATCCTCGCCGGTGGCGTGCAGGAGATGTCGCAATGGGTGGACAAGCTCTACGGGCAGGCCTTCGCCGCGATCTATGTGCCACCCGGCGCCAAAGTCGCCGTGCATCTCGATCGCCCCCTGAACCTCGACTACGATCCGAAAGGACGCCGGGTCAATCATCGCCTCGGAGAAGCCCATGCGTCGGACCTCGATTGACAGGCGCGGCCTGCTCGCCGTCTCGCTGCTTGTCGTGCTTGGCGGATGCTCGGCCAGCAAGGACAGCGTGCTGCCCCATGGCGACAGCACGATGCTCGACATCTGGAACCAGGAGACCGACGGTGGTGCGGGCGGCAGCCAGGCATCGCGACGCCTGCTCGATGCGCGGCAAAGCCTGCGTCGCCCGCTGACCAGCACAGATATCAGCCGCGAGCCGAACGTCGCCAGCGCCTACACCCGTTCCGCCGCCATCGAGATCTACCGCCAGTTCCACCGCCTGCCCAACCCCGACCTGGTGATGTACGTGTTCCCTCATCTGGCCGGGACCGACCCGGTGCCGGTCCCCGGCTACACGACGGTCTTTCCGCTGTATCAGCGCGTGCAATACGCGATGCCCGGCGAGCGGGTGGAGGACTACTGATGGCGTGGTCGTTGCCCTGGTCGCGCCTGGTCCGCCCGCCGTCGGACGGCAGCGAACCCGACGCACCGAGCGCATGGGACCGATACCTTGCAGCCCTTGCGGAGCATGGCATTCCGCTGCCGGGCCAACGTCACCACCACAACCGGCACAAACCCGCCACGCAGGCTGATATCGAGGCGCTTTACGACGTCGCGCCATCGTTCACGGACCTGCTCCCCTGGGTCGAATATCTGCCGGACTCCAAAAACCTGTTGCTCGAAGACGGACGTTCCGTCGCCGCCTTCTTCGAGCTGACCCCGCTCGGCACCGAGGGCCGCGAGATGACGTGGTTGTGGCATGCCCGCGACGCGGTGGAGAACGCCTTGCAGGACTCTTTCGATGAATTCGACGAAAATCCCTGGGTGGTGCAGTTCTACGCCCAGGACGAGCCCGATTTCGACGACTACCTGCACGGTCTGCGTGATTACGTGCGGCCCCGCGCGCAAGGCAGCGCCTTCACCGAGTTCTATCTGCGCTTCTTTGCCCATCACCTGCACGCCATCGCCAAGCCGGGCGGATTGTTCGAGGACAGGACCGTCACGCGCCTGCCCTGGCGCGGACAGGAAAGGCGTGTGCGCATGGTCGTCTATCGTCGCACGCCGGCCAGCGCCAGCGCCCGCCGCGGCCAGACGCCCGAGCAGGCGCTGACCACCATCTGCGACCGCCTCGCGGGCGGGCTGGCCAATGCCGGGGTGCGGACACACCGCCTGGACGCGGCCGCCATCCATGCCTGGCTACTGCGCTGGTTCAACCCGGCCCCGGCCTATCTCGGCGACACGCAGGAGGACCGCGAACGCTTCTATGCGCTGACCCGCTACCCCGACGCGCCGGAGGAAGGCGCGCTGGAACTGGCCAGCGGCACCGATTTCGCGCAGCGTCTGTTCTTCAGCCAGCCGCGATCGGATCTCGCGACCGGAACCTGGCTCTTCGACGGCCTGCCGCACCGGGTCGTCGTCATGGATCGCCTGCGTACCCCTCCTGCGACGGGCCACCTGACCGGCGAGACGCGCAAGGGCGACGCGCTGAACGCGCTGCTGGACCAGATGCCCGAAGACACCGTGTTGTGCCTGACCATGGTCGCCACGCCGCAGGACGTGTTGGAGGCGCATCTCAACCATCTGAGCCGCAAATCGGTCGGGGAAACCCTGGCTTCGGAGCAGACCCGCCGGGACGTGCAGCAGGCCCGCCATCTGATCGGGAGCGCCCACAAGCTCTATCGGGGCGCTGTCGCGTTCTATCTCCGCGGACGCAACCAGGACGAGCTGGACACGCGCAGCCTTCAGCTGACGAACGTGATGCTGAACGCCGGCGTGCAGCCGGTGCGCGAGGAAGACGAGGTTGCACCGCTCAACAGCTATCTGCGCTGGCTGCCGGCCGCGTTCGATCCCGCCGCCGACAAGCGGCAATGGTACACGCAACTGATGTTTGCCCAGCATGTCGCCAATCTCGCCCCGGTCTGGGGACGCAGCCGGGGCACCGGCCATCCTGGCTTCACCCTGTTCAACCGGGGCGGTGGCCCCATCACCTTCGATCCGCTGAACCGCCTCGACCGGCAGATGAATGCCCATCTCTTCCTGTTCGGGCCGACCGGCTCGGGCAAGAGCGCCACGCTCAACAACCTGCTCAATCAGGTCGTGGCGATCTATCGGCCCCGCCTGTTCATCGTCGAAGCGGGCAACTCGTTCGGTCTGTTCGGCGACTTCGCCGCGCGGCTGGGCCTCTCCGTGCATCGGGTCAAGCTCTCCCCTGGCTCGGGCGTCAGTCTCGCACCGTTCGCGGACGCCTGGCGTCTGGTCGCCACACCCGCGCAGGTGCAGACGCTGGATGCGGACGTGCTGGACGATCAGCCCGACGCGGGCGCGGCACCCGATGGCGACGAGCAGCGCGACGTGCTCGGCGAACTGGAAATCACCGCCCGGCTGATGATCACCGGCGGCGAGGACAAGGAGGAAGCGCGGATGACCCGCGCCGACCGCAGCCTGATCCGCCAGTGTATCCTGGATGCGGCCCAGCGTTGCGCGGCGGACGACCGCCCGGTCCTGACGCGGGACGTGCGCGACGCGCTGCGCGAGCGCGGCCGGGACGCGACCTTGCCGGAAATGCGTCGCGCGCGCCTGCTGGAGATGGGCGACGCCATGACCCTGTTCTGTCAGGGCGTCGATGGCGAGATGTTCGACCGGCCCGGCACGCCCTGGCCCGAGGCCGACATCACCGTGGTCGATCTGGCAACCTTCGCGCGGGAGGGCTACAGCGCCCATCTCTCGATCGCCTATATCTCGCTGATCAGCACCGTGAACAATATCGCCGAGCGCGACCAGTTTCTCGGTCGGCCGATCGTCAACGTCACCGACGAAGGGCACATCATCACCAAAAACCCGCTACTCGCGCCCTATGTCGTCAAGATCACCAAGATGTGGCGCAAGCTCGGTGCGTGGTACTGGCTGGCGACGCAGAACGTCGACGACCTGCCGCGCGCCGCCGAGCCGATGCTCAACATGATCGAGTGGTGGATCTGCCTGAACATGCCGCCCGACGAAGTGGAGAAGATCGCGCGCTTCCGCGAACTCACGCCTGCGCAGAAGGCACTGATGCTCTCGGCGCGCAAGGAATCCGGGAAGTTCAGCGAAGGCGTGATCCTGTCCAAATCCATGGAGGTTCTGTTCCGCGCCGTGCCGCCAAGCCTGTATCTCGCCATGGCGATGACCGAGCCGGAAGAGAAGGCCGAACGCTACCAGCTGATGCAGCAATACGGGATCAGCGAGCTGGAGGCGGCGTTCAGGGTGGCCGAGAAGATCGACCGGGCGCGCGGTATCACGCCCCTCGACATGGATTTTTCGGACTAGGAGGGAGCGATGTGGTCTCCGTCACGCCGTGCGGCCACACGGTGGTTTCTCTCCGCCGCGCTGTGCGCACTGGTCCTGGGGACCGCTGGTCGGCTTGCCGGTCAGGACCACCCTGCGACGCAACCCGCCCCTTCCGTCGCACCATCACCGTCGAAGGCCGGGCCACCGTGGATCTACGGTCGGCCTGATGCGCGGTTCACCGTCATTGAATATGCCGACCTCGAATGCCCCTATTGCCGGGCCTATTTCCCGGTGCTCAGGCGCTGGATCGACGTCCATCCGGAGGTGGACTGGCAATGGCGACACCTGCCGCTGCCGATGCACCAGCCGGCGGCGCTCCGCGAGGCCCGTCTGGCCGAATGCGCCGGCGCGGTCGGAGGCGCTTCGGGGTTCTGGAACGCGGTCACCTGGATTTACGGACACACCAGGGGCGATGGCCGGGGGATTCCCGACGACGTGCCGTTTCCATGGTCTGCCGCCCCCTTCCGCCAGTGCCTCGACAGTCCACGCCCGGACAGGATCATCCGGGAGCAGGCGGCAGAAGCGTCGCGTGCCGGGATCGACGCGACACCGACATTGCGCCTGGTGGACAGAGAGACCGGGCGCTCGCTTCTGCTTCCGGGTCCCGTCGATGGCGACGCCCTGCTTTCGGGGTTCGATCTTCTCGCGGGACATCAATCCTCGCATGTACCCACGCCGTCTGGCAGCCCCGCCATCACTCCATCCAGATAGAAATCATTATTGAAGGCTGAAACACGCGTGCCAGGCGCCACTTACCCGCCATTCCCGAAAATGATCTTGCGCGACATCACCAAAATTCTTACTCTTACCAGTAAGAAGTAAGGAGCCTGTCATGCGTATTACGTCCAAAGGGCAAGTGACCATTCCGGCAAGCATTCGCGAAAAAGCGGGGCTGCTGCCACATACGGAGGTTGATTTCGAGTTCGACGGCGAAGTCGTGCGCCTCGTGCGCGTGGCACCGCGCCGAGACAACGGGCGGGGCGCGAAACTCGTTGCGCATCTTCGTGGCCGGGGTGACGTGGCCATGAGCACCGACGCCATCATGGCCCTGACGCGGCATGACTGAATGACGTCCGTTCTTGTGGATGCCAACATCCTCCTCGACATCATGACAGAAGATGAGCACTGGTTCGAGTGGTCGGCGAACGCTGTCTCATGCGCAGCCGAGCGCTCCCGTCTCGTCATCAACCCCATCATCTATGCCGAAGTCTCGATCCGCTATTCCTATATCGAGGATCTCGAAGCAGCCCTTCCCCGAAGCCTGTTCGATCGTGAGGACATCCCCTACGAAGCAGCATTTCTCGCGGGAAAATCCTTCCTCACCTACAAGCGGCGTGGCGGCACGAAGCGTTCTCCCCTGCCGGACTTCTTCATCGGCGCCCACGCCGCCATTACCGAATACGAACTCCTGACACGAGATGCAGCCCGCTACCGCACCAACTTCCCGACGGTGAAGGTCATCGCGCCGGAATAAAAATCTACCGCCGGTCGGATGCTCGATCTCTGTATACGAAACCGGCTAATCTGAGCGTCTCGCAATAGGATGCCACCCCAGCCCGCGTTCCTGGTTTGCGTGCAGTGGCCTGCCGATAGAATGACACCGGCTCATCGTCTCTGACGATCCCCGCCGTTCTCTCCGGCGACATGCCCAGGTAGTCCCGATCCTCAAGGCTACGGCGTGATGATGTCATTGCGTTGATCGACCCGCTCGCATCGCGTCCCGCCGGCGAGCACTCACCCGCACAGGTGATGGACGCCTTGTTGTTCCTCTCGTGCGATCGTCCACCAGGAGACACATCTCCTGGACAATCCGTGTTCCGGATCGCGCCACTCACAACAGCGCCGTCCGACACACTCTCTCCCTCTTCCTCCCGCGCGGGTCGCCCTGACCCGACGGGTCTGCTGGTGGCCCTGCGCCCTGTCCATGCCAAGGAGCCCACCATGCAAACGTCACCCCTCAAAATCCATCTGTTCGATGGAATTCCCTTCGTCGACTCACCCTACGAAAGAGCTTTCGTTCGCAGGGATATCTTCGCCTCCCAGTTCATAATCGAATGCCAGGGCCTGCTTGAACTTCCCGAGGACGAGCCGGTCCATGGAACCTGGTGGACATCCGCCACCCTGACGCTCGGGGAATCCGGCCTGATCCAGGACGCCGTGGCTCTTGCCCGGCAATGCGTGGAAAACCACGACTTCGTTCTCGACCGCTCCAGTGATGAGCTGGATTTCCGCCCTCAACTGATCCACGTCCATGACCGGCGCGACCGCCTCGTTCTCGCCGGTTCCGCGGCGGGGAGCGCCATCGCATGGTGCGTCCCTGTCGGGTCGGACGAAGAAGCGGCCGCCGTCGCCACCGAAGCCTGCACCGTGCAGGCCGAAGGCAGCGTCGAATACGGCTGGGACAACTACGAAACCGCCAGGAGCCTCTGGCTTCGCGCGGATAGTCTCCGCGGGCGCCTGGTCGATCCATACTGGCGCGCCCATGCGCGCAACGCACTGACCTCTCTCCTCTGAACGCGCGCGGGAGCCTCGGCTTCCGCGCGTTTTTCTGAACCTCCAACAATCCGGCATTCACGCAATTCCGCTTCCTGGTCGCAACCGTGCGCCAGAAGCGATCGACTGACCGCCCTATCGACGCACGGAAGCCTGCCATGCGGACTCCTTCTCACTTTCCCCATCGTCTCCGGCCGTCAGCCATCGCGATCGTCGCTGTCACAGGCTTTGCACTCTGCAACGCCGCTGCCCGCGCCGACGCGCTCGTCGTGACCGACAGCCGTCACCCGGTCCAGACGGTCGCCAGCGTCCCGGTGCTGGAACTCGACGCACCAACACGGATCGAAGCGAACCTCGCCCGAAACCTACCGAGCGACCCCGAACAGGCTGCCGCGCTGATCCGGCTGCGTCTGCACGACGACAGTCCAGCTTTGCAGCAGGAACTGGCAAGCGCCTACCGGGGAGTCGCCACCGCCTTCGCACTGAGCATCACGAAGCTTCCCGCCGTCGTGGTCGACCACCGCTATGTCGTGTACGGCGACCCCGACGTCGGACGCGCCATCGCGCATATCGCGCGCTATCGGGACGCGCGGCCATGAGCCGGGTCACCGACCGCCATCGCATCCCGCTGACCCATCGTCTGCGGGCGGCCGCTTTGGCCATGCTGCTGTGCGGCTCCGCATCCGCCGCCACCGTGAACAGCGCCACCCTCATGACGTCGGCCCTCTCCCCCGACTGTCTCGACTACCGCATCGTCGGGATCTGCTACTGGCTCCATTGCTCGTGGTATGGCTGCTCGGTGCGGACCTCGGTGAAGATCCGCCATTATGTCCCGGATGCCGTGGTCTCGGCCTATGCGAACACCGGCGCCAATCCCTGGATCGACATGCGGGTCCTGAGCCTGCCGAACCCGACGGCCCAGGCGGGCGGTGACGGCACCACCAGCCACAGCAATGAAAACGACATCGCCAAGTTCAAGAACGCCGACGTGATCGGCGATCCCGCCGGCGTGATATTCAGCCGTTTTGCGAGCAGCTTCGGCTTCGCCTGTTCCGGCGCCGGTCAGCCGCTGATGCCCTACCTGCTCAGCACGCTCGATACCGTGGCCTGGCGCTACAATCTGCCTGAGTCGGTCTACCCGGAAGCCCTGATTCCGGGAATGCGGGAGGTCGGCAGCCGTGCCGCGCTCGACCTCTGGGGGAACATCTATCCGCGCGGCGGCTTCCTGCATGAAACCGACGACTACAAGACGGGTGCGGTGATCGCCCAGCGCGCCGGAGATATCGTCACGCGCCGGGACCAGGTGCATGTCTACCAGCCTCTCCTGGCGACGGCCCATGACGGCTACTGGCCGGCAGGCGCCCTGAAGGAAGGCGACGCCTCCACCGGGAAATGGCAGGAACTCACGCCGACGCTCTCCTCGACCTGCGCGGTCTTTCCCAACAGCAGAACCCATGTCCAGGCCCAGGATGGCGCCTATGCCTGGGCGCTGTGGCGACCCTACACCTGCTGCAAACGCATGGGGGAAATATTCCTCGGCAGCACCGATTTCGACTGAACGGAGACGCCCATGCGCATTCTTTCCTCCCTCTTCCGAAGCGGTACCCGACTGTCAGGACTAGTACTCGTAACCCTCTGGCTCATCGCCGGAGGCAATGCCGCCCGAACGCAGCAGGTCCATCTGGACAGCAACGGCGCGGCGATCCAGGGCAGCGTGATCGGCGACGACGTGCTGTACAGCATCGGCGGGGGGCGGGCCGTCTCCATGGGGGGCGCCAGCAATATGCAGAGCATTGGCGTCGGGCTCGGCTGGAACAGCAACCTGATCTGCGGCAACATGAATATCGCGACGACGCTGCAAAACCAGCTCAACGGCGTCACCAACGGCTTCCAGACCATCATGTCGTCGGTCATCCAGAGCGCCACCAGCGCGGTGGCCTCGTTGCCTGCCCTTATCCTCCAGCGGGCCGATCCCGGGCTCTACAATCTACTGACCAACGGCATCCTGCAAGCGCGGCTCGATTTCGACCGGTCGAAGCTGACCTGCCGCAATATCGCCAATCGCCTGGCGGATGTCGCCGGCGGCCAGGTCAGTTGGGATCAGCTTGCCGAAGGCATGACCCTGAAAAACGTCCTCGGCAGTGGAAACGGCGATGCCGTCTCTGCCGTCAGCCAGGCGGAGTCCAGCCACGGCAACGATGGCGTACCCTGGGTCGGCGGCGGCAACGCCGGCGGCAGCGGCCAGTCCGCGATCAGGGTCGTGAGCGATGTCACCCGCGCCGGCTACAACCTCCTCAATGGCCGCGGCGTCACCGATACCTCGTCGATCGACAGTACCACCTGTGGCAACCGCCTGACCTGCCAGACTTGGTCATCGCCGCAGGCGGCCTCGGACTGGGCGACGCGGGTACTGGGCGAACGCGAGCAACAGACCTGCGAGACCTGCACCAAGACGCAGACCACGCCGGGCGTCGGGCTGCCCCCGGTGATCCAGGAAGAATACGACACCAAGCTCAAGGCGCTCCAGGACCTGGTAACCGGTGCGAAGCCGACGACCACCGCCAACCTGGAGGCGGCTGGCAGCGATGCGCTGCCGATCACCCGCGGCGTGGTCGAGGCGCTGCGCGACGAGCAGGACCAGAACATCCTGGGCCAGCGCCTGGCCTCGGAGGTCGCGCTCTCCAGCGTGCTGGAGAAGGCGCTGCTGCTTCAGCGCACGATGCTGACCGGCGCGAAGGAGCCGAACGTCGCTGCCAACGACCTGGCCGGAAAGGCGATCGAGCAGGAAAACACCACGCTGGAACAGGAAATCGCCAATCTCCGGACGGAACTGGAATTGCGGCGGGAGCTGGCTGGCGATTCAGCGATGACCCTCATCGGGCGGCATACGGTGCGGGCCGACGGTTCGCGCGGTATCTTCCAGGGCGACGCCGTGCCGGATCGCCTCGATCAGGTCCAGAAGGCGCGGAGCGGCAATCCATGACGCGGCGTGCCGGGGGGCGCTTCGGCTGGCTCATCAACCGGCGCGTCGGCATGTCGCTCGCCTGGGGCGGGCTGATCGTCACCGCAGCACTAGCCGCCAATATCGCCGGCCTCCGCCTGGTGGGCGACATCAATGGCTGGGACCATTGGCTGCACGCCCATGCGGGTTTCTTCCTGGCCTGGCGGCTCTGCCTCTATGCCGCGACCGCCCGTGGCTGGTGGTGGATGCGTCAGCGCGTGCTGGCGCGCGAGCCGTCGCTGGACACGCGGCAACGCTTCCTGCGCATCGAGATCGCGGCCGTCGTGGCCATCATCCTCCTGGAAGGAAGCAACTGGCTGCAACACGAGCAGGGAATCCGGCAGCCATGACGCTCTATATGACGGATTACCTGGAATATTACCTGACGCTGGTCGGCTGGCTCGTCAGCAACGGCATCTGGAACACGCTCGTCATCAGCGGCGTGTTTGCGCTGCCGTTTCTCAGCATCATCATCCAGGAATGGCTTCGCGCGCGGGCGGAAGGTGCGGATGAAGGCAACAAGGGCGTGCTGTCCTCCATGCGCATCGAGAACCGGGTGTTCGTCGCGATCGTCGTCATCCTGTTCGCCGGTATCCCCTTCATCCCGGTCAGCCTCTCCACGATCCAGTTCGACACGACCCGTTCACAGCAATGCCAGGTCAGCGCCCCGCAGCCGGCCAATACCGGGTGGGGCACCTCCTATACCGCGCTCAACAACCAGAGCGCCCTGGTGCCGGTCTGGTGGTTCTTCATGCACGCGATTTCCAAGGCGATCACCGGCGCGGCCGTCGCGGCGATCCCCTGCGGGACGGATCTGCAACAGATCCGCATGGATGTGAACGCCACCCGCATCAACGATCCGGTGCTGGCACAGGAGGTCGCGGACTTCACGCACGACTGCTACGGGCCGGCCCGGGCGAAGCTGTTCATGAACCGTCCGACGCTTTCCGACAGTCAGATGAACGACGTCACCTGGATCGGCTCGAGCTATTTCAGCGGCACCAGTGGCTTTTACGACACCTATCATTCCGAAACACCCCGAACAGGCTGGCCGTACGATTCCACCCGTGACGCGGGGCTGGCACAGGTGAGCAGTGGTGGCGGCTATCCGACCTGCAAGCAATGGTGGTCGGACGGAAGCCATGGGCTGCGCGGCCGTCTTCTGGCCCAGGTCAGCCCGGATCTGCTGTCGCGCATCGGCAAATGGGCCGGCTTCCTGTCACAGGACGACGTCAACAATTCGGTGATCCGGGCCGTGGTCTCACCCCGCCAGCAGATCATGAACCAGGGGCAGGTCTATAGCGACTATGGCGGACAGGTCGGCATGACCCTGCCGAACATCGTCTCGCGCGGCGTGGGCGATGTCGGGCTGACCGTTGGAGCGATGGGGTTCTTCCCGGCCATGGACGCCGTGCGGCAGGCCCTGCCCATGGTCCTCTCGATGCTCAAGATGGCGCTGGTGATCTGCATTCCGCTGGTGCTGGTGGTCGGCACCTACGAGCTGAAGGCGGTGATGGCCGTGAGCTGCGTGGAGTTCGCGCTGTTCTTCGTCGAGTTCTGGTTCCAGCTCGCGCGCTGGGTCGATAGCACCATCCTGGACGCGCTTTACGGAACGGGGCTCTCCACCGGTACGACCCACGTCAATTTCGATCCCCTGATCGGCCTTAACAATGCCTTCGGGGATATGCTGCTGAATTTCGTCATGGCGACGATGTTCATCGTGCTGCCGACATTCTGGGTCGGGGCGCTTGGATGGGTCGGCGTGCGCGCGGGGAACATTCTCGGCGGCCTGACGACAGCGACAACCGATGCCAAGAACGCCGGTTCTAGCGGAGCACGAGTTGCTTTGAATGCAACAAAAAGTGCATTAAAATGAATAAACTTCAGATAGCGTCTCTAATCGTCGGAATTATCGATGTCTATTCGCCACTCGCTCTTATCATAAAGTCCAAACCCATCGTGACCATCTTTCCATTCAGGAGATTGACCGTCTTCAGCCAGAGCACCTTCGTGACCAAACCACATTACGATCACCCCAATTGTTACCAGTAAGGCCAGCCAAGACATCGTATGAAACAGCACGACAGCCACACCAAGCCTGATGCCCCATAGCACCACGACAACCGCCGGATCGGGTAAACCCCGGGCAACCAGCCAGTTCGCACTCCGGCGCTCGGAGCACCTATAGGTACGCCACAGCCGCCCGAGAAAGCCACCGGCACGTTCTGCGAAACTGGTCTGACCGGAGCGTCTCATCGTCGTCCTACCTCATCAATTGCTCTGTCTGTTCCTGTTCAAAATCATCTGCGTTCTCTTGCATGCCTTCCAACCGACTTGCCTGCTGGCTCACCCCGTCGCAGGAAACGCCCGTGCCGTTACCAGAGACGTTTGACAGCAAAGCTGTCAAACAAGGCTTCGTTGGAAATCAACGTCATGTCCTCAGCCTGCGCCTGGGCAATCAGGAAACGGTCAAACGGGTCTTTGTGAGCGATATTCATCTCGCCCGCGATGCGAGCATGTGTCACGCTGATCGGCAGTTCCAGGAATCCTTGCCCGGCCACAATAGCCTCAAAATCCTGGGCCAGCAGCGCTGCCCCCGGCAGTTTGCCGATGCGGAACTTGGTTGCGACTTCCATGGCCGACGCAGCACTCACGGAAACGACATTGGCCTCGTCCGCGATGACCTCCCGAGCACGCCGACTCAACTGCTCGTCGCCCGCCAGCCACCAGATCAGCGCGTGTGTATCAAGCAATAGCCTCAAGAAAGGGTCCACCCCTCCAGTTCATCGGCGGGCAACGGCTCATCAAAAGCCTTGTCCAACGTGATCTTGCCTTTGAGCGTCCCGAATACACGCCGCCCCCGTGGCTCCACCGGCACGAGGCGCACCACGGGGACTGAACCGCGCGCAATCACCACATCACCGCCCGCAAGCGCGTCGGCAATCAGGCGGGATAAGTTGGTTTTGGCGTCGTGAACCGAAAACTGGGCCATGGAACACCTCCTTAGCTAATCATATAGCTAATCTCCTGCGCTTGGGCAAGACTTCTGTGAGCAAGCGGAAGCACGGGACAGGCTGAACGTGAAGACATTGAACCAGGCACAGATGCAGCCGTCAGGTCTCTGCCTCCTTCCAACCCGATGCCCCCGCATTCCGCATTGGTTGCCGGGGCATTGTCGCAACTGCCCTACGAAAAAGGGGAAAAGGCCAAAAGGTCGGGAAGGGGTCAAGGGAAGGGCGCCAAGGGGAAAGGCCCTACCTGAAAGGGCCGAAAAGGCTCTCCTTCCCGTCGCACTCCGGGATTTGCCATGCTCCTGCCGTTCCGGCGCAAAAGCGCCCCCGCCGATCCGCCATCACCCGCCCCCCGGCCTGAAAAGGGAAAAGGGCTGCTCATGCCGCTTCCCGCATCGAAACTGCTGGGCACCCCGCGTCGGCAAATCCTGCTGGAACATATCTGGCAACGCACCTCGCTCTCGCGGGAGCAGTTCGGAACGCTTTATCGCGCGCCCATCGAACGCTATGCCGAACTGGTCCAGCAATTCCCCGCATCTGAAAGCCACCATCATGCCTATGCCGGGGGGATGCTGGATCACGGGCTGGAAATCATCGCCTATGCCTTGAAGCTGCGGCAGTCCCATCTTCTGCCCGCCGGTGCGACACCGGAAGCACAGGCTGCGCAGTCCGAAGCCTGGACCGCCGGGATCGCCTATGCGGCGCTGCTGCATGATCTTGGCAAGATCGCCGTCGATCTGCATGTGGAGGATACCGGCGGCCGGATCTGGCATCCATGGCACGGCCCGATCCAGTCGCCCTACCGTTTCCGCTATCGCAAGGACCGCGACTATCACCTCCACGGCGCGGCCACCGGGCTGCTCTATACGCGCGTGCTCGACCCTGCTCTCCTGGACTGGCTCAGTGGCTACCCCGAACTCTGGGCCGCGCTGCTGTTCGTCCTGGCGGGCCAGGACGAACGTGCCGGCATGATCGGCGAACTGGTCACAAAAGCTGATCAGGCGTCCGTCGCCCAGGCGCTCGGCGGCGATCCTGCCAAGGCAACGACGGCACCGAAGCACGCGCTGCAACGCAAGCTGCTCGACGGGCTGCGCTATCTGGTGCGCGACGAACTGAAGCTCAACCAGCCGCAGGCTTCCGACGGCTGGCTGACACAGGACGCTCTATGGCTGGTGAGCAAGACCGTCTCCGACAAGCTCCGGGCCTATTTGCTGACACAGGGGATCGACGGCATTCCGGCCAACAATACCGCCGTTTTCAACGTGCTCCAGGATCACGGCATCGCGCAACCGGCAGCGGACGGCAAGGCGATCTGGAAGGCCACCGTCACCAGCGACGCGGGATGGTCCCACGCTTTCACTTTCCTGAAACTCTCCCCGGCCGTGATCTGGTCGGGAGATGAACGTCCGGAACCGTTCGCAGGCACCGTAAAGGCGGATGAAGGAACAACCGAAGCGCCATCCTCGCCCGCGACCGCCGCCCCGGCATCCAGCGTACCGTCTTCTCCCGTCGCTGACGCCGTCTCCGATCTGCTGTCGATGATGGGCGGTGTCACTGACCCCGAGCCGGAAGCTGATCAGGACACTTCAACGGCGGTGGAAGAGCCGACCGCTCCTGATCCGATCTCTTCCGACCAGACACAGGCCCTCGTTGAGGACGACACGCCCTCGGGCGAGCATTTTCTTCACTGGCTGGGACACAGCATTCGGGCGCGCCGTCTCATCATCAACGACGCGAAGGCGCTCGTCCACACCGTTGCCGGCACGGTCTATCTCGTCAGCCCCGGTGTGTTTCAACGCTATGTGCAGGAACACCCGGGCGTCGCGGCGCTCGCGAAGCTGGAACGCATGCCCGACTGGCAGTGGGTGCAGAAATCCTTTGAGAGGATTCACGCCCATCGCAAGCAGCCGAGCGGGCTGAATATCTGGACCTGCGAGGTTCAGGGGCCGCGGAAGACCAGACGCATCCATGGCTATCTGCTGAACGATCCGGACCTTGTCATCGCCCGGCCGTTCGCGGACAACCCCTATCTGACTCTCATTGATGAAAGCAGCCCTCCCGCGAAGTCGGCAGACCTCGCACAGGAAGAACCGAACTGACTGCGACATCCCTTGCGTTCGCGGATATCCGGGGATTTCCAACCGGAAGAATCGCGATGATTTCCTTCACGCAAACGGATTACGCAGAGTCATGCTCTCCTCGATCATCAGACCATGGTGCATGTCCTCGGTATACAGGATACGGCACCCGGCCGAGGATGCCGCGGCCACGATACACGCATCATAAAAGGAGAATCCGTGATTCTCGGCGAGCTGACGCGCCAGATCGTGAATCTCGACCGTCAGAGGACGCACAACACAGAAACTCCGCACCAGCCCCAGAAACCGCGCGATCTCAGCCCAGTTCATCCGAAGCTTGCGCACGCAGACATTCGTGACTTCGTTCAACACCTGAACGCTGATGGTCGGCCGCATCCTGAGCAGTGCTTCCGACCGATCGGCTTTTTGGGCATCGCCCGAGAGAAGGTAGAGCACGACATTGCTGTCGATGAAGATCTCATCTTTAGCCACGCTCGTTCGCCTCATCGCGGCTGAATTTGAAATCAGGCGGCAACTTGCCGCGAAATTGCCGGAGACGTTCCAGCAACGCATCCGGACCCGGCTTCCTGCGCACGGCGAACGTCCGAGGCGCATCGACCACGATCTCGATGTCGTCGCCTTCCCGTAGTTCCAATGCTTCGACGAGACTTGACGGCAGGCGCACCGCCAGACTGTTTCCCCATTTGGCAACCTGCATGACGCTTCTCCTCATGGATATACATGACGAATGTATATCCGCACTAACGCCCCCTGTCCACTTCGGACTGAAGACAGGCGGCGCGTCGCTTTCGTTCGTCTCCTGCGCCGCTTCAGCCCGCTTCGCGAAGCGACGGCGCCAGAGTCCTCAACGCGAAACCCACGGCCTTGACGACCTCGCGGCTCGAAAAGCGCTATTCAGCCTGCGTGGCCTTGCAAAGGTCACCACCGAATGGCCCCTCGTCGCCCTCGCATATAACTGCAACAGAATGGCGCGGCGTCAGGCAGCATGAGCCGGGTTGGCCTCGGCGTTATAAGCCGCAAAATGCCCAACCCGACAGGCTGCTGGCAGGCTATCGGGCTGAACCCTGAAGTACTAACGAATGAAGGAGACAACGGCGTTTATGGGCGGTCAGCCGCACGATCCTGCGGCAATTAACAGCCTGCTAAAGCATATTAACATCTGCGTCTTTGGTCATACGATGGCGATTATGGCTCACGCGAGTAACATATACACCACGAGTCAGCGAAACATGAAGGATGGGTCCGGCAGACGGACGCGTTCTGGAAAGACCGTTCCCTACAACATCCTGGCCTTTGGAGTAGTGGCGGATCTCGAGTTCCGCCGGATTTTCGAGTTCGACGGACAGACGATGCCGACGCCAGTCCAGTGCAAGCTCTGCCTCGTCTGTACTTCGTGCATAATGCACTGCCATATGATTTTGCACACTGATCTGGCGGCCCGCCAGAACCATCATCGCGATGCCTGCAACAACGGCCGCGCCGTGTCCGATCTGCCGGAACATGTGGTCGGGAATATGGTGCAACCACATCTTCATGGCGGCAGAAGAGACGAGTGCCGCGATTGCCACCGTGATACCAGCGGTCAGGGTCGCCTGATCGATCAACCCATATACCGCATACAGCGCCACTTTTACGAGATGCAGCAGGATGTCGTTGGCGGCGCGGGTTGCGACGATTTCTTCCTTACGCAATCCAAGACGATGATAAAAGCCGTTAAAGAGTAACCCGACGGCGCCGGTAAAGCCCGAGATGAAACCGGCAAGGGCGCCGACGACCGGCAGCCATGTCATGCCGCCGGCATCCCGGGTCGTGCCGTCTTTCTTGGGGCGACGGAGCACGAGCGGCAGGTTGCCGAGCAGGAAAAGGCCGAGGAGAAAATCCAGATAGGCGGGCTGGATCTGCTTGAGGAGCACGATGCCGCCCCACGCGGCGGGCAGCGCCAGCGGGACGAAGCGCAGCACGACCGGCCAGCGGATGGCCTTGAAAAAGAGGGCGATGCGGGAGACGGAACTGAGGGCCGTGCCGATCGAGAGCGCCGCTGGAACGTGGTCCGCCGCGAGCAGCACGCCCAGCACGGGCATCACGATCAGCCCGGCCCCCCCGCCCGAGACAGCACTAAGGGCAAAGGCAGCGCTTGCAATGGCAAACAGAGCAATAAATCCGAACATCATGTCTGAACCCTCTGACGCTGTCGCATCATCGCCTGATCTTAAACGCCATTACCCTCAAATGATCAGAGGATAAAATCGGAATTATTTTCGTCTCCACCTATCCTGTAGCCACAAGCTGAACATAATAACGCCTATAAACAGTCGCCTCAGCATTTTTATGCTCTCAAACCCGATGCAAAAGTAACAACAAGACCTGCCTGCTCTCGAAGTATAGCGCACTCAACATCAAAAATAACTGATTGTTCTGTTAATAATTCCCAACTTTGACAGCTTTGTCTTGTCCAAGGTTCGGAGTTCCAAGAGAGTAAGGAATCGATCCCAATGCGGATCTTCGACATGATGAATTGAAACGCACACTCTTATGACGGATTGGTTCATATCCAGGCCGGTCGCCACTATTCTGCTGACCCTCTCGCTCTGCCTGCTCGGTCTCATGGGATACGCCTCTCTCCCGGTGTCCGACCTGCCGAATATCGACTTTCCCGTCATTCAGGTGCAGGCGCTTCAGCCCGGCGGAACGCCGGAGCAGATTGCCAGCTCGATCGCCGAGCCTCTCGAACGCCATCTCGGCACCATCGCAGACCTACAGGAGATGACCTCCCAGTCCAGCAGCGGCATGCTGCGTATAACCTTGCAGTTTGCGCTCTCGCGCGACATCAATGGGGCTGCCCGCGACGTCGCTGCGGCCATTCAGGCGGCGCGAGCCGACCTTCCCACGACGCTTCGCCAGAACCCGACCTACTCCAAGGCGAACCCGAATGATCCTCCCGCGCTGATCCTGGCCCTGACTTCGGATACCCACACACTCCCGGAACTATACGATCAGGCCACCAACAGGCTCCTGCCACGCCTCTCCCAGATCCGCGGCGTCGGGCTGGTGCAGATCAGCGGCAGCGCCTTGCCGGCGGTACGCGTCGAGATCGATCCGCTGGTCCTTTATAAATACGGGCTGGGTTTTGAGGACATCCGCGCGGCGCTGGCGTCCGCCAACGCCCATACCCCAAAAGGCTTCATCGATACCGGCCACCAGCGCGTACAACTAGAGACCAACGATCAGGTGCATCGCGCGGCCGACTACCGGCAACTGGTCGTCGCCTGGCGCAACGGCCATCCCATTCATCTGACGGATGTGGCCGAAATCGTCGATGGCGTGGAGGATGTCCGCAATGCCGGCTATTATGGCGGCAAGCCCGCTATTATTGCGCAGGTCTATATGCAGGCCGGCGCCAACGTGGTCGCCGCCATGGACCAATTCCACCGCGAGAGTGCCAGCCTTGCGGGTAGCCTTGTCTCCGGTGTGGATCTCGCGGTGGTGATGGATCGGTCCATCGTCATCCGTGCCTCTCTGGCCGACACGCGCATGACGCTCGGGTTGTCCGTCCTCCTCGTGATAGCAATTGTCCTGCTATTCCTCGGCTCTCCGCGCATCGTTCTGGTCCCTGCCATTGTCATTCCCGCATCCCTCCTCGGCACACTCGGTTTCCTGTGGCTGCTTGGCTATGGTCTGGACAACATGTCCCTGATGGCCTTGACAATCTCGACCGGCTTCGTGGTCGATGACGCTATTGTGGTCGCCGAAAACATTGCCCGCTACGCCGAGCAGGGCATGTCGCCGTTCGAGGCTGCGAGACGCGGCGCGAGAGAGGTTCGCTTTACGATCGTCTCAATCACGGCGTCGCTCATCGTCGTCTTTCTGCCGATCCTGCTGATGGGGGGATTAACCGGACGCCTGTTTCACGAGTTCGCCATTACCGTGTCGCTGACGCTGGTCGTCTCCGCGGCGTTGTCGCTGAGTCTGACGCCCATGCTCTGCGCTCGTATGGGGACCCATGCGGCCGATAACGCCTTCACCCACACACTGGAGAACTGGCATGCTCGCTCTCTACGCATTTATCAACGCACGCTCGCGATTGCCTTGCGTCACCGGACCTTAACCCTGCTCTCTCTTCCTCTGGCACTCGGCCTCACTGGCGTTCTCTATCAACATATCCCCCAGGGGCTGTTCCCCAATGAAGATACGGGCATGCTGCTTGGGCGGGTGATCGGCGACGAGACGATTTCCTTCCAGGCCATGGAACGTGATATGAAAACGGTGCAGGGCCTGCTCGCTCAGGATCCGGATGTCGCGGGTGTCGCCGGTTTTCTCGGCGGCCGGGGATCGTCCAATCAGGGTAATATCTTCATCCGGCTGACGGACAAGGCCGAGCGGAACGATACGGTGGCCACAACCATCAGACGATTAAGTGAGCGAACCCGTGTTCTCAAGGACGCACGATTCTTTGCACTACAACGCGGGGCCATTCGGATCGGGGCACGTCCGAGCAATGCGGCCTATCAATACAGTTTGCAAGGAGACAATCCGCAGGAGCTTTATGACTACACTCAGCGTCTTGTTACACGGCTGAGGCTGGAAAAAACGCTGATGGATGTATCATCGGACGTGCTGCTGGGCGGGGACAGCGTGGACGTACATATCCAGCGCGACACGGCGGCCCGCGTGCAGATCACACCACAACTGGTGAGCAACGTCCTGTATGATGCGTATGGGCAGCGAGCCGCATCCGTCATCTACAATCCGCTCAACCAGTATCGCGTGGTTATGGAAGTCGCCCCGCGCTTCTGGCAGTCGCCGGAATCACTGACGCAGACATGGGTCAGCACGTCGGGCGGAAGCCCCAGAGGCGCATCGCGATCCAACCTCATTCGGGTGCGATTGCCGAGTAGCAAGGGCATCACGAACGACACCAGCGCGCAGAGTGTTACCAACCAGATTGCCAACAGCCTGGCTGGGGGTGCAGCGGCTTCATCGGGTTCCGCCGTGTCGACGGCGCGCGAAACCATGATCCCGCTTTCGGTGGTCGCGACCCGCCAAGCAAACAAGACAGCTCTTGCCGTCAATCATGAAGGCCAGGCAACGGCCACGACGATTTCGTTCAATCTTCCCCCCGGCGTCTCTTTGAACCAGGCGATGGACGCCCTCGACCGGGTTGTCGCCCAGGTCAGACTCCCTCCATCGATCCAGGGGGCCTACGCAGGCAATGCGGCGCAGCTTCGCAGTTCGACCAGTAGCGAGCCACTGCTGATTGGCGCGGCTGTTTTCGGGATTTATGTCATCCTTGGCATCCTCTACGAAAGCTATATCCATCCGATTACCGTGTTATCCACCCTACCGTCGGCGGGCGTCGGCGCAATGCTGGCTCTCTGGCTGTGCGGAGAGGAATTCTCCCTCATGGCGATGATCGGGCTTCTTCTGCTGGTGGGGATCGTCAAGAAGAACGCCATCATGTTGATCGATTTCGCGATAGAGGCTCGACGATCGGGCGTCAGCGCCGAAGATGCCATCGGTCAGGCGTGCGCCCTGCGTTTCCGACCCATCATGATGACCACCTTCGCCGCGGCGTTCGGAGCTTCGCCGCTGGTGTTCGGTCATGGCTATGGCGCCGAGCTGCGCCTGCCACTGGGTATCACGATACTCGGGGGACTCGCCGTCAGTCAGGCTCTCACCCTTTACACGACCCCGGTCCTCTATCTGGCGCTGGACAGGCTCTCTTCGAGCCGTCGCGGCTCTGCAATCCGCCGCGATGTGACAGCGGGAGCCAATCTATGACAGATGATAGCCATAACAGAACGCCGCGAGTCCTGCTGGTTGAGGACGACCGGGATACCGCGGCTTGTATCGCGCAATCACCGGCAATGGCACACGTTGCCCTCACGGTTGCGACCAGTGGCACGCACGGCCGGTATCTGGCTCTCAATGAAACATGGGACTGCATCATTCTCGACCGCCGACTTCCGGGGATGGATGGCCTGACAATCCTGGAGTCCGTGCGTGCGGCCAACATCCAGACCCCGGCTCTCTTTCTGACCACGATGGATGGCATCAGCGACCGGGTAACGGGGTTGAAAAGCGGCGCCGACGATTATCTCGTCAAGCCGTTTTCGGTGATCGAACTGTCGGCACGGCTCGATACCCTGCTACGCCGAATCATGCCGCACCATCAGGAAGCGCGCCTGATTTTTGCCGATGTCGAACTCGATCTTCTCCACAGAGAAGTCTATCGTTCTGGTGAAAAGCTCTACATTCAGGCACAGGAGCTGAAACTTCTGGAATATTTCATGCGCCGCCCTCTTGCGATCGTCACGCGCGAGATGCTCCTCCAGGCCGTGTGGGACATCGATTTTCCCATTCGGACCAATCTTGTCGAAACGCATATCAGTCGGCTGCGCGAGCGCCTTGGCCGGGACGCTGCACCTTTGATCCACACGGTCCGAGGCCAGGGTTACGTGCTGCGGTCCTCCTGATATGGTGGTCAAATCCCGGCCTTCGGTGTCCCTGGCATCAGTGCGACGACTTCCGGTTCTCCGCAGTTCGTCTTTTCGGATCGTCGGCCTGTTCGCCGCCTGTTTTCTCGTCAGTGGGCTGATGGTCGTGGCGCTTTCCGGCTATCACAGCCAGAAACTGCTATTGCAGCAGCTCCGGCGTACCGTTGCCGCCGAGCGGGATGAAGCCTGTTCGGAGGCCCAGGGGCAGGACGTTCCCCGTCTTCGCCCTGTCATTCATGAACTCGTCCGGAATGAGCCTGCATTTTACTACCTGCTTCAGGACGGACGGGAACAGGTCGTCATCGGCAATATGCTCCATCTGCGGCCTGTCACGGGGTGGAGATGGCTGACATGGACACACCGCACAACGCCCGCCGACCACCATCCGGTGATCGGTTACGGCGCGGTTCTGCAAGATGGCGGCTATTTCTTTGTTGGAATCGACGCCACGCCGCTCCAGTCCCTGCGGCGGGATCTCTGGTTCACGCTGGCCTGGAGCAGCATCGCGTTTCTCCTGATTGGTCTTGGCGGCGGCTTTATCCTGAGCCGTCTCGTCCTCGGCAAGATCGAGACCATCAGCCTGACGGCGCGCGAGATCATGCGCGGCGACATGTCACGCAGGCTGCCCCTGAACGGCACCGGAGACGAGTTCGATCATCTCTCCGGCAGTCTCAATGCGATGCTCGACCGGAATGAGGCTCTCATCGCCAGTGTCCGCCAGGTGTCGGACGATATCGCCCATGATATGCGACGGCCTCTGGCGCGGTTGGCTCAGCATCTCGACGAAGCCACGGAGACACCTCAGCCTGATAGGCGGGATGTTGCGCTGGAGAGAGCAAAAGGCGATCTTCATGACGCGCTTGAGATTTTCTCTTCCCTTCTGAGGCTCGCCCAGATCGAGGCAGGAGATCGCATTCCCGGCAGCCAGACGTTCCCGGTCGCGGACCTGTTCGAGACGATCGACGCGTTCTATCGCGCGGTTGCGGAGGATCATGGACAGACTCTTGCCATGTCCATGCCTCCACCGGACATGGTAATCGAGGGTAGTCGCGTTCTTCTGGTTCAGATGCTATCCAACCTGGTCGAAAACGCCATTAATCATTCGCCGTCGAAGACGGTGATTTCCCTGTCGGCGACCACGCATGAAGGCGGACTAGCCATGGTGGTGGCGGATACAGGACCGGGCATTCCGGTTGACGATCGCGAGCGGGTTTTCGAAAAAATGGTGCGGCTCGATGCAAGCCGCACAGTGCCCGGCACCGGGCTGGGACTGAGCATGGTGCGAGCGATCGTGCGCCTCCACGGCGGTACCATCCGGCTCGATGACAATGCACCGGGTCTGCGCTGTGAGATCACGCTTCCTGCCTCGGTCGTGGGTCAGACATGATTTTCTGACCCAGGACGCGACCAGATTTCCGCCGGAACCCGCCTCCACACATTTTATGGCATCTCCGATGATGCTCAGTCTCCCGCGATCCTATCCGCGATCATGGCAGCTTTCTCCGTGCGGATATGATGCTTGCCTTGTGCCTGCGCGGCCCATTCGGGATTGGACGCCAATGATTTGCGCGTAGCCGCGACCACGGCGTCACGCTCATCCAGCCCTGCGTCACCGTGATAGGCGAGCAGAAGCATGGACATCCAGCCCCGACCGGCAGGGTAGCGCGCCATGTAAAGCTGATAGGCATTCAGCGCTCCCGCTTTGATCCAGCCATTGGTCTGCGGCTCTACATATGCATGAGCGTAGGCAGCGTACTCGCTCGGGGACACGAAATAATCATATGGAATGGCCATGTAGACCGGATCCGAGCCTCCCGAGAATGGGCCGCCGCTGCCGATCGAGTCGGAGATCGTACTTTCAACGGCTGTCGTATCCGCCAGACTTTTGGCGTCCAGGCCGCCCGGCGTTTGCGTATCAATGGCGCGCCATGCTGCGGACTGGGCGGCATTGCGGAATTCCAGCACTACCAGCGCATCCCAGGTCTGTGAATCGGCAAGGCGACTGAACAGGATGCGATAGTGAGACAGCGTGTCCTTCGCGTGTAGTTTGTCAAGGCGGGGAGCCAGCCGGGTACGCAGGGCGTCCAGGAGAGCAGGACGGCCGGCAGGCGTCGTCCGATAGGAAATGATAAGAGATTGGTATCCGCTCTCCGCGGCCTGTGCCGCGGTCGACATCGACAGCACCAGTGCCAGCATCGAGCCCCCGATCGCAGCCGTGACGGAGTTTCGGATGTGCCTTGGTCGTATACGGTCCAAATGACTGGACATTGGGGGAATTCCTCGGAATTCATGATCGTGACTGTATTAAGCTACGCTCATCAAGAACGGGAAACCGACGACGTTGTCAGCTTACATTCTCCCAATCACGATAAAACTGGCACGATGATATCGCTCTGCGGCAACCGAGCCACTTCGGATTTCGGGGAACTGCCTCATGCTATTGACATCAATCGCCACTTTCCGTTGAGCGGATTGACACGTTTGGTAGTCTCAACACGGACGCTGCGGATCGCGCAGACGACTGAATATCCCAGCAGCGCGATTCCGGCATTGCATCTGACAGCGACGGGCCGCGTAGATCTCGGCCACGTGCGAGACCCCGGCTACGGACCGCCGTGGGCCGCCTCTCGCGGCAAACAGATCCCCTCTGAAACGACCATAGAAAATTGGGAATAGGCAATGTTTCAATCATTTCCTGGCGAAATTACGCAGTATATATTGGCTGGGAGTTCAGATTTTCAAACTTCATCTATCAGGATAATCATTCGATGGCGGTCCGATTTTCTACGCATTTTCTTGTCCGCTGCGTATGCGTGGCTGCGCTTTCTGCGGTAACGCCTTGCGTGGCAACAGCGGAGCCGACGAAGGTCCAACCCAAGATTGTCGCAGACATCAACGCTCGGAACACGCCGGGTCTGGACGATGGCGGACTCTGGGACTATGCGAGCGTCGATTCCGTGACGAGGCGCGTCTATGTCGCACGCGGAGTCAGCGTGATGGCAATCGATCTGTCGTCGATGCGTGTCACGAACGCGTTCATGCCTGCACAACATGCCCATGCGGTTCTTCCTCTGCCGGGCGGTCAGGAAATCCTGATTACCAATGGCGATAGCAACACGGCCGTGATTGCCGACGGGATAACCGGCAAGGTCCGTGCGACCATCCATACCGGCGCGAAGCCGGACGCTGCGCTCTTTGACAAATTCACTGGCGACGTACTGGTGATGGCGGCCGATGACGGTCGGATCGACATGATCAATCCTCAGAGCGGCACGCTAGTCGGCTCGATCAATATCGGGGGGGGCCTCGAAGCGGCGGTATCCGATGGGGCCGGACACGTAGCCGTGAATATCGAGGACCAGAATGCCTTGGCTCTGGTGGATATGGCGAGTCACAAAGTAACAGCCAGGATTGCACTGAACGACTGCGAGGGGCCGACGGGCATTGCCCTTGACCCGCGCAAATCGTGGGTCGTCTCTGTTTGCGCCAATGGTGTCGCGAAGGTAACAGATATCGCCCACGGCAAGGCTGTTGCGACCTTGCAGATCGGCAAGGGACCAGATGCCGCTATTTTCAACGCCGCCAACGAGCATGTGCTCGTTCCCAGCGGCAAGGATGCTACCCTCAGCGAGATTGCCCTGGACGGCGCTAGCCCCAGCGTTGTCCGCGTCATGGGAACGCGCCCCGGCGCACGTACCGCAGCCTTCGACCCAAAGACTGGTTATGCTTTTCTGCCCTATGGCAATGCCCCGAAAGGAGAAGACAAAAAGCGCCATCTGACACCGGGAAGCTTTGGCGTCCTGATCATCCAGACGCGCTGAACCTCATTCTCTTCCGATACCCGTTTATACACCGGAAGACTATCGGCCGGTTGCGACGGTCAGGCTCCTATGCCGTCAATCGAGAGAAACGGCATGTCAGAGACGCGTCAGCAGGGCGAGCAACACCCATCTGCCCCCGCCCTCTGGACGTGCGGGAATCGAAACCCGGCGAACGTCCGAAATGCGGCATGACACTTCAGCCGATCAGTGAGGCGTCCGGCACGAAATCAATGGCTGACATGGACGACAGGCCGATGGCGCAGGCTGACGGCAGCGACACGATGCTGGCGCGGATCGCCAAGATGGTCGCCTCATCCCAGTGCTTGCGCACGCCGATCCGGACCGTCGCCAACCGCGTCTCGGGTTGATTCGTGCCACCGGTGCTTGCTGTCTCCGTCGTGACCTTCATCGTCTGACACTCCGATGTCGGCCATGGTCGGCACCGGGCGCGCATATGGCGATGACGGGGAACGGCGTGAACGACGCGCTCGCGGCCGCATCGGTCGGCATCGCCATTGGCACGGGAACGGATGTCACCATCGAGAGCGCAGGGATCACGCTCGCACATGGCGGCCTCGGCGAGCTGATCCGCGCCGAAGGCTGGCGCATGATACGATGCACAATATCCGGCAAAATCTGGCGTTCTCGTTTCTGTTCAACGGGATCGGTATCCCCGTGGCGGCGGGCGTCCTCTACCCAGTATTCGGGCTTCTGTTGTCGCCCATGATCGGAGGCGCCGCCATGGCGCTCTCCTCCGTCACGGTCATCACCAATGCGCTCAGGCTCGGAAAAGGATGAAAAGACCAAAAATCGACGACTGGCGCTGACTCGCTCAGGCGCGCCGCCGGGCCGCGGACTTCGGCACGGAAGCCTTTTTCTCCGCCGTGGTTTTCTTCACCGGCTTTTCTGGCAGAACGAGGGCGTCCTTCACGGTCTTGCCGGCGGCGAAGGCCAGCTTGCGGGAAGCCGCGATTTCGATTCTTTCACCGGTGGCGGGATTGCGCCCCGTGCGCGCCGCGAGATGACGGACGGAGAACTTGCCGAAACCCGTCAACGATACGTCCTCGCCCTTCTTCGCGGCGACGGTGATGGCATCGAGCACGGCTTCGAGGATTTGCTTTACTTCCGCTTTGGAGCGGTCAGTGGTCTCAGCGATCTGTTCGATCAGCTCTGATGTGTTCATGGAACATCCTGAAAAAGTCAGGGTGGATAAAAAGGGTCTTCGTATCGTGCCTGACCTTGCCCCGTGGAATGCCCTCGAATTGAAGTAAGGTCTGTCCATTGGAGACAGGCAATGAAGAAAGCACGATTTACGCAGGAGCAGATCATCGGGCTCCTGAAGGAGCATCAGGCTGGTGCGACGGCTGCGGATTTATGCCGCAAGCACGGGATCAGCGATGCGACGTTCTACACCTGGCGGTCGAAATACGGCGGCATGGAAGTATCGGAGGCGCGGCGGCTCAAGGCTCTTGAAGAAGAGAACGCGAAGCTGAAGCGGCTTCTGGCGGAGAGCGTGATGGACGTCTCGACGCTGAAGGACCTGCTGGCAAAAAACTCGTGACGCCCGGCTTGCGGCGGGAAGCCGTGACCTGGGCGATTACGGAGCGGGATTACTCGCAGCGGCGGGCCTGCCGGCTGATCGGCATGGACCCGAAGACCTGGCGCTATGCATCACGCCGCCCGGATGATGCTGCCGTGCGCGGGCGGCTGCGCGAACTGACTGGGGAGCGACGGCGATTTGGCTACCGGCGACTGCATATCCTGCTCGGCCGGGAAGGAATGGCGATGAACCACAAGAAGCTGTTCCGGCTCTATCGCGAAGAGGGGCTGTCGGTCCGCAAGCGTGGCGGCCGGAAACGGGCGATGGGCACACGCTCGCCGATGATGCTGCCCGACGGGCCGAACCAGCGCTGGAGCCTGGATTTCGTCTCGGATGCATTGAACAACGGACGGCGGTTCCGGGTTCTGACGGTGGTGGACGACTACACGCGCGAATGTCTCGCGCTGGTGGCGGATACGTCGCTGTCAGGCGAACGACTCGGCCGCGAACTCGACCGGATCGGAGAGCAGCGCGGCTGGCCGTTGATGATCGTCAGCGACAATGGCACCGAGATGACTTCGAACGCGATCCTGGCCTGGCAGGAGCGGCGATCGGTGCTGTGGCACTACATCGCACCGGGCAAGCCGCAGCAGAACGGGTTCGTCGAGAGCTTCAACGGCCGGTTCCGCGACGAATGCCTCAATGAGCACCTGTTCCGTAATATCGCCCACGCTCGGACGGTCATCGAGGACTGGCGGGCCGACTATAACGCCGTCAGGCCCCACACCAGCCTCAATGGCATGACGCCAGAGGCTTTCGCTCAACACGTCAAAACGGCATACAGCAACGCACAGACCCTAACTTAAATCCGTGGGCATGTTCGGGGCAGGGTCATGCCTGATACCGTGCGGCCCCGCAAACGGATTCACGAAACTCTTCGATCAGATGTCGATGTTCAACATGCTGAACCGGTTCACGACCCATGTCGGCGGTGGCCTCTTCGCCTGTCCGGGACGACGCCCGGGAGGTTATATCGGTCAGCCGTTGCTGGAGATGTAAATGCGTGCGAGGACGATTATGCGGTGGAGCGGACTCGCCATGTGTCTGCTCCTCGCCTGTTGCGAGAGGCAGCCGCACCAGAATGGCTCAAGGGACGCGTTCCGGCACTTTGACCCACCGCCTCCCGGTGTCGCCAATCGTCCCCTTCTGAATACCAGGGGAGAATACTGATTACTTGTGATGATCGATGTTCGCCACCAAGTGTATGGTCAGGATATATCGCAAATACCATATTACGTATCAGTTAACGTATTGATGACCGCATAACTCCAACAAAACAGCCTCCGGAAAATCCCGGAGGTGCTCCACTAACGCAAGAAAACATTACCGTATGCCGGCCTCGTTGCTTGACCACTCCCAATCGTCTTGCGAGAAATTTGATGTGGAAGCATACGCTTGCGTCAGACGAACAGATGATAAATTTTTCATTTTTTCATAAAAAGAAAATAGTTTGTCAAAGTGATAATCGATCGTGCCGATGAGGGTTCCGGCTTCGCGCGCTGCACCGGACAGAACACTCCGATCGCGCGTCACGAAACGTACGATGGCATCCGCGGCAGCGTTCGCATTCCCGGAGGCATAGATCTGCGCATAGGCAGGGTCCGCAATGTCGCCGGCCCCCCCAGCGTCCGGTACGATGACAGGCGTGCCGCAAGCCAAGGCTTCAGCCGTCACAAAGCCGAATGTTTCTGCCGTGGACCCATGAAGCAGCGCATCGGCGCTAGCCATCATAGTGGCAAGACGCGAACGGTCATCCACCCTGCCGGCCACATGGATATGAGCAGCCCGCGCGGCCTTGCGTCGCACGCGCTCATGCGACAGGCCGTCGCCGATAATCACCAGACCGACCAGACATGTTCGTTGAGCCAGCGTTACGGCGTCGATCAGGAGACCGATACGTTTTTCGGGATGATGCCGTCCGACTGTGACGAGAAGGGTCGCCTCCGGACCAAGACCGCACCAGCGAAGCATTTCGCGACGAACGTCCTCGCTTCGGGAAGCGGCAGAGAACAACGCGATATCGACTCCGAACGGCACCGTGTGCAGGTGCTTCAGCCCATGTTCCGCAAATCGCTTGGCCAGCCAAGCTCCAGCGACAATCGTGCCGTCAAACCGGCTGTTAAGACGTCGCAAGTACGACCAGAACCATCCAAATGCCGCGTCGATCTGCGCTGGAGAACAAATATTGCCCAGAAAGGTCTGGGGATAGACCGCGACCGGGTCTGCGTGCATGAACAGCGCCCGGGGCGCAGGTCCAGGCCATGTGCCGGCGATCCACCCACCACGCCATGGAGATGAGCCTTCGATGAAATCCGGAACCTCGTCATCGAGAATCCGCCAGACGGGCTTTCTCGACCAAAACATGTGATAATTCTTGTCGAATGGCAGCGGCGGGCTTTTCACCCAGACCAGTTTCCCCGCCCCACGCGTCTCTACTCGATCCTCCGGACCCGGAGCAATAACTGTCAACCTATGACCAAGGCGATCGGCCGCCAGGAATTTCGCTTCAGTATAAGTGCGGACCCCCCCGCTAGTCGGGGAGTAAAATTCCGAAATATCGACAATTTTCAAGGCGTATTCCGCACCAAAGCCATATAATGATTCAACAGGCTGGACATGGTCTGATCCCATGAGAACGCCAGTGCTCTCGCCCGACCTGCTGCTGCCATTCCAGCCCGCAGTGTAGAGTCAAGAGTGAGCTGCTGGACGCGAAAAGCGAAATCCTCCGCATCGCCGGGACGGGCCAGAAAGCCGGTTACGCCATCAAGCACGAGTGAACGGCTGCCCGAGGCGTTGGCACAGACACAAGCTAACCCGGAGGCCATCGCTTCCAATGTGACATTCCCGAACGTCTCGGTTTCGCTGGGAAAGACAAAAATGTCGGACGAGGCATAAGCCATGGAGAGTTCCTGACCCCGCAGAAAACCGGTGAAGATGGCTTGCGGCAGGGCGCGCTCCAGGGTCACGCGCTCCGGTCCGTCGCCCACGACGACGGCGCGATAGGGAACATCCTTGTCGTTCAACTTGCGGAGAGTTTCACTGAAGACGCCAAGTTGCTTCTCCCGTACAAGACGCGAAACCAGAAGAATGACGGTTTCTTCCGGGCCGATGCCATGATCGGTACGCCACTGCACGGAGCGATGTCCGGGGTTGAACTGGTCTGAATCAACCCCCCGTTGCCACAGGACCAACTTACCCTTCTGCCCGTCAGCTTGAAGAATGTCGATCATCGACTGCGTAGGAACGTAAATTTCCAAGCACTTCGCGTAATAGGCACTGAGATAGCGTTTAAGAGCTGTTTCGAAGCATGCCACGTACCAATAATGCTTCAGATAGGTCTCATAACGAGTATGGTAAGATGCCACGAGTGGTATGCCGAGCTTGCGCGCGGCACGCAGGGTCGTGAAGCCGAGGTAATCGGGCGCAAGCGCGATATGAATCAGATCCGGGGAGAAGGCCTTGATTTCATCATAGGGTAAGGCAAAAGCCAGCCGGTATTCGCCGCGACCAGGCAGAGCGATAGAAGGCACAGGTACGATAATGCCAGGCGCGGGAAACGAAGTCGTGCTGGAAACAGGCGCGAAAACACGCACCTCCACACCTTGTTTCTCAAGATATCCGACGAGACGATTGAGCGTAAGCGCCACACCGTCACTGATAAAATTGTACGAACTGGCTACAATTGCGATCCGCAGCGGTCTTCCCGCGATGTCTGGCCGCCGACATGGTACCTGCTCCAGTCCGGAGTCGGCATCGCGGAACGCCACGCTCTCCGCTATCATGGTCAGCGATTCCAAAACATCATCTTTAACCGCATTCGCGGGGGGGGGGGGGGGTATACTCGGTCATGCAAAAGTTCTGCCCGTCGAATAATTCATCCAACCGCAGACAGAAGATATTTCACACCACAGAAACATCCTATTTTTCTGCACTTAGACCTAGCCTGTCACTGTTTGTAATCTCGGGTATGGGCTTTGTCTCTGATCATTTCATTAAACAATCCCAACCAAGACAAGGTATTGGAATCAGGCGCTTGTGTCGGCCTCGACGATATTGCACATAGCCAGCGATGGTCGCAGATGCCCCCCCGGAAAGTCGATTTAGATGCCTGACCTGAAAGACCGGATCACAGGACGAGTATCTCTCCTGTTGCGCTGGCTTTTTCCGGCCGTGATGCTTGTTTTCCTGATCCATAACCTGAGCACGATCGGATGGATGCAGGTCTGGAACGCACGCCCGCGGACGGTCGGATTTTACCTTATCCAATGCCTGCCTTACGGGGTGCAGCCTGTCTCGGAATGGCTCATCTTTCGCCGTCTGCTGGATGTGTCCGGGCAGCTTCCGCTTTCTGTGCTCTTTCGCAAGCGCTATCTGAATTCCGTACTGGTCGAGTATTCAGGAGAAACTTACTTCTTCTTCTGGGCGCAGAAAAAACTGCGGCTCACGCGCGATAACCTGCTTCACGTCGTCCGGGAATCAGCGCTGCTTTCCGGCGGAGCGGGGCTGGCGATGGTCTGGGTGGTGGTGCTGATCTTCCTGCTGTCCAGTGGGGCCAGTCTGCCACTTCTTACCGGAAGCCGACACTGGATGTTGCTGGGCGCGTCCACCTTGCCGCTGTTGCCTTGTCTGGTGCTGATGGTGGCGGGAGCGCGTCTTACGCGCTTGACGCGGCAGGAGATGCTCTGGACTTTCGGCATACATTTCGCGCGCAGTTTTGTGACGCTTATCCTCGAATTCGCAAGCTGGTGGCTTTCCGACGCGTTGCCCAGCGCGTTCGTCTGCTTCGAGTTCGTGGCGCTCCGGCTGATCGTCACGCGGTTACCGCTCGTGCCGGGCAAGGATATTCTCTTCGTCGGGCTGGGCCTCGAAGCAGCCGGAATGATGGATCTCTCCCGCCCCAAGGTCGCAGCGACGTTGATCATCATGGCGGCTTTTCAGCAGGTGATGGACTTTGCCGTGGTAAGCGTCTCCTGGCTGATCACACACCTGCGCGCTGACCGTAGCGCAACGTCGCATAGGCCGTAGCGTAGCCTTCGCACATTGTCTCGATCCGGCCTTCGCGCTCAATGAATGCGCGCGCCGCGATCCCCAGACGCGCAGCCTCGGCCTGACTGACCGCAACCTGCGCGAGAGTGGCGGCCAGAGCTTCGACATTATGCCTCCGCACGAGCCATCCGGTAGCGCCATCCTGCACGATCTCGGGAATACCGCCGCCATCGAAGGCGACGACCGGGCGCCCCATTGAGAGCGCTTCCATGACAGACAGACCGAGTGGTTCGTCGCGAGACGTGTTGATGGCGGCGTCGCACGCGGCGATGACGGAACGCGGATCGGGCTGGTAACCCATGAAGACAATACGGTCTGTCACACCCAGTTTCCGTGTCAGCTCTTCCAATGCGCCGCGTGCGCTGCCGTCCCCTGCGATACGCACATGCAGTCCCGGCACATGCGCGGCCGCCCGAATCACGAGATCGACCTGCTTCCACGGCTCAAGCCGACAGACCAGCGCCAGCGTGAACGGACCGGGCGGAGGCGACGGCACCGGCGCGAAATAGCGCGTATCCACGCCGTTACGAACAACATGGATGCGTCCCGCCGCGAAGGGCGCGCGTCGGCTCACGAAGCGGCGCACATAGTCGCTTACGGCGACGACAGAATCCGTATGTCGCAACGCCCAGGAGCGAAAGAGCGCGCAACTCGGATCGGTATAATGATGAACGCCATGTTCCGTCCGCAGACTCGGCAGTCGCAGACGCCGCGCCGCGCGTACCCCGATGATGTGCGAGGCGTAGGTGTGCATGTGAACGATCGTGGCGCGCTCTTCCGTCAGGACCGTCTCCAGCCACTGCACATCAACCGGCCCAAACGCGCGCCAGAGATAGGAAAGTGGGTCGGCACGGATCGGCCCCCGCTCCCGGAGCGCAACGCCGCTCGCAGCGATATAGGCCCTGAGCTTCGGGTTGGGCGTCATCAGGGCCACGCAGTGCTCGGCGTTGCTTTCAACCGGGCGGGTGGTCAGGTCCAGCAGCAGGCGCTCGGCCCCGCCGATATCGCCCGCCACCACGACGTGAACCACCTTGTGTCTTGCGCTCATCGCGCGGGCGCACCTGCCGCGCGAAACAGTTCGCGCGCAATGGCGTCCGCATGGGTCCGGGCGTTGAAATCCTGCTCGATACGCCGCCGCGCCGCTTCGCCTCTTGCACGCCATGTTTGGGGATCATTAAGCGCGTTCAGGCAGGCCTCGGCCAGACCGGCTATATCTGGCGGATCGCCGTTGAGCAGCCGCCCTTCCACCCCGTCCGTGATCATCTCGCCCATACCACCAACCGCAAAGGCGATCACGGGTTTCCGCATCGCCATAGCTTCAAGAACGGCCCTCGGCAACGGGTCCGGATAGACGCTCGGCACGATCGCCACGTCGAAATCCGCTAGATAAGGACGCACCACCGGCCTGAACCCGATGAACAGCACCTGTTCCTCCAGCCCGAGCGTCCGGACCAGTTCCCGACAGTTCGCGAGGTGATCGACAGGCAGATCCTGAGGGGTATCGCCGAGAATGACAAAGCGGCATCGAGCGCGGGCGGACGCATCCAGGTGACTGAAAACCGCCTGGGCGGCGCGGATCAGCTCCACGAACCCCTTATGGGGCAGGATGCGACCATGCGCGCCGAAGATGAACGTATCCTCCTCAAGCCCCAGTTCCTGCTTCAGAACCGGGGGAGCACCCATCCGGTCGAATTCGGCGATGTCGAGCGCATCATGCAACACGCGCACTTTGGATAAACCGGGCGGGAACTGGGCGGCGACAGCGCCCGACACGCAGAGAATGGCGCGCACGCCCGACCGCGAGGCCAGCCACCGATGAAACCCGCGCAGAGCCGGCGGCACGGCAGGGTAAAACACGTGCCAGATCACGGGGACACCAAGCAGCGCCGCCAGTACGCCGCCTATGAAATTGGCCGTGGTTCCGTTGCAGAAGATCACCCTATAGCGTTCCCGCCGAACATGGCGAACCAGCCGCAGCGCGCCTGTCACCGCGCGGACGACATTGCCCCCCGCCCGCAACAGGCGCAACGCCAGCGGGGCGGCGAAATCGTCGCGCCTCATGGCGCGGGAAAGCGGCTGGACGAGGTTCTCGATGATCGCCGGTTCGATAATCAAGGTCTCGGCAGCGGCGTGCTCGCGTATCCGACGGCTGACAATATCTTCGCGCGGAAGCATGACGCTCCGCTCGATACGCGCGGGGTCCAGGAATTTCAGAATATCCAGTAGGGTCTGTCCTGGTCCGCCGTTCCGGGAGGTATCGTTGATGAACAGAACGCGAAAGCCGCTTTCATCGTTCATACGGGCAGGCGGGCTCTGTAACTTGATGACCATAGTACCCAGACGGAAACATGACAGCAGACAACCAGCTCGAACTCTTGACGTATCCACCATGCAAAGGCAATGGCTTGATGCTCACGGCTGGCGTGATCGAGAATGGAGACGGGTTTCGAAGATCGGACAGTCACGCCGCGGGCCATACAGGAGAAGCCAGTTTATGTTATCGGCCCATCACCTCACGAAGTCATGGGGCAATCGTAGGTTCTTCCGCACTTTTCGTGATGGGTATCTTGTACTGAGGTTCCGGAACTGGGAAATCCAGAAAGTCGTTCACTTTCATGGATATTCCCCAGTG
>NZ_SLZN01000005.1 GCF_004346035.1 Acidomonas methanolica | reverse complement strand
GGGCGAGCTTGCCGTGCTGGGCGAAAGAGGAACGGTTTCCCGTGTCGAGATAGGACTCGGTGAGCATCCCGTCGGCCCATATCACCGAGTGGGTATCGGTCTCGATGTGATAGTATTCATAGGAGGAAAAGCTCTTGTCGTAGAAGATGGAGTGCCCGTTGACGAGCATGCGGACGGGGACGAACCGGTTCTCGAAGAACAGGCAATGCTCGGCGGTGATGAGCATGTCCTTGAAGGGCACGCCATCGGCGATGGCATCTTTCAGAATGCGGACAGGATACCCCGCCTCATCATCGGGCAGAGCCGGGCGCACCGTCGTCTTCCGGTTTCCGACCCAGACGACCTTGCGGGCGATCTCGGCGTTGTCGCGCCAGTCGAAAGCCGTGACCTCATCGCCGATCCGGATGTCCTCGACCGTGACATCACCGCCCGGCGTGCGAATCATCGAACCGGCAAGGAAGCAGGCGATCGCCGCACCGGCCCCGGCTGGAGACGGATAATAAGTTGCCGATCCACCTTGACTGTAGCTCTTGCTGTAACCTTTATTGACCGTCAGGGACGCGTTTGCCCCGTTATTGATGGCAAGCGTGGAGTTACTTCCAAGATAAGCATAGTCAACAACCACGGATGCCGCCAGACCCTTCGGTGGCGCCACACTATTAAAAATGCTCAGGCTGCTATTGGGGACAGATTCATTTATCGCCCCCGCTGTGACTTTGATGGTTTCCGGTGAAGACGCGGCCTGAATGGTAAGGCTTGGAGATGATCCGGTTAAATCAATTGTCCCTGAAACATTGAGGTTGAAAACATCATTCAATTGAATGTTTGAACCCGACGTCGTAAGGCTATTGATGTTTATGGTGTTCGGGCAAGTGATCGTCGTGTCCGCATTGATGACGACATCAGATGTCGACGTCGGGACGCCATCGCTCCAGTTCTTCGCATCGGTCCAGGACGAACCGTCCCCTTTTCCAGTCCATGTATCTTTAGTCACGATTTACTCCCCAAATCCCTGATTGATAAAAAACCGGCATGCCCTCCTTTTTGACGAGGAAGGGAAACGGAACCCAATACCATCCATGCCCGGGTTCAACGTGACGGAGCCGCAACGTAACGTGCTTCCACCGGATCGCGGCGTCAATAGCCCCGAACGGAAGGGGCTGGCCCACACGCTCCGTCCCGCCTATCATCCGCCCTGTCGGAAGGAGGCACGGCGATGTCCGAATCCACCCCCCCGCCGCATGGGCTCGATCCCCGCGCGGCGGCCATCCTGCGTGAAATCATGGAGGAATATGTCGAGACCGGCGCGCCCATCGGCAGCCGCACCCTCTCGCAGCGCCTCACCCCCATGCTCTCTCCCGCCACGATCCGTAATGTGATGGCGGACCTCACCCAGGCCGGACTCCTCTTCAGCCCCCATGTCTCCGCCGGACGCCTGCCCACGGAAAAAGGCGTGCGCCTCTTCGTGGACGGGCTGCTGCAATTCGGCAGCCTCGGCGCGGAAGACCGCCAGACCATCGCCGCCCGGCTGGAACCGCGCGGCCGCTCGGTGGAGGACGTGCTGGGCGAGGCGTCGTCCATGCTCTCCGGCCTCTCCGCCGCCGCCGGGCTGGTGCTCGCCCCGAAGAACGACGCCGCGCTGAAACATATCGAGTTCGTCGCCCTCGGCCCGAACCGCGTGCTGGTCATCCTGGTCTCGGTCAACGGACAGGTCGAGAACCGCGTCATCGAAACCCCGCCCGGCCTGCCGCCCTCCGCCCTCGTGGAGGCCGGAAACTACCTCAACGCCCGGCTCGGCGACCTCACCCTCTCCGCCCTGCGCGCCCGCGTGGTGACGGAGATGCAGGCCGACCGCCACGAACTCGACGCCCTCGCCGCCACGGTGATCGAATCCGGCCTCGCCAGCTGGGACGAGACCCACGGCACGCTCTTCCTGCGCGGCCAGGGCAAGCTTTTGACCGATATCACCGAGATCGAGCGCCTGACCACCATCCAGATGCTGTTCGAGCGGCTCGAAACGCAGGAAACCATGCTCCAGCTCCTGCAACTGGCGCAGGACTCCGAAGGCGTGCGGATCTATATCGGCGCGGAAAGCGGCCTGTTCGGCATGGCGGGCGTCTCCATGGTCGTCGCCCCCGCCCGCACCCTCTCGCAGAAAATCGTCGGCGCCATCGGCGTCATCGGCCCGACGCGCCTGAATTACGGACGCATCGTCCCGGTCGTGGACTACACCGCCCAGGTCATCGGACGGATGCTGGGATAGACACCCTCCAAGGCGCTGCCCCTGTCCGCCGAAAAAAACGGTCCTACCCCCGCCCGCGATAGCCCGGCACGTCCTGGGCCGGAATCCAGACCCCCTCCGGCGGCACACCCGTCTGCCAGAACACGTCGATCGGAATCCCCCCGCGCGGATACCAGTAGGCCCCGATCCGCAGCCAGACCGGCGACAGTTCCTCCACCAGCCGCGCGGCGATGGCGACGGAACACGCCTCATGAAACGCCCCGTGATTGCGAAAACTGGTGAGATAGAGCTTCAGCGACTTGCTCTCCACGATCCATTGATCGGGAACGTAGTCGATCACGAGATGCGCGAAATCCGGCTGCCCCGTCACCGGACAGAGCGACGTGAACTCCGGCGCGGTGAACCGCACGAGATACCGCCGCTCCGGATGCGGGCTCGGCACCCGCTCCAGCACCGCCTGCGAGGGATCGGCGGCGACGGCGGAAGACTTCCCGAGCTGCGTCAGCGCAGCGAGATCGTTTTGCGATGTGGTCATGAGTGCCCCCGCTGGTGTATGGGGGTGTCATGCGTGCGCCCGCCGCCGGTTTCCCGGCCCCCCGAATGATTGCTTCCACCTCTGATTTGGCCGAATTATGCGGCCGCCTCAAGCAGGAGCCCTTCGTCACCATCGACACGGAGTTCGTCCGGGAACGGACGTACTGGCCGGAACTCTGCCTCGTCCAGCTCGCGGGCACGCAGGACGTGGCGGTGATCGACGCGCTGGCGGAAGGGATCGACCTCGCCCCGCTGGCCGCCCTGCTGGACGAGCCCGCCTGCCTCAAGGTGTTCCACGCGGCGCGGCAGGATCTGGAAATCTTCCTCCACCTCTTCGACCGGCTGCCGCAGTCCATCTTCGACACGCAGATCGCCGCCATGGTCGCGGGCCATGGGGACCAGATCGGCTACGACGCGCTGGTGAGCGCCGTCACCGGCGGCGCCATCGACAAGACGCACCGCTTCAGCGACTGGTCCGCCCGTCCCCTGACCCCGGCGCAGATCGCCTACGCCGCCGCCGACGTGACGCATCTGCGCGACGTGTATCTGACTCTGCGCAAGGAACTGACGGACCAGGACCGTCAGCATTGGGCCGATGCCGAGCTGGCGGAACTGACCCGCCCCGAGACCTTCCGCCCCGACCCCTACCGCCTCTGGGAGCGGCTCAAGCCCCGCACCAACAACCGCCGCATGCTCGGCGTGCTGCGCGAGATCGTCGCCTGGCGCGAGGGCGAGGCGCAGAATCTCGACATCCCCCGCCAGCGGCTGATCCGCGACGAAAGCCTGCTGGAAATCGCCGCCGTCCAGCCCGATGACGTGGACGCCCTGGCCCGCGTGCGCGGCGTGACGCGCGGCTTCGCGGAAGGCCGCGCCGGAGCCGCGCTGCTGGAGGCCGTCCGCACCGGGACGGGCCTGCCGGAGGCCGTGCTGCCCCGCGCGCCCCGCAAGCCCGAGGGCGCGCGCGCCTCCGCCGCCCTCGTCGCGCTGCTGCGCGTCCTTCTGGCGGCGAAATGCGAGGAGAACCAGGTCGCGCCCAAGCTGGTCGCCTCGGGCGAGGATCTCGACCATCTGGCGCTGGGCCGGACGGACCTCCCCGTCCTGCAAGGCTGGCGGCGGGCCGTGTTCGGCGAGGACGCGCTGGCCCTGCTGGCGGGACAGCTCGCCCTCTCCGTCGATGGAAAGCAGGTGCGGCTGACACGGCGTTCCCAGTAACGAACACGGCAGGCGCATGAAAAATGCAGCGGGCCGGATTGAGAAAAGCCGCCGGAAAGCCTAGATTCCGGTACGCATTGAAGACTGATGACGCAATCGTGAAGAGGGAGAGCGAGGGTATGGAGTGGACCGACGAGGTGATCGCCCGCCTCCAGGACTTATGGAGTCAGGGGCTTTCGACCGCGGAGATCGGCCGCCAGCTCTCGATCACGAAGAACGCCGTGGTCGGCAAGGCCCACCGCCTCGGCCTTCCGCCGCGGCCATCTCCCATCCGCAAGACGGAGGAGGAACTCGCGGCCGGCGAAACCCGGAGCGCCGCAGAGGAGCGCATGGCGGCCCCCCGGTCCGCGATGCCGCGCAAGGAACGGCGCAAGCCGCAATCCGCGCCGGACGCCGCCGCGCCGCCCCCCGTTCAGGCCGCGCAGGAGGAGCCCCGGATGAACCCGGAGCCGCCCCGGCCCGAATTGCCCCGCTCAGAGGTGCCGCACCCCGAATTGCCCCGTCCTGAGGGACCACGCCCGGACTCGTCCGGCCCCGCGCCGTCCGCGCCCGCCCAGGTCGCGCGCACTCAGGCCGCGCCACCCGCCGCCGTGACGGCCACCGCGCCGAAACCTCAGGCCGCCCCTCCCCGTCCGGTCGAGACGGAACCGAAACGCCCGCCGCCGCGTCCCGCCGCTCCGGCCCGCCCGCCTTCCAGCGAGGCGGAGATCATCGCCGCCAGCCTGCGCCCCATGGTGCGTTCGATCACCGGCGAGAGCAGCGTCCGGCGCGGGGCGGCATGCTGCTGGCCGATCGGCGATCCCGGCACGCCGGGTTTCCATTTCTGCGGCGCGAAACCGCTGCCGGGAAAACCCTATTGCGCGGAACACGCCGCGCTCGCCTACGTCAAGCTGCGCGACCGGCGCGACCCGGTTTCCTGATCGTCACCTCCGTCCCCAGCGGACGGGGCGTTCTTTCGCAAAGAGTTCGACCCCCTCGAAAGAAGGGGGTCTTTCTTTATTCGGAACAACAGGAAGCGTGCAGCCGGGTCAGGACGGTTCCCGTTTCTTCGTTTCAAAAAGAACGATGAAGATCCATTGAAAAGACGGCACAATGACGGACGAATGTCCGTCACGTCGCATGCCTGCGCGGAAAAGGAAAAAACCCGATACAGAGGACGGCGTATCGGGCCGGCGGCAGCGCCAATATCGCGCGGCAATAGCGTAGTCTTTTACCCCGCATGGATTTCTGAACACATCGTCCGTGACTGAGGCGATCACGACCATATCCGTAAACGAGGTAATGGCCGTCCCTCGCCCCGTCATCAAAAAACATGTCGCCGCCGCGTTTTTTGTCGTGACAGAGTCCGAACTCTGCTATATTTGGCCCTGTTCTAATGAGCGAGGCAACGAAGCCTGCCTTTCTTGCGGAAGCATGACGAGACTGACAATCAGTCAGTCACTTGTGTAGCACGCAGTCGGGTTCATTCGTACCCGCCATGGACAACATACTCAACAGGAGCACCATCATGGAGTCCGATGGCGGACGACGGCCCTTGGCTACAGAACACGCGGATGTCGAAATGAATGAGACCGCGGTTCTCGAAGCGCTCAACCGATTTGGGTCCGGACGCAAGCGTGTCGCCGCGGTGACGCAGCCCATCCGCGCCGGGTCGGAAAATCGACGTCGCCGCTTCATCCAGGACGGCGAAGTCGTCGTCGAGCATCACGCCGTCTCGCGCGGCGCCTCCCGTCAGCCCGCTCCTGCGCAGGACACGAGCGAGATCGACCGCCTCAAGGCGTCGCTACGGCGCGAACAGCGGCGCAGCGAGGACGCCGAGCGCCAGTTGGGCGATCTTCAGACCCAGATCCGTTCGCAGGAAACCCGCGCCGTTCATGCGGAACTGCACGTGAAGGAGCTTCAGCAGACATTGCGGGAGCGTGACGCCCGCATCGCGGAACTGATCGGCCAGATCCACGCGCAGAAGATCAGCTACGAAGCCGCGCTCGACGCCGCCAAAGTCAGACCCTCGCGCAGCAAACCCTCCCCCGTGGCCCCGCGTGAAACGGCGGAAAACGGCGAGCCGGAGCCGGTCAAGTGGTGGATCGAGGACTGAATTCAAATAAAGACGCCTCCATCGACCCCCTCCCGACCCCCGCGGATCTGAACTCAAGGGCTTCCAAGGGGCGAGCCCTTTGGCGGGTGCAGGACAGAGTCCCATAGCGACCGCCGCCCCTCATGTCGGAGCCAGCCTCTTGTCCCCCGTCCCGCTTTACGTCCTGACCCTCGCCTGCCCCAACCGCCCCGGCATCGTCGCCGCGATCAGCCAGACGCTCTTCGCCCAGGGCGGGAATATTACCGAGGCGCAACAGTTCGACGACGCGCTCACGCAACGCTTTTTCATGCGGATCGTCTTCACCCTCCTCTCCGCCGACGCCACCCCCGCCTCGCTCCAGACCGCCATCACGCCCGTCGCCCGCGCATTCGCGATGGAATGGCGCCTCACCGACATCTCCCGTCCGCCCCGGACCCTCCTGCTCGTGTCGAAATTCGACCACTGCCTCGTGGACCTGCTGTATCGCTGGCGCATCGGCGAACTCGCCATCGACCCCGTCGGCATCGTCGCCAACCACCCCGCCGAAACCTACGCCCATATCGATTTCGGCAGCATTCCCTTCCGCCACCTGCCGGTGACGAAGGAAACGAAACCCCAGCAGGAAGCCCATATCCTCGATCTCGCCGCCACCACCGGCGCGGAACTCGTGGTCCTCGCGCGCTACATGCAGGTGCTGTCAAGCAACATGGCGGCCGCCCTCTCCGGGCGCTGCATCAACATCCACCATTCCTTCCTCCCCGGTTTCAAGGGCGCACGCCCCTACCAC
The DNA here is from genome assembly GCF_004346035.1 of Acidomonas methanolica. GTDB lineage: Bacteria > Pseudomonadota > Alphaproteobacteria > Acetobacterales > Acetobacteraceae > Acidomonas > Acidomonas methanolica. The sequence goes on along the minus strand of NZ_SLZN01000005.1, from coordinate 195,857 downwards.
CAGGCCTTCGCGCACGGCGTGAAACTGATCGGCGCCACCGCTCATTACGTCACCGACGATCTCGACGAAGGCCCGATCATCGAGCAGGACGTCGAGCGCATCTCCCACGCCGACACACCCGACGACCTCATCCGCAAGGGCCGCGACATCGAACGCCGCGTCCTCGCCCGCGCCGTCCGCTACCACATCGAACGCCGGACCATCCTCAACGGCAACAAAACCATCGTCTTCCTGCCCTGACCAAAGGGTTTCCAAAGGGCGACCGCCCTTTGGCGGCTCGCAGGGCAGAGCCCTGCCGCAACCCCCTGCAAAAACAAACGCACGACCACTCCGGCAAACGACCTTGACAAGACCCCGCCGAACATGACTTCCCAAACGCCATGATCCGCGTCACCGAACTCCGGCTCCCGCTCGACCACGCATCGGACGCCCTTCGTCCCGCCCTCGCGGCCCGGCTCGCCCTGCCCGAGGACGCGATTCTGGACCTCCACATCGCGCGGCGCGGCTACGACGCCCGCAAACGCGGCCAGATCATGCTCGTCTACAGCATCGACTGCACGGTGGCGGACGAGACAGCCCTCCTCGCCCGCTTCGCGACGGACAGCCACGTCCAGCCCACGCCGGACACGCGCTACCATCTCCCGTCTGCCCCGCCGTCCGGCGCCCCCCGCCCCGTGGTCATCGGCGCGGGGCCGTGCGGGCTGATGGCCGCCCTCATCCTCGCCCAGGCCGGACTGCGCCCGATCGTCCTCGAACGCGGCAGGATCGTGCGCGAACGCACCGTCGATACCTTCGCCCTCTGGCGCAAATCCATCCTGACGCCGGAAAGCAACGTCCAGTTCGGCGAAGGTGGCGCGGGCACGTTCTCGGACGGCAAGCTGTACAGCGGCATTTCCGACCCTCGCCATCTCGGCCGCAAGGTGCTGGAGGAATTCGTCAAGGCAGGTGCGCCGGAGGAAATTCTCACCCTCTCGAAACCCCATATCGGCACATTCCGCCTCGTCTCCATGGTCGAACATATCCGCGCGGAAATCGAACGCCTTGGCGGCGAATATCGCTTCGGCACGCGCGTCACCGGCCTGATCGGCGAGGGCGCCCCACACCGCCTGAGGGCGCTCCAACTCGCCGACGGGACGGAACTCCCCGCCATGCAGGCCGTGCTCGCCATCGGCCATTCCGCCCGCGACAGCTTCGCCATGCTGCATGATGCCGGCGTGACGATGACCGCCAAGCCCTTCTCCATCGGCGTCCGTATCGAACACCCGCAATCGGTGATCGACGCCGCCCGCTTCGGCCCGCAGGCCGGACACAAGCTGCTCGGCGCGGCGGATTACAGGCTCGTCCATCACGCCGCCAACGGGCGCGGCGTCTATTCCTTCTGCATGTGCCCCGGCGGCACCGTCGTCGCCGCCACATCTGAGGAAAATCAGGTCGTCACCAACGGCATGAGCCAGTATTCCCGCGCCGAACGCAACGCCAATGCGGGCATCGTGGTCGACGTCTCGCCCGAGCGCGACTACCCTGACGGCCCGCTCGCCGGAATTGCCTTCCAGCGCCGCTGGGAGCGCGCCGCCTTCACGGCGGGCGGCGGCGACTACAAGGCCCCCGCCCAGCGCGTCGGCGATTTCCTTGCCGGACGCCCCTCCACCAGCCTCGGCGCGGTCATCCCCTCCTACAGGCCCGGCACCACCCCTACGGATCTCTCCCGCTGCCTGCCGGATTTCGCCATCGACGCCATCCGCGAGGCGCTCCCGCATTTCGCGCGCAAACTCCCCGGCTTCTCCATGGACGACGCGGTGATGACCGGCGTCGAAACCCGCACCTCCTCCCCGCTCCGCATCGCCCGCGACGCCTCCGGCCAAAGCCCGGACTGGCGCGGCCTCTTCCCTGCCGGCGAAGGCGCAGGCTACGCGGGCGGCATTCTCTCAGCCGCCATCGACGGCCTCAAAGCGGCGGAATGGGTTGTCGCCGCACTTCGAGAGGGCGTGTGAGGCTGCTGGTTCTTTTTTGAAAAAAGAACCAAAAAACTTCTGCGCGTTGGCCGCGGAGTTTCCCGATGAGACTCCGCAGCCAAAAAATCAGAAGTCTTTTTGCTTCTTTTTCTTCAGAAAAAGAAGAACCCAACCCCTCAAAAAAGCTGACTGATCCGCGCCGCGATCTGCCAGCCCTGCGCAAGCTGCGGCCCGTAGAGATTCTGATACACCGGCTTTCCGCCTTCAATGGCGAAATGACTGTAGCCCGGCAGCCCGATGCTGTGACCGTCGATATCGAGCCCGCCGAGAAGCTGGAGCCGCTGACCGCCGTAATAGAGCGGGTTCATCGGCTCGCCGACGCCGTTGATCAACGGGTCTTTCCCGCTGATGCGATCCTGACGCACGTAATTGACACGCAGGGAAAGAATCATGTCGCCGGGCAGCAGATAACCGCCCCAGACGCTCTCCTGATAACGGGCGCCCCAGGCATAGCCATGGCTATTGCGCGCGAAAGGAAGGCGGGAGCGAAACGCCGCCCCCCAGGACCAGCGGCCCGTCGTGCCCAGATAGGTCAGACCCGGCGTGGCGAACACCTCCCCCGTGCCGATCTGCATGCCATAGGGCGCGCGCGTCGTCATGTCCTTGCCCTTGGGCGAGAGCATGGTGATGGCGCCGGTCGTCGAGCCGCTCGGCAGACTCAGGCCGAAATTGAGATGAAAATGCGTGTGCCTGTCCTGATAGAACCGGACGATCGCATTGACCTGCGTATCGTTGAAACCGCTGGTCGCGCCGCCGCTCATGCCCAGCACCTTGCTGCCGACCATGCCCCTGAACGTGGTCATGTCCATGTATTTGCGGGTCCAGCCGGACATGACGTCGATATTCAACCAGTTGTTCACCGCATACATCACGCCGAACATATACATGCTCGCATTCATCCCATGCGGAACGACCCGCACTTTCGAACCCGTGACGGAATCATAATGCGTGGCGATCGTGGCCGGGGAGACCGTGCTGTCCCCCACCATGTTGTCCTGCATGCCCATGAAGGACGGCATGAACATCAGCGACACATGCCCCGCCGCCATCATGCGCGCGCCCGGCAGCGCCGCCGGAGCGGCCACCCGGCCCAGACCGTGATGGATGTAGTCGCCCCGCGCGATGGGCGCGTCGCCGAAAAACTCCGTGCTCTTATGGTCGAAAATGCGCGAGAGCCAAGAGGTGCGCTCAGGCGCGCCCACGACCCGGATCACCTCCGGAGCGCCCACGGACGTGACGGATTTCGCTGCCTCGATATGGGAGACCGTCTTCGGCCCGGCCGCCCCATCCGGCGACGCGGCCTGTCCCGCGCCGGGAAAGACGAACGGAACGCATCCGGCGGCCGTCATCGTCATGAGCCGGCCGATCGACACAACCACACCGCGAGGAAATGACACGTCGCGACACCCTTCCGATCCCATGCATCCGTGTCGGGTCTATCCGCGGCGCGTGAGGCTGTCACTTCACTGATGCGACAGCATCGCATCAGCGCCATGATCATGGACCTGCGCCCGGAACCAGCTATGAACAGCCGCGATCAGAGAGGGGTCGTGCGACTGATAGATGATGCGTCCCCCTGCCGGAAGGGTCTGGAAGCGTATCCGCATCCGGGCCGCCCCAGCCGCCAGCGCCTTCAGACCCGGCATGGACTCCCCATGCATCGCGGCGGGACCGCTGTAATCCCCCTTGGCGCGCCGCGCGGCCTGGGTGGATAAATGGCGGCGGATCAGGGCGATCTGGGCCGGATCGCCATCGGTCGAGACCACGTCCTGCTCGCCGCCATCCGGCAGGGGCGTGAAGATATGAAGGGTGCGCGCCAGATCGAACGGCATCCCCGCCGCGCCGAAATGCATACCGCCCCCACCCGGACCGGACATGGACCCGGCCGACATGGCCCCCGAAACCGCCGGCTGCGCGCCCGCAAAAGCAATGACGATCGCCACGACGCATCCGCCCGTTCGACAGGCGCGCCACCAGGCCCGATCGACATTCATGTCATGCGCTCCCCGAACGATTTGCCCAGATCAAAAGCAGATCTCAAGGCGCAGAGTGCCACATCGCCGAGGCCATGTCTCCGGGTGCGCACCGGTCTTGCCCCATCTCCCGGATCAAAACAGGGCCGGATAACGGGAAAGGACGACCCGCTCGTCTCCACACCCGCCGCCGCCCCTCAAGCTGATCATACCGAAGCCAGAGTCCATGCCAACCATGCCGCGAGACAGGCCAGCGCCCATGCCGCCGCCCATGCCAGCACCCATGCCCAATCCGGCACTTCCCGTTCCTCCCATGCCTGGATGTCGATGAGAGCCGAATCGGCCAAGGGCTCCGACCTGGGCGTCGCCGGAAAGCGAACCGCCGGTTTGATGATCAGTCGCATCCCATCCTCCGACCCCGAAGAATGCCACGCCAAATGATACGGCGGCGTGTCAAAAAGAAACCGGAAACCGGCCGCCGCTCAGAGACTGTTTCAGACGCCGCGACTCACGCCGATGCAGGGCTCCGCGAGCCTAACCACCATGACACAACGACTTTCGAGACAGCCTGTCAGGGCCGGCGATCGTCGCGGAGACGTTTCACGCCCGTCCCTCGCCGCACCGCGCCATCACCTTTATTTGGCAAGTATTCCTTCCGCGACTCCGCTATGGTCGAAAACAAAAAACATGCACGATCACCAACATTTACGGAGCAAATCCATGAAAGCCTATCTCGCTGAACTTGTCGGAACTTTCGTGTTGGTCATGGGCGGCGTCGGCAGTGCCGTTCTCGCAGGAAGCCATATCGGTTTCATGGGGGTCGCCTTCGCCTTCGGCCTGTCCCTGCTCGCCATGGTCTACGTGATCGGGCCGATCTCGGGCTGTCACGTCAATCCCGCCGTCACGTTCGGCCTCTTTCTCGCGGGCAAATTCCCCGCCTCCCGCATTCCCGGCTACTGGATCGCCCAGATCCTCGGCGCGCTCCTCGCCGCCGCCGTGATCTACGTCATCGCCTGCGGCAACCAGGATTTCAGCCTCGCCGCCGGATTCGGCTCCGATGGATATGGCGACCGGTCGCCGGATCACTACAGCATGGGCGCCGCTTTCGTCAGTGAGACGGTGATGACGGCGTTTCTCGTGCTCACCGTGCTGGGCGCGACGGACGACAAGGCCCCCGTCGGTTTCGCGGGTCTCGCCATCGGTCTCGTGCTGACATTGATCCACCTCGTGTCGATCCCGGTCGACAATACCTCGGTCAACCCGGCCCGAAGCATTGGCCCCGCCCTGTTCGCAGGCACAGGCGCCATCGAGCAACTCTGGCTCTTCATTGTCGCTCCGCTGCTCGGCGCGGCAATCGCCGCAGGACTCTACGCCGCCCTCCGCACGAGCGAGACGACGATCACGGCTTCCGAGGGAATGCAGGCCCTCCCGACCGAGCAAATCGAACGCGCAACGTTCTGAGCACGGGACACGCCCGCGGACATGCGGTGGAGGCGGCCCCGAAGCCCCTCCACCCCTGGCCGCAGACGAGAAAAGCGGCGACGACCTTCAGGGCAGAGGCCCGCGCCAGAAATCTGATCCGAAGGAAGAAAACCGGGCGGGGCATGGTGGGCACACAAGGGCTCGAACCTTGGACCCGCTGATTAAGAGTCAGCTGCTCTACCAACTGAGCTATGTGCCCATAGCCCCGCTCCCGGTGGGCGGGCTTTTAACAGCCCCCCCTTTTCCGCTCAAGAGGGAAAATATATTTTTCCGCACTCGAAACAAATATCATCGCATGTCCGGATCGAGCAGCCGCAGCAACCCGTCGAACTGATCCAGCGACCGATAGTCCAGCCGGATCGACCCCCCCTTGCCGTCGAACCGGATCTGCACCCGCAACCCCAGCTTCGCCGCCAGTTCGCGCTCCAGCCGCACGATCTCGGCATCGCGCGGCACATGCGCGGCCCGTGCCTCCGGCCCCGGGGCCTTCTGCGCCAACGCTTCGGTCTGTCGCACGCTCAACCCGCGCTCCACCACCAGCCGGGCCAGCGCCACAGCCTCGGGATGCCCCAGCAGCGCCCGCGCATGACCGGCGGTCAACTTCCCGTCCCGCAGGAGCCCGCGTACCGGTGGCGGCAGGTTGAGCAGCCGCAACGTATTGGCGATATGCGGGCGCGACTTGCCGACCGCCCCGGCCAGCTCCTCCTGGGTCAGCGCATAATCGCTCATCAGACGCTGCAAGCCCTCCGCCTCCTCGATGGCGTTCAGATCGGCGCGCTGGAGATTCTCCACCAGAGCCGCCGCCATCGCATCCGCGTCGTCGAGCGTCCGCACATGCACCGGCACCTCATGCAGCCCGGCCAGCTGCGACGCCCTCCAGCGCCGCTCCCCCGCGATGATCTGGAAACGCCCCGGCGCCTCGGGATGGGGCCGCACCAGAATCGGCTGCAACACACCCCGGCTGCGAATCGAATCCGCCAGCTCCGCCAGCCGCCCTTCATCCATCTCCTGCCGTGGCTGGAACGGGCTGGGCTCCAACTGCTCGATCGGCAGAACGCCTCCCGCCTGATGATCCCTCTCATCGCCGGGACGCGAAACCTTCACCAGCTCCGTCGCCTGCTCGCCCAGCAAGGCCGCCAGCCCACGTCCCAGACGCGGCATTTCCTTCTTCGCCATGTCCTCAGCCCCCCGCCTTCCGCGCCCGCGCCATCACCTCATCCGCCAACGCCAGATATGCCGCCGACCCCGCGCTGCGCCGGTCATATTCCAGCACGGGACATCCATGACTCTGCGCCTCGGAAATCCGGATATTGCGCGGAATCAGCGTCTCCAGCACCTGCGCGCCGAAAAAGCTGCGCGCATCCGCCGCCACGAGTTCGGACAGATTGTTGCGCCGGTCATACATCGTCAGAACGATCCCCGCGATATGCAGATCGGCATTGAACGCCCGCCGCACCCGGTCCACCGTCTTGACCAACTGGCTGATCCCCTCCAGCGCGAAGAACTCGCATTGCAGCGGCACCAACACCCCATCGGCGGCAACCAGAGCGTTGAGCGTCAGCAGGCCGAGACTCGGGGGACAGTCGATCAGCACCACGTCGTAACGCGGCGCGAGAAGCTGCAAAGCCGCGCGCAGGCGATATTCCCGCCGGTCCGTGGCGATCAGTTCGATCTCCGCCCCGGCCAGCTCCGTATCGGCGGCGATGATATCGAGATTTTCCACGGCGGTCGGACGCGGCGGGACGTCAGCTGCGTCCTCCTGCATCAGCATCGCGTAACTTCCCTGCGCCCGCTGGTCATACCCCACGCCCAGCCCGGTCGAGGCATTGCCCTGCGGGTCGAGATCGACAAGCAGCACCTTGCGCCCCCCCGCCGCCAGCGCCGCCGCGAGATTGATGGCCGTGGTGGTCTTGCCAACGCCGCCCTTCTGGTTGGCCACCGCAATGATCCGCGCCATCCTGTCCCTATTCCTCTTCGACCGGCCGGATGTCCCAGACCTTCAGGATCGTTCCCTGAGGATCGGTCCGGCTCGGATGACTCTCATGGCTCATCTGCCAGCGCGCTCCCGCTTCGGTCAACTCGTCCGGCAAGGATTTTCCCTTGAGAAACAGCGCATAGCCGCCGGACGCGAGAAGCGGCGCGGCCCAGCCGAGCAGTATGTCCAGAGGCGCCAGGGCCCGCGCCGTCACCACCGGCGCCGGCGCGGGGCGCGCGACCTCGATCCGCTGCGCCATGACCTGCGCGCGCACCCCGCAGGCCCGCGCCGCCTCGCGCAGGAAGGCCGCCTTTCGCCGGTCGGATTCGATGAACACCATCTCCGCCCCGGCGGCGATCCCGACGATCATCCCCGGAAACCCGCCGCCCGATCCCAGATCGATCACCCGCGCCCCCTGCGGCACGAGCGGCGCGAGTTGCAGCGAATCCTCGATATGGCGCGGCCAGAGCTGCTCCATGTCCCGCGGGCTGACGAGATTGATCCGTGTATTCCACGTCCTCAGCAGGGAGGCGAACACCTCCAGCCGCGAAAATGTTTCACGTGAAACATCCCCGCTCATGCCGCGTGTCTCAGATGCGCGAGCAACGCCACCAGCGCCGCCGGGGTCACGCCAGGCACGCGCTGCGCCGCCGCGAAATCCGCCGGCCGCGCCGCCGTCAGCCGCTCGCACATCTCAGCACTCAGACCGCCGATCGCGCCGTAATCGAGATCGGACGGCAGGGCGAGCCGCGCCTCGCCGTCCAACTGACGGATCTCCCGCGCCTGCCGCTCCAGATACCCGCCATAGCGTGCCTCCGTCTCGACATGACGGCGCACCCGCTCCGGCAAGGTTGCGAACCACGGCGCCAGCGCCGCCACCGCCTCACCCGGCGCGCGCGCGGCGAAGACGTCGTTCAGCGAGCGCCGCCGCCCGTCCTGCGATACGGCGACTCCCGCCTCCCGCATCGGTCCCGGCAGGAAGACCGGCTCCGCCGCGCGCGCCATGGCCTCGGCGATCGCCCCCTCGGTCACACGATGCGCTGCCTCCCGCCGCGCTCCCACGCACCCCGCCGCGATCCCCCTCGGCGTCAGGCGCAGATCGGCATTGTCCGCCCGCAGTGTCAGCCGATATTCGGCGCGCGAGGTGAACATCCGATAGGGCTCGGTGATTCCCTGCAAAGTCAGATCGTCCACCATCACGCCGAGATAGGATTCGGCCCGGCTGAACGTCACCGCCTCCTGCCCTCCCGCGCGCCGCGCCGCGTTCAGCCCCGCCAGCAGTCCCTGCGCCCCGGCCTCCTCATACCCGGTCGTGCCGTTCACCTGACCCGCCAGAAAAAGCCCGGGCACGGCGCGCAATTCCAGACTGGGATCAAGCTCGCGCGGGTCGATATGATCATATTCCACCGCATAGCCGGGGGTCACGATCCGCGCATGCTCCAGACCGGGAATGGAGGCGATCATCTCTGCCTGGACATCGGCGGGAAGGCTGGTGGAAATGCCGTTCGGATAGACGAGATCGCCCCCCGGACTGCCCGGCAACCCTTCCGGCTCCAGAAATATCTGGTGCCCGTCCTTCTCGCCGAACCGCACCACCTTGTCCTCGATGGAGGGGCAATAACGCGGCCCGCGTCCTGAAATCGCGCCGCCATAGAGGGCCGATTTCAGGAGGTTCTCGCGAATGATCCGATGGGTCTCCGCCGTCGTTGTGGTGATGCGACAGGCCAGTTGCGGATTGACGATACGCTCGGTCAGCACGCTGAACGGTTCCGGTTCCGCATCGCCATGATCCGGCGCGAGCGCCTCCCAGTCGATCGACTCGCGCGCCAGCCTGGCTGGAGTCCCGGTCTTGAGCCGCCCCAGCTTCAGCCCCATCGCCTCCAGCCGATGCCCCAGCGCCGCCGCCGGACGCTCGCCCACGCGCCCCGCCTCCCGCGACTCATGGCCGATATGGATCACCCCGCGCAGGAAGGTGCCGCTGGTCAGCACCACCGCACGCGCGCGCAGCACCGTTCCCTCCGCCAGCACGACCCCGGCGACGGCCCCGCCTTCGATCACGAGATCCACCACCTCGCCCTCGCGTAGATCGAGCCCCTCGGTCGCCGCCAGCAGATCGCGGATCGCCGCGCGATAGAGCGATCGATCCGCCTGCGCGCGCGGCCCCTGCACCGCCGGTCCTTTCGAGCGGTTGAGCAGCTTGAAATGAATCCCGGCCCGGTCGGCTGCGATCCCCATCAACCCATCCAGCGCGTCGATCTCGCGCACCAGATGCCCCTTGCCGATCCCGCCGATCGCCGGATTGCACGACATCACGCCGATCGTCGAAAGTTTCTGCGTCACCAGCACAGTGCGCGCGCCGACCCGCGCCGCCGCCGCCGCCGCCTCGCAGCCCGCATGACCTCCGCCAATGACGATCACATCGTACACGCCTGACAATCCTTTCTACTTGCCGATGCAGAATTCGCCGAATACCACATCCAGCACCGCCTCGACCTCGACCTTTCCCGTCAGCCGCCCCAGGGCCCGCATCGCGAGCCGCATCTCCTCGCCGCGCAGTTCCGGCCAGTCCAGCGTCCCCGCCTGCTCCAGATGCGCTGCCGCCTCGCCGATTCCCGCGCGATGCCGCGCCCGGGTCAACGGCGCGCCGGACCCCGCCGTCAGATGGCGCAGTCGATCCCGCAGCGCCTCACGCAACGCCTCGATTCCATCGCCCGTCACGGCGCTGATCCCTAGCACGCCGGAGGGCGCGGGGGCGAGATCGGTCTTGTTACGGACCAGAAGCGCACCGGGAAACGATAACGCAGGAACATCGTCGTCAAAGAGATGGATAACGATATCGGCATGTTTCACGTGAAACATCGCGCGCCGAATGCCCTCCGCCTCGATCTCATCCTCCGTCTCGCGCAGCCCGGCCGTATCGATCAGCCGCAGCTTCACCCCATCCAGCACCCAATCCACCATGACCGGATCGCGCGTCGTCCCGGCGCGCCGGGTCACGATGGCGGCCTCATACCCCGCCAGCGCATTGAGCAGGCTCGACTTGCCCGCATTCGGCGCCCCCGCGATGACGACGGTGACGCCGCGCCGCACTAGCTCGCCGCGCCGGTCATCCAGATGCGCGCGCATCTCCGCCGCCAATGCTGCGCGTTCGGTTTCGAGACCGGCCGCCACACGGTCCGGCACCTCGTCATCCGGAAAATCGATCAGCGCCTCCTGCCGGGCCAGCAGGATTTTGAGCCGTTCCGCCCATCGGTCATAAAGACGGCTCAGCGCGCCATCGGCTTGCGCCAACGCCTGCCGCCGCTGCGCCGCACTTTCCGCTTCGACCAGATCGGCCACCGCCTCGGCCTGCACCAGGTCCATCCGCCCCGCCTGCACGGCACGGCGCGTGAACTCTCCCGCCTCGGCCGGCCGCGCTCCCAGCGCGACCAGGGCGAGCGACACGGCGTCGATGACCGCCGGACCGGCATGGCAATGCAGTTCGAAACTGTCCTCACCCGTATAGGATCGTGGCCCCGGAAACCAGAGCACCAGCGCCTCGTCCAGCACCTCACCGTCATGTTGCAGGCGGCGCAGACTGGCCTGCCGCGCCGGCGGCAAGATGCCTCCGCATAACTCATGCAGGATCTCCCGGCTGCCCGCCCCGCTGACGCGCAATACGGCGATGGCTGCACGCCCCATGCTGCCGGCCAAGCCGGTGGCGAGGGCGAAAATCGGTGGAAAGGCGGCGTGAGTCAGGCGATTTTCAGTCATGACGCTGCTATAACCCATCTCATGCCGCAACTCTCCCTCCATTCGCCGCTCGGCCCGCTCACTCTCTCCGAGGAGGACGGCAAAATCGTTGCGCTCGACTGGGGACGCGGACGCGATCAGGAGGAAACGCCACTCCTTCTCCGCGCCCGCGCCATGCTGGACCGTTATTTCGACGGTGAGCCGGAGTGCTTCGATTTGCCGCTGGCCCCGTTCGGCACGCCCTGGCGCCAGCGTGTATGGGAGGCGCTCCGCCGCGTGCCTTACGGAACGACCGTAACCTATCAGGATCTCGCCAGACAGGCGGGTGGCTCGCCCCGAGCGATCGGCGGCGCGATGGCGGCCAACCCGATCCCGATTCTCATCCCGTGTCACCGCGTGTTCGGCAAAACGGGACTCGGCGGCTATTCCGGTGCTGGCGGCCTGGATGACAAACGGGCCTTGCTGATTCTCGAAGGGGTGGAGTTGGGCTGACCGATCGTCCGTTCGTCAGAACGGCACATGCGCCCAGATCCGGCTGGCCTTGCGTCGTCACGTTATAACCTGACGACGATGTCCCGCATTTCCGAGGACTTGGGCCGTTCCAGGCGCATCAGTAAAAGCCAGAGCGCCACGTCATCAAGCATCGCGGCAGCCCCCGGTTCGATTGCCGGAGGCTGCCTTGGGCCCGATATGGGAATTCAGGTCACGACAGCCCGAATTCAGTTGTTCATCGCGTCGAAGAAATCCTGGTTCGACTTGCTGTATTTGAGCTTGTCGAGCAGGAAATCCATCGCATCCATCGTGCCCATCGGCGCGAGGATGCGACGCAGCACCCACATCTTCGACAGCATGCCACGATCGACCAGCAGTTCTTCCTTGCGCGTGCCGGATTTGGTGATGTCGATGGCCGGGAAGGTGCGCTTGTCGGACAGCTTGCGGTCGAGGATGAGTTCGGAGTTGCCGGTTCCCTTGAACTCCTCGAAGATCACCTCGTCCATGCGGCTGCCGGTGTCGATCAGCGCGGTGGCGATGATGGTCAGCGACCCGCCTTCCTCGATGTTGCGCGCGGCGCCGAAGAAGCGCTTGGGGCGTTGCAGCGCGTTGGCGTCCACACCGCCCGTCAGCACCTTGCCCGACGAGGGCACGACGGTGTTGTAGGCGCGGGCGAGGCGCGTGATCGAATCGAGCAGGATCACCACGTCGCGCTTATGCTCGACGAGGCGCTTCGCCTTCTCCAGCACCATTTCCGTCACCTGCACATGGCGGGTCGCGGGCTCGTCGAAGGTCGAGGCCACGACCTCGCCACGCACGGAGCGGGCCATGTCCGTCACTTCCTCGGGGCGCTCGTCGATGAGCAGCACGATGAGGAAGACTTCCGGATGATTGGCGCTGATCGAGGCGGCGATGCTCTGGAGCATCACGGTCTTGCCGGTGCGGGGGGGCGCGACGATCAGGGCGCGCTGGCCCATGCCGATCGGGGCCACGAGGTCGATGACGCGCGGCGTATAGTCGCGCTGATCCTTCTTGCCCTTGGCGGGCGCCTCGACGGGGCCGGTGGGCTCGATCTCCATCTTCAGCCGCCGCTCGGGATAGAGCGGGGTGAGATTGTCGAAATTGATGCGCTGACGGACGGAATCGGGCGACTCGAAATTGATCGAGTTCACCTTGAGCATGGAGAAGTAGCGTTCGCCGTCGCGCGGGGCGCGGATCTGCCCCTCGACCGTATCGCCGGGACGCAGCGCGTAGCGGCGCACCTGCGCGGGGGAAATGTAGATGTCGTCCGGACCGGGGAGGTAATTGGCCTCGGGCGAACGGAGGAAGCCGAAGCCGTCAGGCAGGATCTCAAGCGTTCCTTCGCCGTAGATGGCCTGGTCGTTCTCGGCCAGTGCCTTGAGAATGGCGAACATGATGTCCTGCTTGCGCATGGACGACGCGTTTTCGATATCCAGACTCTCGGCATAAGCGAGCAGGTCTGCGGGGGTTTTTGCCTTGAGATCGGCGAGATGCATGCGGGAAATGCCCTGAAACTGGCCTGGGAAAGGAAGCGGACGTCGTCCGATCCGCTTTGACGAAGACCTGCGCTCACGCAACTTGATCACTGGACGCGCACTACGCGAACGTCACATGAAGATCGGGAAGCGGTCGAAGCTGGGAGGATCGGGAAACGGCAGGACGCCGCTTCCATGCGGGCTTCTCCCTACGCCGGCTTCGCCGTCACGTCAAGAGGGGGCGTCGTGCGGATCGAGGCAGGCCGCGACAAACGCCGCGAAAGCCCGGCCGCGATGGCTGACGGCGTTTTTCTCGGCCTCGGACATTTCGGCGAAACTGCGGGTCTCGCCTTCGGGGGCGAAGATCGGATCATATCCGTGACCATGCGTGCCGCGCGGGGGCCAGAGGACCGTGCCTTCGCAGCGTCCCTCGACGCAGCGGATTTCGCCGTCGGGCCAGGCGAGGCAGAGGACGGCGACGAAGGCGGCATGGCGGTCGGGAGAGGCGCCCAGCATGTCGTTCACGCGTGTCATCGCTTTGGTGAAATCGCGCTCCGGACCGCCCCAGCGGGCGGAATAGGGTCCGGGCTGGCCGTTCAGCGCGCGGACACAGAAGCCGGAATCATCGGCCAGCGCGGGAAGGTCGGCGGCGCGGGCGGCGGCGAGCGCCTTGATGGCGGCGTTGCCCGCGAAGCTGTCGGCCGTTTCCTCCGGTTCGGGCAGGCCGAGTTCGGCGGCGGAGACGAGCGCGATGCCGGCGGATGCGAGAAGGGTGCGGAATTCCGCCAGCTTCCCGGAATTATGGCTCGCCAGCACGATGCGCGCGCCGCGCGGAAGGCGGCGCGGTGTGCTCAATGCCCCGTCTCCCCAAGGCCCGTCTCCCCGCGAAAAGCGGCGAGGGCGAGATCCTGAGCGGCGAAGAGATAGGCGGTGCCGAGCCTCGCGAGGCGCATGAGTTCGGCAAATTCCGCCTCGGAGAACGGGGAGTCTTCCGCCGTGCCCTGGATTTCCACGATGCCGCCCTCGGCGGTCAGGACGAAGTTCGTGTCGGCGCGGGCGGCGCTGTCCTCCACATAATCGAGATCGAGAACCGGCCCAGCCCCGGTCAATCCGCAGGAGATGGCGGCGACCTGCGCCCGCAGCGGCGAGGCCTTGAGCGTTCTTGCCTTCACCTGCTTGTCCAGCGCCACGGCGAGCGCGACCCATGCTCCGGTGATGGACGCGCAGCGCGTGCCGCCATCGGCGTTCAGCACGTCGCAATCCAGCGTGAGGGTCATCTCGCCCAGCGCCTTGAGATCGACGCAGGCGCGCAGGGAGCGGCCGATCAGGCGCTGGATTTCCTGCGTGCGGCCGGACTGCTTGCCCTTGGCCGCTTCCCGCGAGCCGCGTGTATGGGTGGCGCGGGGGAGCATGCCGTATTCGGCGGTGATCCAGCCCTGTCCCTGTCCGCGCAGGAAGGGCGGCACGCGCGGTTCGACCGACGCGGTGCAGAGCACTTCCGTGCCGCCGACGCGGATCAGCGCCGAGCCTTCCGCATGGCGGGCGAAGCCGAGCTCGATGCTGACGGGGCGGGGCTCGTCGGCGGCACGGCCGGAGGGACGCGTGGGGGAAAGGGGGATGGTCATCGGGGGTGGTCCTGCGTTGCGGAAAGGAGCGATCTCGGGGGTGCTTTTAGAGGACATGGCGCGGTTAGGGAATTGCCGGTTCGTTTTGGTCTGGACGTGGGTTGGAGGGGGATTCTTCTTTTTCTGGAGAAAAAGAAGCAAAAAGACTTCTGATTGTTTGGCGACAGAGTTTTACCAAGAGACTCCGCAGCAAGGTCGAAGACGTTTTTTGGTTCTTTTTTTCAAAAAAGAACGACGACGCGTCGCGGCGGAAGGTGTAAGGAAGAGCGTGATTCGCCCGTCCCGCTTGCCGGAGAGAGGTCAGGACCATGCCGCTTCTTCATTTTCACATGCTTGAAGGCCGCACGGATGCGGAAATCAAGACGCTGCTCGACGCCGCGCATGAGGCGATGCTCGAGGCGTTCGCCGTTCCGCGCCGCGACCGCTACCAGATCGTGAGTGAACACAAGCCGTCGCGTTTCATCGTCGAGGATACCGGGCTGGATATTCCGCGAACCGACAAGGTGATCCTGGTGCAGATGTTCAGCCGTCCGCGCGGGGAGGAGAAGACCACGCTCTTCTACAAGCTGCTGACCGAGCGGCTGGAGAAGGAATGCGGGATCGCGCCGTCGGACGTGATGGTGTCCGTGGTGGAGAACGCGGACGCGCATTGGTCTTTCGGCAATGGTCGCGCGCAGTTCCTCACCGGCGAACTGGGCGGCGGAAAGCCGGCGCACTGACCACCGGGCTGTCTCGCCCGTGACGCGCGCGGGACCGGCTCGACATGGATGCGGGGCCGTTGAGCCGGACCGTTCTGCTCTACGAAGTCTGTGAAGCCGCCAGGATCGTGCGCGTTCTGCGTGTCTGGCACATGTCGCAGGATCGATAAATAATGTCCCTCTCAATGAAACAGGGCGGAACAGCAAAAGGAATGGCCGCTGGAGGCATAATATCGGCCGCAGTAATAATAATACAGTATCGCTTTAAATTCTTCATGCCGTCGAGTTTTTCCTTTACTGACGCTGCAATATTTGTATGTAAATGGGATACTTTATTATTTATATGCCTCCTGGCCGCAATTGCTCGTGTGGCAACCGCCCGCTTTTTTTCTCCTCAGGACATTGACGGCAGCGGCCTCACAACGCCGACGAAGGAAGTATCCATTGATAGGGCTGTTCTTCAAAACACGCTTGAACAAATTACACTCGCAATAGGTTCTTATTTTTCTCTGATTTCTACGAGGCTGGAAAATCTCTGTATAATACCCGCACTTGTTCTCCTCTTTGTTTCTGGGAGAATTTTATTTTGGTTTGGTTATTCAAAAGGGGCGGCACATAGAGCATGCGGATTTGGCATGACTTTTTACCCAACGGTATTTTCAATTATACTATCCGTCATATGCTTTATTTTTGGGGCCTATATACCTAACTAGCCAAAAAAAAGGATGGGCGCTACACAGCGCCCATTCTCTTTTATGAATAACCCAACTTTGGTTTCGGAAGGGATAGCGTCAACCGGACCATGGTGTTGCCATAGTGCTCTGCAACCTTTTCTCGAAGTTCTCGCATGTCGTGGCATGTTTTAGCCATCCCGACTACCTCATAGCACCGAGACACAAGCTGACGGACCCCCAGATTTTCGGTTAACTGGCGATGCCAATGCACACCCTTCTCCGGCTTATTCTCCTTCAGGTAAGTCGCAACGTCTGGATCAAGGGTGTCATAGATCAATTCAATGACCATTTTCCCCCACCAACGAGGACGGCTGTGTAAAGGGCCAGACCAGTTCGTAAGTCGTCCAAACTCTTGCCATAATTCGTCAGGAAATGTCTTTTCCCATGCTCTCAATTCTTCCGCGATAAAAGCGCGTAGTTTGACCTGTAATGCGTCTTCGGCGCGTTCATACTGGTAGCCAGTTGCTTCATCTACGAGCGCATCAAGGCCGGATCGAATAAGACCAGCACTTAACACGGCGCATTTGATTGCGATTTCCCGCTGACGATCAGTTAGGTCAGCTCTTTCATACAAAGCTCGGACATAGGCTCGCAGGATTAGTTCAAAGTTCGCTGTCGTCAGACCGGAGCCTTTGAACTGTGTTCCGGGAATAGAAAACTCAATAAGTTCGCCCAGGACTAAGTCACTGTTTATAAATGATTTTAGTGTTGAAACGCCGATATAGTTGCCCAGGTTCCCTGAGTCGGTGCCAGATATGGCGCGGATAGCAGATCGTAGCGCCAAGACCCGCTCACCCGTATCAAGAACATAGCAATCAATCTGCTCGCCGCCGAGATCGAGTTTGCCGGGCCACTGGGCAAACGGTGATCCCGGCATCCGTAAGGATGACCCAGATGGTGGCGGCTCCGATGGAGTCACCACGGCCTTAGTCACATCTTCAAACGTAGCGTCGATGGGTTCAATGATGTTTTTGTCAGGCATGGATCAGATCCTTATAGATAAGGCGTTTGCCGATCATCCGGTCGATAGTCATCTCGATGAAGGGCATCGTGCCAGCTTTCGCCGTGTTGTGACGGAATGAATACTCATTGACGTAACGGTGAAGATGCTTCGCACTCATGTAGTGATAAATGCCGATGTAGCCACGCTTCAGCAGCGACCAGAAACTTTCGATCCCGTTGGTATGGGCCATGTCGCGGACATACTCACCAACCGAGTGATTGATGCGAATGTGATTAAAGCCAGCAGCCTCAAGGCCAACGTAGCCGCCATGCGTGTCGGTAACGACCGTAGCGCCGGAATTCGCGTGATCGCGCACGAAGGCACCGAGCGTTGTCGCCTTGGTGTCCTGCACCACAACGGCGCGGATTTCGCCGGTTTCGGAGCGAATGCCCGCAACAGCGGTTTTGCCAACCGAACCGCGTCCCGCGTGAAGCTTCTTGTCCGCGTGCTTGTTCTTTTCGCGACCGCCGACGTAGGTTTCATCAACCTGTACGTGATCGCCCATGCCGCCATTTTGGTCAGCCAGCCACGTTTCACGGATACGCTGAGCGAGGAACCACGCCGACTTCTGGGTGATCCCCAGTTCCCGCGCCATTTGGGTGGACGGAATGCCCTTCCGTGCCGTGGTCATCATGTAGATCGCCATTAGCCATTTGTGCAGGGGGAGGCGCGACTCGGCAAGAACGGTGCCCGTGCGAACGCTGAAATGCTGGCGGCAGTCCCGGCAGCGGTAGGGCATAGGCTTGTGATTTTTGACTTCGGCAACCGATAGGCTGCCACAATGCGGGCAAGCGACCGCGCCGCCCCAGCGGTTCTGCTCAAAATACTTCCGGGCGGCTTCCTCGTCGGGAAACCGCTGGAAGAACTGGTAGAGGCTGACGGTTTCAGGCTTGTCGGTCATGAAACTTAACTAGCCGACAGCGCTGCGCCGCGTCAAGCGAAACATGGCTAGCTATGTATATAGGCCCCTTATTTTTTAGTGAATCTAAATCCCGATACTCGGCCCTTGATCGCGTGACCGCCTCAATGTCCGCTTTTCGATTTCTCTGGCGAACCGCTTCTGACGGTCTTTCCCGGCGGCTTTCGCTCGGCAGGCCAGCATTGGGCGGAAATGCAGATGTCGTCATCCGTCCCTTCCGATGCGGCGAGGTGGGGCTCGTCATCGCGCGGCAGGCGATGATCTACGAACAGGAGCAGGGGTGGGGCCGTCCGCTGGAGGCTCTGATGCTGGAAACCGGTGCGCGTTTTCTGGCGGAATTCCGGCCGGGGCGCGATCAGTGCTGGATCGCCGAGATCGACGGGATGTGCGTGGGGTCGGTGTTTCTGACGGATGAGGGGGACGGGCTGGCGCGGTTGCGTCTGCTTTATGTCGAGCCCTGCGCCCGGGGGCAGGGCGTGGCGGACCGGCTGGTCGCCGCCTGCATCGGCTTCGCCCGCGAGGCGGGGTATGCGCGCGTCACACTCTGGACGCATACCGTGCTGGCGGCGGCGCGGCGTCTCTACGCGCGGCACGGGTTCCGTCTGGTCGCACAGGCGGAACACGAGGCATTCGGCGTGCCCGTTCAGGGGGAGACGTGGGATTTGGCGCTGGAGCGCTGACGGTCTCTCCGCACTCCGCGCCGTCAGGAGTTCCGCGCCACCACGGCGTTGGCCTCGCGGATTGCGCGGCCCTCATCGCCGGTGCGTTCGAGACATTCATTGGCGATCTTGGCCCAGAGTTCCTGCAACGCCGTGGTGTCTGCCTTGTGGGTATGGCGTTCGGCGTCGGCGGCGGTCCAGGGCATGGCGGGCTCCTTCAGATGTCGGCGGCGAGGTCGGCCAGCACCTGCCGGATCTCCTGGGTGTCGAAGCGGTGCAGGAGGGCGGCGATCTCGCTCACGATATGATCATAGCGGGGCAGGGGCGGCCCGAACACTTCCTCCATGGCGAGGAAAGCCTCGGCCTGGGCGCGGTGATCGTCGCGGGCCTCCGCGCAGATCAGGCGCAGCGACTTGGCGCGGGGGTCGGTGATGGAGATTTCCAGCGCTTCCTGTTCATGCAGGGCGAACCAGCGAATCCAGCTTGCGATGAGCAGCACCGCCCCCGTGACCGGGCGGCCGGCGAGCAGGTTCTCGCGCATCGGCCGGATGACGCGGGCGGCCATCTTGGCCGAGCCGTTGCGGCCGATGCGCTCGACCTGATGGACGATGGCCGGGTTGCGGAAGCGTTTCATCAGGTTGCGGGTATAGCGGTCGAGGCGCGGGGCGGGCAGTTCGACGCCGGCGGATTGCTCGTTGCGCATGAAATGCGCGGCGATCGGGCCGAGAACGGGGTCGGCGGCGGCTTCGGCGATGGTGGTCAGCCCGGCGAGGCCGCCGACATAGGCCAGGATCATGTGGGTTCCGTTGAGCATCTGCAACTTGGCCCGTTCGAACACCGCGACGTCCGGGACGAATTGCGTGCCCTCATGCGCCTCCCAGTCCGGGCGCGGGCCTTCGAACTCGCCGATGATCCATTCGAACCACGGCTCGGCAGGGACGGGGACGGCGTCCTCGATCCCGCCGAGCAGGCGCCGCGCATCGGCGATGTCGTCCGCGAAGGTGGTGGGGGTGATGCGATCCACCATCGTGTCGGGGAACTGGACCGTCGCCTCGATCCAGTCCGCCAGCGCGTCCCGGCCGGAGAGGGCGGCGAAATCCGTGACCGCCCGACGCAGCGTGGCGCCGTTATGGGCGACGTTGTCACAGCAGAGGATGACCGGCGGGACGCCTCCCCCGGCCCGCACTTGGGCGAGGCCCTGGACGAGAAGGCCGGTCGCCGTGCGTGCCGGCTGGTCTTCGTCGAGGCGGCGCAGATCGGCGAGGATGGCGTCGGCCTCGGGATCGAGGCGGTTGTCGGCGGTGAGGTAATAGCCGCTGGCCGTGACGGTGAGCGTCACGATCCGGGTGCGCGGGTCCGCGATGCGGCCGGCGAGGTTCGCTTCCGGATCGCCGGCGAAGAGCGAATCGGTGATCGAGCCGATGACGGAGGCGGTCGTGTCATGCGGTTCGCGCGTCAGCAGGGTGAAGAGATTGTCCTGCCGGGCGAGTTGCCGGACCAGTTCCGGGCGGCGCATGGCCGTCGTGGCGATTCCCCAGCGAAGTCCCTTTTCCCCCATCGCGTTGATCGCGGCCTGGGTGGCCGTGACCTGATGCGCGCGGTGGAAGCTGCCGCATCCCAGATGCACGATTCCCGGCTGGAGACGGCTGACGTCGTAGTCCGGGCGATAGACATGGGAGGGCAGATGGGCAAGGGCTTCACGACAGAGTCTCAAACTTCACGCTCCTGAGCTGTTGACGATATGCGGCAGCGTAACAGGAAAGTCGGTCGGATTGTGTTTTAAATGCCCAGGCGGTTATGTTCCGGCGTCCATCGGAGCGTGTTGGCTCCGGACGGATGGGGGCGGGGGCTGCGGATCAGCCCGGAGCGGTGAAGGCGGATTTCCAGTTGACGGGCGGGTTTTTGATGCCCGTGTCATCGCGGTGCCACCAGCCGCCGCCGAGGGCCTGGAAGAGGGCGGCGCAGTCGGAATAGCGCGCGGATTGCGCCTGGATCAGCGCCAGCCTGGCCTGAAGTGCGGTCTGTTGCGTGGTCTGGACCATGACCGGGCTGATGTCGCCGCGTTCCTGCTGGCTGCGGGCGATGGTGAAGCTGCGATCCGCAGCCTCGGTGTCCGCAGCGGTGGCGCGCAGCGCGTCGGCGTCGTCCTGCAGGGCGTGCAGCGTGTCGGCGACGTTCTGCACCGCTTTCAGCACCGTGTCGCGATAGGTCATGGCCTGGGCGACGAGGTTGTGGCGCGCCTCGCGTTCGAGATGCATGAGCTGGAAGCCCTGGAAGAGCGGCTGGGTGATCATGGCGGAGAGTTCCCAGTTGCCGAAGCCGGGCTTGAAGAACTCGCTCATGGTGTTCACCGCCTCGCCGGGGAGGGCGATGAGCTGGATGTTCGGCAGGCGGTTGGCGATGGCGATGCCGACCTGTGCGCTGGCGGCCTGGACCTGCGCCTCGGCGGCGCGCACGTCGGGCCGCTGTTCGAGGAGTTGAGCGGGCAGCGAGACCGGGAGCGTCGCCGGGAGATGGAAGGCGTCCAGACGCGGTTCCGGCAGCGTTTCCTCCGGCGTGACGCCGACGAGGGCGGCGATCTGATCATGCGCCTGTTCGCGCTGGAGTTTCAGCGCCGGGAGGGTGGCGATGCTTTGCGCGAGGGCGGAGCGCTGGGCCATGACGGCGGCGAGCGAGGTGTCGCCCAGGCGGAATTGGGCTTCGAACGTCGCGAGAATCTGGCGCTGGCTGGCGATGATCGATTCCGTCGCCTCGATCTGCGCCTGACAGGCGGCGAGTTGGATCACGGCGACGATCAGCGTGTTGACCAGCGTGTTCGTGACGGCTTCGATCTGGAAGCGCTGGAGATCCGCCTGGGCGGCGGCCTGCTCGATGCCGCGCCGCTCCCCGCCCCAGAGATCGGGGGTGTAGGAGATATTGAGTTGCAGCGTGTGCAGGTTGTAGAGCCACGAGTTGTTGTTCGACACGGCGGACAGCGAGCGCGCGGTCTTGTTGCGCGTGGGGTTGAATTCGCCCGTGATGCTCGGGAAGAGCGGTGAGGCCTGGACCTTGGTCTGCTCCCACGCGGCGCGGAGCGTCGCCTTGGCGGCGTCCAGCGAGGGGTTGGCGGCGAGGGCGCGGGCGACCAGCGCGTCCAGCTCCGGCACGCCGAAGAGTTTCCACCATTCGCCGGAGACGTCCGCGCCCGCGATGAGACGCTGCGCCTGCCCGGCGGCGCCCGCGTTCCGCGCGGCGGGGATCGCGCGGAATGGCGCGCCCGGCACGTAGCCCGCTTTCGCCGAAAGGACGTCGGGGCGCTTGAAATCCGGGCCGACGGCGCAGGCGGAGAGGAGGGTCAGGAGGCCCGTCACGCCGGCGGCGCGCCAACGAATTCCGGCGGCGGCACGCCGACGATTTGCGGGGACGCGGCTCATGACGGGCTTCCCAGTTTCCGCTGGCGGCGGCGCTCGATGTAATGCTCCATCTCGTAGAAGCAGACCGGCAGCACGAAGAGCGTGAGCAGGGTGGCGATGCCGAGGCCGCCCACGACGACGGTGGCCAGGCCGCGCTGCACATCCGTCCCGATGCCGGTGGCGAGGGCGGCGGGCAGCATGCCCATGCTGGCGACGGTGGCGGTCATGAGAACGGGACGGAAGCGCTCGCCCGCGCCGAGGCGCACGGCGTCATGGACGTTATGGCCTTCGGCGCGATGGCGGTTGATGGCGGCGACCATGATGATGCCGTTCTGGATGGCCACGCCGAACAGCGCGATGAAGCCGACGGCGGTGGCGATGTTGAGGGTTTCGCCGCGCAGGTGGAGCGCGATCAGCCCGCCGAGGGTGGCGAGGGGCACGACGCTGAGAACCAGGACGGCGTGGCGCAGCTTGCCGAACTCGATGAAGAGCAGGAGCAGCATGACGGCGAACATCACGAGCAGGGCGACGGAGAGCCGGGCCTGGGCGCGCTGTTCCTGCTGGAAGCTGCCGGCCCATTCGAGATGGTATTCGCGCGGGTCGAAATGCACTTCCTCGGCGATGCGTTTCTGCGCGTCGTCGAGATATTGGGAGAGGGGGCGCTGCCCGTTATCGACGCGGATGGTGATCTGGCGGCGTCCCATTTCGTGAGCGATGTTGCTCTCGCCCATCTGGAGCGTGACGGTGGCGACCTCGGAGAGGGGAATGGGCGCGCCGGTGGAGGAATGGAGCGTCAGGGCGCGGATGGTCTGCATGTCCTCCATGTCGGCGCGGGTGACGTGCAGCGTGGCGTTGTAGACGCGGTTCTCGACATAGATCGAGGTGATGGGCGCGTTGCCGATGGCGTTCTGCACGAGGCCCGTGATGTCGTTGACGTTGATGCCGTAGCGCGCGGCGCGTTTGCGGTCGGGGATGACGGCGATCTGCGGGATGCGGGGTTCCTGGAAGATCGAGGCGACGGTCGTGCCGGGCACGTCGTCCAGTATGTCCACGATCTGGCTGCCGATGCGGCGCAGCTCGTTGAAATCATTGCCGTAGACGCGCAGCACCAGCGGGCTGTGCGCGCCGCCGACGAGGTCGCTCAGATTGTCCTGGATCGGCTGGCTGATGCCGAAGCTGATGCCCGGGATCTGGTTCAGCCGGGCGCGCAGGCGGTTGACGAACTGGACCTTGGTCTCGCCCGCGGGCCATTCGGCATAGGGTTTCAGCCCGACGGGCATCTCGATATGCGACGGGGTCCATGGGTCGGTCCCCTCGTCGTTCCGGCCGAGCTGGGTGATGGCGTAGGAGGTCTCGGGGAATTCACGCACGGCGGCGCGGATTTCGCCCGCGATCCTGCTGCCGGCGTCCAGCGAGATGCCGGAGGGAAGCTCGATCTGGAGCCAGAGCGCGCCCTCGTCGAGATCGGGCAGGAATTCGCGCCCGATCGTCCCGCCGAGCAGCAGGACGGAGAGGAGCGCGAGCGCGCCGCCCGCGTAGGTCACGCCGGGGCGTTCGAGCATGTAGCCGAGTGTGGTTTCGTAGCCGTGATGCAGCCGCTCCAGCAGGCGGTTGTGCCGGATGCGGCGCGGCTTGCGCAGGGCGAGGTAGCTCAGCGCGGGAATGAGGCAGAGGGCGCAGGTGAGGGCGCCGAACAGGGCGAAGCTGACGGTGTAGGCCATCGGGCGGAACAGCTTCCCCTCGCTGCCCTCGAAGGCGAAGAGCGGGCTGTAGGCGAGGATGATGATGAGGGTCGAGGAGCAGATGGAGCGTCCGGCGATGCGGGCGACGCGCAGGACGGATTGCGGGGTGAGGGTGGTGTCGGGCGATTCCTCGCGCAGGCGGAGGATGGCCTCGGTGATGACGATGGCGCCGTCCACGATGACGCCGAAATCCACCGCGCCGAGGGAGAACAGATTGGCCGCCATGCCGAGCGTCCGCATGACCACGAAGACGGTGGACAGCGCCAGCGGGATCGTGACGGCGGTGACGACGGCGCAGCGGGGCGAGTTGAGGAAGAGGGTGAGGATGATGAGCACGAGCCCGATGCCCTCGACCATCGTCTCGCCGACTTTGTGGATGGTGGCCTGCACCAGGTTGTCGCGGTCGATATAGGGGACGAGCTTCACGTCCAGCGGCGCCAGGCGCTGCTGGAGTTCGGCGACGGTCTTGTGGACGCGGTCGAGCACCAGGGAGGGGTTGTCGCCCGAGAGCATGGTCATGATGCCCTCGATCGTGTCCGGGTTGCCGTCCTTGCCGAGAATGCCCTCGCGCACCTGGTGGCCGAACTGCATCTCGCCGAGATCGCGGACGCGGACGGGGGTGCCGTCATGCTGGGTGACGACGATATCGCCGAGATCGTCCATCGTGTGGATCAGGCCCATGCCGCGCACGATGTAGGATTGCTGGCCGCGCGTGACGCGGCCGCCGGCGGCGTTGGCGTTGTTGTTGGCGATGGCGGCGACGATGTCGCTGACGGCGAGGTCGTAGCGCAGCAGCGAATCGGGGTGCAGGACGAGCTGGTATTCGCGCGTCAGGCCGCCGAAATTGGTGACGTTGACGATGCCGGGGATCTGCTGGAGCGTGCGGATGACGAGCCAGCGCTGGATGTCGGAGATTTCCAGGAGGTTCTTGCTGTCCGACTCCAGCGTGTAGCGGAAGATTTCGCCCGCCGGGCCGGTGATCGGGCCGAGCTGGGGGGTGGCGTTGCCGGGCAGTGTCGCCTGGGCCATCTGCTCGGCCACGAGCTGGCGGGCGAGATAGACGGTCATCCCCTCGCGGAAGATCAGGGTGATGAGCGAGAGGCCGAACGTGCTGCTCGACCGGCTCTCCACCACGCCGGGCACGGCGGCGAGCGCGCGTTCGAGCGGGATCGTGACCTGTTGCTCGATCTCCTCGGCGGCGAGGCCGGAGACCTGCGTCGTGACCTGTACGTTGATCGCCCCGAGATCCGGATAGGCCTCGACGGGCAGGGTCTGCCATGCCAGCGCGCCGGCGACGGCGAGCATGATGGCGGCTCCGATGACGAGGGCGCGCCGCGTGAAGCAGAGTTCGATGAACCGTCCGATCATGCGGCGTCTCTCGTGCGGCGGAACGTGACGGCGTGGGCCGCGCGATCAGTTGTCATTGATGAGGATGCCGCCGCGGGTGATGATTTTGTCCCCGGCCTTGAGGCCTGTGAGGACGCGGACGGTGTCGCCCTCGTCGTAGCTGACCGTCACCATCCGGCGCATGTAGGTCTGGGGCGCGATCTCCAAGAATACGGAGAGCGCGTCGTTGTTCATCAGCAGGGCGGATTTCGGCACGAGGATTTCCGCCGGCTGCGGGACGTCGATCGTCACGTCGGCATACATGTTCGGCAGCAGTTTCATCGCCGTGTTGGCGCAGGCGATGCGGGCGGTCAGGCGGCGCGTGTCGGGGGTCAGCGTGGGGTCCACCGTGAAGAGGGGGCCATGGCAGCCGGGTCCGGGCCAGGCGAGGAAATCCGCCCGTGCGCTTTCCCCGATATGGACGGCGTGGGCTTCGTCCTCGGGGATGGCGGCCTCCACCCAGATCGTGGAGAGATCGAGCAGCGTCATCAGGGTCGCGGTGGGGTCGCTGACATACTGGCCCGGGGCGAGGGTGGTGGAGGCGACGACGCCGTCCACGGGCGAGAGGATCGGCACCACGCCGGTCTTCGCCTGGGCCGCCTCTTTGGGCGCGGCGTGTCCGGCGAGGGAATCGACGCGGTGCTGGGCGCGCTGCAACTCGGCCTCGGCCTGCGCGTAATCGTTACGGGCGGAATCGAGGTCTTTCTGGGCATTGCCGCCGACGGCCAGCACGCCCTCGGCGCGGTGGACGACTTTCTCCTCGTAGGCGAGCTGGGCGCGGGCCTTTTCGAGATCCGCCCATGCCTGGTCGAAATCGCCCGCGGCGAGGAGCGCCAGTACGTCGCCGCGGCGGATGGGATCGCCGGGGCGGTAGGGGGCCGAGAGCACGCGCCCCGCGACGGGGGCGACGATGGTCAGCGTCCGGCGCGGATCGGCGCGGACGATGCCTGGGACGCGCAGGCCGTGCGGGATGGTCTCCACCGTCACCGGGGCGATTTCGAGCCGTGACATGAGGGGGGCGCCGTCCGCGACCACGATCGCGCCGTCCACGCGTTTGTGCAGCATCGCGGGGGACAGCGTGCCCGGCGGGGGACGGCGATGACGCACGACGCCGAAGATGACGGCCGACAGGACGAATGCAAGGACGATGGCCAGCACTTGATGGCGCGCACTGATGGAATGCACGTGATGGATAGCTCTCTTGTGACGCAGGCGGAAAGAGATTCGCGCTGCTTGACGGTTGTGACGGCGCCTTCCCGTCGTCTTGCGGAACGTGAACGCAGACGCTCACATAGCGCGGCTTTGTGGCAGCATGAAGTGAAACTGATACAGTCGGAAAGATTTCATATATGTTAATATATGAAATCTTTCGGCGAAACCTTGGAGATCCGTTTCATTTCGCGGGCGCGGTGGTGCTGACGGGCGGTCCGATGGTCCGGAGCGAGCGCGGGCGGACCGGGCCGCCCAGCAGGTGGCCCAGCGGGGTCAGCGCGTCGATATGGTCGCAGAAGATCTTGAAGACGGCGAGCAGGGGGACGGAGAGGAAGGCGCCCGCGATTCCCCACATCCAGTCCCAGAACATCAGCGAGGCCATGACCAGCACGGGATTGAGGGTGAAGCGCTTGGCCAGCAGCATGGGCGTTATGGTTTCGCCCTCCATGATGTGGATGCACAGATAGATGGCCGGCGGCAGGAGGGCGTAGAAGATCGAGGGGAAGGCCAGGATTCCCACGAGGAAGTAGATCACGACGCCGGTGAGCGGCCCGATGATCGGCACGTAGTTGAGCAGGAAGGCGAGGACGCCCCAGAGCAGGGGATTGGGCATGCCCGTCAGCCAGCATTGCAGGAAGTTGAGCACGCCCACAGCGAGGTTCATGATGGTGATGGTGGCCAGGTAGAGCGAGACGTTGCGCTCGATCTGCGTGGCGATCTGCACGATCCGGCGCTTGTCCGCGAAGGTGGGCATGATCTCGACGATGCGGCGCAGGAGGCTGTCGCCTTCCGTCATCAGGAAGAACAGCATCAGCAGCATCGTCATGAACTCGCCCATGAAGGTGCGGGTGCCGAGCAGGACTCGCGAGCCGATGCGCGTCAGCGTCGCCGGCTCGGCGCCGACCGAGGCCTGGGGGCCCTGGGCGCGCGCGTGGAACAGGATGGCGAGGTGGTCGTACAGGTGTTGCAGCGCGTGGACGGGAGCGTGCAGCACGGCGAATTTGGCCTGGAGGGTGGGCAGGCTTCGCGGGATGCGGGCGAGCCATGCGGCGGCCGGGACGGAGACGGCGAGCCCGATGGCGGCCACGAGGGCCGCCATGGCGGCGATCAGGACGAGGGCGGCGAGCGGCTTGGGAACGCGGAGCCGGCCGTTGAGCAGGCGCATCGGGCCGACCATCAGCAGGTTGACGACGATGGCGAAGACGAAGGGCAGGATGATCGCCGCGGCGAAATACAGCGAATAGAAGACCGCGAGCACGGCGAGGATGAGGATGCAGATATCGCGCAGGCGGAACATCCGGCGGAGCATGGCCTGCTGGATGATGTCCGCGTGCATCGGGTTCTCGGGATTGCCCGTGTCGGCCGAATCGGGCGCGCGGTTCTCCCCGCTGCGAGGTGGAAGCTGCGTCCCCGGCATGAAGGGTGCCTCTCCTTGGGTGTGGTCCGGTTTCAGAGATCCTGATTAGACGTTTTTTTGATCGAGGCGCAGGATATAAGCCGGGCGGTGCCATGATCGTGATGCGTGTGTGGTGATTTTGCCTTGAAAGTCGCGCCTGACAGGGCAAGACTGCAATTGTCGCCTTGAGCTACAGGTGGCGCCTATAAATCAAAGGAGGCTATCATGGCCTGGAACACACCGAAAGTCACTGAAGTGCCGCTGGGTGCGGAGATCAACTCCTACGTCTGCGGCAGCAAGAAGTAAGCTGTTGTTCTTCGCGGCGTTTGCGCCGCGGGGGAGGCGGGAAGAGCCCGGGGTTTCGGCCCCGGGCTTTTTTCTTGGCCGCCGCGATCCGCGACGGTTCGGGGCCAGAGGAAAAAAGCGCGAGAGCGGGCCAAAATCCCCTTGCATCGAGGGGGCAGGGGTTCTATCAGCGCCACCTTGGCCCAAGGGGGCAATAATGCCCAACAGGCTGTCTACTGGTTTGGGGGTACGTGATGAACGCACTTGCTCAACTGGGGATGGTATCGGGACACCCGAGAGATAACCAGACGATCGCACCGGCTTCCTCGCATGACGAGGAGCACAAGGATTATTTCATCGAGCGTGACGGCGAGCGCTATGCCGGGCACCATCTGCTGATCGATTTTTGGGGGGCCAGAAATCTCGACGATCCCGAGCGGATCGACGCCACGCTCTGCGAGGCGGCGGTGACGGCGGGGGCGACGATCCTGCACAGCCACTTCCATCATTTCTCGCCGAATGGCGGCGTGTCGGGTGTCATCGTGCTGGCCGAGAGCCATATCTCGATTCATACGTGGCCGGAGCGCGATTTCGCGGCGGTCGATGTGTTCATGTGTGGCGCGTGCGATCCGAATCTGACGATTCCGGTCATGCAGCGGCTCTTCCAGGCCGAGAAGGTGATCTCGCAGGAGGAGCGTCGCGGCCGGGAGCCGTCCCGGCTGGCGGCCTGAGGCGCGGGGCATCCCGCCGATCATGGGCCGGGCCGCGAGGTCCGGCCTTTTTTTGAGCCTGTCCGGCTCGAATGACGCCATCTCGATTTGAGCCGCACGCCACCATCAGAGACAGGACCCTGAGCGCCGATGACCGATCAGCCCGCCGATCAGTGGATCAACGAGACTCTCTATCCCGACTGGGGCCAGCGTTTCCGCGTGACGCGGGAACTCGCGCGGGTGACGAGCCCGTTCCAGGAGATCGTGGTGTTCGAGAGCGAGTCGCATGGTGGCGTGCTGGTGCTCGACGGGGCGATCCAGATCACCGAGCGTGACGAATTCGTCTATCAGGAGATGCTCGCGCATGTGCCGCTGCTCTCTCATCCGCTGGCGAAGAACGTGCTCATCATCGGCGCGGGCGATGGCGGGGTGCTGCGGCGGGTCTTGCAGCATCGTACGGTCGAGAAGGCGGTGATGGTGGAGATCGATGGCGCGGTCATCGCGTTGTCGAAGCGCTTCCTGCCCTCGATCGCCGGGGATGCCTGGGACGATTCGCGCGCCGAGGTGATCGTCGGCGACGGCATCGACTATGTCGCCAGAGCCGGGGCGGAGTCGTTCGACGTCATCATCGTCGATTCGACCGATCCGATCGGCGTGGGCGAGGCGTTGTTCACCGATGCGTTCTATGCCGATTGCGCGCGGATTCTTTCGCCGGACGGGCTGATCGTCAATCAGTGCGGCGTGCCGTTCATGCAGGCCGACGAGCTGCGCGAGACCTCGCTGCGGCGGGCGAAGTTTTTCCCCCATGTCTCGGCCTATGTGGCGGCGGTGCCGACCTATGTGGGCGGGTTCATGACGCTGGGCGTGGCGGCCAAGGGCGGCGTGCCGGGGGCCGTGCCGGTGGAGACGGTGCGCGCGCGCGCCGGGCGGGCCGGCATTCTCGGGACGACGCGCTACTGGACGCCGGAGATTCATGTCGGGTCGTTCAATCTGCCGCCCTATATCGCGGAAGCGCTCCCGGTCGGGGGATGACGTCATTTGACGCTGTGATGCAGGGCGCTGTCCCGCACCCGCCAAAGGGCTTGCCCTTTGGAAACCCGTCGGCTTTCAGAAATGAGGTTCGGAGCCTGCGGCTTCTGATGGGTTCGGGCAGAGTTGTGGCGACCGCAGATATCCTTTGACGAAAGCGGCGCAGTGGCGACACACTCGATCTTCGTCAGGGTCGGCCCGCGCGAACGCGGTTGACGACCGGCACGCAATCCGAAGCGCATGGAAAACGGAGGGGCGGTCGCCTTGTTCTTTACGGATGACTCCTCCCGTCAGGCACTGACAGGGTCGTTCTCGCCGGTCGCGGGACATTATTCATCCAGCCCGGATGTCGCGTCGTTTTCCTGGCTTTTGAAAGAATTTTCCGAAAACAGGGCGGGCGCGTTGCTGACCGTCGCGGGTGTGGATGGCGGCGCGCCGCGCCCGGTGGGGTCTCATATGGCCGTCGTTTCCGGGGAACGATTTCACGGCTATCTTTCCGGCGGCTGCGTCGAGCCGGCCATCGCGCGCGAGGCCGAGGCGGTGATTGCCGCGCGGCAGGACCGCGTCATCAGGTTCGGCAAGGGATCTCCCTTTTTCGACATCCGCTTTCCGTGCGGGGGCGGTGTTGACGTTCTGGTCCATACGGGGTTGACGACCGCGCTGGTCGAAGAGGTTCTGGACCGATTCGCCCGGCGGAAAGCCTTCACCCTTGCATTCATGCCCGGCGAAAGCCGGTCCGCCATTGTCGAAACGCCTTTGCAAACGGGCTGGTGCGGGACGTCCTTTCACCGGCGCTATCTGCCTGCCACGCGTCTGGTTCTGGTCGGCAGGGGGCCGGAGCTCGAGACCACGGCGAGGCTCGCGGCGGCCGTCAATTACGATATCGTGGTGATGACGCCGGATGCGGAAATGGGGCGTCGGCTCGCGGATCTTCCCGTCGATCTGACCATTCTCGACAGTCCGCGCGACGTTCCCGCATTGCCGGCCGATCCGTGGACGGCGACGGTGCTGCTTTTCCATGAACGCGAATGGGAAGATCCCATTCTCGCCGCGGCCCTTGCCGCACCCGGGTTTTATATTGGCGCTCTCGGTAGTCAGCGGACGCATGCGGGCCGCCGTGATCGCCTGTTGGCGGCCGGTCACAGTCCGGCTCTGGTGAACCGGATATCAGGGCCGGTCGGCATCATACCGCAGGCGCGGGAGCCGGAAACGCTGGCGCTCTCGGTTCTGGGAGAAGTGGCGATCCGCCGCCGGGAGCATGACGGGCGATCCTTCTCCGGTGGTTAAACCGGGCGAGGCGGGCGCCGTGTCACTTCGAAGGTTCGACGTCATATTGCTCGCGGCGGGCGCCTCCCGACGTTTTACGGCGGGGAACAAGCTCGTTGAACCCTATCGGGGCCTGCCGCTGATCGGACATATTCTTCGCACCATCGCGGGGCTCGATGTCGGGCGGCGCATCGTCGTCACCGGCGAGCCGTATCGGAGTGATATCGTTGCGGAACTCAAACGCTATCCGGACTGGCGCGAATGCGTCAATGCGCGGGCGTCGGAGGGTATGGGGCGCTCCATCGCCGTCGGCTCCGCCGCTTTGCGGCCGGATGCGGAAGGAGTCTTCATCTGCCCGGCGGACATGCCGGGACTCACCGCCGAGGATTTTCATTCCGTTGCCGGCATATTCTCCGGTCCTCGGAGCATATGCCGGCCGATATTCGATCGGCGGCCCGGCCATCCGGTCCTTTTCGGGCGCGAGCATTTCGGCCGTCTCGGCGCGTTGTCCGGCGACCATGGCGCCGCCGGTATCGTCAGGGACTATCCGACCGACAAGGCGGTGTATGCCTCCTCCAATCCGGGCACGGTTTTCGACTGCGACACAGCCGACCGCTTCGTGTGAATTCATGTATCCGCGTGAAGAGTCTCGGGATCATATGGTCATGTCGTAGACATCGTCCCCGTAACACCAGAACGGATCTTCCGGTGCGCGCAGCCATGTGTTCGCGTTGGAGATGGACTGGACTTTCGTGGCGCGGTCCTTGCGCAGGGCATGATAGCGGCGGAACGTGGCGTCCAGGTCATCGGTGCCGAGGACGGTGAGGCAGCGCGTCAGCACGGCGGCGTCCTCGACGGCCATGGCGGCGCCCTGCGCCATATGCGGCTTCATCGGGTGGCAGGAATCGCCGAGGAGAACGACACGTCCCCGATGCCAGACGGGCAGCGGCTCGCGTGTTTTCAGGGGCCATTTCGTGACGTCTTCCGTGGCGTCGATATAGGCCTGGACCATGGGGTGATAGCCCCGGAAGGACTCGCGCAGGGCGTCGCGCGTGCTGGACATCTGGCCGCCGGCGCTGGTCCATTCTCCCGGTTCGCCGGTTACGAGGTAGAATTCGTCGAGGGCCCTGTCGAGGTAATAGCAGACGATATGGCGGTCCTCCGACCACCATTTGGCGTTGAGATCGGCGCCGACATCTCGCGCCACCGCGCCGGGGATGATGGCGCGATGCGCGAGCCAGCCGGTGTAGACAGGCTCTTCCTGCCCGAAGAGAATCTCGCGGATACGCGAGTTGATCCCGTCCGCCGCGATGAGGATGTCGACCTTGTCCCGCGTGCCGTCCTCAAACTCGAG
This sequence comes from Acidomonas methanolica, assembly GCF_004346035.1. GTDB lineage: Bacteria > Pseudomonadota > Alphaproteobacteria > Acetobacterales > Acetobacteraceae > Acidomonas > Acidomonas methanolica. The sequence goes on along the minus strand of NZ_SLZN01000005.1, from coordinate 163,285 downwards.
GGAGACGGCCTGCCCGTCATCGTGAAAGGTAACGAGTTTCCTGCCGAACCGGACCCGGTCCGTGGCGACGGCTTCGAGCATTTTCTGCTGGAGGTCGCCACGGTGAATGGTGATGTAAGGGGCGTGATAACGCTCGCGCTCGGCATTGAGCGGAATGGCGGCGAGCACCTCGCCGTCGTCCCATTTGCGGCTCATCCAGTAGTCGGGCAGACAGGACATCGCCTCCAGCGGGGCTTCGAGATCCAGGCGGCGAAGGATTTTCATCACGTTCGGGCCGAACTGGATGCCCGCGCCGAGGCGTGAGAAGGCAGGCGACTGATCGAAAAGGATGACGTCGAAGCCGGCCCTTTGCAGGAGGGCGGCGGCGGCGATGCCGCCCATGCCCGCGCCGACGATACCGATTCTTGAAACTTCCGACATGGATGACTGCTTTCCCGATGGAGATGACGCTGGCGGACGCGGCCGGTTATTAATAGTGTATACGCTATTTATAGTGCAGCGCAAGGTGGCGGGGCTGTCAAGCGGATTGCTCTGGAATCGATACGATCCGGCGCGCCGCGTCAGTCCCGCGAGAGCTTGCGGAGCACCTCTATGGCGGCGAGCCGCTCGCAGGCGCTGAGGTTTGCGAGGGTCAGTTCCGTGATCCGTCTGGCGTCCGGAATCACGCTTTCCACGAGTCGCGTGCCCTCCGGGGAGAGGGAAAGCAGGCGTTGGCGCCGGTCCTGATGATCCGCGACGACGTGCAGGAGGCCACGGCGCTTCAGGCGCAGGACGATGTCGCGAAGGGTGGCGTGATCGATGGCGGTCCGTTGTGCCACGAGCACGAGCGGCGAGTTCGGATGGTCGCGCACGGTCGTCAGGACGGCGAACTGGACGGAGGTCAGCTTGTCGTCGGGGATGGCGGCCTGGAAAATGGCCGTGTGGCGCTGATAGGCTCTGCGCAGCAGATAGCCGATCTGCTCGGAAAGAACGTAATCGCTATTTTCCTCTGGCGCGCCATTCGCCGGAGCGCCGGCTGACGGGGAATCGGGTCTGGAGGATCGGCGGCCAGGCTTCCTGTTCATTCCGGAAGGGTAGCCCGAAACGGGCGGGCGCTCAATCCGGGCGAATCAGGTCTTGTTTTGCCGCGCGACATGCGCCTATCATATCGCGTATACCCTAGAATGGCGGATTTTCCCCGTATGAATGAGATCGAGGTCGTAATGTGCTCGATTCGGAACGACACATGATCGAACTGACCGTCAACGGGCGGCGTCATCGTCTGGACGTGCCGGGCGACGCGCCGCTCCTGCATGTCCTGCGCAACGACCTCGCGCTGCGCGGTCCGAAATACGGGTGCGGGCTGGGGGAGTGCGGGGCGTGCGCGGTGCTGATCGAGGGGCGCGTGGCGCGGGCCTGCGCCGTGTCCTGCGCCGCGGCCGAGGGAAGGCCGATCGTCACGCTCGAAGGGCTCGCCGCTGACGGACGGCTCGACCCGGTTCAGGAGGCCTTCATCGTCGAACAGGGCGCGCAGTGCGGATATTGTCTCAACGGGATGATCATCACGATCCGCGCGCTGCTGAATGCGACGCCCGCGCCCGATGAGGCGGCGATCCGCCATGCGCTGCGCTATTCGCTCTGCCGGTGCGGCACGCATGTGGAAATCCTGCGCGCCGCGCGGCGGGCCTGCGGGCTGGACCCGGCGGGGATGTCGCCTTGAGCGGATTCGGACTCCTTCGGCGTCACGAGGATGCGGGCGGCTACATCGCGGTCGTGCGGCCGCCGGAGCAGCCGCACGGCATGGGGGCGGTCCATCGGGATCTGAGCAATGCGCCGGATGACGTGTTCGTGGTGCTGCGGGCGGATGAGCGCGTCGTCGGCTATTGCGGGCATGTCGATCTGGGGACGGGGATCGCCACGGCTCTGGCGCAGATCGTGGCGGAGGAAATGGAGGTGCCGTTCTCCTGGGTCCGCATGGAACTGGGCCATACCGGCACCACGCCCGACCAGGGGGCGACAATCGCGAGTGAAACGATTCAGGTCGCCGCGATTCCCCTGCGCAAGGCGGCGGCGCAGGCGCGCGAGACGCTGAAGACTCTCGCGGCGGCTTCTCATGGGGTCGAGGTCTGCGGCCTGCATGTCCGGGACGGAATCGTCTGGAGCGGCGGGGCGGAGGAGCGCCGGCGCGTGGCGAGCGTGGCGGAGCTGCTCGCGGGGCGGCAACGGATCGTCCGGCTCGACGAGGGCGTGGCGCTCAAGCCGCGCGCGGCCTATCGCGTGGTCGGGCGTGAGGTGCCCCGAATCGATATTCCCGACAAGGCGACGGGGCGGGCCGTCTATGTCCATGACGTGCGGGTGGAGGGCATGTTGCATGGCCGCGTGGTGCGGCCGCCCTATCATGGGGTCGAGCATGGTCGTCAGGTCGGGCGAAGTCTGATCGGCGTGGAGCGGGACTCGATCTCCCATCTGCCGGGGATCGTCGATGTGGTGACGATCGGTGATTTCGTCGGCGTCGTGGCGGAGCGCGAGGAGCAGGCCGTCGCGGCGGCGGAGGCGCTCGTCATCCGCTGGCGGCAGGTCGGGATGCCGGATCTGTCCGATCTCGATGCGGCGTTGCGGTCCAATCCCTCCACGCCGCGCAGGCTGCTCGACCGGGGCGATGTCGATGCGGCGATCGCCGGCGCCGTCACGCGGCATGAAGCGGATTATCTCTGGCCGTACCAGATGCATGCCTCGATCGGCCCGTCCTGCGCCGTGGCCGACTGGCGGGACGGGCGGCCGCTCGTCTGGTCCGGGACGCAGAATCCGCACATGCTGCGTGGCGATCTGGCGCGTCTGGTGGAGACTCCGGAAGACCGGATCGAGATTCTCCGGCATGAGGCCGCCGGATGTTACGGACGCAACTGCGCCGATGACGTGTGCGGCGATGCGCTGCTCCTTTCCCGCGCCGTGGGGCGGCCCGTGCGCGTGCAGCTTTCGCGGCGGCAGGAGCATGTCTGGGAGCCCAAGGGCGCGGCGCAGCTCATGCAGGTCAGCGGCGCGCTGGATGCGCGGGGCAGGCCGGTCGCCTATGCGTTCCAGACGCGGTATCCGTCGAACGTCTCGCCGCTGCTCGCGCTCGTTCTGACGCGGCGGATGGACGCCGATCGGCCAACGATCACCCAGATGGGCGACCGCACCAGCATCCCGCCCTATGCCTATGACAATGCGCGCGTGATCGTGCATGACACGCCGCCGATCGCCAGGGCCTCCTGGCTGCGCGGCGTGTCGGCGATGCCCAACAGCTTCGCGCATGACAGCTTCGTCGACGAACTCGCGGCGCTGGCCGGGGCCGATCCGCTGGCCTATCGCCTCGATCTCCTGCGGGACGAGCGCGCTTGCGCCATGCTGCGCGCGCTCGCCGACCGGGCGGGATGGGTCATGCGCCACGGGCCGAGGCCGGCCATCGACCGGACGGCCCGCGTGCTGACGGGACGGGGCGTCGGCTATGCGGTTTATGTCCATGGTGCGTTTCCGGGCGTGGCGGCGGCCTGGGCGGCCTGGATCGCGGATGTGGAGGTCGATCGGCTGACGGGCGTGGTGCGCGTCCTGCGCGTCCATATCGCGCAGGATGCGGGAATGATGGTCAACCCCGCCGGGGTGCGGCATCAGGTGCACGGCAATGTCGTCCAGTCCGTGAGTCGCGTGTTGAAGGAGGAGGTGACGTTCGACGCCACCGGCGTCACGAGCCGGGACTGGGGCACCTATCCCATTCTGACCTTCGCCGAGCTGCCCGATATCGACGTGCTTCTGATGGATCGACCAGACGATCCGCCGCTAGGGGTTGGAGAATCCGCCTCCGTTCCGAGTGCCGCGGCCATCGCCAACGCTCTTTTCGATGCGACGGGGGTGCGCTTCCGGGAACTGCCCCTGACTCCGGCGCGGGTCAGGCCCGCGCTGGACCGGGCGCTCGGCGTGTGGGTCGGGCCGTCGGAGGAGCCTGTTCCGCTGCCCCTGCCCCTGGCCCTGCCGCGTGGCGGTGGGGCGGCGGGGGGCAGACCGGGAGGGACGCGCTCCCTGCGCGATCTCCTGAAGCTGGGAGTCGTTGCGACGGCTCTGGTGCAGACCGCCTCCGCCGCCCTGCCGGTTCGCCCGGCGCTCGCTCCGGTCCGGCGGCCCGAGGCGGCGTCTTTCGATACGGCGGCGATCGAGCGGGGCCGGCTTCTCGCCGCCGCGGGGGACTGCGCCGTGTGCCATACCGCGCCGGGCGGGATTCCGAATGCGGGCGGCCGGATGATGGATACGCCGTTCGGCCAGATCGTCACCACGAACCTCACGCCCGATGAGGAAACCGGCATCGGGCGCTGGTCCTTTCCCGCCTTCGTCCGGGCGATGAGGGAGGGCATCAGCCGGGACGGGCATCATCTCTATCCGGCCTTCCCTTATACCTCCTTCGCCCGCATGTCGGATGCCGATCTCGAAGCGCTCTATGCCTATCTGATGACGCGGACGGCGATATCGAATGCGGTTCCGGCGACGAAACTCGCCTTTCCCTATGGTTTTCGTCCGGCCATGGCGGGATGGAACCTGCTGTTTCACGATCCGAACCCCTATCGCCCCGATCCGTCCCGGTCCGCCGAATGGAACCGGGGGGCCTATCTGGTCGATGGTCCCGGCCATTGCTCCGGCTGCCATACGCCGCGCAACGGTCTGGGGGCGGAGAAGAGCGGCTCGGCCTATCTCGCCGGGGGTGAGGCGGATGGATGGGTCGCGCCGCCCCTTGGCGCGGTCTCGCGGGCGCCGGTGCCATGGACCGTGGAGGCGATGGTCCGGTATCTGCGGAGCGGTCACGACGCGGAACATGGACCCGCGCTCGGCCCGATGGCCCCGGTCGTCGAGGAAATGCGCGTGCTGCCCGACGAGGATATCAGGGCCATCGCCGTTTATCTGACGGAGGGGCATGGGCGCGACGGGAATGCGGGGCCGAACGCCGATGACCGCTTGTCCCGCATGGCCCTGGCCGCCCTGCGGGAGCCGCAGGGGGCGCGGCTCTTCGCGGGGAGTTGCGCCGCCTGCCATGAGGGGGAGGCGCGGCATATGGACGGTGCGCGACCCGATCTCGCCCTCAACAGCAATCTTCAGGAGGATCGGCCCGACAATCTCATTCGCGTCATTCTCGACGGCGCTCCCTATGCCGGGCAGCGGGGGCGCGGCGAAATGCCCGGGTTCAGGGGGGTGCTGGATGACCGGCAGATCGCGTCGCTCCTGCGCTATCTCCGGGCGGCCCATGCGCCGGGGCGGCCGGGCTGGGAGGGGTTGGAGGGCCGGATTGCGGTGTTGCGCGGGCAGTCGGGTCACGCGGGGCGGGGAGGGCAGTGACGATGCGGGGCCGGTTTCCGATCTGGCGGCGGGCCGAAGGGCAGGGCGGCGTGGCCGTCGACGAGCATCCCGGCGTCTGGCAATGTCTCGCCCTCGGCGGTCAGCATCTGCTTGCCATGACGGGGTCAAACGTCCTCGGACCGCTGCTCATGGGGTTCGACCCCAATGTCGCGCTGCTGGGCTCGGGCCTCGGGACGCTCCTGTTCTTCGGCGTCACGGCCGGGCGCGTGCCGAGCTATCTGGGGTCGAGCTTCTCCTTCATCGCGCTCGTCGTGGCGTTGACGGGGTATGCGGGGCATGGCGTCAATCCCGGCATCGCGCTGGCATGCGGCGGCATTCTGGCCGTGGGGGTCATGTACGCGCTGATCGGGGTCGTCGTGATGGGGGCGGGAAGCGGCTGGATCGAACGGCTGATGCCGCCTTCGGTCACGGGCGCGATCGGGGCCGCGATCGGGTTGAATCTCGCGCCGACGGCGACGCGCGGGCTCGGTCACGGCGACGTGGGAACGGCCTGCGGCCTGCTCGCGCTGCTCTGCATGGCGGGTTTCGCGGTCTATGGAAGTGTTGTGGTGCGACGGCTTTCGGTCCTGCTGGCGCTTGTGCTGTCGAGCGCGGTCTATGCGGTGGCGGCGAATGGTTTCGGCATGGCTCCGCCCGTCGATTTCCGGGCGATCGCGCATGCGCCGCTGATCGGGTGGCCGCATGTCGTCAGGCCCCGTTTTTCCGCGCACGCCGTGATGATGCTGGCGCCTGTCGCCATCGTGCTCGTCGCGGAAAATCTCGGGCATCTGAAGGCCATCGGCGCCATGATGGAACGGCCGCTCGACGGGCTGACGGGGCGCGCCTTCCTCGGAGACGGGCTGGCGACGATTCTGGCGGCGTCTCTGGGCGGCACGGGCGTGACGACCTATGTCGAGAATATCGGCGTCATGGCGATCTCGCGCGTCTATTCGACGCTGGTCTTCGCCGTGGCCGGAGGGCTCGCCGTGCTGCTGGGGTTTTCCCCGTTCGTCGGCGCGGTGCTGCATGCCGTTCCCGAGCCGGTGCTGGGCGGGCTGGCGCTCGGTCTGTTCGGGCTGATCGCGGCAACCATGGTCCGGGTGTGGATCGAGCATCGCGTCGATTTTTCACGCCCTTCGACACTCTTTCCGGTCGGCGCCGCGCTCGTCGCGGGTTCGGCCGATTTCACCCTTCATATCGGCGGCGTCACTCTGGGGGGAATTATCACGGCCAGCCTGGCCGCGATCATTCTGAACCAGATCCTGGCCCCGCGTGGCAGCAAGGAGACAGCTCCATGAGCGTGAGCGATTACGAACTGGTCCGGGCGTGGCGTCAGGTCCTCGATCTTTGCCGGCTTGAAGCCGGGCAGACGGTGACGCTTCTGACGTCGGCCGACACGAACCGGCAGACGCTGCGTTGCGCGATTCTCGCGGTCCGGGACAGGGGGGCGATCGCCAATCGCCTCGATCTCCAGCCGACGAATGGCGGGGTCTCCCTCTCGCGCGATCCGCTGGCCTATGTCGGCACGACGCCGCTGACGGGCAATCGCGCGGCGGTCGAGATGCTCAAGGCGAGCGATCTCGTGCTCGATCTCATGACGCTCCTGTTTTCCGCCGAGCAGCATGAGATCCTGGCGGCGGGCGGCCGCATTCTGCTCGCCGTCGAGCCGCCGGAAATTCTCGTGCGCATGGTGCCGACGGCGGAGGACCGGACGCGCGTTCTGGCGGCGTCGGCCAGGTTGCGGGCCGCGCGGAGCCTGCGTGTCACCTCCGCCGCGGGGACCGATGTGAGCTTCGCGCTGGGCGATTATCCGATGCTGGAGGAATATGGCTTCGTGGATGCGCCGGGCCGCTGGGATCATTGGCCGAGCGGGTTTCTGGCGACATGGTCCAACGAGGGTTCGGCCCGGGGAACGATCGTGCTGGCGCCCGGCGACATCCTTCTGCCGCAGAAATCCTATGTCACGGCGCCCGTGACCCTGCGGCTCGACGGCGGCTATGTCCGGTCCATCGAGGGCGGGTACGAGGCGGACCATCTGCGCGATTACATGGAGAGTTTCGGCGACCCGGAGGTCTTCGCGGTGTCGCATATCGGCTGGGGGTTGCAGAGGCGGGCGCACTGGTCGGTCCTGGGATTCTACGATCGGGAGGCCAGCATCGGCATGGATGCGCGCGCCTGTGCGGGGAATTTTCTCTGGTCCACCGGGCCGAACAACGAGGCGGGCGGAACGCGCGACACCGCCTGTCACATCGACATCCCCATGCGCAACTGCACCGTGAAACTCGACGGCGTGGCGGTGGTGCGTGACGGCAGGCTCGTGGAGGGGTGAGCATGGACATGCGGCGTGACGAAGCGCGCTACAAGGCGCAGGGTTTCGGGACCGAAATGGGGATCGTCGGGCCGATCGGCCTGCTGATCGTCGATTTCGTCAATGGATTCGCTGATCCGGAGGCGTTCGGCGGCGGAAATATCGGCGAGGCGATCCAGCGGACGACGGTCCTTCTGGCGACGGCCAGGCGGCTCGGCTGGAAGACGGCCCATTCGCGGATCGTCTTCGCCGATGACGGGGCGGATGCGAATATTTTCTCGCTGAAAGTGCCGACGCTGCTCGGCCTGACGGAAAATAATCCGCTCTCGGCGATCGTGCCCGAACTGACGCCCGAACCGGGGGAATATGTAGTCCGCAAGACCGTGCCTTCAGCGTTTTCGGGCACGCCTCTTGCCGCTTGGTATGTCGCGCATGGCGTGCGGACCATCGTTGTCGCCGGGTGCGTGACCTCGGGCTGCGTGCGGGCGAGTGTGCTGGACGCGATGCAGGCGGGGTTCCGTCCCGTCGTGGTGTCCGACTGCGTCGGCGATCGCGCGATCGGGCCGCATGAGGCCAATCTCTTCGACATGGCCCAGAAATGCGGCGATGTGATCGATCTCGCCACCCTTCTCGGCCGTCTGCCCAATTCCTGACTGTGCGGAGTGTTCTGTCATGACAAAGTCTTTCTATCGGATCGGGCAGATCGTCCCGAGCTCCAACGTCACCATGGAGACCGAAATTCCCGCCATGCTGGCGGCGCGTCAGCTCGTGCGTCCGGAGCGTTTCCTGTTCCATTCCAGCCGCATGCGCATGAAGACCGTCAGCAAGGACGAACTCGCCGCCATGGACGCGGAGTCCGATCGCTGCGCGCTGGAACTGAGCGACGCGCGGGTGGATGTGATGGGATATGCGTGTCTCGTCGCCATCATGGCGATGGGGCTCGGTTATCATCGCCGCTCGGAGGCGCGTCTTCATGAGCGGACGGTGGAAAACGGCGCGCCCACGCCGGTCGTGACGAGTGCGGGCGCGCTCGTGGAGGGGCTTCGGGTGATCGGCGCGCGGAAGATCGTTCTGGTGGCGCCCTATATGAAGCCGCTGACGAACCTCGTCGTCGAATATATCGCCGCGGAAGGTTACGAAATCATCGATCATGTGGCATTGGAAATCCCGGATAATCTGGATGTCGCCGCGCATGATCCCGCGCGGTTGCCGGAGATCGTGATGGGGCTGAACCATGCGGATGCGGATGCGATCGTGCTCTCCGCCTGCGTGCAGATGCCGTCCCTCCCCGCTGTGGCGAAGGTCGAGGCCATGACCGGCAAGCCGGTCGTGACCGCCGCGATCGCCACGACCTACGCGATGTTGAAGGCGCTCGGCCTCGAACCTGTTGCGCCCGGCGCGGGGGCGTTATTGTCCGGCGCATATTGAAAGGGAATTGAGATGACAGGCGACAGCCGGTTTCTTTATGGCGCGAATGTCCATGCCAACGGCATTCGCCAGCATTATCTCCGCTATGGAGGGGAGGGGCAGCCGCTCGTCCTCATTCCCGGCATCACCAGCCCCGCCGTGACATGGGGTTTCGTGGCGGATGCCCTGGCGGCGCGCCATGACGTCTATGTGCTCGATGTGCGCGGGCGCGGGCTGTCATCGACGGGGCCTGATCTTTCCTATGATCTCGACAGCTACGCCGCGGACGGACGCGGCTTCATCGATGCGCTCGGCCTTTCCGACGTCGTCCTGACGGGGCATTCGATGGGGGCGCGGATCGCCATTCGTCTGGCGCGGGCGGACAGCCGGGCTCTGGCGCGGCTCGTCCTCGTCGATCCGCCCGTCAGCGGGCCCGGCAGGCGTCCCTATCCCGCGAAGCTCGAATGGTATACGGACTCGATCCGACTCGCCCGGGGCGGTATGACGGCGGAGGACATGAAGCGTTTCTGTCCGACATGGACCGAGGAGCAGCGCGCGCTGCGGGCCGAATGGCTGCATACCTGCGACGAGCTGGCGACCCGGATCTCCTTCGAGAAGTTTCACACCGAGGATATTCATCAGGATCTGCCGTTTCTCGACCTGCCTGTGACGCTCATGGTCGCCACGCGCGGCGGCGTCATCCTGCCGGAGGACGAGGCGGAAATCCTCGGGCTCAACCCGTCCATTCAGATCACGCATGTCGCGGAGGCCGGTCACATGATCCCGTGGGACAATCTCTCCGGGTTCATCGAGGCTGTGGAAGGGGAGGCGGTGGAAGGAATTGCGAATTAAATCGCGTATACACATTAATTATATTGCATATAAGGAACGTTCGGCATAACAATCATATTCGACGACGCCGGTGCGGTATCCGGGCGTGTCCGGTGGGGCGCGCAGGAGAAAATCGTGCGAGAGCAAAGTGGTTGTGGTGATCAGCCAAGGATGGTCGTTCTGAATTCTGGCGCGCGTGCCGCCCAAGGGGAGTTCGATATGAAAAAAATCAGTTTGCTTGCCGGCGTGGCACTGATGACGGGCGCGCAAATGAATAGCGTATACGCTACGACGTCGCGGACGACCCACGCGAAGAGCCATCTGTCCGCGCGAACTCGCGGGGCGAGTCCGGTCCACGCGACGACGCCCATGCCGACGCCGACAGGCGGGGTGGCGCCCCGGCCGCGCCGGCATGTCCCCGTCATCCCGCGTGCCGAGGAAATGAGCGTGATCGGACGCGGCGCGACCCGTCAGGTGCAGACGATGACCGCGTCGATGATGGCGCAATCGGTTCCCGGAACGAATCCGCTGAAACTGCTGGGGTCCATGCCCGGCATCTCCTATAACTCCGCCGATCCTCTCGGCATCGATCTGTGGTCCCAGAGTTTTCTCATGCGGGGTTTCTCGCAGGACCAGCTCGGGTTCACGCTGGATGGCATGCCGCTGGGGCTCCAGAGTTATGGAAGCGCCCAGGGCCTGAACGTTATCAATGCGATTTCGCAACAGAATATCCAGTCCATCGACGTTTCCCAGGGCGCGGGCGCCGTGAACGTTCCGTCGTCGAGCAATCTCGGCGGGGTGGTGCAGTTTCACTCGATCGACCCGGCGGATACGTTCGGCGGCAAGGTGTCGCAGACCTTCGGCAGCTATGACAGCTATCTGACATTCGTTCGTATCGACAGCGGCCGTCTCAACCGCAGTGGCACCAAATTCTTCGTGTCGTACAGCCGGGGCGACGAGCAGAAATGGAAGGGCAGCGGGAGTCAGTTCCTCCAGCAGGTCAATACGAAGCTGGTTCAACCTTTCGGTGAAAGCACGAAGCTGACGGCTTTCTTCGACTGGGATCAGGCCACGGCCGATACCTATGCCGATCTTTCGCTTGAAAACCTGCACAAGCTCGGGTCCAGGGTCTCCTATTATTACCCCGATTATGCCGCAGCCTATCGGACCGCCCTGTACGGCGCGGGTCTTCCCGGCGGGGCGTTGCCCGCGGGTTACAACCGCGTCTCCGATCCTGTGGATGCGTCGTATTATGACGGTCCCGCGACGAGCCATGATTATTTCGGGGGCGCGACACTCCGGACGGATCTGACGTCGCATCTGAACTGGACGACCACGCTGTATGGCCAGGGCAAGGGGTTCAACGCCTACTGGACGAATCCCTATATCGCCTCGCCGAGCGGAGCGCCGCTGGCCGAGCAGGATAATGGCAGCCTTTCCCAGCGTGGCGGCCTGACGTCGGACTTCGTGTATACGATTGCGCGGAACAAGATCGATGTGGGCGTCTGGTATGAACATGGGGCCTATGAGCCGTTCTATACTTTCTATAACGAGCCCGTTCTGGGAGAGGGCGCGCCGCTCAATCCCCGGAACAGCCTGCCGCCGGCGTTCGCGGAGGCCTGGCGTCTGCATTATGTGAACGATACTGTCCAGACACATCTTCAGGACACGGTCACGATTCTCCCGAATCTTCGCATCAATGCCGGGTTCCGTTCGCTTCTCTTCAAGGGGACGAGCAACGTGCTGGAGAACGATCCCGCTTATTCCGGCGGGACGCCGCCATCGGGCACGCTGCGGAACGACGCGGCATTTCTTCCCCAGTTCAGCATCAATTACCGTGTGACGCACCGGCAGGAACTCTTCTTCGACTTCTCCAAGAACATGCGCGTATTCCCCGAGGCCGGATATAATCAGGCGTCGCCCTGGGGTTCGGCGACGCAGGCCATTTTTAATGAAGAGAAGAATTCGCTCAAGCCGGAGACGGATTATGTCTTCGAAGGGGGGTATCGTTATAATTCTCCGATCGTGACGGGCCTGTTGACGCTCTATCACACGGATTTCCACAATCGTCTCGCGTCGGTCACGGAGGGCAATCTCGTCAATATCGAAAGCCTGTTGCGCAATGTCGGCAATGTGGAGATGAACGGCGTGGACGGCACGCTGACGCTGCGTCCTGTCGATGGTCTCAGCCTGACGAACAGCATCAGCTATAACAGCTCGAAATACGGCTCCAACCTGATGGAAAACGGAACGTTCTATGATCTCAAGGGAAAGCAGGAGGTCAATTATCCGAAGCTGATGTACAAGACCAATCTGTCCTACCAGTACAAGGGCGCGTTTGCCCATATTGACGTGATCTACATGGGCAAACGGTATCTCAGCTATACGAACGACACGCATGTGCCGAGTTACTGGCTCGCCAATCTGGGGGCCGGCTATCATTTCGGAAAATTCGGATTTCTGAAAAACGTCACGGCGTCGTTCAATATCTACAATCTTTTCAATACGGTTTATATTTCCAATATGGGCGAGTCCGGAAATCCGCTTTCGGGAGACTACCAGTCATTCCAGATCGGGGCGCCGCGTGAATTTTTCGGAACGATCAGCGCAGGCTTCTGACGGGGGGAATGCGGCGTTCTGAAGGGGGAGAGTGGGATGAGTCGGTGGAGAACGACGCGCAAGGGCCTGTTTGCCGCAGTGGGTATCCTGTTCGCGGGTCTGGTGACGGGGCATGGCGCGAGGGCGGCCACCGCGTGCAGTCCGGCGTCCCTCGGGGGGATCGTCGGGCAGGACGCGCGCATTCGGGGCATCGGCGACTGGGGCGCGAGAAATCTCGACATGCCGGAAAGGGGCGCTGAAATACGGAACGTGGACGGCGCGATTTTCTGCGTCGTGACCGGCGACATGGCGCTCGGGACTCATGAAAGTGGCCGGGCGAATTTTGCCGGATTGCTTCCGCAACGCTGGAACGGAAAGATTCTCCAGGTGGGTTGCGGAGGGAATTGCGGAACCGTTTTCCTCGGGGCCGCTCCGCTGGGATGGGTCGCGCGTGGATATGCGATCTGGGCGACCGATGATGGTCATGTCGCGAAACCCAGCCCGTCTCCGCGTTTGTGGTCGGTTTCAGAATCGAGCTGGGCGCGGACGGCCGATGGCGAGCCTGATCATGCGAAACAGGCGGCGTTTTTCTTCGGCGCCGTTCACCAACTGGCGGAGCGGGCCCGCCAGTGGACGGCCGCCTATTATGGAAGCCGCCCGGCCTTCGCCTATTTTTCCGGCTGTTCCGACGGCGGACGCGAGGCGCTCGTCGAGGCGGAACGCTATCCCGACGATTTCGACGGCATTCTGGCCGGCGATCCCTATTTCGATATCGAGGGCGAGGCAATTTCCGCCCTGGCGGGGGTGCTCGCGCAGATGCGCGCGCCCGATGCGGCGCTGACGGATGAGCAATGGCATCTTGCGGACAAGGTCATTCTCGACCGCTGCGATACCGCGGACGGCGTGAAGGACGGGCTGATCCAGAATCCGGCGCGGTGCGATTTCAGCGCGGTCCGGGATCTTCCTCGATGCGCCGGGCACGATGACGGGCAGTGCTTCACGACGGCGCAGGCTCAGGCGCTCGACAGCGCGCTTTCGGCCATGACGGATGGGTCGGGCCGGGCGGTCTATCCGGGGTTCCCGGCTTCGGGTCTCGCTCAGGGCGGGCCGATGGTCGACAATATGCGCTATTGGCTGGGTTTCTCGACCGTGCCGGGTGGTTGGCATGACCCCGCATCCCAGCCTCAGGCCTGGTATTACGGCAATCAGACCATGCGTTATCTCGGCGGCGTCGATGATCCCGGTCTCCGGTTTGCGGGGGCAGGCGGCGGGCTGCATGCCGTGGTGACGGATGAAATGCTCGCCCGTCTGCATCGCGCCGTCGGGGCCGGAGACGGCACGGATGAAAGCGCGCTCGATGCGTTCTTTCGTTCGGGGCATCGGTTGATCCTGTATCACGGGCTGTCGGACGGGGACATCACGCCGTATAGGACGCTGAACTTCTACCGGGGGCTGGCGCGGCGGCTGGGGGGATACGAAACGCTCAGGCAACATGCCGTCCTCTTCGCCGTGCCGGGAATGGCGCATTGCGGGGGCGGGCCGGGGCCGAGCGTGTTCGGGCAATCCGGTCTGGCGGCGCGCGCCGCGGACCCCGGGACCGATATCCTGGCGTCGCTGGATGATTGGGTGAGGAAATCACGTCCGCCCCTGCGTCTGGACGCCGCGCATGAGGACGAAACGCGCCCGCGCCCCGTTACGGACCGCACCATGCCGCTTTGTCCCTTTCCGCAGATGGCGCGGTATATGGGACAGGGCGACGTGAAGGATGCGCGGAACTGGCGCTGTGAGGCGCAGGATCGGCGGATGTTGATGACGGGCACGGCAGGCAGGGTGGCGGGGTACGATCCGTAGGCGCGTCCTCCGTTACGCGACCGCTGAAGACAGGGTGCGGGGCAGGACGATCCGCACCATGAGCCCGCATGGGGTCGCGTCGAGCAGCGCCATGCGGCCCTGATGCCGGCGAACGATTTCAGCGACGATCGGCAGGCCGAGCCCGAGATGTTCGGCCCCATCGGCGCGCTCCGGAACCTTTCGCGTGTCTCCCCGCAGCGCCTCGCGTCGTTGCCGTGACGGCATCCCGGGGCCGTCGTCGCTGACTTCCAGGACGAGGTCGCACGCTTCCTCGCGCAGGGTGACGGACACGTTATTCGCGTGTCGGCATCCGTTTTCGATCAGGTTGCCGAGTGCCCGCGTCATGGCCAGGGGCTGGCAGCGCAGGAGGATCGGGTAGTCGGCCTTGGTCCGCACCGGGCGGTCCACGGCGACGAAGTCGGCGCTCACCTCCTGCACGAGGGCCGCGAGATCGACGACCTCCCATTCTTCCGTCGCGTCGAAGCCGCGGAACAGCGACATCGCGTTGTCCAGCATGCGTTTCATCAGGCCGATATCGCGTTTCAGACCGTCCTGCCGCATATATTCGTCGCCCATTTCCACCCGCAAGGCGAGGCGGGTCAGGGGCGTGCGGAGATCATGCGCGACACCCATGAGGGCACAGATCCGCGTCTCGCTCGACCGGGCGAGACGTTCCTGAAGCCCATTGAATGCGCGGATGACGCCCCGGATCTCGGACGGGCCCGTCTCGTCGATCGGCGCGGGTCGATCCTGGGCCTCGTATCGCGATACGGCCTCAGCCAGCACGCCCAGCGGGCGGCGGACGGACCATGCCGACCAGAGCAGCAGCACGGCGGTGCCGGTGGCGATCGTTCCGATCCAGAGGGCGATGGGCAGCGTCGCGAGGATCATGCCCGGTCCGCTGACGCGGGCGTAATTATGGACGAGAAACGTCACGTCCGGGACGTCGAAGCTGACGCGGGTCAACCCCGACCGCCAGGCGTCGCTTGCGCAATTCATGACGAGGGGCGCCGGTGTGGCCGGCATGTCCAGTGCGTAGAGCGCGTGCCGCAGCGTCCGTGTCGCGAAGACGTCCGTTTCCTGGCGGCAGGGCGTGGCGGTGTTCAGGACGACGATCAGGTCGGGCGTGGAGAGCGCCGCCGCGATCGCTTCGCGGTCCGCCTCCGGGACCGCCGCGATCGCGCGGAGTGTCGTGGCGATGCCGATGGCATCGGGCCAGGGGCCGGGCGGCGGCATCGGGTCCTCGGTGCGGAGCGTCAGGAATGCCGCCGCCGCCAGCACCAGCATGACGGCCGCGCTTCCGCCGAGCAGAAGCGCCATTTGCCCGCGCAGGGATCTCGGCCGGGGAAATCTCATGCGGGGGCACTCCAGCCCATGGCCTGGTAGCAGGCGAGAACCTCGCGCGTGATGGCGGCCGCCGCGTTGTTCAGATCGGAATCCGTTCCCTGCCGACGGCCGAGAAGCAGGTCGAGGCCGCCGCCGATCGCCATGTGGATCGGGACGGCTGTGCCGAGCGTCACCGCCGCGGGGACGATCAGCCCGGGCTTGCGTCCGCTATCGGCTTCGATGTCGAAGGCGGTCGCCGGCGTGCGATCGACGCGACGCGGATCGTCGAGCCGGACATGGGCGGCGAGCGTCGATCGTCCCGCGCCGAAACCGATCATCGTGCGTTCCATGGCGTTGCCCGGATCGACGCGCGCCAGTGCCACGCGCAGGATCGGGTAGGTCGGGTCCGAGATGCCGGGCAGTTGCAATGCGGCAGGAATTCCCGCCTTCCGCAGGGCCGGGATCAGGCTGGAGGCCAGTGCCGCGTCCGCCCGGGAGATCGTGGCGTCCGGTCCCGTCACCGCGACGAACACCACCTCGGGTGGGGAGAGGGCGGCGAACGGCGTCACGGCGCCGGGCCGGCGGCTGCTCACGGTGGCGCCCGCGCAGCCGCCGAGGAGCAGCAGCGTGAGGATGCTGGCGAGTCCGGCGAGGGTCGTGCTACGGGTCGCCGAGGCGGGATGAGCGTGTGTCATGTCGTTGTTACGGTCTGTAAGGCGCGCTTCCCCCGGTTCCGGCGTGAAAAAATGCGCGGCCGGAGAATTTTTCTCCGTCGGTGGGGGATGGGCGATCGTCCGCCGTATCATGGCCGATAGCGGACACGGCGGAATGGCATGACAGGATGGCGCTTCGGCAGGGTAATCGGTGTGAGGCTTGCCGCATGCGCGGCTCCAGGTCGCGCGGGGGCGGGATATCGACCGATGGCGGATGAGCGTCGGCGCTATGGCGAGGCGTCCGACGACGATCTTCTGCGCTGGTCGGGGATGGGGGATCGTGACGCGTTCGACCAGATCGTGCTCAGGCATGGTCCGTATGCGCTGCGCACGGCCCGTCGCCTGACGCGCAATGTCGAGGCGGCGGAGGATCTGGTGCAGGATGCCTTCGTGCGGGCATGGAATCACGCGCGCGATTTCGACGGTTCGCGCGCCCGGTTCACCACCTGGCTCTATCGGGTCATCGTCAATCTCAGCATCGATCTCGCCCGCCGGAAGCAGCCGGAGCCGCTGCCCGAAGGATTCGACATGACCGATGACGGACCGTCCGCCGAAGGCCATCTGGAGGCGCGGCAGGAGCGCCTGGCGCTCGTCGCAGCGCTTCAGTCCGTGCCGCCGCGGCAACGGGCGGCGATGGCGCTGGTGTATGACGAGGGTCTGTCCGGCGCGGAAGCGGCGCGCCGCATGGGGCTTTCGGCCAAGGCGGTGGAACGGCTGCTCGCGCGCGGGCGCGCGCTCCTGCGGGAGACGCTGGAGCGGGATGGACGCACGGAAAGGAGGCAGAACTCATGATGACGCAGAAAAGATTCCGCACTCTGGCGGAGTGCTACGGCGCGGATCTCTCCCGCTGGCCTGCGGCCGATCGTGAACCGGCGGAGACGCTGCTCGCGCGGTCTTCGGAGGCGCGCGCCGTCCTGCGGGACCAGCGGGAGGTGGATGCGGTCATCGCCCGCGCGTTCGACGCCCAGGAGGCGGAGCTTCAGGCCCGGAGCGCCGATGAGGACACGCACGCCGCCCTGATGCGTCTGCGCGCGGGCGTGGCCGGGCGGATTGCCGAATATAACGGGAAAAAGCGACCGTCGCGCGCATGGTGGCGCGTCGTCCCGCGCGGGATGACGGGGCATCCCGCCTGGGAGACGACGGCGGACGGTCTTGTCGCCGTCCGTCGCGCGGGGCTGGTGCTTGGCTGCGCCTTCGTCGTGACGAGCGGGCTGTGGCTGGGCTGGGTGCAGTCCTCCGGCGGGGCGGGCGACGTGCTCAACACGCTTCTTGTGATTCCAGTAAGTGGTGGCGGATCATGATTTTTTTCGACGCGAACGGCAGGGCTCGCCGCGGGGTGCTGATCGGTTCGCTTCTGTTGAATCTCTTTCTCGTGGCCGTCGTCGGCGGTCAGTATCTGCGTCATCGCGAGGGTGACGGGCCTGTTCTCATGCGCGTTCTGCAGCATGTGACGTCCCGGCTCGATGCGAAGGACGCGGCGGCTTTCCGGGCGGTGTTGCGTCAGGAAGCGCCACGGTACGCCCAGGCGCAGGAAAATCTCGCGCGGGCCCGCGCGGAAATCGACCGTCAATTGCTGGCGCCGCAATTCGACCCGGTGGCGACCCGCGCCGCGATGCAACAATGGCAGGCCGCGTGGAATGTCTTCGTCGGCTCGTTCAGTAACGCGCTGGTCGAGGCCATGGGCCGTCTGTCTCCGGCGGGGCGTCGCGCGCTGGTCAATGCCGCGCCGCACCAGCGGCCGGATCTCTGACGCTTTTTTTTCGGCGCGGCGGGACTCCGCCGAGACGCCTGATCCGGGGGGACGACGATCCGTCGTCCGTAGAACGCATGGTCGCCGGTGCGACCGTGGTTTTATTTCAACCCTGATGGGTCAGGCGTCATGCTTCAGAAGATACTCTCCACGCGTCCGTCGCGCTCGTCCTGCGGGCGGGCGGTGATTCCCCTGCTCGGCGTTCTCACGCTTGCGGCATGCGCGCCGCCAGCGCCGGTCGCGCCGAGTTTCACGGTCATGCCCCGGCCCGGCGAAAGTTTCGCGACGTTCCAGAAGAATGACGCCCAATGCCGTCTCTATGCGCAGACGCAGACGGGCGAGACGCCGTCGCAGGGGGCCGCGTCGAGCGGCGTGAAAAGCGCCGCTCTGGGCACGGGCATCGGCGCCGCTTCGGGCGCGTTGCTCGGAAGCGTGACCGGCAATGCCGGGGCCGGTGCGGCGATCGGCGCGGGAAGCGGTCTTCTGCTCGGTTCGCTCATCGGGGCGGGTCGCGCGCGGCAGACTGGCCAGATGCTCCAGCATCGTTACGACGGCGCGTATGCCCAGTGCATGGTCGGCCATGGCGAGGAACTGCCGCCGCCGCCGATGGTCTATGGGCCGCCTGCCGTCATCGCCTATCCGCCGCCCGCCGTCATTTATCCGGCGCCTGTCGTTCCTTAAAAATTTGCGGCGACGCTGTCGTATTCCGCTCCTCCGTCCGTAACAGCATCGGACAATCCAACGGAGGTCAGCATGTCCGATGCTTTCAGAAATTCCGCGATCAGGATCGGAGCCATCGCTCTTCTTTCACCTCTCATCCTGGGTCTGGCCGGACTGGCTCTGAGTGACGAGGCGTTCGCGCAGGACGGTTCCGGCGGCCGACGGATGGCGAGTTTCCAGGCAGCTGACGCGAATCATGACGGGCGTGTCTCGCAGGAGGAGTTCGAGGCGTTCGCCAGAGCCCGGCTGGCGTCATCCGGCGGCATGCGCGCGACCATGTTCAACCGGCTCGCGCCCGAGGACCAGAAGGCGCGGCTCGACGAAAAATTCGCCCAGATGGACAGCGGCGGCAAGGGATATCTGACGCCGGACGACTGGCATCCGCAATCCTGAAGAAAAAACCACGCAATCCTGACTATTGGAGGCGAAAAATGTCAAGAATTTCTCGCGCGTTCGGTGGCGCCATCAGTATCGCGGCGTGTATCGCGTGCGCCGCTCCGGCCGGAGCCGGAACGGCGACCTATTGGGGGCCGCATGGCGGCGTGGCCACGGTGCATACGCCCGGCCCGTACGTTCGGCCTGTGCCCGGCCCGTGCTGCTACGCGCCCTGGCGCGGGGCGGGAGCGGTTGCGGCCGGTGTCGCGGCGGGGGCCGCGATCGGTGCGGCGACGCATCCCTATCCTTATCCTTACGGTTATCCTTATCCGGTTTATGTCGCGCCGAGGCCGGTCGTCTATCCGCCCGCGATTATCGTGGCGCCCGCGCCCGCCTACGTGTATCCGGCGCGCCCGGTGCCATGACGCCGCTCTTTTTGAAGGGCCGTTCCATGACGGTCGCAGGAAAATTCCCGGCGGTCGGAGCGGCTCTGTTCCTTACCTCCTGCGCCGGCGCCCAGGTCCAGAATCCCGTGACCTCGCCCGACAGCCAGCCTGTCGCCCCGGTTGCTGTGACCGTGACGACCAGCATTGCCCGGACGACGCAGAACGCGCCGCGCCTGGACCGCAACATGCAGGCTCTGTCCGCCGGTCTGGCGAAAAGCCTCGAGAAGGCGCATATCGTCGCGCATCCCGCCGATCCGTCGGAGACGACGCCGCATGCGAACGGGAGCGAACTTGCGCTCGTGGTCGATATCGGCACGCTCCGGACCGGGAGTGCCTGGACGCGCGAGCTGGTCGGCTTCGGGACGGGCAAGAGCCGCCTGCAATCCCATGTCATCCTCTATGACGAACGTGGAACACAAGTGACGGATCTGCTGGACTTCACCGTCAAGGCCGATAGCGGGTCCATGCCCGGGGTCATCGTCAGCGCCTGGAATCCGATCGGGTTTGGCATCCACAGCGCGCACGCCATCGCCAAGGAGACGTTGAGCGACGGCCATGAAGACGCGGACAGGACCGCGAAGGCGATCGTCAAGAAAATGGTGGAATATTATCGGACGAATGGATGGCTGCCGCCCGAAAATGCGGAAAACGACTGAGTCCGGTGTCGCGGTTCGGTTTTTGAGCGCGTGCCCCGCGATTTCTTCTGTCGTCATTCGCTCATCAGTGACGTGTGAACGTCGAGCGCTCCGGATGCTGGATGACGTTCGACGCCGTGCAGCCACATGCTGCGCGATGATGCTCCCCCTCACATAGCGGCGCGCTCACGGCCGCGTCGCCTCCGCATGTGGCTTGTCGGCCACGACCCATAACGGGGTGTCTCCGGCGCGAATGATCCGTTTATGTGATCGGATTCATTCATTCAATCCGTTGGACTGATGACGACGCAGTTGCGATCCTCGATGCAGGATATCACGAGGAAAGCGATCATGCCTGATCCCGTACACCCGACTCACGATCGCCCGACCGACCGCCGTCAGGCGCTGTTGGGCCTTGCCGCCTCGACCGCCGGGGCGGCCGGCCTGCTGGCGGGCGCTCCCGCCCGCGCCGATGAGCCGCGCGCCGTGGCAACCGGTCGCCTCGGCGCGTTGATGGCCGTGCTGGCCAGAACGCCGCGCCGACGCGATTTCAAGACCGTGCCGATGATGCTCGACGATCCCGCGCAGTGGGACGCGCAGGCGCTCGACGCGGTGATGGCCTATCAGGGCGAGTCGAAGCAGGTCTGGGACAATACCCAGCTTGACGGTCCATGGATGAACCTGATGCGCAATGCGCTGAACACGCAGGTCGTCTCCTTCCGTCATCCGGATTTCCTGGCGGTCTCGGCGACGCATGGCGGCGCGCATCTGGCTCTCTTCGACCAGGCGATGTGGGACAAGTATCTGCTGTCGAAGCTGGCGGGGGCGAAATTCCCGGTCAACACGCTGGCCGTCGCAAAGCCCGGCGCGCTCGATGCGGCGGCGCGCGGGACTCCCAAGGGCGCGCTGGGGCCGGAGGGCGCCAACATCCCGGCCCTCCAGGCGCGCGGCGTCGTGTTTCTCGCATGTCATAACGCGATCTGGGAACAGAGCGCCAGGCTCATCAAGATGGGCGTCAATCCTGATCGGCTGTCGCATGAAGCCATGGCGGCGGAGCTGACCAACCATCTCGTCGACGGCGTGGTGCTGACGCCCGGCATCGTCGCGACGATCCCCGAATTGCAGCGCGCCGGGTTCGGATACATCAAATGAGCCGCGCGATGACCCGGATCAGACGGTGCGTCCTTCCAGGCGCGACCTGTCTCGCCTTGGCGGCCGGCCTGGCGACGGCGCAGACGCCGCGTGACGACGAGGGCGTGTTTCCGCCCTGGCAGCAGGGGCGCAATAACGACGCAACCGATCGCGGTCTCGCGTTCACCGTGCCCGAGATCGACGACCTCGCCGATTTTCACGGCGATCTCACCGATCCGAAGCTGGTGCTGTTCGTCGGCGGCAACTACTTCTTCGCGATGGCGCCGCTGGTTGCGGAGTTCGAGCGCGAGCATCCCGACTACAAAGGGCGCCTCTACTGGGAGACGCTGCCGCCGGGTCTGCTGATCAAGCAGATGCAGGCGGGCGGCAGGGTCACTTCGGGCAACATGACCTGGACGGTCAAGCCGGACGCCTATTTCGCCGGGCTGAAGAAGATCGAGGACTATATCCGCAGCGGACTGCTCGCCGCGCCCGCCGTGCCGTACGTGGTCAATACGCTGACGATCATGATCCCGAAGGACAATCCCGCTCATGTCACCTCGCTGGCCGATCTCGGCGGTAGGAGTATCCGGCTCGCGATGCCCAACCCGGCCTATGAGGGGATCGTCCGGCAGATCGAGGCGGCGCTGAGAAAGGCCGGCGGCGAGGCGCTGGCGGAGGCGGTCTACAAGACCAAGGTTGCCGACGGCACCACGGTGCTGACCCATATCCATCACCGGCAGACGCCGCTCTTCCTGATGCAGGGGCGCGCCGATGCCGGAGTGACCTGGCAGTCGGAGGCGATATTCCAGGAGCAGGCGGGGCATGCGATCTCGCATGTCGATATCCCCGCCGACCAGAACGCCACCGCGATCTACGCGGGTGCCATGGTCAGGGCGGCCGCGCATCCGCAGGCGGCGCGGCTATGGCTCGATTTCATCCATTCCGGACCGGCGCTCGCGATTTTCGAACGCTATGGCTTCAAGGCCTACCACGCCGCGACGGGCGGCGCATCGACGCCGCAGGGAGACTGACATGACGACCATGACCTATGATCCGGCGGGCGAGAGGGCCCGCGTCATCGGCGCGCATGCCGACGGCCGGGTCGCGATCCCCACCGGCGAGGCGCAGCATGTCTGGCGGATCGCCGGCACGGCGCTGCTGGCCACCCGCGTCATCCAGGGCTTCGTCTACTGGGGAGGCGGATCGCGGCGATTCATCTACGCGCCGTCGAAGCTCGACGCCTGGGGCGGCCATAACTGGATGGCCAACAAGTTCCAGACCGCGATGCCCGGCGCGCTGTTCGGCACCGAGCATCTGATCTCGTTCCTGCTGCATCATTTCTGGCTGCTCTATGCCTGCGTGATCATGTTCAGCGCCGCCGAGCTGATCGCGGGCGCGGCGCTGATGGCGGGGCTGTTCACCCGGCTCGCGGCCCTGGTGTCGATGGTGTTCTCGGTGGTGCTGATGGCGATGTTCGGCTGGCAGGGCGCGACCTGCATCGACGAATGGACGATGGCGGCGTGCAATCTCGCGATGGGCGCGACATTGCTGCTCGGCGGGTCGAGCGCCTGGAGCCTCGACAACGTGCTGCTGCGGCGTCGGCCGTCCCTCGCCGGGAGGGGCTGGTTCCGCTGGGGCTGTGGCGCGCTGCCGCTGCCGCTGGGCGATCTGCGCCTGCGCAACCTCACGCTGGCTCTGTTCGCCTTCGTGGTGATCTTCGATGTCGGCACCTACAGCTACTATCGCGGCTCCGTGGTGACGCCGTTTCACAGCGGCCCGGTCAGCCCGACCAGGCATCATGTCACGCTGACCGATGGCGTGGTGCTGCCGGACGGATCGGTGCGGGTGCATGCCTATCTCGATGCCGGGACGCCCGAAGCGCCGCTGCATGTGGTCTCCGCCGCCGTTCTCGCGGCTGACGGACATGTGGTGGAGCAGTGGGATGCGAAGGCGCTCTCCGCACTGCCGAAAACGAGCTTCGCCAATGACTATGCCTACAACACATTCGCCGCCGGACCTTATGGCATCCGCGCGCCCATGGGGGCGAAGGCCACGCTGACGCTGCCGGCCCCCGGATCGGGTGCCCCCGGGTCGGGCGCTGTCGGATCGGGCGCTGTGGGGGGCGACAGCATCCGTCTGACCGATGTCGACGGGCGCAGCTTCACGACGAAGCTGGTCGGCGTCGCCGGCTGATCCGGCGGCTGGAGGAATGAAACGATGAGCGACATGCCATCAGCTCCGCGCCGGGGACGGCCGCTCGGCCAGCTCTCGCATCCCTGCGAGATGATCCGGCAGTTCACGCCGAACTGGTTCGCCGCCACGATGGGCACCGGCATTCTCAGCCTCGTCCTGCCGCAGATTCCCGGCTTCGGCGCGACGTTGCGGCCGCTCGGGAGCGGGCTGTGGGTGTTCAACATCTGTCTGTTCGCGCTGTTCAGCGCGTTGTACGCCGCGCGCTGGATGATGTTCGGTCACGAGGCGCGGCGTATCTTCGGCCACAACACGGCGTCGATGTTCTTCGGCACGATCCCGATGGGGCTGGCCACCATCGTCAACGGCTTCATCGTATTCGGCAGCGCGCATTTCGGCGCGAGCGCCATCGACATCGCGGCGGCGCTGTGGTGGATCGACGTGGCGATGTCGGTCGTCTGCGGGGTGCTGATCCCGTATCTGATGTTCACCCGTCACGAGCACAGCCTCGACGGCATGACGGCGGTCTGGCTGCTGCCTGTGGTCGCCGCCGAGGTGGCGGCGGCCAGCGGCGGATTGCTGGCGCCGCATCTCGCCGATCCGCGCCATGCCTTCCTGGTCTGCGCCCTGTCATGGACGCTATGGGCCTATTCGGTGCCGGTGGCGGTCTGTGTCCTGGCGATCCTCATCCTGCGCCTCGCCTTGCACAAGCTGCCGCATGCGAGCATGGCCGCGTCGTCGTGGCTGGCTCTCGGGCCGATCGGCACCGGGAGTCTCGGTCTGCTGTTGCTGGGCGCGGCCACGCCGGCGGCGTTCGGCGCGCAGGGTCTCGGCGAGGTCGCCGCGATCGCGCAGGGGCTCGGCACCATCGGAGGGCTGGCGATGTGGGGGTTCGGCCTGTGGTGGTTGCTGCTGGCCGGCCTGATCACGCTGCGCTACTGGCGCGCCGGCATTCCGTTCAATCTCGGCTGGTGGGGCTACACCTTCCCGCTCGGCGTCTATACCGCCGCGACGCTGAAGCTCGGGAGGGTGCTGCATCTCATGGTCTTCGATGAGATCGGCTGCGTGCTCGCGCTCACGCTCGCGATCATGTGGGTCGTCGTCGGTGCGAAGACGCTGGTCGGCAGTTGGCGCGGCGAGTTGTTCGTCGCACCCTGTATCATGTCCCGGGCGTGAGCGCGCGGGGCGCGTGAGCCATGGGGGGAGCAGGCGCGATCAGTCGAACCGCGAAAAATCCGGTTTGCGTCGTTCCGCGAAGGCGGTGAACGCCTCCATCGCCTCCGGCGAACGCAGCCGCGCCATGAATGCGTCGTTCTCCTCATCCATGCGCGCCCGGATCGTGGCGGTGTCACGCATCAGGCGTTTGGTGATGGCGAGCGCTTCGCGCGGCTGGGCGGCCAGGCGTCCCGCGACGTCGAGGGCCGCCTCCCGCAGGGACGTGTCGGGCACGACGGCGTTGGCCAGCCCCCAGGCGACGGCCTGCTCGGCGGTGACGATCTCGGCCAGGGCGAACATCGCATAGGCGCGCGCATGGCCGATCCGCCGCGGGATCAGCAGGCTGGACGCGGCCTCCGGCACGAGGGCGAGGTTGACGAAGGGCGTCGAGAGACGGGCGCTCTCGCCGAGCACGACATGATCGCAATGCAGCAGCAGCGTCGTGCCGATGCCGACCGCGTGGCCCTGCGCGGCGGAGACGAGGGGCAGCGTGCATGTGGCCAGCGCGTCGAGGAAACGGAGCACGTTGCCGGGCCCGGAAGCTCGACCGGCGGCCGTGCCGGAGGTGACGGCGACGAAATCGGCGATGTCGTTGCCTGCCGTGAAGGACTCGCCTTCTCCCGCCAGCAGGATCACGCGGGTGGCGCGGTCGGACCCGGCATGGGCGAAGGCGTCGGCCAGCGTGCCGTACATGGCGTCGGTCAGCGCGTTCCGTTTCGCGGGGCGATTGAGGACGAGGCTGAGAATGCCGCCGCTGCTGGAGATCTCGATGTCGGGCATGATGTCCTTCGCATCCGGAAATCGGGGGGAGTCACGTGTGCAGAGAGCAGTCCCGACGGGAATTCGTCAAGTCTAACGTTTGTTTGTCTCATGAACGTGATGCGCGCGGTCCCGGATGTGTCGTTCCGCGGCGAACGGCGCGGCTCTTGCCGTCACCCTTCCGGGTGGGGATGGATGCAGGCGCGGATGCGTTCCGTCCAGGACTTGTCCACCGCCAGCGGCACGCGGCCGACGGAGCCGATCGGGCGCACGGACAGCGCGCTGACGACCCAGGCCGCGCGGATGTCGTTGAAATCGGGGAAGACGAGGCCCTCGCTCGCCAGCCCCTGTTCCAGCAGCAGGGCGCGGCTGATGCTCTCCATCGCGCCCTCATCCACGAAGGGGGTCACGAGATGATCGCCGGCCAGCACGATCAGCGCGCCGATGGAGGCGCTGGCGATGCGCCCGGCCGGGTTGCGCAGGAGGGCCTCGTCGGCGCCTGCGTCGGTGGCCTCGAAACGGGCCATGATGGACGGCAGGTAGTTCGTGGTCTTGATGCGGCTGAGCACGGAGGCTCCGTCCCGCACCTGGCGGCTCACATGGACGCGCAACGGCGGCAGGGCGGGCGGCTGCAACGCATAGGCCGCGATCATGATGGTGGGCGAGGGATCGGCGGGCGGGGTGATGCCGCGCGGACCGGGGCCGCGCGAGCAGGTGAGGCGTACCGCGCCGTTGGCGAGCGCATTGGCGGCCACGACCGTCTCCACCGCCTCCCGCAGGGCCGGGCGGTCGGGCGGGGGGAGGCGCAGGACGCGGCACCCTTCGGCGAGGCGCGCGAGGTGGCGGTCCAGCAGGGGAAGCCGCCCGCCGGTGACGCGCATGGTCTCGAACACGCCGTCGCCGAAGAGAAAGCCGCGGTCGGATACGCTGATGCAGGCCTCGCCCCGCGGCACCAGCCTCTCGTTGAGCCAGATGACGGCGTGCGGGTTCATGCGAGCGCCTCATGCCCGAAAACCGCCAGCAGGGGCGCCGCTTTCAGAATCATCTCGTCATATTCCCGCGCGGGGTCCGAGGGGTAGGTGATGCCGCCTCCAGCGCCGATGGTGATGTCCTCCCGTGTGACCGCGATGCTGCGGATGATGACGTTGCTGTCCAGCGTCCCGTCCGCGCCGATGCGAAACAGAGTGCCACAATAGGGGCCGCGCGCCGAATGTTCCAGCCTGTCGATGATTTCCATCGCGCGATGTTTCGGCGCGCCGGTGACGGAGCCGGGCGGCAGGGTGGCGCGCAGGAGGTCGACGGCGTCGAGGCCCGGGGCGAGGCGGCCGCGGATCGAGGAGACGAGATGGTGCCAGTGCGCGAACCGCTCGACGGCGCAGAGTTCGGCGACCTCGACCGACCCGATCGCGCAGACGCGGCCGATATCGTTGCGCATGAGGTCGGTGATCATCAGGTTCTCGGCGTATTCCTTGCCGTCGCGGCCGAGGGCCTCGGCGAAGGCGCGGCTTTCCTCCGGCGTGGCGCCGAGGGGGGCGGTGCCCTTGATGGGGCGCGTCTCGATGCGTCCGGTCGCGTCCATATGCAGGAAACGTTCGACCGAGGCGCTGAGCAGGGCGAAGCCGGGCATGCGCAGCACGCCGCCGAACGGCGCGGGGGTGTGGCGGCGGAGGGCGCGATAGGTCTCCAGGATCGGGAATGCCGCCGGTGTGGGCGCGCGCCAGCGCTGGGTGAGATTGGCCTGGAAGATCTCGCCCGCCGCGATGGCCTCGATCACGGCGCGGACATCGGCGCGCCAGGCGTCGGGCGCGCGGTCCGGCGTGAAGCGGAGGGTCGGGGGCCGGGGAATCGCGCGGGTGCAGGCGGGAAGGTCGGGCGGCGGCGCGCCGGTGAGGCTGGTCCACCAGAGGCGTTTGTCCTGCCGGTCGAAAACCAGCGCGTCGTCGAAGCGCGCGGCGATGAGATGGGGCGTGGTGTCGCGATGGCGGGAGGGGATTGCCTCCAGCGCCAGTCCGGCTCCGTAGCTCGCTATCCCGATGACGCCGCCCGCGCAGGGGCCGGGATAGGGGCCGGGACAGGGGAGATGCGGCAGGGAGGGCGAGGTGCGCGGCGGCAGCAGGGCGCGGAGCCGGTCCCAGCCGTCGGGTTCGCTCGTGACGAGCGTGGCGGAAGGCGAGCGGCAGAGGATCGTCCAGCGTGACTGGGCGTTGACCGGGCCGTTGCTGTCGAGCAGGGCGAGCCACTCCTCGTCCCGGCTCGCCGCCAGGACGCTGTCCGGCGTGCGCCAGGGGAGGGCGACGGGGTGGGGCGGGACGGTCAGTGTCGTCGGGCTCCGGTTGAAATGGGAGATGTGGTTCATATCTCAAGCTCAGGGCCGGGGTCGAGAGAGTCGAACGGAGCGGCCCGTCCGGGGTGGCCGTATCGCGGCCGGGCGACGTGTCGAAAGGGAGGGTGATGACTCAGACAGGGGGAAAGGCGGGATCGGGACGGAAGAAACTGCCTTTCATCAACAAATCCTTCTTCGAGATCGGGGCGGCGATGCGGCCCGCCATCGATCGCATGATCATGCGGGGATCGCTCCTGCCGGACCGGGCGATTCTCGATCCCGCCTCCCTTCCGTGGATCGCGCGGCTCGAACGGCACTGGGCGGAGATTCGCGACGAGGCGGTGGCGATCCGGGCACGGGAGATTCCCGCGCTGGGCGACATTTCGCCCGATCACGGGCGGATCGCGGCGGACCGGCGCTGGCGGTCCTTCTTTCTGGAAGGATACGGGTATCGGCGCGCCGAGAACTGCGCCCGCGTGCCGCGCACCATGGCGCTGCTCGACACCGTGCCGGGGCTGGTGACGGCCTGTTTCTCCGTGCTGGAGGCGGGGGCACATATTCCGCGCCATTACGGCATGACCAAGGGGATGCTCACCTTTCACCTCGCGCTGGTCGTGCCGAAGAACGAGGCGGGATGTCACATCGACATCGAGGCGCCGGAAGGACGGCATGTGGTGTGCTGGCGGGAGGGGGCGTCGCTGCTCTTTGACGACACGTATAATCACGAGGTCTGGAACGATACGCCCGAGGATCGCTATGTGTTGTTGCTTCAGGTGCGGCGGCCCTGCCGGGGGCTGGCGCGGAGCATGCAGGGCCTCTTCCTCCGCGCCGTATCGCATACCCGCTTCGTGCAGGATATCCGGCACCGGCTGGATGCGCTGAAAGCCGTCGGGGGGCGGTGAAAGGGGGCGGCGGCCCGAAACGAAAAAGCGCCGCGATGGAGGCATCGCGGCGCTTTTCGGGTCCATGGCGTGGCGGCGAGGTGCGTTACTGCGCCTCGTCGACTCCCGCATGGGTCTGCGGCGAGAAGGTCCAGCCGGCGCCGTAGGGTTGCGGCGTCTGGGAGGCGAAGCCGGTCGTGCTGTGCGCCCAGGCGGCGAAGCTCAGCGGCGCGCCGGTGGTGCGGAGTGTCCGGATGTCCGCCGCCGTGACGTTGCCGTGGGCCTGATTGCTCCAGCCCTCGCGGATGAAGTTCGTGACCGCCGCGATGTCCGCGTCGCTCAGGGCGTGCGTGCCATGGGCGAAGCCCGGCATGGCGACGGAGGACGGCGCGATATTCGTCGGCGGCAGCACGCCGCCATTGACGATCACGTTCGCCACGGAGGTCGGGTTGTCCGACACGATGACCGGGTTGCCGTCGAGCGGCGGGAACATGCGGTTGACGCCCGAGCCGTCGTTCTGGTGGCAGATCGCGCATTCACGCAGATAGACGGACGCGCCCGTGTGGCCGGCCGGGTCGGCGGAGGCGACGGCCTGCGTCGTCGTCGCCGCGTCCTTGACGGTGACGGGCGGGACCGGCACGTCCGGCAGGCTCTTCAGGTATTTCGCGATCGAGCGGAGGTCGGAGTCCGTGTAGTACTGCGTGCTCCAGCCCACCACGTCGGCCATGCCGCCGAACACGGCGGAGTGGTCGATGCGGCCCGATTTCAGGAAGGTGACGATATCGTCTTCCGACCACTTGCCGATGCCCTGCACCGGATCGCTGCGCAGGCTCGGCGCCACCCAGTTGTCGATCGGCGCGCCGCCGGCGAGGAAGGCCGGCCCGCCTGACGCGTCATAGGCCTTGAGCTGCATCGCCCAGCCGCGCGGCGTGTGGCACGAGCCGCAATGGCCGGGGCCGGTGACGATATATTCGCCCCGCGCCACGTCGTCCGAGCCTTCCGTCGTGTTCATGGGCTTCGGCGCGGGTGCGAACAGCGCGCGCCAGATCGCCAGCGGCCAGCGCATGGAGAGCGGCCAGGAGATCGTGGAGGCCCTGTTCTCCATGTGGACCGGCGCGACGCCGTGCATGAAATAGGCATAGAGCGCGGCGATGTCGGAGTCCGACATGCGCGAGAAGGCGTCATAGGGCATGGCCGGATACATGGTCGCCCCGTCCTTGCGGACGCCCTCGCGCAGCGCGCGGGTGAAATCGGCGAGCGTGTAGGTGCCGATGCCGGTTTCCTTGTCCGGCGTGATGTTCGTCGAATAGATATCGCCGATCGGCGTGGCGATCTTCAGCCCGCCCGCGTATTTTATGCCGTGCAGGCCGGTGTGGCAGGCCACGCAGTCCGCCAGGCGGGAAATATAGGCGCCGCGCTGGACCAGCGCGTCCTCGCCGCCGGTTTCCTGTGCCGTGGCCGGGCCGGCGGCGAGCCAGCCTGCCGCCAGGGAGAGGGCGCCTGCCAGAACGGCCCGTTTCATCACGTTTTTCTTCATGTCATTGCCCCCGAGGCTGCTGTGCGTTTCCGGACGATCGGAGCGGCGGCTCACGGCTCACCCCCTTTGAGGAAGCTCTCGTCGGGAATGCCCTGCGGGTTCTGCCGGGCCTTCACTTCAGCCTCGTACGTATCCTGGGCGCGCTTCACGAGGAACTCGCGAATATGCTCGATCTGCTGCGGGTTCATTGACTTGTCGAAGCGGTCCATGCCGTAGGCGGTCAGGGCGCCGCGGCCGACGAGGTCGTAGAATTTCTGCGTGCCGCGGATGGCGCCGGACCAGCGGAGATCCGGCAGGACGCCGCCGGACACGGCGTTGTCGCCATGGCAGCCGACGCAGAACGTCTGATACTGGAAGTATCCGTCGGCCAGCGCCTTGTCATCCGCGTTCGCGGCCTGCTCCGGCGGTTTGACGGGGATGAAGCCCTTGTCGTTATCGGGCGGGAGCCTGTCCTTGCCGTCCAGCGAGAAGGCGATGAGACGCGAGTGGTTGACCGTCCAGCCCGAGGGCCGGGCCGCGACGCCGAGCATGATCGGGTAGATGCCGCCCCAGCCCACTTCCACGGCGACATACTGCTTGCCGTGGGCGGTATAGGTGATCGGCGGGGCGATGATGCCGGACTGGGCCGGGAAGGTGTAGAGATCCTGGCCCGTCTTCGCGTCATAGGCGTGGAATTCGCCATTCGCCAGGCCCTGGAAGATCAGCCCGCCGGCGGTGGTCAGGAGGCCGCCGTTCCACGGCCCCTTGTGATCGACGGTGAAGGCCGCCTTCTGCGTCTTCGGGTCCCAGGCGACGATCCAGCCCTTCAGATCGTTGAAGAACTGCTTCTTGCCTTCCGGATCGCTGTCCAGAAGGCCGACCTTGTTCATGTCGAGGCCGAGATTCCAGCTGTCCGGATGAACCTTGAAGCCGCCGACCTGCTGCGTGTAGGCGAAGGGCACCTGCTGCGCCGGGATATAGACATAGCCGGTCTGCGGATCGTAGGACATCGCCGCGAAATTATGGCCGCCGAGATCGCCCGGGATGGCGTAGCGCGAGCCGCCGGTCAGCGTCCAGAGCGCCTCGGGCTTGATGTTGGGGCGGCCGGTCACGGGATCGACGCCGTCGGCCCAGTTCTCATAGACGTAATTGTTGGCCGAGATGAAGGCGCCCGTCTTCGCGTCGAGGATATAGAAGAAGCCGTTCTTCGGCGCATGGACGATGACGTGGCGCGTCTCGCCGTTGATCGGCAGGTCGAGCGTCATGATCTGCTGGACTGACGTATAGTCCCACTGATCCATCGGCGTTTCCTGGAAATGCCAGACATATTCGCCGGTCTCGGGCTTCACGGCCACGATGGAGCCGAGGAAGAGATCGTTGCCCTTGCCGCCCGAACGGAACTTGTAGTTCCAGGGCGAGCCGTTGCCGACGCCGATATAGACGAGGTCGGTCACGGGGTCGTAGACGAGCGAATCCCAGACGGTGCCGCCGCCGCCCTGCTGCTTCCATGCGCCGTCGCCCCAGGTCTTGTAGGCCTTGGACATCAGGATGGAGTCGGAGGGGGCGTGGTCCGGCTCGTTCTTGGGGTTCGGCACCGTGAAGAAGCGCCAGTCGAGCTTGCCGGTCTCGGCGTCATAGGCGGAGACGAAGCCGCGCGCGCCGAATTCCGCGCCGCCATTGCCGATCAGCACGCGGCCCTTGGCGATGCGGGGAGCGATGTCGATCGTATAGGAGCGCTGATGGCCGAGCTGCGCTTCCTTGGGAATGGTGTAGACCTGCCACACGAGCTTGCCGGTCTTGGCGTCCAGCGCGATCAGGCGGCCGTCGAACGTGCCGAAATAGACCTTGCCGTTCCAGTAGGCGAGGCCGCGATTGACGGTGTCGCAGCAGCCCCGGTCGGCGATGTTGCCCGGCACCTTGGGATCGTAGGCCCAGATCAGCTTGCCCGTCGCGGCGTCCACCGCCTTCATCTTCGACCAGTTGGTGGTGGCGTAGAGGACGCCGTCAACGACGAGGGGCGTGCCCTCCTGGCCGCGATTCGTGTCGAGGTCGTAATGCCATGCCAGCTTCATCTGGCCGACATTGGAGGTGTTGATCTGGTCGAGCGGGCTGTAGCGCTGCTCGGAATAGGTGCGGCCGTAGCTCAGCCAGTTTTCCGGATGGGCGTCGGCATGGATGATGGCCTCGCCGGTATCCGCCGCATGTGTCTCCTGGGCGCGCGCGGGCGCCTGTGGAAGGAGGGAGAGAGCCGTTGCGGCGAGGCAGCCGCCCAGAAGCCATGACGCGGCGTTGCTGCGCCGATTTGTTTTAGCCGTCATCGTCAGAGTATCTCATCCCTCAGTCTATATGGATGAACGCAGAAACCGTCGCGGCGAAATGTCCCGTCCGGAGACATTGTCCGATGCTGGTCCCGACGCCGGCAGCCGCGCCGCCAATCCAGGTTTCGGTGAACAGTCCTGACATCAAATCCAGATTGCATCCGCTTACCGGGTTGCGGGGAACCATGCAATGTAAGCATGGGCTCTTTGTTGGATATCACAAAAACTTTACTTCGACTCACCCCGGTATGAATTGAAATTGATAATCAATCTTATTTTCGTTGCCGGCCTCTTGGCGGATTGGGCCGTAAACTCCCAATTTGATACGTTGACGTCTCAAATAACACGTGGATGAGATGGGCGATCACCTTTGCGACAGAGCTTTATGCATGCAAAAAACGCATATCTAATTGACATGTTTTGACATAATGCATAGGTATCGTGACATCCATGTTATTATTCTCCCGACATGACCCGCTCCATTCCGGCGGAGTTCTCCGACGGAGGGCAGGAACGGCGCGGGTTGAAGCGGCGTGGCGCGGGCGTTTTCGTTTTAACTTTTCTGTCATGCGGCCCATGATGCTGTCATGAATGATGATGCCTTTCTGCCTGTCGCCCTGCGTCTGGACGATGCCGAGATCCTGATCGTCGGCGGCGGAGGGATCGCGGCCAACAAGACGCGCCTCGTGATGAGCCGGGGCGCGACGATCCATGTGATCGCCCGCGCGCTCGGGCCGGAGATGCGGCGCTGGCACGAAGAAGGGCGGTTCCGTCTCGCGGGCGAATCGGTCGGCGCGGCGCTGCTCGATGCGCTGTTGCCGCGGATGCGGGCCGTCTTCGCGGCGACGGACGACGAAGCGGTCAACCGACTCGTGGCCGATCGCGCGCGGGCGCATAATGTCCTCGTCTGCGCGGTGGACGATCCGGAGCCTTCCAGCTTCATCACCCCCGCCATCATCGACCGCAGGCCGGTTCAGATCGCCATCATGACCGGCGGGGCCGCGCCGGTGCTCGCGCGCCGCCTGCGTTTGCAGATCGAAGCGTTGCTGCCCGAGGGGCTGGGGCGGCTGGCGCGGTTCATGCGCGGGCGGCGGCCCTGGATTCGGGAGCGCCTGCCGGAGGTGACGGCCCGCCGCCGCGCCTGGGAGATGTTCGTGGACGGTCCGGGGGCGGAAGCCGCTCTGGCCGGGCGGGACGATGCGGCCCAGGCGGCGCTGGAGCGCGCGGTGAGCGGCCATTCGCGCGTGGGCGAGGCGTGGCTGGTGGGGGCCGGTCCCGGCGATCCCGACATGTTGACGCTCGCGGCGCTGCGGCTGATGCAGAATTGCGATTCGGTGCTTTATGACCAGCTCATTCCCGAGGCGATCCTGGAGCGGGTGCGCCGGGACGCGGTGCGCGTCTTCGTGGGCAAGCAGAAGAGTCGCCATTCCCTGCCGCAGGCGGAGATCAATGCGGAATTGATTCGCCGCGCGCAGGCGGGCGAGCGCGTGCTGCGCCTCAAGGGGGGCGATCCGTTCATCTTCGGGCGGGGCGGCGAGGAGATGGAGGCCCTGCTGGCGGCGGGGGTGCGCGTGCGCGTCATTCCCGGCATCACGGCGGCGAGCGGATGCGGGGCGCTGGCGGGGATTCCGCTCACCCACCGCGATTGCGCGCAGATCTGCGTCTTTCTCACCGGTCATGCGCGTGCCGACGGCACGCTCGCTCTCGACTGGCCGACTCTGGCGCGGCGCGGCCAGACGCTCGTGATCTATATGGGGCTCACGCCGCTGGCCGAACTCTGCGCGCGGCTGACCGAGCACGGGCTCCCCCCGGACTGGCCCGCCGCCGTCATCGAGCGCGGGACACGGCCCGACCAGCGCGTCCATGCGGGCACGCTCGCCACCCTCGCCGCGCTGGCGCGGGAGCGGGCGGTCTCAAGCCCGGCGCTGATCATCATCGGCGAGGTGGTGCGCCATCGCGGCGCGGTCGGGTGACGCCGCGCCGCGATGGCGGCTTACTGAGCCACCTTGGCGGCGATGCCCTTCAGCCCGCTTTCGTAGATTCCGGCGATCACGTCCTTCGCCTTCGCGTCCGTTGCGCCCTTCGCGTCGAACGTGCCGGTCCAGACGAGTTTCGAGCCTTTGCCGTCCGGCAGCACCGTGAGGCTGGACTGGTAATTCGCCACGGGGAGCGGGCCCTTCACGATGATATAGGTGTAGGTCATCTTGGCGTCGTCGATGAAGACCTGCTGTTCGACGATCTCGCCGCCGCCCTTCAGCGCCAGATCGCGCTGCGGGTGGCCGCCCGCGTCGACGAGCGTGCATTTCGCTATGGCGGGATGCCAGTCGCCGATGCTGCAGAATGGCGCGATCGCCGCCCAGACCTTCGCCGGCGGCGCGGCGATCGTCTCCGTCCGCGTCACGTCGAGCGCGTAGGCGGGGGCGGCCGCCATGGCGGCGACGGTCAGCGGTGCAATCAATTTCCTCGACATCGACTTCATTTCAGCCTCACTTGCTCAGAGGAGCGTCGTCCTCTGCATCCTGTAGATGCTGCCATAGAGTACAGAGTTGTGAACACCCGTCGATTCCGGTGCGGGTCGTCCGTCGTGGCGCAACCCGGTATGTGACGTGGACGCGTGGGATGCGTGGCGGTTCTCTTTCGGTCGGCGCGGCGCAGGGGACGAATCGCATGGCGTTCGCAGGATAGGACGGCGACTCGTCGCCCGTGCCGGAAAGGTTCCCGTGACATGTGTGTGATGAATTGGCGCGCGCATGTGATGAAGGGGAAACGGTCTTTCAAATCAACATTTCACAATAGTTAAATATGGAAAATAACTATTGCCCAATTTCCGGTGATTGATTATCGGGAACCCCTGCCCATATCCGGGTGACGCGACTCAGGACTCAGGTTCATCCATCATGGCAATGCAGGACGAGGAATTCGATCGGCTGGAGCAGGCGGCGGAAGCGTCGCTGATGGAAACGGCCCTGCGCGTGCTGCGCGGGCGGATCGCCATCGTCTCGTCCTTCGGCACCGAATCCGCCCTGCTGCTGGCCATGGCCGCCGAGGTCGATCCCGACGTGCCGGTGCTGTTTCTCGAGACGGGCCAGCATTTCCCGGAGACGCTCGCCTATCGCGACAGTCTGACGCGCCATCTCGGGCTGCGCGACGTGCGCTCGATCGCCCCGTCGGACGAGGCGCTGGCGGCGCGCGACCCGATCGGCCAGCTCTGGCATTTCGACCCCGACGCCTGCTGCGCCCTGCGCAAGGTCGAGCCACTGGACGCGGCACTGCCGCCGTTCGACGCCTGGATCTCCGGGCGCAAGCGCAGCCAGGCGGCGACGCGCTCGGCCCTGCCGCTCATCGAGCGGCGGGAGGACGGGACGGTGAAGATCAATCCGCTGGCGAGCTGGACGCCGCGGGAGATCGACGCGGAGATGACGCGCCGCGCCCTGCCCCGTCATCCGCTCGCGGCGCTGGGCTACAGTTCGATCGGCTGCGCGCCCTGCACGCGGCCGGTCAGGGACGGGGAAGACCCCCGCGCCGGACGCTGGTCCGGCCTTGCGAAGATCGAATGCGGCATCCATCAGCCGAGCTGAGGAACTGGACCAGAGAGACGATGATATCCCACTCCGAACCCCGCGTCATGCCCGAATCCCACGTCATGGACGATCTCGATCAGCTGGAGGCGCAGAGCGTCTTCATCCTGCGCGAGGCCTATCGAAAGCTGCGTCCGCTCGCCCTGCTCTGGTCGCTGGGCAAGGACAGCAACGTGATGGTGTGGCTGGCGCGCAAGGCGTTCATGGGCCGCCTGCCCTTCCCGGTCATGCATGTCGATACGGGGAAGAAATTCCCCGAGATGTATGCCTTCCGCACGGAATACGCGAAGAAGTGGAATCTCGACCTGATGCTGGGCGACTGCCCGCCGGTCGAGGAGATCGACCCGTCCCTGCCGCCCGCCGCGCGGTCGGCGGCGCGCAAGACGGCGGGGCTGGCGAAGCTGATCGAGACGCACAGGCTGCGCGGCGTCATCGCGGGCATCCGCCGCGACGAGCAGGCCACTCGCGCCAAGGAGCGCGTGTTCAGCCCGCGCGGCGCGGGGCATCGCTGGGACGTGCGCAACCAGCCGCCCGAATTCTGGGACCAGTATGCGACGCCGTACGAGGACGGGATGCATGTCCGCGTCCATCCGTTGCTGGCGTGGCGGGAGATCGACATCTGGCGCTATATCGAGCGCGAGAACATTCCGCTGGTCGATCTGTATTTCGCGAAGAACGGCAAGCGCTACCGTTCGCTGGGGGATTCGGACATCACCTTCCCGGTGGAGAGCAACGCCGCAACCGTCGCCGAGGTGATCGCCGAGCTGGAGACCAGCAAGACCTCCGAGCGCGCCGGGCGCGCCATGGATCATGAGGCGGAAGACGCGTTCGAGCGTCTGCGCGTCGCGGGGTATCTGTAAAGATGGGAGACGTCATGAACACGCCTGCGAGTCCCGCCATCGGGGCTCACCGCGCCGCCGCCACGCCGATCGTCATCGTCGGGCATGTCGATCACGGCAAGTCCACGCTGATCGGCCGGCTGCTGCATGACACGGGCAGCCTTCAGGAAGGCAAGCTGGCCCAGATCGTCGAATCCAGCCGCAAGCGCGGGCTGCATATCGAGTGGTCCTTCCTGCTCGACAGTTTGCAGATCGAGCGCGACCAGGGCGTGACCGTGGATTCCACGCGGATTCCCTTTCATCTCGGCGGGCGGGAATATGTGATCGTCGATGCGCCGGGCCATCGCCAGTTCCTGCGCAACATGATCACCGGCGCGGCCGACGCGGAGGCCGCCGTGCTGGTTGTGGACGCGCAGGAAGGCGCGCAGGAGCAGACGCGCCGCCATGCGATGCTGCTGCGGCTCATCGGCATCCGCCATGTCATCGTGCTGCTCAACAAATCCGACCTGCTGGGTTTCGACGAGGCGCGGATCGCGCAGGCCGAGGCGGATGTGCGCGCCCTGCTCGGGCGTCTGGAGATCGCGGTCGAGGCCGTGATTCCCGCTTCCGCCCGCGATGGAGACAACATCGCCGCGCGCTCGGAGAAAGCGCCGTGGTACGAAGGCCCCACCCTGACCGAGGCGCTGGCGCAGGTGCCGCCGCCCGGCTCGCGCGCGGCGCTGCCCTTCCGCATGCCGGTGCAGGATGTCTATCGTTTCGACGATGTGCGCTATGTCGCCGGGCGTGTCGAGCGCGGGGCGGTCCGCACGGGGGACCGCATCGTGATCGGCGCGCAGGGGCAGGTCGCGACGGTGGTGGAGATCAGCCGCTGGCATGCGCCGGAGAGCACGGTGGCGGGGGCGGGCGAATCCGTCGCCCTGCGTCTGGAGCCGGATCTCGTGCCCGATCGCGGCGATCTGCTGTTTCCCGCCGATGACGCGGCCGCCGCGCCCGAACGCGCCGCCCGCATCCGCACGCGCCTGTTCTGGCTGCGGAGCGAGCCGTTGCGCGTGGGCGAGAGCTTCACGCTGCGGCTGTCCACCGCCGAGCATGACGTGACGGTGGCGAGCATCGACGCGGTGGTCGATCTCGACACGCTCATGCTCAATCCCGGCGACTCCGTGCCGGCGGACGGGTTCGCGGAGGTCACGCTGGCGGCGGCGCATGCGGTGCTGTTCGATCCGTTCCAGCCGGGGCTGAGCGACGGGCGCGGCGTGCTGGTCGATCGCTTCCAGCGCATCGTCGCCGGGGCGCCGCTGATCGGCGCGGCCGCGCTGCCCGATGGCGCGCGCGCCATCCATCCGACCGCCAGCCGCATCGACGCCCATGCCCGGGCGAAGGCGCGCGGGCATCGCGCGGCGGTGTTCTGGCTGACCGGCCTGCCCGGCTCCGGCAAGAGCACGCTCGCGCGCCGGGCGGAAGAGGATCTGGCCGCCGGGGGAAGCGCCGTCACCGTGCTCGACGGCGACACGCTGCGGGCCGGGCTCTGCTCAGATCTCGGCTTCTCTCCCGAGGAGCGGCGCGAGAACATCCGCCGTGCGGCGCATGTGGCGAAGATTCTCGCCGAGAGCGGTCAGGCGGTGATCGTGGCGCTCGTCTCCCCGCTGCGCGCGGACCGGGAGATGGCGCGGCAAATCGTCGGCGAGTCCTTCCACGAGATTTTCGTGGACACGCCGCTCGCCACCTGCGAGGCGCGCGATCCGAAGGGGCTCTATGCGGCGGCGAAGGCGGGGAAGATCCCCGAGTTCACCGGCGTCAGCGCGCCGTATGAAGCGCCCGACGCGCCGGCGCTGGTTCTGGCCGACGGGGATGCGGCGGCGCTGGCCGAGCGGCTCGCCGCCTTCATCCGCCGCGAAGTCGCGCTCTGATGCTGCATCCCGCCCGCCTTGGCGCCGGACAGAAGCTCGCCCTGACGGCCAACCGCCTGCTGGATGGAGTCATCGTCTGGCGTGATGCCGCCGGCGCGTGGTGGTCCGCCTTCGACAGGGCCGCGCTGCTCGATGCCGACGAGGCCGAGGCGGCGCTGGCCGGAGTGGACGCGCAGAAGGACGGCGTGGTCGGCGTCTACAAGGTCGCCGTCACGCCCGGCGCGCCGCCGGTTCCCGCGACGATGCGGGAGAGGATCAGGGCCTTCGGGCCGACGGTATGAGGATCGCCTGAGATGAACGCCCCCATCGGCCACTACCAGTATGACGCGGTGGACCGCGATTTTCTCGCCTCGCGGATCGAGGAATTCGCCGATCAGGTCGGCCGCCGTCTCAGCGGCGCGCTGACCGAGGACGAGTTCAAGCCGTTCCGTCTGATGAACGGCCTGTATCTCCAGCTTCACGCCTACATGCTCCGCATCGCCATTCCCTACGGCACGCTGGACAGCCGGCAGATGCGGATGCTGGCCGAGATCGCGCGCGTGCATGATCGCGATTACGGGCATTTCACCACGCGGCAGAACATCCAGTTCAACTGGATCAAGCTGGAGGAGACGCCGGAGATCCTCCGCAAGCTGGCCAGCGTGGACATGCATGCGATCCAGACCAGCGGCAACTGCATCCGCAACGTCACCTCGGACCAGTTCGCGGGCGCGGCGGCGGACGAGCTGCTCGATCCGCGCATTCATGCCGAAATCCTGCGGCAATGGTCCACGCTGCATCCGGAATTCACCTTCCTGCCGCGCAAGTTCAAGATCGCGATTTCCGGCAGTCCGCAGGACCGCGTCGCCGCGCGCTTCCATGATATCGGCCTCGTCACGCGGCCGGGGGCGGATGGAAAGCCGCTCTTCCGCATCTTCGTGGGCGGCGGTCTGGGGCGGACGCCGTTCGTCGGCAAGGAGATTTTCGATTCCGTGCCGGAGGAAGACCTGTTGATGACGCTGGAGGCGATCATCCGCGTCTATAACGCCCATGGTCGCCGGGACAATATCTACAAGGCGCGCATCAAGGTTCTCGTCGAGGCGCTGGGCATCGAGGCCTATCGCGCGGCGGTGCTGGCGGAACTCGCGCAGATGGATCGCGCGCATTATCGTCTGACGCCGGAGATGGTCGGGGCGATCCGCGCCCGCTTCGCCTCGCCCGTGCTGGACGCTCCGGCGGATGCGGCGGCGCGGCTGGAGGCGGATCGCCGGCGCGATGCGGCCTTCGACCGCTGGGTGCATGCGAACACCCATCCGCATCGCGCGCCGGGCTTCATCGCCGTCACCGTGTCGCTGAAGCCGACCGGCGGCAGTCCGGGCGATGCGACCTCGGCGCAGATGGATCGCCTGGCCGATCTGGCCGACAGCCATTCCTTCGGCGAACTGCGCATCACGCATATGCAGAACATCGTGCTGGCGCATGTGCGGCAGGACCGTCTGTTCGCGCTGTGGTCGGAACTGCGCGAGATCGGGCTCGGCACGCCGAATGTCAGCCGGATCGGCGACATCATCGCCTGTCCGGGGCTGGATTACTGCGCGCTGGCCAATGCCCGCTCCATTCCGATCGCGCGGAAGCTGAGCGCGCGCTTCGGCGATGTGGCGTTGCAGGAGGAGATCGGCGTGCTGCGCGTCAACATCTCGGGCTGCATCAACGCCTGCGGCCATCATCATGCGGGCCATATCGGGCTGCTGGGCGTGGACAAGCGTGGGGAGGAGTTCTTCCAGATCACGCTGGGCGGACGGTCCGACGAGAAGGCGGCGATCGGCGAGATTCTCGGCCCGGCCCTGCGCGAGGACGAGACGGTGGACGCCATCGCCCGCATCGTCGACCGTTATCTGAGCCTGCGGGACATGGGGGAGAGCTTCCTCGACACGCTGTCCCGTCTCGGCGACGCGCCGTTCAAGGAGGCAGCCTATGAAGCGGCTTGAACTCGGGGGGCGTTCCGTCGCGACGCCGGCGACCGTCGAGGCCGTTCCGTTCGCGGAGCTGGAGACGATGCCCGGCGCGCGGGGCGTCATCCTCTCGCCGGAGATCGACTTCCCGCAGATCGCGCCGTTTCTCGACCGGCTCGATCTGGTGGTCGTCATCTTCCCGCTCTTCCGCGACGGGCGGGGGTTCACCCAGGCGCGCGCCGTGCGGGAATACGGCAAATTCGGCGGCGAGATCCGCGCGAGCGGCCATGTCCTGCCCGATCAGGCCAATTATCTCCGCCGCTGCGGCGTCGATGCGGTCATGCTGCCCGACGAAGCGGATGAAGCGCCCTGGCGGCGTGAACTGGCGCGGTTTCACACGGCCTATCAGCCCTCGGTGCTGGACGGGCCGCTGGGGGCGCTGCGACGGAAGATCGGCTGAGTTCAGCGAAACTCAGCGAAGCGTCGCGCCGCTCTGTGTTGCGATCCGGGCGGCGAGGCCGTCCACAAGCTTCCGTGTGAGGGTCACGACGCCGTCATCGGTCGTCGCGTTGCCGTCCGCCGTCAGCCGGGTCTGACCCTGCGCGATCGGGCGGTGCGGATCGGCGGGAATCAGGCGCCAGAGGGCATCCAGCGCACCGTGCCCGTCCTTCGTGATGTCGAGGCGGGTGATGGTGACGGCGAGACGGTCGGCGGGGGGCGCGCCCTCCGGGCGCTGGGTGGTCACGAGCATGTCCGGCCAGTCCGTCTGGAGATGCGCGGCGAGCAGCGCCGTCGCGGCGACGGAAAGGCGCTCGGCCCAGCGTCCGCCGGCGCTGCGCAGGATGCGGTCGTCGTCGCGCGAGGTGATCTCCTGCGTGTCGAGATAATCCGGCAGGGAGACGCGCTGGACCGTCAGCATCCGGGCCGTCCGCGCGCTGGTCGCGCCGGTGGAGATCGCGGGCGCGCCGAGCGTGTAATAGCGCAGGGGCGGCGAGGCACACCCGGCGAGCAGGACCAGCAGGGCGAGGCCGGGCAAGGCGCGGTTCATGGGCGGCGTCCCGTGAGAAGGAGTTGCGGATTGCGTTCGACATCGCTGGCGAAGCCGCGCAGCGCGGCGGCGGCGGCGGCGATGTCGCGCAGGCTGGCTTCGAGATCGGCGCGCTCCGGCGAGCGGGGCGAGGTCAGGGAGGTGATCCCGTCCAGCGAGTGATCGGCTTTCCGCAGCATCGTGTCCGCCCTGGCCAGCAGGGCGTTCAACTGCGCGCCGCGCCCGTTCATCTGCGCCGTGCCGGCCGCGGCGAGGCGGTCGATCGTCTCCAGCGTGCGCGTCAGTTCCGGCTGGAGCGTGGCCAGCGTGGCGTTCGCGGTGTCCATCATCTGGCGCGTGTGGTCGGAGGTC
The DNA here is from genome assembly GCF_004346035.1 of Acidomonas methanolica. GTDB lineage: Bacteria > Pseudomonadota > Alphaproteobacteria > Acetobacterales > Acetobacteraceae > Acidomonas > Acidomonas methanolica. The sequence continues at coordinate 120,998 of NZ_SLZN01000005.1, read as the reverse complement.
TCGCGCAGGCTGTCCACGAGCTGGGGGAGGGAGGTGTCCATCCGGTCCGACAGGGCGCGGAGGCTGGCGAGGGTCTTGTCGGCATTGTCGGCGAGCTGGCGCAGGGGAAGCTGCGTCAGGGTCTGCGTCATCTGCTGCATGGTGGACTGGCGCGTGGGGATCTCGTTGCCGGAGACGAGATCGGGATGCAGCACGGCGCGGGTCTGCGGCGCGAAATCCAGATTGATCTCCGAGGAGCCGGTGACGAAGCTCTTGAGGTTCATCTCCCCGCGCAACCCCTGCGCCACGAGTTCGGGGATGGTGGGCAGCGTCGAGTTCCTGCCGGCGGTCAGCGAGATGTTGGCGGGCTGAAGCGTGATATGCACGGGGATATAGGCGCGCCGCGTCGGCGGGTCGTATTCGATCGACACCTTGTCCACCGTGCCGACCTGCACGCCGCGGAACGTCACCGGCGAACCGACCGTGAGGCCGGAACTCGCGCCTTCGAAGATCAGCGTCGCATACAGCTTATGCTCGAACGGGTGGAAGCGCCCGAACAGCACGAAGGCCGCCAGCAGCAACGCGACCCCGCCCAGCACGAAGGCGCCGACGAGTGTTTCTTTCTTCATGGAGTGCTGTCTCCCTCCTCGCGCTCGCGGGTCATGAAGGCATGGACCTGGGGATCGGCGCAATGGTCGCGCAGTTCGGCGGGGGACCCATGGGCGATCGGCGTCTTGCTCCGGGCATCGAGGAAGATGCCGCTGTCGGCGATGCGGAAGAGGCTGGGCAGTTCGTGGCTGACGATGACGATGGTCGCGCCCAGCCCGTCGCGCAGGTTCAGGATGAGGTCGTCGAGCCGCGCCGAGGTGATCGGGTCCAGCCCGGCCGAGGGTTCGTCGAAGAACAGGATATCGGGGTCCAGCGCGAGCGCGCGCGCTAGCCCGGCGCGCTTGCGCATGCCGCCGCTGATCTCCGAGGGGAAGAGATCGACGGCATTCGACAGGCCGACGAAGCCGAGCTTCAGCGCCACCATGCGCGAGACGGTCGCGGGCGGCAGGTCCGTCAGCATCTGCATCGGCAGGGCGACGTTCTCGCCGATGGTCATGGAACTCCACAGCGCGCCGCTCTGGAACAGCACGCCGAAGCGGTGGTTGATCGCCTCGCGCCGGGCGGGCGTCGCGGCCCAGTAGTCCTCGCCCTGCACCTCGAAGCGGCCTTCGACGGGGCGCAGGAGGCCGATCATGCTCTTGAGCAGCGTGGATTTGCCGCAGCCGGACCCGCCCATCACCGCGAAGATGCTGCCGCGCCGGATGTCCAGCGAGATGCCGCGCTGGATCAGCTTCGGGCCGAAAGCGAGCGTCACGTCGCGCATGGAGAGGAGCGTGTCGGGGGTCATCGGGGCGTCGGGCATCAGATATTCAGCACGTCGGCGATGACGGCGAAGAGCGCGTCGAGGGCGATCACCCCCACGATGCCGACGACCACGGCGCGGGTGGCGGCCACGCCCACATCGGCGGCGGACCGTCCGGCCTTGAGGCCGATGCGGCAACTCGTCAGGCCGATGAAGGCGCCGAAGACGATGCTCTTGCTCAGGCCGAACAGGAACTGCCCGATGCCGAAAGCCGTCACGGTGTAGTGGAAATAGCCCGCGCCGGTGACGTCGAGCATGGCGATCGCCACCACGAAACCGCCGAGCATGCCGATCAGGCAGCCATAGAGGTAGAGGAAAGGCATGGTGATGGTGAGCGACAGCACGGCGGGCAGCACGAGATAGCTGGAGACCGGAATGCTGAAGACCTCCAGCGCGTCGATCTCCTCATTGCCGAGCATGGTGGAGATGCGCGCCGCATAGGCGCCGCCCGTGCGCCCGGCCATGATGATGGCGGTCATCACGGCGGCCATCTCGCGCACCATGGCGATGCCGACGAGGCTGGCGACATAGATCCCGGCGGCGAATTTCTCGAGTTGCACCGCGCCGACGAAGGCGAGAATCGCGCCGAGGAGGAAATTCACCACGCCGACGATGAGCAGGGCGCGCGGCCCGGCATCGGTAAGGTTGGCCAGCAGATCGGCCATGCGCATCCGTCCGCGCCCGGCCACGGCCTGGAGGCCGCCCTTGACCGCCTGCGCGCCGAGTTCGGCGATGATCCCGGTTTCCGTCAGGGCGGCGAAGGTCCGGTCGCCGATCTGCTCGACGAAGCCCGGTTTGCGCCCGGTCTGGGCGGGCGGCTCGGCTGCCTGATCCGGCAGGAGCCCCAGCAGGCGCGCCGCCGCAGGGGGGAGCGTCTCCGTCCGCAGGGTCACGCCTGTCTTCTGCCCGGCGCGCTTGACGTCCCAGAGAAAGGCGACGAAACCGCTGTCCCAGCTTTCGAGTCCGGCGATGTCGAAACCCAGAGTGTCGCCCTTCGGCAGGGCGTCCAGCGCATCGTCGGGGAGAACCGGCAGGGCGGCGTCCCGCGTCATCCATCGCCCCGTCAGCGCCATGACCGGCGCGCCGTTTCCTGCGTCCAGTGTCCAACTCGGCGGTGTCCAACGCGACGCGGACTCTGACACCTCTGGCGGTTCCTCCCTGCATGGTGACGGAAGCCGCGACATGTGCGGCGGTCTCGATCCCGGCCGTGCGGCCAACTCTGGTGCCGGGTGAGGGATTTGAACCCCCGACCTTCGGTTTACAAAACCGCTGCACTACCGCTGTGCTAACCCGGCGATCGGCGGGGTTCCGCCGTTTTTTGAACCGCTCCCGTTGCGGGGTGGTGAATGTTTCCCCCAGATACGCGCGCCGTTCGCGTTCGCCTTGGGGCGTTACGTTTCCTTTTGGCTTGGGGAAGGAAAACGGTCAACGGTCCTGTTGCGGAAATGATCGTGCTGCATCAATGAAAACAGGCGGCAGGGGGCGCGCGTGAGAGGCACGAAGGGAAACGAGACATGTCGGTCATGAGCGTCCGATCGGGGGTGACGGTTCTTGCCCTTTTCTCGGTCGCAGCACTCGCCCCGGCGACGCGGGCGCAGCCGCTGGTGGAGCGGTTGATGGAGATGCCTCTCGCGGAGGGCGGGCGTCAGCGCGCGCTCCTCGTCATGCCGGATCGCCCGAGAGCGATCATCGTCATGCTGCCCGGCGGCGCGGGCGATGTCGGTCTTTCCCGCGACGGCGAGATCCGCCATGGCGATAATTTCACGGTCCGGACGCGGGCGCTCTGGGCGGCCCGCGGCTATGCCGTGCTGATCCCCGATACGGTCGATCGCGCCAATCTCAGGGGTTTGCGCAGTTCGGTGCGATATGGCGGCGTAGTGGAGCGTCTGATCCGGCTCGCGCATGACGAGGCGGCCGTCCCCGCGTTTCTTCTCGGCACGAGTCAGGGGTCGATCGCAGCGATGAACGGCGCGTCACATGCGCGGCCCGGAGATCTGGCCGGCGTGATCCTGACCGAGTCCGTCTCCCTGATGGGCGGCAGCCATGAAACCGTTTTCGACGCGGACCCGGCGGGCGTACGCGTTCCGGCTCTGGTGGTGGCCAATCGCGACGACCGATGCGACGTGGCTCCGGCCGGCATGGCGCCGAGGATCGCCGCCGCCATGACCAACAGCCCGCGTGTCGATGTACAGGTGGTTTCGGGCGGGATCACCCGGTCCCGGAGGGATTGCGGCTCTCTCACGCCGCACGGCTATTACGGCATCGAAGACAAGGTCGTCGGTCTCATCGGCGACTGGATTCAGGCCCGGCTGCGTGGATAGGTGAGATCGGCCGGAAGGAAAGCGCGGGTTGGGGCGTCAGAGGTCGGCGGCCAGATGGGCGGTTTGGTTGATCGAGACGACGTGGCTGCCGGCATCGTCGAAGCGCAAGACGTTGATGGCGCAGGGATCTTGCTGGAGACGCCAGTAATGCGACAGGGACAGGTCGAGGGCCAGGCTCACGAAGATGCGGTTCGTGCTGTCATGTCCGATCGCGATGACCGTGCCGTCGGGATGGGCTCTGCGCATGAGATCGAAGGCCCTGATCAGACGGGCCTGGACGTCCTGCAACGTCTCGGCCCTGTCGATGACGGTGAGGTGAGGCTGCTCCATCCACGCCTTGAACAGTTCGGGCGCGGCGGATTTGACCTCATCCCGTGTCCTGCCCTGCCATGTTCCGTAGTCGATATCGAGCAGGTCCGGCAGGGGGAGCACGGGAACGGTCTGTTTTTTTGCTATGGCTTCGGCGGTGTCCATGCACCGGCTCAGCGGGCTGGAATAAATGGCGGATGCCGTCCAGCGGGATGAAATGAAATCAGCCGTGGCGACGGCCTGTCGGCGTCCGCGTTCGGTCAGGGGCAGGTCGATCCTGCCGCGGAATCTCGGCGGTTCTATGCCCTCGACATGGCCATGGCGGACGAGAATCACGGTAAAAGGCTGCATGTTGACCTGCCTCATGTCAGAAATATGGGCTGTTCCGGTTGCCGGTGGGGATGGCCTTCTTGTTCTCCAGAAAAAGAAGCAAAAAGATTTTGATCCTTTGGCGGCGGAGCGTCACCGGGGGACTGTACCGCAGGTCGAAAAAGTTTTTTGGTTCTTTTTTCAAAAAAGAACGCTGTTTCCTGACCGTCGCCCCCCGAACCTTGAAGCGCGCCTCCCGGCCGCGTAATAAGGAGGCATCGCCGCGTGAGCGCGGTCTTGCCGCTCCGGGGACGGGTTCGAAGGGCGGTCGACGCATGGCTGAAGACGATCCGGGACGAGTTGACCGGCAGGTGATGGAGGATGGCGTGGCGCTCGCCCGGCGGGACTGGCCGCTTCCGGGCGCGGAGCGCGGCGTTCTGCTCGTCCATGGCTATGGGGAACATAGCGGCCGTTATGCCCATCTGGCGGCGTGGTTCCGCGCGCGCGGTTATGCGGTCAGAAGTTACGATCATCGGGGGCATGGCCTTTCTCCCGGGCGGCGCGGGGCGATCCGTCGTCTCGACGATCTGCCGCGCGATCTGACGACGGTCTATCGCGCCTTCGCGCAGGAATTGCCGCATGAGCCGTTGCTGTTCGGGCATAGCATGGGCGGGTTGACGGCGGCCCGGGCCGTGCTGGACGGGCGTGTCGCCCCGCCCCGCCTGATTCTCAGCTCGCCCGCCCTGCGTCTACCCGTCGGCCGCGCGCTGAGCCATGTGGCGCGGCTGCTTGCCCGCGTCGTGCCTGGTCTGCCGCTCCGCGCGGGCATTTCTCCGGCCGATTTGTCGCATGACGCCGCTTTCGGGCAGGCCGCGCGGAGCGATCCGCTCGGGACGGGATGGATCACCCTGTCGCTGGTCGATTATTTTCTCCGGGCCGGAGAGGCGTGCATTCGTGACGCGCCCGCGCTGGATGTGCCCACCCTGCTGCTGGCGGCGGGGGCCGACCGGGTCGTCGATCCTCAGGGCAGCATCGATTTCGCCGCCGCCGCTCCGGCTGGCCGTGTGGAGCTGCATCTTTTCGAGGGGCTCTACCACGAGATCTTCAACGAACCTCCCCCTGCGGGGGAGATCGTTTTCGAGACGCTGGAGGCGTGGCTGTCCGGCCCGGTCCGGGAGAGGTGATCAGGAGGAGGTGAGACCTTCCTGAATCATCAGATCCTTGCGGGAGAGCTTCCCGATGAGCGTCTTGGGCAGCGTGTCGCGGAAGACGATTTCCTTCGGGCGTTCGATCTTCGAGAGATACTCCTCCAGATGCGTGGCGAGTTCCTCGGCCGTCGCCCGGGCGCCGGGCCGCAGAACGACGAAGGCTTTCGGCGCCTGGCCGCGATAGGAGTCGGGCACGCCCAGGACGATGGTCTCCAGCACGGCGGGGTGCTTGTGCAGCGCTTCCTCGATCGCGTGCGGGTAGACGTTGTAGCCGCCGCAGATGATGATGTCCTTCAGCCGGTCGACGAGGAAGAGATACCCGTCCGCATCGACATAGCCGACGTCGCCGGTGCGGAAATAGCCGTCTTCGGTGAAGGGGGATGCGATCTCGTCGCCGCGCCAGTAGCCGGGCATCACCTGCGGGCCGCGGACGCAGACCTCGCCCTTCTGGCCCTGGGGCACCTGCTCGGCCACGTTATCGAGGCTGCGGATCTGCAGATCGGTGTTCATCACGATCTTGCCGCAGGAGCCGTCGCGCACGGCGCCCAGCGGGTTGAGGGTCAGCACCGGCGAGGTCTCGCTGAGGCCGTACCCTTCCACGACGGGGCATCGGGCGGTTTCCTCGAAGCGCTTTCTCAGCGCGACCGGCAAGGGCGCGCCGCCCGAGATCACGGCGCGCATATGCGTGAAGAGATCGGGGGTGAGTGCCTTTTCCCGCAGGAGCGCCGTGAGGATCGTCGGCACCGCGGGAAGGATGGAGACCCGGGTGCGGCGCAGCGTGCCGAGGGTCGTCTTCGCGTCGAAGCGGGGGAGGAGGACGATTTCGCCGCCTGCCACGACCGTCAGCAGCATGACCGCCATCAGCGCGAACACATGGAAGAGCGGCAGGATGCCGAGCGTGACCGGGGGCTGGGCCAGCGCCTCCCGGACCATGCCCTGCACCTGCTGGATGTTGGACAGGAGATTGCCGTGCGTCAGCATGGCGGCCTTGGGCGTGCCGGTCGTGCCGCCGGTGAACTGAAGGACCGCGACATCGCGCGACGGGTCGATCGCGACCGGCCGCAATGTCGAATCGCTGCGGGCCAGGACGGAATAGGGGACGATCCGCTCGTCCTCGGGGACGCGCCAGATGTCCTTGGCCTTGGCGATCCGGAAGAGGATGGATTTCACCGGCGGGAGCGCGGCGGCGAACGGGCAGACGACGATATGGCGGACCTGCGTCTTTTCCGTCGCGAGGAACGTGCCCTGGGCGATCGCCTTGAGATCCGAAAGCACGAGGACCGAGACGCCGGAGGCGATGAGAATCTGCTTCACCTCGTGCTGAACATAGAGCGGGTTGAGATTGACGACGATCGCGCCCAGCCGCTGCACGGCGAAAAAGAAGATCACGGAATAGGGGGTGTTCGGCAATGACAGGCCGACACGGTCCCCCTTTTTCACGCCCAGATCCTGGAGACCGGCGGCCACGCGTTCCACCGTGCGGTGCAACTCGCGATAGGTCATCGTCCTGCCCATGAAATCGAGCGCGCGTGCGTCGGGGCGCTGGGCGGCGGTGCCGTCGAGCAGGGCGAAGAGGTCTCGGGGCAGGGCGTCGGGAGAGGACTCTCGCGGGATCGTCGTGCTGGTCATGGTGTTCATCGGGAAGTCTTTCGGTGGCGAGAGGGTCGGCTGGACCTCTTGCGGGCGGCCCGGCCGACATCGCGAGGAAGATGAAGGTCAGAAACGCAGATGCGTGCCGATCACGACGACGTTGGCGTAGTCGTTGTAGACGCCGACGATTCGGCCCGACATGTTCGAGGCGCTGTTGTCGATATGGGGGTTCGTGCCGAAGATATGCGCGTATCCGAGCGTCACGGTGACGCGATCGAACGGACGGTAATCGACGCCGAAGCCGAGATCGAAACGATTGGTGTCAGGCGTGCGGGTGTTGCGGTTGGCGAGGGTCGCCGGGCTTTCGTCGTAGCTCACGCCGCCGCGGAGCAGAATGGCGTTCGAAACCTTGTAGGTCGCCGATATGCCGCCGAACCACGTGTTGCGCCAGCCGACCGGCACCGTGGTGTTCGCGCCCCCGTGATCGGAGATGTTGTTCAGCGACTGGATGAGGGACCAGTGCGTCCACTGGCCTTCGAGCATCAGGGTCCAGCGGGGCGAGAGGACGCGGGTAATACCGAACGAGACACTGTCGGGCAGCGTGACCTGAAGCGAGCCGTGGCCGCTTTCGGCGATGAGCAGGTTGTTGATCGAGGAAATGGCGGCGAGGGCCGGCGGGGGCGAGAATTTCGTGCGCGACGACATGTTGTAACTCATGCGCGACTGGTAGTTGACGCCGATCTGGGTCGCGTCGTCCACCTTGTAGATCGCCCCGACGTCATAGCCGAACGCGAAGGCGTTGGCGGTCAGGTCCGCGGTCGTGTCGCCGAAGATGGTGTTGATCGGGCCGAGATTGACCGCTTGCGTGAAACGTCCGGCGAGATAGCCGAGCCGGGGACCCGCGCCGATGGAGAGCCGTTTGGTGACGCGATAGGACGCCATGACCGACAGTTCGTAATCGGTGATGGAGGTCACGAGGCTCTGGTAGCGGCCGACCCAGTTCTGGGGATAGTTCGCGCGCTGGCCGTACGGGGTGTAGAATCCGTAACCGACGGCCCAGCGGGAATTGATCTTCCAGACGCCGTAGGCCGCGCCCGTGGCGGCGTCGGTGATGCCGCGATTGCCTTGCACGCCAGAGGTCGTGACTCCGGGGCCCATGAAGTTCTGGCCGCGGAAGCGGGCGTTGGGATCGGCGTAGAACAGATTGTTCTCGATCTCGCTGTGGTCGAGGAAAGACATGCCGGCCGGATTGAGGACGACGGTGGCGGCGTCATTCGCGCGGCTGACGCCGCCGATATAGGCGCTGCCGACGGACATGGCGTCGGTCTCGCGCAGGGCGAAGCCGGAGGCCAGGGCCGAGCGGAGCGGCACGAGCAGGGAGAGGGCGGTCAGGGCGCCGCAGGTCGCGGAACGGGAGGTTGTTTTCATCATCATCGTAATCGCCTCCTGGAGATGACCGCGTTGGATCAAACCAAACGTTTGGTAGTCTATTGGAGGGCATTGATCCTCTGACTGGAGTCAAGCGATGTGCGAATTATGAGCCGCAGATGAACATTGTGCAAGAAACCGGCGGGCCGAAACTGCCTTCCTCGGCTTCACACTCTCTTGATTGACGCCCTTATATGAAGCGAGCGGTTGTTAGAATCATGAACGCGGCGGCGCGCCTGTCCCGGCCCTTTCGGGCGAGGATGGGCCGGACGCCGCGTCGCGCGCGGGCAACCGGCCCATATGTTGGGAGACGTTGCTCAGCCGAGCGCTTTTTCCAGCTCGGGCACCACGGTGAAGAGATCGCCGACGATGCCGTAATCGGCGACCTGGAAGATCGGCGCGTCCTCGTCCTTGTTGATCGCGACGATGACCTTGCTGTCCTTCATGCCGGCGAGATGCTGGATCGCGCCCGAAATGCCGCAGGCGATGTAGAGATCCGGCGCCACGATCTTGCCGGTCTGGCCCACCTGATAATCGTTGGGCACGAAGCCCGAATCGACGGCGACTCGCGACGCGCCGATGGCGGCGCCCAGCTTGTCGGCGAGGGGATCGAGGATCTTGAAGCCCTCGGCGCTTTGCATGCCGCGGCCGCCGGAGACGATGATGCGCGCGGTTTCGAGCTGCGGGCGGCCGCTCTCGGAATGCGCCTCCGAAACGAAGCGCGACGTGTCCGCATGGGCGGGCGCGGCGACGGATTCGATCGGCGCGCTGCCGCCCTCGGCGGGAGCGGGGTCGAAATTCGTGGTGCGGATGGTCAGGACTTTCTTTGCGTCCGACGAGCGCAGCGTGACGATCGCATTGCCGGCGAAGATCGGACGCACGAATGTCTCCGCGTCCACGATTTCCATCACGTCGGGAATGATCTGCACGTCGAGCAGGGCGGCCGCGCGGGGAAGCGCGTTCTTGCCGATGGCGGTCGAGGCCGCGACAATATGGTCGTAGGACGGCGCGAGCGAGACGATCAGGGCGGCCAGCGGTTCGGCGAGGCTGTGCGCGAAGGCGTCGGAGGCGGCCGTCAGCACCTTGCGGAGGCCGGGAATCCGCGCGGCGTCCGCGGCGGCGGCCTCGATCGTGTCGGGGCTGCCGATCACGAGGGCGTCGATCTCGCCGAGCCTGGCCGCCGCCGCGATGGCGGAGCGGGAGGTCTGGAGGATGGAGCCGCCTTCGGCATCCAGAAGGACGAGTGCGGTCATGAGTCAGATCACCTTGGCTTCGTTGCGCAGTTTCTCGACGAGTTCGGCGGCGCTGCCGACCTTGACGCCTGCCTTGCGGCCCGGGGGTTCCGCGACGGACACGACGGTCAGGCGGCGGCCCATATCGACGCCGAGATCGGCGGCCTGAAGGGTTTCGAGCGGCTTTTTCTTCGCCTTCATGATGTTGGGCAGCGACGCGTAGCGCGGCTCGTTGAGGCGCAGATCGGCCGTCACGACGGCCGGCAGGGCGAGGGCGAGCGTCTCGGAGCCGCCATCGACCTCGCGCGTGACCTCGATGCCGTCGCCGGTTTTCTCGATCTTGCTGGCGAAGGTCGCCTGCGGCCAGTCGAGCAGGCCGGCGAGCATCTGGCCCGTCGCGTTCATGTCGTCGTCGATGGCCTGTTTGCCGAGGATGACGAGATCGGGCGATTCGCGCGTGACGAGCGCCTTGAGGATCTTGGCGACGGCGAGCGGCTCCGGGCTTTCCTCGGACTGGACGAGAATCGCGCGGTCCGCGCCCATGGCCATTGCCGTCCGCAGCGTGTCGGCGGCCTGCGCGACGCCGACGGACACGACGACGACCTCCGTGGCGGCGCCTTTCTCGCGGAGGCGGATGGCCTCCTCGACGGCGATCTCGTCGAAGGGGTTCATCGACATCTTCACGCCGGTCAGATCGACGCCGGAGCCGTCCATCTTGACGCGGACCTTCACGTTGTAGTCCACGACGCGTTTGATGGGGACGAGAATTTTCATGACACCTCCCTGGAGTCCGATGGGTTCGGGCTGAAGCGGCCAGACGCGTGATTCAGCCTCGTAAACGACAAGCCGGGGTCCTCCCGCCGGGACGACCCCTGAGCCCCTCTCCCGATCCGCGATGGAGCGGGAGAGGGGCTCCAGATCATTGAGTCCGGAGCGATTCCATCCGGTCGGATGTCGCTCCGGAGCCTCGAAAGTCCCGGCGCCTCTACATGCCGCCGGGGTAGTTCGGACCGCCGCCGCCTTCCGGCGTGCGCCAGTCGATGTTCTGGTCCGGGTCCTTGATGTCGCAGGTCTTGCAGTGAACGCAATTCTGCGCGTTGATCACGAGCCTTGGTTCCGTCTCCGCATCGGCTACCTCGTACACGCCGGCCGGGCAATAGCGGCTCTCGGGCGCGCGGAACCGGTCCCAGTTGACGGGCCGCCACAGATCCGGGTCGCGCAGCCTGAGATGGACCGGCTGGTCTTCCTCGTGATTGGTGTTCGACAGGAAGACCGAGGACAGCTTGTCGAACGTGATCTTGCCGTCCGGCTTCGGATAGGCGGGCTTCGGAGAAGATGCGGCCGGGGCGAGCGCCTCGTTGTCGCCATGGGTGAAATGCAGGGTCCATGGGGCGCGTCCACGCAGGAGGGCCGCGTCGAATCCCGCATAGAGCGCGCCGCGCCGCGTCCCCCATTTCGCGAAGGCCGGGCGGATGTTGCGCGCGCCATGCAACTCCTCGTGCAGCCAGGAGGAACGGAAACGCGCCGTGTAGGACACGGGTTCCGCTTCCTTCCCCGCAAGGGCGTCGGCAATCGCCTCGGCGGCGAGCATGCCCGATTTCATCGCGGTATGCGTGCCCTTGATTTTCGGCGTGTTGAGGAATCCCGCCGCGTCGCCGACCAGCGCGCCGCCGGGGAAGGTGAGGCGCGGAATGGATTGCAGGCCGCCTTCGGACAGGGCGCGCGCGCCGTAGATCAGGCGGCGTCCGCCCTCGAAAATGGGGCGGAAGAGCGGGTGCAGCTTGGTGCGTTGCATTTCGTCATAGGGCGACAGCCACGGGTTGCTGTAGGCGAGCCCCGTCACGAAGCCGTAGGAGACGAGATTCCTGCCGAAATGGTAGAGCCATGCGCCGCCATAGGTGTGATCGTCCAGCGGCCAGCCGAAGCTGTGCACGACGTGGCCCGGCCGGTGCCGGTCCGCCGGGATTTCCCAGACCTCCTTGATGCCGAGCCCGTAGGTCTGGGGATCGGCGCCCTCGCGCAGGGCGTAGCGGGCCATGAGCGTCTTGGTGAGCGAGCCGCGGCATCCTTCGGCGAAGAGCGTATAGGTCGCGCGGAGTTCCATCCCCGGCGCGTAGTTCGGCCCCTCTTCGCCCGCGCGGGTGATGCCCATGTCGCCCGTGAGCACGCCGGCGACGCGGCCCTCCTCGATCAGCACGTCCGCCGCGGCGAATCCGGGATAGATCTCGACGCCGAGCTGCTCCGCCTGTGCGGCGAGCCAGCGGCAGAAATCGCCGAGGCTGATGACGAAATTTCCGTGATTGGCGAGATGCGGCATCAGCAGGCCGAGGGCCGGCACGCGAAAGGCCCGGTTCTGCGTGAGGTAGTACATGTCCTCATCCGTGACCGGCGTCGTGAGCGGGGAGTCGCGATCGCGCCAGTCCGGGAGGAGTTCCCCCAGGGCGTGGGGGTCGATGACGGCGCCCGACACGATATGGGCGCCGATCTCGCTGCCTTTCTCGACCAGGCAGACGGCGAGGTCGGGCAGGAGCTGCTTGAGCCGGATCGCCGCCGCGAGGCCGGACGGCCCTCCACCGACGATGAGGACATCGAACGTCATGGTCTCCCGTTCGGTCATGCAGCTTCTCCGGATGGTACGAGTCTCGACAGGGTGCGGGGCGCGGTTAAGGGCCTCGGCGGGGGTCTGTATATCGCCGTCGCGTGCTTTCGAACAGTCGATAGGTACATTTGCGCGGGGTGCGGGCGGAGGCTCGGAGAGGGATGGACGCGGGATTTTCGGATAGATATTTGATAGGAAAGGATTATTTTTTGAGAAGGTCTTGTCCTCACATGTTTGAGATCGTTCTTTACTCCTCCCCGATCCGTCTTGTGGGGGCAAGGAAGAGACTCTGTCCGTCTCGCCGGGGAGGTTGTTTTTTGGCGGTGGCGGTGCGCGAATCTAACGAACGTTCAATTCTTTTTTTGCGCCGGCTCGGCGGCGGAAGATGGCGCGGATTTAAGCCAATATATTGATAATGCATGATTTTTACTGACTTTTGCCGCATATGGCGTGGGTGGCTCAAGCCGCGGAAGGTGATCAACGAATCGTGTAATCGACATAAAGCGTCTTTGCTTCGGGCGTTCGACTCATTATTCGATAGGGAAGTGGGAACATGAGGGCTGGACTTACAAACGTTAGACATAATCCGGCGCCAGCTTCAGGCCCAGTTTTCAGGCCCAGCTTCAGGAGCATATCCAATGAATTCCGTCGTTATCGCAGGTTATGCGAGATCCCCTTTCCAGCTCGCGCGAAAGGGCCGCTTCGTGAAGACCCGTCCCGACGACATCGCGGCGCAGGTCGTGCGCGGACTGGTCGAACGCACGGGGATCACGCCTGAAGAGATCGAGGATCTGATCCTCGGCTGCGCCTTTCCGGAAGCCGAGCAGGGATTCAATCTCGGCCGGATCGTCGGTCTGCTCGCCGGGCTGCCGATTTCCGTCGCCGGTGTGACCGTCAACCGCTTCTGCGGCTCCTCCATGCAGTCCGTCCACATGGCGGCGGGCGCGATCCGCATGGGCGCGGGCGAGGCGTTCATCTGCGCCGGGGTCGAGAGCATGACGCGCATCCCGATGGGCGGCTTCAATCCGCTGCCGAATCCGGCGCTCTACAAGGCGCGTCCGGGCGCCTACATGGATATGGGCATCACCGCGGAAAACGTGGCGCGTCGCTACGAGATCAGCCGCGCGGAGCAGGACGCGTTCGCCCTGCGCAGCCAGATCCGCACGCGGGACGCCGTCGCGGCCGGTCATCTGGAGGAAGAGATCGTGCCGATCCGGACGACGGACGGCGTGGTGTCCGCCGACGGGTGCCCGCGTCCCGAGACGACGATCGAAGGGCTGGCGGGTCTGAAGCCTGCTTTCGACGCGACGGAAGGCACCGTCACGGCGGGCACGTCCTCCCCGCTGACGGATGGCGCCGCCGCCGTTCTGGTCTGCTCGGAGGCGTATGCCGACCGCAAGGGCCTGCAGAAGATGGCGCGCGTGCGCTCGATCGCCGTCTCCGGCTGTGATCCGGAGACGATGGGGCTCGGCCCGATCGCGGCGTCCCGCAAGGCGCTGGAGCGTGCGGGACTCACGATCGGCGATATCGGCGTCGTCGAGCTGAACGAAGCGTTCGCCGCGCAGGCCATCGCCTGCGTGAAGGATCTCGGCGTGCGCGACGAGACGCTGAACATCGACGGCGGCGCGATCGCGCTCGGCCATCCGCTGGGCGCCACGGGCGCGCGCATCGTCGGCAAGGCCGCGCAGCTCCTGTGTCGCGAGGGGGTGAGCCACGCGCTGGCCACCCAGTGCATCGGCGGCGGTCAGGGCATCGCCACGGTTCTGGAGCGCATCTGATGACCGAGGCTATGAAATCCGGCGGGGAAGGCGGCGTTGCGTCGCCATTCTCCCGCGTCTGCGTGATCGGATCGGGGGTGATGGGCGCGGGGATCGCCGCCCAGATCGCCAATGCCGGCGTTCCCGTCCTGCTGCTCGATCGCAAGGCGGAGGGGTCCAATCCCAACGCGCTTGCCGACGGGGCGATCGCCAAGGCGCTCAAGGCCGATCCGGCGGCCTTCATGGACCCGGCGGCGGCGAAGCTCATCACGACGGGCACGATCGAGGACGATCTCGGCAAGGTCGCGGACTGCGACTGGGTGGTCGAGGTCATCATCGAGCGCCTCGACCTCAAGCAGGGGCTGTATCGCCGGCTCGACGAGGTGCGCCGTCCCGGCACGCCCGTCTCGTCGAACACCTCCACCATTCCGCTGGCCAGACTGGTCGAGGGGATGCCGGAGCGGTTCGCGCGTGATTTCCTCATCACCCATTTCTTCAATCCGCCGCGCTACATGCGGCTGCTCGAAATCGTCGGCGGCCCGCTCACCGATCCGGCGCATGTCGCCCGGCTCACGGCGTTCTGCGACCGCTCGCTCGGCAAGACGGTGGTGAAGGCCAAGGACACGCCGGGCTTCATCGCCAACCGCATCGGCACGTTCTGGATGCAGGTCGCGGCCGGCGTCGCGGTCGAGCAGGGGCTGACCGTCGAGGAAGTCGACGCCGTCATCGGCCGTCCGTTCGGCATTCCCAAGACGGGCGTGTTCGGGCTGCTCGATCTCGTGGGCATCGACCTGATGCCGCATATCGCGGCTTCGATGACCTCGCTGCTGGCCGAGGGGGATCGCTACCATGCGTTCGCCGGGGAACTGCCGCTCGTCCCGAAGATGATCGCGGACGGCTATACCGGCCGCAAGGGCAAGGGCGGGTTCTACCGGATCAACCGGGAAGGCGGCGGCAAGGTCAAGGAATCCATCGATCTCAAGACCGGCGCATACGCGCCGTCGCGGCGGGCTTCGCTGCCGCCGGAAGGCCGGGACGCGGCGGGTCTGCTGGGCGCGCAGGACAGGCTCGGCGCCTATGCGCGCAAGGTGATGGGCGAGACGCTCGCCTATGCGGCGTCGCTGGTGCCGGAGATTTCCGACGATATCTCCGGGATCGACAGGGCGATGGAGCTTGGCTTCAACTGGAAGATGGGGCCGTTCGCCCTGATCGACCAGATCGGCGCGGCGAAATTCGCCGCCCTGCTGAAGCAGGAAGGCATCGCCGTGCCCGCGTTGATCGAGACGGCCGGCGACCGAAAGTTCTACAAGGATATCGACGGCGTTCCGAACGAGCTGGGGGCTGACGGCGAGTATCGTCCGGTGCCGCGTCCGGAGGGCGTGCTGCTGCTGAGCGACGTACGCCGGAAGGGCAAGCCCGTCCTGTCGAGCAAGGCCGGCGCGCTCTGGGATATCGGCGACGGCGTGGCCTGTTTCGAGATCACGACGAAGATGAACACTTTCGAGGAGCGCGTGCTGGCGATCCTCGAGAAGTCCATCGAGCACGTGAAGGAGAATTTCAAGGCGCTGGTGATCTACACCGACGCGACGCAGTTCTCGGCCGGGGCCAATCTGGGTCTGGCGCAGTTCGCGGCCAACATGGCGGCGTTCGGCGAGATCAAGAAGCTGATCGCGCGCGGCCAGACGGTGTTCAAATCGCTCAAATATGCTCCTTTCCCGGTCGTCGCGGCGCCCGCGGGGCTGGCGCTCGGCGGCGGATGCGAGATCACGCTGCACGCGGACGCCATCCAGGCCCATGCGGAAAGCTATATCGGTCTGGTGGAATGCGGCGTGGGTCTGATTCCGGGCTGGGGCGGCTGCGGCGAGATGCTGCTGCGTCTGGCGGCGGACAAGCGGACGCCGAAAGGGCCGATGCCGCCGGTGCGCGAGGTGTTCGAGATGATCGCCACCGCGCGCGTGTCGAAATCCGCGGCCGAGGCGCGGCGGATGCATATCCTCCGCGACGGCGACGGCATCACCATGAACCGCGACCGTCTTCTGGCGGACGCCAAGGCGCGCGCGCTGGCGCTCGTCGACGGCTACACGCCGCCGGCGAAGCCGGAGTTCCATCCGGCCGGGGCCGGCGGGAAGCTGGCGCTGAACATGGCGGTGGACGGCATGCTCCGGCAGGGCATCGCGACCCCGCATGACGTCACGGTCGCCGGGTGGCTGGCGACCATCCTGACGGGGGGCGATCACGACATGACGGAAACGCTGACCGAGGAGCAGGTGCTCGGGCTCGAACAGGAGGCGTTCTACGCCCTGGTCCAGACCGTGCCGACGCTGGACCGGATCGAGCACATGCTCGAAACCGGCAAGCCGCTCAGAAACTGACGCAAGGGGAACCGAACGATGCAAACCTATACGCCGCCCCTGCGCGACATGGCGTTCGTGCTGACGGAGTTGCATGATTTCTCGCAGTTGACCGCGCTTGAAGCGTTTTCCGAGGTCGATGCCGATCTGGCGGCGACGGTGCTGGAGGAGGGGGGCAAGTTCACCTCCGAGGTGCTGCTGCCGCTGAACGCGACCGGCGACAAGGAGGGCTGTACGATCGAGAACGGCGTCGTCAGGACGCCTCGCGGGTTCAAGGAGGCCTACAGGCAGTTCTGCGAGGGCGGGTGGTCCGCCGTCTCGGCGCCGCCGGAATTCGGCGGCCAGGGCCTGCCCGAGACCATCGGACTGATGATCTCGGAGATGATCTGCGCCACCAACCTGTCCTTCGGCCTGTATCCCGGCCTGACCGGCGGCGCCACGGTGGCGCTGCGCAAATACGGTTCGGACGAGCTGAAATCCTTCTACCTGCCGAAGATGATCAGCGGCGAATGGTCCGGCAGCATGTGTCTGACCGAGGCGCATTGCGGTACCGATCTCGGCCTTCTGCGGACGCGCGCCGTCCCGCAGGAGGATGGGAGCTATCGCGTCAGCGGTTCGAAGATCTTCATCTCGGCCGGCGAACACGACCTGTCCGACAATATCGTCCATCTGGTGCTCGCGCGCCTGCCCGACGCCCCGCCCGGCATCAAGGGGATCAGCCTCTTTCTGGTGCCGAAATTCCTCCCCGACGAGAACGGCGCGCCGGGCGAGCGCAACGGCGTGCTGTGCACCGGCATCGAGCACAAGATGGGCATCAAGGCCTCGGCCACGTGTCAGCTTGCCTTCGACGACGCGAAGGGGTGGCTGATCGGCGCGCCGCACAAGGGCATGCAGGCCATGTTCGCCATGATGAACACCGAGCGCCTCGGCGTGGGCATTCAGGGCCTCGGCATCGCGGAGACCGCCTATCAGAGCGCCGTCGCCTATGCGAAGGAACGTCTCCAGGGCCGTTCGCTCGCGGGTGCGAAACATCCGGAACTGCCGGCCGATCCGATCATCGTGCATCCGGACGTGCGCCGCATGCTGATGACCATGCGCGTGAATGCCGAAGGCTGCCGCGCGCTCGGCGCGTGGGTGGCCATGCAGCTCGACATTTCCGAACATGCGGCCGATGAGCGCCAGCGTCGCGACGCCGAGGATTTCGTGGCGCTCATGACGCCGGTCGTGAAGGCGATGTTCACCGATCTCGGCTTCGAATCCGCCAATCTGGCCGTGCAGACCTATGGCGGGCATGGGTACATCGTCGATCATGGCGTCGAGCAATACGTGCGCGATGCGCGGATCGCGATGATCTATGAAGGCACGAACGGCGTGCAGGCGCTCGATCTCGTCGGTCGCAAGCTTCCTGCTCATATGGGCCGCAATCTGCGTGGGTTCTTCCATCCGATCGCGGCGTTCATCGCCGAGAACAAGGAAAATCCGATGCTCGGCGAGATGATCACCGGGCTCGAACGCGCGCTGGGTGCGTTGCAGCTTTCGACCGCGCAGATCGCCGAACGGGGGATGCGTGATCCGGAGGAGGCGGGCGCTGCCGCGACCGACTATCTGCGCCTCATGGGTCTCGTCGGGCTGGCCTATCTCTGGGCGAAGGCTGTCGTGATCGCGGTGCCGAAATCCTTCGCCCCCGGGCCGGATCAGGCCTTCTATGCGGCGAAGATCTCGTCCGCCCGGTTCTTCTACGAGCGCGTCCTGCCGGAATCGGCGGCGCTTTATCTGAAGATCAAGTCCGGCAAGGCGTCGATGATGGCGCTGCCGGACGAGGCGTTCTGATCCCGCGTCGTTCCGCTTTTTTCCTTCGGCGGTGCACAGGCGGCGTCGCACAGGCGGCGCCGAAGGAAGGGCGGATCTTTCATATGGAGCAATGCGATGACCTCCACAGAGGCCGGGAACGGTTCTTGCGCGCGGCCGCCGGGGTTCCGCGCGTTGCCTCTTCCAAAGGGGCTCGGTGTCGGGGAGCCCGGCTTTCATGAAGCGTCCGGCGGGTTCGACGTCGCGGCGCGGGACGGGAAGCTGCTGGCCGGTTTCGTCGTCGAGCCGAGGCACTGCAATCATGTCGGCGTCTGTCACGGCGGCATGATCGCGACCGTCTTCGACGGGTATCTCGCCATGGCGGCGATGTTCGCCAATCATTTGCAGGTTCCGATCATGCCGACCATGTCCCTGACGGTCGATTTCCTCGCGCCGGGGCTTCTGGGAAAATGGATCGGCTTCTCGGCCGATGTTCTGCGCGTGACCCGGACCGTGGCGTTCGTCCAGGGGCTCGCCATGGTCGACGGGGAGCCGATCGCGCGGGCGAGCGGGCTCTATCGCCGTCTGGCCGCCGATCCCGACGGCCCCGATACGGGGCAGTTGCTCAGGGAGTTTCTTCAGGCGGACGATTGAGAGGTCCGCCCGCATGAAAGCCCCGCTCAGGCGGGCGGACCGGCGGGCGTCGTCTCCGGCAGCGTGCGGGGGCGACGGTTCTCGTCGATGGCGACGAAGGTGAAGGTGCCTTCCGTGACCAGGAACGCCTGGTCGTCATGGCGGGGGCGGCGCCAGGTCTGGACGTGGATGACCATCGAGCTGCGTCCCGTCTTCACGATTTTCGTATAGATGCTGATTTCGTCGCCGACGGCGACGGGCAGGTGGAAGATCAGACGGTCGATCGCGATGGTCACGCAGCGGCCTCGCGCGTGCTTGGCGGCGAGGGTGCCGGCCGCGAGGTCCATCTGCGACACGAGCCAGCCGCCGAAAATATCTCCCGCCGGGTTCGTGTCCGCCGGCATGGCGATCACGCGGATCATCGGCTCGTAGGGCGGGGGTGTCGCTATGGTCTGATCGTCGGACATCGTTCTTCGCATCCTTGCGGGGTGGGTCGGCAGAAGCAGAAAGTGGGTTGGCAGCGGCGGAATCGTGATCCCGCGCGCCTGTTATACGGGTTGTTAATATGACGAACGTTTGTTTGAATTCTATGAGCCGCCGCGCCGGGAATCAATCCGGGCACGGCGGCGTACACGAAGGGTTCAACACAGGAAGCGAAAGGCATGGCGCGGCGTTTTCGATACATCCTGGCGGGATTCGCCGGAGCCGGAGCGTGCACGTCACGAATCGCACCCCCCTATTCAGAGGACAAACCTCATGGTCTTGAGTCGTTCGGGCGCACGCCGCGCCTTCCTTTTTCTCACGGTGAGTCTGTCTTGTGGCGTGCTGGCCGCGCCATTGGCCAGAGCCGATGAGGGGCGCAAGGTCGCCGGCGTCGTATTCCCCGAAACCCTCCCGGTCGGCGGGACCGTGCTGAAGCTCAACGGTGTCGGTGTTCGCGTATTTTTCCACCTGGTGAACGGCTATGCCACGGGATTATATGTCGTCACTCCGGCTCACGACGCCGAGGCCGTCATGAACGAGCCCAATCCCAAGGTCATCTACACGCAGTTCCTGCATGATGCGTCCGAACACCGCATCAGGGAGGAGTACGACGCCATCCACGCGCGATATTGCAAGGTGAATGCGTGCGGCGAGAAGAATGAGGCGGCCTACGCCACGTTCATGGCGCATCAGACGGCCGCCGAGGGTGGCACGTCGCAGACGATCCTGATCACCGATCAGGGCGTGAGCGTCCAGCGCGGCGGCAAGGAGATCGTCCATATCGACAATCCGGATTTCGGGAAGGCGCTTGTTGCGTCCCTCGTCGGTCCGGCCGCGCCGACCGAAAGCTATCGCAACGGCATTCTCGGCGTCGAAGACTAGCACTACAGTTGCGTTTATCTGAGCGTTCTGAATCTATGGGTAACCATGATTCTGAACGAGATGAATGGTGCGGGCTCGGTTGAGGATGTTCTTACCCTGACGCTGGAGGCGCTGCGGGACGCCAAAGCGCGGATGCGCCCTGTATTCGGCCAGGAGCGGGTGGCGTTGTCGGCAGGGCGGTTTCTGGAAACACTGCTGGGCAACGAACCGCGCAAGACCGGCTGGATGCGCGCGGAAGCCGCGGGCGATCCGGGGCCATGGCGACAGCAGGCCCTGCTTGGACGCGGGCATTGGGACGCCGATGCGTTGCGGGACGTCGTGCGCGATCATGTCGTCGAGCATCTGGGGGATACCGACGCGGTGCTGGTGGTCGACGAGACTGGTTTTCTCAAGAAGGGGACTGCATGGTGCGGGGTAGGACGGCAATATACCGGGTCCGCGGGCAAGATCACGAAGACCACTGTGAGCCCATGCATCAGAGGGGTCAGTTTTCGGCGCCGATTACCCCTCCAGCAGGGTCAATTTTCCACGCCGGTTCACAGCCGGAATGGCACGACGTCGCTGTTTGCCGCCCTCGATATCGCGACAGGGGCTGTGATCGGAAAATGCTACAAGCGCCATCGCGCGACCGAATTTCTGGATTTCCTGAAGCGCATCGATGTCGGGATGCCTGAGGGTCAGGACGTCCATCTCGTCATGGACAATTACGCCACACACAAGACGCCCATGATCAAGACCTGGCTTGCGCGTCGACCGCATTGGCATGTCCACTTCACGCCGACATCGGCCTCCTGGATCAATCAGGTCGAGCGCTGGTTCGCCGAACTGACGCGCAAGCAACTTCAACGCGGCGTGCATCGCTCCACGGCCGATCTCGAAGCCGATATCACGGCCTTTATCGAGGTGCACAACGAAAACCCAAGGCCATATCGGTGGGTCAAACCCGCCGAAGAGATCATCGCCTCCGTCAAACGCTTCTGCCTCAAGACAATGAAGCGAACTTCAGATTCGGGTGACTAGCTGCTTTCCCGTGCGTGAAGCGTGAACCCCAGGTCGAGCCGGGCGGCCTCGGGTGCCCGGCCGCACATCAGGTCCAGCAGCATCGCCGCGGATTTTCTGCCGATCTCGTAGCGTGGCGTGGCGACGGTGCTCAGCGCCGGCACCGTCCAGGCCGAGGCCGGAAGATCGTTGAACCCCGCGATCGCAAGCTGTTGCGGCACGGCGATCCTCCGTCTCTGGCAATGGAACAGCGCGCCTTGCGCCAAATCGTCATTGCAAAAGAACACGGCTTCAATATCCGGGCACTCCGCCAGAACGCGGTCCAACAGCGCGGCGCCAAGGGCTACGGAAGACCGATCCGGCACCATCAGCTCGTAGGGGGCGTCCAATCCGGCCTCCTTCAGCGCGCGCCGGAAACCTGCCCCGCGCGCCAGGGTCCGAGGATCCAGTTGCGCCGCCACGAAACCGGTCCGCTCATAACCGTGCCCTGCGAAGTGCCGCGCGATGGCGGCGCCGCCATCTTCCTGCGAGAAGCCCACCGAATAGCTGCCCGCCCGGCCGCACAGTTCCATCATCTGCACGACCGGCAGAGCGGGTGTTTTCAGCAGATTCAGCGTTCCGGGCAGATGGTCGATGCCGGTCAGCAGCACTCCATCCGGCCGGAAGGCCAGCAGTCCGCGCAATTGCCGCTCCTCTTCCATCGGGCAATAATTGGTGGTCGCCATGATGATCTGATAGCGCTCCGGCGACAGCACCTCGTCGATGCCGGCCAGCATTTCCACGAATACCATGTTGGTGATGGACGGGACCAGTACCGCGACATTCATGGACCGCGCGGAGGCCAGCGCGCTGGCTGCCCGGTCGGGCACGTAGCCCAGCGCCGCCGCGGCTCTCTCGATCCGCGCCCGCAGGTCCGGACTCAGTCGGGCGGGGTCTCGGAACGCGCGAGAGACGCTGATCATGCTGGTGCCGGCCGCCGCCGCCACGTCTTCGATCGTCACGCGGCCCTTGACGGGCATGCGTGGTTTCCGGCCGGCCATCGATCAGGTGTCCCTCAGTTTCCGCGTTGCAGACAAAACATGTTAGCGTTAACAATGTGCCAAAAATCAACAATCAAGGTACGAACAGCAGCTTCATAATCGACAATCAGGCGAAGCTCCATAATCAACATATCGGGGGAAGTATGACCGGCCTTTCCGCGCAGATCCCACGGCGCCGCTGGATTATCGGCGGATTGCTCGGTGGGGGCGTGCTTGTCAATTATATCGATCGCATCAATCTCTCGGTCGCAGCACCGCAGCTCATGGCGGAGTTCCACCTCACAGCGACCGATATCGGGCTGCTTTTCAGCGCCTTCTTCTGGTCCTACGCGCTGCTGACGATCCCGGCCGGCATGATTCTCGACCGGTTCGGGGTCACATCCGTGGGGCGCTGGGGCGCGTTCCTGTGGTCCATTGCCTCGGCGACGGTGGCGTTCGCCAGCGGATTCGGCGGCATCTTCATGGCCCGTCTGCTGTTGGGCGCGGCCGAGGCGCCCTGCTTCCCCGCCAACGCCAAGGCCACCGGCTACTGGTTTCCGCGTCAGGAGCGTTCTGTCGCCACCTCGCTCTTCGATGCGGCGGCGAAATTCGCCAATGTCATCGGCGTGCCCCTTGGCGCCGTCGTGGTGGTGAATTTCGGTTGGCGCTGGGGCTTCGGTGTCACCGCCGCGCTGAGCTTCGCCTATTTCGTGGCCTATTATTTTATCTATCGAGATCCTTCGGCGGAGAAGAACCTTTCGCGCGAGGAGCACGCCTATATCCTCGAAGGGGGCGCCACCCCGGAGGGTGAGGCCGCGAGCGGCGCCGGCTCCATGCTGGTTTACCTGTTCGGCCAACGGAAAGTCTGGGGCCTGAGCCTCGGCTTCGCCGCCTATGGCTACACCTTCTACCTCTTCCTTACCTGGCTGCCTGGCTATCTGGTTCAGGCGATGCACATGAGCATCCTTGAATCCGCCGGTTACGCCGCCATTCCCTGGGCCTGCGCCACAGTGTCGGACATCGTCTTCGGCGGCGTGCTGGTCGACCGCCTGATCGCGGCCGGGCATGACGAGACCAAAGTGCGCAAGACCGTGCTGGTGGTCGGGATGCTGTTCGGCCTCTCCGTGTTCAACGCCACACAAACCACCGATCCCCGCTGGGCGATCTTCTGGATCTCCATCGCCTTGTCCGGTCTCGCGGCCTCGGCCCCCATCGGCTGGTCCATCCCCTCGCTCATCGCGCCGAAGGGCGGCACGGCCACCATCGGAGGAATCATGAACTTCCTCAACAATATGATGGGCGTCATCGCGCCGATCGTCACCGGATTCATCGTCGGCGCCACCCATCATTTCGAGACAGCCTTCCTCGTCGCGGGCGTGATGCTGCTCGTCGGCATCTTCTTCTATGTCGTCGTCCTGGGACGGATCGAGCCGATTCCGTCGCCCCGATGAGCGCCGTGCGCTCACGCCGGACATCGCGCCGGGCTTCCTGAAACGGCCCGACGCCGTCTGCGTCGGCGGCTCCCGGACAGGGGGTTATCGGTTTCATCCCGGAATCACTTATTCGTGCCCGGTTGGCCGGCCGCCTTTCCAGCGAGCTATGTTAGCGTTAACATGATGCTCATAATGACTATCAACAGGGATATGAATGACGAGCCGGGCATTCAGGCAGTGGCGCAACACGATGAGAATGAGCATGGCGGCGCTGATCGGATATTGCGTGGCAGTCAGCGCGTCGGCCCACGCGCAGGTCTCGGGACCGTCCCCGACCCGGCACGATGACAGCAGGCCTCATGAGACCATGACAGCGGGCGCGACGCTCGACCCGTCATCGTCCGGGCCTGCCGTCTCCCCGGATGATCCTCCTATCTTCTTCGGTAATCCCTATAACCGTTCGCCGGCCTCCCTGGGCACGACGCGCCATGCCGTGACGCCTGTCCCGGACGAGCCTTTCTTTCCGGCGTCGTTCGCGGGCTGGCTGACGCAGAAGACCATGACGGGCGACTGGGGCGGCGAGCGCGTGCGGCTCCAGAACGAAGGCATCAACATCTTCGGTCATTATCTCGAGGACAGTGCCGGAAACCCGATCGGTGGTCGTGGCCGCACCGTGCGGTACGCGCATGAAGTGGCGATCGGCGCCGATGTGAATTTTGCCCAGCTCACGGGTCATAATATCGGCATTTTCCATGTCCTTATGACGGAGCGCGCCGGGCAAGGTATCGGGCAGCAACTGCCGGCTCTGAACAGTCCGCAGGAGATCTTCGGATCGGGAGAGACGATCCGTTTCACGCGGCTCTCGTTCGAAAGACAGTTCGGACGATATGTCGATGCCGAGATCGGGTGGATCAATTCGGAAAACGACTTCGCCCAATCCACCTCCCATTGGGGCATGAATCTGTATTGCCAGTTCCAGACCAATGCAATTTGCGGCATGCCGCAGGCGATCGCCAGTAATTCCGGTTATGGCTATTACCCGACCGCCCATCCCGGCGCCTATATCAAGGTCTTTCCTTTTGGAGACGAGCGTATGCTTGTGTCCGCCGGTATCTACAACGCCGATCCGACAATCTCGAATACGGGCTATGCCTGGAAGATGTGGCTGCACGGATCGACGGGCGCCTTTCTGCCGTTCCAGATCGGCTGGCATTTCGGCGGCACGGACACGCACGGCGCGCTGCCGACGAATCTCAAGGTCGGCGGCTATTGGGATACGTCCGAAGTCAATAACGTCTACGGCCAGTTCAGGGGATTCCAGATCGCCGGGGCAGACGTGGGCAACCTGCCGATCGAGAAGGTCCGCGGTCGGTTCGGCGGATGGTTCGAGGGTGACAGGATGCTGCAGCGTGACCGCGCCGATCCGAATCGCTCGACGATCGCTTTCCTGTCCTTCACCTGGGGCGATCCCAGAACGGCGATCGCGCCCTATTACATCACCTGGGGCATCGTCCGGAAGGGCACGTTCTGGAACCGCCCGAACGACACGGTCAGCTTCGGTGGCAAATTCAATTTCGTAAACCCCAAACTCGGGATTTACGCCACCGCCCTTCAGCAGGAGGGGTACACCGACATCCTCAAGCCCAGCGGGGAGCATGCCGGCGAGATCAACTACGGCTATCGCCCGGCACCCTGGCTCGCCCTGCGTCCGGGCGTCCAATATATCTGGCATCCGGGCGGCACGAACCGCTACCGCAACGCCCTGCTGCTCGACATGGAACTGGGGACGACGTTCTGAGCCCCGCCATCCATTCAGTTGCAGTCAAATCGCAAGGATCCATCACGATGTCGGTTCATCTTTCCTTTCGTCGCCATATCAGGCGCGTCGCCGTGATGGGGTCCGTCGTCCCGTTCGCATACGGCGTCGCGACCGCCGCGCCGACGGTATCCGTGGCGCCCTGGGGGCAACTGGCCGATGGGCGCAAGGTCCAGATCGTTACCTTGAAGAACGACAGGGATGTGACGGTGCGGGTCATCACTTATGGCGGCATCATCCAGTCCGTCGTGACCCCGGACCACGAAGGGCATCCCGGCGACATCGTGCTCGGCTTCGGCGCGCTCAAGGGATATACGGTCGATTCCGCGAAAGGGGGGCTGTTCTTCGGAGCGATGATCGGCCGTTACGCCAACCGCCTCGCGGGCGGCAATTTCACGCTCGACGGCAAGAGCTACCATATCGCCGTGACCGCGCCGCCCAATGCACTGCATGGGGGCACGCAGGGCTTCGACAAGAAACTCTGGACGCTCGCCGCGCACAGGGCGGATGGCAGGGCGGCTTCCGTCACGCTGGCGCTCGTCTCGCCGGATGGCGATCAGGGCTTTCCCGGAAAGCTGACGACGAAGGTTACCTACAGCCTCGATGATACCAACGCCCTGACGCTCCACTACACGGCGACGACCGATGCCCCGACGGTCCTCAACCTGACGAACCATAGCTACTGGAACCTCGATGGCGAGGGGTCCGGATCGATTGCTCCGGAAATATTACAGATCGACGCCGGCCGTTATACGCCCACCGATCCGACATCGATTCCGACGGGCGAGATCGCGCCCGTCACCGGCACGCCGCTCGACTTCACCATGCCCCGCGTGATCGGCGACCGCCTGCGCGATTCATTCGTCCAGATGATGTACGCGCGCGGATACGACCATAACTGGGTGATCGATGGGCCGTCCGGCGCCGTCCCCCGTCCGGCGGCACATCTCTACGACCCTCGCTCCGGGCGGTCGATGGACGTCCTGACGAACCAGCCGGGCTTGCAGGTCTATACGTCGAACTCGCTGGACGGCGGCTACGCCGGTCTCTCCGGCAAGGCCTATCGCCAGACCGATGCCATCGCCTTCGAGGCCGAGCATTTTCCCGACAGCCCGAACCATCCGTCCTTCCCGACGACTGTGCTTCGTCCGGGGCAGGAATTCGACTATACGACGATCTATCGGTTTTCGAATCAGTGATGCGATCAATCCGAGCCGTGCCGGGCTCGGATTGATCGCGCATTGGCGACGCGCCCATTCTTCCCATCCGACAGTCCTGGAGACGACATGAACACGCTCCCTCGCCTACCGATGCCGGTTATGCTGACGGCGCTGCTCGTCGCGTTGATCGGCCTCGCCCTCACCATTGGTGGGGCGTGGCTGACGACCTACGGCGACACGCCCTATTATCTCGTCTGCGGCATCGCGATGCTGGCGACCGCTTTTCTCCTCTATCGCGGCAAGGCGGCGGCTCTCTGGGTCTATGCGGCGATCACGCTCGGCAGCCTGATCTGGGCCATCGCCGAAGCCGGCTTCGATTTCTGGTCTCTCGTTCCGCGTGGCGACGTGATCGTCATCGTCGGCATATGGCTGCTCCTGCCGTTCATCAGGCGTCCGCTGGGGGCCACCCGCGCGACGATCGTCCCGCTGGGCGCGAGCCTCGTGCTGGCGGTTCTCGTCGTCGCGTTCTCGCTCACGCAGGACCCTTATTCCCTTGACGGCACGCTGCCGACGCAGGTCGCCAACGCCGCGCCGGGCGACGCCGCCGCGATGCCCGATTCCGAATGGCACGATTGGGGCCGCACACAGTATGGAAACCGCTTCTCGCCGCTGAAGCAGATTGACGCCTCGAACGTGGGCAGGCTGAAAGTCGCCTGGATCATGCGGACCGGGGATCTCAAGACGGCGAACGATCCCGGCGAGACGACGAACGAGGGCACGCCGGTCATGGCGAACGGGACCCTCTATCTCTGCTCGACCCATCAGAAGCTGTTCGCGGTCGACGCGACGACCGGCAAGACGAAATGGGTGTTCGACCCCCATCTCTACGTCAATCCCGGTTTCCAGCATCTGACCTGCCGCGGCGTGACCTATCATGCCACGCCTGCGGGCGCGCTGACGATCGACGGGCAGCCCGCGCCGACGGAATGCGCCCGCCGCCTCTTTCTGCCGACCAATGACGGCCGCCTGATCGCCATCAACGCCGATGACGGATCGCGCTGCTCCAGTTTCGGCAATAACGGCGAGCTCAACCTGCGCGTCGAGGGGATGCCCTTCACCCAGGTCGGAGAATGGGAGGCCACGTCCCCACCCGTTGTCACCGACAGGCTCGTCATCCAGTCGGGCGCTGTGACGGATAACGGCTCGGTGCATGAGCCCTCGGGCGTCACCCGCGCGTACGACCTCTATACCGGCAAGCTCGTCTGGGTCTTCGACACAGGCAATCCCGATCCGAACCAGATGCCGGGTCCGGACCACAAATTCGTGGCGAACTCGCCGAACTCGTGGATCACCTCGTCTTACGACGCCGCGCTCAACCTGATCTACATCCCGACCGGCGTGCAGACCCCCGACGAATGGGGGGGCAACCGCAACCAGTATTCCGAACGCTACGCCTCCGGCATCCTCGCGCTCAACGCCGATACCGGCAAACTCGCCTGGTTCTACCAGGCCGTCCATCACGACCTTTGGGACATGGACGTTCCCTCGCAGCCGAGCCTGGTCGATATCAGGCAGAAGGACGGGACGGTCATCCCCGCGATCTACGCACCGGGCAAGACGGGCAATATCTTCGTCCTCGACCGCCGCACGGGAAAGCTGATCGTCCCCGCTCACGAACTGCCGGTCCCGCAAGGCGCCGCGCCCGGCGATCACGCCTCGCCGACGCAGCCTTTCTCCGATCTCTCCCTCCGTCCCAAGGCGCTGCTGACAGGCGCCGACATGTGGGGCGGCACAATCTTCGACCAGATGATCTGCCGGATCGCCTTCCATCAGCTGCGCTACGAGGGCACCTTTACGCCTCCCTCGACCCGGGGCACGCTCGTCTTCCCCGGCAATCTCGGGATCTTTGAGTGGGGCGGTCTCGCCG
Organism: Acidomonas methanolica; assembly: GCF_004346035.1. Lineage (GTDB taxonomy): Bacteria > Pseudomonadota > Alphaproteobacteria > Acetobacterales > Acetobacteraceae > Acidomonas > Acidomonas methanolica. The sequence continues at coordinate 92,364 of NZ_SLZN01000005.1, read as the reverse complement.
TCGACCCGCTGCGCCAGATCGCTGTCGCCGATACCCTTTCGCTGCCGTTCGTCTCGCGTCTCGTTCCGCGTGGGCCGAACAATCCGCTCTGGCCGTCTCCGGGCAGCGCGGGCGGAACCGGAGGAGAGAGCGGCATCCAGCATAATTACGGTATCCCGTACGCCGTGGAACTCACCCCGTTCATCGACCCGGTGCTGGCCAAGGTCGGGCTGAATCTGCCCTGCCGTAATCCGCCCTGGGGCTATATGGTCGGTATCGACCTGACCACCAACAAGGTGGTCTGGAAGCACCGCAACGGCACTATGCAGAACAGCCTGTATGGAAGTTCACTGCCGATCACCCTCCCGCCGGTGAAGATTGGCGTGCCGGCGCTTGGTGGGCCGCTGGTCACCGCGGGTAACGTCGCGTTCCTCACGGGCTCGATGGACTACTACATACGCGCCTACGACGTGACGACGGGCCGGGTGCTATGGCAGCAATCGCTTCCCGCCGGCGGGCAGTCCACACCCATGACGTATGCCGTGAACGGCAAGCAGTATGTCGTCTCCTATGTCGGCGGTCATGGTTCGTTCCCGACCAAGCTCGGCGATTACCTGATCGCGTGGTCTCTTCCCGACACGAAATGACAAGCGGATAAGGAAATGCTCAAGGCGGAGCGATCCTGCTCCGCCGCTCCGCTCCCTTTGGACGGGTCGAGTACACAACCCGGTGATACGAACCCCGTGACGCACGGCGGACGGACGACAGGCACGGCATGACGCGCGTGCCGGAGGCGAGCGACGTCATCGCCCTCCTTCCCGCACGTGTGACAAACTCATGATGTTGAACGGAAAACGGGAGCCGGGAAGGAGCGAGGAACGCTACCGCATCGTCGGACGCAGATCGTCGATGACGCGATACAGGCGGTCGCACAGCAGGTCGATTTCCGCGGTCGAGCAGCACAGGGGCGGAGCGAGGCCGATAATGTCGTCCCCGAAAGCCCGGAACAATATTCCGGCCTCGTAGCCGGCCCTCGACAGCGTGGACGCAAGCTGGAGATCAGCGGCGGGCTTGCGTTTGGTGGCCTTGTCGGCGACCAGTTCGATCCCGGCCAGCAGGCCGCTGACGCGCACGTCGCCGATCAGGGGATGGTCGGCCATCGCGCGCAGGCGCTCCGCGAGATGCGCGCCGGCCCGCCGGCCATTCTCCAGCATGCCCCCTTCATACAGGTCGAGAACCGCGAGGCCGATCGCGGCGCTGACGGGATGGGCGCTGTAGGTCATGCCGTGCCCGATGGGAACGCCGGCGGGCGTGTTGTCGCGAATGGTCGTGTAGATGGCGTCGGACATGAAGACCGCGCCCATCGGGGCGTAACCGGCCGTCAGGCCTTTCGCGACCGTCATCATGTCGGGGACGACCTGCTCGGTCTCGCACGCGAAGAGGGGGCCGGTCCTGCCGAAACCCGTGATGACCTCATCCGCGACGAACAGGATGCCGAGTTCCGTGCACGTATGCCGCATCGCGGCCAGCCAGCCGGCGGGCGGCACGATCACGCCGCCCGATCCCTGTATCGGTTCGCAAAAGAAGGCCGCGACCTGATCCGCGCCGAGTTCCTCGACCTTTCGGCGCAGGGACGCCACCGATTCCGCGATGATCGTTTCCGGCTGCCCGTCGCCGGCATGGCGGTAAGGATAGGGACTGGGAATATGGTGCTGCCACGCCAGCGGCACGTCCGCATCGCGATGGAAGACGGACAGGGCGGTCAATCCCGCGCCGGTATAGGTCGATCCATGATACCCGCGCGACAGACCGATGACATGCCGTTTCTGCGGAGTGCCGCGCGCGTGCTGGTAAAAGCGGATGAAGCGCAGGGCGCTGTCCACCGCATCCGACCCGCCTTGGGAAAAGAAGACGCGGTTCAGATCCCCCGGCGCCTTGGCTGCCAGACGACCGGCAAGCGCGATGGCCGCCTCGTTCGCGAAGCCGAAATAGCCCGTGGCATAGGGCAGGCGGCTCATCTGTTCCGTGGCGGCATCGACCACGCTCTGGCAACCATAGCCGACATTGACGCACCACAGGCCCGAAAACCCGTCAAGAAGGTCCCGGCCCTCGCTGTCCGTGACCCAGGCGCCCTTGCCGGAGCGCAGGATGCGGGCGCCGGCGGCCTCGTGATCCTTCCAGGAGGAGACGGGATGAATGAGATGATCCCGGTCGGTCCGGAGAAGCGTTTCTGTGTTCATGTCGTGCGCGATCCCGGCAGTGGCGTCGTCCAGAACCGGATTGTGCCCCAGCGGCACAGACGATGTGGCGGGAAATCTCGTCCGCGGGAAAAGATCGTGCCGTTTCGCGGACGCGATCAGTCGGATCCGCCCATAGTCGTCAGGGCGGGGAAGAGTCGATGATGCTGTCGATTGCGATTGCCGGTTTGATGATCGGAGACTTGATGACGATGTAGCTGAAATATTTCTCGATGCCGATATTGGCGTCGAGCATCGCCTCGATCACGCCCTGATAATGTTCGACGCTGCGGGTCATGAATTTCAGCAGATAATCGTAGCCGCCGCTGACCAGATGGCACTCCATGACCGAGGGAATCTTCTGGATGCGGGTCTCGAATCGTGAAAAATCGTCGCGCCGATGATCGGAGAGGGTGACTTCCGTGAACACCGTCAGCAGGCTGCTGATCTTCTGGAGATTGATCTGGGCCCCGTAACTGACGATATAGCCGCTCTTTTCCAGTCGCTTGACGCGAATGAGGCAGGGGCTGGCCGAAAGCCCGACGCGGCGCGCCAGTTCGACATTCGTCAGGCGGCCATTGCTCTGGAGTTGCGCCAGGATGCGCAGGTCGATCCGGTCGAGCTTCGGCAATGGCGGCATAGATCAGTCACCTCGGTTCACGATGCGGGCTCCGCGCTGGATCACGATGCCTACGCGTGGGGAGAATACGCAGCCGCGTTTGCCGCGTTGCGCTGGAAACGTCCGACACGAAAAGGCTCCAGTGGAATGTCCGTATGCCCGGTCGCGATCAGTTCCGCCATAGTGGCCCCGACGCCGGGGCCAAGCTGAAAGCCGTGACCACAGAAGCCGAACGCGTAGAACAGGCCCGAGACGCGCTCGCTGGGCCCCATGATCGGCAGGCTGTCCTGGACATACCCCTCGACCCCCGACCATGTGCGGATGACCCGCAGGCGCGCGATGGCCGGCAGCAGGCGCGCCAGTTGGGGCATCTGGCGCAGCGTGTTCATCGGATCGAGCCGGGCCCGTTTCGTCTCCAGGTCGGCGGTGCTGCGTCGTCCACCGCCGAACACGATGTTGCCGCGCTTGACCTGCCGCAGATACACGCCCTCATCGGTGACGCTCGAGGCCGACCCGATCACGGGCGCGACGCGATAGGGCATGGGTTCGGTCACGCCCATTTGCGGCCCCTGCGGGGCCATGGGGACATCCTCGCCGAACAGGGCCGCCATCTTGCGCCCCCACGCTCCGCTTGAAACCTGAAGCATGGGTGCGCGATAAACGCGGCCATCCGCCGTCTCGGCGATGAAATCCGTCGAATCTTTCGTGATCGACAGGACGGGCGCCTGTTCGACGACATGCGCGCCCGCCCGCCTGGCGGCCCGGCCGAAGGCGGGAGCCGCCAGGCGCGGGTTGGCATGCCCGTCATGCGGAGAATAGGACACCGTATGAATCTCCGGGCCCACCATCGGGAACATCGCGCGCGCCTGGTCCCCGGTCATCATCGTCAGGTCCAGGCCCCACGCCTTGCAGTCGACGGCATACTGCTCCAGCCGGGCCCCGTCGTCCGAACGGGTGGTCACGAGGAGATGGCCGGAGGGGAGGAATTCGACGTCTTCCCCGATCAGCTCGGGCAGGCGTCCCCAGATGTCGCGGGAACGGTGCGCGAGAGGCAGTTGCGGCAAATAGCGCCCCTGCCGGCGCACATTGCCGAAATTGGTCCCGCTTGCCGCCTGTCCGATCAGGTCGCGTTCGAGCAGGATCACCGACAGGCCGTGCGTGCGCAGGAAAAAAGCGGTGGCGGCGCCCATGAAGCCGCCACCCACGACGATGACGTCCGCCCGGACGGGGTCTCGTGCAAAATCGTTCATGGCGTGACCGTACAATCGAGTGGAAGGGGTTTCAGCGGCGCCGCGGTGCGGATGCGCCCGACCTGCTCGACCGGGACTCCGCGGGCGGCGGCGAGGATTTCGGCGGCCGCAAGCCCGCACATGCGGCCCTGGCAGCGCCCCATGCCCGGTCGCGTCAGGGCCTTGGCCCGATTGATCTCGGGGGAATCGAGCGCCGTCGCGGCATGGCGGATGTCACCGGCCGTGACGTTCTCGCAGCGGCAGACGACCGTATCGTCCGGCAGCGCGGCGGCCATATGGGCGGGCCAGGGGAAGGCTGACGCGATTCCCTCGGCAAAGCGGTCCATGGTGGCGAGAATCCCGCGCAGATCCGCGATCTCGTCCGTGCCGACGGGAAGGGCCCGGTCCTGCAGCAGGGCGCACGCGGCCAGCCGGCCGGCCGTCTCGGCGGCGTCCGCGCCGCGCAGGAGCACGCCGTCGCCGGCCAGATAGACATTGGCGCGGCTGGCGCGCCCGTCCGGATCGACCCGCGGGCGCCACTGGGTGAAGCGGCGGTCAAATACGAAATCGCATTTCAGCAGGTCCGCCAACTGGGTTTCCGCGCGCAGGCCAAAGCCGGTGGCCACCGCATCGCAGGCGGTCCGGCGAAGACGCCCGCGCGCGTCCTGCCACACGATTGCGGTCACGCCGTCCTCGCGCCCCTCGATGCGGGCAGGGGTGATCCCGGTATGGAGCGGCACGCCCGCGCGGATCAGCTCCGCCATGTAACGCACGCCATGGGCCAAGACCCGGGCCCGCGTCATCATGCCGCGCAGGCCGCGCAGGCGGGTCGCGAGGCTGTTGGTATCAAGCACGGCCGCCGGTTTCACCCCGGCCCGCAGATACTGCCACGCCACGAGATAGAGCAGGGGGCCGGTGCCCATGAACACCGGCGCGCCGCCAACGGCGCAGGCCTGCGCCTTCAGCGCGATCTGCGACGCGCCCAGGCTGTAGACGCCCGGGAGGGTCCATCCCGGAACGGGCATGATCCGGTCGGTCGCGCCGGACGCGATGATGATGGCCGAGAACGGCAGCGTCGCGACCGCGCGGTCACGGACGGTCAGCAGCCCCTCCTCCGCCACGCCCCACACCATGGTGCCGGGGCGATAGTCGATATGGGGCCGCAGGGCCTCGAAATCGGTGTGCAGCGCGCGGGCGCGCGCGGCCTCGGCGCCATAGAGCTTTTCGGCCGGACGCGAGAAATTTTCCGACTGCCGACGGTAGATCTGGCCGCCCTGGCGTTCGTTTTCGTCCACGACGACAGGCCGCAGGCCGGCCTGCACCAGGCGCTGCGCCGCACGGGTGCCCGCGGGTCCGGCGCCGACGACGATTACCGGGTCAGCCATGGAACCTCCTTCGTCACGAGTCGCATCCCGTCGCGCACGTCGGTCGAGCAGGCACGCAGTTCCTCGCCGCTCTCGGTCCAGACCCAGCACTCCTGGCAGGCGCCCATCAGGCAGAACCCGGCGCGGGGCTTTCCGTCGAACTCGTTCCGGCGCAACCGGGAACCGTTGGTCAGCAGCGCGGTCAGCACCGTGTCGCCTTCCAGCGCCGTGACTTCGTATCCGTCCACCACCAGCCGGACGCCCCGGCGGCCGGTCTCGTCCACGCGTCGAAATAAAGCCGTCATCGAGCCTCTCTGCGTTGCGGCCCGGCTCATGGGTCCGGGCAGGAAACATACGGCGGCCCCTGATCCGCCCGCACCCCGTGCCACGGGTGACAGGCGATCGAAGCAGAGGCGCTTTCGATCCTCGGTCACGCGGCGCGGAATGTATCGAACGAAAATCCCGCGAGGAAAGCATAACGTGCCGTTTCGGTTGCAACTACGCAACATTGTGGTCTCGGGGCGCCCTCCCGATCTCCTACACTGCACCCACCCTTTTGCCCGGTCGAGGCCCGCCACGGGTCATACCCCACGGAGGATGTGATGTCCGCTTCATCGTCGTTCGATCCTGCCGCGATTCCGCTGCCCGGCGGGCATTTCATCGGGGGCGAGTTGCTGCGCGGAACGGAGGCGATCGACGTTCATGCGCCATCGGACGGTGCCGTGCGCGGGCGCATTCCCGCGGGCGACGCCGATCTGGTGGACCGTGCGGTGCGCAACGCGGCACATGCGCAGCGGACGAGCGGGTGGGCGACCTGCCCGCCGCGCGACCGCGCCCGCGTCATCCGCCGCTGGGCGGATCTGGTGGAAACCCATCGCGAGGAACTGGCGCGCATCGAATCCGTCTGCTCCACGCGGCCGATCGCCGAGACCATGAGCTGGGACGTGCCCTTCACGGCCGAGGGGCTTCGCTTCTTCGCGGAATACGCGGACAAGCTGGGGGGAGAGGTCGCCGCCACCCAGAGTGACCTGCTGGGCATGACGATCGGCGAGCCATACGGCGTGGTGGGCGCGATCGCGCCGTGGAATTTCCCGCTGGTCATGGGAAGCTGGAAAGTCGCGCCGGCGCTGGTCGCGGGCAACGCGGTGGTGCTCAAGCCTTCGGAGATGACACCCTTCTCGATGGCCTGTCTCGCGCGGCTGGGCATCGAGGCCGGGCTTCCGGCCGGGCTGTTCAATGTCGTGCAGGGCACGGGCGCCGTCGCGGGGGAGGCCCTGTCGCGGCATCCGCTGTGCGGCAAGCTGACCTTCACCGGTTCGACACGGACCGGGATCGCCGTGATGACGGCGGCGGCGGAGAGCGGACCCAAGCCGGTCACGCTGGAGCTGGGCGGCAAGAGTCCCCAGATCGTGCATGACGATATCCGTTCGGTGGACGAGGTCGCGGAGCGGGTGTTCCGTGCCTTCACCGGCAATGCCGGCCAGGTCTGCGTGGCCGGATCGCGCCTGATCGTCCATCGCCGCGTCGCCGACGCCCTCGTCGAGCGCCTGCTGGTCCTGGCGGGCACCGTCGTTCCCGGCCCGACCTGGAGCGGCGACGCCCGTTACGCGCCCATCATATCCGCCCCCCAGGCCGCGCGCATCGAGGCGATCGTCGCGCGCAGCCTGGCCTCGGGCGCCGTCGCCGCCGCCCCGTTGACGCGACTGGATGTCGCGGGCGACGGATGTTTCCTCGCGCCGTCCGTGCTGACGAACGTCACGCCGCAGACCGCGGCGGTACAGGAGGAAATCTTCGGTCCCGTCCTGACCGTCCAGACCTTCGAGGACGAGGATGAGGCACTGTCTCTGGCCGCTCATCCGGCCTACGGTCTGGCCGCCGGGGTTCATACCGCCGATCTCGGACGGGCGATGCGGGCGGTCCGGGCATTGAAGGCGGGCACTGTGTGGGTCAACCGCTACGGACGCTCGGCGGATTTCGTGATCCCGACCGGCGGATTCGGCGGTTCCGGGATCGGCAAGGATCTGGGGCGGCAGGCGGTCGAGGCCAATCTGCGCCACAAGAGCGTGCTCATGGCGTTCGGAGGCTGATGCGCGTGACCCCTGTGATCGACCATCTGGTCGCGCTCCGCCGCGATCTGCACGCACATCCCGAACTGCGCTTCGAGGAGGTGCGGACCGCCGGCATCGTGGCGGACCAGCTTGCCCAATGGGGCTACCGGCCGCATCGCGGGCTTGCGAAAACGGGCGTCGTGGCCAGCCTGGATACCGGCCGCCCGGGGCCGTCGATCCTTCTGCGCGCCGATATGGACGCGCTGCCGGTCACCGAGCGCGCGGAGCACGACCATGTCTCGCGCCATGCGGGACGGATGCATGCCTGCGGCCATGACGGCCATACCGTCATGCTGCTGGGGGCAGCCGCCGAACTGGCCGCACGGCCCCCCGCGCGCGGCCGGGTCCATTTCGTCTTTCAGCCCGCCGAGGAAGGCGGGGCGGGCGCGGATGTCATGATTCGCGAAGGCCTGTTCGACCTGTTTCCGTCCCAGCGCTGCTTCGGCCTGCATAACTGGCCCGGCCTGGCCGTCGGCCGCTTCGGGGTGCGGGCCGGACCCATCATGGCGGGCGGCTGGCGTTTTTCCGCCACGGTGAGCGGCCGGGGCGCCCATGCGGCCCAGCCTCATCGCGCCATCGACCCTGTGGTGGCCGGCGCCGCCTTCGTGCAGGCCGCGCAGCATCTGGTCGCCCGCCGCACCGATCCGCTGGTGCCCGCCGTCGTGTCGATCTGCATGTTTCACGCCGGCAGCACCGACAACATCCTGCCCGACCGCGCCGAGATCGCGGGGACACTCCGCGCCCTGGCCCCCGGGGCGCTGGAGGCGCTGAAGGAGGGGCTGCGCGAGGTGGCCGAGGGCACGGAGCGCGCGTTCGGCGTCCGGATCGCACTCCTGTTTCACAGCCCCTATCCTGTCACGGTCAATTCTCCCGCCGAGACCGCGCTCGCCGGTGCGGTCATGACGGGGCTGGACGCCTCGACGGACGAGGCGCCGGCCGACCTCGATCTTCCGCCAAGCCTGGCGTCCGAAGATTTCGGTTTCATGCTGGAGCGGCGCCCTGGCGCCTATGCGATGATCGGCAATGGTCCGTCGGCGCCGCTGCATGCGCCGGATTACGATTTCAACGACCGGATCATTCCCCGCGGCATCGCCTATTGGGCGGCGCTGGCCCGCCATTGCCTCTCCGAGGCGCAACAGAAGGATACCCATGAATGACCAGGCATCGCATCGCCGTTCTTCCCGGTGACGGAATCGGTCGGGAAGTCATGCCCGAGGCCCTGAAGATTCTGGGCCGCATCGGGGACATCTTCGACATGAAATTCGAGTTCTCGCCGTTCGACTGGAGTTGCGAGACCTGGCTCGCCACCGGCCGCATGATGCCGCCGGACGGCATGCAGCGCCTGTCGCAGCACGATGCGATCCTGCTTGGCGCCGTGGGCTATCCCAGCGTGCCGGATCATATCTCGCTGTGGGGCATGCTGATCCCGATCCGCCGGGACTTCGACCAATACGTCAATCTGCGCCCCGTTCGCCTGTTGCCGGGAATTCCATGCCCGCTGGCCGGACGCGGTCCCGGCGATATCGATTTCTGGATCGTGCGCGAGAACACCGAAGGCGAATACTCGCAGATCGGCGGCCGTTTCGCCGAGGGCAGCGCGGCGGAAGGTGTCGCGCAGACCGCGATCTTCACGCGTCGCGGCACGGATCGCATCATGCGCTATGCCTTCGATCTCGCGAGCCGGCTGGACCGCCCGCATGTCTCGTCGGCCACAAAGTCGAATGGCCTGTTCCATTCCATGCCCTACTGGGACGAGCGGTTCGCGAAAATGGCCGCCGAATACCCGCAGGTGCGCACCGACGTTCACCATATCGACATCCTCGCCGCGCGTTTCGTCATGAATCCGGATCGTTTCGATATCGTCGTGGGAAGCAATCTGTTCGGCGATATCCTGTCCGATCTGGGACCGGGCGTGACAGGGACGATCGCGGTCGCGCCGTCGGCGAACATCAATCCCGAAAAACGTTTCCCGTCCATGTTCGAACCCGTCCACGGCTCCGCGCCGGACATCGCGGGCCGCAACATCGCGAACCCGATCGGCCAGATCTGGGCGGCCTCGATGATGCTCGACCATCTGGGCGAGAGCGAGGCCGCGGCCCTGGTGCTGTGCGCCATCGAATGCGTGACGGCGGACCCGTCCGCGGCCGTGCGCACCGCGGATATCGGCGGCCATGCCTCCACGTCGGCGTGCGGCGATGCGATCGTAGCGGCGCTCGATCGCATCGCCTGAGGCCGCTCCGGCGCGATTCGGGAGGTCGACTTCTCCCGAATCCCCGTTTCCAACCGCAGCTTCTTCTTCATCTCGATGCGAAATCGACACGATGTGTCGCTCGTTCTGTGTCCATAATAATCCGGTCAGCGGCCATGAATATGGGCGGTGCGATGACCTGCAAGGCCGACCCCGGAGCCGGCGTACGCAGCACACGATTTTTTCAATCATGCAGCAAGGAGCGGGAAATTGCGCCGAACAACCATCCTTCTTTCCGCCACGACGGCGCTGGCAACGATGGCGGCCTTCGCGGCGCCGGCCCGCTCCCTGGCGCAATCGGCGACGGCTTCCGCCGCGATCCGCGCGGTCACCCCCCAGCGGACGCCGCGCGCCGTCGATGCGGACCGCGACGAACAGGTGATCGTCACCGGCACCCGCGATCCGCATCAGACCGCGCGCAGCAGCGTCAGCCCTATTCAGGTCGTAACATCGGCGCAGCTTGCCGCCACTGGCCAGGCCGACATTCGCGACGCGCTGATCCAGCTGGCTCCGTCCGTCGCGCGGTCCATCCGCGTGAATGGCAGCGCGAACATGACCGACGCCATCAGCCTGCGCGGCCTGACCCCGAACCAGACCCTGATCCTGGTGAATGGAAAGCGGCGGCACACGACGGCGGTCCTGTCGAACAATGCCGGTCCCCAGCAGGGTACGACGCCCGTCGACATCGACATGATCCCGGTTTCCGCCGTCGATCACATCGAAATCCTGCAAGATGGCGCGGCGGCGCAATATGGCTCGGACGCGATCGCCGGCGTGGTCAACATCATTCTCAAGCACGACACGCATGGACTGGCGGCGCAGGCGATCAATGGCGGGCGTTACGCCGGGGACGGATTTACGTCGGGCGAATCGCTCAACTGGGGAACATCCCTCTACGGACGGGGATTTTTCGACCTGAACGCCGAGTATAAATATCAGGACCACACGTTCCGCGCCACGCCCGACAGCCGCACGGGCCGTTACGATTTCATGGATATCGGCGATCCGCGCCAGGAGCGCGAGACGATCGGCTACAACATGGAATATGCGATCACGGACGCGGTGAAGCTGTATTCCTTTGCGACCTACGGGCATCGGAACGGCGAAAGCTATCAGGATTATCGCGTCCCGACGCCGAGCCTGCCGATGTATCCCTATGGCTTCTCCCCGCAGGAGACCATTGACGAGAACGATTACAGCGTGACGATCGGCTTCAAGGGGCGCAAATTCAACTGGGACTGGGATATCAGCACGACCTATGGCGGCGATTCCGAGCGCATGGGCCTGTTCGACAGCATCAACACGTCGATGCTCCAGAATTTCGGGTATTCCCCCACGCGCTTTCACCTGTTTTCCTTTGCCAATACCCAGTGGACGAACGACGCCGCCGTGCGGCGCGCCTTCAACGTGCCCCTGCTGGCTGCCCCCCTCAATCTCGCGCTCGGCGCGCAATATCGCTACGACAGCTACCATATCGGGGCGGGGGACATGGGATCGTGGTACGGCACGGGCGCGTCGGCCTTCCACGGCCTGAGTCCCGCCAATGCCAGCGACAGCAATCGCGACGTGACCGCCGGTTATATCGACGTCTCCACCCGGCTTCTCCCGAAATGGCAGATCGACCTGGCGGGACGTTTCGAGCATTATACCGATGCGGGCGACACCGAGACCGGCAAGGTCTCCTCGCGCTACGACGTGAACCGCTATTTCGGCCTGCGCGGCACGGTCGCCAGCGGCTTCCGTGCCCCGACCCTGGCGGAAGAGCATTGGTCGAACATGTCCGTGTCACCCACGGCGGCCGCCGGCTATATCCCCGTCAACTCGGCGGGCGCGCAACTGCTGGGCGCGAAGCCGCTGAAGCCCGAGCGTTCGACGAGCTTCAGCGCCGGTTTCGTCGTCAATCCGATCACGGCGCTGCATGTCACCGTGGACGCCTATCAGATCGATCTGCGCGACAGGATCATGGCGGCCGGCGTCTATAACGGCACGCGCGCCATCGAGGCGCTGGAGATGAACGGCTTCGACATTCCGTCCGGGATTTCGCCGACGGCGGTCACGGCGCAATATTATGCCAATGCCGCCAGCACGCGCACGCGCGGCCTCGATATCACCGCGAACTACCTCACGCGCCTGGGACGGTTCGGACGCATCAACTGGGACCTGGCGGCCAATTTCAACCAGACCAATATCCGTCATGTGGGCGAGGACGGAAACGGCAACTCCCTGCTCAACCAGCAGCAGCGGGCTTACATCACGAGCTACACGCCGCGCAACCGCGTCATCTTCGGCGGCGTATGGCGCCATGGCAATCTGGATTTCAACCTCCATGAAATCCGCTATGGACGCGCGACGTCGGAACTGTCGTACTATACCGGCCCCTATGCCTACTCGAACACGCAGTTCATGCGGTTCGTCAACACCCCGCGTTATGAGACCAATCTTGTCCTTGGCTATCAGGTCACGCCACGGTGGCGCGTGGCTCTGGGCGCGAACAATGTCGGCAATGCCAAGCAAAGGAAGATCCCTGAGCAATTCCGTTATCTTGGCGCCTATGCCTACGACGTGAACATCGAACAGATCGGGTACAATGGCGGGTTTTACTATTTTCAGGTCAATCTCAAGCTCTGAGGCCGCGGGGGCGTCCGCCGCGCCCTGTGGCACGGAATGCCGCCAGTCTTTCCCAATTCGGCACATTCTGTTCCGGCTTTGGCAAAAACCGACGTAGCCTCGCCCGGAACCCATGGTCTACTACCCACCACGCCGCAGAAGGTTCTGATCAGCCATGTCTCTTTTCAAACCGAAATTCGTTACGTTCGACTGCTACGGCACCCTGGTCAATTTCGCGATGGGGCCCACGGCGCGCCGGCTTTTCGCCGATCTCGTCCCGGCCGCCGGCATGGACCAGTTCGTCGCCGATTTCGCGGGCTATCGGCTCGACGAAGTGCTGGGCGAGTGGAAACCCTATCGCAACGTGGTGCTGAATGCCGTCGAACGCACCTGCCGACGGTGGAACATCGCGTTCGACGTCGCGCTGGCCAACCAGTTCTATGACGCGGTGCCAAGCTGGGGGCCGTGGCCGGACGTCCGCGAGCCTCTGGCCCGCGTCGCGAAGGAATTTCCGCTGGTGATCCTGTCGAACGCCATGAACTCGCAGATTCATTCCAATGTGGCGAATATCGGCGTGCCGTTCCACCGTGTCCTGACGGCCGAGGACGCCCGCGCCTACAAGCCGCGGATGCGAGCCTTCGAATACATGTTCGACTCGCTTGGGTGTGGGCCGGAAGACATCCTGCATGTCTCCTCCTCGTTGCGCTACGACCTGATGCCGGCGCGCGACCTGGGCGTGAAGAACAAGGTGTTCGTCGCCCGTGGCCACGAACCCTCCACGCCGGAATATGGCTATACCGAGATTCGCGATATCGGCGGCCTGCCGGGCGTGCTTGGGCTGTAGAAAGGCAGGGGCCTTGGCCTTTGGGCATCGTCCGCCCCGAAGGCGGCGAGCTCTGGCGACGGGAAAAGACGCATGAAGCCGGACAGCTACTGGCCAGACAGCTACTGGATCGACACCGCGCCCGCCTTTGACGGCGGCGTTCGTGGGCCCGTTCCGGCCCGGGCGGACGCGGTCGTGATCGGAGGCGGCTATACCGGGCTTGCGGCCGCGCGCGCCCTGGCGCTGGCGGGCGCCCGGGTCGTGGTGCTGGAGGCCGGTCGCGCGGTCCAGGCGGCGTCGGGCCGCAATGGCGGGCAGTGCAATAATGGACTGGCCCAGGATTTCGGGTCCATGGCCGGCGCGTACGGGCTGGATCGGGCCCGCGCCTTCTACCGCGATTTCGACGCGGCCGTGACCAGTGTCGAGACCCTGGTCCGCGACGAGGGCATCGATTGCGACTTTCGGCGCGGTGGCAAGCTGAAGCTGGCGGTCAAGCCCGCCCATGTGGCCAAGCTGGAAACCAGCGCCGAACTGCTGCGCCGGGAGGTGGACGCCGACGTCGTGTTTCTCGATGCGGCGGAAACGCGGCGCGAGGTTGCTTCGGAGGCTTTTCATGGCGCGTTGCTGTTCCGGCGCAGCGCCTCGATGCATGTCGGGCGCTTCGGCGTCGGTCTGGCCAATGCCGCGACACGGCGGGGCGCGCAGGTCTTTGAACATGCCTTCGTCAGCCGGCTCGAACATCGCGGCGGCTCGCGCTTCCGCGTGACCTCGACGCGCGGCGTGGTGGAGGCGGATCGGGTGCTGATCGCCACCGGCGCTTCGGAAAAAGGGCCTTTCGGCTGGTTCCGGCGACGGATCGTGCCGATCGGCAGCTTCATCATCGCCACGGAACCGCTGCCGGGCGACCTGCGGCAGCGCCTCCTTCCGGGCGCGCGCACCTGCACGACCACGCGGCTGATCGGCAATTTCTTCCGCGCCACACCGGACGAACGGCTGATCTTCGGCGGGCGCGCCCGTTTCGCGCTGCCCGGCCCGCGCGACGACGTGAAGAGCGGCGTCGTGCTCCGGCGCGCCATGGCGGGGATGTTCCCCGAACTCGCGCAGACGCCCATTGCCTATTGCTGGGGCGGGGTCGTGGACATGTCCGCCGACCGCCTGCCCCATGCCGGACAGCATGGCGGCCTGTTCTTCGCGACGGGCTTCAGCGGCCACGGCACGCAGATGTCCGTGCATCTGGGCGCGGCCATGGCGGATGTCATGCTCGGCACGCGCTCGGATGTCGTCTGGGACCAGGGAACGTGGCCGGCCATACGGGGGCATTATGGCAAGCCCTGGTTCCTGCCCGCGGTCGGAGCCTGGTACCGGATCAAGGACGCGCTCTCGTGACGGGGGGCGGCTGACCGTGCCTGCCTCCTTGCAGGACATGTCCCTGTCCCGCCGGGCCGCCCTGGGGTTCGGCCTCGGCGGCGCGGGTATCCTCGCGGCCGGACCCCGCGCAGGGGCGCAAACGCCGGACACACCCCGGCGTGGCGGTCATTTGCGTCTTGCCGGCTTCGCCGGGTCGACCGCCGATACGCTGGACCCCGCGCGGATGTCGGCGGTGAATGATTTCGTGCGGGGGAAATCGTTCTATGACGGGCTCGTGGCTCTGGATGACACGATGGCCCCGCGTCCCGGGCTGGCGGAACGTCTGGACACCGACGATTTCCGGACATGGCACATCACGCTGCGCCGGGATGTATGCTTTCATGACGGTGCGCCGCTGACGGCGTCGGACGTCGTGTATTCCCTGAATCGGCACAAGGACCCGGCCATCGCCTCCCACCAGCGGATCGTGGCGATGGAGATGCGGGACATCCGCGCAACCGGGCCTCTGACGGTCGAAATCGGGCTGGTGGGGCCGAATGTCGATTTCCCCGCGATTCTCGGAATGGATAATTTCGCGATCATCCGTGATGGAACGAAGGATTTTTCGACGGCGAACGGCACGGGGCCCTTCATCTGCACCGGCTTCCAGCCCGGCATCCGGACCACCGGGCGGCGCAACCCCGAGTATTGGGGGCAGCCCGCGTGGCTCGAGACGATCGACCTGATCGCGATTTCCGACGACATGGCGCGCCATGATGCCCTGCTGTCCGGCGACGTGGACATCATCGCCTCGGCCAATCCCCGTCTCGTCCGGCTGCTGCGCGCGCGGCGATTCGGGATCATGGAAAGCCCCGTCGGGACCTATACGGATCTGGCCATCCGGCTGGACCAGTCCCCGGGCCACAGCGCCGATTTCGTCATGGGCATGAAATATCTGTTCAATCGCGAACAGGTCCGCGATTCCGTGTTTCTCGGTTTCGCGCGCATCGCCAACGACCATCCGATTCCGCCGGAAGACCCTTATTTCGCCGCCGACCTGCCGCAACGGGTCTATGACCCGGACCGGGCGCGTTTCCACCTGAAACGCGCCGGGCTCGGCAGTGGCGAACTGGCGCTGTTCTGCTCGCCGGCCGCGCTGGCCTCGGTGGATATCGCGGTGCTGCTGCAATATGCGGCCCAGCGTGCCGCGGGGCTCGATCTGGGCATTCGCCGCATGCCGGTGGACGGCTACTGGAGCCAGTACTGGATGAGAACGCCGATGAGTTTCGGCAACACGAACGCGCGTCCCTCCGTCGACATGACCTTTGCGCTGAGTTTCTTCTCCCGCGCCACGATGAATGAATCGCGCTGGCGGAATCCGCGTTTCGACGCGCTGCTGCTCCAGGCGCGCGGCGAGCGCGACGACGCGGTGCGCAGGCGCATCTATCACGACATGCAGGCCATGGTGCGCGACGGTTCCGGCGTCTGCATCCCGGCCTTTACCACCAGTCTGGACGCGTTCGATCCGAAGGTGCGGGGGCTCCGGCCGAACCGGGCGGGGCAATTGATGGGATATGGCTTCACCCGGTGGGTGTGGCTGGACGGCGGCGGCGTGTCTCCATGAGGCGAGATGTGGGACGGCTGATCCTCAACCGCCTGGCGGCCTCGGCCTTTTCCCTGGCCTTCGTCGTCGTGACGATCTTCGCGATCACCGCGGCGCTGCCGGGCGATGTGGCGGATACGCTGCTGGGCCAGTCGGCCACGCGGGAGGCGACGGCCGCGCTGCGCCACGCCATGGGCCTGGACCAGCCGGCATGGGTACGGTTCGGACGCTGGGTGTGGGGGATGCTGCATGCCGATCCCGGCCGGTCGCTGATGACCGGCCGCCCCGTCGCGGAGCTGGTGGGGCCCCGGCTATACAATTCATTGCTGCTGGCCGCGGCGACGGCGGCGGTGTCGGTCCCCGTGTCGCTGGTTCTGGGCCTTGCCTGCACCATGGCGCGCGGAACGCTGTTCGACCGGGTGGTGACGCTGCTGATGCTGGGCACCGTGTCCGTCCCGGTATTCCTGATCGCGACCGTCGCGGTGTTCGTGTTCGCGGTTCAGTTCCACGTCGCCCCGGCGCTGGCCGACATCAATGCGGTCCATTCGCCGCTACAGTTCATCCGCGTCTTCCTCATGCCCGTGGTGGCGCTGGCGGGAGCGACGACGGCGCAGATGAGCCGCATGATCCGCGCCTGCCTGATCGACGTGTTTTCCGCGCCGTGGATCGAGATGGCCGTCCTGAAAGGCGTGGCCCCGGTCCGGATCGTGCTGTTCCACGCCCTGCCGAACGCCATAGGATCGGTCGTGAATGCGATCGCGCTCAGCCTGTCGTCGCTGCTGGGGGGTGTCGTGGTGGTGGAAACGGTGTTCAACTATCCCGGCATGGCGGGGCTCATGGTGGATTCCGTCGCGGCGCGCGACGTGCCGGTGGTCCAGTGCTGCGCGCTGATTTTCTGCGTGGCCTACCTGTCGCTGACGACGCTGGCCGACATCGTGGCGGCGGCCTCCACCATGCGGGGACGCGCGCATTGACCGCCATGGGCATGTCCCTGGCGGGCGCGGCGCGGCGCGGGGCCGCCTTTGCCGCTCGGCTGGCGCCCGGGCCACGCCGCGCGCTGGCGCTTCTGGCCTTCTGGTTCGTCATCGCGATCGTGGGGCCGCTGCTTGCCCCGCACGCGCCGGGCGAGATCGTCGATCGCGACGTCTTTGCCGGCTTTTCCGCCCGCCACTGGCTCGGCACGGATTATCTGGGGCGCGACCTGGGCAGCCGGCTGCTCTGGGCGGTGCGCTATACCGTGTTGATCTGCACCCTTTCGACGCTGCTGTCCTGCGGATTCGGCATCATGCTCGGCATCGCCGCGACGGCGATGTCCGTGTGGGTGGAACGTGTGCTGGGGCGTCTGATGGACGGCCTGCTGTCGATCCCGAGCCTCCTTTTTGCCCTGCTGGTCATCGCGGCGGCCGGCGAGTCCGTTCCCGCACTGATCCTGACGATGGGCGTGATCTACATGCCCGGGTCGTACCGGACCAGCCGCGCCCTGGCGCTGCGGATCGCGCAGGCGGATTATGTCATGGCGGCTCTGGCGCGCGGTGAGGGTCGGATTTTCGTCATCCTGCGCGAGATCCTGCCGAACATGACCGGGCCGCTGCTGTCCGATATCGGCCTGCGCTTCGTCTATGCCGTGCTGCTGCTCAGCAATCTCAGCTTCCTGGGTCTCGGGGTGCAGCCGCCGCTGGTCGATCTGGGGTCGCTGGTGCGCGAGAACGTGCTGGGCATGGTCTATGGCGCGCCGGCGGTCGTGGTGCCGACCATCGTCCTGGCCCTGCTGACGGTCGGCCTCAATTTCGCGCTGGATCGGCAACGGCCATGACGCACATGATTTCGGTCCGTGGCCTGCATGTGGTGGGACGACGCGGGGACGGCGGCGAGGTGCCGATCGTGCGCGATGTCAGTCTGGAGGCCAGACGGGGCGAGGTGCTGGCCCTGGTGGGGGAATCCGGTTCGGGCAAGACCACGATCGCCCTCGCGCTGATGGGTTATGCCCGCGCCGGATGCCGCATTTCTGGCGGCGCGATCGCGGTGGCCGGCCATCGGGTGGACCAGATGGACGCCGGCGAACTAAGGAGCTTCAGGGGGCGGACGATCAGCTACGTGGCGCAGAACGCGGGTTCGGCCTTCAATCCCGCGCTGACCCTGCATCAGCAGGTGATCGAGCCCGCGCTGGCCCACTGGGTGCTGCCGCGCCGTGACGCGGAACGCCGCGCGATCGAATTGTTCCGGGCGATGGCCCTGCCGCACCCCGAGACCATCGGCGCGCGCTATCCGCATCAATTGTCCGGCGGGCAGCTCCAGCGTCTGATGGCGGCGATGGCGTTGATCACGGAACCCGAAGTGGTGGTGTTCGACGAGCCGACCACGGCCCTGGACGTGACGACGCAGATCGAGGTCCTGGAGGCTTTTCGGACCGTGCTGGTTCATCGCGGCATCACCGGGATTTACGTCACGCATGACCTCGCCGTCGTGGCGCAGGTCGCGGATCGTGCCGTCGTGCTGCGCCACGGGGCGGTGTGCGAAAGCGGCGACACACCCGAGGTGCTGGCCCGTCCGCGCACGCCCTATACGCGTGAACTGGTTGCGGCGTGCCACCTGCCGGTGCGTCCCAAGGGGCTCGATCCGGCGGTCGATGCGGCGTCTGGCACGGCGCCCGAGCCGGTGCTCACCCTTTCCGATATCGTCGTGGGCTATGGACGCGTGGATGCGAATGGGCTGCCGGCGCACCGGATTCTGGACGGAATCGACCTGTCCGTCACGCGCGGACGCACCCTGGGCATCATCGGGGAATCGGGATGCGGCAAGAGCACGCTGGCGCGCGCCAGCGCGGGCCTTCAACCTCCGGCGGCCGGCACGGTGCGGTTTCGTGGGGAGACCCTGGCCGGCCGCGTGGCGCGGCGCACGCCCGAACAGCGACGCCGCGTGCAGATCGTGGCGCAGAATGCCGATCTCGTGCTCAATCCCGCCTGGACCGTGGGCGCCATTCTGGAGCGCGTGCTGCGCTTTTTCCATAATCTGCGCGGCGCCGTCGCCCGGGCGGAAGCGTTGCGGCTGCTGGACATCGTGCAATTGCCGCATGCCGTGTTCGACCGCCGGCCGCCGGAACTGTCGGGAGGGCAGAAGCAGCGGGTCAATTTTGCGCGTGCCCTGGCGGCGCGGCCCGAGCTGGTGCTGTGCGACGAGATCACGGCGGCGCTGGACCCCGTGGTGGCGGCGGCGATCCTGACGCTGATGTCGGATCTTCAGGAAACGCTTGGCCTGTCCTGCATCTTCATCACCCACGATCTCCATGCGCTGCGGGCGGTGTGTGACCGGGTGGCCGTCCTGCTGGGCGGCCATGTGGTGGAACAGTGCGACGCCGCCGCCCTGATGCGCGGCGCACACCATCCTTATACCCGCCTTCTGGTGTCCTCCGTCCCCGAGATGCGCCCGGGATGGCTTGATGAGGTCGTGGCGCAGCGAAGCGCGGCGGCAGCGCCGTTCGTCCCGACGGCGGTCGGGGAGGGCTGCCCGTTCGTGTCGCGCTGCGTGACGCGGATCGCAGGCGTGTGCGAGCGCGTCCGCCCGCCGGTCGTCGCCACCGCGGATGGCGGCCGGATCGCGTGCCATCTTCCCCCCGGCGACCTTCCGGTGCTGGCGCCGGGCAATTCCACGATCGACGCATGATATCCACATCGCTATCGGGCCGCCCCCACGATCCGCCGGCAGGCGACCTTTTCACGGAGATGAACCGCATGACCGCCTTGCACCTGAATGACCCGGACCTGTTCCGCCAGCGGGCCTTCGTGGCCGGCGCGTGGGTCGATGCCGCCGACGGCCGCGCGATCGAGGTGGACGATCCCGCCACGGGCGACATCATCGGCCATGTGCCGGCCTGCGGCACCGCCGAGACCCGCGCCGCGATCGACGCCGCCGCTCGCGCCCAGGCGGAGTGGAAGCGTCGCGTGCCTGCCGAACGCGCGGCCGTGCTGATGGCTTGGCACGATCTGATGCTGGAACATGGCGACGACCTGGCGCGGATCATGACCGTCGAGCAGGGCAAGGTTCTGAGCGAGGCGCTGGGCGAGGTGCGCTATGCCGCGTCGTTCTTCAAATGGTTCGCCGAGGAAGCACGGCGCGTCGATGGGGCCGTCCTGCCCGCGCCCACGCGCGACCGCCGCATCCTGGTGCTGAAGGAGCCCGTGGGGGTGAGTGCGGCGATTACGCCGTGGAATTTCCCCCTGGCCATGATCACCCGCAAATGCGCCCCGGCCCTGGCGGCGGGATGCAGCATGGTCATCAAGCCCTCCGATCTCACGCCGTTTTCCGCCCTTGCCGTGGCGCGGCTGGGCGAGCGCGCCGGCGTGCCCGCGGGGCTGATCAGCGTCGTCACCGGCATGCCGGACGCCATCGGCGCGGAACTGACCGCCAACCCGATCGTGCGCAAGCTGTCCTTTACCGGCTCGACCCGCGTGGGGGCGATCCTGATGAAGCAATCGGCCGATACCATCAAGCGCCTGAGCCTCGAACTCGGCGGCAACGCGCCGTTCCTCGTGTTCGACGACGCGGCGTGCGACCTGGCGGTGCAGGGCGCGATGGCCAGCAAGTTCCGCAATGCCGGGCAGACCTGCATCTGCGCCAACCGGGTGCTGGTCCAGTCCGGCATCCATGACCGGTTCGTCGCGCAGTTGCTCGAGGCCGTGGCGGCGCTGCGGGTCGGGCCCGGCCTCGACCCCGCCTCGACGCTGGGGCCGCTGATCAACGATGCCGCCGTCGCCAAGGTGCGCGCGCATGTGGAGGACGCGCTGGCACAGGGGGCGCAGTATGCCTCCGCGCCGTTGCGCGTCGAGGGGCGTTTCGTCAGCCCCGTGGTCCTGACCGGCGTGACGGCGGACATGCGGATCGCGCGGGAGGAAACCTTCGGCCCCGTCCTGCCGGTCTTCCGCTTCGAGACGGAGGCCGAGGCCGTGCGCCTCGCCAACGCCACGCCGTTCGGGCTGGCCGGCTATTTCTTCACCACCAGCCTCGACCGCGCCTGGCGGGTGGGGGAGGCGCTGGAATTCGGCATGGTCGGGCTGAATACCGGGGCGATCTCGATGGAATCGGCACCGTTCGGCGGGGTCAAGCAATCGGGCCTGGGTCGGGAAGGCGGTCATCCCGGACTGGACGAGTTCCTCGAAATCAAGAGTTTTCATATGGGCGGCCTCAGCGATGAGGGATGACGCCTCGTGACCGTTTCCGATACCGTCCTGAACCGCCGGAACGCCGCCATGCCCGAGGGGACCGACATGACCGCCACAGACAGCCCTTCCGCGATCATTCTCCGCGCCATGGAGGACCGCGACATCGACGCCGCCAGCGGACTGTCGAAGGCGCTGGGCTGGCCGCACCGGAGCGAGGACTGGCACTTCCTGCTGGGAGCCGGCCAGGGACTCGTCGCCGTGACCCCCGCTGGGGAACTGGTGGGCACGACCCTGTGGTGGAGTTTCGGCACGCGCGATGCGCCGGTGGGGATGGTGATCGTCGCCGGCGCCTGGCAGGGTCACGGGATCGGGCGTCGCCTGATGACAGGGGCGCGCGCGGCGCTGCCCGGGCGCACGCTGCATCTCAATGCCACGCCGGGCGGTGTGCCGCTTTATGAGAAGCTCGGGTTCCGCCCGTGCGGCCTTGTCGAGCAGCGTCAGGCCATCGCCGTGACCCAGCCGCTGATCCCGCTGCCCGACGGCATGCGCCTGCGGCCGGCGGGTGGAAACGATCTGACGGCGATCGCGGCACTCGATCGTGCGGCGAACGGCATGGAGCGCGCCGCCCTGCTGCGTGCCCTTCTGAGCGTCGGCAAGGGCATCGTCGTGGATGCTGGCGGGGCGATCATGGGGTATTCGATCTGCCGCGCTTTTGGCTGGGGCAAGGTGGTCGGCCCTGTGATCGCCACCGCGGAGCCGTTCGCCGCGGCGATGATCGCGCACTGGATCGGCAGTTGCGCCGGGCAGTTCACGCGGCTCGACATACCGGCCGCGTGCGGCTTGGGCGCATGGCTGGACGAGGTCGGATTGCCAAGAGTCGACACGGTCACGACGATGCGCACCGCGAACGCTGACGAGCCAGCACGGGAGGCGGCGACGACCTTCGCCCTCGGCAGCCAGGCTCTGGGATAGGAACCGCCATGTCCTTCGTCATCAAATCCACGGCGGAACGCGCCGAGATCTGGTCCGCGCTGTTCGCCGCGCACCTGCCGGACGAAAAAATCGAGATCTGGCCCGACATCGCCGATCCCGAGGCGGTCGAATTCCTGGCCGCCTGGGTGCCGCCCCCGGATCTCGGACGGATTTTTCCTAACCTGAAGGTGCTGTTCTCGGTGGGCGCGGGCGTGGATCAGCTCGACCTGTCCGGAGTCCCGGACCATGTGCAGGTCGTGCGCATGATCGAGTCCGGCCTGACCGACGGCATGGTGGATTATGTGCGGTTCTCGGTTCTCGCCCTGCATCGCGGCATGCTGCGCTACGTGGCGCAGCAGCGCGAACAGGTGTGGCAGGCGCATGCCTACCGACCGGCATCGACGCTGACGGTGGGCGTGATGGGGCTCGGGCAACTCGGCCTGCCCGTGCTTCAGGCCATCCGGGCGCTGGGCTATGGTTGTCAGGGCTGGGCCCGGAGCCGGCGGGACATCGCTGGGGTCCGGACCTTCGCGGGGCCCGACGAACGCGATGCGTTCCTGGCGGGAACGGACATTCTGGTCTGCCTCCTGCCGCTGACGGCCGAGACGGCGGGGTTGCTCGCGCGGCCACTTTTCGCGCGCCTTCCGCGCGGGGCGGCCCTGGTTCACTGCGGACGCGGCCGGCAACTGGTGCTGGACGACCTGATGGCGGCCCTGGACGAGGGTATGCTCGGCGGCGCCATCGTGGACGTCACCGATCCCGAACCGCTTCCGGCTGGTCATGCGCTGTGGAGCCGCCCGGACGTCCTGATCACACCCCACACGGCCAGCATTACGCAGGCGGATACCGGCGGCAGGTCGATCGTGGAAAACGTGAAACGATATCGCACGGGAGAACCGCTGATCGGTCTGGTCGATCGGACGATCGGCTACTGATTTTATCATCCACAGGTATCGGCGACGCCGCGATCACGTCCGCCGCCGCCGCTGGCTTGCCGGCCGGCATCTGGCCCCGATCGCGGCCTAAAGGTTGGATTGAGCGGTCTTGGTGATCAGCTTTAAGCCTTTTCCCGGACTGTGGATTGTGAAGTGTTCCGCCCTGATCTGGACAAGGCACTGGCGTATTCGGATGGGAGCAAAGGCGGGCGTCCGCCGTTTGATCCGGTGCTGATGTTCAAGGTCCTGGTGATCCAGACGCTGAACAATCTCTCCGACGAGCGGAGGGACTATCTGATCAACGACCGCCTATCCTTCATGCGTTTTCTGGGATTAGGGCTGTCGGACCGCATGCCGGATGCCAAAACGGTCTGGCTGTGAGAAAGCGGATTTGCGTGCAGGGCGTATTCCCAAAGAGTGGCAGGACAAGTCAGCCAAACTGTCCCACAAGGACAATCACTCCAGATCCTTCAGTTCATGACCGCGGCGCGGCTTTTGCGGGGGGAGGCTGGCCGGCCGCGGCTGCGGGAGGCACCGGGGGCGTCGTCCGACGACTTGCCCGGGGGGCTGGTCGCGTCGGTCTCGGACTGGGTATGCCGGAAGATGTCGAAGATCTGCCGGGCGATCTCTTCGCGGGACAGACGGCCCGGGTGGTACCAGTCATTGGCCGTATTCAGGACGCGCAGGAGGATGATGCGGTAAACGTCCCGGTCGATCGTCGGCGGCAGCGGCAGATCCTCGACGATATTGCGGAAGATCGCTTCGAACTCGTCGCGCTTCTTGATGAGGGCGTTGCGCACCTCCGGGGGTACCGAGCGGATGGTGTTCATCAGCGGCAGCGTGAGCGAACTCGGGCTGAGCTGGATGTCCAGCAGCTCCCGGCAGGCTGCCTCGAGGCGCGCCCAGGGCGAGGTGTGCGGCGCCAGGGCGGAGAAGATCCGGCTCGCCGCCGCGTCCAGCGCGCGGTTGTGGATTTCCACGAAGAGCGTCTCTTTCGAGCGGATATGGTAATAAAGCGAGCCCGCCATCATGCCCAGTTCCTCGGCGATCTGGCGGATGGAGGTCGCCTTGTAGCCGCGCGTGGCGAAAAGCTGGGCGGCGACCTCGAGGATTTCCTGACGGCGGGCCGCCTGGGTGGTGTTCTCCGATGCGCTCCGGGGTTCGGAGCGTGCGGGCGAGGTGCGGGAGGCGGGCGGGCGCGGCATGATGTTGGGGTGTTCCGGGCAGAAAGGTGTCGACACGATGCTTCATACGAGCGTTCGATTCCAGTCTAGAGCCGGAAAGCGGCAAAGCCCATATGAGGGGAGGGAAATGAAAAGAATTTTTTCATTTTTTGAAGTGTTTGCAAGATTTTTGGGCTGATTCTTCAATCAACCGTGATTTCCAGACGCGGGCATGTGATCTCGACAAAGGGGAAGGGAGTGCCTAGCGTCCAACATAACATATGTTAGATTGGGCGCCGCGCCGGTGAACGGCAAGCCCCCGCGGTTTTGGAAGACAATCTCATGAGCCCCAGAAATCCGGTCATCGACGATCCGGTCATCATCGCCAGCGCGGCGAGGACGCCGATCGGCTGGTTTCGCGGCGTTTTCGCCGATCTGCCCGCGACGGAACTCGGCTCGGCGGCCATTCGCGGCGCGCTGGCGCGGGCGGGGCTTGATCCCGCCGCCGTGGAATCCGTCTTCATGGGATGCGTGCTCGGGGCCAATCTGGGCCAGAATCCGGCCCGCCAGGCGGCGCATGGCGCGGGGATTCCCTTTCGGGCCGCGACGGTGACGATCAACAAGATTTGTGGATCGGGCATGATGGCCATGGCCTTCGCGTCCGACGCCCTCCTCGCCGGATCGGCGAAAATCGTGGTCGCCGGCGGCTGCGAATCGATGAGCAATGCGCCGTATCTGCTGCCCGCGATGCGTGCGGGGCAGCGACTCGGCCATGGGCAGGTCCTCGATCACATGTTTCGCGACGGTCTGGAGGACGCCTATGAGACGGGGACGCTCATGGGTCATTTCGCCGAGGCGACGGCCCGGCAGTATGGGATCGGGCGCGAAGAGCAGGATGCGTTCGCCGCCCTGAGCCTCGAACGCGCGCGGAATGCGGCGGAGAGCGGCGCTTTCGCGGCGGAGATCGAGCCCGTTACGGTGCGTTCGCGGGCCCGGGGCAAGGCGGCGGGGGAGACGGTCGTCATGCAGGACGAGAACCCGTCGCAAGCGAATCCCGCGAAAATTCCGACGCTCAAACCTGCGTTCGGCAAGGACGGGACGATCACGGCCGCGAGTTCTTCGGGGATCGCGGATGGCGCGTCCGCGCTGGTTCTCACCCGCAGGCGCATGGCGGAGGAACTCGGCCTGCCGGTTCGCGCCCGTCTCGTCGGCTGGGCGACGCATGGCATGGAACCGCGCGATTTCACCATCGCGCCCGTGCCCGCGATGAAGACACTGCTCGACCGGGTCGGCTGGAGCGTCGGCGATGTCGATCTCTTCGAGGTCAACGAGGCGTTCGCCGTGACGGCGATGATCGCCCGGCGCGAACTCGGCATTCCCCCGGATCGCCTGAACGTCAATGGCGGCGCGTGCGCCCTCGGCCATCCGATCGGCGCCACGGGCGCGCGTCTCGTCACGACGCTGATCCATGCCCTGGCGTCGCGGGGCGGAAGGCGTGGGGTCGCCTCGGCCTGTATCGGGGGTGGCGAGGCCATCGCGGTCGCCGTCGAACTCTGAATCATAAAGGAAAAGCGGCCATGGCGTTGCCGAAGCTGTTCGAGGGAAGATTGTCCGTGCCCGTCATGGCGGCGCCGATGTTCCTGATCTCCAATCCGGATCTGGTCCTGGCCTGTTGCCGGGCCGGGATCGTCGGGTCCTTTCCGGCCCTCAACGCGCGGCCGATCGAACTGCTCGAGACGTGGCTGGAGCGGATCACCTCCGCCCTTGCGCCCGGGGATGCGCCGTTCGCGGTCAATCTGATCGTCCACAAGAGCAACACGCGGCTCGAACAGGATCTTGCGCTGGTGGTGAAGTATCGCGTGCCGGTCGTCATCACCTCGCTCGGCGCGCGGGCCGATGTGAACGAGGCGGTTCACGCCTATGGCGGCATCGTGTTCCATGACGTCATCGACGACAGATTCGCGCGCAAGGCGGTGGAGCGCGGTGCCGACGGGCTGATCGCGGTTGCCGCCGGCGCGGGCGGTCATGCGGGAACGCAATCGCCCTTCGCGCTGGTTCAGGAGATTCGCGACTGGTTCGACGGTCCGCTCGCCTTGTCGGGCGCCATCGCCAATGGCCGGTCCATCGCGGCGGCCCGCGCGCTCGGGGCGGATCTCGCCTATATCGGCTCGGCGTTCATCGCCACGGACGAGGCGGATGCCGATCCGCGCTACAAGCGGATGGTCGTCGAGAGTGGTGCGGGCGACATCGTGTATTCGAGTTTCTTCACGGGCGTGCTCGGCAACTATCTCGCGCCGAGCATCGTCGCCGCCGGTCTCGATCCGGCGGCGCTGGCGCATGCCGATCCGTCGAAGATGGATTTCGCCACCCTGGCGGACGGGAAAACCAAGGCCTGGCGTGACATCTGGGGCGCAGGGCAGGGAATCGGCGCCGTGAAGGATATCGTCCCGGCGGCGGCTCTGGTCGCGCGCCTGAAGGCGGAATACGAGGCGGCACTGGCGGCCCTGCAAGTCAAATAACGCGGTTCGTTATTTGTGGGTGTTTATTCTTTTTCTGAAGAAAAAGAAGCAAAAAGACTTTTGATTCTTTGGCTTCGGAGCGTCACTGGGGACTCCCAGGCAAGGTCGAAAAAGTTTTTTGGTTCTTTTTTCAAAAAAGAACAACGGCGCTTCCCGCCACTGATACGCACGACCCGTGAGGGCGGCAAATGCCGCATTGGCCTGCGGGGCGTTTCGTGGCAGTGTAAGGGCAAGTCCTGCGGGGTTCTGGCATGTTGACACTCTATTACGCACCGGGCGCGTGTTCTCTGGCGTCGCACATCGTCATCCGGGAAGCGGAGATGAACTGCCAGTACGAAAAGGTCGATCTCAGGAAAAAGACGTATGGCGACGGCAGGGACTATCTCGCGATCAATCCGCGCGGCGCCGTGCCGGCGATCGGGTTGCCGGGCGGCGGGGTGCTGACGCAGAATGTCGCCGTCCTGCCGTGGCTGGGTGAGCATTCGGGCGTTGCGGCCTTCACTCCGGCGCCGGGGATCGGACGTGCGCGGCTGCTGGAGGCGCTGGGGTTCTGCGAGGATGTGCATGCAGCGCTCGGCCCGCTCTTCGCGCCGGATCTGCCGGATGCCGCCCGGGCGCGGCTCAAATCGGCGGCCGGGCGCCGGATGGGGCAGGTCGAGGCCTCGATCGGTGGGCGCGAATTCCTGCTTGAGAGCGGTTTTTCGCAGGCGGATGTGCTGCTCGCGGTGGTCCTGGGCTGGGAGAAGCCGCTGGGGCTCGATTTTTCGCCCTGGCCGAAGGCCGTGGGGTTGCGCGATCGCGTGCTGTCCCGTCCCGCCGCCCGGGCGGCGATGGCGGAAGAGGGGCTGATCTGAAGGCTCCGGCTGAATGGGCCGAACAGGAAACGGTCCGGAAGATGGAAGGAAAACTCATGCGGAAACACTTCATGTCCGGCGCGCTGGCCGGATTTGCGCTTCTTGCCGTCCCGGCCGTCGCGCAGTCCATTCCCGGTATGGGGAGCGTGCCGGGTCTGGGGGGGCTGGGCGGAGGCGGCGGCATGGGGGGCATTGCGGGCTCCATGCTGCCGAGTCTGGCCTCCTCCAGCACCGGCAATATCGCCGGGGTGTTGAGCTATTGCGTGCAGAACAACGTGCTGAACGGCGGGAATACGAGTTCCGTTCTGGAGTCCCTGACCACGAAGGAGGGGGTGACGTCCTCCGGCGACTATGCGGCGGGGCAGCAGGGGCAGCTCCAGACCGGGGGAAGCAACAGTTTCTCCCTCTCCAGTCTTGCCGCGCCGCTGAAGCAGAAGCTGTGTTCCATGGTGCTGAGCCGCGCCCAGAGCCTGCTCTGACGGCGGGCGGGGGGCCCCGCCGCTTCCGGCTGGGCCCCTGCATGATCTTTCATCGAAAAGATATATAATTCCCCTCGCATCCCTTTCCGTTTTGCCGCATATCGCGGCGATGCGGAAAGCGGAGCGTGAGGTGCGTCGGCCCATGCGTGTTCTGGTCATCTTCAACCCGACGGCCGGACGGCGCCGCCTGCACAGATTGCGGCGCTTCGTGCGTGGTTTGCAGGAGCAGGCGGTCCCGGTTTCGGTCGCCGCGACGGCCCATGCGGGTCATGGCCGCCTCATGGCGCAGGATGCGGGCGAGGCCGCGACGTTCACCCATATCGTCGCGGCGGGCGGGGACGGCACGATCGCCGAGGTGGCGGACGGGCTCGCGGGGTTGCCGGTCACGATGGGAATCCTGCCGCTCGGCACGGCGAACGTGCTGGCGCATGAACTCGGCCTGTCCTTCGTGCCGGAGCAGAATGCGCGCGATCTCGCCGCCGGGTGTCATGCGACGATCTGGCCGGGCCGGCTGACGGTCGGAGGGGAGACGCGGCTCTTCTTGCAGATGGTGGGCGTCGGGTTTGACGCGCAGGTGGTGCATGGCCTGTCCCTGCCGGTGAAACGATGGCTTGGGAAGGGCGCCTATGTGCTTCAGACGATTGCCGAATTGCGGCGATATGATTTTCCGCCGCTTCTGGTGACGCTGGACGGCCGGGAGGAGCGCGCCTTCGCCGTGGTGATTTCCAACGGGCGGTATTATGGCGGGCGCTTCGTCATGGCGCCGGAGGCGACGCCGTTTCAGAAAGGGTTTTCCGTTTCCCTGCTCGATCGGGCCGGGCCGGGAGGCGTTGCCGCGGTCAGTCTGGGGCTCGCGCTGGGCGAGCCGGCGCGGGGAGGGGTGGTGCGGCGTCTGGCCGCGCAGGAAGTGGAGGTACGCGCGGCGGCGCCGGTGCCGGTCCAGCATGACGGCGAGGCGTCGGGCCGGACGCCGCTGTCGGTCTCGGCGGTCCGTCAGCCGCTTCGCGTCGCGGTGCCGCCGGATGGCGCGGCCGTCTCCAGCAGTGCGCGGAGCGCCAGCGGGTCCGACATCAGCAGGGCCTGATGCTGGAGGGCGTCGCAGTCTTCGAAAGAGAGGCCGCGTATGGCGCGCTTGACGACCGGGATCGCGCTGGGCGTCATGGAGAGCGTCCGCACGCCGAGGCCGATCAGGAGGGCGGCGGCGCGCGGATCGGCGGCGAATTCCCCGCAGATGCTGATGGGGCGGCGGGCGCGGAGGGCGGCCGTCACTGTGGTGGCGATCAGGCGCAGCACGCCGGGATGGAGCGCCGAATAGAGTTCCGACTGGAAGCTCGTGCCGCGATCCACCGCGAGGGTGTACATCGTCAGATCGTTGGTGCCGATGGAGAGGAAGTCGGCGTGCCGCACCAGCATGTCCGCGGTCGCGGCGGCGGCGGGGGTTTCCACCATGATGCCCAGCGGCGGCAGGGCGGCGGGCAGCTTGATGCCTCTGCGCCGCAATCTGCGCGCGACGCGCTCGTAGATGTCCCGGCAGTTCTGGATCTCGGTGACGGACGTGACCATCGGCAGCATGACGGACACGTTGCCTTCGAGCGAGGCGCGCAGGATGGCGGCGAACTGGGTCTCCAGAATCTGCGGATGGGCGAGGAGCAGTCTCAGGCCGCGCAGGCCGAGCGCGCCGCCGCCGCCTTCCGGCAGGTCGTAGCCGAGGTCGCGCAGGCGCTCGACGCCCTTGTCGCTGCCCCAGTCCAGCACGCGGATGGTGACGGGCTGATCGTCCATCCCGGCGACGATCGAGGCGTAGACAGTGTATTGCGCCTCCTCATCCGGCAGCGCGCCTGCCTCCTCGAAGAGGAATTCGGAGCGCAGCAGCCCGATGCCCTGCGCGCCGTTCTGCCGGATCTGCGGGAGTTCGGCGGGGAGTTCCATATTGGCGAGCAGCGTCACCGTCTCGCCGTCCACCAGCTTCGCGGGCAGGCGGCGGAGGCGTCCGATGTCGCGCCGGGCGCGCGCCTCGGCGGCCATCGCCTCCTGCGCCTCGGCCAGGGCGGTCTCGTCGGGATGCACGGTGACGATGCCCGTCGTGCCGTCCACGATGAGCAGGTCGCCGTCCTGCACGCCGTTCGTCAGCCCGGTGACGGCCGTCACGGCGGGGATATTGAGCGCGCGCAGCATGATCGCCGCGTGGTCGGTCGCGCCGCCGCTTTCGGACAGGACCGCCGCGAAGCGGGTGGGGGCGATCAGCGCCACATCGGCGGGGCGGAGCTGCTCCACGGCCAGGATGCCGCCTTCGGGCAGGTTGCCGAAGGCGCGGAAGGAGAGGCCGGTCAGGTTGCGCAGCAGGCGGCGGGCGATCTCATGAAACTCGCCGACGCGCCGGGCGGCCGTCTCCTGCTCCTCCTCCGTCATCGCGGGATGGGGGCCGGCGAGGGCGGCCAGCGCCTCGCTTTCCGTCAGCACGGCGGTTTCGGCCGTCATCGCGCCCGTGGCGATGCGGGTGCGCGCGCCGCGCAGCAGGCGGGAGCGTCCGAGCATCCGCTCATAGACCTGCAGGAGCGCGTCGATCTCCTCGCGTCCCGTCTCGGGGAGGGATTCCAGCTTGTGCCGCAACTTGGCGATCTGGCGGCGGGACTGCTCCGCCGCCTCGTCCAGCCGCCTGTATTCCTCGGCGATGTCGCCGGGGGTCGCCGTGCGGTCGATCTCCGGCAGCGGCTTCTCGTCGGCCAGCACGACCGGCGCGATCACGATTCCGGGGACGATTCCGCGCCCGTGCAGCCGCTTCATCTGCGGGGCCTTACCCGTCCTGGATCGTCTGGCGGGCGGGGTGTCAGTCGCGTTCACCGAATCCATCCGCGATCAGGGCCGCGATCGCCCTCAGCGCCGCCTCCGCCTGTATGCCGCTCGCCGTGACGCGCACCGTTTCGCCGCGCCCGGCCCCGAGCATCATCAATCCCATGATGGAGAGGGCCGAAACGCTCTGGCCGTCGCGCGAGATCTCGATTTCCGCGTCGAAACCTTCCGCGAGGGTGACGAGTTTCGCCGCCGCGCGGGCATGCAGGCCCAGCCGGTTGACGATGACGACGTCGCGGGCCGGGGAGGCGTCCATGGAGGGTCGTCCCACGCTGGCGGGCGTCACGATATGGCGCGGCGGAGGGGAATGATGGCGGCAGGGGCCGCGACCGGGTGCGGAAGGCTGGAGAGCGTGGGGCTGGAGAGCACCGCGGTGCAGCATTTGCCGCCCTGGAGGCAGGATTCGGGCAGTTCGGACGCCGCGGCGATATATTTCCGTCCCGCCTCCGTGGCGAGCTCGATGCAGCCGGCGAGGTCCTTCGCCGCGCGGGTCTTGGCCAGCTTGACCAGCATCGGCATGTTCACCCCGGCGATGATTTCCACGTGGCCAGGGCGTCGCACCGTCAGGGCGAGATTCGAGGGGGTGCTGCCGAAGATATCCGTCAGGACGAGGACGCCGCTCCCGTCATCGACGCGATGCACGGCGTCGAGCAGGGCGGGGCGCAGGGTCGCGATCTCGTCCTCGCGTTCGACGGCGATGGTTTCCATGCGGTGTTGCGGGCCGACGACGTGCTCGACGATATCGCGCAGCGACTCGCCGAGATGGCCGTGGGTGATGAGAACGATCCCGATCATCGGGAGACTCCGGTTTTCGCCGCGGGCCGGGCGCGGGGTGTCTCCCCGGCCTTCGCCTCGGTGGCGTTCGAATCGGAATATCGGCAGGATGACGGTCTTTTCAAGAGGATGTGATCCCGGATGGGTCGACAGGCCGAGGCGCGGGTTTGGGACGTGCCCAGCGCCATACGCTGCGCCCCTGCCGCGCCAGTTCCCGATGCATGACGGCAATTCGCTCGTCTTGCAAGAGGGACTCGTCCTGCGCGCCGCTCAGGATGTCGGCCAGATCCTCGACCAGCGTGACCGAGCGGTGCTGGCCGCCGCTGCATCCGACGGCGATGGTGGCGTGTTTCTTTCCCTCTTCCACGAAGCGCGGCAGGACGAGATGAAGGAGGGCGACGATATGGCCGAGGAAGGCCTCGTA
This sequence comes from Acidomonas methanolica, assembly GCF_004346035.1. Taxonomy (GTDB): domain Bacteria; phylum Pseudomonadota; class Alphaproteobacteria; order Acetobacterales; family Acetobacteraceae; genus Acidomonas; species Acidomonas methanolica. The sequence continues at coordinate 60,074 of NZ_SLZN01000005.1, read as the reverse complement.
ATCCGGGTCGTGTCGGACATGATCCTGCACGGCGGCGTCCAGCCCGGTCATCGGTTTCAGCGCGGGGTCGTAATGCGGGTTCCGCAGGAAGCGGGCGTCGAACACCATGTCCGCCTCGCGGGGCAGGCCGGCCGGATAGGCGAAGGACATCAGGGTGACGGTGAGGGCCTCGCCGTCGCCCGTATGGCCGAAGCGGCTCTCGATCAGCCGTCGCAGGTCCGGCGGGGGAAGGTCGGACGTGTCGAGGATGAGATCCGCATGGGCGCGAAGCGGGGCGAGGAGCCGCGCCTCGCGGGCGATGGCCGCTGGAAGGCCGGGGCCGGATTCGGAGGCGTTGTCGAGCGGATGGCGGCGGCGGGTGGCGGTGAAGCGGCGGAGCAGCACCTCCGTCTCCGCCGTCGCGTAAAGCAGTTCCACCACGCAGCGGGGGCGGGCGCGGAGGCGGTCGAGCGCGTCGAGCACCGCGCTGACCTTGAAGCCGCGCGTCCGGACGTCGACGCCGATGGCGAGGGGCTGCTCGGCACGCGAGACGAGCGTGTCGAGCACGTCCAGCGGGGGATTATCCACCACTTCATGGCCGAGATCCTCCAGCACGCGGAGGATCGAGGATTTTCCGGCGCCGGAGAGGCCGGTCACGAGCAGCACATGCCGCGCGGCGGCCGCGCAGCCGGACATGTCGGCCGCCGGGTGGTCGGCCGTGCCTGTCATCGTCGCTGTCATCGCTCCGCGCCGGCCTGCATGCGGCGCGACACTCTGCCGGAAGTACAGGTCATGGCTTCAACCTAGTGTCCTGTCTTCCCGCTCCGCAAGCGAATTTCGGAAACTGGAGACTAGCCCGATTCGTCGCCGGAGGGAAACGGCCAATCCGCGCCGTTGACACCGGCGAGCAGCGTCCATTCGCCGCGACGGCACTTCAGGGCGGCCCGGATCACCGCGACAAGGCCGGGGCGGCCGGGATTCATGCGGATCGACCACGCGCCGGTCGGCTCGTGCAGGGTCAGGGGAGGCAGGCGGGGGCCGTGCTCCGGGGCGAGTGCCCCTTGGAGCTCTACATGGAGCGCCACGCGCACGGGGGATGTTCGGTGCGGGACGCGGAGCAGGCCCAGCCCTCTCGCCTCGATCATCCCGGCGATCTCCGGCGGGGCGCTGGCGCAGGCGCCGTCGAGGATGACGCGGTCATCCGCCACGAGATCGAATCCGGCATCGAGCAGCCGGAGCAGGACGTCCGATTTTCCGCTTCCCGGCGCGCCGGTGAGCAGGACGGCCTGAGGGCCGAGGGCGGCGCAGCTTGCGTGAATGATGGTCAAATCGTTTCTTCCCGGTTCCGGAAGGGGCGCTTCTGGGTTAAAGGATCAGGCGATGCCGGAGTCGATACAAGATGATGCGCCGGCGGGGGCGGAGACGATCGTCATTCCCGCCATCGCCGGGCTCATGCCGGACGGAAAGATCCCGTCGCGCATGGTGGAGGAATGCCGTCTCGCGCTCGAGTCGGCGAATGACCGTCTCGCCCGGTCGGGCCTGTCCCTGTATGGCGTGACGCATCTTGTCTGTCTCGTGCGCGACATGGACGGGTATCGTCAGTGCGGGGCGCTGATCGCGGAGGCGCTCGGCCCGGCCCGGCCGGTCGTCACCTTGCGCGTGGTTCCGTCCCTGCCGCGCGAGGGGCAGCGTCTGGCGTTCACCGTGCGGGTGGCGAGGGGCTGATTGATTTTCGGGCTCCGCCCGAACCGAGCAGGGTCCCGAACCTTACTTTACCGGGACGCGGCGGCGCATATCCGCGGCAAGGGGGCGAATCGGGGTCTCAGGGGGTCGCCCAGCGGCGCACCAGGTTGTGGTAGATGTTCGTGAGCGCCAGGACACGCGGGGCGAGCGCGTCCTGACTCGCGGCATCGCGCTGCAACGCCTGGATTTCCTGGTCCAGCTCGAAGAGAATCCGCCGCTGGCCGTCGTCGCGCACGAGGCTTTGCGTCCAGAACACCGCCGCCAGCCGCTCGCCGCGACTCACGGGCGTCACCCCGTGCAGCGAGGAGGACGGATAGAGCACCAGCGATCCGGCGGGCAGCTTGACGCTGCGCGGGCCGAAACTGTCCTGGATCGTCAGTTCGCCACCATCGTAACTTTCCGGATCGGAAAGGAACAGCGTGCTGGAGAGATCGGTCCGCAGCGTGCCGCCCTGCCAGTAGCGGATCGCATTGTCCACGTGATCGCCGAACCAGTCCGTTCCGGCGCGGTAGCGCGCGAAGAGCGGGGGAAAGACGCGCTGGGGCAATGCCGCCGAAAGGAAGAGCGGATGGCGTCCCAGAATGCCCAGCACCGTTTCGCCCAGTTCTTTGGCCAGCGGATCGCGCGCGTCGATCTGGAGATTGTGCTTCGCTTTGGCGGATTGATGCCCCGCCGTCGCCGTGCCGTCGCCCCATGCGGCCTCCGCCAGCCGCGCGCGGAGATGGCGGAGCGTTTCGGGCTCCAGCACGGCGGGGATTTCGATCAGCACGGTCAGTAATCGGCGCTGATCGAGAAGAGCGCCGCGCGTGCCGGCCCGACCACGATATGGGTCGGGTGCAGCGCGCCGTAATAATACGTGTCGCTGATGTTCGTCAGGTTCACCTGCGTCGCGATATGCCGGTTGATGCGGTATTTGAGCATGATCTGCGCCGTGGTGTAGCCCGGCGCGCGCTCGATGACTGTTGTGCCGGAGACCGGCGCGGCGCTGGCCGTCCGCGAACTGACGTAATTGACGCCCGCGCCGAATTCCAGCGGGATCGCCTTGAGCTTGTATTCGGTCCAGACCGCCATCGTATGCTTGGGCGCGTTCTGCGGCTGGTCGCCGATTTCGAGCTTGTTCGAGGATTTGATGACCGTCATGTCGTCATAGGAATAGCCGCCGAAGACGCTCCATTGCGGCGTGATCCGGCCCGAGGCGGAGAGTTCGAACCCCTGGGAGCGCTGATCGCCCGCCAGCCGCGAGGCGTTGCCCACCGTCTCGCGGACATTGGACATCTCGATGCGGTAGGCCGCCGCCGTGAGCGACAGCCCCCTGCGCAGATCCCATTTGCCGCCGACCTCGAAGCTGTGGGATTTCTCCGGCGCGACGGCGGCCGTGGCGGGGGTGAGCGAGATGTTCTCGCCCGACGGGTCGAAGGACGTTCCGTAGTTGAAATAGACCGAGCTGTGATCGTTGGGCTTGTAGACCAGCGCCCCGCGCCAGGACGATACCTTGTCGTTGCGGCTGACGCCGATATGCGCGACATCCTCGTGGTAATTGGTGGTGTAGTCGTCCCAGCGCCAGCCGCCGACGAGTTCCCAGTGTTTTCCGATATTGAGCGTGTCGTTGAGATAGGGCGCGTAATCATGCGACACGGCCCCCGACATGGAGCGCAGCGACGAGCCATACGGCAGGATCGCATAGGCGTTCGAATTCAGCAGCGGGCTCGTGGTGCGGGGCAGGAAATTATAGCGCGTGATGTCCGAGGTCTGGCGCTGGACCTCGAAGCCGAAAACGACGCGGTTGCGGAAGATGCCCGTAGTGAAATCGCCGTTCCCCTGGAGCTGGTTGTCGAGCAGGGAGGACGGTCCGCTGAGCGCGAGCACGTTGCGCGAGATGTTCAGTTGCGAGAGCGGTATGCCCGCGGGAACGATGTCGGTATGGGGGCTGTAGCCCAGCAGTTCCGGCTCGACGGCGCGCTGTCCGGTATTATAGGACGAGTAGCGGAACTGGTCGTGGATCTGCAGGAACTTGCCGAAATCATGCTCCACCCGCACGGTGGCGATGTTGACGGCGGAGCGCAGATAGTCGTTGTTGTAGCCGTAATGGCTGCTGCGCGCGACCGGCGCCGGACTGCCGTTCATCCAGGGGATGCCGTAGGACTGGTTGTCGTAGGATTGCTGACGGAAATAATCGAGCCGCAGCCGTGTGTCCGTGTGCAGGCCGAAGGCGAGCGAGGGCGCGATGCCGTAGCGCGACGTATGGGCGTAATTCACGCCCGCGACGCCTGCGTCATGCGCCATCGCGTTGATGCGGAAGGCCGTTCCGCCCAGCGTGTCGTAATGGCGGCTCACATCGACGGTCAGGCGCTTCGTTGCGTCCGTCCCGGCGGAGAAGCTGGCTTCGTTGCGCGTCTGGAGATCGGCGCGCTTGGTGGTTTCGTTGATGACGCCGCCGGTCGAGCCGCGCCCGAACAGCGTGGCGGACGGTCCCTTGAGCACCTCGACCGTTTCCAGATCGAACGGATCGCGGTAATAGCTGCCGAAATCGAGCATCCCGTCGCGGTAGAAATCGTTCTGCGCGTTGAAGCCCCTGATGGAGAGGTTGTCGCCCTGCTGCGCGCCCTCTCCGGCGGCGATCGAGATGCCGGGGACGGTGCGCAGCACGTCGAGCATGGAGACCGTATTCTGGTCCTTCATGAGCTGATGGGGAATCTCCACGACGCTTTGCGGCGTATCGACGAGGCGCGTCATGATGCGGTCGAGATGCGGGCGCGTCTCCTGATAGCCGGTCGGCTGGCCATAGACGTCGAGCTGCTCGTGCTGGGTCGCTTCGAGAGCGTGGCGGCCGTCGGGCGTCCCGGGGTGGAAGTTCGCCGGAACCGCGCCCGTCCCTGCGCCCCTCCCCGCGCCCGTTGCCGGGCGCGCGCCGACGGCGGCTGAGCCGTTCGGATGCTGCGCCGCGCGCGTCTGGCCATGATGGCGGGCGTGCCGATGATGCGGGCGCTGATGTGTATCCGAAGCAGGGGCCGCGGCCTCGACCGGGGAGGGCGCGAGCCACGCCCCGGCGAGCATCAGGCCCATCGTGGAAACGCCCAGTGGCGTCGGGGAGCTTGCTTTCGGGGCCGGGCGGCTTCTATCCATCAGGGTCCTCTGAATTTAAGAATCGCTCTCAATAGCGACGAACGGGCATATATAAGGAGATTGAGAATTGCTTGCAACAATAGCGCGCCGTCTTTTTCCGAATCGTAACGGAAAACACGGTGCCGACCTCCCGGACTCCTTGCGCGGGTTGCGGCGTCAGGCGGAGCAGGGTCACGCCGCCGCGCAGGTCGCCTGGGGACAGGCGCTGCTTGACGGCCGCACGGGGGGAGCCGATCCGGCAGGGGCGCGGGCCTGGTTCGCGATCGCGGCGGGGGCTGGCTATCCGCTGGGGCAGGTCATGTACGCGCGGGCGCTGGAGCGTGGCTGGGGCGGCGCGGTGGATCTGCCCGCCGCATACCGGCTTTACCGGCAGGCGGCGGAAGCGGGGGACGACTGGGCGCGCTACAATCTCGGCAACATGCTGTTGCGTGGGCGGGGCTGCGCGCGGGACCGTCCGGCCGCGTGGCGGTATTTCCTTGCGGCGGCGACGTCAGGGCACGCCAAGTCGATGACCCTGATCGGCCGCTTTCTGGAGGAAGGGTGGGACCGGCCGCGCGACATCGCCGCGGCGGCGGCATGGTATCGGCGCGGCGCGGAGGGCGGCGATTATCGGGGACAGCATAATCTCGCGAGCCTGCTGGCCGAGGCCGGGCACCTCGATGAGGCGCTGGTCTGGTGGCGGCGCGCCCTGCCCGAGGCGACGCCGGATATCCTGCGCGCCATGGAAGAGGCGCTCGCCCAGCTTCCGGGCGAATCCGCCGCCGCCTTGCGTCAGGACGTGGAGCGCCGCCTGCGGGAGGTGTAAGGCAAGCCGCGCTGCCTGGCCGGTCAGCCGTGTTCGGGCGAGTGCCGGAGCGCGATCGTGCCGATCAGGGCTGTGAAAGAAACGTAGATCGCAGGCGCCAGCGGCGTTCGGGGCGTGAGCGCCGAGATGAGGGCGGGCGTCAGTCCGCCGAAAATGGCGTAGGAAACGTTATAGGACAGGGAAAGCCCGGAGAAGCGGACCTGCGGGGGAAAGGCGCGGAGCATCCCCACCGGCACCAGCCCGACGAAGCCGCAGCCACAGCCCGCTGAATGCCGCCCAGACGATCAGCATATGCGGAAAGCGCGCGGACAGGCCATAGAGCGCGAACGCGCCGACGGCGAGGGCGAGCCCGGAGAAGACGCAGAGCCGGCGGAGCGGCAGGGCATCCGTGAGCGCGCCGGTGCCCACGGCCGCGACGGTGAGGCAGAGTGTCGCCGCGAGGCTGGCGAGCATGGTGTCCGAGGCCGGAACGTGATGCAGGGTCTGCATCAGCGGCGGCATCATGAGGATGAGCACGACGATGGCGGCGGTCAGCGTCCAGGTGCTGGCCATCGAGCATAATACCGCCGGGCGATGGTCCCGCAGCAGGATTCGTGCGGGCAGGGTCCGCGCGATCGCGGCGCGGGCGTGCATCTCGCGGAAAACCGGCGTCTCGTCGAGCCATTGCCGGAGCACCATCGCGCCGAGGCCGAACACGCCGCCGAGGATGAAGGGCACGCGCCAGCCCCATGACGCCACGGCGGCGGGCGGCAGGGCGGCGTTCAGCGTCAGGATCACGACCGAGCCGAGCAGGATGCCGCCCGTCAGCCCGCCGGTCAGCAATCCGGTGGCCAGCCCTGCCCGGCCGGGCGGCGCGTGCTCGGCGACGAAGACCCAGCCGCCCGGCGCCTCGCCGCCGATGGCCGCGCCCTGCATCATCCGCAGCGCCAGCAGGATCAGCGGCGCGCCGGCCCCGAGCGTGGCGTAGCCCGGCAGGAGACCCATCAGCAGCGTCGGCACGGCCATGAGCAGGACGCTGAAGGTGAAGACCTTCTTGCGGCCCGAGATGTCCCCGAAATGCGCCATGACGATCCCGCCCAGGGGGCGCGCGAGGTAGCCCGCGCCGAACAGGCCGAATGCCTCCGCCTGCCGCAGCCAGTCGGCCTGGCTGGACGGGAAGAAATGCGCCGCGATCAGTCTGGCGAGGAAGGCGAAGATGACGAAATCGTAGAACTCCAGCGCCCCGCCCAGCGAGGCCAACGCGAAGGTCCGGAATTGGGAGAACGACAGGGCGCGGGAGATGGACGCCGCTTCCGGCGCAAACAGCATGAAGCCCGAGCCGACGATCAGGCGCGTTTGCGCGCGGGGGGCTTCTTCGTGGCCGGCGCTTTCTTCGCGGGTTTCTTCGGCAGGACGAGCGCGTCCTTCACGCCCTTGCCTGCCGTGAAGGCCAGCTTGCGCGTGGCGGCGATCTCGATGCTCTCGCCCGTGGCGGGGTTGCGCCCGGTCCGCGCGGCGAGATGGCGAACGGCGAACTTGCCGAAGCCCGTCAGCGTGACGTCCTCGTCCTTCTTCGCGGCGGCGACGATGGTGTCGAGCGCGGCGTCGAGGATCTCCTTCACCTCGGCCTTCGGGCGGCTGGTGGTCTCGGCGATCTGTGCGATCAGGTCAGATGTGTTCATGGGGTGCTCCTGATTTCCAAATGCAAATACGGCATCGGCATGGTGATCCAGGCCGCGCCGTCGAGCAATCCTGGAAAGGCGGGAAAATGCGAATATTATGAGGTAAAGAAGTAAAAACTTGTCGTGCGTGGCTTCGGAACCGTTCGGATCGTCTTCCGCCGGGCATTCCCGTGCGGCCTGTTCCCGTGCGGACACCCCTTGTCCGGAGGTTCGCCGGGGGAGGTTTTCGACGTCGTGACGTCTGCGCGTCCCGGATTCGGTCTTTTCGGAGCGGTCCGTGTGCGAAAGGCGACTTGATGGAGACGCTCCGGCCATCTACCCTTCCATTGCAAATTCCGCCTTCTTTTTGAATCTTTGAAAGCAGGGTGCCGGCCATGGCGATCGTGGACGTTCTGATGCCCGTTTATAATGCGGCAGCCTATCTGACCGACGCGCTCCGGAGCATTCAGGCGCAAACGGTGCAGGACATCCGCATCATCGTCGTGGATGACGGATCGACCGACGGAACCGAGGAACTGGTTCTTGAGGCTCGGAAGAACGATCCTCGTATCGTCTATCTCTACCAGGAGAATGCGGGCATCGTGGCGGCGCTCAACGCGGGGCTGGATCTGTGCACCGCGCCCTTTCTCGCCAGAATGGACGGCGACGACATTTCCTGTCCCGACCGTTTTCAGAGAGAACTGGCCTATCTCTCGGACAATCCGGGGTGCATCGCCGTGAGCTGCGTGGCCCACCATATCGACGAAACAGGAAAGAGGACGGGCACGTCGTCCCGGCGCAAGGACGTCGCGACGGCCGATCCCTTTTCCCTGCCGGCGGATGAGCCGTATCTGTTGCATCCGATGTTGATGGCGCGTCTGGAGGCGGTCAAATCGGTCGGCGGTTACCGGCCGATCTACAACGCGGAGGATTCCGATCTTTACTGGCGCCTGTCGCATGTGGGGCGTCTGCACGTTCTTCCGGAGTATCTGGGGGAATACAGGGTTCATTCCAACAGCCTGTCGAGTGCGTCCATTCGCAACGGACGACTTCTCGCCGTATGGTCTCAATTGGCGGCCCTGTCGGCGCAGAGGCGTTCGAGCGGGCAGCCCGATTTTCCGTTCGGGCCGGCGATCGCTCATGATGTCGCCCGTCAGAAAACCCTGGCGGCAATGGTTGAAACCGTGATGCCCCACCTCTCGCACGCCGAGGGGGTGTGGTACAGGAGCGCCGTTTCGGCCAAGCTCATCGAACTCTGTTATTATCGGCCATATGAACCTGACGCGGAGGACATCCAATTCATATTGGAAGCCGCCGCGCATGATCGGGAAATCGCAAGCAGGAAAAAATATGATGTCTTTCGGGAAGGCATTCTGTCGGCGTCCATCCGGTTGCTGATGGCGAAGCGCTATCGGGATGCTTTTGCTTTGACCGCGCCGGAACGTTGGCCGGTGCTGATCGCCAGGACCATGTTCCGGGTGGCTCTGCCCGAATCTGTCAAGACGCGAATCAAGACCAGTCTGCGACGGTGAGCCAGATGTGTCGGGCGACGAAAGATCTATTTGCGTGATTTGATGATGCGCGCGGGCACGCCGCCGATGACGGACCATTCCGGGAAGCTCCTGGTCACGACGGCACCGGCCGCGACAATGGAATGCGATCCGATATTCGCGCCGTCCACGATCGAAACATTCGCGCCAACCCAGCAATCGCTACCGATCACGACGCCTTTCATGGTGGAGGCCTGTTGCCCCATGGGGCTGGCGATATCCGTTCCGTGATTGATGCCGAAAACAGATACGTTGTTGGCAATCATTGTGTCGTCTCCGATGGTCACCTTTCCATCTATATGGCAATAGGCTCCAACGCCGGACGCGGCGCCGAGACTGAATTCGCCCCTGATGATCGACCCGCCACAGATATAACTTTTGCTGCCGATCCGGAGGCTGGACGTAAATATTTTGGCGGCTGGAGAAATATAGGAATTTTTGTCGAGAATGCCGCCGGCTCTCTTGGCGAGCATGGCATGCAGTGCTTTTTGAAGATATTTCTGCAATCGCGTCGGCTTGTCGAAATATTCCCATGAGAGATAGCTTTGACGGTCGATACGATGCGCGAGAATGAAAAAGGCTTGCGCTATCATTTTCTTCTCCTCCGATTTGCGCGGCAATCGCCTATGCCGCGCCGTCCTTCAAAACCAGCGCTCGGGAATGGTGATGACGTCACTGGGGCGGAGCACGGATTCCGGCTTGATTTTCCCGCGCACGGGTTTGCCGCCGGGCATGCCGTCAGTGCGTATGTCGACAGCCGTATCGGTGACGGCGCGGTAGGTAAATCCGCCGGCGAGGGCGACGGCGCTTTGCATCGTCATGCCGGGAATATAGGGATATTGGCCGGGGTGATTGACCTCGCCGAGAACGAAGATCGGGCGATACTGCGCGACTTCGACGGAAATGCTGGGATTGTGGAGGAGGCCTTTCCCGGACAGAATCCTGCTCAGCCTTTGAGCCAGGCCGCCGGGCGTCAAACCGGCCGCCGCCACCGTGCCGACGAGCGGAAACGCGATGGTGCCGTCATCGGCGACGGTGAAGGTATTGCTCATTTGCGGGTCGTTATAGGTCAGAACGCGAACCTGATCGCCCGGTCCGAGATAATAGGCTGACGACTCGGAAGAGGCCAGTTCGGGGAGACCTCCGGTAGATGAGCAACCGGCAGCCGCCAGCGTGACAATGACGGTGGCGCACGTAAAGACGGATTTCATCATCAAAGTGGCCTTGTTGGCTTCAGGTTGCTGTTGATCGAGGACATCGACTTGCCCGATTGCGCCCAGTCTTGAACAGGGCGCGCGTTAGAGGGCAAGGCTGAGGGCGAGCGAAACGGTATTGGTCGTGAAGGTGCTCCGGCTGGTCAGACCATAAAGGGGATCGAACACCTGGGGAACGGCTCCTTTCGTGTAGCTGCTGTTGTGAGTATAGCTCAACACGGCGGTGAGGTAGCGATTGACGGTCCAGGTTCCGATGAGTCCGAAGCGGAACTGGGTCTGGCGCAGGCGCGGTGTTGCGGCCTGCAACGATTGGGAATCGGTGAGAGCGCCTTCCGCGTAGCCGCGCAGGAAGAGATAGGGGCGGAATTCGTGATCCAGTTGAAGCCTCAGATCCGATACGATCTGATTGCGCGCGAAAGGCGAACTCGGGTCGAAAATGCCGCGTCGGCCGGTGACGGTGACGGTGTCGATCCGGGTCGGCGTCCAGATGACGTCGAGTTCCGCGGTCGGAGTCGTGAGACCGGCGGAGCTGATCCTGGTGAACTGGCGGGTTTCGGCGCCCACAAGGGCACGGTATTGAATGACCGAATCGGCCCCGATATCCAGTCCGAGAAAACCGGCGCCGTCCGCGTAATCGTCAATCGTGCCGCCGGCATTGGGCGCGAACTGGGCGGCCGAGGCGCGCAGGATCGAAATCACGCCATTCCCCCTTGAGATTTCCAGCCGCGTGGTCAGAAGAACGGACTCAAGCTGATGGCTCAGGGAATTGAAGTTTCGGACGGGCCCGGCGCTCGACTGGCCGAAATCGAACCTGTCATAGACCACGCTGGGCGTGATGCTGAAACGTCCGAAATTATGCTGGTAGTTCAGGCGGATGTCGTTCGTGTCGTAAGGAACCGGATAGGAAATTCCGAAATTCCCCAGATCGGTCGCACCCAGATACCGGCGGGAATGTGAGTAGCCGAGCGCGAGGGAATCATTGCCCAAGGACAGGGAACCGCCGCCCGAGGCGGACCAGGTCGTCGTGTTCGTCGCCATCAGTTCCGGCGCGACGGTATTGGCGACATTCGCGGAGAAACCAAGGGCGTTCCGTCTCCAGAGGGAGTTGGCGCGCACGCCGCTGCTGGTGATGATCTGCGCGCTGCCGGAATGAGGCCGGCCGAGAAGATTGGTCGTGTAGCCGGTGCTTTGTGACAGAAACGGGAGGACATTGAAATCTCCGATCATGACGCCGGGATGACGGGTCTGGAGGAGTTCCCGCTGCACGACGGAGGAACTCAAATCCGGCGCGTAACCGGGGAGATTCGACGGAAAATATTGCGTGAAAAGTTGCGCATGCGCCGGCGATGTCGTGCAGGCAAGCAGGAGGAGGCCGGCGAAGCGGAAGCCGGGATGGAAAAGGGACGCGGGAAAGGAACGGCGCATGGAATGATGGGATCAGGCGGCGCGATGAGAGAGGACATCGCGGTAGAGATCGACATAGCGTCGGCTGACATCGACCCAGTCATATTGCGCCGCGCCGTCCATGGCGCGTCGGCGCAGGGACGAATCACCGGCTTCATGCAGGTTTTCAAGCCTGTCCGCGGCGTCCGCAAGGGCATCCGGCTCGACGAGCAATCCGACGCCCGTGCGGTCCCGAAGATGGCGAAACGGCGCGATGCCGCTCAGCACCGGCACGAGCCCCGCCGACATGGCTTCGACGGCTGCAAGTCCGAATCCCTCATGCTCCGACAGGCTGCCGAAATAGGACGCTTCACCGAGAAGGCGGCGCAGATCGTCGTCGCTGGGATCGACAACGAAACGGGTGGCGTCGGTTACACCGGCGTCGGCGGCCATGGCGAGAACGGCGTCCGTCGAGAGATCCGCCGGACGCCCCGCGACGACGAGGGTCCACGCGGGATGGCGCCTGCGGAGTTCCGCCAGCAGCGCGAAGAGCCTGTCGATGCGTTTGTGGCGGGCAAAGCGGCCGAATGTCACGATATGGCGTACCGGCGAAGCAGACGAGGTATCGCGGAATTTTTCCTGGGTGATTCCATTTTCCAGCACGACGAGGCGATCGCCTGAGATTTTCCTGAACAGCTCCGCGTCGCTCCGGCTACAGGCGACAATTTTTTCATAACCGTGAATCGACGCGCGGGTGATGGTCTCGAACCATATTTTTTTCGCGCGGGTGTAAGCGCCGCTATGGAAGAATCCGCCGTGAGTGGAGGCGATCATGGGGCGATCATGCCGCCCGACGAAGCGGGTCCAGGCGAGATAATCGAAGAAGAAATCGATGGCGTGGACGTGCAGGAGATCGAACTTGCCGATGGCGGAAAGGACCGACGGCGCGAGAGGATAGCGCGTGGAGCCGCGCCAGGGCAGGCGGCGCACCGGGATGCCCCGAATCATTTCGCGCTCGGACAGAACCATATCCCGCGAAAATATGCGGTCGAGCGTTACGACCTGGGCGTCGATCCCCAGTTGCGTGCGCTGGATCGAGGCGAGGTTGAGAACGGAATCTTCCAGACCGCCGACGGAGGGGGCGAACTGGCGGACGACATGCAGGATCTTCATGCTCAGGTCTCGACCTCATGCCGTTCAGATATTGCCCAGATGGTCGATAAGCCTGACCTCTTTCTGCGGATAGTCGTTACGCGCGATTGCGGCGGCGGAACCGGAGAAATGGTTGACGACGATGCCGGCCAGGTTTGCGCGATAGGTGCGAAGCCGTTCGAGACAGGTGGAAACGGCCGAGCGGGAAATGCTCGACCAGCGGCAGAGGAAAATCGTCTGATCCGCGACCGAGGCGAAGACGAGTCCGTCCGTCGCCGAAAGAAGCGGGGGCGTGTCGATGATGATCAGGTCATAGAGCGCGCATAATTCGTCCAGCGTGGCGCGCAGCCTGGCGATTTCGCGACTGTCGAACGGATGGGCCTTCGGGGCGCCCGGTCCGATGACGTCGATCCCCGTCAGGGGATTCGTGACGATCGCGTCCTGCGCGGTGATGCGATTTCCCATGACGTCGGTGAAACCGGGCGGCGAATGGTCCCCCGGCTTGCCCCTGTGGTCTGTGTCGATGATGAGAACGGGCTGATTGCCGGCGCGCATGATGGAGGCCAGCCAGACGGCCAGGGTGCTTCGTCCTTCAGACGGCGCGGCGGAGGTGATGGCCAGGACGCGCGAGCGGTTCATCACGATGGAATTCGACAGGGCGATCTGCGCGGAGATGCTCCTCACCGCTTCGCCGGCCTCGGAGAACGGATTGTCCATGATATAGCGGGACGCGGAGCGGGAGCGCTCGCGAGAGATGTCCGGCAATTGGGCGAGGACAGGGAGGGCCGCGATGTGCGATATTTCGGTCAGGTCGCCAAATCCGGGCGAAAGCATGTCCCGCAGGATGATGGCGGCGACGCCGCAAACCAGCGCGATGACGAAGACGCCGATCAACAGCTTCTTGCGATTGGGGAAGGTCGGCGCGCTGGCGACCGCCGCGTGTGACACGAAGGCGACCGGCGGCTGAAGCAGTTGCACGCGGCCCGCGAGTTCCTTGGTGCGCTCCAGAAATGAATCGTACACGCCCTGCGCGCTCTGGGCTTCCTGGGCCAGTGTCGCGTATTCCGCCTGGGGGCCGCTCTGTTTCGCGGACTGCGCGCGCAGCGTGTCCAGATTCCGCTGCGTCTGGAGAACCTCCGCGCGTGTGGCGATCACGTCGTCATTGATGCGCGCAAGGGCGGCGCGCGTCTCCCTTTCCAGACTGGAGCGCGTCTGGGCGATCTGCCTGTCAATGGCCTGCACGCTCGGATGGTTGGCGCCATAGGTCGCCGCGAGTTGTGTCCTCTGGTTGCTCAATTGCATGAGGGCGTTGGCCACCGACACCAGCAATGGCTGTTCGCCGAGAGAAACGAAATCGCGCTCGTTGCCGGTTCCGAGCGCTTCCTTCAGGGCGTCGGCCTTGGCCTGCGCCGCCGCGTAACGCCCCTGGGCCTGTCCCAGCGCGGCGGCCGCATTCGCGATCTGCTGATTGATCAGGGGGGCGTTGGCGCTGGTATTGGTGAGATTGTGACTGCCGTTGAAGAGGCTGGCGGCGGTTTCCGCTTCCACCCAGCGTTTCCGCAGGGAGGCGGTGCGCTCGTCCAGCCATGAAAGAGTTTTCGAGAGATCCGACCGTTGTTCCGCCAGGGCAAGGTTCTGATAGTTCATGACGAACTGATCGGCGATGGCGGCGGCCCGATGTGCGTCGTGATCCTTCACGGTGATGGTCAGGATACGGGAATGGAGCTTGGGCTCCACATCGACGCTCGCCAGGAGCGCACTGATCTGCTGATCAAACGCCACGGCCGGATCGACAGGGGTTTTTGACGGTTTGGGGCAGAAGAACGCGACATGATGGCCGCAAAGCCATGTCCGCACGCCCGGGCGGGGCTTTGGCGCGGGGGGGAGCTTGCGCAGAACGGCGGCCGCGACGTCCCGAGACTGGATGAGTTCGGCCTGGGTCGCGATCTCGTCATCGCCGAGTTCCTGGGCATTGGCGCTCATGCTCTGCGAATTCAGGGGGTCCATGATGCCGCGGGACACCACGATCGTCGCGACGCTCTGATACGAGCGCGGCAGAAGCATGATGAGGCCCGTGCCGACGAACATGACCGCAAGAAAGACGGCGGCGAACAGCCTGTAATGGCGTCTGCCGATGCCGAGCGCACGATGCAGCATCTCATGTGCGCCGACCGGCATGGGGGCGGCCGGCAGGGATGGCTGGGTGAAGTTCATGGAGAGTCCTTAACCCCTCTTCGCACGGCCGGAAAAAAATTCGCGTCCTTTCCAGCGAAGAACATGCAGTCCGAAGACGGGCAGGCCAAGAAGGTAACGTCTCCACAAGCGTCTGGGTTCGCGCACCAGGCGGACGAGCCATTCAAGGCCCAGATTGGCGACCCAGCGCGGGGGACGCCGCACGGCGCCCGCGGCATGATCCACGAGCGCGCCGGCGGTGATGGCGATCGTATCGGGAAGACGATCCCAATTGTCCCAAAGCCAGCGCTCCTGACGGGGCATCCCCATATTGACCAGAAGGAAGGTCGGCTTCGCGGCGATAATCGCCTCGATGACGGCTTCCGAGTCTTCGGAGCCCGTTGTGGCGTCGAAAAAACCGTGCTGGATGCCGGCGATGGGCGAACCGTATTTCTGGTTGTATGTCCGGGCGGCGGTGGAGACCGCCTCCTGAGTCCCGCCCAGCCAGAAGATGGAGCCGGCGGCGCCCAGTTGCGCGAGGACGTCCCCGATCCATTCGGGCGGCGTCGTCCGGTGAGGGATGCGGCCGCACAGAAAAAGCGATGCGAGCTGGACGCCCGCGCCGTCGCAGAAAGCGATGTCCGCGCGTTCGAAAAGCTGGGGAAGCCAGGGATTCTTCTGGGCGAGAACCATGCAATGGGCGTTGGCGTTGACGATCAGGGTCCTGGCGCCGCGTCGCGCGTCCCGGACGACGCGTGCGACCAGATCCGGTCTCGGAATATCGAGCAGACGCATCCCCATGACATGCAGACTGTCCCACCCGCGGGAGTCGGATGGCGGGATGCCCGTGAGAGCGTCAGAAAGCATTGCGGCTGAAAACCTCTCGCAGGGCGGTGAGAATGATGATTTTGATATCCAGCCACAGCGACCATTTCTGGATATATTCCAGATCGAGCGCGACGCGCCGCCTGAGGTCACCGAGGGTCACGAGCTCGCCGCGTGAGCCGTTGACCTGCGCCCAGCCGGTGATGCCGGGCCTGACATGGTGACGCATCACATATTCCGCGAGCGCATCGTGCAACAACAGGCCGCCCGCCGTCGTGTGCGGGGCGTGCGGACGCGGCCCGACGAGGGACATCTCGCCCGACAGGACGTTGAATATCTGCGGGAGCTCGTCGATGCTGAACTTGCGGAGCCATTTGCCGACCGGCGTGATCCGCGGGTCGTCCCGGCTCGTCTGTTTCACGGCGCCCAGATCCGTCATGGACGTGTACATGGAACGGAATTTGTAGACCGTGAAGAAGCGATTATTGAAGCCGATCCTGGGTTGGCGAAAGAAAACCGGGCCTTTCGAATCGAGTTTGATCGCCAGGGCGACGCCGAGCAGGACCGGCCAGAGAAGAGCGAGGATGACCATGCCGAAGAGAAGGTCGAAGGCGAGTTTCTGCGCGGTCTGGAGTTCGGAGAGCGGGCGGCGCTGAAGCACAAGCAGGGAATGGGGACCGAGCTTCTCCACCGGCAGGTTCGTGTCGATCCCGTCAAGCAGATAGGGCACGATATAGATATCGGACACCACCCGTCGCAGCCGCCACAGGATGTTTCTGATTTCCCGTTCGTCCCGTTCGGGGTCGGGTGCGAGGGCGATGATGATCGTATGGATGACCCGGTGGCTGCTGAGTTCGACCAGATCGCCGATCGTTCCGGTCAGGTCGGAGGCGTCGCCTTTTCCTTCGGCGTCGTCGAATTGTCCGAGAAGCCCGTAGGTATGGCCGGCATCATTCTCGATCCGCCCGGAGAGAAGGGCGGCCGTTTCTCCGGTGCCGATGACCGCGATCTGCCGGACGAGGCGGCGCTCGATGGCGCGTGTGTGAAGGAGTGCGGTTTCCACCCCGCGCGTCAGCACAAGGACACCGGCGCACAGGCCGAACCAACTGGCCGTCACGTCCAGCATTCTCGGGGTCGGGGCATGGAGGATGCGGAGAATCAGGAATTGCAGAATGGCGGAGAAATATAACGCGGGCGCCAGATACCGGATCTGGTCGGTCATGCGGCGAATGCGCGGATAGGCCATGAGATCCTGTTTGCGTGGCAACAGCACGAAGGTTACGACGGCGACGAGTCCCCCCACGATGGCGAGATTGCGGTCGAGATCGTGAAGCCAGACCGTCCAGATCAGGCACCATCCAATGGACGCCAGGGTCACGGCCAGCAAATCGCAGAAAGACGTGACCTTGCTCAACAGGGGTTTGAAATACGGATAAGGATCGCCGATGAACTGCCGCTCTTCCGGCGCGGACGCTGCCTTGCGCGGGCGCAGTCCCGTCCAGAGCGTCTCGCGAAAGCGCTCCGAACTTGTCAATGACGAGGACAGTGGCTCATTCATGGGCGTCGACCTCATTCTTGCTCGCGACAGGCGCGAATTTGTGCAGGCCAGGGACGTTCATTCGAAGGAGATTAACGTAATTTTGATACTGGATTTTCCAAAAAAGCAAGAAAATTGCATCCCTCCGCGCGAGGCAGGGTTCAATCTGGCTTTTCGGCAATTTTGTGAAAAAATCGCTGTTTCGGAAATTACCGCGCCGCATCCGGCGGTTCGGCATGAAAAACGAATTTGCGCCTGACGGGCAGGCTTGCGGAAACGCGTTACGCCCTGCCGATCGAGGTATAATGGAATCCGGCAGCGCGCATTGCCGGTGGGTCGTAAATATTTCGCAGGTCGACGATCGCGGCCCCGCGCATGATCTGTCTGAGTTTGACGGGAGAGAGCGCGCGGAACTCGTTCCATTCCGTGAGAACGAGCAGCACGTCCGCGTCGCTTGCCGCGTCGAGCGCATCCTTGCAGTAGAAAACGCCCGCCGGCAGAAGCGAGCGGGCATTTTCCATCCCCGCCGGATCGAACACCCGGATGACGGCGCCGGCCTTGTCCAGCGTATGCAGGATCGGGACGGAGGGCGCCTCCCTCATGTCATCCGTCTCCGGCTTGAAGGTCAGGCCGAGGACGCCGACCGTCTTGCCCAGTATGCCGCCGTCGCAGGCCGCGATCACGCGCTCGGCCAGCTTGACCTTGCGGGCGTCGTTGACGGCGACAGTCGTTTCGATCAGGTGCGTCGGCGCGCCGGCCTCCCGTGCGATGGCCACCAGAGCGAGCGTATCCTTGGGGAAACAGGAGCCTCCGAAACCCGGTCCGGGATGCAGGAACTTGCGGCCGATTCGGCCGTCCAGGCCGATGCCGCGCGCGATGTCGTGGATGTCGGCGCCGGTTTTCTCGCACAGATCCGCCATTTCGTTGGCGAAGGTGACTTTCATGGCGAGGAACGCGTTGGACGCGTATTTGATGAGTTCCGCCGATTCGAGGCTTGCGAAGACGATGGGCGTCTCGATGAGATAGAGCGGGCGATACAGGCGTTTCATGATCTCGCGCGCCCGCGCGCCGCCATCGGCGCCGCCGGACTCGATGCCGATGATGACCCGGTCCGGCTTCATGAAGTCGTCGATGGCGTTCCCTTCGCGCAGGAACTCGGGATTGGAGGCGATATCGAAATCGAGGTCCGGCCGGGCCGCCCTGATGATGCGTGCGACCTCGCGGCCCGTGCCGACGGGCACTGTGGATTTCGTGACCACGACGGCATACTCCGTCATGGCATCGGCGATCTGCTTCGCCGCGGCATAGACATATTCGAGATCGGCGTGACCGTCTCCGCGCCGGGCCGGGGTGCCGACGGCGATGAAGATCGCTTCCGCGCCCTTGACCGCCGCGGCGATGTCGTCGCCGAATGTCAGTCTTCCGGCGGCGAAATTATCCGCCACGAGTTTGTCGAGTCCCGGCTCGTAGATCGGGATATGGCCCCTGCGCAGGGCGGCGAGGCGGCCGGGATGCGTTTCGACGACCGCGACCTCGATGCCGAATTCGGCGAAGCACGCGCCGGACACCAGGCCGACGTAACCGCCGCCGATCACTGCGATATGCATGTCTGCGTCCTTTCCCTGGAAAGATGCGTTTCTCAGAAAAGAATGGATCGGCTTGCCGGAAAAATTCCGGGCCTGATGGTGACTGAACCGGCTGCCGCGGCAAATTTCGCGGCGGCGATTTTGGCGTTCTGTTTCAATGTCCTGCCGAATGGATCGGCACCCGGCGAAGCGACGTGTCCGTAGACGGGATTCTGCTTGCGGCATCGGCGGGAGCGGAGAACCCCACCAATATGATTAATTTCTGGGAGAAGAACCAGGCATTTTTGTGGCGTCTTTCCCGTTTTTTTAACGGAACGCCGTCTCATGGCGGTTTAAGTGGCGTTTGCGCGTGCCTCGATGCGCAGCCGTGCGTCGCGCTCAGCCGCGCCGCGCGAGCCGCCGCCGCAGCGCGGCGAGACTCTGCCGCCCGGCGAGGAGAACGAATCCGGGACGTCTGACGGCGCGGCGCAGCAGGCCCATGATATTTGCCCTTCTGACCGCGACGGAGAAAAAATGCGCGTCGTCCAGCCTGGCCAGACCCTCGATTCGTTTGGCGATCAGACGTTCGAGCGCCGGATCGCCGGCGATGGGGGGAAGGCCGCTCGCGTCCCGTGCGGCGTCGATGAGTGCGCCATAGGCGATGCTGGTGCGGGTGATCTCGGAGGGGCGGCGGCTCACGGCGCCCTCGCGTTGCGTATAAAGATAGAGCGGTTCCGGCGAGACGCGAAACCGTGCGCCCGCCGAAAGCAGCCGCAGCATCAGCGTGAAATCTTCGCCATGACGTTGCTCGACCGGATAGCGTATGGATCGCGTGTTCAGGAAATCCCGCCGGAAAACCGGCTTGAGCAACCCCCAGTCCGGGGACTTGCCGTCCGCCGTGGTGTGGGCGAGGTAGTCCGCCAGGGCAATGTCGCCTGCCGGGACGCCATCTGAGCCCAGGGCCGCGCCCGTGACGACGGCCGCGCCGGCGTCGTAATAGGCGAGGCCGTCGGCCACCACGTCCAATGCCGGATTGTTCCGGATCAGCGACGCCAGATTTTCGAGCCGCGTCGGGGCGTAGGCGTCATCCGCGTCCAGGATCGCGATCCAGTCCCCGGTCGCGTGGTCGATTCCGGTGTTGCGCGCCAGGGAGGGGCCGCCGTTTCTGACGGTCTGCAAGACACGAACGCGCGGATCGTCCTCCGTGAGGCGTCTGACCGTGGCGAGCGTATCGTCGGGGGAGCAGTCGTCCACGATGAGGATTTCGTGCGGGGACAGGGTCTGCTCCTGGACCGAACGGATGGCGCGCGCGGCGAAGGAAGCGGCCTTGTAGACGGGCAGGATGACGGAAAACGTCATGCTGCGGCGACCGCATGGTCGTAAAGCTCTTCCAGCTTGCGGGTGCAGACGGCGATGTCGTGGGTCGAGGCGATGAAGCCGGGACCGGCTTCCCCCATGCGGTCCGCGAGCGAATCGTCCGTCAGTAGCGCCTCGAGATGCCGGGCGAGGGCCGCAACGTCGCGTTCGGGAAAGGCGAAGCCGGTTACGCCGTCGACGATCCCCTCGGTCGCGCCCCCGCGCGCGGAGGTGACGACCGGGAGGCCGCTGGCCTGCGCCTCCAGCAGGACGAGCGGCAGGCCCTCCGCGTCGCCGCTTTCGGCGGTGACGCTGGGGAGGCAGAAGACGCGGGCCTCGGCCATCAGGCGGAGCACGGTTTCCCGCGGAACGGCGCCGAGGAATGAGATATTCGGGTTGCCTGCCGCTTTTTTCTTCAGGGCCGCCGCATCGGGGCCGTCGCCCGCGATGACCAGGCGCGCGCCGGCGACGGTGCCTTGTATGCGTTCGAAGGCGTCGAGCAGGTAGGATGCGCCCTTCTTTTCCACCAGACGGCCGAGAAAGAGGATGATCGGCGCGCGCTGTCCGGGCGACGGGGCGGAGGGCGTGAATCGCCGCGGGTCGATGCCGATATGGCGCACCACGATTCTCTCGGGCGGCAGGCCCGCCGCGATCGCCGCCGCCCGGATATGGTCCGACACCGCGACGAACCAGACATGCTCCCGACGTGCGAGTCGGGCGAGCTTGCCGGGATAATTCTTCCAGCGTCGGCCCGTCCGTCCCTCCGCGAACCAGCGCATATGAGTCGTGATATCCGCCCCGTGCAGGGTGACGACGAGCGGAATGCCGAGTCGCCGTGCGATCGGCCAGGCCTCCACGCCGTCGAAGCCGAAATGGGCGTGGAGCAGGGCGGGTTTCAGGCGCCGCATGATGCCCATGATCTCGGGGGAGGCGGTATTCGCGCGTCGGATCAGCGCGCCGCGCGCTTTCTGGAGAAAGCTGGCCGGTCCGTGGCGAGGGGCGCGGATTTCGAGCCCGTCGAGGGGCAGCTTGCCGATCTCGCGCTCACCCACCAGGACGGGCCGCCAGCGTTCGAGGGCGAGCGCCTGATCGCGCACGAAGGTCTCGGAGAGGGGGAGGATTTCGGTGCGGTAGATCGCGACGGTCGGCATGGCGGTCATCCGGCGGCAGGATGGAGGCGATGTTCCGGGAATCGTTCCGGCGTCAGCAGCCGGTCCAGGATGTCGGACCAGCCCGGAGCGTCGATCGTGATGGGGGTGTCGTGGGCGAGGGCGGCGCGTATGGCCGATTCGATGGTCGCGGCGTCGCCGGGGCGATAGCCGAACCGGCCGGGCGCGTCACCCAGCGCGAAATACGGGCAGATGGCGGGAATCCCGAACAGGCCGAACTGCTTGAGCTTCAGTGACGTGTCGATGAGATAGCGCGGCGTGCCCGCGTCCAGATAGGGCGCCACGCCGAGCGCCGCGTGCCGGACGTAAGGCAAGGTGTCGGAGAAGGGCATTTCCTCGTGAATGACGATGTTGGCGCGCGCGTCGAGCTTCGACGCAGCCTTTCCGGCGCCGATGACGTGGAAGTCGAGTTCGGGGAAGAGCCGCGCGGCGATGTTGAAGAAATCCGCGTCGAACAGCATCGAGCCGACCGAGACGCAGCCCCGGCGGGCGCCGTAGGGCGAATCGTATGATCGTTCCGTCAGCGTGCGGTCGATGCCGTGCGGGGCGAAGATGGCGCTGCGCCCGTGCGGCAGACTGTCCAGCAGGAAGCGGGACGGCAGGCGGACGGTGTCGATTTCGTCGAAATGCGTTGCGAAATCGCGCTTGATCGTCTCGGCGGCGCCGATGACGGACAGGTCGTCGGACGCGAGATAAACGATTCGGGCTTTGGGGTTCAGGCGGCGGATATCGGGAATGAAAATCGCGGCCATGCCGGATTCGATGAACACCACCTCCGCCCAGCGGATGCCGTGGCGGAAGACGGCCGGCATCGTCAGGCGGTAGGCGCGGAAGAGAAGCCGTTCCAACGGCAGGAGCGCGGGCTTGCGGAGCGTGAACGGGTGCCAGAGCGTGCGATAGAGATAGCACTGGACGCCGTCCACGACCTCCGCGCGATTGGCGCGATCCTTGAGATCCGCACGCGTGTCGCCGCGATGTTCGGAGAGGCGGCTGAGGCCCACCGAGAAAAAACGGACAGGGCCGCGCTTCGCCAATTCTCCCGTGAGAAAATGGACGCTCGCCTTGCGGCGGGAGCGGAAGTCGTGCACCGATATCACCAATGACCTGACCATGAGATCGTTTTTGTTCCTGATGGTTCGACAAAAGGTGTTTTCGCGGAGGCGATCAGTACGGTAGCGTATGTGCGTTGGATGATAACGCGCCGTTCGTCATTTGCTATCCCGGATTATTTCCGGAAAGCGTCTTTTTTTTGGCCCGGCTGTGCGGCGGCGATGATCGGGCGGAAAAATCGGGGCCGTTCCGGCGAACGGCGCCGATTTTGCGTGCGTTACGTCGGCTGGAGCAGATCCCGTTCGAACGGGGTCATTCGAACGCGTGAAGATGCTCGTCAAAATACTGAACAGAGAGCCTTGTCACTGAACTGAAGTACAGTGGAAAGGCTCCGGCCGACAGATGACAGATGGGAGCGAAGGCGTGTCCGGTAGCACGATCAGACAAAGCGAGCTGTTCCCGTCGCCGCCTCTGGCGTCCGTCGGTTCAGTCGCCCTGCCTGTGAAAAGCCTCGGAAAATGGCTGGTCATGGCGAGCGCGACATTCAATCTCGTGTTGTGCTTCGCGTCCACGCGCGGATGGATTCATGCCGGCAGCGCCTTCGTGGCCGGTGTCGAAATGACGATCCTCGCGATCGGATTCTGGGCCGTCCGCACCTGTCTGAGCTGGCGGGCCATCGCGATCATCTGGGTGGTCTGCGCCGATCTGGTCGGCGTGAAGATGATCAATCCGGCCGCCAGCCTCAAGATCATCCATGATCTGGGGATCGCCTATATTTTCTATCATCTCGGGCGGCAGGGCGGCCTGCGTCAGGCCGATTCCGCCATGTGGCTGACAATGTGGGCGGTGCTTGCGGTCGGGATGTTCGAACTTCTGGCCACGAATCTGTTCGGCCAGATGTTCAACATATGGCAGTATTATGTCCAGAAGGGCGTGATCAGCGCCACCACGATCAATTACGGCAATTCGACGTTCTTTCGCAGCGGCGATCGCGGGGGGTCGATGACGCGCACTTTTTTCCCCGGGCTGCTCGGGCCGCACCGCGTCTCCTCCATCTTTCTGGAGCCCGTTTCCCTGGGGAATTATGCGTCGGTGATTTTCGCCTATGTCCTCAGCGTCGCGCGGAACCAGGCGGGGCAGCGGCATCTCTGCCTGGCCGCGGCGGCGCTGTTCTGCGTGGTGCTCGGCGATTCCCGCTTCGCTTCGGGCTGTTGTCTGCTCATGGCGGCGATGCGCTTCATGCCGTTCCGGCGCAGCGCCTGGGTCGCGTTTCTGATGCCAATCTGCGTCGCGACGGCGTTGCTCGTGGTCGGATCGCTGAACGAACGGCCCGGAATCCCGCCCGCCATCGTGACCGACGACCTCAAGGGGCGTCTTCTCTTCTCGGCGCGGTTGCTCGATTATTGGAATATCGGCCAATGGTTCGCGTTTGCGCCGTCTCCAATCTATACGGCCGATACCGGCTACGCCTATGTCGTCAATGCGCTGGGATTGCCGCTCGCGCTGTTCCTGCTCGGGATTTTCGCGTTCCATCGCTGCGTCACGCCTGAAGCCCGTCTGATGCGGACGATGATCTCGACGTATTTCAGTGCGTCGCTCTGTATCGGGGCGGCCGCTTTCAGCATCAAGACGGCCGCTCTTCTGTGGCTCGCCTATGGGGCGCTGGATGTGTCGCGGGCGCGGCTGCGACATCCCTCCGCCGGAGATGAAGGATCATGAAATTGTCCAGTCGTCCGATCTGTCTCGCGGCACTCTTTTTGCTCGCGAGCCACTCCGCCGCGACGTCCGCGCAGACCTATCGCGGCGTGAATCTCGCCGGGATGGAGTTCAATTCAGGGAAGATTCCAGGTCGTTACGGCTGGGATTACATCTCCCCCAAGGAGAGCGAATTCGCGTATTATGCCGGTAAAGGCATGAACGTTTTCCGCATCCCCGTCCTGTGGGAACGGCTGCAACCTGCGCTGAACGGACCGCTGGACCCCGCGGAACTGGGGCGACTTCAGCAGATCGTGGACATGGGAGAAAAATATCACGCCCATATTATTGTCGATATTCATAATTACGGGCGGTACAGGGGGAAGGTTATCGGTTCGGATGACGTGACTCCCGCGTCCTTCGCGGATCTGTGGCGTCGGCTGGCGGATGTTTTCAAGGAGAAGCCGGCCGTGATGTTCGGACTGATGAATGAGCCGCAACTCTCTTCCGCCGACTCCTGGGCGCAGGTGCAACAGCAGGCGATCGACGCCATTCGGGGGACGGGCGCGCGCAATGACATTCTCGTCTCGGGCATCGGGTGGGATGGCGCGCATAATTTTCCCCAGTTGAATGGCGATGCCTTGGCCGCGCTGCGGGACCCGGCGCAAAATCTGGTTTATGAAGTGCATCAATATTTCGACAGCAATTATTCCGGGACGAAGCCGGACTGTATTGCCCCGCCACAGGCCGTCCAGCAACTGACCGGTGTGACGGCTTGGCTGCGTGCCCGCCGGGCGCGAGGATTTCTCGGGGAATTCGGCGTCGGGCGTTCCGACATCTGCGAGCAGGATCTGTCGCTCGTCGTGAAATACATGCAGGATAACAGGGACGTCTGGTTGGGCTGGACCTATTGGGCCGGCGGCCCGCTCTGGGGCGACTACATGTTCACGCTCGATCCGACCAGGGATGGGCAGGACCGGCCCCAGATGGACGCCTTGCGCGACGTTCTCAAGTAATGCCTATGACGAAGGGGCGTATTGGTGACGTGATGATTGTTCTTCTCCCCCGGATGTGGCTCTTTCCATGACGGCAACGCCAGGGAGGCATGGGTCCTCCGCCATCAGCCGGGCCGCGACCAGCGGATTCATCTGGCTTTTCGTGCAGAGCTTCGCGGCGCGGGGCGCGGGTTTCCTGTCCCAGCTTGTCCTGGCGCGGCTGTTGCTGCCCGCCGACTGGGGGACGATCGCGCTGGCCCAGACCGTGACGCAGATCGCGAATTCGCTGGTCAGCTTCGGTGTGGACGACGTGCTGCTCCAGCGCCAGAAGACGATCGGCTCATGGCTGGCGCCGGCCTTCTGGATCTCCTTTTCCCTCGGCATGATCGGCATGCTGGCCATGTTCGCGGTCGCGCCTCTGGCGGCGCACTGGTATCATTCCGCCGATCTGGTGGGGTTGATCTGCATGATCGCCGTCGCGACGCCCCTGCGCACGCTGGCGACGGTGCCGTCCGTGGTCATCCGGTCGGAAATGGATTTCCGGTTTCTCGCCGTCTACAATACGTTCGAGATCGTGGCGCTTCAGACGCTGACGATCATCTTCGCGTGGATGAATTTCGGCGCCTATAGTTTCGCGCTGCCTTTTCCGCTCCTGGGTTTTGTGAAGGCCATCTATTTCTGGCGTCGCTCGCCGCCTACAATCTTCCGCCGTTTCCGCCGCGTGCAGGTACACTACATTCTCGGCAGCAGTTCGATCGTTTTCGCGTCGCGCACGCTGGTCGAGATCCTTAACCAGGGCGATTACATCGTACTTGGTTTGATCGCCTCGAAGAATGTGGTCGGACTGTATTTCTTCGCGTTCCGCTTTTCGGTCCAGCCGGTCCGCATGCTGGCCGGCAATTTCAATAACGTGCTTTTTCCGGCCCTGACGACGCTGCGGTCCGAGCCGCTGAAGCAGGCGCAGGCCGCGCTGAAAGCCAGCCGCCTGCTCGCCTATCTGGTGATGCCGTTCTGCTTCCTGCAGGCCGCCATGGCGGCGCCGGGGCTGCACCTGCTGTTCGGCGAGCGCTGGATGAAGGCCGTGCCCTATGTTCAGATTCTGAGCATAGGGTTGCCCTTCGACGCCATGAGCTGGATCTCCGGGGCGCTCCTCAGCGCGCGCCGCGAGTTCTGGCGCGCGTTCTATTTCGCGGCCATCGCGACGCCATTGTTCTTCGGGGTCGCTCTGCTTGGCGGAAAGCTGGGCGGCGCGTTGGGCGTGGCACTGGCTGTCGCGCTTTATTATTTCATATATCCCCCCGTCACCTCTCTTCTGGTCTTCTGTCGTCTGGGCGTAGGGCTCTCCACCGTCATGGAAATGTATCTCATGCCGTCCCTTCTGGCGGGAGCGGCGATGCTGGGGGGTTATCTGGTTTCCCTGCTGCCGTACCTTCGCGAGTACGACCTGATCCGCGTCATGTTGATCGGATGCGTGGGGTTGCCGTTCTATTGGGGGTTACTGGTTCTGTTTCGGCCGGACATCCATGCGCAATTGCGCGATCGGATGCTCAATCTGTTCGGGCGATTCGCCCGTCGGCGGGAAGCCTCGGCTTAGTCAGGACGATGGAGCAACTCGGCTGCCCGGGCCGCCATTTCACACGAGGCCGCTCGTCCGGGCCGCCGTCACGCCGGAGCGAATCGCGCCTTCAATCGTCGAGGGCAGGCCCGTCTGCGTCCAGTCGCCTGCGAGCACGAGATTCGCGAACGGCGTCCTTCCCCCCGGCCGCCGCCGATCCTGTTCGGGGGTCGCCGTGAAAGTCGCCCGCTTCTCCCGGATCAGCCGTGACGGCGGCGGTGTCTCCGGCAATCCGCCCGCCACCACCGGCCCGAGCGCACGCCTGACCTCGCCCCAGATCGTGGCGCACAGCTCTTCGTTCTCCCGCGCCGTGTAGCGGTTGGCGGCGCTCACCGTGACGGAAATGACATCCCCCTTGACGAAGGCCCATTCCGTCACGCCGCCCACGACGCCGACAAATCCCGTCCGTGCCACCATCCCGCGCAGGACCGGCTTCGCATCGAGTCGGAAATGCAGATTGACGATGCTCTCGAAGGCGTCCGGCACCGTCAGCTCCGGCCAGAACGGCCCGAGCACGCTCGCCGCCACGGGCGCGGGCGCGGCGAAGACCACGTGATCCTCCGGCCCCAACGCCACCCTCTCCTCACCGAAAGACAGCGCCGTCACGCGACCGTCCGCCGCCTCGATCGACGACAGCCGCGCGCCGGTCCGCACCTCGCCGCCCAGAAGTTCGAGATGTCGCACCGCCGGATCGACGAAACTTTCCGACAACCCCTCCGCCGGATACCAGGGACGGCACGCCATGCCGCCTTTCGCCAGCGATTCGCGCACGATGTTCGCCAGCAGGACCGCGCTGCCGATGTCGCAACTCGTGTTCAGCGCCGACACGGCGAAGGGCTCCAGCAGCCGGTGCGCCAGCATCCCGGGTTTCAGGCACTCCGCCACCGTCCTGTCTCCCGTCGCCCGCAACAGCGTCAGCAGCGCGCCCAGCTCCGCCACCCGCATGCCCGGCACACGCGCCCCGCCCGGCAAGGCCCAGAACGGCACGCGCCCTCTGGAGAGCCGCAGCGTCCAACCCAGCCCGGCCTCCAGATCGAACCAGGGAAAGACCGGCGCGCCCGGCCCTTTCAGCGTCTTTTCCGCGCCGATCAGCCCGAGATAGCGGAAGGCCGCCGCATTGGCCGAAAGCAGCAGGTGGTTGCCGTTATCCACCCGCGCGCCGAGTGCCCTGTCGAAATAGGAGCGCGCCCGACCGCCGCAGGCCGGCCCCGCTTCATGGACGGTGACGAATGCCCGGCCCGCCAGCTCGACCGCCGCCGACAGCCCGGCCAGACCGCCGCCGATCACATGAACCCGCGTCATCGGCGCTCAGACGAAATAGGCCAGCAGCGACCGGGCCACACGCGCCGGTTTCCACAGCTTCACCGGCACTTCCGGATGTCGCCAGCCCTTGCGCTCCAACGCATCCAGCACGCAGAGATAGGACGCCGCCATCATGCGCGCGGGGCGCATGGCCACACGGTCGCATTGGCCCATCGCCTCCCGCGCGCGACGGAAATGATCCCGCGCCCGCCGCGCCAGGATGCGGCAGAGCGGGTCCAGTCCCAGCGCGTACAGCGCCTCCTGCGGATCGTCCGGCACGTCGAAACGTCGCAGCAACTCGCGCGGCAGGTAGAGCCGTCCGCGATCGGCGTCCTCCTGCAGATCCCGCAGGATGTTGGTCAGTTGCAGCGCGCGGCCGAGATGATGCGCCACCTGGTCCGCCGCGTCGGAACTGTCCCCGAACACCCGCACGGAGAGCCGGCCCACCGCCGAGGCCACGCGGTCGCAATAGAGATCGAGCGTCGCCTCCTCCGGCGCCACGATCGGTCCGGCCGCATCCATCGCCATGCCGTCGATGACCGCGTCGAAATCCGCCTGACGCAGCGCGAAACGCCGGATCGCCGCCACCAGCGCCCGGTCGAGCCCGTCGCGCGTCTCGCCGTCATGGAGCCGCGCCACCCGCTCGTGCCACGCCTCCAGCGCCGCCGCCGCGTCGGGGACCGGCGCGTCGCCGTCGGCGATGTCATCCACCTCCCGGCAGAAGGCATAGATCGCATACATCGCGAACCGGCGGACCGGCGGCAGAACGCGCATCCCCTTTGCAAAGGACGTGCCCGCCCGCTCCACGATCGCCGCCACGAGATCGTGGTCCGCCTGGGTGCAAACCGGCGACGGTCCGGCCGTCACGACCGGCCCCACGCTCTCATCGGCGCGATACGCTGCGTTCAAGACACTGTCTCCCTTGCTGTCCCCGACGCCGCTTCTAGCGGGAATCGGCGTCGGGGCAAAATCGGCCGCTCCGGCCCTGGAGGGTGCGGGGACCGTTCTCCTTTTTCTGAATGAAGGAAAGGAGCAAGGCGTTTGATTTTCCTTTCAGAAAAGAGCGACGTTCCCTTGCCGTCATCGGCGTTATGGAACCCCTTACTTGCCCGACCAGACATCCCCGGACCGATCCGGCATCGGCAGGACGTGGGCGGGGTCGAGTTCCGCCCCGGAGAGGGGCGCATGGCCGGGAAAGGAGACCGTCACCCGGTCATGCAGATACCATGCCTCGGTCGGCACGCGCCGCTCGGCCGTCGCGCCGTCGGCGAAGCGGACGCGCAGCAGCACCGGCAGAGGCAGCTTGCCCCGGTTGCGCACCGTCACGGCGCCGTCCGCCGCCGAAACGCCGTCGATCGCATAGGACGGCCACCAGTTCTCGAGATACCAGCCGCGCCAGAACCAGGTCAGATCCTCGCCCGCCGCGCTGCTCATGAAGCGGAAGAAATCCGACGGCGCGGGATGGTGGAACGCCCAGTCGCGGATATAGGCGCGAAAGGCCGCGTCGAAACGTTCCGGCCCCAGAATCTGCTCGCGCAGCAGCATCAACCCGTAGGCGGATTTGAAATAGGTCACGGGGTGACGATATTTCTCCGGAACGAGTTCCGAGGGCAGCATCAAGGTCGGCGCCGCCGGATCGGTCAGCACGGGCAGGATATCCGCCGCCGGATCACCCGTCTGGGGCGCGAATTCCGCATCCTGCTTGGGAGCGAATTCGCCATGATTGAAATGCTGCGAGGCGTAGGCGTCGATGAAGGTGTTGAAGCCTTCGTCCATGAAGGCGTGACGCCGCTCGTTGCTGCCGACGATCATCGGAAACCAGCCGTGACCCAGCTCATGCGTCGTGATCCAGAACAGTTCCGCCCCATGATCCTGCCAGCCGTCGAACACGATGCCAGGATATTCCATCCCCGCGCCGTGACCGCCGAGATTGACCGCGTCCGGCCACGGGTAAGGGTACCATTGCGACGAGAAATACTCGATCGCGTGCTTCACATATTCGGTGGAGCGATCCCAGCCCTTCGGCCCTGCTCCTTCCGCGGCATAGGCCGACATCGCCAGACGCGGCTGCGGCTTCATTCCCGGCGCGGGCGCGAGGGGCGGCAGATCCAGCCGCGCCGCGTCCCAGACGAACGCATCCGACGCGGCGAACGCCACGTCGCGCGTGTTCGTCATGTGGAAATGCCATGTTTTCTCGCCGCTGCGCGCCAGATGGCTCGACGGCTCATGCGCCTCCGCCGCCGTCCGGATCATCACCCGCGTCTCGCTCTTTGCCGCCGCCGCGAGACGCTCCCGCTCGACCGGCGTCAGCACTTCCTGCGGATTGAGCAGCGCGCCGGACCCGACGACGGTGAAATTCCACGGCACCGTCACCGCGTAATCGAAATTGCCGTAATCGAGATAAAATTCCTGCCCGAGATAGGGCAAGGTGTCCCAGCCGCGCAGATCGTCATAAACCGCCATGCGCGGATACCATTGGGCGATCTCATAAATCTCGCCGTCGCGCGTTTGAGTGACCGCCGTCCGGCCGCCCCAGGCGCCGGGGATGGCGTAGTGCCACCGCACATGCAGCCGGGCGACGCCGCCATGCGGCAAAGGGGCAGGCAGCACGATCCGCATGCGCGTGTCGGACACCAGCGGCGAAACGACGGTTTCCGGCCCCTTGCCCGTCAGGCCGACGCCGTCGAGCACGATCCCGTCCGTGAAATGCGGATGGCGTTCCGGATTGCTGAGCGCCCCCCGCGCATCGGCGCGATAGATGTTCTGATCGAGCTGGACCCAGAGTTCGTTCAGCGTATCCGGGCTGTTATTGGTATAAGTGATGGTCTCCTCGCCCTGGAGTGTTTTCGCCCGGGTGTCGATCCGCGCATGAATCACGTAATCCGCCCGGTTCTGCCAATAATTGGGGCCGGGTTTGCCCGAGCCGGATCTGTACGCGTTCACCGGTCCCGGCAGAGCGAGCGCGCCGAACACCTCCCGCGCGACCGGGGGTGAGGTCTGGTCCGGCGCCGGAGGCTCCCCCGCCGAAACGGCCGCCGGCCACAGCGCCGCCAGCACGAGCAGGTAAGATCGCATCTGAGCCCCCATCTTCACATCGATTTCCCTTGCCTTATCGGAACGAAGAAGCTCCGGCAAGCGGCCTCCTGCGTTCAGGAAGGCAACATTTCCCGGCCAGAAAGATCTCACCCCTTCTCCCCGGGCGGCACGAACGCGCTCACCAGATCGCCCAGATGGCCGATCTCCCTGAGGGCCAGGTTTTCCGGCGGCCGCGTCTTCTTGCCGGAAGCGGCGATCCGCCGCGGCAGGACCGCGCTGTCGAAGCCCAGCTTTCCCGCCTCGCGCAGTCGCAGATCGGCCTGCGGCACCTGCCGGACCTCGCCGGAAAGGCCGATTTCCCCGAAATAGGCCGCCCCGCCCGAGGTCGGCACGCCCGTCGCCGCCGAGGTCAGCGCCGCCGCCACGGCCAAATCGGCCGCGGGCTCCGTCACCCGCAAGCCGCCCGCGATGTTGAGGAACACATCCATGCCGCTCAATTTCAGCCCGCATCGCGTATCGAGAACGGCCAGCAGCATGTTCAGCCGCCCGGCATCCCACCCGATCACGCTCCGGCGCGCCGCGCCGTCTCCGGCCTTGGGCGAGAGAAGCGCCTGAATTTCCAGCAGGACCGGCCGCGTCCCCTCCAGCCCCGCGAACACCGCCGAGCCGGCGATATTCCCGCGTCGCTCCGCCAGAAACAGCGCCGACGGATTGGGCACTTCCGCCAGCCCGGTATCGGTCATCGCGAAAACGCCGATCTCGTCCGTCGCGCCGAAGCGGTTCTTCGCGGCGCGCAGGATGCGGAACTGATGCCCGCGATCCCCTTCGAAATACATCACCGCATCCACCATGTGCTCCAGCACGCGCGGCCCCGCCAGCGCCCCCTCCTTCGTGACATGGCCGATCAGGATCAGGGCGAAACCCTGCGTCTTGGCCAGGCGGATCAGCTCGAAGGCGCAGGCCCGCACCTGCGCCACCGAGCCCGGCGCACTCTCGACGCTGTCGAGCCACATGGTCTGGATCGAATCGATGACGACCACCTCATGCGCCGCCTCGCGCGAACGCTCCTGCTCCAGGGTCCCCGCGATTTCCGACACGTTGATGCTCGCGGCCAGATCCAGGGTCGGCGCCTGCAGGTCCAGCCGCCGCGCCCGCAGCCGCAACTGGTCCACCGCCTCCTCGCCCGAGACATACAGCACCTGCCGCCCGCTTCGCGCCAGGGCACAGGTCGCCTGCAACATCAGCGTGGATTTGCCGATTCCGGGATCGCCGCCCACCAGCACCGCCGAGCCCGGCACCAGCCCGCCCCCCAGCACACGGTCGAACTCCGCGATCCCGGTCATCACACGCGGCGGCGGGGCGCTCGCGCCGTCGAGATGCACGAGGTTCAGCCGCCCCTTGACCGCCTTCGCCTGTCCCGCTCGGGATGACGGGCCCGCGCTCTCTTCGACCAGAGTGTTCCATTCGCCACACGCGTCGCATCGCCCGGCCCATTTGCTGTGGACCGCGCCGCAATGCCCGCAGACGAACTGAATGGAAGATCGTTTTGCCATGGGGAAGCGGTCTCTCAATCCTGATGGGTCGGGCTCCTTTCATGCCGAAAGAACAAAAACAAAACAAGAACATTTTGGGTCGCGTCTCGATCGGGAACCCGGGAGCCGGACGGAGCGTCATCCTCCGGAAACGATCTCTTTCCATCATTTTCATTCGTTTGCGACAGCCGACCGGCTAGCCTGTCCCGTCAGCCTGTCCGACTGTTCAGCACGGAGAATTTCATGAAGCGCCTTTTCCTCGCCGCGGCCTCCCTGTCCTTTGGCCTCGTGGCCGGAGCCCCGGCCTTCGCCGCCCCGGCCCCCCAGAGCGGCGTCTACGCGATCGAGCCCACCCACACGCAGGTCGTCTTCTCCGTCCTGCATTTCGGCTTCACCACCTATACGGGTCTCTTTTCCAATGTCTCGGGCACGCTCCATCTGAATGCGGCCACCCCCGCCGAGTCCAGCTTGAACGTCACCATTCCGGTTTCCTCCGTGCAAACCACCAGTGACGTGCTGACGGGTGAACTCAAGGCCGATGACTGGTTCGACGCCGCGAAATATCCCGACGCCACTTTCGTCTCGACCTCCGTCCGGCAGACCGATCCGCACGACGCCATCGTGACCGGCACGCTGACGATCCGCGGCATTTCGAAGCCCGAGACGCTGGCCGTGCATTTCATCGGCGCGGGCGTGAATCCGATGGACAAGAAGTTCACCGTCGGTTTCGAGGCGACCGGCACCATCAAGCGGAGCGATTTCGGCGTCAGCAAATACGTGCCCTATGTCAGCGACGCGGTGGAACTCCACATCGCCGGCGCGTTCGAAAAGCAGGGCTGAAGCTGCCCCGCGTCAGGCCAGCCGCTTGCGCATCTTCAGCATCGGCACGCGGCGACCATCCGGCGTTTCGGCGGCATAGGGCTCGCCCCTCTGCCAGCCGCACCGCTCATAGAGAGGAATCCCCGCGAGCGTGGCCATCAGCACGCCGGAGGTGAACCCCTCCGCCCGCGCGGCGGCCTCGGAGTGCGCCAGAATCCGGCTCCCGACACCCCGGCGCGCGAAATCGGGATGGGTGTACATGGCGCGGAACCGCGCGGGATCGACCTGCGGGTCAAGCAGCGCATCGCTTCGTCCCGTCGTGTGATTGCCGCCGAACAGCGTCGCCCGACGGCTCCAGCCGCCGCACCCCGCGACCGCACCGCCGCATTCGACGATATAATAGGTGCCGTCCGCGATCAGCGTCGTGTCCAGCCCCATGACGGCGCGTGAGGCCTCGATCGTCCCGGCATCGAGAAAACCGCGCTGCAATTCGGCGATCGCCGCCTCCATCACTGCCCGCAGGACAGGAACATCCTCCGGCGTCGCGGTCCGGATCACAGGGTTCATCAACTCAGCATACCGGATGGCGGGGCGTGAGCAAAGCCGCCATTCACCCGGCGGACGCGCCTGTTTTCGCCGATGTTTTTTGCAATTGACGGCGGGGGCGGAAACCTGCGAGAAGTCGGCCCACGATGACGGGAGAGACTGGCCTTCGAGGCTGGCGCCGAAGGAGCAACCGCCCCTGGAATCTCTCAGGCCAAAGGACCGACATCGGCTGAACTTCTGGAAAGAGGCGCGCCCGCGAGCACGTCCGCCGACGGGATAACGATCTCAGGCAAACCGACAGGAGGGGCATGGTACGTCATTCTCCCGCGATGGAGTTCGTCCTTGTCCGAGACCGCGCCTCTTCTCCGCACCCCGCTGCATGATCTCCACCTCGAACTGGGCGCCAGAATGGTGCCGTTCGCGGGGTATGAGATGCCGCTCCAGTATCCCGCCGGCCTGATGGCCGAGCACCTGCACACCCGCAAGGCGGCGGGGCTCTTCGACGTCTCGCATATGGGGCAGTTGCGGATTGCCGCCGTGTCCGGCGATGTGCGGGACGCGGCGCTGGCGCTGGAGACGCTGATTCCGGTCGATCTGGCGGGGCTGGGCGCGAACCGGCAACGCTACGGCGTGCTGACCAATGCGCGCGGCGGGATCATGGACGATCTCATGACCGCCAATATGGGCGGCTGGCTGTTCGTGGTCGTCAACGCGGCGTGCAAGCAGGCGGACACGGCGCATATCGAGAGCGCTCTGGCGGGCAGGATCGTGGTCGAGCGGCTGGAAGGGCGGGCGCTGCTGGCGCTTCAGGGGCCGCTGGCCGTGGAGGTGATCGCGCCGCTTTGTCCGGATGCGCCGGGGATGCGCTTCATGGATGCGATCGAGACCACGGTCGCCGGGATCGCCTGCACGCTGACGCGCTCGGGCTATACCGGCGAGGACGGGTTCGAGATCGGGGTTGCGGCGGAGGACGCGGAGCGGCTCGCCCGCGCGCTGCTGGCGGATGAACGCGTGCTGCCGGTCGGGCTGGGGGCGCGCGATTCGCTGCGTCTGGAAGCCGGGCTGTGTCTCTACGGCAGTGATCTCGACGAGACGACGACGCCGATCGAGGCGAATCTGGCCTGGGCGATCCAGAAGGCGCGTCGGGCTGGGGGCGCGCGCGAAGGCGGCTATCCGGGCGCCGGGATCGTGCTGCGGCAGGCGGCGGAGGGCGTGTCCCGTCTGCGCGTCGGGCTGGCGGCGGAAGGGCGGGCGCCGGTGCGCGCCCATGCGAAGCTCTTCGCCGACCAGGGCGGGACCGTGCCGGTGGGCGAGGTGACGTCGGGCGCGTTCGGGCCGAGCGTGAACGCGCCGGTTGCCATGGGCTATGTCGCTGCGGAATATTCCGCCAACGGCACGGTTCTCTTCGCGGAGCTGCGCGGGAAATTCGTGCCGGTGAAGGTGGCTCCGATGCCGTTCGTGGCGCCGGGCTTCAAGCGCTGAGCGTTCTTTTCAGATCATTTTTCAGGACGGATGACGGATATGACGACTTATTACACCACGTCGCATGAGTGGATTCGCCTTGACGGCGATGTCGCCACGGTCGGGATCACGGCCCATGCGGCCGGGGAACTGGGCGAACTCGTCTTCGTCGAGGCGAAGGATGTCGGGACCGAACTCGGTCAGGGCGATGCGGCGGCGGTGGTCGAATCCGTGAAGGCGGCGTCGGATATCTATGCGCCGATCGCGGGCACCATCGCCGCATTCAACACGAAGCTCGCCGACGGGCCGACGCTGGTGGGCGACGATCCGGAAGGCGAAGGCTGGATCTTCACCATGAAAATCGGCGACACCGCGCAGCTCGAATCCCTGCTGGACGAGGCGGCGTACAAGGCCCGGCTTTAAGCCGGGGCTTCTTTCTTCTTTTTTCTGAAGAAAAAGAAGCAAAAGGACGTTCGATACTTTGGCCCGGGAGTCCCGTCGGGAGACGTCCGGGTCAGGTCGAAGAGGTTTTTTGTTCTTTTTCGGAAGCGAACATCCCTTCTTGATAAGGAACCGTCTCCGTGACTCTCTGGCCCAGCCCTGACACCGAGTCTTTCGCCAGCCGTCATAACGGCCCGCGCGAGGGGGAAATCGCCGCCATGCTGGAGGCGTTGGGGGTGGGGAGTCTCGAGGAGCTGATCGCCGAGACGGTTCCGGCGGCGATTCTCGACCGTAAGGACAGCGGGATCGGGCCGGGCCTGTCGGAGACGGAGGCGCTGGCGCGGCTGCGGGAGATGGCACGCGGGAATGTCGTGATGCGCTCGATGATCGGGCAGGGCTATCACGATACGATCCTGCCGCCGGTGATCCAGCGCAATATTCTGGAAAATCCGGCCTGGTACACGGCCTATACGCCGTATCAGCCGGAGATCAGCCAGGGGCGTCTCGAGGCGCTGCTGAATTTCCAGACGCTGGTGCGCGATCTGACGGGGATGGACATCGCCAACGCCTCGCTGCTCGACGAGGCGACGGCCTGCGCGGAGGCGATGGCGCTGGCGCAGCGCGTGGCGAAGTCGAAGGCGACGGCGTTCTTCGTGGATGAGGACACGCATCCGCAGACGCTGGCGGTGTTGCGCACGCGGGCCGAGCCGCTGGGCTGGGAGATCGTGACGGGCGATCCGGCGCGCGATCTGGACGCCTCGGCGGTGTTCGGCGCGCTGTTCTCCTATCCGGGCAGTTCGGGCGCGGTGCGGGATTTCCGCGCGGAGATCGGGAAACTGCACGCGGCGGGGGCGATCGCGGCGATGACCTGCGATCCGCTGGCGCTGGTGCTGCTGGAAGCGCCGGGCGCGCTGGGAGCGGATATCGCGGTCGGCTCGATGCAGCGTTTCGGCGTGCCGATGGGGTTCGGCGGCCCGCATGCGGGGTATATGGCGACGAAGGACGCGCATAAGCGGCACATGCCGGGGCGCATCGTCGGCGTCTCGCGCGACAGCCGGGGGCGGGCGGCGTATCGCCTCGCGCTTCAGACGCGCGAGCAGCATATAAGGCGCGAGAAGGCGACCTCCAATATCTGCACGGCGCAGGTTCTGCTGGCGGTGATCGCGTCGATGTACGCGGTGTGGCACGGGCCGGAGGGACTGCGCGCCATCGCGCGGCGGGCGCATCGCTACGCGACGATCCTCGCAGACGGGCTGCGCGCGCTGGGGGTGAAGGTCGAGACGGCGGCGTTCTTCGATACGATCACGGTGGCGGCCGCGGAGTCCGCGCCGATCGTGCTGGAGCGCGCGCGGGCGGCGGGGATCAACCTGCGCGACGCGGGGGGCGGGCGCATCGGCATCGCCTGTGACGAGACGACCACGCAGGCGGAGATCCGTGCGCTCTGGCGCTGCTTCTGCCCGGACGAGGCGCGGCTGGCGGCGCTGGAGGACAGGCTGGCGGCGCGGGAGGCGCTACCGGAGGGGCTGCTGCGGCGGGACGCGCTGCTGGAAATGTATCCGGTGTTCCATGCCCATCGCTCGGAGACGGATCTGCTGCGCTACATGCGCCGCCTGTCGGATTGCGATCTGGCGCTGGACCGGACGATGATCCCGCTCGGCTCCTGCACCATGAAGCTCAACGCCACCGCCGAGATGATCCCCATCACCTGGCCGGAATTCGCGGCGATCCATCCTTTCGCTCCGGCGGATCAGACGCGCGGCTATGCGGAGTTGTTCGCCTGGCTGGAGCGGGCGCTGTGTGCGGTTTCGGGCTATGACGCGGTGTCGCTTCAGCCCAATTCCGGGGCGCAGGGCGAGTATGCGGGGCTGCTGGCGATCCGCGCCTGGCATCGCGCGCGGGGCGATGTGGAGCGGGATGTGTGTCTGATTCCGGCCTCCGCGCACGGGACGAACCCCGCCTCGGCCCAGATGGCGGGGATGCGGGTCGTCGTCGTCGGCTGTGACGCGGAGGGCAATGTCGATCTCGGCGATCTGGACGCGAAGCTCGCGCAGCATGAGGGCCGGGTGGCGGCGATCATGGTGACGTATCCCTCGACGCACGGCGTGTTCGAGGAGGGGATCGCCGAACTCTGCCGCAAGGTGCATGACGCGGGCGGGCAGGTCTATCTCGACGGCGCGAACATGAACGCGCAGGTCGGGCTGGCGCGGCCGGGTCATTACGGCGCCGATGTCTCGCATTTCAACCTGCACAAGACCTTCTGCATTCCGCATGGTGGCGGCGGGCCGGGCATGGGGCCGATCGGCGTGAAGGCGCATCTCGCGCCCTATCTGCCGGGGCGGCCCGAGCGGGGGGACGCGCATGCGGTGTCCGCCGCGCCGTTCGGCTCCGCGTCGATCCTGCCGATTTCCGTCGCCTATATCATGATGATGGGCGATGCCGGTCTGCGGCGGGCGACGGAGGTGGCGATCCTGAACGCCAATTACGTCGCACATCGTCTGGGCGGGCATTATCCGGTGCTGTATCGCGGCGCGAAGGGGCGCACGGCGCATGAATGCATCGTCGATCTGCGTCCGCTGAAGGAGTCGGCGGGGGTGACGGTGGACGATGTCGCCAAGCGGCTGATCGACCATGGGTTCCATGCGCCGACGGTGAGCTTTCCCGTCGCGGGGACGTTCATGATCGAGCCGACGGAATCCGAGAACAAGGCGGAGCTGGATCGGTTCTGCGATGCGATGATCGCCATCCGCCACGAGGTCGCCGCCGTGGAGGTGGGGGAGATCGGCATCGAGGCGAGCCCGCTTCGTCATGCGCCGCACACGGCGGCGGATCTGGCCGGGGAGTGGGATCGCGCCTATGGCCGCGCGGCGGGGTGCTTCCCCGCCGGGGAGACGGCGGCGAAATACTGGCCGCCGGTCAACCGCATCGACAATGCCTGGGGCGACAGGAACCTCGTCTGCGCCTGCCCGGAGGTTTCGAGCTACGCCGAGGCGGCGGAGTAGGTCTCGGGCGCGGCTCCGCCGGGCTCCGCCCGGCATGGGCATGGACCGTCAGCGGCGGATCAGGATGTAGTTGATCGTCAGGTCGATGTCGAAATGGTCGCCCTTCATGTCGGGAGGCACGGGGGGAAGCTTGGCGCCCTGGAACATGCCGGTCGTGGCGGCGTCGAGGGCGTAGGAGCCCGACTGGCCGGTGAGGCGCACGCTCTTCACCCGTCCCTGGCGGTCCAGCACGACATGGACCGACGAAGGGCCTTCCTCGCCGTTCCGGATCGCGTCTTCCGGGTAATACATGTGCGAGCGAATCCAGCGGTCCACCTCGTTGCCGTAATCGTCGCTGACGCCGCGGATGGAGTTGCGCGTCATGTAGGGGGCGTTGATCTGCCCGTTGGTGACGAGGGGGCCGAGCGACATGTCGATCGGCGCGCCGGAGCCGCCGTGGCGGCCGTGGCGCGCGCGGGGCATCGGCGGGGCCTCGCCGAAGGACAGGTCCATCGGATTGGCGAAGGGGTTCACGCTGTGCGTCGGCGCGCGATGGGTCGAGGGGCGGCGCGTATGGGTATGGGCGACACTGGTGCGGCCGGAAGGCGCGGTGGCGGGGTTCACGGGCGCGGGGGCCGGGAGGGGGAGTTCGGCGGAGGGGCTCTGGGGCGCTGTCGGGGCGGCCGGGTTTTCGGGCGTCGGGACGGCGGGGGTGGGGCGGGACTCTTGCGAGTCCTGCTGCTGCTTTTCCTCGCTTTGGCTGGCCTGTTCCTCGGAAGAGGGCTTGGGGGGCGTGACGGGCGTGGTCGCGCCGCCCGGATTCTGGGTCTGCGGTCCTTCCATGCCGCTGCGCGCCGTCGGGGCCTCGAACATCATCTGGACCTGGGGGGCTTCCATCCCTTGCGGGCTGCCATGGGCGTGGCGCGCGCCCTCGATGACGAAGGCGGCGATCAACAGCGCATGGAGGGCGACGGAGGCGATCAGGACGGCGGTGATGCCGGAATCCTCGATCACCAGCGGCTTCGTCAGGCCGGAGGTGACGGGGCGGAGGCGGCGGTAGCCGTCGAAACGCTGGACGGGAACGCCGGTCAGCCGCTCCCGTCCGCCGGGGGCGGGGCGGGGCGTCTCGTCGCGCGCTCTCGGGGCGAAGAGCCGGGGCTCGCGGCGGGCGGCGGAAACAAGGTCTGCGGAGGGAAGGGCCATGGCACTGGCCCGCGCGGCGCGTCTCAGGGGGGCACCCGCGCGATCAGGAAGCGAAAAATGGCGCGGTAGGGCGCATATCAGGTGTCCGGGACAGGGCGTGGTACGTGGCGTATATCATGATGGCATCGCATGGCTTCGCTTGCCAAGCAAGGCGCGCGCAACATCATGTATCATACTATCGTATCATCGGGGCATGCGTCATGGGGGGCATGCGGCATGCCCGGGAGGGGAAAATCATGGGAAGCGGCGTGGCGGAGCGGACGGACGGCACGGGGCTGGCCGGGCTGGACCCCGATCTGGATGCGCTGATGGCGCGCGTCGGCCCGTGCGGGCTGGGCGGCGGCAACGGGATGACGCCCTATCAGGCGCTGGTGCGGGCGATCATCGGACAGCAGCTTCACGGCAAGGCGGCGGCGGCGATTCTCGCGCGGGTGCAGGCCCTGGCCGGAGGGGCTGTCCCCGCGCCCCAGAGGATGCTGGACCTGCCGGACGAAGCGTTGCGCGGCTGCGGGGTGTCGGCGGCGAAGCTGCTGGCGATGCGCGGTGTCGCGCGGGCGGCGCTGGACGGGGTGGTGCCGGACCCGGCGGAGGCGGCGGCGCTTTCGGACGAGGACCTGATCGTGCGGCTGACGACTCTGCGCGGAATCGGCCGCTGGACGGTGCAGATGCTGCTGATCTTCACGCTGGCGCGGCGCGATGTCATGCCGGTGGATGATTTTGGCGTGCGTGCGGGATGGCGGCGGCTCAAGGGGCTGGACGCGCCGCCCTCGCCGAAGAGGCTGGCGCAGGCGACGACGGGATTCGCACCGCATCGCTCGGCGCTGGCATGGTATCTCTGGCGCGCGGCGGAGGAAGGGCGCACGGCTGCGACGGCGCTGACCGGGAGCGCGTCCTGACGGCGTGGGCGCTCGCGTTTCGCCAACGCCTTTGAACACGCGGCTGGAGCCGGGCGAACCGGCAGGCTCTCACTTTCTCGTGATCGGCGTTCATCGGGATCACCGCAGACGGCTCCGGCATTCTGGAACCCTGAACTGCGGCCCCATCGTCTCCGGTCAGACGCATCGGCGAATGCATTGCCTTGCGTCCAAGGTCCCGCAGGGAACCGGCGGCGGATGTCGCGGCTCAGGGCGTTGATGTTTCCTTTGTGTCCGCGGCACTGATCGCCACGGTGGCCTCGCTGGTCAGGACGCGGAAGACGAAGCTTTCCTGGAGATACAATTCGACCGTATCGGCCGTGTGGCTGAGATAGCCGATCGAGATGTCCTGCCCGATATCGAGCGCCAGATCGCCGCCGCGCATGGTGACGACGAAGGCGCCTTCGATCGCGGGCGCCCAGATGAGTTTGCCGTCGATCATGCTTTCGATGTGCTTGCGCACGGGATAGCCGTCATCGTCTCCGGCGCTGACGGCGAGAAAGGCCTGCGCGCCGAACACGACCGAATAGGGACCGTTCACCCCCGCCAGTCGGAGGGTGTTGAGGGCTTCGGCAATGACCCGCGGATAGTCCTGGACCGAGGCCGGGAGCTTGAGGCGGGGATTGGAGGTCGCTTCCCGGATGCCCCGGATGCCCGCGGCGGCGTACCCGTCGAATATGGCGCGATCCTCGGCGAAGGCGATGGTCTTCGCGGCATCCTTGACCGGCTGCCAGTCCGAATCCTGGGAGCCGCGATCGACGGCGTCGATCTCTTCGCGGGACAGGGTGAACGGGACCCGCAGTTCGACGAGGGGGAGGATTTCCCGCTTGACGGCGCGGACGCCGCCGGCGGGTGCGTCGATCCTGCTGCCGCGTCCCGTGCCGATTCCAGCCAGTGCAAGCCCGTGCGGTTCCGAGGTGTCGACCATGCGTCGACCCGCCAGATGTCGACGGATCGTGCGGGACGCTTCGTCTTCGATCTGCTCCCATGCGGCGCGGGAAACGGGGGCGAGATGGCGATGGAGGTTGTTCATGTTACGCTTCGTCTTTCAGTGAGCCGATACCCAGAGACGTGCGGCCGGACTCGTGGCTTTCGGACGCCGGAGTCCCGGGCATGTCGTGGTTTGCCGGTCGAGGGGACGGCAGGTCGGGCGCGTCGTCCAGGAAATCGGCGGTCGGGATGAAGAACAGCACCCCGGTGACGGCGGTGCTGACATCCAGGATCCGGTCGTAATTGCCGGGCGGCTTGCCCACGAACATGTTTTGCAGCATCCGTTCCGTGCGGGCGGGCGAGCGGGCGTAACCGATGAAATACGTACCGAACTCGCCCTTGCCGACCTCGCCGAACGGCATGTTGTCGCGGAGGATCTGAAGCTGCTCGCCGTTTTCCTCGATGTTCGTCAGAACGTTGTGCGCGTAGCTCTTCTTGTTGGAATCGCGCTGCTCGATATCGGAGAGTTTGTGCCGGCCGATGACGTCTTCCTGCGTTTCGACCGGCATCGCGTTCCATTTTTTCAGGTCATGCAGGTATTTCTGGACGATGACATAGCTGCCGCCGGCAAAGTCCGGGTCCTCGTCTCCGATAATGGTTGCGTCGAGGGCCGCCTGACCGGACGGGTTCTCGGTGCCGTCCACGAAGCCGAGCAGATCGCGCTCGTCGAAATATTTGAAGCCGTGCACCTCGTCGATCACGGTCGCGGCGCCTTCGAGGCGCGAGACGATCGTGGCGGCCAGCTCGAAACACAGATCCATCCGCGTGGCGCGGATATGAAACAGGAGATCCCCCGGCGTGGACGGCGCGTGATGCACGCCGTGAATTTCCACGAACGGATGCAGATCCTTCGGGCGGGGCCCGCCGATGAGCACGTCCCATGCCTCCGAGCCGAGTCCGGTCACACAGCTCAGCTTGCCGTCGGGAATGCGGAAACCGATGCCCCGGAGCAGCGAGGACATATCGCCCAGCAGGTCCCGGACCTGCGCGCCGATCGCGGCATCCGCGCCGTCATTCAACGTCAGGATCAGGAACATCGCGGCTCGGGTCAATTTCGCGTCGACGGGCTGAAGCGTGGTCAATACTCGAAAACTCCTTGCCGATCATCGGGTGACGGCGTCATATATAGTCCATAATCAGACCGGGTGGAAATCCCACATTGATATAACCTGTACGCATATCGTTATAAGCAGAATGTCTTGGACGGGCGTGATGGAATGATCCTACCATAAAGGCTGGACAATCGCGCGATATCCGCTCGTTGCTGATCGGGGTCCGGCTCCGGTCTTCGATGCGGGTTCCCGATCTGCAAAGTAACGGGCATCCCGTGTCGATGTCGAAAAAGATTTTGGAAGATATGGATGCAGAATGCTCATGACATGGCGTTCCTTCTGGCGCGGTTTCAGTTCGCCTTCACCGTGGGCGTTCACATCATCTTTCCGGCCTTTTCGATCGGTCTGGCGGCGTATCTGGCTGTGCTGGAGGGACTTTGGCTGGCGACGGGGCGGCAGGTCTTCCTCGACCTCTACCGATACTGGATCAAGGCGTTCTCCGTCGTTTTCGGCATGGGCGTCGTGTCCGGCCTGGTGATGGCCTATGAGTTCGGCACCAACTGGTCGGTCTTTTCGAAGAAGGCCGGTCCGATTACCGGCGTCCTGCTGTCCTATGAGGTCATGACCGCCTTCTTTCTCGAAGCCGGATTCCTGGGCGTCATGCTGTTCGGCATGAACAAGGTGGGGCGTGGGCTGCATTTTGCCGCGACCTGCTGCGTGTCCGTCGGCACGCTGATTTCGATGACCTGGATTCTGGCCTCCAATTCCTGGATGCAGACGCCGCGCGGCTATCGGATCGACCCGTCCAGCGGTCAGTTCCTGCCCGATGACTGGCTGGCCATCATCTTCAATCCGTCCTTTCCCTTCCGTCTCGTGCATATGGGGCTCGCGGCCTTTCTCTCCGTGGCCTTCGCGGTCGGCGCGACCGGCGCATGGCATCTGCTGAAGGCGCGACGACAGGGCAAGATGTCCACCGAACCCGTGCGCGTCATGTTCTCTATGGCGATGTGGATGGCGACGATCGTGGCGCCCATGCAGATTCTCGCGGGCGACGCTCATGGGCTGAACACGCTGAAATACCAGCCCGCCAAGCTGGCGGCCATGGAAGGCGACTGGGACAGCGAGACACGCGCGCCGGAACTGCTGTTCGGCATCCCCAACATGAAAACCGAGCATACGGATTATGCGATCGGCATTCCGCTTCTGGGCTCGCTGATCCTGACGCACAGTCTCGATGGCAAGGTGCCGGGGATGAAGGATTTCCCCCGTGACGAAAGGCCGCCCTCGCCGATCATCTTCTTCTCGTTCCGCATCATGGTGGGGCTGGGCGTTCTGATGATGCTGGTCGGCCTCTGGTCGCTATGGCATCGGCGGAACAGCACGCTCTTCATCAGCCCGGGCTTTCACCGTGTTGCCCTGTGCATGGCGCCGGCCGGTTTTCTCGCCCTGCTTTGCGGCTGGGTGACGACCGAAGTCGGGCGACAGCCCTGGACCGTCTACGGCCTGCTGCGGACCGCCGACAGCGTATCGCCGATCGTGCTGTCGAGCATGGTCGTGTCGATGACGGTTTTCGTCGTCGTTTACGTCATCGTCTTCGGGTCCGGGCTCGGCATTCTCGTCAGGATGCTCGGCCGCGCGCCCGAAGAGGGAGAACGGAATGCCGATCCGTCGCATGCCTCCGATCTCCTGGCGACGC
The DNA here is from genome assembly GCF_004346035.1 of Acidomonas methanolica. GTDB lineage: Bacteria > Pseudomonadota > Alphaproteobacteria > Acetobacterales > Acetobacteraceae > Acidomonas > Acidomonas methanolica. The sequence continues at coordinate 15,536 of NZ_SLZN01000005.1, read as the reverse complement.
ATATGCATCCCGCGGTCGTCGATGCATCCACCGCGAAAGGCGTCTGAGCGATGATGGATTTCGCACATTGGCTGCCGATCGTCTGGGCCGTCATCCTGATTGCCGCGATCTCGATCTATGTCGTTCTCGACGGGTTCGATCTCGGCATCGGCATGCTGTTCATGACGGAACGCGACGAAACGCGGCGCAACGTCATGATCAGCACGATCGCGCCGGTCTGGGATGGCAACGAGACGTGGATGGTGCTTGGGGGCGCCGTCCTTTACGGGGTCTTTCCGGGCGCCTATGCCACGCTGCTGCCCGCCTTCTATCTGCCGATCGTGCTGATGCTGGTCGCGCTGATCTTTCGCGGCGTCGCGTTTGAATTCCGTGTGATGACCAAGGGCACGCCAAGGGCGCGGCACTGGGATTTCGGCTTCATGACGGGCTCGGCGGTCGCCGCATTCTGTCAGGGCGCGATCCTCGGCGGCGTGATCCAGGGGGTCAAGGTCACCAACGGCGCGTTTTCGGGGGGTTCACTGGACTGGCTGACGCCGTTCACCATCCTGTGCGGATTGTCCGTGATGTGCGGGTACGCCCTGCTCGGCGCGACATGGCTGGTGTGGCGCACGACGGGCGGGCTGGAGGCGTCGTGCCGTCACGCGGCCGGTCGGTTGGCCGTTGGACTCTTTGTCGGCATCGTCGCCGTCAGTTTCTGGACGCCGCTGTTGCATGCGCCTTATCTGCGCCGCTGGACGGAGTGGCCGAACATCGCATTCGTGGCTCCTGTGCCGGTTCTGGTGGTCGTGTTGGGCCTGCTGCTGGCGGCGAGCCTGCGGAAGGGACATTCGCGTGTGCCCTTCCTCTGCGCGTTGGGGTGGTTCTTCCTGTGCCTCTCCGGTCTGGGCATCACCGTCTGGCCCTATGCCGTGCCGCCGACGCTGAGCCTGTGGGACGTGTCGTCCCCGCCGTCGAGCCAGTTCTTCCAACTCGTCGGCACCGCCATCCTGCTGCCGATCATTCTGACCTACACGGTCTATTCCTATCACGTTTTTCGCGGGAAGGTGTCGGACGCCGATGGCTATCATTGAAATCGTACGCGGCGACGGATCGGAGGCGCCCCGCCGCTGGAGCGCCCGGTTCGGCTGGCTTGTGGGACTCTGGGCGGCCAGCACGGCCGCCTTCTTCGTCGGGGCGTCGCTGCTCCGTCTTCTGGTGCCCAGATGAGAACAACGTCTCCCATGACGGCCGAAAGGGCAGGTCTCATGTCCGAAAACCCTGTGATTTTCGAGTTCGAACGCGATTTCGCCGGGTCTTTGCGCTGCATTCCCATGATCGCGCGGCAGAAGCTCGATATCGTCGGAATCAAGATGACGCTGCGGCAGTGGAGCCGCCTGACGCGCGAGGAACGTGGCGTGCTGGTGGACGGGCCGTGCGGGACGGATCGGGAGCAGGCGGCTTACCGCATGCTCGTTCAGGATCTGATCGCGGCGCGGGCGGATGAGCCCGTTCGCTTTCTGCCGCCCCAGGCGCTGGAGGACTGGCGCGAAGGGAACCGGATGCCGGAGGCCGTGTCGATCCAGGCGCAGGCGGATGGCGTTCCGGTCCCGACGCCGGAGCAGTGGGCCGGGCTGACGCCGCTCAGGCGTTTCGCATTGATCAAGCTCGCACAGTCGAAACATGAGAACGAGAATTTCGTCCCGGCGTTGAAAGAGTTCGGCATCCTCCGGGAAGAGGGTTGAGACCATGAGCAAAGAGAAGAAATCCGAGTTCAAGCCCTATCACCACCCGGCCGGTGGCTGGGGCGCCGCGAACGCGACGGCCAGGGTGCTCATGGAGCAGAGCGTGCTGGTCAAGGGATCGCGCGGGCTGCTCTCCATGAACCAGCCCGGGGGATTCAAGTGCCCGAGCTGCGCCTTTCCCGATCCGGATCATCGCAAGACGCTGGAGTTCTGCGAAAACGGCGCGAAGGCGCTGGCGTTCGAGGCCACCAAGGCCCGTGTGACGCGGGAGTTCTTCGCGCAGCACACCGTCACGTCGCTGATGGAGCGGAGCGATCACTGGCTGGAGATGCAGGGCCGCCTGACCGAGCCGATGTGCTACGATTCCGCGACCGACAGATATGTGCCCATCGCGTGGGACGACGCCTATGCGTTGATCGGCCAGCATCTCCAGGCGCTCGACAGTCCGCATGAGGCGGAATTCTACACATCCGGCCGGACGGCGAACGAAACGGCGTTCCTGTATTCCATCTTCGTGCGCGAATTCGGGACCAATAATTTCCCCGACTGCTCGAACATGTGCCACGAGCCGACGTCGCGGGGCCTGCCGCCCGCGATCGGAATCGGCAAGGGCACCATCGTCATGGCCGATTTCGACCAGGCGGAGGCGATTTTCGTCATCGGCCAGAATACGGGCACCAACTCGCCGCGCATGATGACCAATCTGGTCGAGGCGCGCAAACGCGGCGTTCCGGTCGTGCTGATCAATCCGATGCCCGAGCGTGCGCTGATCCGCTTCACCGAGCCGCAGGACATCCTTCAGATGGGGACGTTCGGCTCGACGGCGATTTCCACGGATTTCGTGCATGTCCGGATCGGCGGCGATCTGGCCATCTTCAAGGGGATGATGCGCGCGCTGTTCGAGGCGGACGAGGCCGGCGAGGACGTGCTGGACAAGGCGTTCATCGCCGAGCACACCGTCGGCATGGAGGCGGTGCGCGCGGATGTGATGAGCACGTCCTGGGCCGACATCACGCGCGTCTCCGGCATCCCGGAAGAGCAGATCCGTCATATCGCCGGGATTTACGCGAAATCGAACGCGACGATCATCTGCTACGGCATGGGCCTGACGCAGCATCAGGAAGGCTCGCATCTCCTCCAGCAACTGGCAAACCTCCTGCTGCTGAAGGGGAATTTCGGCAAGCCGGGCGCGGGTATCGCGCCGATCCGCGGCCACTCCAACGTGCAGGGCGACCGCACCGTCGGCATCGACGAGAAACCGACGCAGGCCTATCTCGACCGTGTGCGCGACGTCTTCGGGTTCGAGCCGCCGCGCGAGCACGGCCATCATGTCGTCGAGGCCGTGGCGGCGATGGAGGCGGGTACGGCGAAGGTGTTTTTCGGCATGGGCGGCAATTTCGCCCGGGCGATCCCCGATACCGATCGCGCCTATGCGGCCATGGCGCGCCTGAACCTGACGGTGAACGTCACGACCAAGCTCAATCGCGCGCATCTGGTCCATGGCCGGGATGCGCTGATGCTGCCGGTCGTGGCGCGTTCGGAAATCATTCGCACGACAAAGGGCGAGCAGTTCGTCACCATCGAGGACGCGATGGCGAACGTCACGCCGTCGCGCGGCGTGTTCGAGCCGGTGAGCGAGGATGTGCGTCCGGAGACGGAAATCATCTGCCGCGTGGCGATGGCGACGCTCCCGAACTCGAAAACGCCCTGGGCGGATTATATCGAGGATTACACGCTGATCCGGGACAGGATCGCTGACGTCTATCCCGAGATCTACGCTGATTTTTCGGAGAAGATGAAGAACCCGCACGGTTTCCATCTGGATATTCCGCCCCGGCGGCGAGTCTGGAAGACACCGAACGGCAAGGCGAATTTCCTCGTCATGCCGGGTCTGGAGGTGAACGACGTGATCGAGGACCCGGCGATGCTGCGGCTGGCGACGATCCGTTCGCATGACCAGTACAACACGACGATCTACAGCAACAGCGATCGGTATCGCGGGGTCTACAACAACCGTCTCGTCATATTCATGAACAAGGAGGATCGTGAGGACCGGGGACTGGAGAATGGGGCGGTCGTCGGGCTGGAGACGTACAGCGACGACGGATACCGGCGTTATGTCGACGGGCTGACGATCCTTGATTACCCGATGCCGCGTGGCGCGATCGCCGGATATTATCCGGAACTCAACCCTCTGCTGCCGCTCGATTTTTACGACGAAATCAGCGGCACGCCCGCGGCCAAGGCCATTCCGGTCAAGATCGTGCCGAGCGTCGCTTCGGCGGCGCCGATCCGCATCGCGGGCTGAGCGGGTTCCGTGCCGTATTTCCGGGACGCCGTTCGCGGGCCATGATCATTGGTCTGCGGGTCGTTGTGTCGCGCGGGGCGTCGCGCCGACCGGACCCGCGGCGACCGCACGGAGCTTGAGATGTTTTTGAAGCAGTTGCAGTATCTGCGCGAAATCGAACGCCACAGAAGTTTTTCCAAGGCGGCCGCGGCCTGCGGCGTGTCGCAGCCTGCCCTGTCCCGCGCCGTCCGCCAGCTGGAGGACGAGCTGGGCATCGTCATCATCGACCGCAAGAAAAAAGTCTTCGGGATCACGGATGATGGGGCGCGCGTTCTCAAATGGGCGCATGACATCCTCAGAGGGGTCAGCGAACTGCGGAACGAGGTCTCGGTAACGAAGCGGGCGATCGCGGGGATCGTCAGGATCGGCGTCATCCCCACCGCCGTGCATATCGTCCCTCTCCTGCTGGACGCCGCGCAGGAGCGATGCGGCGATTTCGCCAGCGAGGTGCATGCGCTGCCCAACGGGTCGATCATCGAGAAACTGGTCAGCAAGGAACTCGATATCGGGATCATGTATTATGACCAGTGCCCGCAGGCGAAGGCGTTCCAGGTTCGCACCCTGTATGCCGAGCAGCAGGTTCTGGCCGCATCCGGCGCCTTCGAGCTTCCTGAAGGAGACGATATCGGCTGGGAGGCCGCATCCCGGTTGCCGCTTGCATTGTTGACCAGGGAAATGCGCTGCCGGCAACTGGTCGATGTGGGATTCCAGACCGCCGGCGTCGAGCCGATGATCCGCCTGGAGACGAATTCACTGGAATTGATTCACGCGCAGGTCATGACCGGGAAGGTCGCCACCATCCTGCCGATTTCGTCCTTTCCGCTGCGGGTGCCCCCGCCCGGTCGGCTCCGGCTGCGGCGATTGCCGGGCTTTTCACCCGGCGCCGTCGGGGTGGTGCGTCTCAGCGAACATGCGGCTCCGGAATTTGCGTCGGACGTGTGGGACAGCGTGATGAAAACGAGCCTTCAGGATGACCTCGACCTGCTGTGCAAGCCCGTGACCGCGCCGAGGCGGAAGCGATGACATTTCGCCTCCGTCAGAACGCCCCGGCCCATGGCCCGATCGCGCCCCGCCCGCCCGGATGACCGAATGCGGCCCGGTTTCAGTCGTCGTGCCGGTCCGCCCGTCGAAACGATGCAATGCTCCGATGCAATGCTCCAGGATATCATGACGGGTCAGCCGCGAACGGCCGGGATCAGGCGGACAGGGCGCGGATGCGGGAGACGTCCCGCACGGGGGGATGGCCGAACATGCGGCGGTAGTCGCGGCTGAACTGGGAGGGGCTTTCGTAGCCGACGGCGAACGCGACCTCCGCTGCGTCGGCGCGTCCCTGCATGAGGCGTCTCCGCGCGTCCTGAAGGCGCAGGCGGGTGCGGTATTGCAGGGGGCTCATCATCGTCGCCGAGCGGAAATGGCGGTGGAACGAGGACGGACTCATCCCGGCGATCCGCGCCACCGAGCCGATGTCGAACGGTTCGCGATAATGATCGCGAATCCAGTGCATGGCGCGGTTGATCTGCGAGAGGTTGCTGCCGCTCGTCGCGATCTGCCGCAGCACGTAGCCCTGGGGGCCCTGAAGGAGTCGGTAGAGCAGCTCGCGCTGGAACAGGGGCAGCAGCACCGGAATATCCTGCGGACGTTCGACCAGTGTCACGAGTCTGGTGACGGGATCGAGAATCTCCGCCGTCAGCGGGCTGACGCTCATGCAGGACGGGCAGAGCGGGCCGTGTTTCAGTTCGTCGTCCTGCACGTCGAGGAGAAGCTCGGCGATCTGGCCGGGATCGAGCGTGAGGCACAGCGCCAGATAGGGTTCGTCGCGGGTCGCGAGCGTGACCTGGCCGGTGACGGGAAGATCGACGGCGGTGACCAGGTAATTCCGGGCGTCATAGTTGAAGACGCGGTCGCACAGGACGACCTGCTTGGCGCCCTGGACGATGATGCAGAAGCGCGGATCGTAGAGGACCTCCGCCGGCATGGTCGGTGCCTCCTCGCGGAAGAACATCAGGCCCGGCACGACGGTGCGGACGGCCGATCCGGCGCAATGGCGCGCGACCATGTCGCGCAGGCGGATGATCATCTCCTGCATGATGTTCTCCGGAGTTCATGATGGCGGGTTCGTTCCGCGCATCATAGGGCATGCCTGATCCAGCCAGCAGGTGAAATCTCGGGTGGAAGTCGGATCGTGCAATAATATGGCGGGATCGTTCTATCCGGCGCGGCGGGGGGATCGCTCCGCATGAGCAACGCGATGAGGAAATGCAGCGTATTCAGGCGGTATCGGCGTCGTTCGTCTCGCCCCGGACGTCATGCCGGGGTGACGTTCAGGTCGGATCATGCAAGGATATGGGTGGATCGCTCTACCGCGTTTCGGGGTGCGTCTTGCATGATCCGACCCGAAGCGTCGCCGGCGCTGTCGAGCTGCCGGAGGCTGTCATGACCATGAAGCAGGTATCGAGCCCTTGCCGGCATCCGGTCCTGCTCTTCGTTTTGAAAAAAAGAACCGGAAAGTCTGTCCGGCTTCACCTTGGGGCGTCCCGGTGAAACGCCGCAGCTGACCGATCGGCGTCTTTTCGCGCCTTTTCTTCGGAAAAGGAAGGAAGACCGCCTCGGCGGCCGCTTCCGGTCGCCTGTGCCATTCGTAACATCCTCCGGATAGAGACTTCCAATGGGTATCGTCGCATTCGCGCTTCGGCGGCCGTATACTTTTCTGGTCGCGGGCGTCCTGATCCTGCTCCTCGGCGTCACGGCGGTCCTCCGCACGCCGACGGACATCTTCCCCACGATCGACATCCCGGTCGTGACCGTCGTCTGGTATTATGACGGGCTCGACGCCGCGGAGACCGAGAAGCGCATCAGCACCTACACGGAGTTCTCCGAGAGTTTCTTCGTCAATAATCTGCGCGACATCGAGAGCCAGACCACGCCCGGGCTGGTGCTGCAAAAACTCTATTTCCAGCCCGGCGTGAACGTCGATCTCGCCGTGGCCCAGACGGTCTCGGCGACCAACTCGATCCGCGCCTTCCTGCCGCCCGGCGTTCAGCCGCCGATCATCATGCAGTACAGCGCCTCCAGCGTGCCCGTGCTCCAGCTTTCCCTGTCCTCGGAGAAGCTGACGGAAAGCGAGTTGTACGACTACGGCGTCTATCGCGTCCGCCAGCAACTCGCGCCCATTCCGGGCACGATGCTCCCGCCGCCCTATGGCGGGAAGATCCGTCAGGTCATGGTCGATATCGACGCGCGCAAGCTCGCGGGCGTCGGGCTGACGCCGCTGGACGTCTCCAACGCCATGAACGTCCAGAACCTCACGCTGCCCGCCGGAACGGTGAAGTTCGGCCCCACGCAATATGATGTGCGCATGAACGGCATGCCGGACATCGCCCGGCAGCTCAACGAGGTGCCGCTCAAGCGCGACCCGAAGACCGGCGCGATCATCCGCGTGGCCGATGTCGCGACCGTCCGGGACGGCACGGCGGTGCAGCAGAACGTCGTGCGGCGCGAGGGGCGGCGCTCGGTCCTGCTGTCGATCATGAAGGCGGGCAACGCCTCCACGCTCGACGTGGTGAACGCCATTCGCAACACCGTGCTGCCCGTCACGCGGGCGGCCGCCCCGCCGGGCATGAAGATCGAGGAGCTGTTCGACCAGTCCGTCTTCGTCAAGGCCGCGATCTCGGGCGTCGCGTCCGAGGCCGTGATCGCGGGGCTGCTCACGGCGGCGATGATTCTCGCCTTCCTGGCGAGCTGGCGCTCGACGCTGATCGTCGCCGTCTCCATCCCGCTCGCCATCCTGTCTTCCATCGCCATCCTCGCCGCCACGGGACAGACCCTGAACCTCATGACGCTCGGCGGGCTCGCGCTATCCGTCGGCATTCTGGTGGACGATGCGACGGTGACGATCGAGAACATCCATCGCCTCCGCCATGACGGCGCGGATCTGCGCCTCGCGGTGCTCGACGGGGCGGCGGGCATCGCGCTGCCGACGCTGGTCTCGACGCTGGCGATCTCCTGCGTCTTCGTCTCGGTCGAGTTTCTCGTCGGGCCGGCGCGGTTCCTGTTCACGCCGATGGCGCTGGCGGTGGTCTATGCGATGCTCGCCTCCTACGCGATCAGCCGCACGCTGGTGCCGATCTTCGCGGCCATGCTGCTGAAGGCGGAGGAACGTCAGGTGGCGCGGCGGCGGGACGCCGGGCTCGGCCCCGATCGCCTCGCGCGTTTCGGGCAGTGGTTCGACGCACGCTTCGAGCGTTTCAGGGACGGCTATGTCCGTCGGCTGGGTGCGCTCGTCGCCAGCCCGTGGAAGATTCCGGCGCTGGGTCTGGCGGTCGGTCTCGTCGCGCTCGGTCTGGCGACGCAGGTGGGGCAGGATTTCTTCCCCTCCATCGATGCGGGGGAGTTCAAGCTGCATGTCCGCGCTCCGGCGGGGACGCGCATCGAAACGACGGAGCGGCTCTTCGACCAGGTCGAGGACGTGATCCGCGGGACGGTCCCGGACAGCGAGCGCAGGCTGATCCTCGACAATATCGGCATTCCGTTCCGCTACTCGATGCCGTTCGACGACGGCACGACGATCGGGCCCAATGACGGGCAGATCATGGTCGCGCTCAGGGAAAACCACCGGCCGACGGCGGACTATGTCCGGAAGCTGCGCACGGAGCTGGCGCGCCGCTTCCCGGAGAGCGTGTTCTACTTCCAGCCCGCCGACATCGTGACCCAGATTCTGAATTTCGGCATCCCGGCTCAGGTCGATATCCGTATCGCGGGCTATGACGTCATGACGAACCGCAAGGTGATGGCGGAGATACGCGACGGGATCGCGCGCATTCCCGGCCTCGTGGACGTGCATCTCCATCAGCAGCTCGCCGCGCCCGAGCTTCGGCTCGCCATCGACCGCCAGCGCGCGCTCGATCTCGGCCTGACGATGAACGACGTCGCGCAGAACGTCATGGTCTCGCTCGCGTCGTCGAACACGGTGACGCCGAATTTCTGGGTCGCGCCCGATACCGGCATCCAGTATCCGCTGGCGGTGCAGACGCCGCAATACCGGATCAACGGCCTCGGCGACCTGCGCGACACCGTCATCAAGGATGCGTCCGGCGTGGCGGCCGCTCCGGCGCTGCTCGGCAATGTCGCGGCGATCCGGCGCGGCGTCGGCCAGAACGTCATCTCCCACAGCAACATCCAGCCGACGCTCGATCTCGACGCGAGCGTGGAGGGGCGCGATCTGGGTTCGATCGCCCGCGCCATCGACAAGGTGGTGGACCGTCACCGCGCCGAGCTGTCGCCCGGCAACACGGTCGTCATCCAGGGGCAGATCGAGAGCATGCGCTCGGCTTTCGGGCGGCTGGAAATCGGGCTGGGGGTGGCGGCGATCGCCGTCTACCTGCTCATGGTCATCAACTTCCAGTCCTTCACCGATCCGTTCGTCGTGGTTCTCGGCCTGCCGGGCGCGATGTGCGGCATCGTCTTCATGCTCTTCGTCACCGGGACGACGTTTTCCGTCCCCTCGCTCATGGGCGCGATCATGAGCGTGGGCGTGGCGAGCGCGAACTCCATCCTGCTCGTCACCTTCGCCAAGGAAAGCCGGGCGCTCGGGATGACCGCCGCCGAGGCCGCGGTCGCGGCGGGACGCGCGCGGCTGAGGCCGATCCTGATGACCTCGCTCGCCATGGTGATCGGCATGTTGCCGATGTCGCTCGGCCTCGGCGAGGGAGGCGAGCAGAACGCGCCGCTGGGCCGCGCCGTGATCGGCGGGCTGCTCGCCGGAACCTGCGCCACCCTGTTCGTCGTGCCCTGGCTCTACAGCCGTCTCCGCCGGAAGGAGAGTCGTATCCTGGAGGATTATGCCAATGTCTGACACCGTTCCTCCCGCCCCTGATGCCGCAGTGCGGGGTGGCCGTCCCTTGGCCCCGTTCATCGGGATCGGCATGGTCCTCCTGCTCGGATATGGCGCCTATCTCCATGTCGAACGGGGAGCCGCCGTCCGCGCTCTCGCCGCGCAGAGGCTCGCGCAGGTGCCCGAGGTCCGGGTGATGATCGTGCGCGCCGATGCGGAGCCCGTCTCCCTCGACCTGCCGGGCGAGACCGCGCCGTTCGAGACGGCCGCCATCGGCGCGCGGGCCTCGGGCTATGTCGCGCGGCGCTTCGTCGATATCGGGACGCCGGTCAAGGCCGGCCAGGTTCTGGCGGTCATCCGCGCGCCGGAGCTGGACCGGCAGGTCGCGCGCGCCGAGGCGGCTCTGGCGCAGGCCCGCGCCAATCTGCAACTCGCGCGCATCACGGCCCGGCGCTCGCGCGGTCTCGTCGGCGGCGGGGCGGTCAGCGAGCAGAATTTCGACGTGGATCGCCTCACGCAGCAGGAGCGCGCGGCGGAGCAGGCGGCGGCCGACGCCGCCCTTGCGGAGATCGCGCAACGCCGCGACTATACGACCGTCACCGCGCCCTTCGACGGCGTGGTGACGGCGCGGCGTGTCGAGGCGGGCGATCTCGTGAGCGCCGACAACCCGCAGGCCGCCCCCCTCTTCGTCGTCGCCCGCACCGACACGCTGCGCGTGCGCGTCCATGTGCCTCAGGGGGAGGTTCCGGGCGTCTCCGACGGGATGCCGGTCGAGATCTCCGTGCCCGACCGGCCGCGGGAGCGTTTCTCCGGCGTCGTCGCGCGGACCGGCTTCGCGCTGGAGGAAGGCAGCCGCATGCTGCCCGTCGAGATCGACCTCGACAATCGTGACGGGCGGCTGAAGGCGGGGCTTTATGCGACCATTCATTTCGCCATGCCGCGTCCGTCGCCGACCATCCTGATCCCGTCGGAGGCGCTGATCTACGAGGCGGACGGATTGTCCGTCGCCACCGTCGACCCCGCAAACCATGTGCGGCTGCGCAAGGTCGCGGTCGGCCGCGATTTCGGCGACCGGCTGGAGGTGAAGGACGGCCTGCCCGACGGCAGCCGCCTGATCATCCATCCGCCGTCCTCCCTGCGGGAGGGCAGCGTCGTCGCGCCGCTCGCCGGCGGACCGGGCGAGGGGGCGTGACGTGAGACGGATCATGTTCCGCTCCCTCCTTGCCGCCGCGCTGTTTCTGGGCGGCTGCACGATGATCCCGACCTATCGGCGGCCGGTCGCGCCGGTCTCCGCCGCCTGGCCGCAGGGGCAGGCCTATGGCGCGGACTCTGCCGATGCGGCGTCGGAGGGGCTCGACGACTGGAAACGATTCTATCGCGATCCCGTCATGCAGCGTCTCATCGCGCTGGCGCTGGAGAACAACCGGGATCTGCGGATCGCGCAGCATCAGGTCGCGGCGTCCAGCGCGCAGTTCGATATCGAGAACGCCGCGCTGTTTCCCACTCTGAACGGCGGAGCGCTGGCGAATGTCGAGAAGCTCTATGCCGGCACCTACAGCCTCTCGGGCAACCGGGGCGGGGCGTTTTTTCTGCGGGAATACGCGGTCGGCTTCGGAGTCTCGGCCTATGAGGTCGATCTCTGGGGGCGAATCCGCAGCGCCTCACGGGCGGCCTTCGACCGATACATGTCGGACGAACTGAACCGCGAGAGCATGAGGCTGAGCGTGATCGCGAGCGTCTCGGCGGCGATGCTGGACTGTGTGGCCAATAACGAGGCGCTCGCGGTGACGCGGCGCATTCTGGAGAACAGGCGGCGCACCTATGATCTCGTCCGGCGCACGCGCACCGTCGGGACGGGGACGGAACTCGACGTCGCGGAGGCGGAAACCGCCCTGCATGACGCCGAGACGAATCTGGAGATCTATACCCGCCAGCGCGCGCAGGCCGTGAACCAGCTCGAACTCCTCGTCGGCGCGCCGCTGCCGGCGGAGGTGAGGACGGCGCTGGACGGGAAGGCCGGTCTCGCCGATGTCGTCGCCTTTCCGGCCGTGCCTGCCGGTCTTCCGTCCGACATGATCGGCCGCCGTCCGGACATCCTGGCGGCCGAGGGCGCTCTGCGCGCGGCCAATGACGATATCGGCGCGGCGCGGGCGGAATTCTTCCCGAAGATCCAGATCACGGCGGCGAACGGCACGGCGAGCAACAACATCACCCGTCTGTTCCAGAGCGGCATGGGCGCGTGGAACATCGCGCCGCAGATCACCCTGCCGCTCTTCGACGCGGGGCGTCTCGCCGCGCAACTGAAACAGGCGAAGGCGCGGAAGAGGCAGGAAATCGCCCAATATGAAAAGACGATCCAGACCGCCTTCCGCGAGGTAGCGGACGCGCTGGCCGGGCGGGGAACCTATGTCGGCCAGCGCCAGGCGCAGGATGCGCTCGCCGCCTCCAGCGGGCGCGAATATCTGCTGGCGCTGACCCGGTTCAAGGCCGGATACGATCCGTATCTCTCGACGCTCATCGCCCAGAGGACGTTCTATTCCGCGCAGCTCGGCGCCATTACCACCCATCTCCAGCAAATGACCAACATGGTCACGCTCTACAAGGCGCTGGGTGGGGGGTGGGATGCCATGCCGGCGCCGCGGCCCGCGCCGTCGATCGGTGAGAGAATCCTGTGACGAGGGGCCATCTTTTTCTGAAGAAAAAGAAGCAAAAAGACTTTTGATCCTTTGGCTGCGGCGTTTCCCGGGGAAATTCCGCAGCCAGGTCGAAGATGTTTTTTGGTTCTTTTTTCCAAAAAAGAACAAGACCGCCTTTCCGGCCTCAATCTTCCGGCGGAGCGCTTTTCTGCCGCCGTCCCGTGCCGCTGATCGTCACGCCTTCCGGAGTCGCGGGGAGGGTGAAGCGCAGGCTCCGCGCGTCGGCGTCGAAGCCGGCTTTGATCTTGCCGCCGGGTTTGACGGCGAGGGTGCCGAATGTTTCCAGCCCGTGGATCGTCACTTCGATCTCCGACCACCAGGGCGCATACTGCCCTTCCTGCCGCGAGATCGTGACGGTGAAGCTGTCGTCCTCGGCGAAATGCGCGCTGAAGAGGAGGCGCAGGAACTGCCCGTCGCGGAAGGCGTGGGTCTCGCCGTCATCGTCGTACAGCGTGCCCGAGCAGTGCGTGTCGGCATAGATGGCGAGGCGCAGCGGGCCTGAGGGCGTTTCCGCCGTGGACTGGATCACGTCATGGGAGGGGAGAATCGCGCCCGCGCGGGCGAAGACGGCGATTCGTCCGGCCTCCGGCTCGCGGCGGATCACATGGCATTGCTGGCGCGGATCGGCGTCGAGTTCCTTCGTGGTGCCGCTATTGCCGGTGATGCGGGCGATCCTGTCCGTCCCGATGCGCGCGCCGGTCCAGAAATCATACCATCCGCCGGGGGGGAGCAGCACGTCGAACGCACCCGGCATCTCGCCATAGGGCGGAGGGGCCACCATCAGCGCGGCGCCGACCATGAACTGCGTCGGCGCCTGCCGGTCGAGCGCGAAGCCGCCGGCGGCCTCGGGAAATTCGAGAAAGAGCGGCCGCATGAAGGGCAGCCCGGTGCGGCTGGCGTCTTCCGCCAGCGTGTAGAGATAGGGGAGCAACCGGTAGCGCGTCTCGATCGCGGCGCGGCGGATGTGCAGATGGGCCTTTCCATCCACCCAGGGTTCCTGCGCGGCGGTGCCGAGATCGGAATGGTTGTCGGCGATCGGGTTGAACATGCCCACCTGCAACCATCGCGTCAGCAGATCTGGATTGCTGTTGCCGACGAATCCGCCGAGATTCACCCCCGCGAAGGCGAAGCCGCTCAGTCCGAGATTGAGGAGCATGGCCGTGCTCAGCCGCAGATGCTCCCATGTCGCGACGTTGTCGCCCGTCCAGGTCACACCGTAGCGCTGGCCGCCCGCGTAGCTTGCGCGCATCATGACGAAGGGGCGTCGGTCGGGAGCCATCCTGAGCAGCCCCTCGCGCGTCGCCTTCGCATTCAACATGCCGTAAATATTGTGGATCTCCGCATGAGGCGCGACGCGCGGGGCGAATCCTTCCGTCGCGATGCGATGCCGGACTTCGGGGCGGAAGGTGCCGAGCGTGTTGAATACGGCAGGCTCGTTCATGTCGTTCCAGATGCCGTCCACGCCCGTTTCCGTGACGCTTCCGATCACCTGATCGCCCCACCACACGCGGGCTGTCGTCATGGTGAAGTCCGGAAACACGCAGGGGCCGGGCCAAACCTCGTCGATGTAGAGCGCGCCCTGTTCGGTATGCACGAAGGCGTCCCGCGCCAGCCCCGTGGCGTAAGGCTGGTAGGTGCCGTCCGGCACATGGGCGATATGGAGGTCGGCGATCATGACGATGCGGAATTTCTCGGCATGCAGCTCCTCGACAAGGGCGCGGAATTTCGGGAAGGCCGTCTCGTCGATGGTGAAGGCGCGCCGTTCGTTCAGGACATGCAGATCGAGCCAGATCACATCCGACGGAACGCGCTTCTCACGCGCGCGCCGTGCGAGTTTCCGCACGTCCTTGCGCGTCTGATAGGAGTAGCGGGAGTGATGATAGCCCAGCGCCCATTTCGGCGGCAGGGGCGGCAGGCCGGTCAGCCACCCATAGGCGCTGACCACCTCGGCGGGGGTCGGTCCGGTCATCACGTAATAGTCGATCGGGCCGCCCAACGCCCCGAATCGGATCAGTTCCGGGTCCGACACGCCGAAATCGAAGAATTTCCGCCAGCTATTGTCGAGCAGGACGCCGAAGCTGCGTCCGCGCTCGTAGCCGATGAAGAAAGGGATATCCTTGTAGAGCGGGTCTTGCCCCGCTTCGAAGGCGTAGCTGTCCGTCGTCCATTGGGCGAAGGAGCGCTGGCGCAGATCGAGGCGACCGGGCTTGTCGCCCAGGCCGAAGAGTCGCGTGTCGGGGCTCAACCGCTTGGCGAGCACGAAGCCCGTCCGGCCGGGGAGGACCGGCGCATCCTGCGCGTCGGCGAGGATCAGTCGCCCCTCTGTGTCCTCGATCGTGATCGCGCCGGTGGCGGTCGCGATATGCAGGTGGGAGGCGGCGGTCCGCAGGATCAGGCCCTGCGGCGATTCGCCGATCGTGACGGTCGTGCCGGCGTGACGGCGCTCGGCCGGAACAGCCCAGGATTCGTCCGCCGGGAGGGTGGCGTCCTCACCGATACGGATGCGCCAGAGAGAGGGCGTCAGCGCGCGCGCCTCGATCATGATGGTGTCGGAAACGCACTGCACGCCGTTGGCGAAGCGCTGCGAGAGGGCGAAACGGGTCATTGGCGGCGTCCTTCAACGGCTCAACCCGTCGAGACTATCGGCGGTTCTGCAGGCGCGCGACCTATTTTCGCGGAAGGAAAGAGAAAGATTTCAAAAGATTTATGTTGGGTCCGGCTGCCGGGAATCGGGGTGAAATGGTCTGAAATCCCTTGCGGCGCCTCGGTTTCGGACAGAATGGCGGACCCGAAAAATTCATGTTGACGGATCGGGCCGGGGGGGGCTAAAAGCCCGCTACCGACGAGGGGGGGCTGAGGTTTCTCTGGGTTTTCTGAGTGAAATCAGGGGCTTTAAGTTGGTTTTGTTCTTTGACAATTGAAGATTGAGAGAGAATGGAAGG